>CALMYL010000001.1 GCA_937873695.1 uncultured Ignavibacteria bacterium
AACCGGTGACCTCTTCCTTACCAAGGAAGTGCTCTACCAACTGAGCTACATCAGCAGTGAAAATTGTTTTGTGTATCTGAAAAAGTATTATTTATATTTTTATAAATAAAAATTCCGTGGGTAGAGAAGGATTCGAACCTCCGAAGGCATAAGCCGACAGATTTACAGTCTGTTGCGTTTAACCACTTCGCTATCTACCCTTAAATCTCAAACTTCAAAAATATCTAAAAAATAAACTAAAATCAAGTTATTTTATGCTGTATAAAGGCATTTTCATTGCCCGAAACGGGAAATCCTGATTTCCCCACTATGGTATTTCGAACTTCCGGAATTTGTTTGTATTGTTATACTACCATCTTTATTTAAATCTATAATTTTACCATTACTTATGCCGCCACTATCAATATTTATTTCGCATGATTTTCCAATGATTTTTGCAGAATTTTTCCATTTTTCAAAGATTGTATCATGATCTGAAGACAATAACTCAGAAAAATTCAAAGAAAAGTTGCTTATCAGTCTGATAAGGAATCTATTCAGATCAATCTTCTTTCCCAATATTTCCTTTAAGGAAATCGCGTTAATACTATCAGAAAATATCTCCTGATTACAATTGATCCCAATTCCTACAACAAACACATTGCTTGGCAACTTCGACTCAACCAAAATCCCGGAAAGTTTTTTATTCTCGTACATGATGTCATTAGGCCACTTAATGAAGAGTTTATCCTTTTCAAAATAGCTTCCGCTATTTTGCATTTCGCTCAGAATAGAATCAAAAACGTAATATGAGAAATAGTAAACTGCATTGTGAATTTCAGTGGGGGAGAGTGGCAAAAATTTTTTTATGGAAAATGTGAGATTCATATCTTTTTCTGATTCCCATTTCCTGTCCAAACGACCTTTGCCGGAAGTTTGATTTGTAGTGATCACAAGTGAATCAACAGGTATTTCCTTCTTTGCAGCTATTGTATTTGTAGAATCCAGCTCTTCGAAATAATAAATATGAGAAATGAATCCATTTTCTTCAATTGAAGTTCTGATAAGTTCGATATCGAGCATTTGCTGATAAAATAATTTCTAAGTAAAGGAAGTATTTACGTTTTACCTGTCGTCTGCTTTTGGTTTTTTTGCCCTGTCATTTTTACTATTGCGGTCTTTAGGGGTTTCATTCTCATCGTTAGCCTTTGCCCGGGTGCTGTTGCCGTTATTATCGCTATCTTTGTATTTTTCATATTCGTAATCTTTATCATCCCGTTTAGTGTTCTCTTCCACGGGATCTTTCACCTTTTCTTTCTTTCCGCTCGAATATGTTCCGTAATTAAGTGCCTCATACAGATCGACCCTGCCATAGCCGTAATAATCGTCAAAGCCGGGTTTATCTTCCCTGGAGTCGCCTACCTGGTCGTCAGCAGTCTGAGTTATAATTTCCCTGAGATCGTTATTTGTCCTGGAAGGATCTTGTCCAAGCAAAATGCTTGCAATACCGCTTACGTAAGCTGTTGCCTGTGAAGTTCCGCTCCAGTATACATCATAATTTGAATTATCTTTATAATCCAAACCATATATCTTATTTCCGGGTGCAACCACTGAAATGTGCCTGCCCCAATTGCTTCCGCCTCCCCAGGTAAATTCTCTGCAGCGGCTGTCATCAGTATCTGTTGCACCTACCGCAAGTACATTCTTAAAACTGGCCGGATAGTAAGTATCACCGTTATTCTTGTTCATCATACTTGCAACTATTAAACAGCCTGCATCCTGTGCATATTTGATCGCATTTTCAAGTGTTTTTGAATAGTCGTAACCCCCTTCACTCATATTAAGTACGCGTGCGCCATTATTAGAGGCATAATACAATGAAGCAGACCACCATGAATATTCGCCCAGATTTTCATCATCAAGATTCTTGCAGATCATTAATTTGCATTTCTGATCTATGCCTGCATAACCAATTTCATTATTTGTAGAAGCGCCAATTGTACCTGCAATATTTGTACCATGTCCGCCATCATCCTTAACGTTAGGATTATCATATGCAAAATTGTAACCGTAAATATCATCAACAAAACCATTACCGTCATCATCTTTACCGTTTTTTACTTCTTCGCTGTTTACCCAGATTCTTCCTTCAAGATCAGGATGGTCCGTCTTTGTACCTGAGTCTAAGATGCCAACAATTATATCGCTGCTGCCTGCAGCAATATCCCAGGCTTTAAGAACATTCATATCCGCACCGGGTTTTCCTGTTCTTCCGGCAGTTGTTCTCTGGGTACCATCGTTATGTAATCCCCATTGCCTGCCGAAAAAATTGTCGTTTGGAGTTACAGCGCCGCCTTTTACACCTGCCGCCTCACCAATAAAATCCGGTTCCGAAAAATCTATTCTGTCTTCTGAATTCAGACTGCTGCAGATTTCCGGCACGTTAATATTTCCTTCAAAATAGGCAACAAAGTAAGTTTCCAGTTCATATTTATGATAAAGGACAGAGTTTCTTTTCGTGTCTCTTGGGAAGAGAACTTTTGTTTTTTTGAGCTCAACATTGTGTGAGACCAATATATCTTTTAGTATTTCTTCGTATGTTTCCGTTAATGGTTTTGAAGCTGCAACAGAAAGATTCTGCTTCTTCATTTTGACAATAATATGATCTTTGGCATAACGGGATTTACTTCCGAATTCTTTTGTCGTAATATTGTGCGCAGGAAACATAATAAATGCGCAAAGAATCAATATTGCAGAGATAATTTTCTTCATATTATTGTAAATTTTCCTAAAAATGATACTTCATACCAATTGAGAGCCTGGTTCCATCAATCAGCAGCCTGGAATAAACTGGATTATCCATATTGTATACATTGCCATTTATGTTAACATAATCCACGTCAAATCTGTCCTGAGATTCGAAAGAAGCCTCTCTGAACTTAAACTCAAAATTCAGGGATAAGTTCCTTTCAGCGAAATATTCGAGGCCGGCAAGTACATTCATACTAACACCGGCTTTTCTTGAAATGGCAGATGTAGAATAAGGTCCCACAGACCTTTTGCGGTTTCCGAAATATAAACCGGCGCCCCCGCCTATAAATATTTTGAATCTTTCAGTGCTGACAGGCAAATTCCATTTCAAACCTGCCTCGAGAGGGAGCATATTGTATTCTTCGGTAAATCTGACAACAGAAGATGCTGAATCGTTTTCAAATCTTAACAGCAGTTCATCATCTTTCACTTTAAGATATTCACTGGATAAATAGAACATAACATCAAAATCAGTGATATTCGGATTATATGTCACTTCTGCACCATATCCATAACCACCTTTAAGTTCTATTGATGCATCTCTGATAAATGAAACGTTTGATTTAATATTGTTCTGAAGTTCCGCTGCAGAAACATATGTTGCAAAAACCTGAAGTGTAAATCTACCTGAACCGTTAAACGAAGATAATTTATCGTGTTCCGCCTGACTGTATAAAAAATATGGGTTCAAAAAATTAATTGAACCCATAAAAATCAGAAATGTTAATAAATTTTTTTTCAAATACTGTTTTTCTAATTTTTTAACAGCTTTAGAATACAGCAAATTAACCTAAAAGGAATTAAATTGCAATAATCAACTCTAAATTTATTTTATCTGAACATTTTATCTCTGTTATCCACAATTACAGCTTTTTCTTTCATTTCAGCCAGCCAATCCTGCACTATAGACTGTTTCTTCTGGTTAATAATCGCTGTTCTCATTGTTTCAAACTGCTGTTGGTAAGCATTTTGGTCAAAAGCAGAGATATTTCTCATCTGTACAATATAATAACCTCTGGCAGTTCTTATTGGGTCAGAAATCTGGCCATTCTGCAGTTTGTACACCACTGTTGAAAAATCAAAATCTGCTCCAATCTGAGGGGAAGGAACAGAAACAGTAACTGTATCTGCTCTTTGTATAACAATCTGGGAATTAACATTTTTAAGTGAATTAATATCACCGCCCTGTATCTTTGATTTCAGATCCGAAGCCTGTTGTTTCAAAGCGTCAAGTTTCTTTTCTGTTTTAACCAGCATTGGCAGCTGCTGAACTTTCAATTCATCAAATGTATAATATCCTTCCGGGAATTTATCAGAAATAATGTATACTGCATAACCCGTCTGTATCTTGATAGGATCACTGATAGCCCCTTTTTCTTCCTCAAGCGCAAACTTTATCACAGAATTATTCTGTCCTGCACCCGGGACAAAAGCACCTTTTGTTACATAGCTGGGAATATCAACCACCTGTAATCCAAGTTTTTTTGCTTCTTCATCAAGGTTGCCTTTTTTGGAAACGAAAGAAAAATCTTCTGCACGTTTTCTTGCTGCATCTTTTGTTTTTGGAGAAGCTGTAACATTCTTCTTTATATCTGCGAATTTGAATTCTTTGTTCTGCTTGCCTTTCACTCTGATTATATGGTACCCAAACTGCGTTTTCACGGGGCCTACAATGCTGCCAACCGAGGCACTGTTTACAGCATCTTCAAATTCTTTAACCATAGCACCTTTACCAAACCATCCAAGATCGCCGCCCTTGAATTTGTTTGATGCGTCATCAGAGTTCTCGGCTGCCAATTTAACAAAATCTTCGCCGTTTTTCAGTCTCTGTACTATTTGCTCTGCCTTGGTTTTAGCCGCGTTAGTATCGGTTCCAAAATTTATAAGTATATGCTGAGCGTTACTGAATGTTTCGGCTCCATCTTTGGTTTCCAAAAGTCTTACCATATGAAAACCGTCAGATGCTTTAATAACTTCTGAAACACTATCTTTACCGGCTGAAAAAAGAAAAGATGCAACTTCCGGTGATACTTCATTTGGCTTTACAAAATTATTTGTAAACTTCGCAGTTGAGTTATCATTTACTACACCGTAGGTCGTCGAGTCGCCAGGTATGAGTTTCTTAAGGTCCTTAGTGAAAGCTTTGATCATTTTTTCAGTAGCAACTGTATCTTCCATTGTGGCAATATCAGGAAAGAGCACGTATCTTAACTTCGCGGATTTTTCCCGTTTAAAATCATCTTTATGATTTTCATAATAATTTTTCATATCATCATCGGAAACCTGTATCTGAGCGTCCATTACGCTGTTAGCATCCAGAAAAACATAATCAAACGAAGCTTTTATATTTTCATCCTTAAATCTTTGCATTACCTCGCCTTCTGTAACCCTGACTGTTCCGGTTATCACACTCTGCAATTTCTGTGAAAGAAGGGTTTGTTTCAGGTATTCTTCAACCTGTGCCCAAAATTTTGTGACTTCAGGAGTCTTTGTAGTAAGTGCCTGCTGGTATACAGCCATGTTAAACTGACCAGTTGAATCAATGAAATTTCTCTTAATCACATCCGGCAAAGTTTGAGGAGAATTATATACCCAATTAAGTATTTCCTGGTTAGTAACTGTTATACCAAGTCTTTTTATTTCCTGTTCTGCAAGAATCTGGGTTACCATTTGGTCCCATACCTGGTCCCGTATCATTTTTATGAGGTTCTCATCCGGGTCTTCACCGGTCTGTTGTCTCTGCTGATCGATTGCAAAGTTAACCTGACTTTCAAAATCTGCGTACTTTATTTCCTGACCATTAACTGAACCAAGTTCTGTAACCTGTCCGCCTCTTAAGCCGAGGTAATCCATTCCCCACTCAAATACTATTGTAGCAAGAAATGCAAGTATCAATATTATCAGAATAATGTGCGTCTTATCGCGCAGCTTATTCATTAAACCCATAATTAGTTAAACCTCTCTTTATGCGCTGAAACTATCGTCTAGCGAGTTTTCATTGAAATTTAGGTAAAAACAAACACAAATATAGTTTTATGTCAGCCAATAATCAATGTATTGATATTACCTATTAATAAATCGTGGTTTTAATGTTTATATCAGGATTTTGGGGTCTATGAATCCAAACAGGGCATATATCTAAACTTTTGTAATATGTGATATTCTAATCAAGGGTAGTTTTGTTGAACATTTAAAAGCACTCTATAATACGAGCATTTTCTTCCCTACTAAATACTTCTGTTGAATTAGGCAAAAATTCACTAATTTCTACTTCGCATTTAATTTTCTCTTCAGTTTTTCCCGGAAATTGCGAGTCGGAATATTTATCGACTTTGTGATCAGTTTCACTGTTCCATTTGTGAATTTTATCTGCAAATAATGACGATAACATGATGGATCTCCTTTACGGACTTAATATTTTGATACAAAAATGAGTAATTTTTGTTTAGAGAGTATTTTCTATTTGTTAGAAGGTCATTTTGAATGAAGCTTATGATAATTTATCTTGACAGAAAAATGATATTATGTTATTTTAATCATTATATTTTACGTTATTGGTGAGGGAAATGAAGTATACAATAAATTATCATATTAACGATGATTTCCTTAAGGTTATTTTGGATGGTGAGTATCCTGTGGAAAAATTCCGCGAGATATCTGCTGATATGGATAAGGTGATTGATGAAAATGGGATCTCAAGAATAATGGTTGATCTTCGCAAATTCAGCGGCAGGTTCGGTGTGTTCAACGGACTTCAGGAAATTGAGAATTTCAGGGAGGAGTCAAAATATCTTCAATTTGCAATAATTGATGTTCCTGAAAACAAATCAAACAATGACTTTTTTGAAAACGCATCATTCAACAGGGGATACAAATTGCTTTTCTTCTATAATGTAGAAGATGCTGAAAAGTGGCTTGGGGTTGATGGTAATGTCGATTTTGAAAAAGTTTTGGTAAAAGAATACTAAAACCTCTATTTATTCGTACTTCCGGGTTTGGTTACAGGAATTTTTGAAAGCCATTCCGGCACTTCATCAGGCTTAAAAGATACAACATCCATTTTTACAAGTGGCTTTAGAGGAATTCCAAAATCAACCCTGCCGCCAGAGCGGTCAACCAGGCATCCTACACCTACAATTTCTGCTTTAAATCTTCTGACTTCGTCAATTACCTCCTGTACACTTCCTCCGGTTGATATGATATCTTCCACTATTAATACACGGTCATCAGGTTTTACTTCAAATCCGCGGCGAAATTTCATTTTACCATCGACGCGTTCTGTAAAGATGGCCTTTGTATCCAGATCTTTCCCAACTTCATACGCAAGAAGTATACCGCCTGTCATTGGTCCTACAACAAGCGTAATATTTTCATTTTCGAATTTCCTGGCCAGCTCTTTGCACAGCATTTCGGTATATCGGGGTCTCTCAAGTACACGGAATTTTTCAATGTAATGCGGCGAGTGATTGCCGGAAGTCAGCACAAAATGTCCATCAAGCAGCGCGCCTGAATCTTTGAAGATCTGCAGTATTTCCTGTTCTGTCATATATTCTGATTACAAAATTACTTTATGTACATGTTTCAATTCTTTAGATAAAAATCTCTGGCTAACTTCCTTAAATTTATGCGGAAAGTCAGACACGTAAAATACTGAGTGATTCTTCTCTGTCATTTTATGCTTGTTCAAAAGATGCTTCTTTTCAAGAATTCTTTTCACTTCTTTGGCTGTTTCTTTGCCGGAATCGATCAACTGAACACTTTTTCCTACAGAACTTTGTATCACATCTTTAAGAAGTGGATAGTGCGTGCAGCCAAGGATGAGTGTATCAATATTTTTTGTCTTAAGAGGTTTCAAGTACTCATCTGCAACCATTTGAGCAATTTTGTTCCTATTCCAGCCATCTTCTGCCAGGTGCACAAACAGCGGACACGGGTCCTGAAATACATTAACACTGCTTTTGATTTTCTTCAGCGCCTTTTTATATGCGTTTGAGCGTACTGTGCCAAGTGTGCCTATAACACCTATCTTATTCTTCTGAGTTGTTTCTATTGCTGATCTTGCACCGGGTTCTATCACACCAATTATCGGAATATGAAAATGCCTTTTCAGCGTTGGCAGCGATACTGATGAAGCAGTGTTGCAGGCAACAACAAGCATCTTGATCTTCTTCTTCATCAAAAAGTACGCAACCTGCAAAGAGTAATGCACAATTGTTTCCTTAGACTTATTACCGTAGGGAACCCTGCCTGTATCACCAAAGTAAATTATCTTTTCATTCGGCAGAAGCCTGTTAAGCTCTTTCACAACAGTTAACCCGCCAACACCGGAATCAAATACCCCGATGGGACGCGATGCTTCGTCATATTTTGAACTTAATTCTATCATTTATTTTTTGAACTCAATGGATAGCGGATGCTTAATCTTTTCGAAAGCTGATTTGTAATCAAAATCTTCCAACTGAAAAGGACAAGCATCATAGTTAAGTGTTTTTTCCTTGTTGCCCTTTGTGCTGTGACAGGCTAAACAGGTCTTCTCGTCACCTTTTACACCGCCGCTGCGTATAAATGAACTTTCTTCTTTCATTATCTCGGCAGAGGAATACTCGGAGCCCGCTCCGTGGCAGCCTTCACATCCAACACCCTCAGTTATATTAAAAAACTCACCTTTGGGGGTACCCTTGAATCGGTACTCAGTAGTATGGCACTTTAAACACTTTTCTTCCTTATCAGGCGATGCCAGTCCGTTTGCTTTATTGAAATCGATTGCCTTGGTGCTGAACAGCACCGTGTAAGCACCGGAGTGTTTTGAATTCTTCCAGGGAGTCATCTGGTCACCGATGTTCTTTAGCCCGTGACACTCATTGCACATCTGCGAACCTGTTATATGCACAGGCTCCTGTTTTGGCTCAAGTGCATTCTTAAGAAAAAAAAGCAGCGCAGCTATAAATGCGAAGAATATCAAGTATGAAATATATTTCATTTATCGGTATATATCATTTATAGCTTTGTGTTAAATAATCTGCTAATACTTTGAATACTGCTTCACTTCTTTAATGGCGGAGCCGAACAGAATATTTATTCTGTTCTTAATTTCAGAACGTTTATCGTTTGTTATATAAACCAATCGGGCAAGTTCAATGAACCCCTTATCGAAATTCTGTTTAGCTTCCATTGCGCGGATCCTGTTTTCAATATCCCAAAGTTTTTTGTTTACTGCCAAGAGCTTTTTCTTTTCTGTGAGTACAGCAGGTTTTATTCTCTTCGAAGAACTCAACATTTCATTCAATATCTTCCTAAGATGTGACAGCTCTGTTTTGATAAGCTTCAACTTTGACGCAGTTTTTATATTCTTCTTCTTTATCTCAAGAATCGTAATTTTATCCAAAAGCTCGCCGGGCGATACAGGTATCATTGCGTTCATCAGCTTATCTCAGGTTCTTTTTGATGCTGTTAATAATAAGCCCGAAATGTTCTTTGTTGTTAACAAAATCAATGTTGTCTGATTCTATTACAAGCACTTTACCCAACTTGTATTCCTTTATCCACTTGCTGTAGCTACGGTTCAGCCTTTCAAGATATTGCTTTTCGATGCTCTTTTCAAACTCTCTGCCGCGCAGCTTGATTTGTTTTACAAGGGTTTTAATATCAGCCTTCAGATAAACCACAAGATCAGGCGCTTTAAGGTATGATACCATTTCATAGAACAGCGCGCGGTAATTCTGGTAATCGCGTTTTTCCATTCTGCCCATCAGGTAAAGATTACGCGCGAATATCTCTACATCCTCATATATCGATCTATCCTGGATCACTGACTTCTTTGAAGCGATTATTTTTTTATGAGTGTGGAACCTGTGCGAAAGGAAATATACCTGGAGCTGAAAGCTCCATCTTCTCATTTCTTTATAGAAATCTGATAAGTACGGGTTATCCTGAACTGATTCAAAATAGGGGACCCAGCCAAATTCTTTGGCTATCATTCTGGTAAGCGATGACTTGCCTGAACCTATGTTGCCTGCAACCGAAATGAAATACTTCTTACCCTGCTTCAAGTTAGTATTATAGTAATATTATTAATAGTATACCGGTTAATTCACAAAAATAGGAATAAAATTAATCGCATTCATTACATTAGTATGTACACATTATAGCATTTGAGCGATAAGTACATTAAAAAAAACCGCTAATTCTTAATTAACGGTTTTTAAATTCATTGTTCAAATTATACCTTATTCCGCTGTTTCAGCAACCGGAGCTGATTCTATAACAGGCTCTGATTTTTTTACTGGAGCAACTATTTCGGGTGAAATTCTTTCTTTGATCTTTGTAGCTGATTTGCCTTTCAAAGCTCTTAAGTAATAAAGCTTGGCTCTTCTTACTTTACCTGATTTAAGTTTTTCTATTTTTGCGATTGAAGGTGAGTGCAGCGGGAATATTCTTTCAACGCCAACACCGTTTGAAATTTTTCTTACGCGGAAGGTTCTTCCGATGCCTTCGCCTTTAATTCCCATCACAATACCCTGGTACTGCTGAATTCTTTCTTTGTCGCCTTCGATAACCTTAACATGTATATTAACGGTATCACCCGACTGGAACTTCGGGAAGTCACTTCTCATCTGCGGAGCGGTAACTAAATTTATTTTGTTCATTATTATTCCTTGTATGATTGCTTATTTATTATTTTTCTTTTTTTACTCTCTTAACTCTTCTGTACTTCTTTTTGCCCTGCTCCATACGCCATGCTGCTATATCTTTATGGTTACCATTCAGCAGAACTTCGGGCACTTTCATGCCCTCATATTCAGCGGGGCGGGTGTAGGCCGGTGCGTCAAAGCCAGATTCTGTCTGGAAGGAATCGGTCAATGCCGACTCACTATCATTAAGTACGCCCGGCAGAAGCCTGACAATCGCATCTATCACAACTATGGCGGCGGCCTCGCCGCCTGTAATTACGTAATCACCTATGGATATCTCTTTGGTGACAAACTTATCAATTACCCTTTGGTCAATGCCTTTGTAATGACCGCAGATTAGTATCAGATTCCTTGACAGCGAAAGAGCGTTGGCTCTTTTCTGATTGAACTTCACGCCTTGCGGCGAGAGGTAAATTACTTCGTCATATTCCCGCTCTGCAAGAAGCTTGTTGAGGCATCTGAATAGCGGCTCGGGTTTAAGAAGCATTCCCGCTCCGCCGCCGAATGGCTTATCATCAACCTGCCGGTATGAACCATCAGCATAATCCCTGAGGTTATGCAGAACAATTTCGGCTATCTTCTTATCCTGTGCACGCTTTAAAATGCTTTCACTCAGCGGACCGTCGAAGATCTTTACAACTGCAGATATTACATCAATTCTCATTAATCTAACTTTGCAGCTTATCTTAAAACAGGGGAGTGGTAAATGTTACTCTTTACCTTCCTCTATTTCAAGGTGACCGCTTTTATTGTTCTTTGCCGCTACCGCAGTGAAGAGTGTTCTCATCGACTTTGCGGTTTTGCCCTGTTTGCCGATGACCTTACCCAGATCACCCTTGGCTACATGGAGCTTTAGTGTAACTTTGTTCTCTTCGGTGCTTTCATCAACACGTACGCTTCCGGGATCATCAACAAGACTCTTTGCGATGTATTCAATGAATTCTTTCATAAGCATCCCCTCCAATTTGGAGTATTAATTAGTAGAATATTATTTATTGTAAAACAATAATTCGTATAATTAGCGGGGACCGGTATAACCTTTTTTTGCGTCAGTTGGATGATGTTGTGGACTGTAACCGCAAAAAATGATCTCGCTTATGCAGATAAAAAATTATGCAGACTGTTCTTCAGCTGCAGGCTGCTCTGCTGCCGGTGTTGTGGCTGTTGTTTCAGCCGGTTTTTCTGCCGCTTTTTTTAATTTCTCTTTTCTTCTTAACTTTTTGTCATTCATTCTCTGCAGCTTCGATTCCTGCATGGATTCCCATTTGGAAACTTCAGCCGCTATCTTTGCCTCATCAGCACCTTTTTTTGAAAGGTGAAGTTTCAGCATCAATCCTTTGTTTGAAAGGAGGTTCCTTACTGTGACAGTCGGCAGTGCGCCGGCTTTAAGCCAGTAAAGCGCTCTTTCTTCAACAAGCTCAAGCTTTGCCGGATGTACATTGGGGTCATACTGACCAACCGCTTCAATGAACTTTCCGTCTCTTCTTGAACGCGAATCAGCTGCTACAATTTTGTAAATGGGAGCTTTTTTTCTTCCCATTCTTCTTAATCTGAGTTTAACCATTTTTTCCTTCTAGTTCCCGGGCAATTCATAACGAAATTTTTCAATCGCTGTTGCTATATTCCGGGATGTTTAAAAACCCTGAACGAAGTGAAGGGTCTCATTCCCTTAACCTTGATCTTCAGAATTTTAATTTATTAATTTATTTATTTTATATTTTTTTCATTTACTTGAATCCGCACCAAATCCATTCGCTCTTAGAATGAGATCCTTCGCTTACTTCGCTCCTTCCTCCACTGCGTAGAGTAAGGAGCAGCGCTCAGGATTGGTGGCTATTTCAAACTGAAATTAGGAGGAAGACCCATGTTGCGAAGCATGTTGTTCATCCCTCTTCCTTTCTTAAATGTCTTGATCATCTTCTGCATGTCATAGAACTGCTTAATGACACGGTTTACATCCTGTATGCTTGTACCGCTGCCGCCGGCTATTCTC
The DNA here is from genome assembly GCA_937873695.1 of uncultured Ignavibacteria bacterium. Lineage (GTDB taxonomy): Bacteria > Bacteroidota > Ignavibacteria > Tepidaquicellales > OLB5 > OLB5. Next base: position 12,475 of record CALMYL010000001.1, read on the forward strand.
TTCCTGCGGGCGCCATTGATAATATCCGGGTTGGTTCTTTCCTTTAGGGTCATGGAATTAATAACGGCTTCAACCTGGCGAAGCGGCTTATCATCAATTTCTTTACCCTTCATAATCCTGTCAACGCCGGGTATCATTCCCATTAGCGATGAAAGTGAACCCATTTTCTTTATCTGCTGAAGCTGATCTAAGAAGTCACCGAAATCAAACTTGTTGCCTTTGAACTTCTCTTCAAGCTTCGCAATTTTCTTTTCGTCAAGCTCTTCGGGGAGCATTGTCGCGGCTTTTTCTACCAGCGATTGAATATCACCCCGGCCCAGTATCCTTGAGGCCATCCTGTCCGGGTAGAAAGGCTCAATCGCATCAAGCTTTTCGCCCACACCAACAAACTTTACGGGCTTATCAACAACTGCCCTTATAGAAAGGGCGGCACCGCCGCGTGAGTCACCATCTAACTTTGTTAAAATGACGCCGTCAAAATCAAGTCTGTCGTGGAATTCCTTTGCGGTATTAACAGCATCCTGACCTGTCATGGAGTCAACCACGAATAATATTTCCGCGGGATTCAGCTTGCTCTTTAACTGCTCAACCTCGCGCATCATCTCTTCATCAATTGCCAAACGTCCTGCTGTATCAACAATCAGTGTATCCTTATAGTTCAGCTTGCAGAACTCAACTGCGGCCAATGCTATCTTAACGGGGTCCTTGCTGTCATCTGAATATACCGCTACATCGATCTGCTCGCCAAGTGTTTTAAGCTGGTCAATAGCAGCCGGACGGTAAACGTCGCATGCCGCTAAAGCCGGATTTTTGCCGCGTGACTTTAAGTACTTAGCCAGCTTGCCTGAAAACGTGGTTTTACCTGAACCCTGAAGTCCAACCATCATAATGACCGAGGGCACGTCATTAGAAAATTTGATATCAGTTTTCTTTTCACCCATAAGGCGCACAAGCTCGGCGGTGATAGTATCAATAACTATCTTGCCGGGGTTAATTGACCTTATGACATTTTTTTCAAGCGCCTTCTGCTTTACATCATCAACAAATTGTTTTACCACTTTGTAGTTAACGTCTGCATCAAGCATTATGCGGCGTACTTCGCGCAAAAACTCATCAATGGTAGCCTCAGATACCTTGCCTTTTCCTTTGATGAACTTAAAAACTTTATCGAACTTAGAACTTAGATCTTCAAACATTGAATTCGCCCCTTGGCGAATGAAATCCCGCCCTGGCGGGACAAAAAATTTAACTTAAAGGGAATAATATCCCCGTATGGCTATGGAAAACCATACAAACGTGTTGATAAAACATACTTAACCTGCAAAATTAACGATTTTTTTAATATAAATCAAGGTTTTAGCAAAGCCGAAACCAATTCAAATTCCCCTTTCCCGAAGCTTTTCATCCCCCCTTCATTTTGAAGGGGGGGGCAGATTTTGAGGCTTTAAGCTCTTGCCAATCGCGAGATTAACTCCAGGACTGGAATGATCTCAGATGGGGGTTTATTTTTGTGTCTTTCAAAGCCTTTCAAAGCAACCCCCATTTTTAATCCACGAGGGAATCAGATTCGGTTCAATTGTGGATTAATGAAAATTCAGACTGATCTTCCCCCCTTTAAAAACAAGGGGGGACTGTTTTAGAAGCTTTTCATCCCCCCTTCATTTTGAAGGGGGGAGCAGATCTTGAGGCTTAAAGCTCTTGCCAATCGCGAGATTAACTCCAGGGCTGGAAGGATCTCAGATGGGGGTTTATTTTTGTGTCTTTCAAAGCCTTTCAAAGCAACCCCCATTTTTAATCCACGAGGGAATCAGATTCGGTTCAATTGTGGATTAATGAAAATTCAGACTGATCTTCCCCCCTTTAAAAACAAGGGGGGACTGTTATCTAAAAGCGTTTTCATCACCCCTCCAAATTCTCATTATCATTCTCACGATGAATCCGATTTTTTTTTATTGCCCGTCAGGGCGTGGAATCTGCGAAAACAGCCCATAATTGCAGGAAAGATTTTCTCATTATGAATATATTCATAGTGAGAATGCTTTGCTAAGTGAGAATCATGTTGAGAATGTGCCGGTCTTGGAATATTTTTAAGCATTATTTTCACCCGTTTTCTCAACATGATTCGCACGATGATTATTCATCTTGAGACTCTGATCGCCCTCATTATTATTTTTTATTTCAGTAGAAAATTCATCATCACAATTTATCTCTTCATCCCTGCCGCTATCATCTTCGGGAGATGGGGTTGGCGTTGGTGTTGGCTGATATGCTGGCGTGGGCACATAAGATGGAATAGGTTTAGTCCGCGTGCGGTCAAGGAACGGGTGCGAAGCGATTATTTTGGCGACACTCTCGCGGGTGGCAGTGGGGGAGAATACCCCTACAATATGCATCACCTCATCAAACGAGTAATTACCGCCGGCACTGTTTAATGTATTGCGTATTTCGGTAAGCTGCTTAGTTGTTGAGGTAAGCTGCCTCAGCTCAAGCGGTGTAATATAGCCGCGCCGCATGGCGCTGTTAAGCTGATTGCGCAGGAGTACATCAATAGAAAAAGCTACAGCCTCCTCCTTTGACTTTCCCCCCGCCTCTGATGAAGCGGCAATGCCATCAAGGTGACCCTTTATGACGGAGTTTTTTACATAATGCACCTCGCCGCCCGGGAAAGTGAGCTTCTGAATGCCATCGGGATCTTTGGTATCGATGCCCGCAACTTTGTAAAAGAACTTTGAGGCATTGCCTTCATAGCAGGGCAGGTGAGTATTTTTTGGTGTGGCGCCATCTTTGCCATCAGCCCTTATGTAGGTAACGTTTGATATCTTCATTCCGTCAACCAGCTTAGGGTCAAATATATGATGTACCACTTTTGGCTTGGGGTTCATTACCAATTGAGCGGCATGGCTTATTTTCTGTTTTACTTTGCCAAGCCGTACCCGGGAGTAGTCAAACCCTTTTATAATAGACATTTCAATGAGTATCTGCTGATCATTTTTGCGTGCAAGCATCATTTCCGTGACAAGCTCAAGCTCTAAATTGGTAATTTTCGTCATATACGGCTTATGATTACGCTTGCGGTATGTCCCGGGTTTGGGTTTGCCAAGCTCGCGGTAAATGGTAGCTTTGCTTAGTTTATACTTATCGCAGATATCATCCAGCAGCTTTTTATGTTCCTGGGGCGATGAATTGCCCAACTGGCGAAGCCTGAGGATATCATTGTGTAGTGAAAGGTTAAATTGCTTCATAGTGGTTTAATTTTAGGTTGGGTCCCGCTAAAAGCGGGACGAAAACTTACTCCGAAGGAGGAAGTTAGAAATTACAAGTTAAAGGTTGAGTCTGGTACTACGTTTACCCCTTTGGGGTCTTAATCTTCATTAGCGGAGGAAGAAAGCCGGGGAAAAAGGTTTCCAATTGCTAATTGTTCATTACTAATTGCTCATTGTAATATGCTGATAGCATATTAAATCAAATATAATATATGCTAAGTGCATTGTCAAGTCAATCTATAAGTCAAATACTGCGAAGCAGTGCTTGCAAGCCAAAGACCTGCTTAAAGCAGGAGGAAAAATTGAGAAATTGTTGGAGTTTGTGGAAAAAGGGGAAAACTTGGCGAAAATATTATTTAAGGCTGAACGGTGAAAGGTGATTGTGAGGGGTGAATCCCTAAATATTCTGTTTATCCGTTTATCCAGACAAAACCGAAAGTGTATTGATGTATTTTAATTGAAAATTGTGGGAAAACATTATCTATTAAGAAAACAATAGAATATGTTTTGAATTAAAGTATCAGATTGTTTATATTTGAAGAGGGAATATTCAAATACGTACCCTATAATTAAAATAATTCAAAGCATTTATAAGTTATGAATATAGGCAGTATTGAAGAAATTATTTCATTGTTTAGAAAAGAACATGTTTCTAGACCGATACTATTGCTCGGTGCTGGAGCATCTTTTAAATCAGGAGTTCCATTAGCAAATGATTCTGTTAAAAGAATTGCAAAAGCTAGTTACACAACAAATAAAGGACAACACTGGAAAAATTATGATCGTGTAAACACTAGCGAATGGGAACCTTATTTAAAAAGTAAGCCCTGGTACAAAGAGTTTCAAAAAAACTTAGCTGAAGCATTTCCTACAGCTGTTGAAAAATTACTGCAACCTAAAGAATTTAGAAAAGAATTTCTATTAGATATTCTTGAACCAAAAATACCCATTAGTAATGGTTATTATGCATTAGCAAGTATTATTGAGAAAAATTTATGTTGGACAATACTTACAACAAATTTCGATACGCTTATCTATGATTCTTTTAAATCAAAAGTTCCAACAAAAAAAATATTTGAAATTAATAAAACTAGTGAAGGACTAAATGCCTTTAAAATTTACGGACAAAGGCAAATAGTATACTTACATGGTGCATTGGAGTATTATACCGATAAAGTTGAACGAGGAGAAACTAAAAAATTAAATGAAAATCTAATAACAAAACTCAGACCTTGTTTAGACAATGGACCTTTAATAGTAGTTGGGTATCGAGGTGCAGAAGAGTCAATAATGAAACACTTATTGACGGAAGGTATTGAACATTGTAATAACTATTCAAATGGAATATTTTGGTGTATACTTAATGATGAAGAACCGCATAGTTATGTAACTGATCTTGCGTCATCTATAGGGGGTAATTTTAAGCTGATCCGAATAGAAGGATTTGATGAATTAATGGAAAGGTTAGCGAGTGAATTAGAAAATGAGTATTTCATGAATACAGAGACTCAGCTAAATTTAGATAGTGCCCTGCTATTTGATGAGAAAATTTTAGAAGATAAGACATTCGAAGATTTAGATGAAAACTTAATCAAAGTGACATTATCAAAATATTTTGAACGTTTATTAGTTTCTTCTGTCAAATCTGAAAATTATATTGATTTTCTTATAGCTGAACATTTTCTGGTTAAGAGAAATGGAAAGATTCATCCCACAAATGCATGTTATTTATTATTTGGAAAAAATATTAGTGATAAGTTTCCTTATGCAGTAATTAAGTTTGAAATAAACGGCAAATCAAGAACAATGTTTGATGGAAATCTCTTGGAACAATATAGTAAACTTCAAGATTATTTCGACAATGAAAACATAAACCCTATTATACGCATAAAAATTGGAAAAGAATCTTTTGATCAAGAAGCATATCAACCTTCAGCAATAAGAGAACTTTTAGTCAATATGATAGTGCATAGAGATTATGAAATAGAAGAATTTAATAAGATTGAATACAAAACAGGTGAAGGAATAAATTTTGTTTCATCAGGGGGTTTACCACAAGAAGTTCTACAAAAGGTTAAAGTGGATCCAAATGGTTTGTTTGAGCCAATTAGAGGGCTTTCTTATATAAGGAATAGGCTTATAGCTGATATTTTTTATGGAATTGGTTCAATGGATAAGGTGGGTTCTGGAATGCCAGATGTAAAAGAATATATGAGAGAAAATGGTGGAGAGGCACAATTCAAAATCAGTGAAAACAATAAAACATTATGCTCTACTTTGCTTCAAGCAATTCAAACAAATCCTAATTATGATAACATAGCAAAACCTATAACAAAAACTGAGTTATTTATAACAAATTTACTTCCTTTCAGAGTATTGCCAAAGACAATTTACCTTTTCCCAACTTTTAATTATTTGTCTTTTATCCAGATTGTTAAAAAGTTGCCTAAGGGTGATACTTTACCACTTTTTATAACGGATATCCATAATAATGTTTTAAATAAGAAAATAATTAGTTTTGCACATTTAGAGTTTTATAAAGAATATTTTGAAGATGTGATAGACTTTGCAAAAGCTGAGGAAGTAGAAGTTTCTGAGTTTACAAAAGATTTAGATAAAAGGAAGAGACTTTCTTGGTTAATTTTAAAACATTTTGAGTTTTATCTAAAAAGTTTTTCTAAATATGGTTTACGAATAGAGTATAAGGATAGAAAAGCATATTTCGAATTAGTTTCTGGAATTGAAAATAAAATAACTTATTTATCAAGATTGAATAGAAAAACCACAAGAGCAGTTGTAAAAAGAAGAGAAACTAAAACAAGAGTATATCATGAAAATGAAGGAATTAGTTTTGGACTGGAGTATTTAGGCAATCAGTTTTCATTAAGTATAAAGCCTATATATGTATTTACACAACAAGATGGTAAAACACCACTGCAATCCTATTTGCGTTCACGGTTTACGACATCAAGAATGAAGTTTGATAGAAACAAGAATGTTGATGATGATTTACATTTTTGGTTAAAATTGATTAGTCAAGGTAGTAGCTCAATAAATATGGGCGGTTTTGAAGTTGATGATCTAATACTAGACTCTAAGTATATTGAAAACGAAGTAGTGGTTGAAGAGGAAAACTAGCATAGATGAAAATTGAAATAATAAAGATTAAAGAACCTAAATTAGAATTTGGAAACAAAGTAACGAGTCCTTTTATTAAAGAAGCCTTGTTGAAAGGTTGTGGTCCTTTTGAATCAAATTTTTATGAAAATATTAAAAATATAAACTTAGGGATTGTTACCCTCCCCGATAAATTAGAATCAATTATTCACTGGGTAGAAACTCTAGACACTGCAATTTTAAGTGATGAAAAGAACATCCTTAAATACCCTGAATTTTTGGGTACTGGAAAAATGTTGAAATGTAAATTTGTAATAAACCAAAAGCATATTAAAATCCTTAATCCTAAAAAATACGAACAATTACTTTTGATTTCGCAGCGTCATAAATTTACAGCACTATTAGAATTATATACAGAACAAATAGAATCATTATATGGTGATAATAAGCCAGATTGCATTTTGGTATACTTTCCAGAGGAAATTGCTTCATTACGTGTAGCTAATTCAAAATTGAGTATTGCAGAAAGAACTTATCTTGAGAGAGTTTCTCAAGAAGATGATCAGGAGCAATTACAGTTATTTGAGCTTTCACCGGAAGAAAAGAAATTAGCTGAAGAATTGTTACCTCAAGCTGATGAGCTTTTATTTAGAAGTTTCCATAGAGCACTAAAAGCGAAGTCAATGAGTATGCCCAATTGTGTTCCTTTACAGATAATTCGGGAACGTACATTCGAACCAGATTCAACAGTTCAATCGTTATCCACGATTGCGTGGAATATAAGTCTTGGGTTGTATTACAAATCAGGTAATATACCATGGCGATTAAATGATATATCGGCAGATACATGTTTTGTAGGTATTAGTTTTCATCATCTGAAAAAAAGAGGAGGTGATATTGTGTATGCGAGTGTCGCTCAAGCCTTTTCTTCAACTGGTGAGGGATTTGCTCTTAAAGGTGCAAATATACCCAAAGATCAAAGACGACATAAACGACCATATTTGTTAGAAGAGCAAGCTAAGGATTTGATAGAAAAAGTTGTAAACGATTATAAAATGAGAAATGGAAATCTGCCTACTAGAATAGTTGTTCATAAAACATCAAAATATGAAATCGAGGAAGAACGTGGTATACTATCGGCACTTGAAAAAATTGTTCCAAGATGTGAACTAGTTTGGTTTTCACCATCTCCATTTCGATTATTAAAAAGGGGACAGCAACCTCCAGAACGAGGAACATTGTGCATTTTAGAGGATCAAGAGCATTTCTTATTTACTACTGGATATATCCCACAATGGAGGGAGTATCCAGGTCCACATATTCCTTCACCTATTCAAATTGGAGCAAATGAAGATGTGGATATCGTTCAAGCTGCTAAGGAGATTTTAGCTTTAACGAAAATGAATTGGAATTCTTCTGATGGAATTGGAAGATTCCCTATCACATTATCATTCGCTCGAAGAGTTGGAATGATAATGACGGAATTAGAGGAAGAGCAAATCCCTAATCCATCGTATAGATTCTATATGTAAGTTATAAAATTACTTTATGCAATTTACTGTTTCACTAAATAGTCACGAAAATGATGCTTATAATTTAGGCTATCTAAATAGTTATTTAGACAATTATCTATTGCTGAAATACAAAATTCACGAAAGCAAAAATAATACTAATGATGAAGCCAAAAAAAGATTTTTTAACGCTTTAGGTATTTATAATTATTCATTATTTGAAAATCTCTGGCATTGTTATAAAGCGAGTTATTCAGCAAAGCAAGAAACTTCATACATGCTTGGTAATGTGAAATATGTAATTTCAAATCCATTTAAGAGTAATTTGTCTTCATTTTCTACAATAATTCTCTTGTTTGGTACTTGTAGAGACATATATTTTGTACTGTTAAAATTAATGGAGTATGAAACTGGGATAATTGATGAAGATATTTTTTTTGAAATAATTACAAATGATTCAACATTTAAAAATCCTAATCGTTACGACTTTGAAGAAAAATTGAAAAGTTTATCTAATAATGATCAAAGTTTTGTTGAAGATGGTTTGAAAATATATGACAATAATATTCTTAGGAATATGTTAGCGCATAGTTTTAGACTACCTTGGTGGTCAAATAAAATGTCAGGCTCAAATGATTTTTTCATCTTGAGAGAATTTTATGATACATTTGAGAATTTAAAGGAGAGTGAAGCTAATAGACTAATTTTTAAAAAGTCTATATTTAATATTATCGATAACATTTCTGATTATGAATCTTCTATCGAAAATTCCAATACTGATAAATTAATCAGTTCGTCGGAAATATTACGTAATATGCATAATCTCTTGTCAAAGTTTATCAATAACACCTTTGGTTATATCGTTAAAATCTTGAATTAAGAGTTCTTACACCTTTCATTTCTAAATTAACGTACAATTCCTCCATCTTAACACTTTCAATTTCACATAGTATCCTAAATATTGTACTATCATTTGTTTTCATTTATAACTGTAAATAGTGAATCAATTACACATATTAGTAAACCCCCATATAAATATCTAAATCGTAGTTGATCATAAGGTTATTGCCACTTTGCATAAAAAATAAAGAAAAACTCTCTTTTTCCTTGGCACACATGCCCTTAGGTAAACATCTAAAGACTTTCAGCCTGACACCACGGATCTCCGTGTACTCGGTTCCTCCGTGTTGAATTGCTTTTGCTTTTGAGAGGGGAGGTTTTTAACAAGGGGTTGCAACCCCTTGTTCTTGTATTTGGGGGAGGTTTGGGGGGTTGTGCCCTCACCCCCCAGCCCCTCTCCCAAAGGGATCCCGCTAAGCAGAAGAGCGGGACGTAAAAATCGACGGACGGGGGAGGTATGCTGAAATAATCGGTTTGGTTCCCCTCTCCTCGTAGGAGAGGGGTTAGGGATGAGGTTTTGAACAAGGGGTTGCAACCCCTTGTTCTTGTTTGTGGGTGACCTCTCCCCGGCCCGTAAACCCCAAAGGGGTAAACAAGTCCTTCCCCTCTCCAAAGGAGAGGGGGGAGGCTGAGACAACTCTCTCTGTGTACTTTGTGTCGAAGCCTGACTTGCCTTCCTACCGCTTTGCGGTTTTAAGGCGTAGCGCTTTTTGTAAGTTGTTAGAAAGCTTTTTGCTTTTGATAGGTGAGGTTTTGAACAAGGGGTTGCAACCCCTTGTTCCTGTGTTGGGGGTGACCTCTCCCCGGCCCGTAAACGGGCCTTCCCCTCTCCCAAGGAGAGGGGGGAGGCTGAGACCACGGGTCTCCGTGTTCTCTGTTCCTCTGTGTTAGTAAGCTTTTTGCTTTTGATAGGTGAGGTTTTGAACAAGGGGTTGCAACCCCTTGTTCTTGTTTTGGGGGTGATACGCCCTCACCCCCCAGCCCCTCTCCCAAAGGGAGAGGGGAGAGGTATGCTGAAATTTCTCAACTTTGTTCCCCTCTCCTCGTAGGAGAGGGGTTAGGCCGAAGGACTGGCTTTGACACGTGGAGGTCTTGTTTATTTCCAAGGGGTTGCAACCCCTTGTTCCTGTTTTGGGGGATGTCTTTTTGTTTTAGCGTACCGCAACGCGGGTCAGCGGGAATCCCAAGGAGAGGTTAGGAGGTAGCAGTGTGATATTCATGCCGGGGGCTTTCATGAAGTGATGATCAATATTGTTTTAATATATTAATTAAACTTATAATTCTATATCTTAGCGGATATTTCAGAAATCAATGGAGCTGAGAAAAATTGAATAATTCTATATCAAAACTAATTGCAGCTATTGTATTAGCAGCAATTACCGCCTGGGCAATCACATTTTTTGATAGCAATACCCGGCTTATAGCGGGTATCGTGATAGGAGTGCCGATGCTTATCATGCTTATAGTAAGCAGGAAACAGCTTGGAAAGTATTTTGCGGTAATGCCCGAAGCTAAAGGGCTTATGACCGGCGGTTTTTATTCGAAGATCAGGCACCCGATGTATTTCTTCCTTGATATGACGCTGCTTGGCGCAATATTGATAGCGGGTTTCTGGTGGCTGCTTATTGTATGGCTGGCAATTGTAATTCTGCAGGTGATACAATCAGCAAGGGAGGAAAAAGTTTTGCATGCGGCATTTGGCGGTAAATATGAAGAGTATAAAAAGGGAACATGGTTTTAATGTACTTAACTGCGTCAGACTTTCCTTCCTACCGCTTTGCGGTTTTAAGGCGTAGCGCTTTTTGAAAGTCGTTTGAACGCTTTTTTGTTTTTGATAGCGGAGTTATTTGAAAATCGTTTTCGGGCGGTGGGGTGTGTCTCGGTACGAGTTTGAACAAGGGGTTGCAACCCCTTGTTGTTGTATTGGGGGTGACCTCTCCCCGGCACGCTAAAGCGTGACTACCCCTCTCCCAAGGAGAGGGGGGGAGGCTGAGACAACTCTCTCTGTGTACTTTGTGTCGAAGCCTGACTTGCCTTCCTACCGCTTTGCGGTTTTAAGGCGTAGCGCTTTTTGTAAGTTGTTAGAAAGCTTTTTGCTTTTGATAGGTGAGGTTTTCAACAAGGGGTTGCAACCCCTTGTTCTTGTTTTGGGGGTGACCTCTCCCCGGCCCGTAAACGGGCCTTCCCCTCTCCAAAGGAGAGGGGGGAGGCTGAGACAACTCTCTCTGTGTACTTTGTGTCGAAGCCTGACTTGCCTTCCTACCGCTTTGCGGTTTTAAGGCGTAGCGCTTTTTGTAAGTTGTTAGAAAGCTTTTTGCTTTTGATAGGTGAGGTTTTCAACAAGGGGTTGCAACCCCTTGTTCTTGTTTGTGGGTGGGTTGGGGGGATTCTTACAGAAAATGTTTTTACCACCTTCCAACCGCATTGCGGTTTTAAGGCGTAGCCCCATCACACCTGCGGTGTGATTTTCCCCTCCTCAAAAGAGGAGGGGAGCTTTTTTTATGCGGCGTTTCGATTTACTATAAATGCAAAGAGCCGCATTGCTGCGGCTCATAACAAGTTAACTCCAGACCTCCACGTGTCAAAGCCAGTCCTTCGGCCTAAATCCCCCCTTGGTAAGGAGGGGACCTATTAGCCTGAAACCTTTAGTGTCTCCCACATGTCTTCGCCAGTTCTTCGACCTTACCAAGGGGGAGTGTCCGCCGGCTGGCGAGACAGCTTGTCCCGCCCTAGCGGGAAGGGGGTCTGTCAACAAATCATTTCTTCCCTTTACTTCCCTCATCCTGTTTGGTTGGGGGAGTTGATTCCTTCTTAGGCTGTTCCTGCTTGGGTGGATCGTTCTTTTTGGGCGGATCCTGCCTGGGCTGTTCCTGTTTTGGTGGATCATACTGCTTAGGCGGATCATTCTTTTTTGGCGGAGGGTTATACTGCTTGTTACCTTCATTATTTTTGTTACCTGAATCATCCTTCTTCTTCCAGCCATCGTTATTGTTGCTGCCTGTGTTATCTTTAGTTTTCGTTCCGTTGTCGCCTTTCGTTCCGTTGTTGTTCTTGGTGCCGTTATCACCGGTGGTATTATTGTTACCCTTGGTATTGTTGTTTCCTTTGGTACCATCGGTGGAGTTACCGCCGTCGTTCTTCTTCACGCCTGTGTTATTGCTGCCGGTTTTATCATCAATGATCTTTTTATCGTTCTTTATCTTTACATCGTCATCGGTTTTATTGCCGTTGTACTTTTTAACATTGTTGTACATTGATACGTCATTTGCAAGCTGGCGCTTGCCGGTTACTTCTTCGATGTTCTTCACACCGGGTCCGTTGTTATTCACACCGCCTACAGATACTTTGGGGTTAACATCATACAGTGAATTTTTGATAACCTCTGTTTGTATATACGGGTCAATTACCGGTCTTATCGGCGGAATAGGATCAGCGAAGCGGCGCTTCTCGATGAAGGTCCAGCACCGTACCTTGTAGCGCATGTTGTGGCAGCGCCATCCGTAGCCATGGTGATACCTTACCCACGGTGAAATAGGATACCAGCCGCAATAGCCGTCGTTATACATCCACACAACCCATGCGGGCGCGAAAACAAATCCGGGCGACCATACCCAGCCCCAGCGGTCTGACCACCACCACCTGCCGTAATGGCAGGTGCGCCATCCCCAGGTGTAATATGATACCCACATCCAGCCGTAGTTGGTGTACTGCCAGTACCCGTTGGAGTAAGGCGACCAGCCTTCTTCGACGTTATTGGGTCTCCATACATAATCTGTGTTAATTTCAGGATCGATTCCGCCGGACTCGTCGGCAACAGCCTGCGGATCAATTTCTTCCTTGGTGACTTTTATCCACTCGCCTTCAGTTTTAAGCTCTTCCTGCACACCTTCGATGGTGAAGACGCTGTCGTTCTGGAAAACGACTGAGTCAGCCCCGCCGGCGAAGAGCTGCGCCGATGCGGCAATAACAAATGCCCCCGCCAGCGTAACCCCTCTGAAAAGTTTATGTAACAGCATTTTAAACGCTCCTTCTTAAATGGTTTTGAATTATTGTCAGTTTTATTTTATCCCCAAAAAAACAATAAAGCAAAACTATGACCCTCACCCCCCAGCCCCTCTCCCAAAGGGAGAGGGGGGAGATGGATTATGATTATTTTAATATTTATAATTAATGAACAATACAGTTTCCTGCATGTAAAATAATATAAAATTAATATGTTTGGGGTAACATTTTGTAAAAATATGTAACAGGGTAGGGGGGAGTACAGATTACAGACTTGCCTTACTGAACAGAGTGAAGGAAGGTTGCAAATTACAGATTAATGACCTCACCCCATCCCGCTGAAGCCCCAACGGGGTAAACAAGGATTGCCCCTCTCCCTCCGAAGGCCCGAAGGGCTCCTTTGTAGAGTCCCTTCGGGACAAAAAAGCGCAGAATGAGGGAGACTCTGCGGGTTTATATCCCTCACCCCCCAGCCCCTCTTCTTAAAAACAAGACCTTCGGCCCAAAGGGATCCCGCTAAGCAGAAGAGCGGGACGTAAAAATCGACGGAGGGGAGAGGTATGTAGAAATTATCGATTTGTTTCCCCTCTCTTTTTCTCAAAGGGGCTCCTTTGGTGCAGGAGCGGGGTGAATGAATGTTTGAGGTAAAAATAAAAAAAGGCAGCCAATTGGCTGCCTTTGAATTTTCAATTCATACTATGAATGATTTACAATTCCTTTACAACTGATTCAATTACATCAAGACCTTCATCTATCTGCGCTTTTGTGATATTGAGTGACGGGCGGAAGCGGATGCTTCGCTCGCCGCAGCCAAGCAGTATCACGTTCTTTTTGAATATTTCAGCAACAGCTTTTCCGCGCAGCTCGCCGTTGGGAAGGTCAATGGCTGCGAATAATCCTTTGCCTCTTGCATTGCTGAGTTTTTCGGGGTACTTGATCTGCATATCAGTAAGTTTGCCAAGTAAATGTGTGCCAACAATTGCGGCGTTTTCTACAAGGTTATCTTCCTTAATAATCTCGAGGTATCTCTTGAAGCGTATCATATCAACAATGTTGCCGCCCCATGTGGAGTTAATCCTGCTTGAGGTATGGAACACGTTTTCGGGAATTTCATCTACTCTTTCGGTAGCCAGAATTCCGCATACCTGTGTTTTTTTGCCGAACGAGATTATATCCGGCTGCACGTAGTGCTGATGCGCCCACCATTTACCTGTCATGCCCACGCCTGTCTGTACTTCGTCAAATATCAACAGTATTTCATTCTCATCGCAAATCTTTCTGAGCTCACGGAAGAACTCAACCCTGAAATGATTATCTCCGCCCTCGCCCTGGATAGGTTCAAGTATTATGCATGCGATATCATCTTTGTTATCAGCTATCGCTTTGTGAATTTCTGCAATAGCCTGCTTTTCGAGTTTTACGACTTCATCCAGATTATTTTCATTCAAAGGGAAAGTTACTTTTGGATTGGTAATTCTTGGCCAGTCGAATTTGGGATACAATGCGACTTTAACAGGATCAGTGTTGGTAAGCGACATTGTGTAGCCTGTCCGCCCGTGGAATGCCTGTTTAAAATGAATTACCTTATGCCCTTTTTCTTCTGTGTAGCCCTTTTTAAAGTTTTTGCGAACCTTCCAGTCAAATGCTGTCTTCAGCGCGTTTTCAACTGCAAGTCCGCCGCCTTCGATAAAGAATGCGTACTTAAAATAAGAGGGGATGGCTGTCTCGAAGAATGTCTTTACGAATTCCGCGAATTCAGCGTAATATATATCACTGTTGGATGGCTTGTTCAATGCGATCTTGCCGATATGCTCAATGAAAGCCGGGTTGTTCATCTTGGGGTGATTCATACCAACGGGATTTGATGCCACGAATGAAAAAAGATCAAGGTACGGTCGGTTATTTCTTGCCTCATATATATATACGCCCTGAGATTTATCAAGATCCATCACAATATCGAGTCCATCTACATTAATGTAATTCCTTAGTGTACCAAGCACATTATCGGGTTGTATCACATTCTTTACGTTCTGACGGGTCATTGCTGTTTTGGTTATTACGTTATCCATTACCTTACGTCTCCTTTCATTCTAAAACTCACACTTATTTAAGAGTTTGAGTTTATTTTATTTGTGAAGCAAAAACTTATGTTACGAAATTTGTGCACAGAAATGAATGTCTGTGCTACTGATCATTTTCCTTTTACGTATTCTTCCGCGATCTGCACTGCGTTTGTGGCTGCGCCTTTTCTGACGTTATCTGAGACTATCCATAAATTGATTCCGTGTTTAACAGATTCATCTTTTCTTATCCTGCCTACAAATACATCATCCTTTTCAGCGGAGTTAACCGGCATGGGATAAATGTTGTTAGCCGGATCATCGGTAACGGTCACTCCTTTTGCTGAGCTGAGTACCGCTTTCACATCATCAGGTGATACTTTTTTATCGAATTCGATATTAACCGATTCCCCGTGCCCGGTCATAGTAGGTATCCTTACGCATGTTGCCGTAATTGCCAGGTCTTTTCTGCCCATTATTTTGCGTGATTCATTGATCATCTTAAGCTCTTCGCGGGTGTAATTATCATCAAAGAACACATCAATATGCGGGATAGCGTTGTGCGCTATCCTGTGCGGAAAAGGGGAGTGCTCATACTGCTGCAGGTTGCGGAGTTCGGTTTCAAGCGCAGTAATTCCTTTATTGCCTGCGCCCGATACAGACTGGTATGTTGATACCACAACTCGTTTAATTTTGAATGCCGTATCAAGCGGCTTAAGCGCAGTAACAAGCTGAATAGTTGAGCAGTTTGGATTGGCAATAATACCCTTGTTCTTAAACATATCCTGGCGGTTCACTTCAGGAACAACCAGCGGCACATCTTCCTGCATCCTGAATGCTGAGCTGTTATCAATAACTATCGCGCCATCAGCGGCCGCTTTTGGCGCCCACTCTCTTGAAACAGGGCCGCCTGCGGAGAAAAACGCGAATTCGAGATTCTTGAATATATGCGGCTCAAGCTTATGGAGCTTAAAAGTCTTGCCCTTTATGTTCAGTTCTTTTCCCGCTGAAGCATCAGAGGCAATTGCAACAACTTTGCCGACTTCAAAATGCCTTTCCTGGATAATTTCCAGTATCTTGCGGCCCACAAGTCCGCTTGCGCCAACTACTGCAATATCGTGTAATCTCATTATTCTGTAATCTCTCCGATAATATGATTTTTGATTTTTTGTTTCTTAAGCTGCTCTGTTATTGCTTTCGCATTTTTTTTGTTAACAATAAATATCAAACCAATTCCCATGTTGAAGACCTTACGCATTTCATTATCGCTTATCCTGCCGGTACGCTGTATAAGCCCGAATATCGGATTCGGCTTCCAGGCGTTCCAGTCTATCTTTATCTTCAGGTGTTTGGGTACTACTCTTTTAGTATTGCCAAGTATCCCGCCGCCGGTTATGTGGCTGATTGAATTAACCTTAAACTTTTTTGTTACTAACTGAATCTCTTTTAAGTATGACCTGTGAACCTTCAAAAGCTCTTTAGCAAGAGTGCTTTTAAGTTCAGGTATATATTTAGTTAAACTGTATTTCTTAAGTAAAACATTCCGGGCAAGTGAGTAGCCGTTTGTGTGGAGTCCGCTGCTTGGTAAGCCAATTAAAACATCACCGGACCTAACATTCTTTTTATCTATGATCTTACCGCGCTCAACAGCCCCGATTATCGTACCTGCAACATCGTAATCATTTTTGGCATATAGTCCGGGCATTTCGGCGGTTTCACCGCCTATCAGGGCCACGCCATTGGCTTTGCATCCGCGAACGAGTCCTTTAACAATATCAATTGCTACTTTTGAGCTTAGTTTTCCGAAAGCCATATAATCCAGAAAGAACAGGGGGGAAGCTCCGCAAACAGCGATATCGTTTACACAATGGTTAACCAGATCTTCGCCGATTGTATCATGTTTTTTGGCAGAGACTGCTACTTTCAGCTTTGTGCCAACGCCATCTGTGCTGGCTACAAAAACGGGGTTTTTGTATGATTTTGGGATATTGAAAAATGCCCCAAAATTGCCAATTCCGCTGATAACTCCTTTATTGAAAGTACCCTTCACAAGCGGTTTTATCCTTTCAACAAATTTATCTCCTTCGGAAATACTGACCCCTGCTGCTGAATAAGTAGATTTCATTAGCAAATATACCCAAAATTGGCATTATTTACAATTCTCAAAAGTGCTCATAATAGGCTGTTTTAGGCACATTTGCGGTTTAAAGTGTTTAAAGTGCATTAGCAAAAGTAGTATTTTCAGGTATTTTTAAATCATTTAAACAAAATAACGGTTAACAGTGAGGGATATATTAACATATCACGGTATTTTTGAGGAACATTAAACTAACAAAAAGACGTGAGAGCTGGCGAAAACAAAATCGTATTCACAAAGGAAGAAGCAGAAGCGGGGAGAGAAAAAATTAAGCAATTTAAGATAAACATCTCGAAGGTTATCACCGATGAGGCGTGGAAACATTTTCCTGAGCTTTCAAAGCTGGAGCTTGAAAAGTTCGTTTTGTTCCAGGAAATAGTTAACACCGTTTCCGATGATCTGACATTCAAGATCAATAATCTATCCGGTAAAACAAACCGGAAAACCGCTTAATTTTTTCCTGGTTTCTTTCTGGGTTACACCGTTTTTAGACGGGGATAGAATTTCTATCCCCGTTTTCGTTTTATTCAAAGAACCATTTATGCCGCTTTAAAACAATTCGATAAATATTTCCTCTGAAATCCTTTCAGATTTTAAAAAAAATAGTGTAATTTTGTAAAAACAAATTCAGGAGGAATACTTTATCATGAAAATGAACTGGGGAATGTGGATCGGACTGGGCGGCGCAGCCATAGGGCTTATTGTGGGACTTGGCGCCGTTATAGCAACAAAAGCATGGTTCGCTTTGATAATTATGGTAATAGTTGTAGGTATAATGGGTAGTGTTTTCTGGAAAGTATTGTTCGGGCCTATGGTGTTAAGCCGGAGGCTTGCCAAATCAGGCTTTGCAACCACTGCAAGGGTTGTTGAAGTATCCGATACAGGGGTGACAGTGAACAATGCCCCGCAGGTAAAGATGATACTTGAAGTGACTCCCCCCAATGGTACAGCGTACCTGGTTGAAACCAAACAACTTATTTCCAGGCTGCAGACAGCAATGTACCAGCCGGGAAACATGATCCCAGTATTAATAGACCTGAATGATAAGAACAGCATAGTAATTAACTATGAAGGAGCCGGCGGTTCATCGGGGCAAAACGTACAGTACTCCTCAGGTGTAGTTCCTTCGGGACCATGGGCCGGTATGAGTCAGGCAGAAGCTGAAAAAAGACTGTTTGATAATGACGCAAAGAATAAGGAACTTCTAGCTTACGGCATTTCATCCAGGGCTATAGTTACAAAGTATACCTGGCTTGGAATCTATGTGAACGGCAATAATCCCGCAGTAGAAATTGAGGCCGAAGTTCTGGCATCTGACAGGCCCGCGTTCGGAGCCAAAATGATAGGAGTAATAATGGAGCAATCCGTTTCAAAATTCCAGGTGGGTGAAGAGATATATGTTAAGTATGACGCCAATAATGTATCTAAAGTGACCATAGAACACAGTTGACCGGAAAGGGGTTATTGTATATATATTTAAAAGAGTTAGATTAGGGTATTTCTACTATTTTCACGGTATTTGTTCCGGCCTTAGGATCTGTATCAATTGTTGTACCAGTAAATTCTTGTTTCTAAATCCTTCCGTTAGTTTATTCAGACTACAATAGCTTAATTTTGTGTTACTTCAAAACAAGGGGGTAACATGAATTATTTAAAATTAGTGTTAGTTTTGATGCTGGTAAACATAACTTTAATTAACGCACAGCAGAAAGTGAAAACAAAGGTTCAAAGGAAGGTACCAAGAGTATCAATTGCTGTAAACGCAGGTTTTGGTTATGTGATGAGTTCTGCCAATGGCGAAGGCAAGGATTTTTTAAGCAGTTACAACACGCCGGGGGGAAACCTGTTTACTGCAAAGAACCTGGGTATGCAGCAGGGCTATGGAATAGGTGTGACAGCTAAATTCACGGTCACAAGGAACAAAAAGCTTTCAGTTACAGGCACAACAGGCTACAACCTGTTCTACAATTCAGAAGACAGGGGCCTGAACCGCACGAGGTGGAACATTATAAATCTGGGAAGCGGTGTTGAATATAATTTCACGCCAAAAGAACGGGAAAGCCTTTTTATCGGGGCAGATCTGAACTATAACCTGATGTTCGGGGCGTGGCAGTCAAACATCACCTATCCCGACGGGAGCACATCAAACATATATACAAATTTTAAACCGGCAAGCAGGCTGGGTATGAGCTTAACAACAGGGATGCAGTTCAAACTGAACAGGAGGGCGGATTTTTTTGTGGCCATAAAAGGCGTATGGGTGAACCTGATACCAAAACAGAATTATTACACCAGCGAAGCGTACAGCACATACATTAATGATTCCGGAAGCAGCAACGGAATTGAGCTTAACGGAAGGAAAGAAATAATTTATCTGCAGGTTGTTGCCGGGGTAAACGTACCTCTCAGGTATTGAACTGCCGAATTACGGGATTGTTTTCATAGCTGCATTAAATTTGGGGGAGTGCAGACTAACAGCTAAGGCGGGTTTTATAACCCGCTTTTTTATTTACTAAAGTATCAATAAATTTGCATAATAAATCAAACATACACTAAAATGAAATATACTTCATTAAACGAGTTTTTAAATGACTGGGCTTATGAAAGCTCATCAACCCTGAAAGTAATGAATGAACTTACAGATCCGTCGATGGATCAGAAAGTAACGCCGGACGGAAGGTCACTTGGCTTTATTGGCTGGCATATCACTGAAACAGTTGGTGAAATGATGGCGAAAACAGGGCTCAAGGTCTTTTCGCCGGATATGGAATCAGGTAAATGGGATATGAACAAAGCCGCTGACCTGCGGGAGTGTTATAAACACGCCTCGGAATCGCTAGCGGAGAAGATAAAAGCGGAATGGAATGACCAAACACTTGATATTGAAGATGACATGTACGGCGAAAAATGGAACAGGGGTACTACGTTAAATATACTTATCACACACCAGGCGCACCATAGGGGACAAATGACAGTATTAATGCGGCAGGCCGGACTTAAAGTGCCCGGATTCTACGGACCGAGCAAAGAAGAGGGGATAGCCTTCGGGATGGAACCGCATAAGTAAAATGTGAAACGTGAAACGTGAAACGTCAAATGTGAAATGTGAAACGTGAAACATCAAATGTCAAATGTCAAAATCCAAATGTCAGAAGCGGCATTTATTTTATTTATTTTTAATGTTTCATTGTTCTCTCAGATAAATGATACATGGCTTGGTATTTGGAAAGGCGAACTGAAGATCCACACCTATGGTGATGCAGATATCAGACATACGTTACCAATGGAACTTCATGTAAGCAAGGCTGATTCTGCCGGTGTATGGAACTGGAGAATTATCTACAGGGATTCGACCAAAGATGACCGAAAATATTTGTTGAGGATTGATGATTACAATAATGGCAAATACTTTATTGACGAAACTGACGGGATATTGCTGGAGGCGAATCTTTTTGGAAACAAGTTAATAAGCAGGTTTGAAGTAATGAGCTCTCTGCTGGAAATTACATATACTCTTGGTGGTGATAAAATACTTTTTGAAGTATCTTCAAGTAAGGTTAAACCAACATCAGTTACTCAGAGCCAGGCTGAGCAGATAGAAGTTAAATCATACGAAATAACAAGTTACCAAACTGCGGTTTTATATAAACTGGAATAGATCATTTCCGGGGCAGGAAAATTTCAGCCATCATGCATCTGGCAGAGCCGCCGCCTACGGTTTCTATAGTGTTGATGTTTACTTCAACAAGCCTGCCGTATTTTTGAAGCACTTCAACCTGTCGGTCCTCAAAGCTCCACATAGCGCTTGCTGATAGCACTATCAATGATTCTCCATTATTGTTTTTTACATTCAGTATATTACCGCAGAAATTCTTTAGCTGGTTGTAGGTAATATCAATTATTTCCAGCCCCAGTTCACGGAGTTTTGAAAGTACTTCACTGCGTTCACCCTGCTCGATACACTCGCTGCAAATAACAGCAAAGCCATTGCCAATACTCATAATAACATTAGTGTGGTAAATTGGATTTCCATTTTCATCATTGGCGTGAAAAAATACCCGGTTTGAAGAAGGAATATTCATTTCATCGCAGTATCTGTCAAACAAAATCCTGTTTGTGCGCTCAGATTCAATTGCAAACACTGCGCTATTTTTCCTGTCAAGCACAAGGCTCCCTGTGCCTTCAAGTATCAATCCCTGTTTTTCGTATTCGCTGTAATCAACAAACTTTTTTATTTCAAAGCCCGATGATTCCAGTACTTCGGTGATAGTATCTTTGCTGCGCTCAAGTCTGCGGTTTTCGCTCAGCATGGGGAAAAGCATTACAGTACCATCTTCATAAGTTGCGAACCAGTTATTGGGGAATACAGCGTCCGGCACTTCAATTTCAGTATCATTACTTAGTACCAAAACATCTACACCTTCACGGGTGAGTTTTTTTGTCATACCGTTAAATTCTTCAAGCGCCTTGTTACGCAAAGTCTCAGGGTCAAATTCAGGTTTGTTTTGAAATGAATTTGAGTCCGCTGTTTGCGTGTTGTATGCAAAGGAATCTGGTGAAACCATTAATATGCTCTTTGTTAACTGGGATGCCATTGGTTTTGTATTATAAATTCTTTTCTTTAAGTACTACCGGTTTAGAGCGTTTTGTTCTTATTTTGATATTTATCATTTCAACAAATACACTGAATGCCATTGCGAAGTATATATATCCTTTTGAAATATGCTGGTCAAATCCTTCGGCTATTAATGTTATTCCAATTAAGAGCAGAAAACTCAAAGCCAGAATTTTAACCGTGGGGTGTTTATGCACAAAATCACTTACCGCCCCTGAAGTGAACATCATAAATATCACCGAGATCACAACAGCGGTGATCATAACCCAAAGCATATCTGTCATACCAATAGCCGTTATAACGGAATCCAAAGAAAATACAATATCCAGTATCATTATCTGGATTATTATCCCAGTAAAAGAAGCGGCTTTTTTAACTTTGCCCTGTTCGTGGTCTTCACCTTCAAGTTTATCGTGAATTTCAAAGGTGCTTTTTGCAAGCAGGAACAAACCGCCTGTTATCAGGATGATATCACGTCCTGAGATCTCATTCCCGAATAAAGTGAAAAGGGGAGCTGTGAGTTTCATTATCAGTGAAAGTGAAAACAACAGCAGCACTCTCATTATCATTGCAGCGGCAAGTCCGGCCAGCCTGGCTTTCTTCTGTTTATCGGGGGGAAGTTTTCCGGCAAGAATAGAGATAAAAATGATGTTATCTATACCTAAAACAATTTCAAGTGCTACAAGTGTTAAAAGCGCTATTGCTATTTCCATAGAGTGATCCGGTATGAATCTGTATTTTATTTAATTTCCGCAAATTACTTAAAACCCGCAACTAAATAAATCATAAAAATTACGTATATATTCAGGCGGATTAAAGAACCATCAGGTTTTTTCGTGCCACGAGTATCTGTTGATTTATATTTTTGAATATAATCGTGCCACGAAAATCGTTTATATTGTGATCTAAATTTCAATTTGATTGGATGCTGTCTAAGAATTCCGGTATATATCTATTCGTGGTACGAGGACATAATAGCTTATAGAGGGGTTAGGTTACATTTCATTTGCTTGTGAAGTTTCGTAAATTTGTTAAATAATATTCAGTTATGTTCGAACATTCCAAAAAGCGGCTTGCGACAAAGAGGGTTTTCAGGAACAGGCTGATAAAATTTTCACTTATCAGCTCGGGGATATTTTCGTTCTCACTTATGATCGGAATATTGGGTTACCATATTTTCGCCGGATTGGGATGGGTGGATTCATTCCTGAACGCATCAATGATACTCGGCGGTATGGGTCCGGTTGATCTGCTTAAGACCGACGCAGCGAAAATATTCGCGGGCTGTTACTCGCTTTTCAGCGGCGTAGCGTTCCTTTCAAGCATGGCAATTTTTTTAACGCCAATTTTACACAGGTTCCTTCATAAGTTCCATCTTGATGTGGACGAAGATAAAAAGCAATGATGTAATGTTTATATAATCCAGGGGCAAAAATGATAAAGAACGTGATATTTGATTTTGATGATACTCTTTTTGATCACAGGCATTCAAGCCGGGAAGGACTGAGAGCGGTTTGGAAACGCTATACATGTTTCCATGAAATGACACTGGAAGCGCTTGAAACGGAGCACGGTGAAATCCTTGAGCAGATACATTTTTCGCATGTTCTTTTCGGGAAAATGACAATTGATGAAGCCAGGGCAGAGCGGTTTAAGTTCCTTTTTCTTAACAGGGGAATTGAAGTTGATTTTAACACAGCCGAAAACGCGGCACAGATATACAGGATGGCATACCAGAAGAACCGGAGGAGATCTGAAGGTGCGGCGGAAATTTTGAAGCACTTTAAGAAAGAATTCAAAATCGGGATAATAACGAATAATCTTATTTCTGAACAGAAAGAAAAACTGGATTTTCTTGAATTGACAGATTATATTGACCTTATGGTGACTTCCGAAGAAGCACGGGTTCCGAAACCTGACCCGCAGATATTTAATTTGACCCTTAAAAAACTGCAGGCAAAACCCGAAGAAACTGTAATGATAGGCGATTCATGGGAACACGATATAAAGGGCGCATTCAACGCGGGATTGAAATGCATATGGCTGAATCACCACAAACTTCCATGTCCTGACCCGGCAGTTGCACTTGAGATCAGAACATTAAATAACCCGGAATATATTAAATCGCTTTTCAGCAGTACAGGTACCGGCAAATAGTTTTTACATTCACAAAAGTAAGTACATTCCGAAAATGAAAACAATACTGCTGTTATTTTTAGTTATAGCTGTCAATTTGCATGGGCAGTCAGTCTTTAAACAAAGTGAGCAGCTGGTTTCTACATACTCAATTGTTGCCCGTGACAGCGTTACGGGCGAAATTGGTGTGGCGGTTCAGTCGCACTGGTTCAATGTAGGCGCAATTGTCAGCTGGGGCGAAGCCGGGGTTGGAGTGGTTGCTACGCAGTCGTTTGTTAATCCTGCTTTTGGTATTAAAGGACTTGACCTGCTTAAACAGGGTAAGACTCCACAGCAGGTAGTTGATGAGCTTATTGCCGGTGATGAAGGCAGAGATTTCCGCCAGCTTGCTGTGCTTGATAAAGACGGCAATACCGCGTCATACACGGGCAGTAAATGCGTTGATGCTGCGGGTAATATCGCAGGTAAGAATTATTCCGTGCAGGCGAACCTGATGCTGAGCGAAAAAGTATGGCCCGCCATGGAAATAGCTTTTACTCAGACTACGGGTCCATTGGCTGAACGTATGCTTGCAGCACTTGAAGCAGCTCAGCAAATGGGCGGCGATATCAGGGGAATGCAAAGCGCATCAATAATGGTGTGGAAGGGCAATTCGACAGGAAAACCATGGGAAGATAAGCTGATGGATCTGAGGGTTGAAGATAATCCCGCCCCGCTTGAAGAATTAAAGAGGCTGCTTACGGTTCACAGAGCGTATGAACACATGAATGCAGGTGATGTTGCAGTAGAAAAAAATGATATGACCCTTGCAATGAATGAATACAATGCGGCAATGGAGATGTTCCCCGATAACCTTGAGATGAAATTCTGGACTGCTGTTACGCTTGCAAATAACAACAGACTTGATGAAGCGCTGCCGTTATTTAACATAGTATTTGCAACAGATAAGAATTGGAAGACGCTAGCTCCAAGGTTGCCAAAATCCGGTTTGCTGAATGTTACCGAGGAAGAAATGAAGAAAATTATGAGTGTTGGTGAAAAAAATGAGCATTAGTTTTTTTAGAAGATATGATTTCCATAAAATATCTAACTGCGAATTACACAATTTTATACTAATTGTATAATGATATTTTGTGCGACACCTATGGTGTCGGTAACATTTTGAATTTAATTCTATAAACGTATGACACCTACGGTGTCAAAATTGCGGTCAATCAAATAAGAATCCCGTAGGGATTCCATGTTTATAGAAAATCATTAAGTTCAAATTTCGATGCCGTAGGTATCGAACATGATTTTGCGGAATTATTAAATGTCATGCGCGACACATGCCCCAAAGCGGCTCATTTGGATTGGTTAAGCTTCTGACGAGTTATAATTAAATATAAAATTTAAAGTATTGAATAAGGAGCAAAAATCTATCGAATCAGAAATTCCGAATCTTGAACTTGTTTTTAAGTTAACCGGCAACATTTATTTAATAATTTAATATCTTTTAAGGAGGTAGTTTTATGAAGGCTCAAAATTCATCCAAAATGTTTTACTTAGCAGCTTTATTTTTTGTTTTATCATCATATCTCTATGCGCAGGATATGAAAAAACCTGATCCCGTAAAGAATGAGACTTTGAATATGTTAATGGGAACTTGGGAAGCGGAACCATATGATATGATGGGTTCTAAGTGGAGTGAATCGGCTAATCATTATATTGAAGTGACCTCGATTTTGTAGACAAGAAATTAAGGTGTATATTCGTAAAAG
>CALMYL010000002.1 GCA_937873695.1 uncultured Ignavibacteria bacterium
AAACACAAATTTAATAAACAATTGTGAGGCTTGCACTTTTTAACATACTATCTTATATAGGTTTATTTATTTAAAGTGAAACAGATTATTTACCGTTGAACAAAAACTTTCCCGCATCGTTTACATTAACTTCCACTTTATCCCCAGGCAGTATTTCACCTGAAAGGATCTTCTCACTGAGCGGATTAGTTATGTGATTCTGAATAGTTCTTTTTAAAGGTCTTGCGCCAAATGTTATATCATAACCTATTTTCGCAAGCCAGTCTTTAGCTTCATCAGTAACGCTCAGCACAATATCACTGTTTTTAAGCAGCATTTTGCTTATGCCATTCAGCTGAATATCCACAATTCTTCTCAGTTCGCTGCCAAGCAGCGGTTTGAACATAACAACTTCATCTATCCTGTTTAGCACTTCGGGCCTTATCTTCTGACGCAGCAGCTCAAACAGTTTCTCACGCAGCCTGCCAAGTATTTCATCCCGGTTGTTATCATTTATTGTCATCAGTTCATCCTGTATCAAATGAGAGCCCAGGTTTGATGTCATTATGATAATAGTATTCTTAAAATTTACAGTTCTGCCCTGCGAATCAGTAAGTATTCCGTCATCAAGTAACTGCAGCAGTATATTAAATACATCAGGATGCGCTTTTTCTATTTCATCAAGCAATACTACACTGTAAGGTTTTCTGCGTACCGCTTCGGTAAGCTGCCCTCCTTCTTCATATCCAACATATCCCGGCGGTGCGCCAATTAATCTGCTTACTGAAAATTTTTCCATATACTCGCTCATATCAATCCTGATAATATTATGTTCATCATCAAACAGGAATTCTGCCAATGCCTTTGCAAGCTCTGTTTTACCTACTCCTGTTGTACCCAGAAAAATGAACGAACCGATCGGGCGGTTTATATCCTGCAATCCCGCACGGCTTCTTCTTATAGCGTTTGCAACCGCTGAGATCGCCTCATCCTGTCCTATAACCCTGTTATGAAGATTTTCTTCAATATGAAGAAGCTTAGCCCGTTCGCTTTCCAGCATTTTTGAAACGGGAATTCCTGTCCACTTTGCAACAATTTCCGCGATATCCTCTGAATCAACCTCTTCTTTCAGCATCTTCCATTTTTTCTGAAGTTCCGAAAGTTTTGCTGACTGGCTCTCAATATTCTTCTGCAGTTCTATAACTTTGCCGTATCTTATTTCAGCAACTTTCCCAAGGTCACCCTGTCTTTCAAAATTATCTGCTTCAGTTTTAAGATTTTCGAGTTCTTCCTTCATTTTACGAATACCGGAGATCAATTCTTTTTCAAGTACCCAATGCGCTTTCAGTTCATCGCGCTCTGTACTTAATTCCGCGATCTCTTTTTCGATGATCTCAAGTCTTTTGGCTGTAGGATTTACGCTTTTAGCTTTTGCCATTTAAAAATACAACTCCCTTTATTAAATATTACCCAAAGATACTAAAATTGATAATTCTTTAAAATGAATAGAATTTTAGCGGTTGCTTGCATATATTTGTTTTTTATGAACCGGAATTTTAATGAGCAAGAAAAAAACACCAGAAATCACATCAAAAAAGCAGGAAACCGTACTCAATATACCGTACTATGAAACAGGATTTGAAGCCAGGTATTCCAGGTATTTATGGCTGATCATCCCTGTGCTTACTATCCTGTATTATTCATACCGTAAAATTGCCGTAGGCTTTTACCAGGATGATGAAGTTGCCCAGTATATCAACATGCTTAATTTCTGGCAGGATCCGTGGGTGATACTTGGCAATGGCCCAAAACCGGGATACAAAATATTTATGGTAATTCCCGCGCTGATAAGTTATGATGCTGTTTTGATATTCAATTCTATGGTTGCCGCAGCCACCGTTTATATGACATATCTGCTGATAAGAACTTATAAAGTTGGTTTTGCTTTAGTTGGGGCGCTCCTTCTGGCAACACAGCCGCTGTATGTTTATCTCTCTTTCAGATCATATTCAGAGATATTCACCGCGCTTTGCATTGTAACATTTCTCATTTTATACAAACGTGAAAAATATCTTTTCAGCGCGCTGCTGCTTGGATATGTATATACGATCAGGCAGGAAATTGCATTACTGATACTTGTATTTGCGGTGATATTTGCCATGAGAAAACAATACTTGTTCGCGGCTTCGCTGTTTGTTTTTCCTGTACTGTATAATCTTCTTGGATTTATCAAAACCGGTGATATTATGTTTGTGCTCACCGAAATGCAGTCAGTTGCAGGTTTGAATTATAAGTCACAGGGGCTGCTGCATTACTTCAAGGTCTATATATTCATTGTCGGACCGGTTTGCCTTTCCTTGTTCCTGCCCGGCTTCTTCGGATTCCTGAATGATACTTCAAAAACAAAAGAATACTTAAAAAAATACGCCGAGTTTTATATAATCTTTGTTTCGATCTTCATTATTCAGATGCTTACTATGGTAAGCGATGGTCCTAACCCCGGAAACTGGCGTTACCTGCTTCATATATCACCTATATGCGCATTCTTTGCCGCCGTTGGACTGAATAATCTTTCGCTTAAGAAGTTCCGTTCAACTCACTATATAATTACCGGAGTATTTGCCATACTTGTCTTTCTATTCCTTTCAAAAGCCACCGATGGTTTTGTTCTTCTTGAAAAGACTGAATATATTAAAATAATTTTCGTTGTTCTGTTTTTTGTGCTTTCTATAGCATTGTGGAATGAATCCAGAGCGAAATATACCGCCTCGCTTGGTATTGCGCTTGTAATTCTGGCAGCTGTTCACCTGTATTTTGTAGAGCCAAAAAAGCTTTCACCTGAAAACATTTCAGTTAAGGAAACCGCTGAATTCCTTGATACTATTAGTGAGGCAAAAGGAAAAGAAAAGCTTACAAACCACACTTTTATTATGTTCTATTCAAAGCAGTACAAAGAAGAACAGAATCTTTTTAAGAAGCTTGATCTTAAGAATCTGAATGAAGCGCCAAAAGGCTCATATGTAATATGGGAATCACACTATGGCTACAGGCCGGAATTCAAAAATGACGTTCAGCTGGATGTTTTAAGGGATTCATTGAAATATAAATTCATTAAGCAGATAGTTTCACAGGATCAGCGGTTCGCTTCATTTATTTTTGAAAAACAATGAGACCCTCGCCGGAGGGATTTGAGCAGTGGAATGAAGAACATGCAATTAAGCATGACCTGGATAAGTTTTACAATCACCCTAACAGGCTTTTCAGATACATTGAGAACAAAAGAATTAAAGTTCTTCTCAATGAAGCGGGCATCAAGAAAACAGATACTGTGCTGGAAGTTGGATGCGGAGCCGGACATATACTTGAAAAAATTAATGAGGGTATTTTAACAGGAATTGATATTTCTCCCGTGCAGATAGAAAGAGCAGCAAAAAGACTATGCGGCAAAGCACGGCTTATACTTGCAAAGGGTGAGAAGCTCCCGTTCCCTGATAAAAGCTTCGACAGGATAATCTGCACAGAGGTTTTTGAACATGTTCTTGAACCGGCGTTGATTCTAGAAGAAATGAACCGGGTTTTGAAAGATGACGGGATAATATCCCTTTCAATACCCAACGAAAAATTGATTATTTTTACTAAAAAAATACTCTTAAATTGCGGTTTAAGACGGGTTTTGGAACCAAAGGAAAGCCAGTGGGATCTTGCTGCCAAAAACAATCTGGATGAATGGCATATCCATGAATATGGCTTAAAACTGATAAAACAGCAGTCATTAAAGCTATTCAGAATTCTGGCTGTAAAAAGGATTCCGTTTTATTTTATACCATTCAGGTATGTACTGAAATTAAGAAAAGGTTAAGAAGAAGTTGAAAGAAAGTTGCATAATTTTCGGCGGCGCAGGTTTTATTGGATCGCATATCGCAGAAGATCTGCTGAAAAACGGGATACGCGTTGCTGTTTTTGATAAACTTAATGCTTCCAAAAAGAATATTGCTCATATTCTGAATGAGATAGATTTTATTGAAGGTGATTTCAATAACCAGGTTGATATCAGCAAAGCGCTTAAAGGGAAAGATCATGTCGTGCATCTTGTAAGTTCTACTGTCCCGGCAACATCAAACCAAAATACTTTTTATGATGTTGAAAGCAACCTGATATCTTCACTTCATCTGTTTGAAAAGTGCGCGGAATACAGAACCAAAAGGGTAATATTCATATCCTCTGGCGGAACGGTTTACGGCAACCCGCTGAAACTGCCGGTCAGCGAAAAACACCCGACTGACCCCACAAGTTCATACGGTATTATAAAGCTGACTATAGAAAAATACCTGCATCTGTACAAAGTCCTTAAAGGACTGGATTACAAAATTCTTCGGTTCGCCAATCCTTATGGAGAAAGACAAAATCCTCTTTTAACCCAGGGGCTGATAGCTCACCTTCTTTATAAGATAAAGAGGGATGAAACACTTGAAGTATGGGGAGACGGGAAAGTGATAAGAGATTATTTCTACATCAAAGACGGGGCAAGATCTGTTTACAGGGCTATTAAAGATAATTCATCCAACAGGATCTATAATATCAGCAGCGCTCAGGGACTTTCAATTAACCAGATCCTTGGCAGGTTCAGAAACGTACTGAAACTTGATTTTGAGGTTAAATACCTGCCCGGCCGAAAATTTGACGTAAAAGCCAACGTACTTGATAACAGACTTGCGGCAAAATACCTGAAATGGAAACCGGAATACAGTTTTAATGAGGGATTAAAAAACACATGGAGATTTTATCTTGATAACGAATAATGATATCAGGCTGTCGGTTTTCTTTCCGGCATATTATGATGAAAAGAACATTGGAAAAGTTGTAGAAAAAGCTGTTGAAGTACTGGAAGACTTAAAACTTAAAGATTATGAAGTTACCATTATTGAAGACGGGAGTCCTGATAAAACCGGCGAAGTTGCCGATGAGCTTGCGCGTCAATTCCCCAAAGTGAATGTAATTCATCACGAAAAAAATAAGGGCTACGGCGCTACTTTGTGGGAAGGTTTTTCAACTGCTAAGTTCGAATATGTTTTTTACACCGATGGCGATAACCAGTTTGATCTGGAGGAATTAAGAAAGTTTGTTGCATTACTGCCGTTCAGCGATATGGTTGTAGGTTACAGGAAGAAAAAGCAGTACTCACCGTACAGAAAACTGACGAGCTTTGTGTACAATGTGATCTTGAGATATACATTTGATATTGATTATATTGATATTGACTGCGCTTTTAAAATAATTAAGACTGACCTTTTCAAAAAAATAAAGGTGAATACAAAAGACGCCTTTATTGACGCGGAGATAATGATAAGAGCCGGTCTGCTGGGATACTCTTTTACCGAGCTTGGCGTTAAGCACCTGCCAAGGATCGATGGGGTATCAACAGCCGCAAGACCTTCTATAATATTCAGAACCATCAGGGAAATAGCCGAACTGAGAAAAGAGCTAAAAAGCGAAATAATTGCCAGACGAAACAAAAAATAAGAACCGTGAATCAAGTGACCTGAAAGATATAATAATTATCTTTTCGATAATTATTATCATTCTTATAGCGGCCTCAATGCTGGATTTCTTTGTGTTCATGAGAAATATAGCAGCTGATACAGAAGGCTTCAGGATAGTTGAGCTGCTCTTTGTTCTGATGCTTTTCGGCTTCGCTTTCGCAATTTTTTCAAGAAGAAGAGCAAAGGAATCAAGTGAACAGATCGCAGGTCTTACCAAGAATATTGAAGAATTACAGGATAATGTAAACAGGCTGAGAAGTACGGTTGACTTATCACCGGATACCATCACAATTCACAGGGATGGGAAACTGCTTTTTGTAAACCAGGCAGGGCTGGCATTATTTGGCGCCAAGACTGAAGATGAACTTATCGGCTCCAGCGTTAACGAGCTTATCCACTACTCATACAGAGAAAAAATTGCAAAACGTGTAGAAGAGATGGTTAAGTACATGAAACAGGTGCCTGTAATTGATATTACAATCAAAAGACTTGACGGTTCTTACCTGGATGTAAGCGTTGCTTCAACACCGGTGCTGTACCATTCAATTCCGCATGTCATTACAATTCTCCGCGATATTTCTGAAAGAAAGAAGAACGAGGAAATAAAGAATCAGCTGGCATCTATTGTCCTGAATTCAATTGACGCAATTTACGCAATGAGCATTGACGGACAGATCCAGAGCTGGAATCCCGGGGCGGAGAAACTCTATGGTTTTTCTGAGCGTGATGCGATTGGCAGAAATATTTCTATTGTGATACCTGATTTCAAGCAGAATGAACTGAACCACATTCTGAACAAAGTTGCAAAAGGCGAAAGAATAGAGTCGCTTGAGACGAAACGCCAGAGAAGAGATAAAAAGATGATTGACGTTTCATTGACGCTATCCCCCATCTGGGATGAAGCCGGTATAGTAACAAGCGTTTCAGCTATATCGCGGGATATTACCTTTAAGAAACAGGTTGAAGAAGAATTAAGAAGATACGCAGAAGAGCTGGCGCTATCCAACGAAGAGCTGTATGTATTTTCTTACGCAGCATCTCACGATCTGCAGGAACCGCTCAGGTCAATTCAGAATTTCCTTGAGACACTGAACAAAAAGTACAAGAAACGACTGGGACCTGAAATGGAAGAGCAGATAAGCGCCGCGGATGACGGGGTCACAAGAATGTACAGGCTTATCACCGACTTCCTGATGTATTCACGCGTAGGCACAGAACGCGCGGTAAAAGAAGAAGTTGACTGCAACATGGCGCTTAAAGACGCTACCGCAAATCTTGAGCTGGCTATTAAAGAAAGTAAGGCAAGTATCAAGCAGTTTACTTTGCCCAAGATATACGGCAATTTCGTCCAGATAACACAGGTATTCCAGAACCTGATAGCTAACGCTATCAAATACCAGGGTGAAAACACTCCCTCTATTGATATTTCAGCAGAAAAGAAGGATGGCATGTGGCTTTTTGCCGTAAAAGATAACGGTATCGGTATTGAGCAATGGTTTTCAGAAAGGATATTTATCGTCTTCCAGAAACTGCATGACCACAGGAAGTATCCCGGTTCCGGGATAGGTCTTGCATTGTGCAAGCGTGTTATAGAAAAGCATGGCGGCAAGATATGGTTTGAATCTGAAGTTGGCAAAGGTACAACATTCCTGTTCACTCTGCCGGTTCTGGAAGAAAAGAAAAAGGGCAAACCGGAACTTAAGGATATAGAAAAATGATCATGCTGCTGCCCTGAGCTCAATAGCTTTTATCATGAAATTTCTCTCTTTAAGGCTTCCCTTTCAATTTCCAGCTGTTTTATTTTCTTTTCTATCACATCAAGTTCTTCCGGCATTGAATCAATTTCAATTCTCAGTTTACTTGCAGCTTCATCTATCAGATCGATCGCCTTATCAGGCAGAAACCTGTCGGCAATATACCTGTGCGATAGTGATGCCGCCGAAACAATTGCAGAATCGGTAATTCTTACACCATGATGTACTTCGTACTTTTCTTTTAATCCTCTGAGTATTGAAATAGTATCTTCAACTGAAGGTTCATCAACAATAACCGGCTGGAATCTTCTTTCCAATGCCGGGTCTTTTTCGATATACTTGCGGTATTCATCCAGAGTTGTCGCGCCAATTGCGTGAAGCTCTCCTCTTGCCAAAGCAGGCTTAAGTATATTCGCGGCATCCATAGCACCATCAGTTTTTCCGGCTCCCACAAGAGTATGTATCTCATCAATGAAAAGTATTATTTCCCCATCACTTTGCTTAACCTCGTTAATAACAGCTTTCAGGCGTTCTTCAAACTGCCCGCGGTAACTTGCCCCCGCAATTAAAGCTCCCATATCAAGCGCAATTACAGTCTTAGACCTTAGATTTTCGGGTACCTCACCATTTACTATCCTGAAAGCAAGTCCTTCAGCAATGGCAGTTTTCCCCACACCGGGCTCGCCGACAAGGACCGGATTGTTTTTTGTCCTTCGTGAAAGCACCTGAAGTACTCTCCTTATTTCATCATCTCTGCCAATGACAGGATCCAATTTTCCAAGCTTTGCAAGCTGGTTAAGATCTCTACCGTACTTTTTAAGTGACTGGTAAGTCTCCTCCGGAGCCTGTGAGGTTACCCGTTGGCTCCCCCTTACATCTTTGAGTGCAGTCAGAACCGCTTCCCGGGTAATACCCTGCGAGTTAAGCAGCCTGCCCGTTTCTGACCTGTCATCTGCCAGAGCCATTAGCATGTGTTCAATACTTATATATTCATCATGCAGCTGCCCTGCAGTTTTAACGGCGTCATCAAGCACTTTCTGCAGATTCTGTGAAAGGAATTGATTTGATGCAGTTGTGTTTGATACTTTAGGCAGCTTATCTATGAGCCCTGATACTTTTATTCTGATGGTATCGGTATTTGAAGCTATTTTGTTGATGAGCGATACGGCTATGCTTTCATTATTCTGTATCAGCGAAGCCAGAAGATGTTCGGGCTCTATCTGCTGGTTTGAGTAGTTTGCTGCAATTTCGGAAGCTTCCTGCATTGCTTCCTGCGCTTTGATCGTGAATTTATTGTAGTTAATTGCCATCTTTTCGTTTTATTTCTTATAATATAAAATTCCTGTGCATTTAAAAAAATTCCATTTTTCAAACGTTCCGGATATAAAAAAAGCCTCTGAATTGCTTCAGAGGCCGTATGATTTCTTCTTAGATTCGGGTCCGCTATTTTACTAAGACCATTTTCCTGGTTTCAACAAAATTATTGCCATTTACATCTTTAGCTTCTATCCTGTATATATAAATTCCCGAAGCGAAGTTAACAGCATTCCAGCTGGCAAGATACTCTCCTGCATCCAGTTTGGAATTTACAAGTACATCAACTTCCCTTCCAAGCATATCGTACACCGATACCTTAACGTTTGCATTTGCCGGCAATCCGAATTTGATCTTTGTTTCAGGATTAAACGGGTTAGGATAATTTGGATTGATAAAGAACTTCTCCGGTATCAGTGAGGATATCGGTTCAATTCCTATCACGCCGCGGATAAATGTGATAAGATTATTACTGCTGGAATTTGATGAATCAAGCTGCGTGAAACATTTTACAAACCACTTTAACCTCAGTGAATCACCAACATTTGGCGCGCCCCATGCGCTTACAATTGAATCTAATCTTGAGCGCGTTATAGAATACGAGGTGTCACTGCCTGAATTATTTGAAAACGCTGTATAAGTATTCTGGTTGTTAAGCGTACTAAGAAACCATTTATATTTTACTTCAGGAAGTGTGCCAGCCCTTTGATAAGTAAAATGAAGTCTGGAGGTATCACCGGAGGAAACTCCTGTTCTGAACATCTGAACCGGTTCTATGAGATAAAAACTGTTTATTGCAGGCCTTATCTGGAAGACACTGTCACTCACATCACCGTTCGCGGAATTACCGGATTCATAAACCCTTACCTTTGCCTGCGTTGTAGTAGGAATATACGGTATAGTCCATGTAATATTCCTCAGTGTTGCATCAACCCCGGTCTGAATTGTTGTCCAGTCGGTTCCATTGTTGGTTGTGTATTGAATATCAACATTGCCCAAATTTGAAGTACCCCATATGATAAGTGGCAGGTTTCCGGTTCTGAAAATCTGTCCGCCGTTTGGAGTAGCAACAAGGTAACCTGTTAATGAATTCATACATCCTGCATTTTCAGCCCTGTTCCTTATCAACTGAGTTGGCAGAGGTCCAAAGAACAAAGCTATTGAACCGTTTAAATGGCAATAGCTCATAATTGTTCCAACACGCGGGATCTGCGGGCCTGAATAGCAGCCGCCTTCAACTGTATAGCAGCTATCAATGGGGCCGCCCGGCCATGAACAGCTATGAGTATGCGGTGACCCGAAATTGTGGCCTGTTTCATGTGCCACAACCATACAATCCCAAGAGTATGTTGGCAGCTGGTTAAATGTACCGTCAACATCACTGAAAGCGTAACCATAACTTGCGGGTCCGCTTGCGCAAAGAACATCAACCCACGCTATACCGCCCAAACCTCCCGGCCTGGTAGATATAAAATGAGCCAGGGTGCGCTGTGTTGACTGCATATTCTGGTTCCAGTAATTGCGGAAAGAATTAAGTAAGGTGCTTGATGAAGTTGCGTCAGGATACGGGTCGCTTGATGTTGACCATACTCTGATATAACCCAATTGAAGCTGCACATTTATATCCCTGGTATAAATTGCTGAAACAGGAACATACAAAGAAATTATATAATTGCTTGCACGCTCAACCGAGCTTCCCCAGAAAGAGAAGAACTCAAAATCTGATTCAACTGCAATATTAGCTCTTAACAAAGTACTGCTCATGCTTGGGCTGAAATTACCTGAAAGATTCTTTTGTATCTCGGTAATTCTATCCGGAATGCCCAGTTCATCTGAACGGCAATTAAACTCACTGTGGATCTTTAACTTGCTGCTTTGATATGAAATAAAATCACCGGAATGATTCTGTTTCGCAAGAACATATGTTTCTGAATTTGAAATAACCAGCGCAGTAACATCATCTTTGAAAAAAGTAATTACAACTAACGGTGAATATTTATCATTCAGGTCGCTGGTGTAGGAAACAAACTCATTATTCCTGTTAAGTAAAATATCGCCTGCAGGCGTACCTGAAACTATCTTCGCGTCATCAGTCAGGATATCAAACCTGCGCAGGTTTACCTGCATATTTGTACCGTTAAACGGAAGTTTAACAGTAATGCTTTCAGAACGTGATCTCAGTATTTCACTTACCATACTGAAATTCACATCTATGATCTTCGCTCCCTCAACTGACTTTGAAAGTTCAGCGGCAGATGAATTTGTTTTCATTTCATTCACGGCAAAAGGCGAATAAACATTTGCCTGAGCAAATAAAACAGAAAAATTCATGAGGAAAAAAAGAGCTAAACATGTTAGTTTCTTCATTGTTTGAAATTTATTTATTAATTTATGATAATTTTACTTTGGGGTCAAGGAACGCGTAAACGATATCCACTATCATGTTAACAATTATGAATATCACAGCAGTAAAAAGCACTGTTCCCTGTATCATCGGAAAATCCAATGAAAGAATTGAATTGATGGCCAGCAAACCTATACCAGGCCAGTTGAAAATATATTCAATGAAGAAAGTTCCTCCTAATAACGCGGCTAGCCATGCACTGATAGTAGTTATAACCGGATTCAGCGCGTTCCTGAGGGCATGCTTTATTATTACTTTCCATTCATTTACTCCTTTAGCTCTTGCCGTTCTAACATAATCCTGCCCAAGTACATCAAGCATACTTGAACGGGTCAAACGGGCAATTATCGCAAGAGGTCTTAATGCAAGAGTAAGCATAGGCAGCACAAGGTATATCATTCCGTTGTTAATGTACCCTGAAATTGGAAACCACTTAAGCCAGGCGCCGAATACCAGCGCCATTATGAGGCCCAGGGCAAATGGCGGGAATGAAATTCCAAAAAGCGCTACAAGCATTGAAAAATTGTCAGCAAAAGTATAAGGTCTGACCGAAGAAATTACACCAATAAGGATACCGATTATTGAAGAGAGTATAAGAGCCGATACTGCAAGAACAGCAGTGGCGGGAAATGTCTCTATAATGGTGGTGAGCACATCCCTGTTAGATGAATAAGACCTGCCAAGATCGCCCTGCACGGCTTTTATCATAAATCTGCCGTACTGAACGTAAAGCGGGTCGTCAAGCCCAAGCTGTTTTCTGACCGCATCAATAGATGCTATATCGGCACGCTGTCCAAGCATTAATCTTGCTGGGTCGCCCGGGATAACATACATTAAAGAAAAAGTTACTGTTATAACCCCAATAAGTACGAGGATAGAATACAGTAACTTTCTGATAATATAAGTCGCCATTCGTTATTTTATAACACGTCTTGCTGTAACATATTTCGCGTTATAATAATCTTCATTAAGCGAGCTTGTTTTAACTCCGCCGCTTGAAGATGAATGGGCAAAAACACCTTCACCCAGGTAAATACCAACATGTGATATTCTGCTGCCGATAGTGTTAAAGAAAACCAGGTCACCGAACTGAAGACTTTCTCTGTCAACCGGGTCACCTACTGTTGATTGCATTATTGATGTTCTTGGAATATCAATGCCGAGCGCAAATTTCATTACTCTCTGGCAAAAAGCAGAACAATCAATTCCATTGGTTGTTGTACCGCCCCATAAATACGGGGTGTTAATGAGCTCGATTATTCTGATCATTACAGCGTCGCGGTCAACAGAATTATTGGAATATTCGGAAACAATGTTTGTGAGCGTTTCTAAATTAGACTGCTCTATCAAGCTTTTTTTCTGAATACCAGTTACACTGGCAACCTGTTCTGTTTTTTTGGTTTTCTTGTTTGTTTTTACACTGTACTCACCATCACTGCCGGAAGCTGAACAACCTGTAATCCCTATGAATACTACCGGTAAAATAAAACTACCCAGGACTATCAGTTTTTTAATCAAATAAATTTTACTCCTTTCTGTTTGTTTATTTTTTAATCTGAGAAATTACTCAGAAACAAATATAATTATTTAAAGAATTTAATAAAACTCAAAAAAAACGCTATTAAGTATATGTTATAAAACAATTAAGAATTAAAAATAATTCCCGAACCGGATATTATTTATCAAGCCAGGTAAATCTCATGTTTACCCTGTGCATCGGGTCTAAAGCAAATCCCCTTACAAACGACTGTATAAGTCTCCAGTCTTCATCATAATAAATAAACAGGCAAACCGCGTCATTCACAGCAAGCTGTTCAGCCTGTTCGTACAGCCTATTTCGTTCAGCAACATCTACCGTTGCTATTGCCTTTTCAAACAAAGCGTCGTATTCCGGATTCTTATAACGGAAGCTGTTTATTGGACTTACATCTTTGGGATTTGCAGGAACATTTTTACCGTAGAAGAGATTTAGAAAAGTTTCCGGGTCAGGATAATCCGCGTTCCATCCAAGACGGTAGAAATCACTTCTTCCGGCGTCAATATTATCCAGATGCTGAGCGAACTGCAGCAGCTGCAGCTTAACTGTAACTCCAATTTCCTTTAACATATCCTGAATAGCTTCGGCTATTTGCGTATTTCTGCCGCCGCCTTCATTAATGTTCAATGTTACCTCCGGGAAACCCTTTCCTCCGGGAAAGCCTGCTTCGTTCATCAATTGTTTAGCTTTGGCAAGATCAAACGTATAACCCTTCACATTCTTTGCGTTATAATTCGGCATAACTGGCGGAACCATGCCGTATATCGCGGGATCGGTTGCCGAACCCTGCAGAACATATTTCAATATCTTTTCCCGGTCAATTGCATAATTGAATGCCTGTCTGACCTTTGGGTCAGAAAATGTTTTGCTTGTTACCAGGAATCCGTAATATTGTGTTGAAAGCGATGTTTTCCTCTGCACTATAAAATTTGAATATTCCGGGGTAAGCGTTTTATCTTCATTCACTATGGTCTTAAACAACTCATTGGGTATCCTGTAAGACTCATACAGGTTACCATTTTTGAATTCAAGCAGCTGCTGGGAAAGATCTTTTATGAAACGGAATTTTATCCCGGCAAGATAAGGTATCTGGTTGCCGAATTCATCTTTATCCCAGTAATTCGGGTTTCTATCCATTATTATCTCCAGATCAGGAGTCCAGCTCTTAAAAACAAACGGTCCGGTACCAACCGGATTCTGGAAGAAATCTTTACCATACTTTTCTACAGCCTCTTTGGGAACTATATAAGAAAATCCCTGGCACATGTAATAAATGAATGGTGCAAACGGTTTGGTAAGCTTCACCTGGAAAGTTGAATCATCAAGCGCTTTGTATCCTTTAACATCAGTGATCTTTGGTTCACGTTTTTCAGTTGTGGCTTTAGTGATCTCTTCGTTGTATTCTTTTGCTCCATCTACATAGTTCTTATAAAAATCAAAACCCAGACTTCCGGTTCTTGGATCAAGTACCCGCTTAAATGAATATTCCACATCTCCTGCAACAAACTTTCTTCCTTTGCCCCCGGGGAAACATGCGTTATCATGGAAGTTCACGTCATTTCTGAGATGAAATGTATATGTTAAGCCGTCAGGAGAAATGTCCCATCTTGTCGCGAGCATTGGCCTTAATTGCAGGTTTGTATCAAGGTCAACAAGCAAGTCGTATATCTGGTGCGCCACATGATGAGAAACAACATCATTAATACCAACCGGGTCAAGACTTCTGATATTTTCGGTTTCGTTGGCAATAAAGATACCGCCGCCTTTGATACCTCCGTTAAGCTCAACCAGATTATCGCTGCCCGATTTTTTTCCGCAGCTTACAGATATAATTGCCGCAAGTAAAATTAATAATGGTGTTTTGAACATTGTGGTGATATTCATTGATATTGTAATTAAATTATTTGGGGGCGGATTTACAATTAAAAATGCGCCGCACGGATGCGGCGCAGAAAATTTAAACTATCCTAAGTATGTTTTTAATTGTTTGCTTTTGGAAGCATGTTTAAGCCTGCGGATCGCTTTTTCTTTTATCTGTCTTACGCGTTCACGGGTAAGCTTAAACTTTTCACCTATTTCTTCAAGGGTCAATGGATTTTCCTGGTCTAATCCGTAATATAGTTTCAGTACATCACGCT
Organism: uncultured Ignavibacteria bacterium; assembly: GCA_937873695.1. Lineage (GTDB taxonomy): Bacteria > Bacteroidota > Ignavibacteria > Tepidaquicellales > OLB5 > OLB5. Next base: position 14,667 of record CALMYL010000002.1, read on the forward strand.
CTCTTGGGCTTAATGTATTTAAAGCTCTTTGTATTTCAATTTTTAACGATTCGTTGATCAGCGTATGATCAGGTAACGGCTGGTTTTGGTTAGGCATTATATCAACCAAACGGCTGTCTTCACCATGTACAAATGGTGCATCTATGGAAAGATGTCTTCCGGAAATCTTCAGAGTATCTGATACCTCGTACAAGGACATATCAAGCTGCTCAGCCAGTTCATCAGCGCTTGGTTCTCTTTCAAATGCCTGCTCTAATGTGCTGTATGCTTTACCGATCTTGTTTAATGCTCCAACCCTGTTAAGCGGAAGCCTTACAATACGTGACTGCTCTGCTAATGCCTGTAAAATTGACTGCCTTATCCACCATACAGCATATGAAATGAATTTAAAACCCCTGGTTTCATCAAATCTTTTTGCGGCTTTAATAAGCCCAAGATTTCCTTCGTTTATGAGGTCACCCAAAGAAAGTCCCTGGTTCTGATATTGTTTGGCAACACTAACAACAAACCTCAGATTAGCTTTTGTAAGCTTTTCCAAGGCTTTTTGTTTCTCTTTTTCGTCACCGTATTTTATTTTTTTCGCAAGGTCAATTTCCTCTTCAACATCAAGGAGTTCGACTTTCCCTATTTCCTGCAGATATTTATCAATGGACTGGGATTCCCTATTTGTAAATTGTTTTCCAATTTTCATAGGCAGTTAAAAGAATGGTTTAATTATAAAAAAGTTTTGAAGTGAGATCTGCCAAAAAAGCTTAAGAGAGCTTATGCTGAAGTCTCGAAAAGATCTATTTTGTTATCTTTTGCCAAAGTAACAATTGCTCTTTTCCTGTTTGGCCTGAATCCCTCATATCTGCCTCTTTTTGTGAACTGAGACTTGCGCTTTCCTTTTGATACTACTGTTCTGATACTGTCAACCTTAACATTGAATTTAGTCTGAACAGCGTTCTTGATATCAACCTTTGTGGCCTTTATATCAACTTCAAAGGAATACTGGTTCTTCTGCTCCTGCAGCAGGGTCATTTTTTCGGTGATGACAGGTTTTATTAAAATGCTTCTTATCATGATCTGTTAGTTATATACTCTCTTTATAAAATTATTTCAAAAAGGGTTTACAAAGTTCATCCACAGCGCTTTTCTGGATCAAAATTAACTGATTGTTTACCAGATCATATGTTGCCGCACTAGATGCATTCAAGACGTTTACCTTTGAAATGTTCCTGCCTGAGCGGTACACGTTATCATTATTCTGCACTGTAATCATCAATATCTTCTTGCCTTCAATATTGAGGTTCTTTAACATTGAACTGAAATCTTTGGTTTTAGGTTTCTCGAAATTGAGATCCTCTACAACCATAATTTCACCATTTTTAGCTTTCAGGCTTAATGCACTCTTCCTTGCAAGCTGAGCTGACTTTTTTGTCATAGCCAGTTTGTAGGTATGAGGTTTCGGTCCGTGAACTGTACCTCCGCCAACCCAAACGGGTGACCTGGTAGTACCGGCCCTTGCTGTACCGCGGCCTTTTTGTTTCCACGGTTTCTTTCCGCCGCCTCTTACTTCGCTTCTTTCCTTGGCTTTATGTGTTCCCTGCCTCTGGTTAGAAAGATAGGTCCTTACAGCCTGGTATATCAAATGATGATTCGGTTCAATTTCAAAAACATTTGATGGAAGATCGATCTTTTCCTTTGATTCGGTTCCGTCTACTTTAAATACATTTAATTGCATCTTTATATTACCTTATTATTATGCTTTGCTTGATTATTTTATGCTGATAAAACCAAAATACATTTCTGAAGATTTTTACGCTTTATATATTTCCACTATTCCTGATATTGCACCCGGAACAGCGCCTTTAATAAGCAATAGATTTGATTCAGGGATTATCTTAACGATCTTCAAATTACGAACGCTGATCTTATCTCCGCCTGTGCGGCCGGCCATTCTTTGTCCTTTAAACACCCTTGAAGGATAAGAACTCGCACCTATAGAACCGGGAGCCCTGAGCCTGTCACTCTGTCCGTGAGTAACTGATCCGCCGCCGAAACCGTGTCTTTTAACAACACCCTGGAAGCCTTTACCTTTGCTTTTGGATGTAACCTTAACAATATCGCCTTCCTTAAAAAGATCGGTCTTTATCACATCACCAACTTTTAAGTTTTCAGCATTCTCAAAATCCCTGACCTCTTTCAGGAACCTGAGTACAGGTAAATTCTTCTTCTTGAAATTTTTTACCTGCGGAACAGCGAGACGTTTTTCTTTTCTTTCAGTAAAACCAAGCTGTATTGCAGAGTAACCGTCTGAATCTTTAGTTTTAACTGCAGTTACATAACATGGTCCTGCTTCTATTAAAGTGCAGGGTACACTTGAACCATCATCGGTAAAAACCGAGGTCATTCCAAGTTTTCTTCCTATTAAGCCTTTCATTAATTTATCTGTATCCTTTGCTTATGTTTTAATTTCGATATATACGCCGCCGGGAGGATCAAGCTTGGTAAGCGCATCAACTGTTTTCTTGTTTGAGTTCAATATATCGATCACGCGTTTATGCGATCTTATTTCGAACTGCTCCCTTGATTTCTTATCAACGTGCGGTGACCTTAAGACGGTGTAAACGGCCTTCCGGGTAGGAAGCGGTATCGGTCCCGATACCACTCCGCCGGTTGATTTTATAGTCTTAATAATTCTGTCAGTCCACTTATCGATAAGCCTGTGGTCGTATGACTTTAATTTTATCCTTATTTTCTGTGTTGCCAAGTTATTCTATACCTGCCTTAATTATGACCTTTAATATTATTCAATAATTTTAGTTACAACACCTGCGCCTACGGTTCTGCCGCCTTCGCGGATAGCGAACTTCAATCCTTCTTCCATCGCGATCGGGGTAATAAGATCAACTTTTAAGTTGTCAACGTTATCGCCCGGCATAACCATCTGTACACCTTCCGGCAGATTCATAACGCCTGTAACGTCAGTTGTTCTGAAATAGAACTGAGGTCTGTAGTTACCGAAGAACGGTGTATGACGGCCGCCTTCTTCTTTTGAAAGAACGTATATCTGGCAGTTGAATGATTTGTGCGGGGTAATTGAACCCGGTTTTGCAATAACCATACCTCTTTCGATGTCTTTCTTATCAACACCGCGCAAAAGCATACCAAGGTTATCGCCTGCTAAACCTTCTTCAAGTTCTTTCTGGAACATTTCAATACCTGTTACAACTGTTTTCTTATGCTGGCCTAAACCGATAAGCTCAACTTCATCGCCCATTTTGACTTTTCCTCTTTCAACCCTTCCGGTAGCAACTGTGCCGCGGCCTGTGATCGAGAATACGTCTTCAACTGACATAAGGAACGGTTTATCAATTTCCCTTGCCGGTTCAAGAATGTAATTATCTACTGCATCCATAAGATCATAAATGCATTTCAGGTTCGGATCGTCTGCGCTTGAACCATCAACCACAGCAGCTTCCATTGCCCTTAATGCGCTTCCGCGGATAAACGGAATTTCATCACCCGGGAATTCATAGCTCTTTAAAATATCTCTTAATTCGGATTCTACAACTTCAAGAAGAAGTTCAGCATCATCGGTTGTCTTTTCCTGTTCATAGATCATATCTACTTTATTCAGGAATACAACAATCCTAGGAACGCCAACCTGTCTGGCTAAAAGAATGTGTTCTTTTGTCTGAGGCATAGCACCGTCGTTAGCTGCTACAACAAGTATAGCACCATCCATCTGTGCCGCACCTGTGATCATGTTCTTAACATAATCTGCGTGACCCGGACAGTCAACGTGAGCATAATGTCTCTTGTCTGTCTCATACTCAACGTGAGCTGTTGCAATCGTAATACCCCTGGCCTTTTCTTCGGGTGCATTATCAATTGAATCAAAAGCTCTTACTTTAGCTTTACCTTTTTTAGCAAGTGCCATTGTGATAGCAGCGGTAAGCGTTGTCTTACCATGATCTACGTGACCAATAGTTCCAATGTTCACGTGAGGCTTACTTCTATCGAATTTTTCTTTAGCCATTTTTAATTGTATCTCCTGAAATGTTTTATATTATATTTTGGTTTTGTTTACTTGTATTTATCAATGCGTTTTACAGCATCAAAATCAGTTTAAATAAGCCAGCGGGGATTTGATTCGTCCACCCTCCCGCCTGCGGCGGGATGCTCTAACCACTTATTGTTTAAATAAGTTAGCGGGGATTTGATTCGTCCACCCTCCCGCCTGCGGCGGGATGCTCTAACCACTT
>CALMYL010000003.1 GCA_937873695.1 uncultured Ignavibacteria bacterium
AAAACACAAATTTAATAAACAATTGTGAGGCTTGCACTTTTTAACATACTATCTTTGTAATGGGAGACTTATTAAAATCTAATTTGTCATATTTCGATTATTTACATTTTAGGTGGGTACTACCAAATTTCTAAATTTCTTATCATTATATTATTTACGATATTTATAACTTAATCTGCATCAGATTTTGCTTATAACACATACAAACCGATGAAATTTGAAGAGATAGAGCTCTCCGGATTTGGAAAGTACCCTAAGGCTAAATGCAAAGTAACGCGTCCGCCCGGGATATTTGATATAAACGAACTGCTCAAAAATAATACCGTTATACCCCGCGGCCTTGGCCGCAGCTACGGCGATGCTTCGCTGAATGATAAAGGTGTAGTTTCTGAATCACTGCTGATGAACCGCTTCATTTCTTTTGATGAAGAAACAGGCATTTTAAAATGCGAAGCAGGCGTAACTTATAAAGACCTGCTTGATACTTTTGTTATACGCGGATGGTTTCCCGCGGTTACACCCGGCACAAAATATGTGACAATGGGCGGAGCCATTGCAAGCGATGTTCATGGGAAAAATCATCATAAAATTGGCTCCATTTCAAGTTTTGTCAGAAGCTTCAGGATCCTCACTGCGTCCGGAGAGATTATTGAGTGTTCAAGAGAAAACAACAACGGACTTTTCTGGGCTACCGTGGGCGGAATGGGGCTTACCGGTTTCATTCTTGACTGCGAAATTCAGCTGAAAAAGATCACTTCGCCTTATATTTTCAACAAAGCAATAAAACTGGGTAACCTGGACGCCTTATTTGATAAGATAGAAGAATACAGCGATAATTATCATTATTCAGTTGCATGGATAGATGTTGTTGCAAAGGGCAGCAGCTACGGAAGAGGTATTTTACTGCTCGGCAATAATGCTGAGATCAATGAACTTCCTGAAAAGCTGAAAAAAAGATCGCTGCAGAAATATATTGAAAAAAAGATCTCTGTACCTTTTGAGATACCTTTTAACACATTAAATAAGCTTACTGTTAGCTTATTTAATGCCGGCATTTATCTGACGGCAAGGAACACTGAAGATTTTCAGCATTACGATAAGTACTTTTACCCGCTTGATTTTGTTCTGGACTGGAATCACATTTACAGCAAAAGCGGACTAATACAGTACCAGCTGAATGTTCCGCTTGAAAAAGGAAAAGAAGCGATCGATAAAGTGCTTAAAAAAGTTGTATCCTATGGCGGCGGGTCTTTCCTGGCAGTCATAAAAAAAATGGGGAACCAGGAAGGTATATTATCGTTTCCTTTTGAAGGTTATACCTTATCGATGGATTTCCCTGTCAGAAAAGGTACTATTGAAATGTGCCGTGAACTGGACAAAATAGTAATCCAGTACGGCGGAAGGACCTATTTAACTAAAGACTCTATACTTGATGAAAAAACTTTTAAACAAATGTACAGCGGTTTATGGGAAAAATGGATGGAAATTAAAATTAAATATGATCCGGATAATAAATTCTCATCAAACCTTGGAAGGAGAATAGGCCTATGTCTCTCCTGATACTTGGAGCAAACTCACTTATAGCGCAGGCAGCGGCATCACACTTTGCTGAAGCCGGGCACGAGATAATTTTCGGCGGCAGGAAGCAGGATGAACCTGAAAAATACGCCAACGATTTCAGCATACGCTACAAAACCAAGTGCCGCGCTGAATATATTGACGCACTGGATTACCCCTCGCATAAAAAGTTCATTGAAGATGTGCTTGCAAAAACACCGGAGCTTGAATATGCATTAATAGTATTCGGTTACTTAGGCACCCAGGAAAAAGCGCAGTCTGATTTCGCAGAAGCGCACAGGATAATTGATACTAATTTTACCGGGGTAGTTTCTGTATGTGAGCTGCTTGCCGCGGAATTTGAATCGGTTAAAAAAGGCAATATTGCCGTAATATCATCTGTTGCCGGTGATAGAGGCAGGCAGAGCAATTACATGTACGGCTCCGCCAAAGGCGGTTTGACCGTGTATCTTTCGGGACTAAGAAACCGCCTGTTCAAAAGCGGCGTGAATGTGCTCACAATCAAACCCGGCTTTGTTAACACTCCAATGACTTACGGAATGCCGCTGCCAAAACCGCTTGTGGCATCACCCGAAAAAGTCGGCAAAGATATCTATAAGGCGATGATAAAGCGGAAAAGTGTGATATATACACCGTTTTTCTGGCGGTGGATAATGTTAATTATCACTTCAATTCCTGAATTCATGTTCAAAAAGTTAAAATTATAATTTTTTTGATAGTAGCACAGACATTCCTGTCTGTGTATAATCACCGGTATCAGGTTATTAACTGACACGTGAACGAAGTTCACAAACATTTTTATTAAATCATAATCTTCAAAGGGGAAAAACAAATGACACGCGGTCCAATTTCACAATTTATGGAAAAGCATTACCTTCACTTTAACTCCGCGGCAATGATGGATGCTGCCAAAGCATACGAAACACATCTTGCCGAAGGCGGAAAGATGATGATAACACTTGCCGGGGCTATGAGCACAGGCGAGCTTGGAATATCGCTTGCTGAAATGATACGCAATGACAAAGTGCAGATCATATCCTGTACCGGCGCGAATCTTGAAGAAGACCTGATGAACCTTGTGGCACACTCAAATTACAAACGAGTGCCAAATTACCGGGATTTGACTCCTAAGGAAGAATGGGACCTGCTTGAAAAAGGACTTAACCGTGTAACTGATACATGTATCCCCGAAGAAGAAGCTTTCCGCCGGCTGCAGAAGCATATATATGAATTGTGGAAAGATGCTGAATCAAAAGGAGAGCGTTACTTTCCGCATGAGTATATGTATAAAATGATATTAAGCGGTGTGCTTGAGCAATATTACGAAATTGACCCGAAAAACTCCTGGATGATTGCTGCGGCTGAAAAGAATCTGCCTATAATAGTACCGGGTTGGGAAGATTCCACAATGGGTAATATTTTTGCTTCATACTGTATAAAAGGAGAGTTAAAGCCTTCCACAATGAAATCAGGCATTGAATATATGGTAACATTAAGCGAGTGGTACAGGAAAAATTCAGGCGGCAAGGGTGTCGGTTTCTTTCAGATAGGCGGCGGTATTGCCGGTGATTTCCCAATCTGCGTTGTGCCTATGATGTACCAGGATCTTGAGTGGCACGATGTGCCGTTCTGGAGCTATTTCTGCCAGATATCCGATTCAACAACAAGCTACGGTTCATATTCAGGCGCTGTTCCAAATGAAAAAATTACATGGGGCAAGCTGGATATTAATACTCCCAAATTCATTGTTGAAAGTGACGCGACAATTGTAGCACCGCTTATGTTCGCCTGGCTTTTAGGATGGTAGGAATTATTTTTTACAATTAGCTGATAAATAGCCGAGAATTAAACTGTATTCATCTTTGTTTAGCTCGGCTTTTTCTTTCATCTCAACCAGGTTCTCTTTCCATTGTTTCAGTTTGTAATCCTTCGGTTCATACAGCATATGGCACTTCTGGCATTTCTTTTCGTAAAGTAATTTACCTTCGGCAAGTTTTATTTTTTTTAGTTCAAGCGAGTCGTTGGTAACTGTTAGTGAATCACTTGTTTTAAGTGGATCAGCATAAAAGTAATTTGCAGTATCACTTTTTATGTCATACTGCAAATATAAAAATCCGCACAGCAATGATGCAGTTAATATTTTATAAAATATCTTCACTTATATAAAATCACAATCTAAAGGAAAATAATACTCTTGTTTCAAGTTTTTCGCGTTCACCAAGCACAAGATTTGTTTCACCCGTTTTGCCTTTAAGCGCAGTCAGCTGCGGAAGAACAGTTAATGTAAGCCACCAGTTTGGCTGCGAAAATGATACTACGGGTCCGGCAAATAAAGCTGAGTGCTCCATTTCACCTTCAACAAACTGGTTATGATTGCGAACTTCGATACCCGCTGCAAATGAGTTTGAAATATCATAACTCCATCCCAGACCGCCTTCAAGCACCATCTCTGTTTCCGGCGCATGTGAACCAAGCTCCCACTCATTTTCAAATACAAGGTTTAACGCAAAAGTACTTTTCTTTACTTTCTTATCAAAGATCAGTTTCGCTTCCAGTTCAGCTTCATCTGTATTTAGTCCAACTTCACCGTATAAAGCGAACCCAATTGCGTTTTTACCCGGACTTAATACCTGGTACTTCCACTCACTTGAAATTCCTTTGAATTCAAACTTACTTGTCATACCTGTGCCATTATCCTGGCTGGTATTCCTGAAGTTAACATAAAACGCTGTTTGCAGCCTGTTGGTAATTCCCCATTCAAATTCCATGCGGTGTTCAGTTCTGGCGTAATAAGGGATATCTTTCCCAATTCTTGCGGTTGTCCATATTTCAAGCTCACGGTTTCCTTTGCCCAGCACTCCGCTTTGATATATATAACCGAACTTTCGTTCGTTTGAATGAATATTTACTGAAAGTACAAACAGAAAAATAATAAGTAGTGTTTTTTTCATACTGAAATTAAATTTTAGGACAGGCTGATATAAACCACTATGCCTTTGGGTTCTTTTCTACTTGACTGAAAAATCAGCCTGCCCGGTTAATATTAGACTGATTTAGTCCAATATTGGCTATTAATCATTTGTCTTACAATTCAGATATTTAAGACTTGAATATGTGAAATTATTATATACGACTTATTTAGTCTTATATATAAAGAAATACACGAAACTTTTAACCTAATTAAGTATATTTATATATTCATTTGCTAAAATTAAGAAATTTTGATTGAGTAACACTAAAACAGCATCCGGTAACAGGCTGATAATTTTCTGGCTTATATGTTACGAAATATTCATTCTGTTATTCATGGAAGCATATAAATACTGGCTGAACTCTTCGTACACTACCATGCTTTCAAAAAGTTTCCTATCAAGTTTTATATCGGGGTTCAGTATACTTTATACAGGTAATCTGTTCTGGTTCACAATTTGCCTTATTTCAATAATAGCCATAACCAACATTGCATTACAGTCAGGCAGGGTAAACAGAAGCGCGCTAAGGACGCTTGTGATATTTTCGGTAATTTCGCTTCTGCTGCTGGCATTTGCTTTTTTCCAGGGCAGGATACCGCGCGAAACATTCTATGAAAATCTTGTTACACTTTCACAAAAGGGCATACAAACAATAACTCTTTCGATATTTGCCATCATTCATTTATTTATAGCCGTATCGGCCTGTGTTATTTCTTTCACTGTACTAATGAAGTTCTATATTTTCAGGAGTATCTGGATCACATTAATGATAATGGCAGCCGCCTACGGAATAGTATTCCTGTTTGCGTATAACTATACTGATGATTACCAGACGCTGAAAAATACTAAAAAGACAGTTGATGCGGGTACTGTTCTTGGTGCAGCAGTCTGGGGCGGAAACCGCCCATCACCTGTATTGCGCGAAAGAATAAACAAGGGTTATGAGCTGTTTGAAGCGGGTATAATCAAAAATATCATCCTTACAGGCGGCGGAGCGCCCGGTGAAATGACGGAGGCCGAAGTATCAAAAAAAGAGCTGCTTAAAAAGGGAGTGCCTGAACGGAATATATTCATAGAAAACAAATCGAACTCTACCTTAGAGCAGATCCAATACCTAAACAATAATCTTTATAAAAAGAATAATTGGAAGGATATTGTTATCATAAGCGATAATTTCCATCTGCTTCGCACAAAACAGATATGTAAATTTTTCGGGATAAACGCTTATACAGTCGCGTCAGAAACACCGCTTTCAACTGAATCATCGTTCAATTTCTGCATTAAGGAAAGTTTTGCAGTAATTTTGTTCTGGTTATTTGGTATAGGATAAATTATCTTTGCAGATGGCATTAACCAGAAGGCATTTACGGGAAAAATCACTGCAGGTACTCTACGCTTTTAAACTTACCGGCGATCCTATCGAACAGGTAAAACAGCTGCAACTGGGGGAACTGGAGAAAAAGGATGACAGAAAATTCTGCGAAGACCTCATAAATCATACTATTAATAACGACGAAAAGTACGAAACAATTATCACCGAAACGGTTGATAACTGGGATATGGAGCGCATCGCGCTTATTGATTCAATAATAATTAAGATGTGCCTCACAGAATTTTTCCATTTCGAGGATATCCCGCCCAAAGTATCAATTAATGAATCAATTGATATCGCCAAGGATTTCAGCACCCGCAATTCGGGAAAATTTGTGAATGGAGTACTGGATGCGATCCTGGAAAAACTCCAGAAAGAAAAACTCATTACAAAAAAAGGTAAAGGTCTAATAACCGGTAAAAGACACCCTGTCAGCTAAAAAGAGTAATCAGAAACTTAATCTTTTAATTAATGGCAGAACCTTCATCCAGAAACAAATGGTTTACCAAAGATGTTTTCAACTGGTCCCTTTTCGATTTTGCCAACTCAACTTTCGCAACAATAATAGTTGCATTTGTTTACGCGATCTACTTTAAAAAAGTAGTTGCAGGCAATCAGCCTGTTGGCGATCTTTACTGGTCTGCAGCTATAAATATCTCTATGATACTTGTTGCCGTTTTAAGCCCGGTGCTCGGCGCGGCAAGCGATCACTACAGCAGTAAGAAAAAATACCTGTTCTTTTTCACATTCCTTTGCATCATTTCAACTGCATTTCTTTATTTCATTACAGAAGGTATGATACTTTGGGGAATGATACTCTTTATACTGGCAAATATCGGCTTCCAGGCGGGACTTGGCTTTTACGATGCGTTCATAAAAGAAATATCAGAATATAAGAACTACAACAAAGTATCTTCCCTTGGATACGCAGTTGGATATCTTGGTTCTCTTGCTTCGCTGGCGGCAGTTATAGTGCTTCAGGATACTCCCAGGCTGACCTTTATAGCATGCGCAGTTATGTTCCTTCTGTTTTCTCTGCCGATATTCCTTTTTGTGAAGGAAAAGAAAAAAGAAATCACCGGCGAACATCCGAATTTCATTAAGATCGGGTTCAAACGAACGCTTGATACACTTAAGCATATTCAGAATTACAAAAACATAAGGATTTTCCTGTTTTCATACTTCCTCTATATTGATGGTGTGAACACTATCATTTTCTTTTCGGCAAATTTTGCGCAAACAACACTTAACTTTTCAATTGCTGACCTGATCCTTTTCTTCATAATTGTACAGGTAACAGCATTATTGGGTTCATTTCTGTTTGGCTGGATTGCAGACAAAACAAGCACCAAAAGAACATTGATATTCATTATTATCAGCTGGGCGGTTTTAACACTATCGGTATACTTCGCAAACGATAAAACCACTTTCCTTATTATCGGCGCTTTCGCGGGAACATTCCTCGGTTCATCACAGGCGTTATCGCGCAGCTTTTTCGGCAGGCTTATTCCGGACGAAAAAAAGACGGAGCTGTATGGTTTTTACAGCCTGTTTGAAAAAACTTCAACGATCCTGGGTCCTTTAACATTCGGGTTGGTTTCGTGGATAACGGGTAACCAAAGATACGCAGTGTTATCGATAATTATTTTCTTCGCTGCGGGACTGCTTTTATTCCGTAAAGTAAAAGAAAACCCCGCTGAGCTGAGCGGGGTTTAAGAAAATTTTGCTGAGAATTGAACTATTTCTTGCCAATAAAGAAAGTAGCCCCAACATACAACTGAAGATACATCATGTTCCTGTCTTTCGATAAGTTTGGACTGAGTGCTATATCTTCTTTATCGTTTATGTACATTTTATTTACTTCTGTTGAGGATTTTGAATCCTTTAAAAGCAGGTTTGGAAGCTTGTATTTTACACCTATTGCAATACCAAAGTTCTTTGTAAGTCTTCCGTTAACGCCGGCGCCTAATCCAATACCCAGTCTGGGTGCATTCTTGTATGTGTATGATACTTCCTGTCCTGTGCTGCTGGGAGTCTGCTTGTATGTACCAAACAGCATATTAAGGCCAAAATCAAAATTCACATACGGTGTCCATTTCGTTTTGGAATAGAACGCGTATTCAAACCCCGCCGCTGCGGAAAAGTTATGCAGATACATTTTTGATTTGCCTGAAACAGAAGTATTCACAGAACTATCCTGAGGCCATTGATTCAAAATATTGGCAGGAATATATGCTGCTGTATTATCGGTATTAAGGAACAGATCATATCCCAAGGTAAAATAAGGACGAAGTCTTCCCTTTTTATCTGTAGTCAGCTTAAAGTATATTTGGCTTCCGAATCCGGTTTTTACACCGTAATTCTTGAACTTAAACTGCTCACCCATTTCACCGCTCATATTCGGAAGCGGCTGTGAGTATGAAAAATTCCATTCTATTGTGAATGCGGCAGGTTTCTTCCAGTAACTTGTAGTTTTAGTTTTAACCTGTGATTGCAATGAACCAACAAGAAATACTGAAACCAGCATCAACAAAATTGTAAATTTTGTTATTCTCATTTTTTTCTCCTTTATTTATGAATTGTACCCAATTGAATATGCTAAATTAACAGAATTTTCAATTAAAAACAAACGGTAACCACTTAAAATAAAAAACCCCGTTTACACGGGGTTTTGGGGAAATACGTTTGGATATTTTGAAAATTGCTGCTAATTCTATTATATTTATTTAACTAAAACAAGCTTTTTGGTATCTACAAACGTTGCGTTATTTCCGCTAACGGTTAACCTGTAAAGATAAACACCGCTTGGCAAACTTGATGCGTTATAGTTAACCGCATACTGCCCTGCTTTAAGCTCTTCACTTACAAGTGTTGCTACTTCTCTGCCAAGTACATCAAATACCACAAGCTTTGCGAATCCGTTTGCTGCAACATCAAACTTGATATTTGTTGTTGGGTTGAACGGATTTGGATAATTCTGCTGCAAACTGTATGATTTAGGCACTAAATTACTTATCGGCTCTATACCAATTGAAATAAGTTTATAATTTACTGTATCAGGTCTGAAATTCGTCCAGTCGTTTGCCCATGTGCTGTTCTGGTCAAATGCGCCGCGGTATGTTGTTGGTGTGAAGAAAGGATCGTTCATACCCGGTAATGTGAAATTAGCGCCGTTTAAAGCAGGTGAACCTGCTGCCGGAAAGAAATTTGCAGGTGAGTAGTTGCCTGTAGATACACCTGAATACGGGCTGTTTAACAGTGCGCCTGTAATTGCAGCAAATATTGTATTGTTTGAATTTGTATAACCTGATGCATCAAAACCGCATCCGGCATTTGTTGAACCTGCAAGTGTATATAAACCCGCAAATACATTCGCTTTAACTCTTGAAGTATCGTTCTGTACTGCACAAGTTACACCAGAGCCATCATAATATGCGCCTGTCGGCCAGCCCATTGCAACAGAGTTAACTATACTGATCAGTGAATTCCTTCTCAAATGACCCATTCTTGTATAGTTTGGATTCACAACAGATGTATCGTACTGCTTGGGACCAATTGATGTAACGTTTGAAAATAACGGCTGAGTTCTGGGTGTATTATTGTTCGGTCCGTTGTTGTTATCTGATTCAAAGCATGTTGAACCGCTGATATCTGCTATGCTTGGTTTCCTGATGCCGAGTAAGAACTGAAGTTTACCCCTATAACCAAAATCTGTATCAAACTCATCATCAACCGGATTATATGAAATTAAATATTTGCAGTTAACTGTACCACCGAACCATTCAAAAGAATCATCGCCATTATAAGCAACCATAACATATTCTATGGTTGTCCCTGAGCCAACTCCGCCCATTGTTAAACCGTTAATTTCATTGTTTGGTGAGAGTGCAATTCCTGAATATTCAATTCTGACATACCTGAATGTGCCTGAATTATCAGCGTCATTTGTTCCGCCATAAAATACTGATGGTGATATACCTTCAATTGCTGCGGTATCAGCGCCGGATGCAGTATTGATCCTTGCTTTACCAAGTATGATAACGCCTCCCCAGTCACCTGCTGCTTTTGTGCCTACCGGCTGAGCGCTAGTGAAAACTATTGGCGCCAATGCATTTCCGTTCGCGTTAATTGTTCCGCCTCTTTCGATAACAAGTGTTCCCTTAGAGTTCTTATCGCCAAATATCTGTGTACCTGCGGGAATGTTGAGTGTAGCACCTGATTTTACAAATACTGTACCAAGCATCAGGTATCTTTTTGTGTTCTGAAGTGTAACATTAGTAGTAATGCTGCCTGACAAAGTATCTGTCCAAGTATTAGAAAACACTGATGAACCTAACACTATTACTGATACAACAGCTAATAGAAATTGTTTAAGCATTTTAAATCCTTTCTCTGGAATTTGCTTTAATTTTCTGATTTGTAGTTTTAGTATTGAACAAATTTAAGATATGAGTGTTAGACAGCCAATAAGGAATTGTTAATGTAGTGTGAATAAATCTTAACCGGAAATAAAAAATCCCGCTGATTTAGCGGGATTTGAACGAAGTTCTTAATCTCTTCCTAACAATCAATTCACTTTAATACCTGAACGATAGGCTGAGCGAATAACCTGTACCTGCATTTATCTTTTTGAACATTTCTTCTTTACCGCCAACAGTTTGTGTGAAGAGATAGTCCTGCGCAAGTATATCTTTAACTGTAAATTTGACTTCAAAATTTTTGAAGAGTCTCTGCATCACAGAAAGATCAACCACATCCCTGCCGTTCTCTTCAATATCTGAAAGTCCTTCAAGGCCCACTTCGGATATCCTTTTACCGAAACGGTTATATGATAGATTTACGCTGGTGCCAAGATCTGAATTATCGTAGTACAGCCCCATATTAATTGTATAGGGTGACTGTCCCTGGAGCCTTCTTTCAAGGTTAGTTACTGTCGAACCGATGCCGGAAAGATCTACTTTGGAATTTATTACAGAAATATTAGTATTAAGTGAAAAGTATTTCAGATGTTTTGAAATGAAACCAAGATTTTTGCGTGCTTCAAGCTCTATGCCGTAATTGTTCGCTCCGCCCTTGGCATTCTGGTATGATTTAACCCTGTTATCTGCGCCTGAATTCGGTACAAACACTTCCTCAATGGGTGAATCGAATTTTTTATAAAAAAGACTTACTGAAATGATCTCACCCGCATACGGGAAATACTCGAACCTCAGATCATAATTCCTTATCAGGTTACGCTCCAGATCAGGATTACCGATGGTGAATATCTGCTCGGCGAAGTCATAAAAACTGAACGGCGCTATTTCCCTGAATTCAGGCCTTGAAATTGACTGGTAATACCCCGCACGCAGATTAATTTTAGGACTGAGCGCGTATGTTAAATTAACAGAAGGCAAAATATCGTTCTTATTGACATTACGCTGTATCGGCTCGCCTATCTGGTCAAATGAGCTGAGCTTGCTTAAATTTGATTCCAGTCTTGCGCCGATAACAGTCCTTAATTTGCCCAACGGTACATCAACCATCATATATCCCGCAGCAAGGTCTTCGGTCGCAACATATGAATCTGATTTCCTAGTCAGTTCATAGTATAATATTTTGTTTGTATCAATATTTTCAGGCATAAAAAGTGAATCAGGTGAAAGGTATATTAAAGCGAAATTGTTCGCGTCAACAAGTTTAGGAGCAAATAGCCTTGCGCTGAAATCCCTTGAGCTTCTGTTATAAAATACACCTGCTTTGGTCTTCACTTCGATCTTTTTAGCGGGTTTGAAGCTGAATTCAAAATTGGATTCAACCGAGCGGTTGATATCTTTTAACCATGAAAAGAACCTTCCCCCTCCGAGTGAATTGGGCTCGCCGGTGCTAAGCGATGCATAATACCTGCCTTCAGTGCCTATCTCTTTCTGGTAACGCAGTGTTTTGTAATCAGGTTCATCCCTGTCTGCTTCGGAGTATGACGCGCGCCAAGTTATCCTTAATTTACCAAGCGAACTTATGAAATGCTCACCGGAAAGCTGTGATGAAAGCATATCGCGCTCCACAAATTTGGTTGAATAAAGTTTTCTATCCTGTGTTTGGGGATTATTGAAGCCTTCCTGGTAGTCTGTTTCATCTTCAGAGTTGAATACATAAGTATTCTTAAAACTGAACTTGTTATTATCACCTGCCCTGAAGCTAACATTAAGCAAACCGCCCCATAAAACGGCGTATTCTGACTGGCTGCCTGTGTATTTTGATTCCTGTAAATCATCGGTAGAAAAACTCTGTCTTTCAATACTTTTGGAGCTGAACGTATTACTGTATGTGTATGCGCCAAAGAACCCGAGACTGTTTGATTTTCCAATTGTGATATTATTACCCAATGAAAGCTGGAAACCGCCGTTAACCGGTGCTGTCGAGCTTTCCTGCGCCCAGTTGTTTGTTAATGCACGACTGAATGTTTTAACTTCCTGTACATTGTAATTAGAGGAAAGCACTGTTTGCCCCGGAAATATTGAAGGCAGCTGCCTTGAACCGTTATCTCTTCCGGAGTTAAAGAAAAGCAGCTTCTTTTCACCGGCATTGTAAGAAAGAAAATTTTCACCTGTTGTTATCGTATTGTACGATGTTGATGATGTGAAGTTTAGCGAAAACTGTTCGGGAAAGTCTTTAGTTGTAACCTGTACAAGCCCGCCCGAGAAATTACCGATAAGATCAGGAGTGTAGGATTTTGAGATAACAATATTTTCAAGCAGGCTGCTTGGGAAAAGATCGAATGAAAAAGCCTTCTTCTCAGGGTCGGTGCTGGGCAGTATTACTCCGTTCAGCGTTGTTGAACTGTATCTTTCGTTGGTACCGCGCACAAATACAAATTTATTATCTACAATAGATACTCCCACTATCCTTTTCAGCACTTCAGAGCTTGTTGCATCAGCAGTACGCTTTATCTGCTGGCTGGAAATGCCATCCTGTATGTTTTCCGCCTTCTGCTGCTTAAGCAGCATTGATGCTTCGTTGTTCTGTATTCTTGTTGCTTCAATTGTAACGGTATCGGTCAATGTACCTTCCGGCTGCAGCACAAAATCCAGGGTAACCACCTCACCTGATTTAATGTTAACTTTAACCATCTGCGAAACATACCCCACATAAGACGCCCTTACATTCACTTCGCCTGATGCAATATTATCAAACGTAAAATTTCCGTCAAGATCTGAGGCTGTGCCTTTGTTTAAATTTTCTAACTTAAGTACCGCATCAGGCAGCACGCTGCCGCTGGTGCCATCCAGTACTTTCCCTGTAATTTTACTGTTCTGTGCAAATACATTTACACTTATCAAACATATCAACAGCGCTGAAGCAAGTAAATACTTTATATTCATTTTTGTATACTAAAATTCTGATTGGTTTAATTGTAATTATACAAAAATTGCTAAATTGGATTAATGTTGTATAAAGGATTTGTTTGGTTTAAATTAAGAAAAAACACTTATAATGAACAAAAATTCGCTTTGCTTAATATATATCTAACAGAATTAGAGATGTCCTAATAATACCATAGTCTTATTCTTAACAATTCAGTTTGCCGTTAAAAAAGGCGGGTTAAACAACCCGCCTGATGTTCTTAATTACTTTTATATTAAAATATTGTTATACTATATTACAGTGCTCAGATCAATATCTTTATACTTGCCATCTCTGAAAAAGATCAATAGCTTTTTGAACTCATCTGTTTTTACATAGCCGGGAATACTTTTCATGGGATAATTATCATACTTAAAAGTAATTACTTTGCCGTCAGGCTCCAGAAATATAGTTGTCGGGAAACTGAAAACTTCAAAGTAATAAGAAAGCTCTTCTTCGGTATACTTCTTTCCGTTATATGTTAACTTGTCTTTGCCCTCGGCATTAAGTTTGTATACCACAAAATTATCTTCAAGTAATTTCTTTACCTCAGAATTACTGTAAGCTTCAGCATCCATTTTTTTGCACCATCCGCACCAGTCAGTGTAAACATCAATTACTACCCGCTTATTTTCTGAAGCCGCCTTGTTCAAGGCATCTTCAAATGCATTCTGGCTGAAGGCCAGGTTTCCGGCCAGTAAAACAAAGAGTACCGCAAATAACCTTGTTGTGAACAATTTAGATTTCCTTCTAATTTTAGCAACAATAATTAAACGAAGATAAGCCTGCAATAAGTTCCTTATCTCTTATATAACCGCATAAATTCCAGCAATTTAGAATAAACGATTTCCGGATTTAATCCGTTCATGCACTTATGCTCATTCGGGCACTCACTTAACTGAGTTAAGTTGCAGCCCAGACAGCTAATTGAATCATTTTTTATCACCAGGGAATTTTTGCTTAATGGACCCTGCAAATCTGAGTTTGTCGGACCGAATATCGCCGCAGTATTTACACCGCTTACCCACGCAATGTGCATCGGCCCTGTATCATTGGTTACGAACAAATCACACTTCTTTATAAGTGCAGCCATATATTTCAGGTTTGTTTCCGGTATCAGAAGTGCGCTGCTGCCAATAGCCTTCTGAATTCTTTGGGCAAGTTCTTTTTCTTTATCGTAGCCCCAGAATAACAATATACGGGAATCCTTGCTGAACAACCTGCCAAGCTCAACCCATTTTTCTTCATTCCATACTTTGGTTGGCCATGTGCCGCTTGGGTTAAACCCTATGACCCGTTTGCCCGTCAGATCATTTTTGGTGAAAAATTCCCCGGCAAATTCCGTGTGAACACCATTAAGATAGAATTTTGGCTTATTTGAAATTACTTCAAGTCCCAATGCCCTTACCGCATCCAGATTGAACTCTATGTTATGTACTTCGCTGCTTCTGGGTTTTACTTTAATATTATATGCAAGCGCTCTCCATTTGAACCTGAACCCAACCCTGTAGCGCGCATCGCTGTTAAATACAATTATTGCAGTCCTGGGATTTCCGAAAAGGTCCAGGATCAGATCATACTTCTGGTTATGAATATTCCTTATAAGGCAGTATGAACTATCACCCTTGCCGATATCATAGGTAAGCACCCTGTCAAGGTATGGATTCCCTTCAAGCGCTTCGCGGCAGAAACTTTGTGTTAAAAAATTTATCTCAGCATCGGGGAAGTGATGGCGCATATTTTCAATAACAGGGGTTGAAAGCAATACATCGCCTATTGCCTGCGGCTTAATTATCAATATTTTATTTACCCTGCTCTTATCGAACTGCATTTTTTCTCAATGCCTGACTAAATAGTTAATACAAATTATGAATTTACCAAAAATACAAAGTGCTTCTCTCCCCTCTCCTTTTCCCAAAGGGACTCCTTTGGAGCAGGAGAGGGGCTGGGGGGTGAGGTACCTTTACACGTGCTCCAAAATTATAAAATTATTATCAACCGGAACTGCTTTATTTTTCATCAACTCCTGTTTTTCGGCAAAAAACTCTTTTTCCCTGAAACTGCACAAATCATATAACCTGCAGCTTCCGCACAAAGGATTCTGCGAGCGGCAAATTTTCCTGCCAAACCTGATAAGCAGCGTATGCAGTAAAAACTTTTTACCTTCGGGAATTTTATCCTTAACCTGCTCAAAAGTCTTAACCGGAGTTACAGCGTTTACAATTCCCAGCCTGTTGATTACACGGTGCACGTGCGTATCAACCGGGAAAACATCTCTGCCCAGGCTGAATGCAAGAACACATGAAATTGTTTTTAAACCAACGCCATCATACTGCAGAAGGTCTTCATATATCTTCTCATCACTCAATTTACCAAGGTACTTCAGGCTTAACTTCCCGTGTTTCAGTTTCAGCCCTTTAAGCAGTTTTTTAATTGAGGCTGATTTCTGGTTAGTAAGTCCGCATACCCTGATCGCATTTTTTATTTTACTCGGCGGCGCTTCCAATACATCTTCCCAGTTTCCAATATCATTCTTAAGGTTCATATAAGCCCTGTAGCTGGTTTTATCGGTGGTATTTTGTGAAAGCATTGTGGCAATCAGTATATCCAGGGGGTCTGCTTTAGCAGGTTTTGGGTTAAGCCCGGGGAATTCTTCCTGTAAAAGCTCTATTATGTCATTAATTTTATTCAATCAGCAGGTATGTGTTACAGAAATGGAAATGAAAAGAATTTGAATTTAAATTGACAACCCCCGAATCAAAAAACCGTTAAAACGGTTTTGTAACATCTTCCAACATTAACCCCACGACTTAAGTCGTGGGCTGAAGAGAATCTTTATTAGAAACTTGAAAATTTAATAAGAACATTCTGAGTAAGATATTTTAGAATTTGATATCAAGCTGAAGCGAGAAACGGTTTTTGAGGTCACCCATAATTTCATCGTTACCTGAGCCGGTTGACTTAGCTCCATCAATTATTGTTTCAGCGTACTTTGCGGATAGCTCGAGGAATTTATATGGCCGGTACTTAAGCATCAAATACCACCTTCTGCCTTTACCGTAAAGTCCCTGGTTTGATACAACGCCATTTAGCTCATTTTCATATTCATAAATGCGCGAATCAAAAGAGTCTGTCTGGAAAATTATGAATCTGCCGTCAAGCACAATATCCTTGAACGGAACAACCCTGAAATCAGAAAAGTACATCAGTCCTTTTTCGGCGGTGTGGTAACCCTGGTAATCAACAAAAACATATTCAAACCGGCTTCTTACTCTGAATGTCTTAAATATATCATAATCAAACTGCAGGCGGTAGTTGGTCTGGCCGCGTTCATATATCCTGTCTTCTTCAATTCCGTAATTATTTATTACGGATGTAACATCTTCTTTAACTTCGTTCTTATATTTGGTGAATAATGTCAGGCTGCGCGATACATTCCACTGAGTGTACGTCATAAAATCCCTGCCTGAAGTAGGTACGGGATTGTAGAATGTAGCATAAGGGAATTTATATTGGTCATAATAGGCGTTAATTACAGCCAGTTTTCCTATCTTAAACCTGATACCGGAATAGATCCCGAACTCATTCTGCGATGTACCGCTTTGCTCGCCAAAACCGTATGAGTGCAGGCTGATAAAATTCTTCGGGTAATTCCTGACCATAAACACAACATCAGCCAGCTTATAAAAAAGGAACTTAACTCCGGTCACTCCGCCTACAATATCCGTGTAGCTTCTTGTCCACTCGCCAAATACATTTACGTTCTTTATAACTATATCATAATCAACACCCAGCGCATTTGATTTAGAGCCGTAAAAATCATACAGCCCTTTATACTCAAACGGCTTGCTGTATTCTGAATTGTAATATGTTAAGCCAAGTTTGGTTGTTCCAAAAAATTTTGATTCATAAAATAACCTGCCGCCGTATAGCCTTTCCTTGCCGGAATTCTTCCGGTTTATTTCGGACTGTGTTCTGTGGTAGCCGTCTTCATATTCGCTTGAAAGCTGATTAAGCGTTGTATCAATAGAAGCATCAATGCTGTTATTTGAATAAAACCCGAACAGGCTGAAATCTCCAATGGATGAGGGCAGTTTTAATTTACCTGCTACCCCGCGGAAGTACTGTACTTCATTCACCGAATTATATGAATCGATATCATCGCCTTTTTTCTTCATACCGGAAACTGCATCGCTGCCCTTTGAAAATGAATATGAGCCCCAAAGCGTTATACCCTGCCCGAATTCCAGAGTATAGTCGCCCACCAGCAAATGATTAAGTATGATATTTGATTTCATTTCTGCAAAGCCGCCAACATGGTCAGCCCAATTAAGCTCACCCGGATCTTTTTCTGCAAGCAGGCTTCCTGTGAATATATAACCGCCTTTTGAGTAACGCGCGATAAACCTGTTGTAGAATTTTGGCCTTGGACCGAGATATTTCCCTGGCTCCAGGTATCCTCTGCTTGGCTGAAGGTCATTGGAAAAACGCGTGCGCATTTCAAAATGAATGTTGCTCAGCAAACCCTTTTTGCTGTCCTTTATCTTCTGTATAATACCGAATTCATCCTTAACAAAATCGACTGTTGAGCTTTTTACTATTACGTATTTCTTGATCTTTCCGTACAGGTCATCATCAATTCCTTCAACATATCTTAATTCCGCTACGGTATAAAATTTTTTATTTTTATTGCGGTACTCTAGTATCTTTGTGGCTATTATTGCGTCAATGTAGGGAATCTTCTGCAGGTCATTACTGCCGGCTGAATTAATATCTACCGGGTTTGCTTCAAGCTGAAGCAGTGTTTCAAGCAGTTCGGAATCTTCCGCGTCCTCGGTCTGGTTTTCAAGCAGCATTTCGATATTTTCATCAGCTCCCCTGTTGATAGTATCCCCGGTAATTTTTACGCTGTCAAGTGTTTGCCTCAAAGAGTCAGATTGGGCGTAAATTGCCGTATTAGCCGCAAAAATGGCAATTATAAAAAGCAGGTATTTGCAGATTTTGGTCAAATTTCAGTTCAATTATCTATAAATATAGAAATAAATTATCAAAGGTTTTAAGAATATATTAGCCCACATAACCTATTGGCAACTATAGAACACGGATTATTCTCCGTCCCAAGTTTCTACTTGGGACGGAATATGAATCCGAAGCTTATGCTTCGCCGAAACTTATGCTTCTGATTATCTTCAGGCAGAAGCCTGATGCGGAAATAAACGTTCCCAAGCAGAAGCTTGGGAACGAGAAGAAAAAAAGGGGCTTACCCTGCCCCTTTTTCTAAAAATATGCTTAATAACGCCGTTATTTAATCAGAATCGTTTATTCTCCGTCCCAAGTTTCCACGTGGGACGGAATATGAATCCGAAGCTTATGCTTCGCCGAAACTTATGCTTCTGATTATCTTCAGGCAGAAGCCTGATGCGGAAATAAACGTTCCCAAGCAGAAGCTTGGGAACGAGAAGCTGAACGCCGTTATTTTATGAGAATCATTTTCTTAGTTTCCCTGAAATCACCGGCTGTCAAAGTATAGAAATAGATTCCGCTTGCCAACTGTGTACCGTCAACATCTACATTATAACTGCCTGCTGTCATAAATCCATCAGTATAGGTATCAACCAACTGCCCTGATGAATTAAACACCCTCAATGTTACAAATCCATCTTTTGGTATTGCAAACTGTATATTGGTAGTGGGATTGAACGGATTTGGATAGTTCTGTGAAAGTGAATATCTCTCAGGAACTTGATTATTATTAGCTTCAATTCCAACAAGGCTTGTTACACCCTGTTTTGTTCCCTGCTCAACTGCTGCGAAGAAAAGATCCGTTGAATCTTTGTAAACTATAATATTAACATTACAGTTTGCCGGTACCCAGGATGTATCAAGTATAGTTGAAATGCTTTTGGTAATTACCTGGTTCTGGTTCCAGGTTCCGGTATTCAGGTTTTCACCCGTTGCGCCGTTGATAACAATTCTGGCTATATCCATATGCACATAATCATTATGGTAACCTACGGGTGTGCCGCATGATGCGTAAAAATTCTGAGGATAAACCACATTATCTTCAGTAAGCACATACACAATTTTGTACTGCCCCGTTAATGTTTCAGCGGCGGTTGATTGGACTGTTGCCGTGTACTCCCGTGTGGCCGTATTGTAATTGGTTGCCGTAACAATAACGTTTATGCGGCTGTTTGGGGTACTGTTGTAGCGGTTCTGAGCGTACGATACCCACATATTTGATGTGATATACGGATAAGGCGCGCCGTTATTGCCCGGGTGATTTGTCCTGTCAAATACTCCGGTTGGATATGCCGAAAAACCGAGCATTGATCTTATTGCGTTTCCGGTAAAGTTCTGCCACGGGTCAGAGCTTGCGCCGTGATATGCGATAACAACGGTATTGGGGTACAGTGTCAGTATCTGCTCTGCTGCCTGGTGCCCGCAGGGGCAGTAACCGCACCACGTGCCCGTACAGAATTCAAGTACCATTCTTTTAGGTTCTGAATTAATCTGCTGCGAAATAAATACAAATGCAAGAGCCGCAAATAGTAAAAACAATCTTTTAAACATAACTACCTCCATAAATAAAAGTTCAAAAAAAAGCGGGGCTTGCTGCCCCGCTCTGTAAAAAAATCACAAATTCCCGCGTGAAGCGGGGTAAATAAAATTTCAATTATATTATTTTACCAGCCTTAGCTCAAAAACGAGCCGGGAAAACAAGGTAGTCAAATAACTGCGTTATTTTACTAACATCATTTTCTTAGTTTCAACAAAGTCAGCGGTTTTTAAAGTGTAGAAGTAAATTCCGCTTGATAATGATGAACCATCAAAATCAACATTGTAAACGCCTGCTTTTAAGAAACCGTCAACATATGTTGCAACTTCCTGTCCCATTGAATTATAGAACTTCAAACTTACATTTTGTTCCTTTGGAATTGAGAACCTGAAGTTTGTTGTCGGGTTAAACGGATTAGGATAGTTCTGGCTGAGGCTGTATGATTCAGCTATTTCAGTCTGGTTCTGTATACCTACTGGATTTACAACAGAAATTACTCTTGACTGCTGAATGGTCTGATCTGTAGAAATGCTGCCGCCTGTTTTGTAAACAAAAATGTTCATGTTTGCATTTGCTTCTGCAACATGATTAGGAATTACGTAGCTTAATGGTATCGTATATGATACACCATTAGCCCATGGATCAGCTGAATTAACAAGTGTGCCTGCTGAGCCGTTTACCAAACCTTTTACTACATGCTTGTGCACATAATTACCACCACCTATACAGCTTCCGTTTCCGGTCTGTGAATAGATCAGGTTATCTTCAGTGCAGATAAACATTACATTGTAAGTACCGGTAAGCTCTGATGTAGAAGTAATAACAACATCAGCAGAAATTGTCCTTGTACCGGAATTGTACGTTTTGTTGTTTACAGCAATTGTAACACCGGGCGTAACAGTATTGGTTTGCACAACAACCTGGTTTGTCCAGCCGCTTCTTGAAATTATACCTGTTCTTCTACCAATTACACCTGTTGGATAACTATTAAAACCAAAAGCTTGTATCATCGGCAAACTGTATTCTTTCCATGGATCTGAACTGGCGCCATGATAAGCAAGAACCATCGTGTTTGGATATGACTGCAAAAACGCGTCTATGATAGTATGTCCGCACGGGCAGTATTGGCACCATGTACCGGTGCAATATTCCAATACGGTATTAAAACCGGACTGTGCAGAAACGTTTGGTCTAAAACCAACAAGAGCGATAATTGCAAGTACAATTAGTAAATGCTTTTTCATTTTAATATCCTCTCTGTTAAATATTAAATTAATGAAATTTAGTTAGCTTGTAACTTAAAAAATAGTTTATAATGATTTAATTTACAATACTAATTTATATTTAGCAGGATTCTAATTTTCTCTAAAAAGGGGAAAAATGGCTAAAAAAGCAGCTTTTCATAAAAAAGGCAGCTCTTAAAAAGGCTGCCTTTTCACTATATGTAGTAGAGTGTCTCAAAAATCTACATACCTCAAGATCTTCTGCCAGCTTGACGCAATCTGGCAGGAAAAAAGTAACTTCGTTACTTTATCAATCTTAAAACAAGGTAGTCAAATAACTGCGTTATTTTACTAACCTTAAAAACAAAGCGCTCAAATAACTTTGTTATTTGACCAGCCTTAGAAACAAGGTAGTCAAATAACTGCGTTATTTTACTAACATCATTTTTTTGGTTTCAACATAATCAGCGGTTTTTAAAGTGTAGAAATAAATACCGCTTGTAAACGATGAACCGTCAAACTCAACACTGTAAACACCGGCTTTTAAAAAACCGTCAACATACGTAGCAACTTCCTGACCCATTGAATTATAGAACTTCAAACTTACATTCTGCTCTTTTGGTATTGAAAAACTGAAGTTTGTTGTTGGGTTAAACGGGTTAGGATAATTTTGTCCAAGACTGTATGAAGAGGCTATTTCATTTTCATTTGATACTCCGGTTGGGTCAATGATATTAGTCTTCATACTCTGCTGTATCTGCTGATCTGTATGTGAAACGCCGCCGGTTTTAAACACTACTATATTAAGTTTGCTGTTTGCTTCAATTATACCTGCGGGAAGTACATAGTTCAACGGAATTGTAACCTGCTGTCCCTGTGTCATATCAGTTCCAACCAGCTGACCGTTTGCACCGGTTATCAGACCTCTTGATACATTATAATGAACATAGTTAGGTCCGCCCGGGCATGAACCGTTTCCTGTCTGAGCATAAACCAGGTTGTTTTCTGTTACTACCATATGGATATTATAGGTGCCTGTCAATCCGGTAAGTGCAGTAACAACTATACTTCCTGTCAAAGTTCTTGAGCCAGAATTATAGTTCTTGTTATTAAGCTGAATGCTTACGCCTGGATCAACTGTATTAGATTGTACAACAACCCTGTTATTCCATCCGGTGTTGGAAATGATTCCGGAAGTTCTACCCACAACTCCCGTAGGATATGCGCTTGCACCAAAATACTGTATCATAGGCAAACCTGTGGTAGTCCATGGATCGTTGTTGGGGCCATGATAAGCCAAAACAACTGTATTGGGAAAATTAGTTAAAATATTCTCAATAATAGCGTGGCTGCATGGACACCATTGGCACCATGTGCCGGTAAAATACTCAACAGCGGTATTGTACCCGGTCTGCGCAGAAACATCAGGTTTAAAACCTGCTAAGGCAACGAGGGCAATTACAATAAGTAAATGCTTTTTCATTTTAATATCCTCTCTTAAAAATATTAAATTATTTGATTTTGGTTAACTTGTGAGCGAAAATCTAATTTATTTAGTTTTAACTTTCAAGTCTAATAAAAGCTTAATTATTAACTAAAATAACCAAATATAGTTAATTTTTTAAAGAAAAGGGCTATTATTTAAGAAGTACCATTTTGCGGGTCACGGAAAAACCACCGCCTGTGAGTCTATAATAGTAAACACCGCTGGGGTAATTACTGCCGTCAAACTCAGTTTCATATATCCCGGGGGCAATTAAAGTGTTAACAAGCACGGCAACTTCTTTGCCTGTAACATCAAACACTGTTAAATTTACTTTTGCGTTTTCACTTCCTGACTGATTCGGCAGTCTGTCTTTTGGCTTCACATCAAATCTTATTCTAGTTACAGGATTAAACGGATTCGGATAATTTTGATCTAAAGAAAATTTCTGCGGAATGACTTCGCTAACACTCTCTATACCGATCGGAAAACCGGGACCGCCGCCATTGGTGGTTTTTAAAATTGTGCCGTATCCGCCAACTACCCAACCCGTAGTGTTGTTCAGCATTTGAATTGAATACAATGTCTGGTCAGTTCCGGTCACAGTCGAATCCCAGTATAAACCGCTGCTCGTTGTACGGTACATCATTCCATTGCCGCCTGAACAAAATCCAGTAACAGCATTAATAAATTTCAATGAATGAAAAGTAAATCCGCGAGAGAGGTAATTATTATCAGACCAGTTAACGCCGCTGTTTGTAGTAACCATAAACATACCGCAGCATCCTGTGGCATAACCTGTAGTACTGTTAATAAAATCTATTGTAAATAAAGGATTAACCTCTCCAAGCGTGAAAGAGATCCAGTTCGCACCCCCATTGGTAGTTCTTATGATGTAGCTATCGGTACCTGTCACATAATAATTATTTTCATCAATAATTTTTGAGGAAAAAAAATCCACTACCCATATAATATTTGAAACTGAAAACCAGTCAGCTCCGCCGTTAGTTGTCTTTATGAGAGTTTTGCCGTTTCCTGTGGCAATACCTGTAAGTGAATTATAAAAATTTACAGAGGTCAAAAAATTTACTGTTCCCGAATTTTGCGCTATCCAGTTTAACCCGCTGTTCGTGGTCTTTAAGACCCTTCCGCTATCTCCTGCAAGATAACCCGTGTTCATATCGGTAAAGATCAGAGACTGGTGGTCACCCGGCAAAATTGTTTTTATCCAGTTGGCCCCTGAATTTGTTGTCTTTAAAATTGTATTATAACCGCAAGCATAGCCGGTATTTACATCGGTGAAGTAAACCGATTTTAAAGCATAATTTGTCCCAGATTGCTGCTGATACCATTGCGAAAAAATAACGGTATTAAATACAGCCAATACTAAAATTATAATATACTTTTTATTAATTTTCAACGCTGCTCTGATTGATTATTTAATGAGATTAATATAAGAATAATTTATAAACATTAAAACAGAAAGTGATGCATGTTCACTTTAACAACATAATTTTTATTGATTTACTGAAACCATCTGTTTCAAGTTTGCAGAAGTAAACTCCGCTGGGGTAATTGCTTCCGTCAAATTCAGCTTTATATGTTCCCGGGGTAAGCTCACTGCTTACAAGAACGGCAATCTCTTTCCCTGTTACATCAAATATTGATAATAACACACCCTCACGCCGAGGCGTGACAAGCCGTCCGGCTAAGCCGGACACCCCTCTCAAGAGGGGAATTTGAAAAACTATTTTAGTTGTTGGATTAAACGGGTTCGGGTAATTCTGATACAGCATAAATTCCCGGGGAATTTCACTCGAGACAGGTTCAATGCCAATTGGCTCGCTGTATTTAATTGTTGCAAAATCGTAATCAGTTGTGCTGTCAAAGCTGATACCCGTAACGTACACGCTGCCAAGGTTATCGGCAATTGCGGTGTAAACAAAATCTTCTGAATATTCAATAACGCTGTATTCTTCAAGCCACTCCAGCGCTCCCACGGGTGAGTATTTAAGCAGTGCGTACTGCTGATGGAAATCATGTTTATCGGTTGTGCCGCCAACAAAAACATTCCCGCGCCTATCTACCGTAATTGAAGCACCGTAATCCAGACCCCTTCCGGAACCGTTATATCTTTTTTCCCACAGCAAAAAAGCGGTGGGGTCAATTTTCATTGTGTAAATATCTTCGCTGCCAAGTGTATCGTAATTCCTGGAGCTGCCTGTAACGTAAACATTATTCGCGCTGTCACAGGTAATATCATAAGGAATATCCTGGTCACCGCCTGTTCCATCATAAAAATACTGCATTATCAAAGCAGAACTTGTATCAAACCTGTAAATTCCGTAATCCAGGCTGCCCGGCGAGTTATACACGGCGGCGGTTACGGCAAGTTTGTTATCATAAGTGTAGATCATTTTAACGGGCATATCATTGCCAAAGGCTGTTCCGCTGAAAGTGTGCTGCCACCTGAGAGCCAGCGAACTGCTGTACTTGAGCATTAAAATATCGTTAACGCCGCCCACAGCATTTGATGAAGCGAGAATATAAACAAATCCTGAATTATCAGTACAAATCGAAAAAGGTGTTTCACTGCTTTGTGCTGTTTTGTTAAAGTATACAGCGCCCAGCAGGTCACCCGCTGCGGAATATTTTATCAGCGCAATAGAGTTTGTCCCGTTAGTTCTTCTCACAGAGCCGCATGTATATATATTGCCTGAATTATCACTTGTGATCCTGAGTCCCAAACCCTGGTTGTTTGCAGGCGGCAGAAATACCCTGTGCCACAAAATATTGCCTTCGGAATTTACTTTAACGGTCACTATTTTTACAACCTGGTTAGTATCACTTGTAAACCCGGTAATGTATGAATTGCCGTCGCCATCCAAAAAGGCGTCTTTGCATTCATCAAGCTGAGAGCTGTACCCGTTAAAAAAAACTTCCCATATAACTGCCCCTGCGGGCGAATATTTAATTGCGGCAATATCACTAAAAGAACCGGTGCGGTTTGCATTACCGTAAACATAAGCATTTGAATTATTATCAAGCTTCATTGTGGTAACAATATCAAAACGCCCGGCAGAACCATTGAACCTGCTGATCCATTCAATTGAAGGCTGTGTATAGATAAACTGACTGCAAAGAGTAACTGATATCAGTAACATCAAAAACAGACTGAAATTAGCGTTTTTTCTTATCATAAGTTTAATTTAGCTATTTATGGCACATAATTAAATGAAAATAGGTGGATGTACAGCATACGGTGAACTACAAAAAATAGTCTGTTTTTACTATGTTAAATGTTGTTTTAGATATGTATTTTGTTTTAAT
Organism: uncultured Ignavibacteria bacterium; assembly: GCA_937873695.1. Classification (GTDB taxonomy): domain Bacteria; phylum Bacteroidota; class Ignavibacteria; order Tepidaquicellales; family OLB5; genus OLB5. The sequence goes on from CALMYL010000003.1 coordinate 25,901, forward strand.
TTAGAGGAGGACTAAATGAAAAAGAACTACGGTAACCTTATAGCTCTTATTATTATAGTGATAATATCCGCTATAGAGATCAAAGTAAATTCCCAGACGATATTTAACAGCACACATAATAAAGGAGTTTTCAGCGGGCAATATGGCTGTTACAATGAAGGCATTGAGTCTAAGCTTGCTGAATTCAGATCCGGAAGAACTATCAATCCAAATTCAGAATTTACGGGTTCGCTTGTTCATAAAACTCCCGAAGAGGGTCAGTTTTTGAGGATACTGATACTTTATGTCAGGTTCCCCGATGATGATTTGGTTGGCGATAACATGAACGGCTATGCCGTTTGGGATGACCCAACTATGGACGGCCCCAGGAATCCGCATACCAAGGATGGAAAATTCATAGATACCGAAGAAGGAAGCAGTTCGGTAGATTTTACCAGACGATACAGGCAGTATACAATTTCAGATTATTTCGCGGAAATGTCTTTGGGAACATTTGATGTTATTGGCGATGAATACTTCGTAACCCTTCAGCATCCATCCACATTCTACAAAGAAAGCGGAATGAATTTCGCCCAGATAAATGAAGAGGCGATAAAACGGGCTGACGAGCTTTACGATATAGATTTTTCACGCTACAATAACTGGACATTTACGCCCGACGGCTGGACATGGCTGCCGGGTGGCGGCGATAGCCGGGCTGATATGATAATTATGGAATACCGCAGGGCACCCGGTTACCCCGAAGATGACTGGTTTATGGGAATTGGTTTTCCAATTTCGGGAATTGCCGATCTTGGCATATCTTCAGGATTTCAGCTTGATGCAACCACAATAGCCGGAGGCAGCGGAGTTACCTGCCTTAGTGTTATGCAGAATTATTCCAAAATGACTCAGATAATGCTGCATGAAATGACACACAGGTACACCGGCAATCATTACGATATCGGTTTGATGACAGGAGTCGAACACTCCTGTTTTAATTATTCGCCGTTTGAGCGTTCTCAGTTTGAATATGTTACACCCGTTGAAATTCCGTTTCCATATGCGGAACAATCAGCCGAATTTACTTTGCGTGATTATGTTTTCACGGGAGACCTGCTTTCCATTGCAATTAATTCTACCGGTGAAAAATATTATATCGCAAATCACCAGAAAAAATCTGTGTACGACGGCATATCAAGAGGCGGTAATATTTGCTGGAATATTAACAGGGTTCAGCAGGACCCCTACTGCGATGAAGGCAAGGGATTATTCATTTACCAGCATATGGCGCCGGCTGTTTGCAATAATTTCAAAGATATCTCTTTGGTGCAGGCAGATGGCAAATTTGACTGGTACATAGAAAGGATGGTACCGTATTTTCTGCCTGAATACAGCTTTGAAATACCGCTTTATGAAAGGATAGCCGGTAATCCCAGGGGATTTTCTGAATTCCACCAGCCGCTTGACCTGTTTTTACCCAATATGCAGGAAGTGAATGACAACCCGTGCAGCGATAAAGTTGAAGACTATTTTGTGACATATGACTGGCTGGGCGACGGAGAAGACGCGTTTAATATGGGGTATGATGAGATCTTCAGCCCGTACAGCAATCCGCAGACCATCACTTGCTCAGGCGAAGCAACCGGCTTAACAGTTAAGCTGCTTTCACAGGATTCAATTACAGGTGATATTACTATTAAAGTATATTATAATGATGCGCTGGCATTGAGCGAGCTTCCGCCGGCAAAACCAAAGAACCTGAAAGTCGCAAAAGATATCTTCGAGCCGCTCAGCGGCAGGTTCCACCCCGCTTTAAGCTGGGATAAAAATTCAGAGCCTGATTTCCGCGGAACCGGAAATGAGAACGCTCACTACAATATTTACAGAAGCATTATAACAACATGCCAGCCTGATACCGGTGTGGTTTTTGATATCATTGCCACTGTACCGCGTGATTCGGGTTCATATACAGATACCGAAATATCTTTGTATCCCGAAGGAACCGGTTCAGTAGTTTGCACCGGACTTTTCAGAAGCGTGATGTATAAGATAGAAGCTGTTGATATGACCGGTCTTGCTTCAGTTCACTCCAACAGGTCAGTTATCAACGGTTATTCTGAACCGTGTGATGATTCTGCGCTTACCGGAATTACACATAACCAGCTTCCCGTTAAATATTCCATTTTTAATTATCCAAATCCGTTTAACCCAACCACCAAAATAAAATTCTCACTTCCATCCGCACAGTATGTGAATCTGAAAATATATAATATTACGGGACAGGAGATCTATTCTGCTGTTAACAATGAATTTAAACCGGCAGGATATTACAGTGTTGATTTTGACGGCTCAAATCTGCCATCGGGCGTTTATTTTTATGTTATCAGGACAGAGAATTATTTTGAATCAAAGAAAATGGTTCTTTTAAAATAGCAGCAGGACAAAAAAAGATAAATAAAAAAGGCGTTCATTTTATGAACGCCTTTTTTTTAATGCTATAGCTGTTTGTAAACCAGTTTCCGCTATTTTACCAAAACCATACGCTTTACACTTGAAAAATCTCCCGCGTCAATTCTGTAGAAGTAAACACCGGAAGCGAAGTCAGATGCATTCCAGTCAACTTCGTAGAATCCTGCGGTAAGCTCACCATTATAAACGCGGGCAACTTCGTTGCCAATAATATCGTAAACCCTGATATTCACGTTTGACTGCTGAGGCAGATCGAACTTGATCTTTGTAACCGGGTTAAACGGATTCGGGAAGTTCTGGTGAAGTTCATAAACCACAGGCACGCCTGTATTCAGGTTATGAATACCGATCGGGGCAATAGTGTCATAAACAGCTGTTTCAACAATAACATTGTTCATACTTGTAATTGTCGGGTTCAGCTGTGTTCCTGAATATGAACCGTTCCCGTTGCCGTTCCATCTCTGGAAGTAATATTCCTTACCGTTGTGAGTAAGCTGAGATGGAGTTGCCGTAAATGAAACTGTTGATGCTGAATCATAGAACAGGTTGCCGCCCGTTACTGTAACCGGAAGTCCGCCCGGTGTAACCGAAGATATAAGCTTAAACTGTGTTTTATAGCTGGCGGTGTATGCAGATATCAGAGAAGAAACATTGATAGTCTGGTTTGTATCGCCTCCGTTGCTCCAGCTTGTAAATACATACCTTGTTGAGCCTGAAACCTGCGGTGAAATAGCCGTCAATGTGTGCGATGAATTCACATCCCAGTTAAAGAAAGCAGAACTTGTATAAGTAGTGCCGTCAACTTTGAACTGAAGAAGCGGTCTGTTTGTGTTGACTGTAACAAAATTCTTGCCAACAAGATAAGTTACAGATGTTTTGTGAACCTTGCCGTTTGAATTTGTGCCTGTAATGATTATCCTGTAATCATTAACGGGCACTGAAGCGGATGAATTTACCTGCACTGAAAAATTAGCCGGGAAAGAACTGATCACGTTGCCGCCGGGGAATGATACAGTAACTCCCGCATTCGGCGGATCAACTTCTGCAGTTAAAGTAACCGCTGAGTTATACCCTGCACTTGTAACCGGGATCTGCAGGTCATATGATGCCGACTGGCTCTGCCCCTGCACCACTGATCTGAACGGGCTGTTGGGTATTAGCGTAAAATTGGCGGTTTTTTTGGCGGCATTCAGTATCTCCTGTCCGCGCTGCACAAATACTATCGGCATTACTTCAGGCTGATTCCATATCGGATCTTTATAAAAAGTCTTTTCTATTATAGTGGTCTGCCCGGGATACAAAGCAGCCGCATGCCCCGTTCCGCCGTTATTCATTCTTCTCATAACATCATAAAAATCGGTCTCGCCGTTTGTGCCGGGAGGTGATGAAAAATGATTGTGTCTTTCCTGGATCGAAAAATGCACAAGTACATTCGGATTTGGCAGGTATACTTCGCAGTATATCCTGGCTCTTACCCTGATACTGTCTCCAAAAGTGCTGTCAGTCAAGATCACAGTAATGGGGCTTAAAAGATTTGTCCTTGTATTAAAATTATCTGTTAACCCTGTATTTGTGTATGGTGAAAGCAGGCTGATTATACCATCCATTCTTGCCTGGGGAATTGAGTTAACACTGTAGAAAGATCTTCTGGCTGTATTATCAGCAGGATTGTAGAGGTAATAACCGTCATTGCCCGGGGCAGGCCAGTTCATGTGATAGGCAATACCAACAATCTTATCTGCATCAAGTCCGTTAATGAAAGCCTCCATTGTCGGATTGTTCGATGCACACGGACCGCAGGTCCAGCTTGTAAAACGTTCTATAAATACCATTCTGTCGCCGGCATAAAATGAATTTGCCAGCAGTAACATGAATGTCAAAAAAGTAAATAACTTTTTCATTTTCTTAAATTAAATTGTTTATGATTTTTGGATATATTTACTTAAAATAAACATACATTTGTAATATTTCAAGTTACCGGAAACAATAGAAAATAACCAAAATTGTTACTATTGATTAAAAGGGTTGATTTTGCATAAATATCCTTATAAAATTGTGGAATTTATTAAAATAAAGGTCAAATATATACCAAAAATGAAGAAAAAACTCAGCTTAAAGAAGGTAAAAACAACGCACAGCAAAAAAGATGATAAAGTAATGGTCACCCGGTTTTCCGTTTCACCTTCAAAGCCCCAAAAAGGCGATAGGGTTACAGTGAAGATGTCGATCAAAAATGTATCAGATAAATCGCTGAAACATATACCGTGGCAGATAGTTAAAAACAAAAAGATATTATGCCACGGAGTAAGGAACGAAGTTCCTTCAGGAGACAGTTTTTCAGTATCGGTTACATGGACAGCCGCAAAAGGCGAACATTTCTTCTACGGTGACGCTGACCCGAAGAATATTTTAAAAGAACCAAAGATCAAACAATTCAATAACCTTCCCCAGGGTGCTGACCTGAAGGTAAAATAATCGGCAGAGCCGGAATATATTCCAAAGTTTATTAATCCGATAATTTTAATTACTGTTCAATACAGAGTATAACATATATGAGTTCTAAAAATATTTCTTTCCGCCAGAAGCTGCGTTATAAATTTGATAACCTTATGGCTAAGGGTCCCATTGCGCTGATTGGATGGCTTGGTATTCTATCTTTGGTGCTGGTAGTTGTGGCGGCTTTAATTCTGACGGTAACAGGTTTTACCCAGGATGACGGCGAAACAATGAATTTTGTTGAAGCCTCATGGAAAAGTTTAATGCGCACCCTGGACCCCGGCACAATGGGCGGCGATACCGGCTGGGGCTTCAGGATAATTATGCTTGGCGTTACGCTTGGCGGTATCTTTATAGTATCCACACTTATCGGTGTGCTTGCTTCCGGTATTTCAAACAAGCTTGATGAGCTTCGCAAGGGTCACTCGTTTGTAGTTGAAAAAGGACATACATTGATACTTGGCTGGTCAGAAAAAATATTCCCGATCATTTCTGAGCTGCTTATTGCGAATGAAAATCAGAAAAACCCCGTTATAGTAATTCTGGGACATCCTGATAAGGTTGCAATGGAAGATGAGATTAAATCCCGCATGCCCGATACAAAGAACACAAGAGTAATTTGCAGAAGCGGCAGCACAATTGACCTGAACGATCTTGAAATTGTAAATCCGCATGATTCACGCTCGATCATAATTTTAACTCAGGATGGTAATGACCCGGATATCAGCGTCATAAAAACAATACTTGCCTTAACCAATAATCCAAACAGGCGCAGTGAGCCGTATCATATTGTGGCGGAGATCAGCGACAATAAAAACAAAGAAGTAGCCGAGATGATCGCTTCAGGGGAAGTAACTCTTGTACACACCGAAGATCTTATTTCAAGAGTGATCGCGCAGTCATGCAGGCAGTCAGGCTTAAGCGTTGTATATACAGAGCTTCTTGATTTTGACGGCGATGAAATTTATTTCGAAGAAGAACCGGGGTTAGTTGGCAAAACATTCAAAGATGCCGTTATGAGCTATGAAGATTCAACAATAATAGGCATACGCAAAAAAGACGGCAGGATAACTATTAATCCCCCGATGGATACCAAATTTGAAAGCGGCGATAAAGTTGTGGCAATTTCAAAAGATGATGATACAATTAAGCTAAGTGGAAGTACATCTGCTGAAATTAACACCGCCGCAATTTCATCCGGAATGCCGCAAAAGGCTGAAGTTGAACATACTTTAATACTCGGTTGGAATTCCAAAGCGTGCAGTATTGCGCGTGAACTGGATAATTACCTGCCGGCAGGTTCAACTCTTACGGTAGTAGCGGAAGGTGACGGCATAAACGTGCAGGTTAAAGAGCTCAGCTCAAAGATCAAAAATCAGAAAATTGACCTCAAAGAAGGTAATATCTGTGACAGGACTTTGCTTGATTCTTTAAGACTTGAGCAGTTCAACCATATAATTCTGTTATGCTATTCAGATATAATGCCTGAACAGGAAGCTGATTCAAAAACACTCATTACACTGCTCCATTTACGCAACATAGAAGAAAAAACCGGGCATGATTTTACTATTGTGAGCGAAATGATGGATATCCGCAATAAAGAGCTTGCCGAAGTTACTGAGGCAGATGATTTTATCATCAGCAATAAGCTTATCAGTTTAATGCTCTCCCAGCTTTCAGAAAATAAAGACCTGAAGGCCGTATTTGATGACCTGTTTGACGCGGACGGCTCTGAAATTTACGTTAAACCTGCCACCGATTATGTGAACGCAGGAACTCCGGTGAATTTTTACACATTGTGTGAATCCGCCGCACGCAAAGGAGAAATTGCAATTGGCTACAGGATAAATGAATTCTCCCATAACGTAGATAAAGCGTACGGTGTTTCGGTCAATCCAAAAAAATCCGATATGGTAACATTCACAGATAAAGATAAGCTGATAGTAATTGCCGAGGATTAAGCAGCAATATTACACGTAAATTCAATTAATTTAATTATGAAATATTGCCATGATATGAAAATCGTGGTATAAATTTTTTTATTATATGATCAAATCACGCGCACTTGCAGAAAATACCAAAGACTTCGCGGAAAAATTCCCCGCGCTGCTTTACAAACCTCTTGGCAAAACAGGTTTTACGGTTTCAGCCTGCGGCTTTGGCGCATACAGAATAGATTTCAGGGTAAAAGAACATTACGAAGCGCTTGAATACGCAATCTCCGGCGGCATAAACCTGATCGATACATCGGCAAATTATTCCGATGGCGGCAGCGAAGTACTAATAGGCAATGTACTTGAGCAAATGATAAACGACGGCAAACTGCTGCGCGAGGAAATCGTAATAGTTTCAAAGGGCGGGTATATTCAGGGTAAAAATCTTGCCGCTGCCAAAAAAATGAAGGAAGACGGCGTTGGTTACAGGGATGTTACTGAATACGCCGAAAATATCTGGCATTGTATTCACCCCGATTTCCTTAGGGACCAGATAACACTTTCGCTTGAACGCCTGAAGCTTGAGACAATTGATGTTTATCTTCTTCATAACCCTGAATATTTTCTGGACTCTCCATTGGCAAAAGATCTTGAGCTTGATGTGCTGAGGCATGAATATTACAGCCGTATCAAAAAAGCGTTTGCTTACCTTGAAGAGGAAGTAAAAGCAGGCAGAATAAGCTATTACGGCATTTCATCAAATTCATTCGTTAAATCTTCGGATGATCCTGTATTTACTTCACTGAAAAGCTGCGTTGATGCATCAAACGAAATTTCTGAAGATAACAATTTTTATGCCATTGAACTTCCGCTTAACCTGTATGAAAAAGGGGCAATCACACATAAGAACCAGGTTGGTGATACTTTTAATGTTCTTGAGTATGCATATGAATCAGAGCTTGGGGTACTGGTAAACCGCCCGTTAAACGCGCTGGGCGCAGAAGGGCTGACAAGGCTGGCTGATTTCCCTGTAAACGATGAGCTTGCCAAACTTGATGAAACGCAGATAATCGCAGAAATTAACCTGCTTGACCTGATGGAGGAAGAATTTATTAAGGAACACCTTGAAACCCTCGAGCTTTCTGATAAAAACAGGGAAGCCGTTATAAATTTTATGAAAGCAGGTCAGCTGTTGAAAGAGAACTGGAAAGGTTTTGGCACCATTGAAAGTTTTAACGACCTGAAGAAGCAATACCTGATACCGAGAGTTAATTTCGCGTTAACAACTTTAATTTCTTCGAAAGGACTTACAGATGAAATGAAGGAAAAACTGGATAAGATAGCGAAGCAGACAAATAAGCTAATGAGCATAATGGATAGTCTTTACGGATTGCTTGCAAATGTGAACAATAAAAAGCTGCACGCAAAACTGAATACAGTTGTTGATGCAGCCGATGCAAACAGCTTCAGTGAACTGTCGCTATCGCAGAAAGCAATTTTGTTTGTAAATTCTTTGAAGGAAGTAAGCTGTACACTGGTTGGCATGCGCCAGCAGAAATATGTTGATGATGTTACCGGCGCGCTGAAAGCAGGGGCGCTGATTGATGCGCATGATAAATTTATGGAGATTTAATTTTTTGCAGGGTTTCTTCTTTGCGTGCATTGACTGTGTTAATGCTGTATAACGCTTTTTTGCGGCGTCAGTTCGCCGCGGCGACCCGACATCACCATTATGCTTTTTTGGAGTGCATTGACTATGTCAATGCTGTATTATTTTTTGAATTACCCCATTGTTGATCTATCCATGCTATTTCTTAGTTGACCAACAACAAAATAACTTACTATTTAACCACTATCTGTTTTGGACTGTTTAGGATAATCTGCGCTTTTTCTCTGTACATAGATACTCTTCCTGTCACTTCAACATCCTTATTCTTATACTTTATTATATCCGGGAAGTCGCTGAATTTACTCGCAAAGATCACCGCTGTAAACGGGTTCTTAGGGAATTTTTCAACAAAATTCAGGTAAGCAACCTTTTCTGACTGGTATACATCGGCTACAAATCCTTTTACCGTAACCGTTCTGCCGTTGTAATTTCCTGCCTCAAGCGGAGAAATTACTGCTTCAGGTTTACCAATATCAAAGTTACGGTTTTTAGTGTTTTGCTGGTTGGTATTGAATTTAGTATCAGAAGTGTCTGCAGTAGTTTCCTGTTTCTCTTCCTTTTTGGGTTCATCGTTTTTCATTTCCAGGGGAGTATTCTGCCCCGTAGTTTCATCGGTAAACTCAGGTTTTTTTTCCTTGCCGCAGGAAACTAATAAAAGTGCAGTAATAAATATCGCAAGCGCACGTGTAAGATTCTTCATATAATGTTTAATTTATTTATAACAGTTCTGCTTATTAAAATAAAAAACCCATAATCATTCTATTATATGATTATGGGTTTGTAAAAATAGAGAATTTATTCTATGAATTCAATTTAAAATTAAATTACCATCTTTTCTTTCCTTTAGCAGTCTTCTTAACCACAGCTTTTTTGACCGCTTTCTTCTTCACCGGCTTAGCAGCCTTTTTAACAGCCGGTTTCTTTAAGCCGGCTTTTTTTGCAGGCTCAATTAAGTTATCATACATCACATGCGCCTGCGCTGCCGAGAGCCTTGCTATTGGCAGTCTGAAAGGTGAGCAGCTTACGTAATCTAATCCTGCTTTATGACAGAAATGAATTGTCTTCGGATCCCCGCCGTGCTCGCCGCAAATGCCGACTTTCAGTCTTGGTTTAACGCTTCTGCCTTTTTGAACTGCAATATTTACAAGTTCTGCAACTGCGCTATCAATTGAAATGAATGGATCACCCGGGATAAGTTCCTTATCAACATAATGCGGCAGGAAGGTACCTGAGTCATCACGCGATAGACCCATTGTAAGCTGGGTCAGGTCATTGGTACCGAACGAGAAAAACTCGGCAACCTGCGCAATTTCATCGGCCGTCAATGCAGCCCTGGGTACTTCAATCATCGTTCCTACGTGATATTCAAACTTAACGCCGTACTGCTCCATTACTTCGTTTGCAATTTTCCGGACAACCCTTGTCTGGTTATCAAGCTCTCTTGCGTAACCAACAAGCGGTATCATAACTTCAGGCTTAACGTTAACCCCTTCTTTTTTCACTTCAGCCGCGGCGGTAAAAATTGCGCGCGCCTGCATAGCGGTAATTTCTGGATACATGATTCCAAGCCTGCATCCGCGGTGTCCCATCATGGGATTGAATTCATGCAGACTTTCAACCTTTGCTTTTATTTCATCGTACGTTTTAGCCAGTTTTAAAGCAAGTTCCTTCTGCTCGCTTTCTTCATGCGGCAAAAATTCATGGAGCGGCGGGTCAAGAGTCCTTATTGTAACAGGTCTGTCACCCATCTCCTTAAATATCCCGTAGAAATCATCTTTCTGGAACGGGAATAGTTTTGCCAAAGCAACTTCGCGTTCTTCAAGTGTATCGCTTAATATCATCTCTCTTACGGCATCAATTCTATCGCCGCCAAAGAACATATGCTCAGTTCTGCAAAGTCCAATACCCTGCGCGCCAAAAGCCAAGGCATTCCTGCATTGATCCGGCTGGTCTGCATTGGTCCTTATCTTAAGTGTCCTGTATTTATCAGCCCAATGCATAACTTTTTCGTAGATCTGGTATGTCTCACTGAATTCAGGCTTCAATGATTTTTCAAGAAGCACCTGCAGTATCTCGGATTCTTTCGTCTGCAGTTTTCCTTCAATTACTTCGCCGGTCGTACCGTCAATTGAGATCCAGTCACCTTCTTTTAAAGAAATTGTACGGTTCTCATCTTCAACTTTAAGTTCTCTAATATCGTAATCAATTTCCAGTTGACCGCATCCTGCAACGCATACTTTACCCATCTGCCTTGCTACAAGAGCAGCATGTGAGGTCATTCCGCCGCGTGCGGTTAAAATACCCTCCGATGCGTTCATTCCCTTAATATCTTCAGGTGATGTTTCAATTCTTACAAGAATTACTTTTTCTCTTCTTGCAGCCGCTTCTTCAGCATCGGCAGCGTTAAAATAAATTCTGCCGGTTGCCGCGCCGGGTCCTGCGTTAAGTCCTTTGGCTATCAGCCTGCCTTGCTTTATCGCGTTCTCTTTTTCAGTGTTGTCGAATATCGGTCTTAATAATTGATTCAGCTGGTCAGGCTCTATCCTCATAATTGCTTCTCTGTCAGTAATGAGCCTTTCCTTCACCATATCAACGGCTATCTTCACAGCTGCACTTCCGGTTCTTTTGCCGACTCTGCACTGTAAAATGTACAGCTTGCCATCCTGTATGGTGAACTCAATATCCATCATATCTTTGTAATGCTTTTCCAGTGATTTTCTCACCTTTTCAAGCTGGCTGTACATTTCCGCATTCTGAACATTTAATGTTGATATTGCAAGCGGTGTTCTTATACCCGCTACAACATCTTCTCCCTGCGCATTCATTAGATACTCACCGTAAAATACGTTCTCGCCTGAAGCAGGGTCACGGGTAAACGCAACACCTGTACCGGATGAGTCGCCCATGTTACCAAATACCATCGATTGAACATTAACAGCTGTTCCCCATGATTCAGGTATTCCGTTAAGTTTACGGTAAACAATCGCGCGTTCGTTCATCCATGAGTTGAACACCGCGTCAACTGCGCCGTTTATCTGTTCCATCGGGTCTTCGGGGAAGTCCCTGCCGAGCCTGTTCTTTATTTCCATTTTGAAAAGGAAAACCAGGTCCTTAAGATCCTCTGCGGTAAGATCTGTATCAAGCTTTACGCCGCGCGCTCTTTTTTTCGTTTCAATAATTAATTCAAACGGGTCGCGGTCATCTTTATTATGCGGCCTAAGCTCCATTACAACATCGCCGTACATTTGCACAAAGCGGCGGTATGAATCATATGCGAAACGTTCATTGCCTGTCATTTCTATCAGACCGTGAACGGTCTCATCGTTCAAACCGAGATTCAAGATCGTATCCATCATTCCGGGCATTGATGCGCGCGCGCCGGAGCGGACTGATACAAGCAGCGGGTCTTTTTTATCGCCAAACTTCTTGCCTATCTCTTTTTCCATCCTGGCAAGTGCTGCCCTGACCTGTGCTTTTAATTCCCTTGGATATTTTCTGTTGTTCTTGTAGTAATGGGTGCAAACTTCTGTAGTGATTGTGAAACCGGGCGGAACGGGCAGCTTCAGATTTACCATCTCTGCCAGGTTAGCTCCCTTGCCGCCGAGCAAGGGCTTCATCGCAGCATCGCCATCTGCCTTTTTACCGCCAAAATAATAAACTAGTTTTTTAGGCATGTTATCTTTTGTTTGTTTTAGATTAAACCAAATTTTGTTTTCTGGATGAAAGCGGCGGAAAACCTAAAAACCAAATGATACGTCTCCCTTTGCGGGAAGTAAATCAAATATATAATCCTTATGCTGCGGAATTATATATCGAAATAATTCTTCTCTTCTTCTTTGAATATTGCGAGAACTTCCTCCGGGTTGGCTGCATCCAGGAGTCTCTCTCTGAATTCATCTTTATTCATAAGCCGTGAAATGCGGCTTAAGAGTTTTATGTGTGTATTCAATAAATTTTCCTTACCGATAAGCAGAAAAATAAATCTTACCGGTTCACCGTCAATGGAATCGAAATCTATAGGCTCTTTTGTAATTGCGAAAGCCGCAACAACATCGCTTATAGAATCAGTCTTGCCGTGAGGAATGGCAAAACCTTTGCCTACGCCTGTTGAAACAAGCTTTTCTCTTTCATAAATTGTGCCGGAAACTTTTGCTACGTCAAGGATTTTACCGGATTTTGCAGCAAGATCAATAACTTTTTTTATCGCATCTTCCTTATCCGCCGTATCAAGATTCACCGCAATTACATCAGTGCTTAGTATATCAGAAATTTTCATGAACTCTTACTATATAAATATGATATTTACAACTGCATTACAAAGTTAGTAATTTTCAATTTAATAAAAAATCGTGAATTTACGCCAAATTGCCGTTTTTAGCGAATTTTTTATGATTTTGGTCATAAATTGGCCGCTTTAGCGGCATTTTTCAATAAATGACATTTATCTGTGTTTACCTACGAAGATCATAATTCGAGTTTTTTATTCCTTTTACGCAAATGATTCAAAGATGATCTTACTGCCCTTTGTACAACCGGAGAATCATCATTTGCCAGTATCCTTAAATACTTAATTGCTTCATTGGGGTAATTGTTTCCAAAGCTGTTATTAAAAGCCATGGCAACATTCCACCTGACATGCGGATCTTTTATCTTTATCATTCTATACAGGAAGGCAAGGACAACATCAGGCATATTGTTGCCGTAATATGACCCAAGTATAAATGGTCCGAGATTTTTTTTCACATACTGCGAGCTGTCATACATCAGCGGCTCAAATAAACCAAAAGCTTTGCTGATCTTTTCAGGATCATTCTTATCACGCAGCGAAGCTGCTGCAAGCACAACACCGCGCCTGATATTTTCCGAGCTATCTTTCACCCACTTCTTTAATGTGGAATAAAATTCAGGATTTGCCGCAAGAGTACCGCCTAACGCTCCAGCCGCATACTCGCGTACTTCCCAATTACTGTCATCGGTGATTTTATGCAGCCATTTTGTAACAGCAGCTTTATTGTATTTATATCCGCGCCATAAAATATGAATGCCGACTTCCTTTGCGTTATCGGAATTTAATTTGAGAATGTTTAAACCTGATTTATAAAATTCGCGTTCGGGATTTTTATGATTCGCGTTAGTAATATACCTGACAATTTCAGAGATAACATACCGCTTATCTTTCATCTTGGCAGTACCTGAGTGCTTGGTGGAAATTTTATCAAGCTCAGCAATAATTTTTTTGTAATTCTGCTTACTTAATGCTGTTTCAATTACTGCTTTTTGCTTTTTGGTTAGAAGTGTATCTTTCATGTTACAAAGATACAAAAAATACTTTTGCCGTGGATATTTTCTTTAAAATGAAGATTAAAAATTCAAAAATAATAATTGTAATTCCTTAATTTCTTATTGGAAGGGTATTTTTTGGGCGAAGCAGCATCAATTATTGAAGCAATCCAGTTTACAGCATAAATACCTGCTGCTATTAATTTTTGTGTTGCATCACCGCCACCACCCACGTCAAAGGTTGGTGATTCGGAAAACCAAATGATACAAAGAATAGATATTCCCAGCCTTATTCCGCCATTAATAAACTCTTCCTTGTAAAACTGACCCAATGCCATGCCGGGAATGATAAAAGATAATGTACCGGCAAATAGAAGGCTTTTATTTTCTGCAACTGAAATTTTAGACGTAAGGTCATAGTTGTTGTTTAGCTCCATTAAGTCCGGTTTTGTATCCTTTAAACGGAATTCTTTTTTATTTATTAATTGAGAATTGGAGGTACCTGCTATCAATAGCAGCAATAGAAATGCAACAGGAAATTTTAACAGCAATGGTTTCATACTTTTAATATAAGTTACTTGTACAAAAATATATTATATTCTGTGTAATATCAATTTAAAAAGAAATATTACCGAAGATACTCGTGCCACGAACATATCTTTTATGAAGTACATTTAGTAATGGAAAATATCGAGAAAGATTTATGAGAATATAGTCCCCAATTCGTGGCACGAGTAATGCAAAAAATGGTTCACCTGCCGATTATATATACCCCGCAATAAAAAGTGGTGTCAGTTCTCACCAACACCATTTTTAAAAGTTCATAATTTTTTTGCCTTTTGACTTTTGCTTTTTGCCTTACTTACTTCTTCGCCTTATCATACTCCGTCATCACAAACCCTTTGATAAAACCTGATTCCGGCTTAACTTCAAGCGCCATATCGATCCATTTTTTGGCTTCATCAAGCTTACCGTTCTGTATATAACACATTGCGACCATTCCCGCAGCCTGGTCATTACCCCAGTTGGGGTAAGTTTCATCTTTGGGTTTATAGGTTTTGGAGTATTCCCACGCTTTTTCAAACATCGGCTGCGCTTTATCAACGCCGCCGCCAAAACTTTCGGGGGTGTAGAAAGTCATATAGCCATCAACCAGGTAATACCTCGGATTTTCAGGCTCAAGCTTCATGGCATTATCTTTGGCTTCCTGTGTTTTGGCAATGATATCATTCATCTTGTTCGGCTCATACTGCCAGCGGTTGCCCTGCGCAGCCATTTTCATAATGTACGCATCGGCAAACTGGTCGTTTACATCCGTGCATTTATCAAACAGGCTTATCGCGGATTCAGTGTACTTCTTCACATCATCATTGTTCTTTTCTTCGGCGGCTGTGCGTGAAAGCATATAATCCAGAAATCCCAGGTAATAATTTACCATCCACTCATTTTTTTTAAGCTGCAGTATGCGCTCAAAATCACCACGGACCTTAAGCATGGCTGCTTTATCGTTCTTATCAGCCGCGTCACCCATTTTCTTCATGGCTTTAAGCATAGCGTCACTATAATCATCAGCGTAAGTGTTGCTGATTGAAATTAATCCTGCAATCAGGATAAAAAGTGTTAAAAAAGTTTTTTTCATGTTATTAAAATATTATTTAGTTTAAAAATATTTACTCTATGTTAGTTTCTAATTGCGGCTTGCCGAAGGCACTCCTTCGGAGAAAGCCGTATAATTTTCAGCTTCTTTACCACGGGTTAAAACCTCCCGCAGAGCTGGACAAGCTATGACTATTCATAAATTTTAATTATTGATTCTTACAATTTTAATTGCCACGAGCTTTAGCTCGTGGATAATCTATCAGAAATAAATCGGGCTTTAGCCCCAGCTTAATTTTCGGCTAAAGCTGCATGATTTGGACTGCATCAACTGTGTTGATGCTTTCTTTTTGTTTATTTCTCCAATAGCACTGACACAGTCAGTGCACTCCAAATAAGAACAAATACTACAAATAAGAACAAATATTACAGAATTTACCTTTGCGACTCTGCGCCCTTTGCGGTTTTTTTTTGCCTTTTCACTTTCCAGCGCTTTGTGCTGGTCCCGCGCTTCTTCTTAGCGGGATGCCTTTTACTTAACTAGAACTGTAATCCCAGCCCCATGTAAAACTGCCTTTTGTTGGTTGTAACAATCTCTTCGCGTTTGGTGTAATCGAAATTGTATGTATAGTCATAAAGATTTTTCTGATTCAGCAGATTGTTTATCTGGAAAACCGCTATTGCGAACCTGCCGAAGAGTGAAAATATGTACTGAAAGTTCACGTCCATCCTCTGGTATGTTGGGAAGCGCCCGCTGTTGGTTTCAGCGTAAACCGGCTGGTAAAGATTCAGGTTCGGATCATATATACCGCCTGTAACAGGCGTAAACGGTTTGCCGGTTGATACCCTGTATGTCAAACCCGTTGTAATAACATCGCTGATATTGTAGCTGGCAACAAATGTTAGGTTATGGGTTATATCATAATTTGCCGATGTTTCATTCTGCGCCTCATACTGGCTGCGCTTTGAATCAGTGTATGCGTACGATATCCATGTGGAATATTTGTTTGTAATGCCTGATTTCAGGAATACATCAATTCCTTTTGCGTAACCCTTGCCATTTGATGTATAAAGAAAGTTGTTCTTATCGCGAAGCACAAGATCTTTATACTCTTTATAGTAACCTTCAACCCTGAAAAGGAATATTCCTTCCATTTTGTTCAATTCATACCCAAGTATATAGTGAGTTGCCTGTTCAGGCTTCAGGTTGTTGTTATCTGACTGGGCATAATACTCAAGCCTCGGGAACTGGTGATACAAACCAACCGCTCCGCGAAGCACCATATCTTTGGCGAATTTCCATCCCATGGAGAGCCTTGGGTCAACAACGGTTTTTTTGGAAAGCGTATGGTTATCCACCCTAACACCCGGTATTACGAAAAATCTCTTTGCAGGTTTTATCTGAGCCTCAATGTAGCCGCCAATTCTGCCTGTGTGGTTAAGAGAATTAATATCAAAGTATGGCGCATTATTGCCAATTGCGTAGTTGTACTGCGGAACCCTGCCATCAAACCTGTCTTCGTTATACTCATATTCTCCGCCTGTATTTAAATCAACATTTTTTGCAAGCTGGTGAGTAACATCAAGTCTGTATTTTGCGTAACGCTGCTTGGTTACTGTATTAAGCACACCGTATAATACATCATCAATGTGATTACTGTATGAAAGCCCCATGCTGAAATATGTTTTTGAGCCGATTCCTGCTGAATACTTAAGATTTCCGAAAACTGTTTCAGAGCCTGAATTGAAGAATCCATCGTATGAAGGACTTGTATTCCTGACGCCGATCTTATCTTTGCTGTAGTCAAATATTCCTTTCAGGTTACTGCTTTTTGATGGCTTCCACGCGAGTGATCCGCCCACTCCCCTGGCAAGCGGTATGGGGTCATACCTGTCTGTTAAATATCCATTGAGTTTAAAATATGGCTCAAGTATTGTCTGACCAATATCAATTGTCGCGCCGAAATCTTTGGTTTTATTCAGGTAAACACCGCTCATGCCAACATTGGCAAGGCCAAGCCACAGGAAACCGCCTGTGCCCTGCGGCATTTCGTAGGTTTTAAGGTCAAGCACTGCCGAAAGCACATTACCGAACTTAGCAGAAAATCCCCCGCTTGAAAAATTTATACCTCGCAGACCCCATGGATTAATTGTGGTGTATGATGAAGTATTAAAATCATCATCAAAAATAAACGGATTATATAGTGATGCCTGGTCTAATATAGTAAGCACTTCGTTCGCGTCTCCGCCGCGGACTGTTATGCGGCTGCCTTCATCTACCTGGTTAGAGCCGGGGAAGGTTGTTATGGCACGGAAAAGATCACCATCACTGCCGGGAATTCTGACAATTTCCAGCGGCGTAATTGTCACCTGTGAATTCTGCCCCGATGTGTATGAGCTTGCAGTGACAATTATTTCTTCGGTTTCAACCACAGCTTTTTTAAGCTGTATGTTCAGTTCCATAGGCTTGCCTGATTCAATGTTCACGGTCTGGCGTTTTTCGTTGTAATCTAAGTAAGTAAATAATAGATTCTGAACGCCTGTTTTGGATGTTTCAAATTCATAGTAGCCCGTTGAATCAGTTGTAGCGCCATCAATGGTACCTTCAATAACCACATTTGCTCCGAAGAGCGGTGCGTTCTGCTCCCCGGTTATTTTTCCTGATATCTTCACATCCTGAGCAAAAGTGATGAATGAGGCGGTTAATATTAAAAAAAGTATAAGTAAATATTTCATGGCTGCTCCGTTATGATTATATATATTTAATTTTTATTTATCAGTTTATCATATTCTTTTTCCCTCAGCGACTCTACATTACCTGAATAAGCGGCGATGTAACTTATTGCCAGTCCCACACCCCATCCCAGTGTTACAAAAACGGGCCAGGGGAAATCAAAATCACTGTGCCTGTATGAATTGAATGCCCAGAATCCCCAAAGAAATGCGTTAATAATTAAATATGTTAATGCATGTTTCTTGAATTCCGCTCTTCTTTTTGCAAGCTTCCACAGTCTTTCATCTCTTTGCTGCGCGCCGGTATTGATATTATTTTGATTATCCATAATTTTATGTTTTAAAATTTTTGATTTAATTAAATTGTTAATTGCTCATTGCTAATTGTTAATTGTTAATTGTTAATTGTTAATTGTTAATTGTTAATTGGCCTACCGCTTTATTATGCTCTCAAGTTTTTTAATATAATCTTCAAATGCTTTTCTCCCAACTTCAGTAATTTTATATCTTGTTACAGGTTTTCGGTCAACAAATTCTTTCTGAACCGAAATATAGTTATGTTCTTCAAGCTTTTTTAAGTGTACGCTAAGATTACCGTCAGTCGCATTTATCTTTTCGCGGATAAATGTAAACTCAGCTTCATCAACGCTTATCAGCACAGCCATTATGGCGGTGCGTATGCGCGAGTGTATTACATCATCTATTTCCTGGTAATTAAAATCAGTCATTACTGGAATTCTTAGCTGCTTTCCACCTGGAGTATAAAATGAAGCCCGGAATGATCTGAAATAATACCAGCATTGCGGCAAATATCAGCATTGAGTGAATCCCGGGCTGAAAAAACATGAACAATGAACCAGACCACCAGCCAAATGCAATATACTTGAGCCATTTTACCTGCTGAATGGTACCGCTGATAAAATATGCGGCACCCAACACACTGCTTATCATTGGAAAAATAAAGACAGGTTCATACGCGCCTGAGAGTGTTCCTGCAAAACCGAACATAAACATACATACTCCGGAAATGCCCCATAATACACTCAGCAGTTTCCCTGAAAAGGTTTTTTCTTTTTCATCTTTTTCTATCCTTTTGGTAATTATCATTTCCAGCAGTGATGCTGATATCATTGTTATAAACCAAAGCATTCCCTGAGAGTTCATTGAGACTCTGTTCAATACCATCAGGTAATTAGCCAGCAGCGTAAGCGTTACTATAACGCCCCAATATATATAATGCCAGCCTTTATCGGCTACTGCATTTCGGCTATCCTGAACGATCTTTTTAATTATCTGCAATTCACTTTCCGCTAACAGATTTCTTTCAGTCTGGAACAGAGTATTACTTTTATCGGCCGTCATTTTTGATCCCTTCTATCTTTGGAAGCATTATCATGAATAACAGCATTACCGCCAGAAATAATAAACAATGCATACTGGGAAAAAAGAAGAAGAAGCCTGCCCCTGCCCACCAAACAAACGCAAACAGCTTTAAGCTTTTTAATTGCTGAATTACACCAACCAGGTAAAAGGCCATTCCCAACACAACTGAATCAACAGGTACAATATATACAGGGTTAAAAGCGCGCAAAAATCCGGAGGCCATTGCAAAAATTAAATTTGCACCGCCTGCGGCAATCCCAATAGATGTCAATATTTTCCCTGTAAAAGTTTTTACACGGATAGTCTTTTTTTCTTTTTTTGCAATTTTAACAGAACCTGCTGTGCCTGTCAAAACCGCTGCCAGCCACAACAATCCGGTGTATTCAATACCTGTATTGAAAATTATCATTAAGTAGTTTACAAGTACTGCCGGTGCCATTACCAAGGTCCAGAATGTACCCAGCTTACTCGTATCATAAACAGCTTTCCTGCTGTCTTCCATAACTTTCCTTATCAGAGAAAGTTCAAGCTCTGCCTGTTGTTTGCTTAAATTAGGCTGCATTGTTCTCTTTCTTCCATTTGTTATACATTAAATAGCCGGGTAATACCTGCATAAAGATTATCATTAATGCGAAGAGCAGCAAAGTGTGGGGTGAGTACCAGAAGAACATAACCAGCGCACCGGCCCACCATCCAAAACTAAGATAGCGGAAAGTTTTATCGTTATAAATAACACCGCTTACAAAAAAAGCCGCGGCAAGTACACATGCCATAAGCGGTGAAATTCCCATACCCTTCACAAGTCCGGTATACGAACCCACAAAACCTATGATCGTCATAGTAATTCCTGCGGATCCCCAAATAGCCCCTGCGACTTTTCCGGCGAATGAAACCGCTTTACGTTCTTTCTTTTCCCTGCGTAGCTGAAATATGGTTATCAACCAGCCAAGGCCAATCAATGCGAACCAGGCAATACTTGTGATGTTCCATTCAATGTAACCCAGCACAGATAAATACGAAGATATCAATCCTATTGCTACCAAAGAGCCCCATAGAATAAAACCGGTGCCGTCATCAACCATAATACGCCGGCTGTCTTCCATGATGCGTTTTATCTCGGAAAGTTCAAGTTCTGCCTGTTTTATATCCATTCTTCAAAAATTGGTTTATTTTCACAAATTTTGCACTTTATTTTTTAAAGTACTTTACAAATATAACTGGTGATAAATGATTTGTCAATAAATATTTTAGTAAGTTCGTGTTTTTTAATAAAAAAGGCACTTTGGGAAAAGTGCCTTAGAAAAACGGTAGTTGCATCTATCTATTTAACCAACACCATTTTCATTGTTTTTGTGAAATGTTTGCCCCCTCCTTCAGCCATGATCCGGTAGAAATACATACCGCTGGCAAGATTTGAACCGTCAAATTCAATTGAGTAGAAATCTGCGCTCTTAAATTCATCTATCAAAGTGAACACTTCCTTCCCTAAAATATCATAAACCTTCAGGCTTACCTTTCCTTCAAAAGGGATCTCATAATCTATTTTACATTTTGGATTTGAGGGATTCGGATAGTTTTGCGACAATACATAATCATTTGGTGCTTTTATTACAACTGTTTCACCAAGATCATAATATTCATAGTTGCCGTTATAATCAATTTGTTTTAACCTGTAATTATATGAGCCGGCTTTTAACTTCTTTTCTTCATAGGAATAGAATTTCTGACCCTGCGTAGTTCCTCCGCCCGTGATAAATGCAATTTTGCCCCAACTGCTGCCTTCTTTTGATTCTTTCCTTTCAAGATCAAACCCTAAGTTATTAAGTTCCCATTCAGTTACCCAATTTAACTTTACGTTATTTTTTTCAACCGATGAAGTAAAGGATGAGAGTGATACCGGCAGCGCTCCTGTACAGATCGTTCCTGTTCCGCTGTAGGTGCCGTTAATAAAAATATCATTAGCGCATACATCCGCACCGGCGTCTATATCGATTAAAGTACCGTTTCCATAGTCTATTGTGCTGTATACCTGGCCAAAGATTCTTGCTGCTAACAGCAAAATTAAGGCTATCATGGTTTTATTCCGGATTCTCATTGCTTATAACCTTCAGTAAGTTTTCCTTACTTTTAGACTGACAAGCTGATACTTCAAGGACAACCAATCTACTGTTCAACTTCCCGATTTGAGTACTTAACATATCAATCATTTTTTTCAAATCATTTACCTCCAAAATCCCTGCGCTCAATTCTTCATTTTCCTTTTTTAGGGAATCACATTTTTGGCCAAGTTCCTGTATTGCTTTTACCATTATTGGCAGCAGGTTTCCCGGTGTTGCTTCCCATTTTTCTTGGTTATCTTTCAATACAAGGTTCAGCCATTCGGCATTTTCGGAGGTCTGGAGAGAATCCAGTTCCTGAGCTATGAATCCGGCGGTTGGCTCACTCCTCATTTTGCTGCCATCGGATGTGTTATTATCATACCACTCGCGTTTATCCCAGTTATAAATTCTCGGTCTAAGTTTTGAAATAAAACCAAGTCCCAAATTCAGGTCATGTATATTTTTTTTATCACGCCTGTCTGAGAGACTTGTGATTGTTGTTACATTGCATCGCAGAGATGTTACGGAATTATTTCCGAGTGTTATCTGGTTAGAAACAGTTGAAGAAGAAGGTTCAGTGTTATATCCTATCAATGTGTTGTTACTGCCTGAAACAATGTTTGAACCTGCCTGATAACCAATGACAGTATTTAACTGCCCTGTTGTATTGCCAGTAAATGAAAAGGCGCCCACAGAAGTATTTCCCGTGCCGCTGACATTTTCAATCATACTGTTGTGGCCAAGTGCTGTATTTGAACTGCCCGAAATATTCAGATTCATACTTCCAAAACCGAATGCGCAGTTGTTAATACCTATAGTACTATTTGTTAACGTCTGGCTTCCGAATCCACAGTTATAGTTACCGGTTGTATTTTCTTTTAATGACCAGTATCCGAATGATGAGTTAAAACTACCTGTAGTATTTTCATCCATAGAAGCAGTCCCAAATGAAGAATTGTAACTCCCCGTGGAATTATGTTTCAACGAATTAAAACCAAAAGTTGAATTATTACTACCTGTTGTATTCAAATAAAGGGCAAATGCCCCGAATCCGGAATTGTTGGAACCAATATTTGAGGTAAGCGTATTATATCCAAATGCTGAGTTGTTACCAGAGGTAGCATTGCTGTATAATGAACCTACGCCAAAAGCTGAATTATAACTGCCTGTTGTATTAAAATACAAGGCACCTGAACCAAATGCCGAATTATCGGTACCCGATGCAGCCTTAAACAAAGAACGAAACCCCATAGCGGTATTTCGGCTGCCAGTTGTTAACGAATTAAGAGAAAATTCTCCTATTCCGGTATTATAAGCTGCAGTTGTCATGGTGAAGTTACCGGAATAAATTCCCAGAAAAATGTTTCCGCCTATAGATCCCGCCCCGGTAAAATCATGAAGAAAACTCTGATTTCCCTTCTTAATTATTCCGCTTTCTGGCGATGTAGTTAAGGAAAGATTTATGCTGCTATATATGCTTATCAGCCCATCAGTCTGCTTCAGGGTTAAGAAAGTTGTGCCCGCATCTTTTATTGTAAAAACTCCGGATGATCCAAGAGTATTGGTTATATGCTGCGTAAAAGCAGAATATGTAAAAAAAGAAAGTATAAAGAAAGTTTTGATTATTTTCATTAAATTATTTTTAGGGCTAATTTAATCCTCTCTTTTCAGCACTTCAAGTAATAATATTCCATATTGTTACGGATAAAGATCTTTGATAATATGGAAAAAACATAAAAACCCGCATTACAGTCTGTAAAATCCGCCTTTTTCATGGAATGAAAACGCGACTTGTTTTGCTTACAATGATTTGTCATCATATTTATTCTTTAAAGACTACATAATATTTAGTAACTTACAGTATGGGTAAAAGTAATTTAGCATTAATTTTAAAAACATTCACAAAGATGGAATTAAAGGAATTCCACGATTTTGTGAACTCCCCCTTTTTCAATAAGAATAAAAAGGCGGTAAAACTGTTTAACTACTTAAGCAAAGGGCAAACGGATTTTGAACCCCTCCCTGAAACAAAAAAGAAACTTTACAGGCGAATTTACGGGAACAAGAGATACAATGATTCTACATACAGAGTCCTTATTTACACCCTGACATCACTAGCCAAAGAATACATTACTATCAAGCAGTTTCGCGGAAATAAATTACTTTGTAATTCAGAATTAAACGCTGCGTTATATACCAGAAAAATTTACAATTTGCTGGGAAAAAACCTTAACTATATAATGACTGAGCTGAATAGTACTTACGAAAAAGATGATGGATATTACTTTTTTTTATATAATACTTTACATTTAAAGAATAACCTTCAATATACAAACAGGTATTTCAAGAATGCAAACCGGCCGCTTGATGAAAATTCGTTATCTGAATCAATGGATGCTTTGATGCAGTTTTTTCTTGTGATTTCACTCAGATATTACAGACAACTGCTGTTTTACAAAAAGGGTATAAAAATTAATCTGAGTTACAAATTCATAGAGAAAGTATTTGGGATATTAAAAGAACTGAATATTGCTTTCCCTGAAAACCTGCACTATAATCTGTATTTAAATGAAGCCTTGTTATTGAGTGAAAATAGGATTGAAAATTACAATAAGATAAAGGAGATCCTATTTGAAGATAAGTATGAGATCAAAAGAGCAAACAAATGTGACTCTGTAAGCATATTATTTTCCTTTATAGGTTCCAATATTTTCAATGGAAACTATAGTTTCTACAAGGATGCACAGGAAATATATCTGTTTGCGCTGGAGAATAATTTGCTTACCAGAGATGAGATTGACAGCAATATAGAGATCTTTACATATTTTTTTGCATTAAGGGCTGCGTTTTACAATAAGGATTTCAGTTACGCAGAATATATTCACAAAACCACTGTGAATAAGCTCTTTCCGGGATACCGTGAATTTGCCGACAAGTTTGTAAGATCGTGGATTGAA
The DNA here is from genome assembly GCA_937873695.1 of uncultured Ignavibacteria bacterium. GTDB lineage: Bacteria > Bacteroidota > Ignavibacteria > Tepidaquicellales > OLB5 > OLB5. Next base: position 50,499 of record CALMYL010000003.1, read on the forward strand.
TTTGAAAAAGGCAATTTCAGTGATGCATACAAATTTCTTGGTAAAATAAAAAATCCGGAGCATGTTCATTTAAAACCCTACTTCAGGAATCATCTGCTAAAATGTCTGTTTGAGCTCGGAATGTATGACGCTGCAGCATTCCGGATCGATTCCTACAGGCACATGCTTAGAAAATTAAGAAAATATTACTCTGAAAACTCGCTGATAAGGCATTCGAATTTCCTGAAATGCTGCTCTATGCTTCTGAAAATCATAGACAGAAAAAAGACCACATCATTGAATGAATTGCAGTATTTTCTTAATGCGGAAATGAATATATGGGACAGGCCATGGCTTCTGGAAAAAGCTGCCCGGCTTGAAGAAGAGCTAAATAAAAAAGGCGCCCATAAATGAGCGCCTGTGATCAATTTTATTTTTTCTGATTCTTAAGCCCTGCCTGTTATCCTCATTTTGTAGAATGAACGCCATACAAAGTATATAGCCACAAGGAAAAATATTCCGCCAACATACGGCGCTGTCGCGCGGAATGACTCTGATATTGCCATTTCCATTGCAAGCAGCCCGAAGAGCGTTGTGAACTTAATGATCGGGTTCAGCGCAACTGATGATGTATCCTTGAACGGATCGCCGACAGTATCGCCGACAACCGTTGCATCGTGAAGCGGGGTGTTCTTTTCTTTCAGGTCAACTTCAACCACTTTTTTGGCGTTATCCCATGCGCCGCCGGCATTAGCCATGAACATTGCCTGGAATAAACCGAATACCGCTATTGATATCAGGAAGCTGATGAAAAACGATACAGGTTCATTTGTCTTGCCCGGCGCTGAAAAGAACGCAAAAGCAAGAGCGAATGAAAATATCGCGATAAATATGTTGAACATACCTGTCTGCGCGTACTGTGTACATATCTTAACAACTTCTTTTGATTTTTCTGTCGATGCGCTCATGCTTGCGTTTTCATCAAGATTGATATTCTTCTTGATATACTCAACTGCCCTG
>CALMYL010000004.1 GCA_937873695.1 uncultured Ignavibacteria bacterium
TCCACCCTCCCGCCTGCGGCGGGATGCTCTAACCACTTATTGTTTAAATAAGTGGGCCAGGGAGGATTTGAACCTCCCACCCTCCCGCCTTCGGCGGGATGCTCTAACCAGCTTATTGTTTAAATAAGTTAGCGGGGATTTGATTCTTCCACCCTCCCGCCTGCGGCGGGATGCTCTAACCACTTATTGTCTAGATAAGTTAGCGGGGATTTGATTCGTCCACCCTCCCGCCTGCGGCGCTATGCTCTAACCACTTATTGTCTAGATAAGTTAGCGGGGATTTGATCCATCCACCCTCCCGCCTGCGGCGGGATGCTCTAACCACTTATTGTTTAAATAAGTGGGCCAGGGAGGATTTGAACCTCCCACCCCGCGCTTATAAGGCGCGTGCTCTAACCACCTGAGCTACTGGCCCAGTAGTTCAGAAGGAAACAACCTGTATTTAAAGACTCTTTATATACAGCCTGTTTTATAGAGCAATTTGATGCGCCTGATGATTGGCGGGTGATCTACTTAAAGATTGACCCTAAAAACTATTTAAAGAACGAAATCTATTTTACTATCTTCGAGAAATCTTCTGATTCCCCGATGCTTAATCTTTTTTTCTAAAGCCAAAGCGGATCTTCTTTCCGGAAGTTCTGTACTCCAAACAAGAACCCAATCCTTAGCCTTACCTGTATACTTATTTTTATTTGAAACGTGACCTTTTAGTCTATCTTCAATATTTGAAGTCTCACCAGCATAGAATCTGTTAAGCTTCTTACTGTAAATTATATAAACATAATGCATATTTTATGAACCTCCCACCCTCCCGCCTGCGGCGGGATGCCAATCTACCTAAGAGCTACTGGCCCAGTAGTTCAGAAGGAAACAACCTGTATTTAAGGACTCTTTATATACAGTCTGTTTTATAGAGCAATTTGTTGCACCTGATGATTGGCGGGTGATCTACTTAAAGATTGACCCTAAAAACTATTTAAAGAACGAAATCTATTATACTATCTTCGAGAAATCTTCTGATTCCCCGATTCTTAATCTTTTTTTCAAACCTGCTAACTTCATCTAATCTAAAAACAGAGACCCTTCACTTCGTTCAGGATTTGAATTAAGCTCCGACTGTTTCTTTACCTTTGTACTTCTCTATTATCTGTTCGGCAATTGATTTAGGCACTTCTTCATAATGTGAAGTTTCCATATTATATAAAGCTCTGCCCTGCGTCATTGAGCGCATTGATGTTGCGTAACCAAACATTTCCGAAAGCGGAACCATTGCGCGGATAACCTGCGCGTCAGCGCGCTGGTTCATACCTTCAATTTTTCCCCTGCGAGAGCTCAGGTCACCCATTATATCACCCATGTATTCATCGGGAGTTATAACTTCAACCTTCATAATAGGCTCAAGAATAACCGGACCTGCTTTTAAAGCGCCCGCTTTAAACGCCATAGAACCTGCAATCTTAAATGCCATTTCAGATGAGTCAACATCATGGAATGAACCATCAAACAATGTGGCCTTAACATCTTCAACGGGGTAACCGGCAAGAACACCATTTTTCATGGCTTCTTCAATTCCATGCTCTACCGGTTTTATAAATTCCTTCGGAATTGCACCGCCGACGATCTTATTTTCGAATATAAATCCTTTGCCTTTTTCATTCGGTTCAATTGTGATCCAGACATGACCAAACTGACCTTTACCGCCGGATTGCCTGATGAATTTGCCTTCCTGCTCAACTTTCTTGGTAATGGTCTCTTTGTAAGCAACCTGCGGTTTACCTATATTAGCTTCTACCTTAAATTCACGTTTCAAACGGTCAACAATAATCTCAAGGTGAAGCTCACCCATACCGGCTAGAATTGTCTGACCGGTTTCTTCATTGGTTGATATGCGAAGGGTAGGATCCTCGTCTGCAAGCTTTCCAAGTGATTCCGACAATCTATCCTGATCAGCCTTGGTTTTAGGCTCAATAGCAATAGAAATAACCGGGTCAGGGAATGTCATCCTTTCAAGTATGATAGGATCGCCTTCATCGCATAACGTATCGCCTGTTTTGGTATTTTTTAAACCGATAGCTGCAGCAATATCACCTGCGTATACTTCTTCAATATCCTCGCGGTGATTGGCATGCATCTGAAGGAGCCTTCCGACTCTTTCTTTTTTTCCCGAAACAGGATTATAGGTATATGAACCTGATTTCAATACCCCAGAGTAAACCCTGAAGAATGTCAGTTTACCTACAAAAGGATCGGTCATAATTTTGAATGCAAGAGATGAAAACTTCTCATCATCCGATACATTCCTTGTAATATGATCATCGGTATGAATATGGTGACCCCATACCTCACCGATATCCTTTGGTGTAGGCATATAATCAATAACAGAATCAAGAAGAGTCTGCACACCCTTGTTCTTAAATGATGAACCGCAAAGAACCGGGATGATCTTTACCTTTAATGTAGCTTCTCTTAATACTCTCTTGATCTCGGCTTCGGTAATTTCCTGGCCGTCTAAAAACTTATTCAATAATGTATCGTCAACTTCACTTACTGATTCAAGAAGTTTAAGACGGTACTCATTAGCTTTTTCAACAAGTGATGCAGGGATCTCCTGTTCTTCCCAGGTCTGCCCCAGTGTATCAGCATTATAGATAAGAGCTTTCATCCTGATAAGATCGATCTGCCCAACGAACATTTCGCCCTGCCCTATAGGCAGCTGCAACGGAACAACGTTTGCTTTCAGTCTTTCTTTCATCATATCAAGCACATGATAAAAATCAGCGCCGGTTCTGTCCATCTTGTTTACAAACGCAAGCCTTGGAACGCCGTATTTATCAGCCTGTCTCCAAACGGTTTCAGACTGCGGCTCAACACCGCCAACAGCGCAGAACAACGCCACCGCGCCATCAAGCACGCGTAATGAACGCTCAACCTCAGCGGTAAAATCTACGTGTCCGGGTGTATCAATAATATTGATCCTGTGATCTTTCCAGAAACATGTTGTAGCGGCGCTGGTAATTGTGATACCGCGCTCTTTTTCCTGTTCCATCCAGTCCATCGTAGCTGCACCTTCATGAACTTCGCCCATTCTGTGCAAACGTCCGGTGTAGTACAGTATCCTCTCTGTGGTCGTGGTCTTTCCGGCATCAATGTGAGCCATAATACCGATATTTCTTGTCTTATCTAATGTTACTTTTCTGGCCATTAAAACTTATATGCTTTCTATTATTTTTTTATCTTAAAGAACTTTGAAACAAATTAAAAAAGAATCCATTCTTAACGGATCCTTCACTGCTCTGAAAACCATTTATTACCACCTGAAATGCGCGAAAGCTTTATTAGCTTCAGCCATACGGTGAACGTCTTCTTTTTTCTTCACGGCGCTGCCTTCGTTGTTGGCAGCTGACATAAGCTCGCCTGCGAGTTTTTCAGCCATTGATTTGCCGGCTTTAGCCCTTGCGTAAGTAAGTATCCATTTTATTGCGAGCGCTTTTCTGCGTTCGGGCCTTACTTCCGTAGGCACCTGGTAGTTTGAACCACCCACTCTTCTTGAGCGTACTTCAAGTGAAGGCTCAACATTGTGAATAGCCTTTTTGAATATTTCAACAGGCTCAGCGTTCAGCTTTTCTTTTATGATCTCAAATGCATCGTAAACAACTCTTTCAGCTTTCTGCTTAAGGCCGTCATACATTATACAATTTATGAATCTGCCGACAAGTACATCTGAATATATCCTGTCAGTACCTCTTTGTCTTTTATTTGCTGTTCTTTTTCTCAAATCGCTTTATATATATAATTTATTTTTATTCCAGTTTGAATTTTGGATCAGGACTACTTGCCGCCCGATTTAGCTTTCTTGGCGCCGTATTTTGAACGCGCCTGTTTCCTGTCAGCAACTCCGCTTGAATCAACCGCACCTCTTACAATGTGGTATCTTACACCCGGAAGATCTTTTACTCTGCCTCCGCGGATAAGAACAATTGAATGCTCCTGAAGGTTATGACCTTCACCCGGAATGTATGCGGTAACTTCCATACCGTTACTTAAGCGTACCCTTGCAACTTTTCTTAAAGCTGAATTAGGTTTCTTTGGTGTTGTTGTATATACTCTTGTACATACTCCTCTTTTTTGAGGCGATGATTCAAGAGCCGGTGATTTGCTTTTGAACTTTAAAACTTTTCTTCCTTTGCGGACGAGCTGATTAATTGTTGGCACGTAATATTCCTACCTTAGTCTTAATTTACTAAATAAATTTCTGCGCTCATTTATCCCGGCCTAAACATAACTTGCCTTTGCCGGTGATGTTGGATGAGCGGCATTATTATTAGAAACTACAAAATTAGCGATTTTTTACGAAATAGTCAAGTTAGGGAATGATGGGATTAATAGTAATAGCCTTATTTAACTAATTAATACAGGTATTCAGCGGATTTTCATCAAATCCGCACAAATCCCGCAAAAAATGCTCTATTCATGGCAATAATACGATACCTTACTAATAAAATTGAACATCACCGTAATACCGGCAATATTCTCCTCCCTCCGGAAAGCGTTTTGAACGAATAATGAACCTGAAAACTCCGCTGAATATGAAATGTTCACTGGCGGTAAACTTTACAGCATATACTCCAACGTTCAGAACCTGGTCTCTGATAAATACCGAAGTATCCCCGTTTGTTTTCAAATACATCAGGCTGATGGTATCCTGTTCAGGCAACTGGAATCTTAAATTCACAGTATCATTTGCAGGATTGGGATAAGCAGGATTAAACCTGAACAGCGTATTTGAATTACTGCACCAGTCAGTCGTATCACCCCCAAGCACATTGCCGAATATATCGGTGTGCGTTATTGTTGGATCAATAATGAGCACACTGCCGCTGCCTGGTTTGTTTATATCATCATCGGTGCAAGATGCAATAAACAGCGAAATGAGAATTAAGGGTACCAAGGTTAATTTTAAGAATTTCATTTTTATTGATTTAATTTAAGAAAGTACTCAATTTCACTGGATAATCTTGTATCAGGATGCTTTTTTTTAAGTTCTCCCAATTCAATCAAAACTGATTGTTTCGTTCCCTCATTCTTAATAAACGCGTCATTGTAGTGCCATATGTGAGATCTGCTTAAGTAATCATCAGGAAAACTATCCATAAACATATACAACTCTCCTGCTATTTTATCGAAGTCATTTTGCGGATAAAAATAACTCAGGCTGATGAATCTGCTAAAGGCTTCTTTATAATATCGGCTTTGAGTTACTTCAGGAAGTAACTGTAAAAAAGCCGCCTTCTTTTTATTGGCTTTCTCGATATCGTAATCCTGCATATCATAAATTTCCTGCAGCCTGCTCAAAACCAATGCCTCCGATTCATGAGGTAAAACAACATTAAAGTAGATGTAGTTTGATCGAATTACATTCTTTGAATCAGGCTCATACTTTTTTATACATAAAGAATAAGAATCAGGCTCAAAAATATTCCATAACCCAAATACGGTCTTCTCATTCATTGCACTTTCGTTCCCATAAACGCTTCTCAACTCAAAATAAAATGTCTTCTTTTCTCCGGGCAGAAAAATGCTGTACGTTCTTTTGCCAAAACATCCAATTAGACCTTTATACTCCATACCGCCGCCCGATCCCTTATTGATAATAACATTCGGAAGCAGTTCACCTTCATAAAGATCTGCAATAGAATCAACTTTATTACTTTCATTAACTACTCTCACCGTAAGCCAAACAGGCTCACCATAGAAATAGTAATTAGTATCAAGGCTTATATAAATTTTGATATATGACTCAGTAATTACAGAACATTCCTCAGATATTGGATGTTTATCAAACATAACGGGTTCACAGTAGATGAGTGAATGAATGGCTAAAAATATTTTTAATACTAAGGCTTTCATGGTATTTACACTGTAAATATAATAAATATTTAGCGCATTATAAATGTTGAATTAATTTTATTGTTTGTAAATCAACAATTTTCATTATATTTGCTTAATTGTTAACGGAGGCAAATGCTGCTTAAACATCTCTACATACTTCCCCTTTTGTTTATCCTGGTTTGCGTAAGAACGCTCAGCCAGCAGATTTCATCTGATGAATTGACCCCTGATAAGATATTCGAGAAGGTAGATAACTCAATTGTCGTAATAATTGCTTATGATAATTTAGGTAATATGTTCCAGGGCTCAGGCGTTGTTATAAGCGACGGGATAATTGTAACGAATCACCATGTTTGCAAAGATGCCAGCCGGATAGAGATAAAACACTACGCCAAAGAGATCAAGAATGTTGAAATATTAAAATCCGATGAAGTAAAGGATTTACTTTTTCTTAAAACCGATGACTTTACTCTTACTCCCATAACATATGGTAACAGCGAAAATTTAAGATCCGGGCAAAGGATATATGCGGTAGGTTCGCCGGAAGGCTATGAAAACTCCATTTCAGAAGGTATCGTAAGTGGCTTCAGAACAAATGAGAATAACGTTAAGCTTGTTCAGATGACCTGCCCCATTACAGACGGCTCTTCAGGAGGTGCGGTTCTGAATGCCCGTGGTGAGCTTATCGGCCTTAGCGTCAGCGGGCAGCACGAAGGAGCGCTTTATTTTGCCATCCCCGTAAATGATATACTGGCAATGATAGGGATGGAAAACTCATACGCTGAATTCACCGACCCTGTGAAATACTACGAAATTGGCACCCAGGCAAATGAGAATAAAAATTACAGGGATGCCGAAGTGTATTTTTCCAAATACATTGAAAAATTCTCAGGCGATGCCACAGCTTATTACAAACGCGGTTATGCAAGGTTTAAGCTAAAGGAATACAAACAGGCAATAAAAGATTTTTCAACAGTTCTTGAAAAAAGCGAAACTTCAGAGTCCTTTTTTTACCGTGGAAATTGCTACTATTCACTAAAAGATTATAAAAACGCTCTGACAGATTATACCAAAGCTCTGGTACAGGAGCCCGATAATTACGATATTTACTACAATCGCGGCTATGCAAATTTCAGGCTGAAAAATTACATTGAAGCAGCAAGTGACTGGAATAAAGCAATTGAATTGAACCCTGAATACGAAAGCGAGCTATCAGTAAAAATAAAGATCGCGCAGGATGAATCTAATATCAAAAAGACAAAATAATGTTCCCTAACAGACTAAGAAGCTCAAACCAATTCTATATTCTGTTCGGTATATTGATACTTACTGTTATTTTAGTAGGATTATATATAGGATTTCTGAAGTGATCCGATCCTGTATATTCATTATTAGATATATAAAATGACCCTCCCTAGGAATTCTAACCAATTCACGCAACAACCATGCAATTCATATATTTCATAAGGCCGCATAAGGAAAATTTCGCCGAAACTATGACCGAAGAAGAAGGCAATATTATGGGTACGCATTTTATGTACCTGCAGGAATTGCTTAAAGCGGGAAAGTTAATTTTGGCAGGACCCGAAACAACCGGGAAATTCGGTATTTCTATAATAGAAACCGAATCGGAAGATGAAGCAAGGGAAATCATGTTGAATGACCCTGCGGTGAAATCTGGCATTGTATCACCCGAATTGTACCCATACCGCGTTAGCCTGATAAGGAAGTAATTTTGGAATGCACTGACTGTGTTAGTGCAGGTATCAATGCAGTTGATTCACTTGAAACTTCTCTAAAGCCCTTCACACAGAAAATAGTATTCATAAAGCAAAGCCAACAATAAAAAAGCACAGTTAAAATTCCACTGTGCTTAAATTTTTAATTCGAGATAACCGATTACATACCACTCCTACTCAACAACAAGCTACTCATCTTTCTTCTTAAAATCCAGCGCTGCTGAATTCATACAGTATCTCAGGCGGGTTGGATTCGGGCCGTCATCAAATACATGTCCTAAATGCGCGCCGCAATTTGAGCATACTACCTCAGTCCGTTTCATGCCCAATGTTTCGTCAGTTTCTTCCTTCACATTTTCATCTTTAATTGGCTTAAAAAAGCTGGGCCATCCTGTTCCGGACTCAAATTTGGTATCACTGCTGAAGAGCTCCTGACCGCATACTATGCAGGCATACTTACCTTCATCGTGGTTATCCCAATACTTGTTATTGAACGGGCGTTCAGTCCCCTTTTCCTGTGTTACTTTGTACTGCTCATCTGTGAGCTTTTCTTTTAATTCTTCTTTACTCATGACAGGTTTAAATTCTCCGCAAATGTTTGTGGAATCAGTTTGTTTTGTTAATAGCTGCTCATGTATTGCCACCCTGCCGGGCTTATCACCACAGCCGGTTAGCATAAAAATTGATAATATTGCTGCTAATATACTCATTTTCTTATTTTTTGTTAGATTCCTAAATACAAACAAATATACGCAGGAATTTGTTTCATGGATTTCGGTTTGGAATAAAATACTAATGCATTTTCAATCCGCCTACTGCTAAAATCAACCCTAATGCGAGAAATATAGCTACTGCAACTGTACCTATTATAACCAGTACCGTGCCAATCAAATGACTCTCCAGTATCTCAATCTTTAACCTGGCAACATCTTTCAAAGGTACTGATCTTTCTATGTTCACATCTTCATAATACACTATTACATTGCTTACGCCTTTATATTTAAGCCTCAGCTTAGCTTCTTTTTCTTTCACATCTATTATAGTACCATCCTTAAGGTATAGCTGTGATATCCTGTAAGTTTTTTCAACGGGTACTTTATCGCTTTCAACATATTCAATTTTGCTTGTAACACAGCCGGCAAAACTCAAAAGTACAATAAATACTACTACCCTGAAGATCAATGTGCTTTTTATCATAAATAGATTTAAGATAGGATTTAACTAAAGCAATCGTGAATAAGTATTACACTTACCCCATTTTCATTCCCTTGAAATGCGAAGCGATCCAGAATAAAATCAGGAAAAACAGTATAACAGAACTTACTATGATAAGTACATTAACAACTGTGTTACTTTCAAGTACTTCGATCTTTAACCTTGAAATATCCTTAAGCAAGATAGTTTTTTCGATATTCACTTCTTCGTAATATACTATTACATTATCATTGCCTTTATATCTGAGTTTAAACTCCGGTTCTTTATCTTTAAGTATTATCACAGTCCCGTCATTCATAAAAACCTCTGAAATACGGTAAGTTTTGCCTTTGGGGAACTCACTGCTTTCAACATATTCAATTTTACTCGTTACACAGCCCATAAATGCTGCGAGTACCAGCAGAACAATAACTCTAAAGAAAATTATATTTTTGGACATAAACATTATTGCCAAACAGCATCATAAACTGAATCAGCAAGTAGCGTATTTGAATTTGTATTCAAGTCATACATCCAAAGTTTTGCGGGATTTGACCCTTCGATAGATCTGTATAAAATCCTCATTCCTTCCTTTGACCACTTAATATTATAAGGACTAATTCCCGGTATATTTGAAATACTTGTAATATCGGAACCGTCCTGATCCATTAGGAATAGTTCATAATTATTTCCAATAAAGTTGACGAAACATATCTTACTCCCACTTGGAGACCATGCCGGAAAGTAACCATTTGCCAGCACAGTAATATTACTGTTAGCGGTATCAACAACACATATTTTCCCAACCTGTTCATTAAAACCGTAATCATGATAAATAATCCTGCTTCCGTCCGGAGACCAATCAAGTACAACTCCAGCTCTGCTATTAATGCTGTCCTTTATCAATTTCTTATATGTACCCGATGTATTTGAAATAAGAAGTTTTGCTGTAAATTGATGATATGAATGTTCAAAATATGCTATCAATTTACCATTTGGTGAGAACTTAGCATTTTTGAAAGAGTTATATGGAATTTCAGATATCTGAGCCATATCTGTACCATCGGTATTCGTAACATACAAACGATAACCCCAATATTCAGAAATAAAAAATATCTTACGGGCATCAGGTGAAAGATTATAGTAGAAGATATTATTTTGTCCTAACGAAATTTCTGCCATATTGCGGCCATTATAATCTGCTAAGTAAATTTTATCAACAGAATAATCTCTACTTGATAGCAGGATCTTATTTCTGTATGAATAAGTGCTCACTGCCAATGAATCATTAAACAATTTAAGGTCAGTCCCACTACTTTTAATTGTATAAGTCGAGTAATTACTATTCTGAATATCACGCTTAACAAGGTAAATATCAAAATCCGGAGCAGTAGTTATATTGTTAACAGTATCATCGCCGCATGAATTGAATGAAATCAGGCAGATCAAAAGCAGGGTTAAAGATAAAAGGATCTTCATATGTTTTGTAATTTGGGTTACCACAAATTAATAAATTTTAATTGATAAAACGAGATATTATATTTAGCATATGTCTCCAACTGAACAAAAGATAATAATACTCATTGCGATTCTGATCTTTATTGTAATTCTTTTTAGAGTAATGTTTTGATATCCTGAAAGTTAATCTATTGTTAATTTCATGTTAACGTTCTTAACTTAATGATTTCGTTGAATGGGAAAATTATTAAAAATATTACTTATATTTGTAAAGTTACATAATTAAGATGATTGCTGAACTGAAATAAAACCGTAATAATAATGCCTGTGATCTGTATTAAAACTCTGCCTCTTAACCGCCCTATAAAAATAAATGAAGTTTTGAGGAAACTGAACTTGAAAGTATCTGAAGATACGGGTATTGAAGCAAACCAGATTTGGTCTTATTGGCAGTTCATAGAGCGGCACTTATATGCTGTGGGAGATTCTACCGCAGCGGCAATTCAGCCAACCAGCCACTCGCCTATAATAGAAATTACCGGTTTTGAGGGAAAATCACACGCAATGATTGAGCTGCTAATGCGAAGTATTGCAGGAGTCATATCGCAGGTTCTGGAAATTGAGATAACGAATATTTTTATAACATATAATGAAGTAAGATCCGGAAGAGTGTTTGATGGCGGTGAAGTTGTAAGAGAGAAATAACCGCAGAACAGCAATTCAGCCGGCAGTTTAGAACGAGGTCACACTAAATTATCTACATACTGAGTAAACTAATCAAAATTTCTTTTAATAAACTGAATTATTCAATTTTCAGCAGGCCGAAATTCCTAATTTACACAGAGGCTGCTGATTGCTGTATACCGCAGCGCCTCACTGCCTTACAAGGATCTTTAACTCCATTTTTTAATCAATATAATATAAATGAAAAGCATCAAATCAGCTAAAAAGACATTTGTACTTGATACAAATGTCATTCTGCATGACTCAACCTGCATAAACCAGTTCAAAGAGCATGATATTGTAATTCCTATAACAGTCATTGAAGAGCTTGACCACTTCAAACGCGGCAGCCAGGTGATTAACCTGAATGCGCGTGAATTCGCAAGGACACTTGACAGCCTTACAGGCTCTGCCCTCTTCAATGGCGGTGTGCCGCTTGGCAAAGGCAGAGGCAAAGTATCAATTGCGCTAAGCCGCGGATTAAGTGACGAGATACGCGAAATATTCAAAGAAGACACCCCTGACCACAGGATCCTCAGCGCAGCGCTTGATATAAAAAAGAAAAAGAACAATGATTCCGTTGTGCTCATAAGCAAAGATGTTAACCTTAGAATGAAGGCTAAAGCAGTTGGCGTACAGGCGGAAGATTATACTACCGATAAAATTACCAATGTTGAAGAGCTTTACAGCGGCAAAGAAACCATCGAGAACTTCAGCCATGAAATAATAGAAAAACTTTACCAGCCGCCATTTGAAGTCCCTATAAAAACTACATTAAAGAAATCAAAGACTGAGCAGGTTCCCAATAAGTATTTGGTGTTAAGGAATGAAAGTCACTCAGTACTAGCGGCCATTGACCATAAGAACCAAATTCTGCGTAAAGTTGATAAGAATCCGGTTTACGGAATCAAGCCCCGCAACGCGGAGCAGACCTTTGCAATTGACGCACTCACGAACTTAAACCTGCCATTAGTTACATTAACCGGCAAAGCAGGCACGGGTAAGACACTCCTCGCACTTGCTTCGGCATTGAATGTAAAAAAGAATTACCGCCAGATATATATTGCAAGACCCGTTGTTCCGTTAAGTAACAAGGATATTGGTTACCTGCCGGGCGATGTGGAGTCAAAACTCGCTCCCTACATGCAGCCCTTATGGGATAACTTAAAGGTTATACAGGACCAGTATTCCGAAACCGAAAAGCAGCACCAGCAGATAACGCAGATGGTAAAGGACCAGAAGCTTGTAATTGAACCATTGAGCTACATAAGAGGCAGAAGTCTTCAGCGGATATTTTTTATTGTTGATGAAGCGCAGAATCTCACTCCCCATGAAGTAAAAACCATCATCACAAGGGTCGGTGAAGGCGCTAAAATTGTATTTACAGGTGATGTTTACCAGATAGATCATCCATACCTTGATTCACAATCGAACGGTTTAACATATTTGATTGAGCATTTTAAAGGGCAGGATCTCTACGCACACGTTAACCTGATAAAGGGCGAGCGCTCTGAGCTAGCCGAGCTTGCAAGTAATTTGCTGTAGATCTGCCTACTGTTTTTAAGTATTTTGTATTATATTTTTACGGGAGGTTTCAATGAAAATGAAATATTGCCTTATTTTCACATTTTTTCTTCAATTTACCTTATTTTCCCAGGTTAATTGGCAGGTAAAAAATCCGACACCACAAACTGACCTTAGATCAGTTTACTTTTTTAATACAAATACCGGTATTGTTTGTGGCGCAGGCGGTTTAATTTACAAAACCACCAACGCAGGCTATTCCTGGATACAAAAAACATCCCCTGTAACAAGAAAATTAAACTCAATTTGGTTTTACAGTGCAACCAGCGGTGTTGCAGTTGGCGATACCGGAACAGTCATTTATACAACAGATGCAGGTGAAAGCTGGATCCTGCAATCACCCGTTACAAATTATGATCTAAGAAAATTGTTCTTTTATGATAATTCCAATGTAATAGTAGTTTGCAGTGGTGGCAGGATACTCAAAAGTTCAGATTCCGGCAATTCGTGGAGCCTGATAAACCTGAATGTAAGTGACCTTTTTGAAATAGATAAATCTCTGAACACATTATATATTGGCTCAACAAATTCCAAATTTCTGAAATCGACCGATGTTGGCACAAGCTGGCAGGTTGTTACGCCGGGAGTATCAAACAGCTATATATACCAGGTGCATTTTGTATCAAGTGATACGGCCTTTATGTATACAAATAATTACGTTTACTATAAAACCACAAACAGTGGTGCCTCGTGGAATCAGATCAGCGGTTTATATGCTCCCCAATATGCTATTTATTCAGATACGAAATTCGGTATCGGTGTCTCAAATTCGGGAGCAACTTATAAAACAACAAATGGTGGCAATTACTGGCAGGAAATTGGTCCTTCAAATCTGCAGGGTTCATATGTTTATACTTTGTTTATTCTGGATACAAATAATCTTTACGGAGCTGGATATGGCGGCAGGGTTATTCATCATGGAAACGGGTTTAGTAACATATGGGATATCATAGGTGGTTCCACGAATGATTGTAAGGATATTTCATTTATCAATGAGCAAAAGGGTTTTATTGCAGCAGAAGAAGAGCAGTTTTGGACTACAACCGATGGTGGTAATAAGTGGAATATACAGGGGTTATGTAATAACAATTACCATGAGTCACCCAGAACTTTCATACGTTCAGTTTATTGTAAGGATTCTTTAACGGTTTTCAGAACAAGAGGTGATGGATATGCCGGGTTTGGACACACAGGAAAAATTGAAGTATCCTCAAACGGTGGAATTACCTGGGGAGTAAGCCTCTCACAGACCTATGCTGAATTTTATAAAATTGGCGGAGCAGGAAATAGTGTTCTTTGTTGTGCGGGCAAAATAATCAGAAATGACGGCAGTGGCTGGTATGATTATCTGAGTGCTTCACAAACTAATCTTACAGATTTTCATTTTGTAAATGAAAATACCGGTATAATTATTGGTTACCAATACACTTCCCAACCCCGAAAGATATATTCGACATCTAATAATGGAGCAAATTGGAATGAACAGTCAGTTGGAAGATATCTGAACTGTGTTTATCTAAAAAATTCAGGGATAGGTTTGATAGGCTGCGATACAGGACGAGTACTTAGAACGACTGATTTTGGTGCAAACTGGACATTATACACAACTTCAACTTCCAGGGATATAAATAGTATATATATGCTGAGCGATAATACGGTTTGGGCTGTTGGCGATAATGGTGCAATGCTTTATAGTATAAACAGTGGTTTGAACTGGACTAATGCAGCTGCATACACTTCAAATCGTCTTAATAAGATCAAGTTTTTTGACCAGTATACAGGATTTGCCTTAGGGTATAACGGCACAGTCCTGAAAACTACAGATGGCGGGTTAACATTTGTTCATATTGGTTCAAATGAATCTCCATCAGAGTTCCATGCTGAACAAAATTACCCAAACCCGTTCAATCCTGTAACTAAAATTGAATTTTCTATTCCTGTAAATGGAAATGTAAAAATTGAAATCTTTGATGCTGCAGGAAAACAAATAGAAATCTTAACAGATAAAGAATTCAATGCGGGATTTCATTCAATTGAATGGGTTGGCTCGAATTTTTCCAGTGGGGTTTACTTCTATAGAATAAGTTCAAAACAGTTTACTGAAACAAAAAAGATGATACTATTGAAATAAAGTTTAAACCTATAGGGATTTTAATATCTGCGAGGTTTTTTTGTCATATTCTCTTCCCTCCGTTAGTATTCTTTTATACAAACCAGCAATTAACCTCGTTCCCAGGTTCCCACTTGGGAACGCAATTTTCTTTTATTGCGAAACAGAGTTTCGCTCATTGTTCCTGTCCCAAACAGGTCCGCCTAGGCGGATTGGGACAGAGGGGAAAATCATGCCCCTCCCCTTTGGGGAGGGGATGGGGTGGGGTCTTATTACCATTTTAATCCACGCCCTGAAGGGCGTGGCTACTCAGAAAAACAAATTCATTGTTTTATAACAGTACCAAACCGGAATTTGGGACAGAGGGGAAGAATAGTTACTATGAAAACTACTTCAGCTTCTCTAAATTCTGTTTCGCAAGCTCATTTGCCGGATCAATTTCAAGCGCTTTGCGGTAGCTATCTTTAGCCTTCGGAATATCATTCATCCTTTCATAACATGTACCTATATTATTATATGCAGAAGAGAACTTTACATCAGTTTTTGCCGCAACTAAAAAATTATCAATTGCCTCTTTGTATTTTTCCTGGTCCATATAACACATACCAATATTATTGTAATACCCCGCGGATTTATCTGGTATAAGTTTTATCAGCTGGTTCAGCTCATCTATTGCCTTATCATAATTTTTAGCCTGGTAATTTTTGTATGATGATTCTTCAAGCACCCTCACTTTTTCCATCTTTTCATCTTTGATGATCGGCGGCATTTTGTTACCCAAACTATCGGGTATCATCTGCTGCTGCGACATTGCCTTTAGTTCCGCCAGCATTTGAGAGGCATTTTGGTAATTTGGAGCGAAAGTTGAGAGCTTTTCAAGCCACTTCAGCGTGTTTGGTATATCGCCCTTCCTGTTATACATCTGCGCAAAAGTGTATTGCGGCTCCGGCGAAAGGGTATCAAGCCAGTATGCTTTATCAATGTAATAGTATGCGGAATCAAAGTTGCCCTTAACCATAAATATTTTGCCTATATTGTTATGCCCTATCAGAGATTCCTTGCGAAGGTCCAGCGCTTTTCTGTAATACACTTCGGCTACATCAAAATTACCCTTGTTGGCGTAAATATTGCCAATATTAATATAAGTCACAACTCCCGGTCTGCCTTCGGCAGACATGAACAGAATATCATTGGTCTTCCACTCTGCATTCCTTGTGAAGGTCATGTAAACAAATATTATCAGCACAACTGCGCTTAAACCCATCACAATATTATATGTCTTTTTTGTGAAGTATTTAAATAACACAGCCGCTGCAATTATACTAACAAACATAGAAGGTATATAAAGGAAGCGGTCAGCCATAAAATTCATTGTGGGAACAATATTCATAACCGGCAGAAGGGTCACAAAAAATATTATTATGGCATAAGATATATACGGCGCCCTTTTTATGAAGTATAGTGCAGCCCCTGACATTACAAGTATAAAGAATACTGCAAACAAAGCTCTGAACTCCATGATGCTTGATATATCCGGCATATAACCGCTATAGTGATACAGCATGCCGTAAGGCGCTATGGATAGCCTGAAATATAACGGAACGGTCTGCAGCATTGTAAAAATTGTAGTGGCTGTATCCTTATCAAAGAAGTAATAATAGGTCATTCTTGGCACCACTGTCCGCAGGGCGTACCACCTTAGGAGCATAAACAATCCTGATATTACAATAAGCGAACCATAAATTACATATCTCTTTTTAAGCAGTTCTTTGAATTCATTCCTGTTGATAATCATATCATATAAAATGATAACAGCAGGCAGGGTTATTGCCATTTCTTTGGAAAACAAAGAGAAGAGATAGAAGAAAAGTGTTAATACAAGATTTTTATTTGAAGGCTCTTTGCTGTACTTTAAATAATAAATGAACGCCGCAAAAAAGAATGTACATGCCAGCCCGTCCGTCCTGCCGCTTACCCATGCAACAACTTCTGTGTGAATTGGATGCACCGCGAATATAAGTGCCGCTATTAGTATAATGTAATCCTTGTAGGGTGATTTGAATTTTTCGAACATCAGCAATAGCAGCGCGTAAAAAAGCAGCACATTTATAATGTGCATTATAACATTGGTTAAATGGTAGCCAAAGGGGTTGAATTCCCATATAGCGTAATCGATGGCATAAGTTGATGATACAACCGGTCTGTAATAAGCGCCAATTACCTTATGAAAACCCATTTCTCCCGTGAAGAATTTCGGGATATTGGACAGCTCCATAATTGTAGGGTCTGCCTGCACTACTGATTCATCATCAAACACAAAATCATTGTACAGCGAATTTGCGTACACAGCAAAAGTAATTACCGCAAGGATAATGTAAACTATATTTTTTTTGAGAAGCGGTTTATCTTCTTTTTTTACAGGTTGTTTCTTTGCCATTTAAATTAATACATTCAAAAATTTATTTGTGACTACAGCTTCGCGCCAACAACCAATGTAGATTTGATAGTTTCAACTACTCCGTTCTGGTCATTAAGCGCTTCAAGAAATATAATATAAATGCCCAGCCTTAGCTTCCTGTTCTCATCATCCAGTCCGTTGTATACGATCTGTCCTTCGGGTCCCGAAGCCTGGTTATTGAGTATAGTCTTTATCAGCCTGCCCTTTACATCGTAAATTTTCATTCTTACCTGTGAAACGGCATTTTTAAGCTTGTAGCTAATAATAGTAAAATCCTCATAGCCGTCGCCATCTGGTGAAAACGGATTAGGTGAAACTGTAATTTCACCTGTGGTTATGTTCTGATTCGTGAAGATACTGTTCTTTAATCCGGGCGAGCCGCCATTGGGATATGTGCAGCTGCTCCAGCTTTTGCCATCATTGCCGTTCAATGCGGGATTGATCTTTTCCAGTGACCGGCCGGAACCCGGAAGATTTGGATTATACCAGTTATCACTGTAGTAAACACTATCAATCATAGTTCTGAATACATCCGCAATTTTAACCAGGTCAGCATCGTTATTTAACCCAAGTGAACCTGCAATGAATACTTTTTGTGTGCTGTCCGGTGCCCTCAAATATGGAAACGCATTATAAATATTAGTATCAGCCGCAATAACCGCATACATACCGGGTTTAATTATGGCTGAACATGTATCTGCGATATTTTTAGAGCCGCCTGTTTCTGATAGCAGCCATCCGACAATATTTACATTTTGTGAAGTAGGATTATAAAGCTCAATATATTCAGGCTGTCCGCTCAGCGGCGCTGCCATGATCTCGTTTACAATGAGGTCATTTCTCTGGTAATGCACGGCAGCGGAAATTGAGTTTATTATCGTCGGTGTTGATCTTTCGCATGCAATTGAGCTAGTCCAGTTGCTTGAATCATTTGAAACTCCGTTAATATTTATCCGCTCAAGCGATGAATTATCACCGCCCCAGTCAGGCAGGTAATCAACCCTGTCAGAAACAGCGCCGCTTATTTTATATACAATGACCGCATCACCTGTGTTATTCAGCGAGGGCAGTGAAGAATTAATAATTACTTTAGATGAATCAATTGCGGGATGATTGGCAAAAATAGCACCGCTTTGACTTATTACTGCATAGTTCTGCGGATCAAGAAAGTAATCGTTTGAAGTAATAACAATTTGCGTAAGACTATTATCTGAAACTTTCCAGTTCTTTAAATTTACAATTGAATCTGAATTATTATAAATTTCTATCCACTCGCACTCACCTGCCGGGAAGTCATACAATATCTCATTAATGATAACCCTTCCCGCTGTTGAGCCTCCTGAAACTTCAATTGACGCCGTATATTTATTATTGCTGGTATCTTCATCAGCTCCGTAATTCACAACAGCAATATACTGGCGCAAGCCTGCACTGTCTAATATCTGTGAGTAAGTTACGTTAACTGAATCACCTGCGTTTAACACGCCGGTGGAATTAATTGTTGTTTTCAGTTCATTCGGTGTTGGGATACTATCTTTATTGTAATCATCATAGAATGCTACTGAATATGTTGGCGCGCTCAAGAGTCCCCTGTTCTTAACCTGCGCAATAATTCCAAGTGTATCGCCAATTGCAGGGATCGTGCGGCTGAAAGTTATCTTATTCAGCGCAAGATCGTTGGGTTTAGGGGTCAGACTGTTAAGTTTATTTGGCGTCGCCCCGGCAAATGAAACGCATGTTCCCCAGTTTGTTTGCAGATTTGTTGGAGCTGTTACCGAAATTCTTTCAAGTGACTTATTATTTGAGCTTCCGCCCCATGAAGAAGTGAAAGTAATGCTGTCAATTACAATCCCGGTTGAATTGAACAACACCAGATTATCACCGGTGTTATTCAATGCGCTCCATCCGGTGGATTGCAGGTAAATTCCCGGATTATTGGGATAGAACAGCTTTACCGCTGCGGAATCTTCACACACAACAGCATATCCGCCTGCGGGAATATTTACAGCCTGCGTTGTAATTATATGCTGCGTAGATGTAGCATCTTTCCATTTCCAGTTGGCAAGATTTACAGGATTTGATGTTTTATTATATATTTCAAACCATTCTTTACCCGTTCCCGTAGTTGGAGCGTACATTATCTCATCTATTACCAGTGAGTCAAATCCGCCGCCGGCTATGACTGTTACTGTGCCGGTTCTTTTGTTGTTTGATGTATCTTCATCAGATGCGTAATTCACCACTGCGATAAATTGCCTAACGCCAAGTGAATCCATAACCTTTGATGTATTGAAATTAACTGAATCACCCGCATTAAGCGGAGCTGATGAATTTACAGTGTTAATGAGTTCATTGGGGGTCGGGTTACCGTCATCATTATAGTCATCATAAAATGAAACGCTGTATGAGTTTGCCGAAAGCAATCCCCTGTTTTTAACATTTGCGTTGATTTGCAGGTTAGTACCTATAAGCGGGTTATTGCTGCTGAATGAAAGTATGTTCAATGCCAGATCGTTATTTAAAGGAGAAAGGCTATTCCTCTGATTTGGTGTAGCGCCAAGCGTTGCTACCGAGGTGCCCCAGTTGGTCTGCTGATTTGTGGGGGCTACCGAGCTTATTCTTTCCATCGATCTGTTCCCGGAACCGCCGCCCCAGGAATTGGTAAACTGAATTGAATCAACCGCAACATTTGAAGCATTAAAAATTATCAGGTTCTCTGTTCCTGTATTATTCAGTGAGCTCCACCCGTTTGTCGGCTGAAGCAGTATTCCCGTGAATCCCGGGAATGCCGTTCTGAAAGCTGCTGAATCCTGGCAAACAACCGCATAGCCGTTTGCAGGAAGATCAATATTCTGCGTTGTAAATGTTCTGAGCGTAGCTGTCGCATCCTTCCATTTCCAGTTTGCCATATTGAAAGGTGAAGCTGTATTATTGTAAAGCTCAAACCATTCATTGGCAGCGGGAGTCGGCGCATACATTATTTCGTTTAGAGCCACATCACCCGGATTTTGTGCCTGCGCTAAGTTACATAAAATCAATAAAAGCCCTGAAACCAGTAGGAATTTAAATTTCATATTATTGCTAAAAATGATAAAATATATTTGTAAATTTACAGAAATAAATGCTGTATTACAACGAAAATTAAACTAATGAGAAATATCAAGATCGGCCTGGCTTTAACAATAATTTTATTCCTGCAGGGATGCGGAAATATTCACACAACGCCCGATGGTGCGGTTGTGGCATTCATTGTTGCTGCTGAGCAGCGTGATATGACCAAGGCGTGGAATATACTCAGCCCGGAACTGCAGGCATATTACAACGGGCAGGGAGAAAAGATGCGCAAATCAGGCAAAGGCGCGCTTGAAAATGAAATTGCGAAGATCACAAAATTCCGCACTGTAAAAAAAGATTATAAGATAGAGAAAGACAACACTGACCATACACTGATCAATATAATTACTATCGGCGGACCCGTGCACAAAGTGGAAACCGTGCAGATCGATGGAGATTACAAGATAAAGGATGCCGCTTCGCTGAAGAACCTTCTTGACGGAATAACCAGGGAAAGAACTGAAAAAGATGTTTATTAAGATTAACTTAAGTGCCGACTAAATGCCTAAGCAAATTTGATTAAATTAAAATAGTTTTCAACTAAAACATACAACTCAGTTTGTTACAAAACTACGTTAACCCCGGCTTTTAAGCCGGGGATATTGAGATTCTAAACTGAAATGGGGCTTTAGCCCTGACTCAACCATGATAAATCAATGTTTTGAGATAGACTAGAAATACGGGCTTAATGTATCTTGTATAGAGAATTTTACTTTAGACTACCTTTGTATTACAAAATATAATAGCACAAGTTAAAACAGATCTTATGAAACATTTTGGATTTTTCATATAATTCTCCATTTTGTTTAAAGTGTTATGGAAATGTTAGTTGTTTTTTATTCGTCCCGTCTTTATTCATGATCCACAACCTACCGTTATCGGGGCTCGAATCACAAAAAACTATACTTTCGCCATCAGGTGAATAATCAGCCGAATAGCCCTGTGTATCTGTTAGTTTAGTTAATCCCGAACCATTAGTTTGAATAGTATATATTTGGTAGTTCAAACTATTTTCATGCTGCTGTGTAAATATAATTTTTTGCCCGTCCGGCGAATATCGCGGATACCAATCCCAGTTAACATTATTTGTTAATCTAAGTGGAATTTGACCAGCTGAATCCATTATTACAATTTCCCACCCACCAGAATTTTGAAAACCTCTTAGATGGACAATAAACTTTCCATCCATTGACCAGTTTGATATTCTCCATTCTCCAGTACCATGCTGACTTATATCTCTTCTTATTGAAGTATCTGGTTTAACTTTCCAAATCACTATAGAACCAGTAGGATCATTATAATCTGAATCGTATGATATCCATTCTCCATCAGGGCTCCAAGATGGGAAATAGTTGCTACCTCCGTTAGTAAGCTGAGTTAAACTATCGCCGTTAATTTTAATTTTGTATATTTGTCCGCTGTGAAAAGTAATCCAATTCCCATCCGGTGAAAAATCGGGTGATCCGCAATATCCGGGAAATAGCTGTCTTTTATTAGTTCCGTTAGTATCTATTAAAAAAATTCCGGTTGTTGAACCTGAACTATCAATATGAAAATAAGCAATTGTATGCCCATCAGGTGACCATGAGGGCTCGAAGTCTATTGTACTTGCGCCTGAAGGTGGCGGAGGAGGATCATTTGGTTTTACAATATCATCATCCTTGCAAGAATTGAAAAGTACTAAAAAAAAGATCAATGATAATAATTTTATCATGGTTTTCTTTATAATATTTTGAAAATAGTTAAAATAAACGGATTTTGAGATGTTCGGCTCAAGGTACTATTATCGCAGGATTTTAGCATACTTCAATTCCCTTTCTAAAGAAAATGTGAAATTTCAGTAATATACAAATATAATATCAAATTGAAATTGAAACAATGATTTATATCATTAAATTTGATGATAGAAATACGGCACTATGGAAACTTTCCAATTTCCGGTACCATACCAACTGTACAGTTTATATCTAACGATCAATCGTCTTGCAGTGTCTTCTGAAAGATACCATGTATATAAAAAAAGCCGCATAAATTTTATGCGGCTTTTGAAGTATCTTTTTAACTCTTATCAGTTATTTTCAAACCTGAAAGTATCCCATATCGGCGAGATCAGCCTGTAATCTCCAAACCCGGTATTATCCACAAAAACAAATTGTTTGTTATCGTTGTAGTAATCCCATACTTCATATGGTTTTGAATCCATCTCATACGGATGCCTTTCGATGTTGTTCGGCTCACCGAATATTATATATACCATTCCCATATCAGTACGCCAGCCGGGTGAATATACATTCCCGAAAAATTTATTAGCCGCGTTAACACGCCTGTAATACTCTTGCATTACTTCGTTTCTTTTTGTATTAGGCGAAGGATCTTTCTTTTTCCAGAAATCAAGCAAACGTTTTTGTTTTTCCTGGTCGGTCTTCCCGTCACGGATGTAATCCATCTCATCAGACTTGGCAATGTACTGAAGCTGCTCCACAAGAATATCAATATCTTTCATTGGCAGCGGAAAGTCGATGGCGACATTATCAAAATAGGAATCAGTTGTATAATCGTAATTGCTGCTTGCGGCTTTTATTTCTATGGTATACTTTCCGTAACCCAGATCTGATGTAGGAACTGCCATAAACACCTGGTTCTGGAATGCAAGCCCGCTGGTAACATCTATAGTTTCACTCTTTGTATATACTTCTTTCTTTTCCGGGTCAAGTATCCTGCAGTTCACATCAATTTTTTCATCATCATTATTCTTGTATATGTAATAGAAGAGGTAGAACGTATCAATTGCCGCTACATTTCTGCCTACATCCGGCGTAATTGTCTTTTTCCCGTCATTGGATGACAGCCTTGATACTATCATAACATCGCTGATACTGAGCGGCGCGGTGGAATAATCCTCAACTTTGATGGTTCTTTCCTTCTCAGTCTTATTTTTGGTACCCTGTTCATACACCGATACATACACGTCATATTCCCCCGGCGGAAGAAACATATTGCGAGTTAAGATCTGGGAGTTCTGAGACAAATATTCCTGTCCGGTCTGTTGTGTAGTGACCTCCTCCTTGGAAACATTGTTATAAATAATGTTTCCTGATTTATCCTTAACGTCAATATTCAGATCAAATTTTGATATGAACGTGTTCTTGACGGTTTTGGATTTAACAAACTCCATGTTCTTTAGCGGAATTTCTACATATATATCCACACGCGAGCGTGTACCTTCGGTGGAATAAAAATTCAATATATCCAAATTAAAAAGTTCCGGTTTTGGCAGGAATTCCTGTGATAACGAGGGGCTGAGATGTATACTGAGAAGAAAGACTCCTAGTATTATAGTAAATAATTTTCTCATGATACTCTGTTTTTGAATGAGATAGATTAATTTCCCTTAAATTAATACATAAAAAAGGGAAATTCAAATGAAAAACCAGAAATTATTAATTCTATGAATATTAACAAAATATCCGGTTTTCAGGTTCTGGTACTAAATTAGACAGATCAGCCAACAGATCGTGACGATTCTAAAACTTAAAACTTAATATACTTGTACCCCTGGTACTGCAGGTCTGTCAGCCTTGGATATGCACCAACGTAAATGACCGCTACACCCGGAAGCAGGTCACTCTCAGTCCACTTATTCATTTCCATTGTAACGATACACAGCTCAACGCTTACACCCTGCCCTATGAGTTTGGCAACCTGGTCTTTGTTCGGATTCGGCTCATTGCTGCCGGTAGCTTTTTTATATGCTTCATCATTCAGCAAAAATTTACCCGCTGCGGAATGAATCACCACGTTTAATTTATAGTTTTCTTTCGGCACCCCAAGAAACTCATAACGGCTGAACTGCATCTCGGGGTAAAGCAGACCGGCACCTATTCCCTGCTCCATATTATCTGTGGATACTTCCCATACAACCTTAATATCAGTGGTGTTGGAAAGCTTATCAATAACTGTATGCTGTGCAAATACATTCAACGAAAATAAAAAGAACAGAACCGGTAGAATACTCTTTGTATACATATATATAGAATTAAATTTATTAATTATACTATTAAACATTAAACCTGAAATATACAACATCTCCATCCTTCACTTCGTAATCTTTGCCCTCAACGCGCATCAGGCCTTTTTCCTTCACGGCATGCTCGCTGCCGTGGGCTATAAGGTCATCATAACTCATTATTTCAGCGCGGATGAAGCCATGCTCAAAATCGGTGTGAATAATACCCGCCGCCTGCGGCGCCTTTGTGCCCTGCACAAAGGTCCATGCATGCACTTCCTTTTCACCCGCGGTAAAGAATGTTTTAAGTCCAAGCAAATGATAAGCCGTGTGAATAAGCTTGTCAAGTCCCGCTTCTTCTATTCCCAGCTCAGTCAAAAACTCAGCCTTTTCTTCAGCTTCAAGCTGTGAGAGTTCCGATTCTATTTCCACAGAAAGCACTATTGCTTCCTCGCCTTCTTTTTCTGCAATTTCCTGTACAATTTTTGAATACTCATTGCCGCCAATATTCTTATCATCAACATTGGCAACATACAGTACGTGTTTATCGGTCAATAAATTAAGCTCATGCAAATGTTTGTAATCATCGGGGGAGTGAGTTTTTTTGTATTCATTAATATAATACTTGGCTAACCTGCCTGACTCAAGATGCTTCTTCAGTTCCTGGTAACTTGTGTACTCATCCTTTATCTTTTTATCGCCCGTCTTCAATCCCTTTTCGGTTTTCTGTATCTTCGCCTCAAGTGTCTCGATATCCTTCAGAATAAGCTCGGTCTCGATTATTTCTATATCAGCCTTCGGGTCTACTTTGTTATTGACGTGAATCACGTTCTCATTTTCGAAGCAGCGCACAATGTGCACAATCGCATCAACTTCCCGGATGTGCGAAAGGAACTTATTGCCAAGCCCCTCGCCTTTTGATGCACCGGCAACGAGTCCCGCTATATCAACGAACTCAATTACCGTTTTGACAATTTTTTTGGAGTTGTAAAGTTTAACAAGCTCATCAACGCGTTTATCGGGAATTGTTACAATACCCAAATTCGGTTCGATGGTGCAGAACGGGTAATTGGCAGCTTCTGCTGCCTGGGATGAAGTTAAGCAATTGAACAGGGTTGATTTACCAACATTTGGTAATCCTACAATACCGCATTTTAAGCCCATAATATCCTTTATTTGATTTCTTTTATACTTTGTGGAAACCGTTAAAACGGTTTCATAAAACTTTGCAGCAATTTATCCCACGACTGAAGTCGTGGGCTGAATAACTGAATCTTTAATACTATATGATGCTTATTGTAAATATAGTCATTATTAATTTCGACTATAGTCGAGGGATGATTTAAAACATCAAATCAATCTCAGATTCACTTAGCCCACGGATTTATCCGTGGGTTTAAAATTTAAACAAAAACAAAAACCGTTTTAACGGTTTTAAAAACCTTAACGTTTTAAAAAATTATACCCGGGTACAGCAATGAATAAAGCAAATATAACACCGCGCAGCAAACCACGGGAATCGTAAAATTATCGTCAATCGGCAGACTCAAACCGTCTGCAACAGTTGTCACAATCACAGCTATCAATACTATTATATATTCTTTGATCGTACCGAAATACTTTGGTGCAAGGAACATTATGATTATACCAACAACAAAAAATGTAATTGTGCCAACGTATGACCTGTTAGGGGCATACTGCTTTTTGCCAAACATCCTTCCCGCGAGCGCTGAGGTACTATCGGCAAAAGAGAGCATCAGCAAACCTGTTACCGCAATCAATTTTGGAAATAATATTATGCAGAATATCGCCGCGAATATCACCCACGATGCGCCGTTTATGCGGAAGCGGTTCTTATCATACTCATGCTCACGCAGCATGTGTTTGAAGTTCTTCATGTAAAGGTCATATATAAAATTGCTTTTATACTTCACCAGCTCAATTATGAACATCAAAGCAAGCAATATCCCCAGAACAAGCAGAACAATTTCCTTCTGAATAAATAGATACCCGATAGAAATAGACGCCGATGAATAATGTATCATCTTGCGGTATATTTCCCCGTGAAACGGAGTAGTTGAATTAGTATTTATATATTCTTTTTGCACTGTATTATGAATTCCCGCGCAAGCGGGAATCTCAATCTTGAAAATTTCTTAATATATACACAAAAAAATATTCCGATGAATAGCTTTTATAAATTTAATATATTCTAATAATTATATCAAAAATCTATACCAGAGATCCCCGCATGCGCCTGCCTGAACTGCCGTTACGGCAGGCAGGCGGGGATTGTACCCCAAAAAATAAAGCCTGCCTGAAAATTTATTGCCAGGCAGGCATTTATAAAAATTATTTACAGCTTATGCTAATCTTTTTTTGTATCTGTTGGTTTACCTTCATCATTTTTCAGAGCGGTATTAATATTTTCAGCGCTTCCGTTAACTCCGTTAGCGGCTTCTCCGTTGACTTTAAGCTTTTCAAACGGAGGCAAAGATTCACCTCTCATGATCTTATCAATTTCATCGCTGTCAAGTATCTCCCTTTCAAGTAAAGATGCTGAAAGCCTGTGAAGAATATCCATATTTTCATTAAGCACGGTCATTGCGCGTTCCATTCCCCTGTTAACAATTTTCCTTACTTCATCATCTATTACAATAGCCGTATCTTCACTGTAATCTCTGTGCTGGGATATTTCCCTGCCAAGGAAAATCTCTTCTTCTTTTTTGCCGAATGTAAGCGGACCGAGTTTTTCGCTCATCCCCCATTCACATACCATTTTGCGCGCAAGCGCGGTAGCGCGTTCAATATCATTGCCTGCGCCTGTGGTAAGCTGGTTGAAAACAATTTTCTCAGCAGCCCTGCCGCCCATTGCGTATGCTATCATGGCTTCAAGGTATTCCTTTGAATATGTATGCTTCTCATCAATCGGCAGGTAAGTTGTAACACCCAGTGCCCTGCCTCTTGGTATAATTGTAACTTTATGTACCGGGTCTGATTCCGGTATCATTTTCGCAACAAGCACATGGCCTATTTCATGATACGCTGTAGTCTTCTTTTCCTTTTCGCTTATTATCAGACTCTTGCGCTCCATACCCATCATAACTTTATCTTTGGCTTCTTCAAAATCTGCCATAGTTACAATGTTCTGGTTCTTGCGTGCCGCAAGAAGCGCAGCTTCGTTCACCAGATTCGCGATATCAGCCCCTGATAGACCGGGGGTGCCTTTTGCAAGCACTTCAAGAGAAACTGATTTATCTAATGGAATATTGCGAATGTGAACTTTGAATATTCCCTCACGGCCTTTTACATCAGGTCTATCTACAACAACCTGCCTGTCAAACCTGCCGGGTCTTAATAGCGCCGGATCAAGTACGTCGGGTCTGTTGGTTGCAGCTATAATTATAACTCCTGCGTTCTGCTCAAAACCATCCATTTCAACCAGCAGCTGATTCAATGTCTGCTCGCGTTCATCATGTCCCCCGCCAAGTCCGGCACCGCGGTGACGGCCTACTGCGTCAATTTCATCAATAAAAATTATACATGGCGCGTTCTTCTTTCCTTTTTCAAAAAGGTCACGTACGCGTGATGCGCCTACGCCAACGAACATCTCAACAAAATCAGCGCCCGAAATACTGAAAAACGGTACGCCCGCTTCGCCTGCAACTGCACGCGCCAGCAATGTTTTACCTGTTCCCGGAGGTCCAAGCAGCAATACGCCTCTTGGTATCTTTCCGCCCAATCTCTGGAACTTGGAAGGCTCTCTTAAAAATTCAATTATTTCTTCAAGCTCATATTTCGCTTCATCAGCGCCGGCAACATCTTTAAATGTAACGCGCAGCTGATTTTCAGTAAGCATCTTGGCTTTGGATTTACCGAAGGAAAAAATCCCTTTGGAGCCTCCTGCCTGTCCCTGCATCCTGCGCATAATTATTATCCAGAATACGATAATCAATATCCATGGCAATGCGCCAATTAATGGACCTATCCAGCTTGTATCTTCTTTTTCAATTCTGAATGCTATTGCTTTCTCATTCCATGTTTTGATAACCGCGTCATCAATGTTTGTGTATGGAAGCAGAACAGAGAACTTATCTCCTGAAACCTGCCGGCTGCCTACATTAAGTGGCTCGGGTTGTTTTAAAACCCCGTGGAAAGTGAAAGTGTTATCAAGCTTTTTTACTACCGCTTCTTTGATCTTATCTTCGGCTAGAAGCTTCTGGTACTGGTCGAAACCAATTTCAACCTCGCCGCCATCGCCTGATTTTGACCAAATCATAATAAGGAAAAAGCCGAACAATATAGCGCTCCACCCGAGTACTACTTTGAACACCCTGTTCCAGTTAAATTCTTCGTTACGCCTTCTTTTGGGAGGCTTTTGGTTTGAACCGTTATTTGAGGAATCGTCTGACATCTAATATTTTTTCTTTAAACTGAATTTAATTTCTTTTGAATCTGTAAAACTACAAATAATAATATGCAATCTGTAATTTGCAATCTGCAATTTACATTATGGTTCCAATATACAGATCTCTTTCAAATTTCTGTACTTCTGCGCGTAATCAAGTCCGTAGCCTACAACAAATTTATTTTCAATTTCAAAGCCTGTGTATTTTATATCAAAGGTTAAATTACTCAGTCCTTTTTTCATCAGCAGTGTGCAGAACTCAAGCGAGCTTGGGTTGTGCGATAAAACCAAATCCCTGATATACTTAATTGATAAACCTGAATCAATGATATCTTCAACAATGATGATATCTCTTCCGTCTATCTGGCAGTTAAGATCTTTAAGCAGTTTCACTTCACCGGATGATATTTTGCTGTCACCATAGCTAGAAAGCTTCAGGAAGTCAATTTCAACATCGATTGATACTTCCCTTACAAGATCACTGATAAAAATAAAAGAACCGTTTAGTACACCAATAAAGATCGGGACCTTGCCTGCATAATCACTGCTGATACTTTCTGCAAGCTCTTTTACACGCCCCTGTATCTTTTCAGACGTAATGAACGGCTTTAGATTGTTTAAGTACCCGCTGCTGTTATCCCGGCTGATACCGGACTCTGAACTTTTTTGCTGTAATTTCAAATGTTAGAACAACAATTAATGATTAGCAGTTTCAAAAAGTGAAGATTATAATAAAAAACCCATCTTTTAAAACAACAACTTACTTCACTAACCCCGTTGTTGGTGCTATGCCTTGCTGAGCAGGGCGAAGAAAGGTTTTCCACCAACAACAAAATCCCTGAATAAAAGTTAAGATTATAATAAAAAACCCATCCTTTAAAACTGTTATGGATGGGAAAAATCTTTTAGCTTTAAAACCGGTATTAAGCCGCTGTTTCTTCCGCCAGAGTTCTTTTATTTCTTCTGATTGCTTTAGCCTTTTTCATGCGTTTTTTTATTGATGGCTTTACAAAAAAGCCTCTTTTGCGAACTTCTTTTAAAACGCCGGCTTTTTCATACTTCTTTTTGAATCTTTTTAAGACTTTATCTATAGATTCATTGTCCTGCAGTGTTACTTTGATCAAGTTTTTATCACCCCTTTATTATGGATTTTAGCTTACAAATATAAGAATTTTATAATTTAAAATCTATATAAGCCGTAATGAGTAATTTTTGGTTACAGAATGATTTAAAAGCAAAAATCTAACCAACTTACAAAAAGCGCAAGTCAGGCGAATTTCACGAATTTCGCGAATTTCAAGCCAGCTTAAAAGAGCGGAGTACCTTACCTTAATTAATCGAAGCTTTTAGAAAGAAGAAGATTCTTAGTGAATAAGCTCCCCTTCCTACTTAAGGAGGGGAAATCCCGCTTTAGCGGGATGGGGTGGTTTCTTGCTTATGAGTAGGAAGAGGAATGTTTTAACCTGTGTATCGTAAGGAAGGTAGTTCTGGATTGAAAAGGACTCGCGAAAAACACTCAAAAAAGGCTTAGTCTAGTACGGCTAAGAGTAAAATATATAACTTGATGCACTAATATTTTATTACTTGATTATACTTAACTTATTAGTTATTTTTTGTTTTTAATATTGCCATTAATATATTGACAAACCATTATGTCAAAAACACTACTCTACTATCCTTCAATAAATATTCCTAATAAAAATTGGGCTATAAATTCGATTTTGTATGCTGATAAGATCTCAACCATTTTGCCATTTGATAACATGAATGATGACAGAATTTCTAGTATACTTAAAGAATTATACGCGGAAGGAATATATGAACCATTTTTCATTGAAAATGAATTAAGTGAGAACAGGAAACTAAAACAGAATCTAAAGTTTTTCGAAAATGAGTTTATTAGCACTATAAAGTCAAACGAATTCAAACAATTCAAAAGAAATTACTTACGGACAAATAACAGGAAAATGGAAGATAGTTTGATCTACAAGAATAAACTTACAGACAATGTAAAAGACTTTTTAAAGAATGAAAATTTGCTCCAAGTATCCAGTCAAGAAGAAGTATTTGTTGACCGATTTGCTTCTGTTTATTACTTATGCAAGTTGTCACAATTTCTGTCTAGTTCAAATAATAATTATACAGTACCTTGCACAGATAATTTTGAATTTGAAGATATTTGTTTTACTCCTAATATTAAGACAAAATCAAGTTCAGCATTAAGAATAAGAATTAATGAGTGTTTGCCCTCAATTGACGAGAATACGCCAATTAAAAAAATCATAAAATTCAAAAAGAAGCGTGAATCGGATTTACTGAATTTCAATAACGAAATAACAGATGTAATAAATGACATTGCAAAACTACCTGTAGATGAGCATGATTCCCAAATAGAGAAATTCAACAATAGGATAAGGTCTGTACAACTTGAAATGAAAAAGTTATTTAAATCTGATTGGAAGACTTACCTGTATAGATCATTAAGTTCTTTACTTCATTCATTGCCCATAGTTATAGAAGCTTCAAAATATCAAGCAATCCCCTCTAGCATTAGCAGTCCGGTAATAATGATAACTTATACAACGATATCTACGCTTTTATCGAATTCAAATAGTGACTCTAAGGATAAGACCTTAAGCTACGTACATTATGTTAATAAGAAATTTAAGACTAAATGAAAAAGACGCTAATAATGCTTGCTGGTGGACTAAGTTCAAGATTTCAGGATTTAGGAGATAAACCCAAATGTTTATTACAATTGTACGATAAATCAATTTTACAAAGACTAGTTGAGTTTTTTCAAAAAAAGGAATACTCTGTAATATTATCATTAGGACACTTATCTGAGGAAGTTATATCATTCAAAAAGAAGTCAAATTTATATTTTGCACATAGAATTGAATCAAAACCTTTAGGGACTGCAGGGGCGATTAAATTTGCTTCTGATGGAGTCGAAAGTGACAATTTCATAATAATAAATGCTGATACTATTAATAATTATTCTATGTTAGATGAAGCACTATTCTTCCACAATGAACGTAACCATAAAATTACACAATTAGTAACTAAACAAAGTAATCAGAACCAAGGTACTATACTTGTAGAGGATAATAAAGTTATAGGCAATCATGAATACGAAGAATCTTTTGATAAACCCAAAAACATTAAGAATTCATTTTCAAGTACCGGCGCGTATATAATAAATAAACAATATTTTGACAAAATATTTAAGCAGTATGAGAATAAAAAAACAAAAGAAGCAGGTATATCACTTGAAAAAGTTATAATAAAAGAACTTACCAAAAGGAAAGAAGTAAATGCATTTAGAATAAAAAGTCATGTTTATGATTTAGGCACAGTTACCAGATACAGAACTTTTTTGGATAAATATGATCAAGAGGTTTTTCAAAATAAATTTTTATTATAGTTTTGTCATTGGCGACTAAATCACTATCCATACAGCAAATTCAGCACTTTAGGAATTCAGGCTATTTAAAACTCGAAAAAAGAATACCTAATGTTCTAGTTAATAACTTGATAAATGAAATTAATAAGAACTTGCGTTTACGCTTATCTCCATTGCATGAACACGACAATGGGGTGATTTATAGATTAGATAACGTATATGAACGTGGAGAAATATTCAAAAAGTTAGTCAAACATCCTTTTATTATTAATTCCCTGACATCCTTATTAGGTCCGAATATAGAATTCGCACTTAATAGACATAATCATGCGACAGTTAATAGAATTACTAATAGAAGATTCCATAGGGACATATTGCAATGGACAAGATCAGTCATTACAGTATTAGTCTATTTAGAAAAATCAACTTTGGAAAATGGATGTACAGAAATTATACCTTCTTCCCAATACTTACCTTATTCAGGTAAACCAAATAACGGTGGCACGTGGTTAGACGAAGACTCAAGATATGCAGATCTGATAAATCAGGCAATTCCTATTCCAATGGAAAAAGGCGGAATATTATTTTTAGATAGTCTCACTTTTCATTCTGTTGGTAAAAATATTTCCAACAATTCTAGGATGAGTATTGCATTAGGGTATCATAGTGTTGATGAACTAATCGGAGACAATCATAAGAAAACTAAAATTCTAGTCAAAGGAAAAAGAATTTACCGAGGAAATATCAAATTTGAGGAATAATAAGAAAACCCTTCTTCTATCTAAGCAATTTTCAAATCATCTATTGACCTATCCATCTCTGTTTTGCAACTATTATTTT
The DNA here is from genome assembly GCA_937873695.1 of uncultured Ignavibacteria bacterium. GTDB lineage: Bacteria > Bacteroidota > Ignavibacteria > Tepidaquicellales > OLB5 > OLB5. The sequence goes on from CALMYL010000004.1 coordinate 32,930, forward strand.
CTGGGAATGCAGGATATCATCAATTTCTAGGGTCCTCACTTTACAGTCTTTCAGCCATTTTTAAGCCAACTGGTATTCAATTCCTTTCTGCTGCAGGTCACCCCTGAAAGTGTGTTCAGTTGCATTGCCAAGCCTGTAGTGTTTATTGATGCTTTCTATGTATTGTTCTATTGTCATTTTAATAAGGCAATAAGCTCATATTTATTTATAAGTAAATAATATATTTATGCATATTAATTGACATATTTATATAAATCAATACATTAAAGTTTTCATACCTGAAGAGCCCTCAATCCCGCTTAAGCAGAAACACGGGACTGCAAAAAGCGCAGAAAACGAGAGACTCTGCGTAGACGTAAAAAATTGCAGAAATACCCCCTCTCAATCTCCCATTGACAGGGGGAGAAGAGCCCGCCTTGGGCGGGCGAAGTAGGGGTAATTGTAATTCTGCGGTGACGGTTAACACTAATCGTTCAATAGAAATTGAGTAAAATTTTATTGTCCTCTGCTTGTTTTTGCCATCCCAAACAGGAGTTTGGGATGGAGGTATACGGGGTAGAATCTTTCTCACTATGAATATTCATAATGAGAATTTTCACGTTTTTAAAGTGGTGAAATTTCAATCCATTCTCACTATGATTCTCACGGAGAAACCATTCTCAACATGAATATATTCATAATGAGAAAATTACAAATAAGAAAAACAGGCTATAATCGCAAAAAACTATACCCAAATCCCTCAAAAAAAAATATCGCTTTCATCGTGAGAATCATAATGCGAAAAAATAAGCTGCCAACTGAAACCAATATAGTATAAATCTGTTTAACTCATTAAACCATCAGCAATTTAACTAACATCTATCAACTTTAAACTGTCAACTATAAACTATCAATTATCAACTAAAACCTAGCCAAAACTGCCTTGAAACTCACGTTAATAATAGCTAAAATTGAGATTAATCCTAAGAAAAATTAATTAAAAATATATCATATTTAATGAATAAAATGAATAAATTCAAAATGTACGGAATTTTATTAGTTATTGCCATGCTGGCTTTTTCAGCATCTAACTGCAATAAGGCCAACAAAACCCTTGTGGATATCGGAAGCGATAAGATCACACTTGGTGAGTTTGAAAAACAGTATTTAAAGACTGTTGGTAATATTGATACCGCAAGAAACAAGTCTATAGAGGATAAAAAACAGTTCCTGAACCTATACATAAATTTCAGGCTTAAAGTGAAAGATGCCCGCGAGCGCGGACTGCTTAATAATCCTGATATTCAGAAGGATGTAGAAGAATATAAAAGAAATTTCGCTCCAACATACCTTGTTGATAAAGAAATAGTAAGTACTAAGGTAAAGGAGCTTTACGAAAAAAGAAAAGATGAAGTACGCGCTTCGCATATACTTATAAATCTCCCGGAAAACGCATCGCCGCAGGATTCAATTTTCGCTTACCAGAAGGCTGATTCAGTTATTGCCAAGCTTAAAGCCGGTGAAGATTTCGGCGAAGTAGCCGTTCAGTATTCCATGGATAGAACTGTTAAAACAAACCGCGGAGACCTTTATTACTTTACCGCCGGAATGACAGTTCCTGAATTTGAAGATGCAGTTTACGATCTGAGCGTAGGCGACTATACCAAAAAGCCTGTAAGAACAATGTTCGGGCTGCATATAATAAAACTGACAGACCGCAAACCAAGAACGGAATCAGTTAAAATTTCACATATACTTCTTCAGGATAAACGCGACAGTATCGGTAACGTAATTGATTCACTTGCAACCTACCAGAAAGCGCTTGAAGTATATAATAAAGCTAAAAATGGAGACAGCTTTGAAGGGCTCGTTCAGCAGTACTCCGAAGACGCAGGTTCAAAAACGCAGAATGGCGACCTGGGCAACGTTGAAAGAAGAAGGCTTGCACAGCCTATAGATTCAGCCGCCTTTACAATGGGCGTTGGCGATGTTGCCGGACCGATCAGGACTCCATATGGATGGCATATCGTGAAGAAATTCGGTGAGAAAAAAGTTGGTTCGCTTGAAAAAGAATTCGAAACAATCAAGAATGAATTCAAAAAAACCAAAGCATACAAAGATGAATATGCCAAGTTTGTTGAAACATTAAAGGGAAAATACAGTTATAAGATATTACAGGAAGGCATAACATTCCTGAAAGGTAAGCTTGATACAACAAAAACTATAGCGGATTTCAATTTAGATAGCCTTTTCACTCCGCAGGATAAAGAAGTTATACTCGCATCATACGATGGCGGACAGGTAAAAGTCGCCGATATGATAAATCACCTTAACATTAACCGTGATTTCGCGCGGATGGTGCTTAATGAACAGACATTGACAGCAATTATCAATTCATCTGCAGAAAGTCCGATACTTAACAAAAAAGCAAAGGACTCTAACATAGAAAAAGACGATGAATATATTGCAAGCATAACCGACTATGAAAACGGACTGCTTGTTTTCAGGATCGATCAGGATGAACTGTGGAGCAAAGTTAAAATAAACGACGCGGAGCTTTCAACATATTATGAATCTAATAAGTCCAAATACACCAAGACTGACTCAACCGGAAAACCGGTTATGAAAACACTGGATGAATCAAAGGCTGAAATTTCCAACGAACTGCAGCAGCTGAAGTATAAGGATTCCGAAAAGGCGTATCTTGATGCACTAAGAGCCAAATATCCTGTAACAATTCATGAAGATATTCTGGCTGAGGCTTTTAAGGATTAACACGATTTATCAGATTTCAAATTACAAATTGCATATTGCATAACAGGATAATTTGTAATATTCAGATAAAAGGATTTAAACAATAAATTATTGAATAAGATAAAAATAATAATAGCAGCACTCAGCCTTCTGGTCACCTTCAGCGTTTATTCACAAGGCGAAGGTGATAAAATAATTGCCATTGTTGGCAATGATATTGTTCTGCAATCTGATCTTAATTTTCAGTTGTATACATATATGCAGCAGAATAATATACAGGAAATCAGCAACGATATGGTTCAGCAGGTTTTCCAGAACCTTGTATCTGAAAAACTTATGCTTGCCAAAGCCGAGCAGGATAGTATTTTCGTTTCTTCTGACGAGGTTAATAAACAGGTTGAAGGCAGAATTAAGGACATGATAGCCCAGTTCGGCTCTGAAAAGAACGTTGAAGAGGCATACGGCCTGACGATCCCTAAAATAAGGAACCTGCTTAAGGACCAGACCGAGCGTAATATAAAACTTAACCGCGTAAAGCAGGCTAAATTTGGCTACGGTATTAATGTCACCAAACCTGAAGTTACAAAGTTCTACAATGATTACAAGGATTCGCTTCCTATGGTACCTGAGACTTATGACCTCTCGCAGATCATAAGGATACCAAAGATAACCGAGGACGCCAAATTTATGGCGCGGGAAAAGGCCGAAAAAATACTTGACAGCCTTAAAGCAGGCGGCAATTTTGATGAGCTTGCCAAACGCAATTCAGATGATTCACTTAGCGCGATACAGGGCGGTGCCCTGGGCAAGAGCAAAAAGGGTTCCTTTGTAAAGGAATTTGAAGATGCGGCATTCCTTTTGAAGCCGGGTGAAATATCAGGAATTGTTGAATCAGAATTTGGCTACCACATTATTAAGCTGAACGATAAAACAGGTGATTTTATTACATGCCAGCATATTCTCGTCAAGTTTCCAAGGCTAGAAGCCGCTGATTTCACAGAAATTAATTTTCTGAAGGACCTTAAAGATAAAATTAATTCAGGACAGATAACATTCAACAAAGCAGCCATTGAGTATTCACAGGATCCTAAGTCAGCCGCTGATAGCGGCCATATTGGCAAGCTGAGTGTCAATAATCTTGACCCGCTTGAAGTTGCCGCGTTAAATCCGCTTTCTATTGGCGGTATATCTGACCCGGTTAAAGTGGGTGATGAAAGATATTACGGCTATTACATGTACCGCGTAAATGATAAATTCCCCGAGCATAAAGCTACGCTTGAAAGCGACTACGTGCTGATTGAGCAGTACGCACAGAAGTTCAAAGAGCAGAAAATGCTTGGCGAGTGGCTGGAAGAGCTGAAAAAAACCATTTACCTGGAAATTAAACTATGATCTTTCCTGAAGGCAGTATGCTGAAAAAGCATACTGCTTTCAAAACTTAAATTTTTGCGATGCCCGGATTTTCCTCAAGCTACTCTCCCCTGTTCCTGGTCCTCTTCATTTTAATTGCTGCTGCAGTATCATGGTACTTTTACCGGAATACAGCGCTTAGCAGCACAAAGAAATACATTCTGATGGCTTTAAAATCCATCGCTGTATTTATACTGCTTGCGTTATTTATAGAGCCGGTGCTTTCATATTTAACAGGCAATGATAAGCTGAGCAGGGATATTGTATTGATCGATGTTTCGCGCAGCAGTACAATTGAAAACAGAAGCGGAGAGATAATCAATATTCTGAAAGAAACCGGAATTGAAGCAGGCGATGGAAACATATTCGGGTTTTCCGGGGATGTAACAGAACTTAGTAATACTGATTCGGTTTCATTCGCCGGGTTCAATACAGATCTCGCCGCATCGCTCCGCAGCCTGAAGGAGCGGTACCCCGACGGCTCATACAGCACAGTAACCGTAATATCTGATGGTATATTTACCGATGGCGGTAATCCTTTGTATGAAGCGCAGAAGTTTGCGGCGCCGTTCGTTGTATTCCCCGTGGGCGATACTGCCGTAAAAAAGGACGTAGTGATAAAGAAAGTTGCCGCTAACGAAATGGCTTTTACCGGTACGGCTGTAAAAATTAAGGCCTATTTAAATATTTTCAGATCAGACCCTGCGGTAATAAATATTAAGCTTTTGAGGGAGGGCATTGAAATAAGATCTCAACAGGTTAATACCCTGCCTGGATTAAACAATTATGAAGCTGATTTTGATGTCACAGAAACCGCACCGGGCAAGATCAGATACACAATCCTCGCGGAAGAGCTTCCTGATGAATTGACTTATAAAAATAACAAAAGTGATATCTATATTACTTATATTGATAATAAGGTAAACATACTTGTGATATCAGGCGGACCCGGTTACGATAATGAATTCACAGGTTCTGTGCTTAAGAGAATTGGCAATTACAATATTACATACAGAACACAAAAATCAGCCGGCGAGTTTTATGAGGGTCCCATTGATACCAGGCAGTTTGCGGAGCTCTCAACTCTATTTTTGCTCAACTTCCCTACAAGTGTTACATCAGCAGCGCTTGTAAGTGATATCGCGAACAATACTAAACAATTCAATGTACCGGTAATTTTCTTTGCCGGCAAGAATACTGATTACCAGAAACTGGGTTCTTTTGATGAGCTCGTTCCGTTCAGCGTATCGCGGCCAAATTCCGGTGAGAGCACTCTCAGACTGCAGCCTGTAGGCGGAATGGAAAACGGGCTTGATAAGATACAGGGACTAGGTGCAGCCAACGAAATATTCAAAAATATTTCAGGTATTATGCCTAAGCCCGGAAGTATTACACTTGCCACCGATAGGGCAACAGGGGAACCAATTATAATTAACCGTGTATCAGGCTTAAGCCGTTCATCGGCTTTTCTTGGCTATGGCCTGTGGCGATGGAAGCTGAACCCGGGAACTAACGCTGAAAAGACACTTGAGACAATGCTGATAGAGATGATAAATATGACGCTTCAGAAAGAAAAGCGAACCAAATTAAGGGTCTACCCTTCAAAGGATATTTTTGATTACACCGAGAAGATTAAGATCTTCGCTGAAGTTTATGATGAAAATTACCTGCTAACACGAAATGCAAAACTAACGGGCAAGGTAACCCGCAAGGACGGCACAAGTGCCGGTGAACTTAAGTTCACAGCGGTGGAAAATAAGTTTATTGCAGAGCTTCCCTCACTGCCCGCAAATGATTATTATATAGAGTGTGATGCTGAGTATAACGGTACATACTGGGCAAAGGATTATAACCGGTTTTTGAGCGATACACTGAATACAGAGTATCTTGAAACTTTGCCAAACCATGACATACTATCGCTGCTGGCATCAAAAACCGGCGGAACGGTTTTGAATGCTGACAGCATCAGGGAGTATTCATCGGTTTTGAAAAGGATAAAAGAAGGTCTCGCACTTTCCGAAAGACCGCAGAAGTATCTGCGATTTGACCTTTGGGGCAACAAGTACTACCTGATGCTGGTAATTCTGCTGTTTTCAATTGAATGGATCTTAAGAAAGCGGAATAATATTCCTTAGTGATGAGCCGGATTTTTAAAAAATTATTTTTTGATTAATCAGGATTATATGACAAAAGTTAGTTTTAGTAAGCGGAATTATTGATTTAAATCATAAAATTGAGTGGATAAAAATCATATACCGTAAAACTCCACTTTTTAATTTACTGTTTATAATTATATTTGTATAACACGTTTTATTATATAAGGAGATATTAAACTATGCCATGGGTAATTACCAAACTCTGTCTTGACTGCAAAGATACAGAATGTGCAGAAGTCTGCCCGGTTGATTGTATTTATGAGCTTCAGGCTGACGACGAGAACTTTTCAAAGAACATGCTTTACATTCACCCTGCTGAGTGTATAGATTGCGCTGCCTGCGAACCCGCTTGTCCCTGGCAGGCAATATACGAAGATTCACAGGTACCGGCCTTATTCAAGGATGATATTGAACTGAATGCTAAAATATTTGAAGTACATCCTTCGGAAGATTTCACAACAGAACCCACTCCGATCAAAAAGAATCCGACACCGGAAGATATAGCTCAGAACAAAGCTAAATGGGGTTTTGCATAAATAAGAATTCTGTTTGCACTAAAAGCCGCCTGTTAGTACAGACGGCTTTTTTAAATTAAAGCAATATTCAGATAACCTTACAAACCAGAGATCACTTCTTCAAACCTATCACAAAACAGATCGATCTCTTCTTTGGTAATTATATATGGAGGAAGCAACCTTATGACATTTTCATTAGTACAATTTACAAGTACATTTCGTTTCATTAACTCATCAACAACGGCTTGGCCCGGAGACGTTAGTTCCACTCCAAGCATTAAACCCATGCCGCGAACTTCTCTGATCTTGTCGGGGTATTTCTGCTTTATGGAATTAAGTTCACTAAGCAATATTTCGCCATTGGATTTGTTCTTCTGCATTAAACCGTTTTCAAGTTCATCCATTACTACGAGTCCCGATGCAGCTGCGACAGGGTTGCCGCCAAAAGTAGAACCATGCTCACCATATGTGAATACATTTTCAACCCGCTTGTTTCCCGCAATTGCACCAAGCGGCAACCCGCCGCCGATACCTTTTGCCATAATAATAATATCGGCAGCCAAAGCAAATTGTGTGAATGCGTTAAATGTACCCGTTCTGCCAACTCCTGATTGTATTTCATCGGCGGCAATAATGAACCCGTACTTTTTCTTTAATTCATTAAGCTTAGATATAAAATCAGCCTGCGCGGGATTAATACCGCCTTCGCCCTGCAGGCATTCAATAAACACAGCAGCGGTTGTATCATTAATTTCGGATTCAAGTTCAGCAACGGAATTAAACTCAAGATGTTTTACATCAGACAACAGCGGGAGGAATTGTTCGCGGTATTTTTTCCGCGCTGTGAGTGAAAGCGCGCCCATGGTGCGCCCATGGAATGATCCGGTAAATGATACGAGCGTAGTTTTATCTGTACCAAGGGAATATTTACGTACAGCCTTAATGGCAGCCTCGGTGGCTTCCGTGCCTGAATTGCAGAAGAAAACTTTCTCGAACCCCGAAAGCTGTTTTATCTTTTCAGCAAGGGCTATTTGTTTTTCCTGGTAAAACAGATTTGAAATATGGATATATTTATCAACCTGGCTTTTAATGGCCTCGTTCATTTTTTTATGACCATAGCCAAGAACATTTACAGCCAGTCCGCCGAACATATCAAGAATCTTTTCGCCCGATTTAGTGTATAAAGAGCAACCTTCGCCGTGCGCTATTTCTATCTGCAGTCGTTTGTAAGTATGAAAAAAGTCATTCTCTTCCCGTGTTTTCAGGTCTGTGATATTCATTGTTCTATAATGAAATTTATAGTGTTTTAAGTATCTTGCTGAAGGCCTTAACATTTTTTTCGAGTGCAAGGGCTGAGGAATTATTTTTAATTGCAAAATCGGCGCGTTTGGCTTTCTCTCTTTCATCAAGCTGGAGCTTCATGAGCTTCAATACATCGCGGCGTTTTACGCCGTCACGTTTGATAATTCGTTTAATACGGGTTTCTTTGTTGGCATATATTAAGACAACGTAATCCATTCTTTTGTAACTGCCTGATTCAAACATGATGGCTGCCTCAAAAAGCACAACTTTGTCTTTAAGCTTGCTTACCATTTTATCCATTTCACGGAATACAAAAGGGTGAACTATAGAGTTCACCCTTTTAATATTTCTTTTATCTGAAAAAATTATCCTTCTGGCATTGGTTCTTGAAAGATTTCCGTTTTCATCAAGTATTCCCTTACCAAATTCAGCCACAAGTTTCTTAATAAGCAGTCTGTTTGTTGAATAGAGCTCTTTGGCAACTCTATCAGCATAAATGACTTTATATCCCAGCTCTTCAAAGTATTTACAGGCAAGGCTCTTGCCCGAACCTATTCCGCCGGTTATACCAATTTTAAGCTTACCGGATTTCCTCAGCTCTTTTGCAGGCATATATGCAATTTATTTAGCGTAAGCTACTGAACGTCTTTCCCTGATAACCGTAACCTTTATCTGGCCCGGGTATTCCATTTCTTCCTGGATCCTTGTTGCGATATCAACAGAAAGCTGGTCAGCAAGCGCGTCGCTTACTTTATCATGTTCAACAATTACTCTTACTTCCCTTCCTGCCTGGATTGCGTAGGTTCTGCCTACACCTTCAAATGACTTGGCAACTTCTTCAAGCTTCTGGAGGCGTTTTACATAACCTTCCACTGATTCGCGCCTTGCGCCGGGGCGTGCCCCGCTGATAGCATCGCATGCCTGTACTATAACGGCAATGGGGGTTTCCATTTCCATATCTTCATGATGCGCCCCGATTGCATTGCATACAACAGGATGCTCCTTATACTTTTTGGCTAATTCATAACCAAGTATAGCATGCGGTCCTTCAACTTCTCTATCTATGACCTTACCAATATCATGCAGCAGACCAGCGCGTTTAGCCATAACAGGATCAAGTCCCAGCTCAACAGCCATGATTCCGCATAGATGGGCAACTTCAATACTATGCTGCAGCAGATTCTGCCCATAACTTGTACGGTACTTCATTCTGCCAACAAGTCTAACCATTTCAGCATGCAGACCGTGGAGGCCGCACTCAATGATTGAGTTCTCACCAACACGTATAATCTCTTCTTCAAGCTCCTTGCGCACTTTATCAACAACTTCTTCTATCCTGGTTGGGTGAATACGTCCGTCTGAGATCAGTCTTTCCATTGCTATCTTCGCAACTTCACGGCGGAAAGGATCAAATCCGGATATAGTGATAGCTTCCGGGGTATCATCAACAATTACATCAACGCCCGTGGCTGCTTCAAATGCGCGAACATTACGGCCTTCTTTACCGATAATACGCCCTTTAAGCTCATCGCTTTGTATGTTCAGTACGCTAACAGTTGTTTCAACGGAGTGATCAGCAGCACTTCTTTGTATAGCCTGAACAATAAGATTTCGCGCAAGCTTTTTGGCTTCAAGTTTCATCTCATCGCGAATCTCTTTTAACCTTGCTGATGACTGCATCTTGGTCTCTTCAATGAGATTGTTCATCAAAATGGTTTTTGCCTCTTCAGCTGTAAGACCCGAAATATTTTCGAGCTTATTGTTCTGCTCCTGGATGAGGCTATCTAATTTTGTTTCTTTTTCTGAAACAGAATTTATTTTGTTGTTGAAGTCATTTTCAAGCCTGTTGATGCTCTTTTCTTTTTTAGCGTATTCATCAATCCTTCTGCTGATAACCTCCTCTTTTTCCTGGAGCTGTTTTTCAAACGATTTCAGTTTGTTCTTTTTGGACTGGTAATCTGAATCAAATTCCTGTTTCTTTTTATACCATTCGTCCTTAACTTCAAGCAGCTTTTCTTTTTTGATATTTAACGCTGCTTTTTCGCCGTCAGCAAGTATTCTTTTTACCTGCTCCTCTGCGCTGTTTAGTTTACCTTTTGTTACCTTGTTCTGCATGAACCAGCCAAGATAAAATGTCGCCGCGCAGAGTATGACGATCAGCGGTACTAATACATAAATTTCCTGAAGCATATTTTATTTCTCCGTAATTCTAACATATGATTTTGGGTTGAAACAATTACATATTGATTAATAAATACTGTTAATTTAAATAAATAAAAAACCGCACGCGAACTAAAACCATAGCGAAAGAGTTATAGATCCCTCTTTCAACACAGTGGGTGAGTGCCGAAATGTCTTTTAACTTCCACTGATCACGGATCCAGTACCGTAAACGGTACTGTGGAACCCGAAGGTTCCGGCGATCTTACAGCAAGCTGTAAGCGAGGCCTGTAATTGACATTGGTATCGAGCGTTCTCCCCAATTAAATAGTGTTGGATCTATTTAATTTTTGGCTACGGCCGGTCGGTGCGGTAAACTTATGATACTTTTAAACTATGATCAAAGAACATTGAAGATGTTTTCAATAAATAGAGTATTCTACCAGCTATATAATTATTACGTATTGCTTTCTATATAATCATTTATTTCTTTAACCTGCGAATTCAGTCCGCTGATCAATGATTTATAGTTCTGGTCAAGAACAAAGCTTGAGTTCTTTTCCCTGTAATAATTCTCTGCGATATTTAATGCAGAAACTATAGCTACCGTAAAATCAGACTGGTTTGGGATATCATTCTGCACCTTATGCATTAATGTATCAACATACTGCGCGCTTTTTTCCAAAAGCTCAACATCATCACCCTTTAAAGTGTAATGATTATTGAATATTTTGATCCTGATATCCTTAGAGTCCATACGATTTATTGAAGTTTAAATTTTACCTTTATTAAATCCCGACCTTTTTGTGAAGCAAAAACAAATGATAATTTTTAGTCTGAAATATTTAAAAAACGCTGCTCTTTTGTGACTGCTGCTCTTAACTAGATAAAACTAAAAATTATTATTGGTTTTCTGTTCGAGATGAGTATCAAGCCTGACCATAAGTTCACGAATCCTTGATTTAAGCTGCGCCTTATCTTCACCTGAAACTTTATTTTTTCTTTCTTCCAGTATCTTGTTCTTAAGATCTGTTATTTCCTTATCCTTAACCAAAAGTTCACTGTTGCGGTTTGAAACCTTAATTTCCGCTTCGCTGAGCGAATGTTCTAATTCTTTAACCTTATCTTTGAGTAATTTGTTCTCATCTTTGGATATATTATATTTATCCACAAGAATTTTGACCTTTGAGAACATTTTTTCAAGTTCACTTTTCAGCCCGGAATCGTTAACTTTTAGTATAGAATTATCCATAAATGGACCTGTTAAAATATAATTAACTGCCTGTAATTTACTTCCTTAATTCAGCTTTGTGTTTCTTTTTAAGCTCTGCGATGATCTTATCCTGTATCCCGTTAACTTCTTCGCTTGTCAAAGTCCTGTCATCAGCACGGTACTCCAGACTATAAGTATAGCTTATCTTTCCGGCTTCATTTTTTGGTTGATATATATCGTACAAAGATACTTTTTTTAATAACTTACCTGAGTTTATTGAAAGTATTGTCTGCATAATATCACCCTGTTTTATTCCGGTATCAGCCAGAATTGACAAATCCCTTAACACAGGCGGAAAATTTGAATAAGGCCGAAAAACTACTCTGCCGTTTAAAGTATTGCTTAAACTCAATATGGTATCTGGCATATTATCACGGGCCTTTCTATTCCAATTGAATTGAGAAATTTACCGGAGAAGCTAATAGTGTTACAAATAATATTGTTCCGGCTTTTGTATTCTATGGAATAATCCATCAAAGCATTTTGAGCATTATAATCATATTTTTTAATATTTTCAACGCTTAATTTTCCTAACAATCCTTCAACCTCACATGCCATATCTAAAATGTTGAAATTTCGCTGTTTTTCGCTATATGACTTAACATCCCTTTCACCCGCCAGCACCAGCAAAATGCTTTTAATTTCATTTATTTCGTTTTTTTCATTAAAGCCGAAAGAGCTTCCGGTTTCAAAAAGTTTCAGGGAATTGTTTGAATTCTCGAAATTCAGCTTAATTACTTCAAACATTCCAACATACAGGTTCCGCCTCAGTACATTCATCTTATCGCTTGATGGATTCATTAATGAAATATAGTGATCATCAAATTTCTTCTGGAAGTTTTCTTCAACCAATGTGTTAGATATTACTTCCTTGAATCCCCTGCCCACAATGTAATTCCTTACTACACGCAGCATATCATATTCTTTGTTGGAAAAATCACGAACATCAAGAAAAAGATTGTCATATTCGGGAATTGCGATCTTATCGTAGCCGTTCAGCCTGATAACCTCCTCTATCAGATCAATTTCACGGGTCAGGTCTTCTCTGCGTGCCTGCGGCACTTCAAAATGCAGGGTCCCGCCACTTTCAGAAACCAGGCTGATATCTATTTTTCCCAGCAATTCTATCACTAAATCGGCGGAATACTCAACACCTGCAATACGCTTTAAGTGGGATAGCCTTAAAGGAACATTAAGTTTGTTTAACCTATTCGGATAGTTATCTATGAATCCACTTGTAATTTTACCTCCGCCAAGCTCTGCAATCAATTCCGCAGCGCGTTTACATGCCCATTCGGTTCTATCGATATCAACACCGCGCTCAAAGCGGTATGATGAATCACTTTGCAAACCAAGATATTTTGATGAAAGCCTTGTTAACACAGGATCAAAATACGCGCTTTCTACAAACACATTTATTGTGGAGTCACTTATTTCGGAATTCTCGCCGCCCATAATACCTGCCAGTGCTACGGGTTTTTCGCCGTCGCATATCATAAGCACATCATCACGAAGAGTGCGCTCTTTGCCATCGAGAGTCTTGAATTTTTTATCATTTCCTGCGGAGCGGACAATGATCTTTTTACCGGAAATTGATTCGTAATCAAATGCATGCAGGGGTTGACCGCATTCCATCATAACATAATTTGTAACATCAACAATATTGTTGATGGGTCTTAGCCCAACAGCGCTTAAATATGATTTCAGCCATTCAGGTGATTCTTTTACTGTGATACCTTCAACCATTGAGCCGCAGTATCTTAAGCAGCCTTTTGTATTTTCAATTTCAACTGAGATCTTAGAATTAATTTCACCGCCTGAAAAATCATTTCTCAGCAGCGGCTCTTTTATTTTATTGCCTGTTAATGCGCCAAGCTCTCTTGCAACACCAATGTGTGAAAGCAGGTCACCCCTGTTTGGAGTAATACCTATTTCCAGTATCACATCATTTTGTTTCAGGTATTCAGCAAACGGCGTGCCAACCGGAAGCTCAGTATCAAGTACCATAATTCCGCTGTGGTCATCGCCAAGCTCAAGCTCTTTTGCGGAGCATATCATACCTTCGGAGAGTTCTCCGCGAAGCTTAGCCTTTTTTATTTCAAATCCGCTATTCGGTACAATAGCGCCAACCAATGCAACGCAGACTGTCTGCCCCGCATCAACATTAGGCGCACCGCAGACAATATTCAGTATCTCGCCTGTTCCGGCATCTACCTTACAAACGCTTAATTTATCAGCATTTGGGTGTTTGCTGCGTTCTATAACTTTGCCAATGACAAACTTATTCAGCTTTTCCTGCTGATTTTCAACACTTTCAACTTCTATTCCAAGATCAGTTAAACCCTTAACCAAGTCATCAACAGAAAGAGAAATATCAATATAATTCCGTAACCAATTCAGTGAAATTTTCATAATTTTCCCCAAAGGGGCTCTATATTGGAGTCCTTCGGACTTTTAGGAGCAAATATACTTAACAGCGATTTAAGTATAAAGGAATGAATTTGTGCGGTTTTGAAGTAATTTTTGGAGCACATTGACTATGCTTGCCCGGCTTTGACGCGGTCAATGCAGCATCAAAAATAGTTGATACAGAAATCAGAAGATATTCGTTCCACGAAATCAGATACTTTTATGAACATCGAATCTAGCTATATTCAACATCTTTAAGAACTACCATGTCCACGATTCGTGGTACGATTGATCAAAAGATAAAAGTCTGCTTCACCCTTTCAGAGCGTTTTAAATACACTATTATTGCCGCAGCTATGACCGTGCTGAAAGCAAGTTTTTGCAGCATTAAAACCGGATCATTCGATAGGTGCGCAAATAATAAATAAGATAAGCCTTCAACAACAATCTCGGCAATTAGATAAATTATCATTATTAACGGGAAATTCCTGTTGCGCTTATAAAAGAAATAGAACACCACAAAACAAAGGAATGCAAATACAAGGCTTGAAGCAAGTTCGTAATATACAAAAACATTCAGCAAACCTGCATCAGCAGGCGGCTTCTCTTTTATCAATACATCCTTTTCTCCCAGCAATTTGTAATACATCTGCAGGTTACCCACCCAGCTAATTGCATTTAATATTATAAATGCCTGAACAGCTATCAGCCAGCCGCCAAGCGTACGGGTGTTAATTACTTTTTTTTCTTTGATATTATTATTATTATCCATCTACAAAGATAAATAAACTGAAAATAAAAAAGGCATCTTATTTTTAAGATGCCTATTGAATTTCTTATATGAATAATTTGCTTTTCTGTGGATTGCATTGACTGTGTCAATGCTGCATCAACACAGTTGATGCACTCCAAAAACACTACTTTACTAGAATCATTTTCTTTGTCTCGACTTGTTCACCAGAAATTAATTTATAATAGTAGGTTCCGCTTGCCAGATCTGCCGCGCTGAAGTTTATGCTATATTCACCGGCTTTAAGTTCATTATTCAACAATGAATTCACTTCCCTGCCCAGAGCATCATACACCGCAAGCTTTACAAAGCTGTTTTTGGGAATAGAAAACTCAATTGTTGTATTGGGATTAAAGGGATTCGGGTAATTCTGTTTCAATTCAAACTTATCAGGTACGATATTCGAAACCGGTTCAATACCTACCAGCAGCATTCCTTTGGATATACCGCCGTTTGAGCGTACACCGTAATATACCAGGTTATTCGCGCGGTTCTTTGCAATGTGCCTGTAGTTCCCTGCGGGTGCGGTGTAGCTTGTTTGCCATGTTACACCATTATCGGGACTCAAATAAATAGCAGTAGCCTGCCTGGTTACCACCCATTGAGTTCCAAATCCGGTAATACCGCTCAGATTTGCAGTACCCGGCAGCGCCGCAGGCGGGTTTACCCAGTTAAGTCCACCGTTAGTTGTAATTAACAGCGCAGTGCCGCCTGTTAATCCTGTAAACGGTGAATTAAACCAAATTGCATATGAATTAACCTGTCCGGTTGTTGGCTGAGTTGTCCAGTTTACTAAAGTTAAACTTTTATATACTCTTGTATTATTTGTACCAAACCATACTCCTGCAGAGGCATCAAAGAAGAATGAATTATTCCATCCTGCATCACTACCTGTCTGAGGGAGGTAAAAACTGGCCGAATCCCACGTTAAGCCTCCTGTTGTTGTGCCCCATAGTGACCATCTTCCTCCTACCGGATCGCCCATCATGAATCCGGCAAAGCTGTTTCCCATCTGCACAGAATTTATGAATCCGCCTGTTTCGGTGAAAACCTGGGTCCAGTTAGCTCCGCCGTTTGATGTGCGGTAAAGGAATGATGAAGTGCCTGAACCTGCTGCAAGCGCCGTAGTGGCATCTATAGCGTAAATACTGTGAAGATCGAGTGTTGGCGGTATTGGCGCAGAACTCACGCTGACCCAGTTTGTTCCGCCGTTAGTTGTGCGGAGCACAACACCGGCATAGCCGCATATCCATGCGTTATTATCATCAACTATTGAAACAGAAGTAAGCTGTGTTGTGACACCGCTTGTCTGCTCAACCCAGCCTATCGGCTGTGAATAAATTGCTGTAATGAAAAATATTGAAAAGATCGCTGTAATTGCTAATTTCATTTTCAACCCCCTGAAGAAATTATGATTTAACTGTAAAATTAAAACCAATATATTTTCATATGTAGGATTAAGCAATACAGTCAAAACGTGATACGCATTCCGGGCTAAATATCGCATAAAAAAAGACGCCCAAATGGACGTCTCTAAAAAACAATTTTTGCCTTTTTACTTCTTGACTTACTCTGCGGCAGCAGAGGAAGTTTGCCATTTTACTTGAGCACTATCATCTTCTTCACACTAACAAAATCATCGCTTGTGAGCCTGTAGAAATACACACCACTCGCGTATGGAGTTGCATTCCACGATGCGTTATACACACCCGGATCCATTTTGCCGTTAACAAGTATAGCAACTTCCCTGCCCAGCATATCGTAGACAGCTATTTTGATATTTGAGGATTTGGGAACATCAAATTTGATCTGCGTTTCCGGGTTAAAGGGATTCGGATAATTCTGATACAGCGCGAATTTTTCGGGGATATTATTATTAATTGTTGTGATACCAATAATCTCTCCGGGTCCCCCGTTGAAACATTTTATTCTGCCGTCACGGCATACGCCAACAAACTCATTCCACTGGTTTCCGTCAACACTGTTTAATGCTGCGACTCTATCAGCCCTGTATGTTAACGACGAGCCGAATTCATAACTGAAAAGTATTGAACCGTTTTTACCGTTGAGTACATATACTCTGCCCGGCGCCTGTGTTGAATACAAAACTTCGGCAACAGTATCGCTTGTAATATCACCAAGTACACCCGCATCGCGGATATATGACGCGCCGAAAGACTGAGTCCACATCTGCTGACCTGTTTTGCTATCAACGCGGAAAGCGGTTTGCGGACCTGAGCAGGTAATATCTTTAAATCCGTTCTGGTTAAGATCGTCAAGTAATTCCACTGTTCCATTATTGCTTGAGCCCATATTGACAGTCCACTCCTCGGTGCCCGAGCTGCCTGATAAAGCAATGACCGTTCCGTTAAATCCATACATGCCAACAATATCAGTATTGCCGTCCGCATTAATATCGGCAACTTCCTTCATACTCCAAACAGCGTTAAGTGTTCCCGGTATCGGGTAGTTCCATGTTGAATTGCCGGTACCGTTAAAGCCAATGATTCCATAAGGACCGCCGTTATTTGTAAACGCAATTGCTCCGCCAACAGTGGTTGTAACAACATCATATGTAAATTCTGAGTTTACTATGTTTGTCCATAATACCTGGCCGTTTACGGCATTCAGGCAAATTGCCGAGTGCCTTCCGGGATTTGTTGCCCCTTCTCCGCTTGCGGAAATGAGCACATCTTTTCTTCCATCGCTGTTAAAATCGCGGTCAATCCTTATGCCCATTATATCACCATCGTAATTTGTATTGGGTCCTGCATATTCCCAAATAACTTTGCCCGTGCCTCCGGAAAGAACATACACTTCTTCGTTTCCGCCGCCGCAGCCAATAACAACTTCTTTGATACCATCGCCATTTAAGTCATCCATTATCTGCATCGCGTCTTCCCAGTCAACCGACCCTGTATTATTTGTACCGAAATATGAATTGAACTTCCAAATAGTATCTGCCGGACCTGATGAATTGCCGTTATAACAAATAGTCCAGTAGTTTTCAGTCGCACATATCATATCAGCAACACCATCACCGTTCACATCGGGAATCTGCTTTAAGCTCTTTGGCTGCGGGTCATCGGCCGTAGTAAGCGGATTATCAGGCACAACGCCTTCCCATACGATATTACCGAGTACGGGTGCTACTTCAATTCCAGTACCCGAAAGCGATATTTTTGCAGATGAATTATTAACTGCATTTGATGAAAATATTGCAGAGTCATTAAACGTACCCGCTGAATTCGGGTTGAACCATATCCTCAGCGTTCTGGTTGATTGAGGATTTATTGTAATGGGAAATTTTGCATTGATTGTATCATACCTGTAACGCGAAGTTGAAAATGAGCATGAATTAATTGTAAGCGGCTGTATACCCTGGTTTGTAACATCGAAAGTAAAACCGTCAAGAGAGTTAACCCGCTTACTGTTAAAATTAAAAGTTGATGCCGAAAATCCGATATAAGCTCCTGCAAATACTCCCCTTCCTGTAAGCGTTACGGTCGTGACCGGATTAGCAAGATCATTGCTTGAGATATTAAGAGCTCCTGAAGTTGAATCATAAACCAATGGAGTAAACCCTACCGTGTAATTTTTCGAGCCGCCAGGCTGAATTGTATCGGGAACTGCTGAAGGCGTAATAGAAAATCTTGGATTAGTAAAATTGAATGCGCTTATGATGAGTTTGCCGGAACCCGGGTTACTTATAGTAAGCGGCTGATTACCTGTTGTGCCTATTGTTACATTCCCGAAGTTAATTGAACTTACATTAGTGGTAATAATAGGACTGCCCAAACCATTGAGCGCGTACTTATATAATGTGCGGTATTGACTGACATTATTACCTACCCTGTATGCCATAAGCCATAAATTGGCTCCATCCCAAAAGAGGCCGCGGGGGTCACAATCATTGTCCGGGTCAGGCGCTGCGAACGAGAATATTGTATCACCAACTGCCTTACGGTACCCATATATCCTTTCCTGGTCGCTCTGGAAGTTATCAGTGACATATAATATAGTATCACCTTTAACCGCAATACCCTGTACCTGCTTTCCTCTCAGCGGAATTGAATCAACAACAGTTTTTGTATTTAGATCAAACTTATACGCGTAAGCAAACGGGTATGAAGCGAAATCAGGATAATAAATTGCAGCCCAAAGATGATTCGGGCCATCCATAGCTATTCCCCCAATACCAATTGTTGAGCTTCCATACAGGGCTGTTATCCTTATTGTATCAACTGGATTTCCCGCTGAATTCACTTTAATTATTCTTGAAGTTGTGCCTGAAGCGTTCCTGGCGATCCAGTAACCTGTACCATCATAAGCAAGCCCGTTATTAAAATTAAATACCGTTGAAATACTATCCCTGATAATGCCCGTTTTGGAAACTGTGTATATTTTTCCGTTGCTGCTTGAGCCTATCCTTAGAGTATCATTAATTTGAGTAATACCCCAAAAACCGTTATATACAGTAGTTGCGGGAAAATTATATGTAGAAACCAGTGTTTGAGAATTTACACCGGCGGTTATAAAAAATAACAGAATAAAATAGTATGAGAATTTTAATTTCATTGCAGGCTCCCTTTATAATTGGTGATATGCAATTATCACAATTTTTATTTTAAAATTAAATGCAAAATTAATTTTCCTGTATGGTCAACAAAAAGCCCCGCAAGTTAGCACTTACGGGGCTTCATTAATATAAATCCTCAAAAAACTAGTTTTCGCCTTCTTTTTTAGGTTCTTTTTTGATTTCCTTTGAAGGAGCGATCTTTTCTATATTCACATCATTGTTACCGCTGTTTTCAGGATCGTTTGATCTTTTGTAGTTGCGGTATTCAACGTTGCTGCTGTTTGTTTTTGGAGCTGTATATTTTCTTTTATAGCTCTTTTTCTTCTTGGAAGAATATTTTTTCTTCTTTGAGTACTTTTTCTTTTTGGAATATTTCTTTTTTCCGGTGTACTTCTTCTTTTTTGAGTACTTCTTTTTACCGCCTGAGTACTTCTTTTTTGAGCCTTTCTTTTTCTTTAAAGATTTCTTCTTTTTGGAATATTTCTTTTTGGGCTTTTTCTTCTTTGTTAATTCGGTATTAGCAGTTTGCTTGCTCTCTGCAGAAAATCCAACAACAGGCAGGCTGGCGATACCAAATATGAATACCATTGCCCATACGAGAAATGATCTTTTGGTCATTTATTACCCCCCTTTCGAGTAATTTAAATTAGTAAATCAATGCAAATATAAGGGAATTTTAAATAATTACAACCCAATTTTTAATCTTTTATAGTTATTAAATTATAGGTATTTTGCATAAATGGATGTAAAATCACAAAAAACAGTGCTTATTGCTATGAGCGGAGGGGTAGATTCCTCTGTGGCAGCCCATTTACTTGCTGAAGATGGCTTTAATCTCATTGGAGTAACCATGAAAACCTGGGGATTTGACGATATCCCGGAAAAGGATTCAGGCTGCTGCTCGCTTGAAACGATCTATAGTGCCAGGAACACTGCGAATCTCTTAGGCTTCCCGCATTATACCATGGACTTCACTGACAAGTTCAACGAAGTAGTTATAAGCAATTTTATTGAAGAGTACCTTAAAGGGCATACACCAAATCCATGCGTACTGTGCAACAAAGCAATAAAGTGGGGTGCCCTGCTTGAAAAAGCTGAAGAACTGGGGGCTAATTATATCGCAACAGGACATTACGCACAGGTGAAATATAATGAGAGTTTGAGCAGGTATCATATAAGCCGGGCAGTTGATCTGACAAAAGACCAGTCATACGCCCTTTGGCAGCTCTCGCAGCATTCGCTGGCTAAAACGCTTTTCCCTTTGGGTGGATTTAAAAAGACCGAAATTCGCGCTATTGCCAGAAAACTGGGATTCAAATCAGCTGATATACCCGATTCACAGGAAATATGTTTTGTGCCCAACGATGATTACAGGCAGCTTATTCAGATAAGAATGCCGGAATTAAAACATGCGATTGAAGGCGGCGATATTATTTATCATAACAGAAAAATAGGTAAGCACAAGGGCTACATTAATTATACTATCGGGCAAAGGCGCGGTCTTGAAGTATCGCTGGGCAAGCCTGTATACGTATCGAAAATTGACGCAGAAAATAATGTTATATATGTAGATGATGAAAAGGGTATTTATAATACTGAGTTCATTTGCAGTGAGATAAATCTGCAGAAAAACGGAATGCTTGATCCACAAACTTCCGCCACAGTTAAAATAAGGTATAAGGATAAGGGTTCACCCGCAATAATTCAGCAGTTAAATAATAATGAAATTAAAGTTATATTTGATGAGCCGAAAAAGGCTATTACACCGGGTCAGTCCGCGGTATTTTATGATGGCGACGACTTGATAGGCGGCGGGATAATACAAACAATTAGTAATTAGCAATTAGCAATGAACAATTAACAATGGTTGCAATATTTAGTATAACAGCTCCGCTCCGAAGGAGCCCCTTTGGGGCAGGAGCGGCATGTTTGCTTACCATAAAGAGCGAAGTGATAGAGGGTATTTAAAAACAATTAAAGATCAGAATTCAGCAAATCGGCTTAAATGGATATATTCAGGAAATTAGAAGCAGCGGCGAAGCGGAAGAAAAAAACGATAATTCTTCCGGAATCATATGACCCAAGAGTAATTGAGGCGGCGAAAGTAATTTTAAAGAAAAAACTGGCGAAGCTGATATTGATTGATACAGGCAGAAACATAAGATTGCCTGAGAGCGATGACCTTGATATAATTGATATAGAGTTTTCTGTGCAGTTTGCAAAAGAATACAAGAGACTGAGAAGCAAAAAGATCAAGGGATTTACTTTGGCAGATGCAGAAAAAGCGTTAAATGATCCCCTTTTGTTTGCCTGCATGCTGCTTAAAAACAAATACGCTGATGCAGTAGTTGCCGGTAGTGTTTATTCAACGGGCAATGTATTGAGAAGCGCCATGCAGACAGTTGGTTTAAGCAAAGGGAATAAAACAGTTTCATCTTTTTTCCTGATGAGCTTTCCCAAAGCTCATAAAATGGCAGGCAGAGTTTTTGCTTATGGTGATTGCGGTGTACTGCCGAATCCGGATGCGGAGCAGCTGAGCGATATTGCCATACAAACATCACTTAACTTTAAAAAATTAACCGGCATTAAACCAAGAACTGCTTTCCTTAGTTTTTCAACAAAGGGCAGCGCAAAAGATGCATCAACAGAGAAAGTAATTAGAGCAATGCATATCACTCGCAGGCGTATGCCGGGTTTAATTTGTGACGGCGAAATGCAGTTTGATAGTGCATTTGTGCCTGCAATAGCCCGGAGGAAAGACCCCAATGGTAAAATTAAGGGTGATGCCAATGTGTTTATATTCCCTGACCTGAATGCGGGTAATATTGCTTATAAAATTACGGAAAGAATCGGCGGGGCTGTTGCCACGGGACCGATAGTCCAGGGACTTGCCCTTCCTGTTATGGATCTGAGCCGCGGCTGCAATACTAACGATATTGTTAATATGAGTATAATAGCTTCACTTTATTGAAAGTCTTTAATAAAATCAGTCTAACCGAATTACAATTTTACACACCCCGTCACCGCCGTGGGCGGTGCCACCCTCCCGCCAAGGCGGGACAAGCTTCTCAAGAGGGGAATTAAATGACAGTCAAAATATCAAAATGAAAATAATAAAAGCAACACTTGCAGAACTTGAACAGACTGCAAAATTATTCGATGATTACCGCGTATTTTATGATCAGGAGCCGGATATTGAGGGCGCGCTGAAGTTCATAAATGAACGGATGAAGAACAATGATTCAGTAATTTTTATCGCACTTGATGAGAATAACGAAGGTATGGGTTTTGCGCAGCTATACCCAAGCTTTACATCGATTGGTATGAAAAAAATGTGGGTGTTTAACGATCTGTATGTAGATATTATACACCGCCACAAAAAAGTAGCCGAGGGTTTGATAGAGCGTTCAAAAGAACTTATCCGTGAAACCGGAGCGGCCGGCATGGTGCTTGAAACGCAGAACGAAAATCACCCGGCACAGAAACTGTATTACAAAACCGGGTGGATTAAGGACGATATGCACGCGAATTTTTTCTGGAAAACTGATTAGATAATTCTGATCTTAAGATTAAATTTTAAGGAACTTTTCAATTATACTTTTGCATTAATAAATTGGTATGGATTATAAAGATTATTATAAAATATTAGGAGTATCAAAATCAGCTTCGCAGGATGAGATTAAAAAAGCGTTCCGCAAGCTGGCTATGAAGTATCACCCTGATAAAAATGCGGGCGATAAGACAGCCGAGGCTAAGTTCAAAGAAGTGAACGAAGCGAATGAGGTTATTGGAGACCCTGAAAAACGCAAAAAGTATGACGAGCTTGGCTCAAACTGGAATGCTTACCAGCAGGGCGGCAACACCGGCGGCGGATTTGACTGGGGCAAATATCAAAAACAATACGGGCAGCAGCAGTACGGCGGTCAGGGCGGCCAGACTTACAGCACAAATTTCGGTGATTTTGGCAGCGCTTTTGGCGGAGGAGGAGGCGGTTTCAGTGATTTCTTCGAGGCATTCTTTGGCGGTGCGGGTTCGGGTTTCACCGGAGGAAAGCAGCGCTCCGGCGGCAGACGCCAGCAATTGAAAGGCGAAGATATGCAGGCTGAGCTTCCCATCAGACTTGAAGATGCATATAACGGAGCCGAAACAATTTTTGAAGTTGGCGGTCAGAAAATAAAGCTCAAGATCAAAAAGGGTGCTTATGACGGACAGACCCTTAAACTTGCAGGTAAAGGTTACACGGGTCACAACAACGGCCCAAATGGTGACCTGCTATTAACATTAAAGCTGCAAAAACATCCCCTGTATAACAGGATTGATGATGACCTGTACATGGACCTTCCGCTTGATATTTTTACCGCAGTACTTGGCGGTAAGCTTGATGTGACAACCCTGAAGGGCAAAATTAAAATTACAATTCCTCCGGAAACATCGAATGGTAAGACTCTGCGGCTCGGCGGACTTGGTATGCCGAAGTACGGAAAGGATTCACAGCACGGAGACCTTTTTGTTAAGATAGATCTCCAGACTCCAAAAGACTTAACGGCTGAGGAAAAGAAATTATTTGAGCAGTTAAGGGATTTGAGAAAGAAGTGAATTGATTTAAATTATCTGAAATTACAAGGGGCTCATAAACTGAGCCCCTTTTTAATTTATTGATCACGTATCTATGTGTTTCTTAATAATGAACTCTATTCGTTTGATCTTATTTGCTTTCAGTCCTTTTTCAAACAGATACATTTCATTCTTTGCGGTTATGGCTCCTATAACACCTCCAACTAATCCAGCGGGGATTGAAGCTAAGAAGCAAAAAGCGATCAACCCAGGGAAACCGATACTTCCGTGACCCCCTGAAATTGAAAGCCCGGTGACCAGGCCAATTCCTATACCAACAAGAGAACCGATAAAATATCCTTTACCAAAAGGCGCTGAAGGTTTGAATTCCATTTTTCTTATTCCCGCAATGTTAACTGTTTTTGAGCGGTTATCTTTAACTACCCTGATCGTAGTATCAGTATCCAGAATGACCCTCACATTCAGGTAAGAGCTTTTATCATCCATATAAATATCACAATACTCCGTTGTATCAATTCTAACCGTTTCAATATTTAACTCCTCATATTTCCCTGTGGGATTTTCTTCAACATCAGAAAGCTCAATTTCGGGGTTCAGAACAAATTTGATACCATTAACGGGAATATCATGCCTCGTAACATCTGTTTGCAGTGTTATAGTGTCTGATCCCCTGTTTACAATCTTACCTTCAGCCTGAAAACCGTTATACAGAACAATTTTACAATTCCTGCCAAGTCTGAGTGAATCACTTGAATTGTTTTGTGAGTTTGCTGTGCTAACCAGATTCAGAATAATAATACTTACTAAGAGGATGATTTTCATATGTTAACTGATTAATTAAGTGTTAAGTGTGTTTTTGTATCAAGGCTTTAATTCTTTTTACCTTCCCGGGATAAATACCTTTATTAAAAAGATAGATATCATCACGTGCAAACAATTCACCAAATAACCCGCCTATTATTCCAAAAGGTATAGAGCCTAACCCCGAATACACTATATAGTGATATACATCTGCACCACCAAGGGAAAATAAATAAATTGTAAGAAAGCTAACCCCCGCTCCGATTATTGAGCCGATCAAATATCCTTTTCCAAATGGTGCCGAAGATTTAAATACAATCTTTCTGATCCCGGCAAGATTAATGATTTTACTTTTGTTTTCTTTTATTACTTTCAGTGTTGTATCTGTATCGGCCACAAGAAGTACACCACTTAAAACAGATTTATCCTGGAGATAAAGATCACATTTTCCGGTTGTATCACTTTTGACTGATTCAATAACATAATCACTGTAGTTAAGTGTATCAATTATTTCAAGATCAGTAATTTCCACATCCAAATCCATGACATATTTTACATCTTTGACCGGAATGAACAGCTTAGTTATATCCGTCTTAAGTGTTATTGTATCATTAGACCTGTTTATTATTTTACCTTCAGTCTGGAAACCGTTATACAGAACTACTTTACACTCCCTGCCAAGCCTGAGTGAATCGGTTTGCCCTGTTGCATCAGGGATATTCAACAGCATCATAAACAATGCCGCAAGAAAAATAATTTTTTTCATAGAGTCTCTCCCCGTTAATAAAGCATATATGTTATACCTGCCCTGATGGGGAAATACCCGCTTCCGAAGAACCAGAAGAATCCCTGGTACGTAGTTAAATTATACTGCGCCTCTGCAAACGCTCCAATGCGGCTGCTTATCTTAAAACGCAGGCCACCGCCCAGCGCCATGCTGAAATTTGTGTAATCTCTATCAGGATTAAAGTACGAGTAATAGCTTGAATCGTAATAATTATAACTGGTGTGTGTATACCCATCTTCTCTAACGTGCATAATTCCAACTCCCGCAAGTCCGTACACGCTGAACTTTGTTTTAGTATTAAAATCACCGAAGATGAACTCAGCATATAAATTGTAGACATTTATATTCTGTTTCGCAGGGTCATAGCTTTGGTAACCGTAGCTGTAATAGTAATCATTAATTTCCCGCTGCATCCTGCTGAAACTTAGATCTATCCTTATGGCTTTATTTTCGCTGAACGGATAGAGTCCGGTCAGCTGCATTGAATACCCCGGCGATTTAATATCCCTGTATCCATCGTCAAAGTCGCCGCCCTGCAGCAGCACTCCCCCGCCCAATGTAAATAATCCTTTCATTAACCTGGGTACAGTACTTTTGGATACACTGAAAATATCTTCGTAGCGGATACGGACAGTGCCTTCATCGGTCACCATGTAAACGTAAACGGAATCCTGTTTGGCAACCCTGCCGATAATTTCTTTATCGTTATACATTGTGATGCGGTATTTGGCGCCGGTTATTATGGAATCCATAACAACTTCTTCCTGTGAAAATGAGGTGGATGTGAATACGGTACTTATAATGAATAGTGCTGCAAGGAGGATGGAAGATAAATTATTGATAGTCATAAATGATTATTAATTTACCCAATATCAGGTTACCCAAATATAGCAGGTAAATAATGTGAAATAAACAGGAAATGGTATCTTGAAAAAAATATTTTTTTGAGGGGTTACTCAACAACAGGGGTAAAATTATAGTTCCGCTAGGTTATGGGGTAAAACACGGACATAAATGATTTTAGCATATTTTCAAGGAATTAATCAAAATTAGACAGGATTTAAGCAACCGGGTTTTATTTAAGTTTTAATAAAATAAATAATAAACTATATTTAAATAAGTTCATTCAATAAATTTATTTTATCTTGCAATGAAAAAATTTATTAGTTTATCAGCATACCTTTTCATAGTTTACTCATCAACAATATTCTCACAGGGGACGGCGTTTATCAGCGAACTTGCGCCTGTACACAGGACATATTACGATATACAGTCAAACGGGAGTCCGCATTTAATACAGTTTGATACTTTGTACCCGGGAACAAATGTCCATGCTGTATTTCAATGCTCTCTAGAAAGCGATAGTCTTAATTCATCAAGACGTGTTATATTCTGCTTTAGTACCGATAACGGAGACACCTGGACTGACTATGGTCCTCAGCCGCCAGAATATCGCTCAGGTTTCCCGGTACTTCAGATAATGAGTGATGGCAGCGCTTTGATAGGTATGAACACAAATTATGGTTCGGGGTTAGATCGTGCTCAATGGTTTGCTGATATTGCTCCAGGTGCAGGAACATTTGTACGGCTTGATCCCGGAGCGTCAGGTTTGGGTCCACTTTGGCCAAATGGCATTACAACTGCTTCGCTTAATAATACAACCAAATTTGTTTTTGCAGCCGGAAATATGCTGAACAGAGGTTTGAGTGTAGTTAATTCCAGTTTCAGCGGATATGTTGCACAACCTGATATTTCCAATTCGTTTTCATGCGCTTTTGCACGTGGACAAAACGGGAAAATAGGTATGGCATATATTATGGATGCCACAGTCACACCGGGAAAGGTCAGTTACCGCGAAAGTACTGATGACGGCGTAACCTGGGGAGCATCTGTATTGGTGTGGAATCCCGCTGTAAACAACAATTACGGTGCATATTTGGGAATTGATATGACGTACAACGGAAACTCACCGTGTATTGTATTTGAAACAGTAAAATATATTTCTAACCAGCCGGATATTCATTCAACCGCAAGAATCCAGTTTTGGTCGCCAACTGTAAACTCAGGCAATCCGGTTGTATTGGATTCATCTAACGATATGACCGGTGCAAATCCTCAGCAAGATGGATTTGCTGCTGTTTGCAGGCCCGTAATTGGCAGAGTAAGAGATACATGTTTTTTCGTAGCGTATTGTAAAGCCCGGACAGACATTCTTGACTCTAACAATTATTTTGATATTTACTTCAGGCACTCTACAAATTCAGGAAGTTTCTGGTATTCCGCTTCAAGAATAACAAACAATTCAGGTCCTATAAGAGATAACAGGTATGTTTCAATTTCAGGCAGAAACATATATGGTTATAGCATGATTTTTCATATGTTGTTCCAACAGGATTCAATACCGGGTAGCTTTGTAAATGGCGCAGAGAAGTCACT
The DNA here is from genome assembly GCA_937873695.1 of uncultured Ignavibacteria bacterium. Lineage (GTDB taxonomy): Bacteria > Bacteroidota > Ignavibacteria > Tepidaquicellales > OLB5 > OLB5. Next base: position 60,856 of record CALMYL010000004.1, read on the forward strand.
AGCCAGAATAATGTACTGTAAATTAGTTTTGCCCACCGGTGGTTTCGGTATTCAGAATATCGGCTCCGAAAATCCGGAAGCTTTCAGGCTTAAACAAAATTTCCCGAATCCGTTCAATCCAAAGACCATTATAGATTTTGATATCCCGAAGGAATCTGAAGTAGAATTAACAGTGTACAATTCACAGGGTAAAGTTATTGCGGTATTAGTTGATCAGAATCTGACGGCGGGTTCATACAGGGTTGATTGGGATGCTGAAAAATTTTCAAGCGGAATTTACTTTTACACTATCAGAGCGGGAAATTTTTATGAGTCGAAAAAAATGGTGCTGATAAAATAAGAGTTCGGTAGATACTGCGGAACTAAACAGAACACGGATGTTACGGATTTAACAGATTTACACGGATTTAATTCATTTTAAAATGATTAATTTTCGCTTACCCTGCCGTGTACAGTAAAGATAACAGCATGATAAAGTACCACAATTAATGGTATGACAAAAAACATCCAGTGCCCCGCAAAATTGAATAAATATGTAAACAACACTGCAAGCGCAACTAACGCTAGAGCCAGATACAGCAGAACATTCCTTTTGGCGTAAGCCAGTACTATCATTATTGCGGCTACTATTCCCGAAGCAACAATTGCAAATACAAGTACCCAGAGAAAATAATTAAAAATGTTATCAATACTTTCTGATACTCCATCAACCTTGAAGAAGAACGATACAACAAACTTCACTGCAAGTATGTACACCGGTATTTGCAGGTAGATGAGTATCTTTCGTAATATATGAAGTTGTTTAGATGTATTCATTTGGTTTAGTGAAAATGCGTGTGTTTAATAGAACATGGATGACACTGATGAAACAGATCTGCGCGGATAAGTAAGAAACTAATCCGTGAACATCAGTCAAATCAGTTTAATCAGTGTTCTGTTTATATATTAAGCTGCACAAGCAGTCAGGCACACCCCAGTCTGCCTCTTCGATTCGACAGGCAGGCCTTCCGCTTCGCTCACTCCACGTGTCAGAGCCAGTTCTTCGACCTCTCGAGAGCGGAATATTAACCTGTTACTTCTTTCTTCTGCCTGTTAAAATAATAATACAACGGAATGCCTATTGCAACCAGCAGCATACCGAAAACTGCGTTACGGACGTTGTACCAAATACTGAATCCAACGAAGAATGCCGAGAACAATACAAAGAATGCCGGCAATATCGGATAACCGAAAGCTTTGTAAGGCCGCTCAGCATTAGGCATCTTTTTGCGAAGCACAAACACGCCATATGCACCCATACCGTAGAATATCCACGAAACAAATATCAGCATATCGGTCAGCTGGTCAAATGTACCTGTCATAGTAATTAAGCTGGCCCAGATTCCCTGAATAATGATTGAAGTACCGGGGGTTTTATATTTATGGTGAACGTCTTCAAGCTTCCTGAAGAACAAACCGTCTTTTGCCATTGCGTAATAGACTCTTGCACTGACTAAAATTGTACCGTTAGTTGTACCGAAGGTAGATACCATTACAGCAATTGCTACGAATGCGCCACCCCACTCACCCACTGAGCGCTTCATAACATCAGCCGCAAGGAAGGAAGAATCCTTCATCACATCTGCCGGAAGAACGTAGAAATAAGCCAGGTTTACCAGCAGGTAAATCAGTATTACAAATGACATTCCGAAAATCATAGCCTTTGGAATATTCCGCTGAGCGTCTTTTACTTCACCCCCAAGGTAAGTGATGTTATTCCACCCGTCATAAGCCCAAAACGCTCCGCTTAGAGCGAGGACGATTCCCCCTAACAGACTGCCCGATGGATACTGGAAAGCTGAATTAACGAAAGGTGAGAAGTTTGCTACAGAACCGGCTCCCATAGTAAGCGCCAGTACGACTATGAATGCAATTGCTATATTTTTTAGTATGGTAAATACATTCTGCACAATGCCGCCAAATGCAACACCGAAGAAATTTACTGTTGAAAGGAACATTATCAAAGCAATGGTAAGCATCTTTAATCCAATATCTTTAAGCGGGTACAGGTCAAGAATTACCTGCTCACCCCACTGCAGTGAAAAGCCCCAGGCTTCCCATTCCGGCGAGAGATGCGGAGTTGGAAAAAAGTACTCAAAGTACCCGCTGAATACGTATGCAATCGAGGCAATTGAACCTGTCTGAATAACGGCAAATATTGCCCAGCCATAAAGGTAAGCGGTAAAGTTGCCGTACATTTCGCGGAAGTACACATACTGTCCCCCTGCCCTTGGCAGGATGCCTGCAACTTCAGCGTTGGTTAGCGCACCTATTAAGCTGATGATACCTGCTATCAGCCAGATAGCGAGAATTATCCCCGGTGCGCCAAGCTCCCCGGACATTGATGCGGATTTCTTGAAGATACCGGAGCCGATCATTGAGCCTATTACTATAGTAACGGCTGTGAAAAGTCCTAACTTCCTTATTAAAGAATGCTTTTGTTCCATATTTTGTGCATTAATTTTAACCCCGCAAAATACAAATGTTTGAATTTAATAGCAATTTTGAAGCTACGCCACCTAAATCCTCCCCGCAAGGGAGGACTATCATTCAAATTATTCTAGCCGGGCTATGATTTTGGATATACAATATTTCATTTAAGATATGCTAATTACTAAATTATACTTGTTACCTTACGTAGAGAAACCTTGCGTTCTTATTGACTTTTTGTATAACTAATTGGTTGCCATCGAAAAACTTCCTTCAGGGCTAAAGCCCACACGCTGGAGATTTAAAATACCCCGTCATAAATGACGGGGTTAATAGATTTGAATTTTCTATTAATTTATTCAACGGTACACGATTCTCTTTGCGAAACTTTGTGTTCTTTGAGCCTTTGTGTCTAATAGAGAATTCATTTGTGCAAACACCAGGTAGGGCAAAACTGAGCAATTTTAGGATTTTTCGCATAAGAAACCCGAAACAACAGGATAAATTTTTCCTGAAACAAAACGTTAAAATGCAGGTTCTATAATTGTATTTAAATATGCAAATGATTAATTTTACAAAAATAAAACAATCAATATAGAAGGAAACAAGTAAAATGGGTAATGCATTAGAAATAATCCAATTTTTTGATGAATCAGGCAAAGAGCTGGTTCACCGCGAACCGCAGGCCGGTTCAACGGATATTAAAATGGGTGCGCAGCTTATTGTGCAGGACACTCAAACAGCGGTATTTTACAAGGACGGAAAAGCCCTTGATGTATTCAGCGCAGGACGCCATACATTAACAACGGCTAATATCCCGTTCTTAACAAAGCTGCTTTCACTGCCTTTCGGGTTTAACTCACCCTTCCAGGCACAGGTGTATTATGTATCAATGAAGAAATTCATTGATCTTAAATGGGGAACCAAATCACCTATTAACTTCCGTGATACTGAATTATCATTCGTTCAGTTAAGGGCATCGGGTAAATTCTCCATGAGGGTTAAAGATCCGCAGCTCTTTATCAACGAAATAGTTGGTACTCAGGGTAAATACACTACCAATGAAATTGAAGATTACTTAAGGGATTCAATTGTATCGAAGCTCAACACAGTACTTGGCAAGAATCTTAAGACCGTATTTGATCTTGGACAATACTATCCGCAGATTGAGACCGGCATAAAAGCAGAAGTTACCGATTTCTTCAATTCAATGGGAATTGAGCTTACCGATCTTATCATAGTTGGTATAGTTCCGCCGGATGAAGTACAGGAAAAGATCAACGAAAGAAGCTCAATGGGCGCTATCGGAAATCTGGATAACTACATGAAGTTCAAAACCGCTATGGCAATGGAAAAAGCCGCGGAAAATGAAGGCGCAGGCGGCACAGCCGGTTTGGGTGTTGGCCTGGGAGCCGGGATGACAATGGCTAACATGATGATGGGTTCAATGCAGCAGAATCAGCAGAATCCCCAGAACCAGCAGCAGAACAACCAGCAGGCTCCTGTTCAGCAGTCACAGGATGATGTACTTGCAACCATAGAAAAGCTTGCAAAGCTTAAGGATGCAGGCGCATTGACCCAGGAGGAATTTGATACAAAGAAAAAAGATCTGCTTTCAAAACTGTAATTTGTAACCTCACCCCTTCCCCTATTCTGATCCCGCCAGGGCGGGACTTCGAAATTGCTCCTCAATTTCTTGAAGGAGAGGGGGAATAGACCGAAGAATTTTGGTACAACTCTCCCCTCTCCCTCCGGGAGAGGGGCTGGGGGGTGAGGGTAATAGAAGAGTTCATTTCATATCTACAGAACATTCACTATTTTGGATAAAAGATTTTAATCTGGGGCTTGCCAAAGGCACTCCTTCGTAGAAAGCCCCGGTTATTTTTTGGTACTTTTATCCACGACCTGAAGGTCGTGGCAACTCAGATTTATTTTTATATATGCAAATAAAATGTACACAATGCGGGGCTGATGTTACAGTACAACAGGATGAAACTTTCATAGAGTGTCCGTTTTGCGCATCGGCTTTATTTTTAGATAAAAGAAAAGTAGTTTTCCATTACCTCTTAAATTCAAATTTTAAACCAAACGAAGCCGAAGGCAACCTGAAAAGGTGGATGGCGGGCAATCACACGGTCAAGGATCTTGACCAGAAGGCCCAGATAGTAAAGACTGAGTTCTATTACTTCCCTGTGTGGTATTTCAAGACCCAGGACGCATCGGGTGATAAAATTTACCTTCAGCCTGCTGCAAGCACGTCAGTATCTGAAATAAAAAAATTGCAGATACCTGCCGGCGCGTTAAAGTTCTACGATAAGACGATTCACAATGACGACGAGATCAAAAAGCCTGATGTGCTGTATGATTCAGCGCAGGCATGGCTGCAGGGCTCCGGGGTGAGTCTTGATACCGTCAAAGAAGCTGCGCTCGTCCATATACCATTCTACCAGTTCTATTACAATTTTGGCGGTCAAAGCTACACCGCGCTGGTTGAAGCGTCATCGGGTCAAGTGTACTCGAACATTTATCCCGCAAAAAGCGAAGCTCCGTTCAGAATATTGTTCGGTCTCAGCATTGCAGCATTTGTCATTACAAGTATATTATGTTACGTAATAGGATTTGCGCTTAACAGCGGAGACATGGAAGAAGCTTTGCTGACCGCGGAGGTCTTTAAAATTTTCGCGTTCGGACTTGTATCGGTGCCGCTGATAGTAATGGCATATGTGATAGCGAAGAAAGTTTAAATCAATTAACAATTAGCAATTAACAATTTTCAATAGATAGAAATTGGCTGAAAAAGTATTAAAAGGAATAACGTGTCCCGCTTGTGCAGGCGAGCTTGACTTAAGGGAAGGCATCAAGACCTTCAACTGTAAGTACTGCGGCACACTTTTGTTAACCAAGGGTGTTGATGGCGTTGTAAAATATTATGTTCCGCGCAAGATACAGCGTAATATTGCCATACAGAATATGTTCAACTGGCTTGGCAAGGGTCTTGCCAAAGCCCGCGGACTCAAAAACACCGCAAAACTTGATGATGCATTTCTTGTCTATATACCCTATTGGCGCGTAAGAGCCGATGTTATCGGCTGGGTATTCGGCAAAGAACGCCGCACACAAACCGTCAACGGAAGAACAACAACATATTACGTAGATGTTGAGCGCAAGATACAGAAGCCGTTTGACAGAACATTTGCGGCTTGCGATGTTGCTGAGCTTGGCGTAAGGAAAGTAAATCTAGAAGGCGATGAAATGCGCGCTGTGAATTTTGAAGAACTGCAGTCAGAAGGAATGCTGTTCAACATAATTTCATCAGAGCGTGAAGTTACGGATATTGCCAAAGCGCAGTTTGTAGAAGAAGCTGTTAACTCCGTTAAAGTTGACCAGATAACATTCCAGCATAACGATCTAGTAAGACCCAATGTATCGATAGTCTATTACCCGTTGTGGGTAGTAAGGTATTTATTTAAGGGCAGGACCTACCAGGTTGTTGTGGATGGCGAAGACGGTTCAATTTGCTACGGCAAGGCTCCGGGAAACAATCTATACCGCGCTGTTGCGGGGATATTCGGTACGGCTGTCGGTTCATATTTGATAACATTCTTCGGTATTTTCGGTATAATTGGAGATGGCGACAGCGCAAAAGCTGCGCTTGTTGTATATGTATTCGCGCTGATATTCGGTATTATAATTATGATGTGGGGATATAAGAAGTTCCGTTATGGCGGCGAGGTTGAAGAAGGCACGGGCATAGTTGCCCCGCCCAAGAAAGGTTTCTTCGGCGGAAAGAATACCAATACTGTGAAAAGTATGGCATCGGGCTTAAACGTTGTTGATGTTGCAAGTATTGCTTCGAGCTTTTTGAGGAGATAATGCAGCTACAGGCTGCAAGCTGCAGGTTGCAGGTAAACATTTTTTATTAAATAAATTTAAATTTGGGGATCTACTGATGAGATCCTTCCTGCCTGCCGTAACGGCAGTTCAGGCAGGCACTACGTTCAGGATTAAGATTATGGAAGATTTTAAATTAATAGCTGTAAAATGCAAATCATGCGATAGCGGTTTGACCGTTGAAATGAATGACAGCATTGTATATTGCTCCAGCTGCGGTAACGGGTGGGAAATTGTTAACGATGAGCTGGTGCCAATGGAAGTGAACTTCGCCGCTCCCCTGGTTAAGGGTGATGGTGAGCTTGTTTACAAAGGCTTCTGGCTGGTTGACGCGTTTGTGAAGATTCACTCCCGCGATTCATCCGGCGGCTGGATATCAAATCTTTTTGGCGGAGCCAATAAGACTGAAGGTGACGTTAAATTCTACGTACCCGCATTCTGGATGCCGATTGAATCAGCAAAGAATATTGGGGTGAATTACACTATAAAGAACGCAGTGCCTTCACCTCAAAAGTATAATGTTAAGCTAACCGGATTCAATTTCTCAAAGGAAGATGCCAAAAAGATTGCAGAGTTCCTTTTCCTTTCAATTGAAGCGGAAAAGAACGATACTATCAGGAACATCAATTACGATATCAATGTGAAAAGTTACCAGGTACTTGGCGTACCGTTCTACAAACAGCCTAACGGCAGGCTGAAAGATGCCGTGTTAGGGATAGAGGTGGCATAAGGAGAATAGTCTACGGTTTAAAAATTTAATTTTTCCGTAATGAAATCGAATATCCTGATATTTATTTTAACTGTATATTCTCTGATTGTATTTGTTGTTTCAAGGAAACCCGACACTTTTTCTCTTCTGACCATAATCGCTGCATATTGTTTTGCATCTTTGTTTTTTTCAGTATTATACAGTTTAGTTTGCATAGTTATTTACCCTTATTCAATAAACAAATTCAATCAATTTCCCGCTAGTTTCTTTAAAATGGCAGCATTGCTATTATTCTCAATTTATACTTTGAGTTATACTTTTTTTGCATTATCAACTTTACTGCTGAATTAACATGAATAAAGAAAAACTTATTTTTTTGTACAAATTGATAGCAATCCCTTCATTTTTAATTTTAATTTATGTTATAGTTTCTTTTGCCAGGTTTTCGGTTGGAGAAAGTTATAATATTTTTGCACCATATGCAGACACCAGGATGGCAGCAGGGTATTCACCCGATAAATTTGACTCAATAAAGCCAGGTATGCATATGATGGAAGTACAAAGTATTATTGGTAAACCCTTAACAGACAATTTTGATACATATACTTTATCAACAAAACATGAATATACAGGTGACGGAAAGCTGTTACATAAATCAAGCAGTTTTTGGATTCCTGATGACCTTGCGTGGTACTATTCAGAAGTGTATTACAATAATGATAGTGCAGTTGTCAGAATACTAAAAGGCTGGAGATTTGATTAAGGTAGTCAAATGTATCGTCAATTTATATTATATTGAATTAATCGAAAAATGATGTTTAATTAGTTCAAATTTTAAACATAAACATGCAGTAGAACTGTTCTGAGATTTAAAACAAAACTGACTGTATAATTATTACTTAAATGGAAGCGAAGACCAAAAAACAGCTTAAAGAAGACTACAAACAGATGAAGTTCAAAGCGGGAGTCTTTGGCATCAGGAATACGGTAAATAATAAATTATACCTGGGCTCAAGCGTGAACATGGACGCTATGTGGAACAGGAGCCGTGTACAACTTGATTTCGGGTCACACCCAAATGCTGAACTTCAGGCTGACTGGAAGTCTATGGGTAAAGATAAATTTACATTTGAGATAATTTCAGAAATAAAGCAAAAAGATGACTGTACGCAGGATCTTGCCAAAGAAGTGAAAGAACTGGAATTATTATATCTTGAGGAATTGAAGCCTTACGGCGATAAAGGATACAATAAGCAATCATAAATAACTTAAATCAGATATCATTTGACTAAAAACCGATTAGAAGCATTCAGTGACGGAGTACTTGCGATAATTATTACTATTATGGTACTTGAACTAAAAGTACCGCATGGCACTGAGCTAAAAGACCTGGCACCCCTTTATCCGTATTTTTCAAGCTATGTATTGAGCTTTATTTACCTTGGAATATACTGGAACAATCACCACCATATGCTGCACACAGTAAAAAATGTAAGCGGCGGAATTCTGTGGGCAAATATGCATCTACTGTTCTGGCTTAGCCTTGTTCCATTCACAACCGGCTGGATGGCTGAAAATCATTTCGCGCCATTGACATTAACTCTATATGGTGTAAATTTATTAATGGCGGCTATTGCGTATTTTGTTCTGCAAAGGATGATACTTAAACTGCATGGCAGCGAATCGCTGCTTAAAAAAGCCATAGGAAATGATCTAAAGGGCAAAGCATCACCAATATTGTATGTTACCGCAATCATTTTATCATATTTTGATATAAGCCAATGGGCAGCCGGAGGTTTATATGTACTTGTAGCCTTGATGTGGCTTGTACCTGATAAGAGGATAGAAAAAACTATATATGGAAATATAAAATAGTAGATAACAATATAACTTCCGGTTACATACACTACCATATCAGCATTGACACAGTCAATGCACTCCAAAAATATAACTGCCAATTCTTTTTTGTTTATGGGAACAATATACCCAATAACTGCCTATAAAAGATAATATCTATCTAAATTCAGAGAAAAATGAGAAAAATCAATCTAATTTTGCTAATTTTATCACTGTATACATGTGCTGCGTGTTCACAGGAGAAATCACCTTTTGTTAGTTTTGAGGACTATGAAAAACTTATGGCAGAAGCTAAAGAGCACAGGCAGGCAAGACTTCTGAGTGTTGAAGATTTTACTGAACTTGCCAAACAGGAAAATGCAGTAATGCTTGACGCCAGATCAAACACAATGTACAGCAGCAAACATATTAAAGGAGCGGTCAATCTGAATTTCTCTGATTTCACCCAGGAAACTCTCGCAGAAATAATTCCTTCATTTGATACTAAAATACTTATCTACTGCAATAATAATTTCATTGATGACAAGCAGAACTTCCCGACTAAAATATCTATGCCTGAGCTAAAAGGTATAAAAGGGGGAAGCGAAAAAGAGATCACGCTCGCTTTGAATATTCCGACATATTTAAATCTTTATGGATACGGTTATAAGAATGTTTACGAACTGAATGAAATACTAAGCGTGAACGATACAAGGATAGAATTTGAAGGAACATCTGTAAAATAAAAAAATATCGGTTTCCCAAACTGGTCCGCCACGGCGGATTGTCCGAAGGACTCCCCCATACAGTATTGATTCCCAAACTGGAGTTTGGGAATCAGGGTTGAAAATATCTGCTTCCCTCCAATGGAGGGAAGCATTTTAATTTCTACTGAATAGTTACATTAAAGGTTAATGTCTTTGCAGGTGCATCTTTCTCCCATGACCTTGCGTAATAAAACATGAGTTTTACTGTTCCCGGGGCAACAGCCTTTAAGTGCCACACCTCGGCGCCGCCTTGCCCTGTTTTGGCGTTATCCGGCAGGTCATAATCCATACCCGCAACAACAACCTGCGCGTTATCAGAGACCATACCGACTGACCATGAATAACCGGTCGACTGGTTTGATTCAAGCGATATCGTAAAATTCTCACCTACTGTTGCTGATATTTCAGCGTCTTTTTCGGTGTAGGTTTTTTCCTGTGAATAGGAAAGTGAAGCAAAGACCAGTAAAAAAACTACTGCTGATGAGATTATTATTTTTTTCATGCTGTTTAAATTAATTATATATGATTTACCCAAATCCAAATGAAAGTTTCTTCGTACTGCTAAAGCAGTACTCAGAATGACACAATTCTGATTATAAAATTTAATTATTAAACTTAGTCAGATTCTCGTTAATAGAAAACTCAAGACCGATCTCTTCCATGAATTGAAGCGATGCGATTATCTGCAGTTTTACACGGTCTTCTATCGCGAAGCCGCGGTATGTTTCCACAGTATATGATTTAATGTTAAACTTAGTCACAAAATTATCAAGTGAACTGTATGTCCTTAATGAATAATAATGAGTATGGAAAGTAAAATCACCTTCGGGAATTTTTTTATTCATATTATCCACACTTCTTACAAGCAGCTCTTCAAACGGCTGGAGACATGAAATTACTATCTGCCCGTATGCTTTTTCAGGGTCGGTAAGCGCTTTAGGTGACCATTTTGTACGCGCTTCATGCAAATTAATTATAAGATCGGGTTTTACACTATCAACAAGCCACATTAATTCATATGCAAGCCGGTACTCATATGTATCGCTCGTAATATCACCGGGGAAGGCATGGTTAAAATCAAAATTTACCTCCCGCGTATTCTGTTTACATGCTATAATATTTGTTCTTGGAATTACTATTAATGTGCCCGAATAAAGATTAATGTATTTCACTATTGAATCACATGCCATATAAGAAGCAATTTCATCTCCGTGTATCCCTCCGTCAAGTATCATGACCGGACCCGGCTTCTTGCCCTTAAAAACGAAATACGGAGTTTCGTAATCATCGTTTAAGCCAAAGTAATCCTGGCGGATAAATGTATACTGACCCGGTTCGGAGTATGAAGAAGTATCACTGTACGAAAATACGAACTGCGAGATGACAAATAATGATACGAATAATAATTTCAGCTTCAATTAATTTACCGTTAAAATTTAATATACTGTAATATTAACAGTTCTGGTTTTCTTAGCGATCAGGTCGCCCTTTTTAATGTAATTCAAAGTAATAATAGTTTTACCTTTTTTCAATCCTTTAAATTTGATAACCTGTTTTACGGGATCTGTATTTTTTTCACCGGGCTGATCTTCTTTGCCAACATATTTTGCTACTGCAGAATTGCTGTTTGATGAAACTACCCAGTCATATCCATTGTAAGTATCAGCTTCCATTTTAACAGAGGTCGAGTCACCAATTGCCATAGCAATATTTTCACCCTTATAGTTTTCGATCTCTTTGATACCGGAGCATGAAGAGATGAGTAATAAAGTTACAAATAATGCAAACAGGATTATTTTTGATTTCATTCAGTTGTAATAAATAATAGTTATTTTCTGCAGAGTCCCTTTTTGCAGACTCTGCGAATACTGATTCTTGTTTAATACCCTATTGCCGCGCCATAACCGCGGCGGTCACTATGACCGTAATACTTTTTATTCTTCCAGTCGATCAATATACCTTCAACCCTGCCGTAATCTGATATCTGTTTTACCTGGTGACCCTTTTCTGTAAGTTTAGCCATTACTTCGTCATCAATTGCGCCGATTTCATACTGCAGGTACTCCGGCTGCCACTGGTGGTGGAAGCGGGGTCTATCTATTGCAGAATCAAGCGACATCTTATGATCAATTACATTCACAATTGTTGTATATACCGCAGTAATTATTCTTCCGCCTCCTGGTGAACCCAGCACCATGAACGGATTTCCGTCCTTTAGAATAATGGTAGGTGTCATACTGCTGAGCATTCTTTTGCCGGGCGCGATAGCATTGGCTTCATTGCCTATCAAACCGAACATATTGGGCTCACCCGGCTTTGAGGCAAAATCATCCATTTCATCATTCAGCAAAAAACCTGCCCCATCCACAACCACACCGGAACCATATGTATTATTCAGGGTTGTTGTAACACTTACCATATTTCCGTCTTTATCAACGATGCTGTAGTGCGTTGTTTGGTCTGATTCATTTACAAACACTCCCGGTTTAATTTCATTTGATGGTGTTGCGTTATCATCTATCTCGTTTCTTCTTTTTTTAGCGTAATCTTTACTTGTAAGCTCATTTACAGGAACCTTCCAGAAATCAGGGTCACCAAGGTGTTCGCTTCTATCTGCGTAAACACGTTTCATGTTCTCAATTACAGTATGGTAATAATTCGCCTGATCCTTAATACCGTAATAAACATCGTTCCTATCGGGAATTGTTTCATTCTCAACCATATTCAGCAACTGAATAAGCGCTATTCCTCCGCTGCTGGGAGGCGGCATTGAATAAACATCGTAGCCTTTATAATTTGTATGTACGGGTTCTCTTTCAACCGGCTGGTAACTGAGCAAATCTTCCTTTGAAATAATACCCCCACCCTGCTGCATTTCTTTTATAATAAGCTCTGCGGTGATACCGGAGTAAAACCCATCTTTGCCGTGTATGCTGATAAGTTTCAGTGTATTGGCAAGGTCCTTCTGTATAAACTTTTCACCGGGTGCAAATTTCAAGCCTCCTTTGGTAAAGACTTTTCTTGATGATGGAAATTTGTTAAACAGATCATAATTTGAGTTTAATGATTCCGCAAGTTTCTCTTCCATTTCAAAGCCGTCTTCGGCAAGTTTGATTGATTGAGCCAGTACATCTTCACGGGTCATTGAGCCGTATTTTTCAAGGGCAAACAACATTCCCGCAACAGAACCCGGTACGCCCGCTGATAGATGCCCAACCTGGCTTTTTTCCGGAAGGAAATCACCCTTTTCGTTTAAGAACATATTGCGGGTTGAGCCAATTGGTGCTTTTTCACGGTAATCAATTGTGGTGATCTTTTCTTTGGTCTTAATGACCATAAATCCGCCTCCGCCTATATTACCCGCCTGCGGGTAAGTTACTGTAAGAGCAAAACCCATAGCAACCGCGGCATCAACTGCGTTTCCGCCGCTCTGGAGTATATTTATACCAACTTCAGATGCATACCTGCTTGCAGAAACGACCATTCCATTACTGCCGGTTACATCTGAAGAGTAGTTTATATCGATCTTTTTCTTTTGAGAACCTATTAAGGGGTTGTTGAACTGTGACGCATAATACAGAAATAACACAATAAGCCCTGTTGTAACAAGAAAACCCAGGTTTTTTCTGACCATATAACGTGAATTTTGTTTAGTTACAAATTATCCTTAAAACAGTTTAAGCCTTATACCGTCTTTTTCAATCTTCTTAACAAGCTTGTTAATGTTCAGCAGCGCTTTATTGATATTATCGTACATTTCGTCTTCTGTCAATAATTTGCCAACAGTTGAATTAGAGTCGTTTGCACCCAGTACAAGGTTGTTGAGGTTAATTGTCAGGGAATCAAGCCTTGATGTCAGTACCCTGACATCCTGCATGGTCTCTTTAAGTTCAGGTTTTGTATCGGTAACTGTGTTATCAACATTGGTCGCAATATTGTTCAGTTTGAGAGTTAATGAATTGATGCTGTTCCTTGTATCGGCAAGCATCAGGTTCAGGTTTCTGGAAGCAAGATTAAAATTGCTAGCAGCACCCTTAATGTTAGACTTCAATCCGTCATCACCGACAATTGAATTAATATTATCAACGGTGACCGTCATTTTGGTCATAGCAGTATCAAGCTTTCTTGTTATCTGCTTCACATCAGCTCCAACTTCGTTCATAGTGCCAATAAGACCGACAATATCATTTGTTTTTGCGCCAACCAGCGGCTTTGTTATATCCGCGTTTTCTTTTGAAACACCGGGTTTTATATATATCTGTTTGCCGCTCATAAGTTCTATCATAGCAACAGAAACATCATAATCTTTGCGCAGGGTAACATCTTTGGAAAGCGAGAAATCAACCCTTACTGAATCGCCGGGAGCGAGCTCAATGCCGGTGATCTTACCTTTTGTAACTCCGTTTACGCTGACGGGATCACCTTCTTTCAGGCCGTTCACATCAGAGAAATAGACAACCAGCTCGTTGGTTTCTAAGCCGAATTTAAGATCTTTTAAAAAAGCCACTCCCCACAAAAGAATAATTATGGAAACTACAATTGTAATACCAACTTTTAAAAGAGTTCTTTTATCTTTATCCATTATTAGAAGTCTGACTGTTACTTTGTGAAATCAACAATTTTATATTTTAGTTTACCTGCCGGAACAATAATCTCAACTTCCTCATTTTTCTTTTTTCCCAACAGAGATTTACCAATTGGCGAAGTTACAGATATTTTATCCTGCTCAAGATCCGCTTCTTCAGGGGAAACGAGTTTATATGTGAATTCTTCCTTGGTTTTAAGGTCTTTTAGCTTTACATTATGGAGAATATATATTTTATCATTAGGAAGTTCATCAGCCGAAATGATCTTAACCCTTGAAAGGGTTTCCTCAAACTTGGCTATACGCATTTCAAGCTGCTCCTGCTGATGCTTTGCAGCATCATATTCAGCGTTCTCACTAAGGTCACCGTGTGCCCTTGCTTCAGCAATCTTTTCTGCGATATCTTTTCTGCCCTGAATTTTGAGGCTGTTCAGTTCGGTTTCCAGCTCATGCAGCCTGTCTTTGGTTAAATACACAAAACTTTTGTTATTTGAATCCATAATAAATTAATTCTCCTGATTTTTGTTGATTATCAATAAGTGTCCCAGTTTATCTCGTTTAGTTTTTAAATATCTCTCGTTAACTGAATTAGCGGGTATTTCAATAGGAATACGTTTTACTATTTCAAGTCCGTATCCTTTTAAGCCTACTACTTTTTTGGGGTTATTGGTAAGAAGCACCATCTTCTTAACACCCAGGTTCCTTAAAATCTGCGCTCCGATACCATAATCACGCAGATCAGCTTTAAATCCCAATGCTTCGTTAGCTTCAACTGTATCAGCTCCTTCATCCTGAAGCTTATAAGCTTTTAGTTTGTTTGCAAGACCTATACCTCTGCCTTCCTGCCTCATATAAAGCAGGATCCCGTTCTTTTCATGTTCAATTATTTTCAGTGATTTTATCAGCTGGTCCTGGCAGTCACACCTCAATGAACCAAGCAGGTCACCTGTAAAACACTCTGAATGTACACGAACCAAAATAGGTTTTGCAGGATCTATTTCACCTTTAACCAGAGCGAGGTGCTCTTTGTTATCTATAAGATTTCTGAACATATGTATTCTGAACACACCGTGTCTTGTAGGAAGATTGACATCTACAATCTTTTCAATCAGTACTTCGCGTTCAAGCCTGTAATTGATAAGATCTTTTATTGTGATGATCTTGAGCTTATGTTTTCTGGCAAGCTCAAAAAGCTGCGGAACTCTAGCCATTTCACCGTCTTTTTTTATTATCTCGCAAAGTACTCCGGCAGGATAGTGCCCTGCAAGTTTTGCCAGGTCAACAGCAGCCTCGGTATGCCCTGCTCTTCGCAAAACACCACCGGGGAAAGCTTTAAGAGGAAAAACGTGACCGGGCCTGCCAAGGTCTTCCGGCTTTGTCTTCTTATTAACAAGTGATAATATTGTTTTGTTTCTGTCAGAAGCTGAAATTCCGGTTGAAGTTCCATGGACGTAATCAACACTGATTGTGAACGCAGTTTCATGTAGCGCGGTATTATGACTTGTCATCATATCAAGCTTAAGCGCTTTTAAGCGTTCATCTTCCATAGGAACGCATATAACACCGCTTGTATACTTTATGAGAAAATTAACAAGCTCAGGGGTTGATTTTTCGGCGGAATAAATGAGATCGCCCTCATTTTCACGGTCTTCATCATCAATTACAATTACACATTTGCCTTTTTTAAAATCAGCAATAGCCGACTCAATTGAACTGAACCTGAATTTTCCATTTCCTCTATCGTTCCCGGCAGGAACTGACGCCGGATTTTTGCTTTTCAATGCAGAGCTTCTGCTTTTTGAAACTGCGCCTTTGCTGTTCTGCGATCTGTTACTATTTGTTTTCGTGTTCTGTGTTTTCATAAATAAAATGTGGCGATCATTTCAAACGCCACAATTACTTCCCTTAATTTAAAGGATAAAATTATTTCTTTTTAACCTGGTCTGTTAAGCCAACAATAGTACCTATCGCGCCCTTATCCATCTTAACTTTCACGTTATCTGCAATTTTAACCAGCACAGAATCATCTTCCACGCCTTCAACCGTTCCGTGAATACCGCCTGATGTGATGATCTTGTCCCCTTTTTTAACTCCTTCAAGAAGTTTAGCGCGCTCTTTCTGGCGTTTCTGCTGCGGCCTCAATATCAGAAAATAAAATACCGCGATGATCAGGATAAACGGCAGCAATGAGCTTACCAGACTTGCAATGCCATCCTGCTGTGCCTGTAATAACATAAATAAATATGTCAATTTAATATACCTTCCTTAATTTTACTGATTTAAAAACTATGAATACTTCTTTAACCTGTTTCTATACTGATTTCGTTCCTGAATTATATTTTCCAAGAAACCTATTTTTAAATTCCAAAAAGCTGTTATTTGTGATAGCTTCCCTTGCTTTTTCAACAAGGTTAAGGTAAAACCTTAAATTATGAATTGTTGCCAATTGTGCCGCAAGCATCTCATCACACATGAATAAATGCCTTAAGTATGACGGCGAAAAATTCTTTGACGTGTAACTTTCAACTTCTTCATCAACGCTGCCGAAATTGAACTTATGCTCCAGATTACGCAGTCTTAATTTACCTTTTGAAGTGAATACTGTAGCATTCCTTGCATTACGCGTTGGCATTACACAGTCAAACATATCAACACCGCGCTCAATTGCGTTCAGCAGGTCTTCGGGAGTGCCGACACCCATCAAATAACGGGGCTTATCCCGGGGCATGAACTCTGTGGTATATTCAACAACATCATACATCACATTATTTTCTTCGCCTACTGCAAGCCCGCCAATTGCATAACCTTCAAAATCAAGTTCAGCAAGCTCCAGCGCAGAGCGTTTGCGAAGCTCATTGTATGTTGAGCCCTGAATTATACCGAACTGAAACTGTTCATTACCGTAAAGCGGTTCGGTATTTTTGAATTCCACCCGGCTTTTTTTTGCCCAGTCAGTAGTAAGCTTAATTGAGTTTTCAACTTTGGCATATTCAGCAGGATTTTCGAGGCATTCATCAAGCACCATCATAATATCGGAGCCAATCATTCGTTGTATGTTCACGACTTTTTCGGGGGTAAACATGTGATAACTGCCATCAAGGTGTGATTTAAATTCAGCGCCAGCGGCGGTAATTTTCCTTAAGGCTGATAAACTAAAAACCTGAAACCCGCCCGAATCTGTTAAAATTGGCTTGTTCCAGTTCATGAATTTATGCAGTCCCCCTGCTTTATTTAAAACCTCAGTTCCGGGTCTTAAATACAAATGATAAGTGTTGCCGAGAATTATCCGCGCGCCTATTTCTTCAAGCTCCCTTTGCTCAATGGCCTTCACAGTTGCCTGTGTGCCAACGGGCATAAAAATAGGAGTTTGAAAAGTACCGTGCGGGGTTGTAATTTCCGAAACTCTTGCTTTACAGCTGCTATCCTGAGAAAGAACTTTAAAGAACATTAAATGTCCTCATATTTACAAAAATACTCAATTTTGTTAAGATAATCAATTTATTTCGTGATTAATTAAACAGGTTCTTTGTGATATTCCGCCAAAAAGAACACATTTCCGTCAGGATCTTCATATTCCAGAAATTTATGGAAATTAGGGATATCAATTACATCGCCGAACGGCTTAATTCCTTTGGATTCAAGCTCCTTAGCGGCATTTTCAAGGTTATCCACACGGAATATCAACGATACGCCGGTTTTTGGATCATCAGTTGCTTCGGGTTTATCATACCCTGCAAAGAATGAAAGTCTGATACCCCCCGCTTTTGCGGCAAAAAAATTACCGGAATCCTCAAGTAATTCAAGTCCAAGTTTGTTAAGATAAAAATCCCTAGCCGTTTCAATTGACGTTACCCTTATAACTGAATGCTGAAGTTTGAGTTCCATTTAGCTTATCCTTTGGAATAATCTATATCGTTTTGAAAGAAAAAATCTTATTATCAGAAGCATAATAATAGTGCCCGTAATATCAGCAATCCAGTCCTGAACTTCAGAAGAACGGTTCGGAACAAAGTACTGGTGAAATTCATCAGATGCGCCGTATAAAATTGTAATTATAGCAGACCATAGAATAGCATTACGCGTGAAAGTATTTTCACTGTTTAAATGTATCAATGATAAATAACACAATCCCGCAAGCAGCCCGAATACACCCATATGCACGATCTTATCAAAGCTGATTATTTCGACTTTGGGAAGCTCAACAGCCGGGAAACTTGATTGAATAAATATTATCAAAGCCCATAGTATAAACGGGAAGTGATATTTAAAAAAGTTTTTCAGTATTAGATATTTCTAAAATTATTTTCTTGCTTCCCAAACTGGAGTTTGGGAAGCAGAGGTTCTTGACTTATTCCGAATCCGCCACAGCGGTCCAGTCAACCCCTCATTCCCTCCAAAGGAGTTAAATTGACAATCCGGCACGGTTGACCAGTTTATCCCTCATTCCCAAACTCCAGTTTGGGAATGTTGAAGCACAAGTTCTTATTGCATACAGAATTAACCTAAAATCTCTGTAATAGCAGTGGGAATGAGCTTGATCAGATCCTGCTGCGAAGCAGATTGCTTGTTGCCGTACTTATCGTAGTAAATATCAGCAAGCATACCGTGTACGTAATTGCCGCATATCATAGCGGTATTTACATTTCCTGATTGCGCCAGCAATGATACAATGATACCAGAAAGCACATCGCCAGAACCGGCTGACCCTAACAGCTCATTGCCTGTATTATTGATATAAATATTTCCGTCACTTGTGCAGCTCAGCGATGTTTCTGATTTCAGCACAACATTAAGGTTATACTCTTTGGCAAATTCTCGTACAATTTCAAATCTGTTAGTGTTAATCTCGTCTGTAGTTTTACCTGTAAGCCGCGAGAACTCACCAACATGCGGAGTAAGTATAATTTCACTCTCATTTTTTCTTTGTTTCAGTACTTCAATATTTCCTGCCAGCAATGTTAATGCATCAGCATCTATAACAAGCGGCCTGGGTGAATTGATTATCACATCAAAAAGAAAATTTGCGGTATCTTTATTGAGCGATAACCCCGGTCCGATAAGCACTGCATCAGCTTTGGATAGTTGCTTGAGTATTTTGGTGTAAGAATCACCTGCTATGGACCCATCAGGGGTTTCATCAAGCTCAGTTTTAATTACTTCATTCAGTTTCCTGCTGAAATGTGCGGTGATTGACCGCGGATAAGCCGCAAGTACAGCTCCGCTGCCTACTTTTAAAGCTGCAAGTGAACTCATAATCACCGCACCTGAAAGTCCTTTTGAACCACCTATTACAAGTGACTTACCATTAGAATATTTATACGAAGTCTTTTTCCTTTTTGGAAACAGACTCCTAACATCACTATCTTCAACTAAAAATTTATTGTAAATATTTACTCTTTCAAAACAATCATTTGTTATACCAATTGGTACAACATAAAGACTGCCTGTATTCTCTTTGCCCGCCCCGTAAAGAAGCTCAGTCTTAACTGCGCCCATTGTTACAGTGTGACAAGCATCAACTACCGCGCCGGTAGTATGACCTTCGCCTATTCCGCTTGGAACATCAACAGAAATTACATCTATATTTATATTTTTACGCTTTAAGGTATTTATCTGTTCAATTACTTTTTCAAATATACCTGTCACGCTGCCTTTGGTTCCGCTGCCAAGCATTGCATCTATAATCAGCGCCTTGCCTTTTAGCTTTTTGAGAGAGGTATAGAGAATATCAGGATCATTTTCAGTGATCTTATGCATTCCGCAAATGCCTGATCCTAGTTTTGCAAGAATTTCGAAATTTACAAGCGCGTCTCCTTTAAACTCACCCGGTTTGGATAAATTATATATATCAACGGGAATACCATTGATAAGGAAATGACGCGCAATTACAAAGCCATCACCCGCATTATTGCCTTTACCGCAAACTATTACAATTGTTCTATCGGCAATATCCGGATATAACGATGTAATGACATCAAAAGTATTTTTGCCTGCATTTTCCATTAAAATTAAAGAGGGTATTCCCTCTTTTTCTATAATGGATTTTTCTGCTTCCCTGATTTCCGTGAATGTAAAGGCGGGTCTCATAAAATTATATTTGATCTCAATTTAATTCAATTAATTAATTTTTTCATTTCTGAAATTGTTGCTGCCGGATCGCTAGAACCGAACACAGCATTTCCGGCAACGAAAACATTTACACCTGCATCGCTCAGCATTTTAATATTAGCAGTGCCTATACCGCCATCCATTTCTATGAATGTTTTACTCCCCGAAGCTTTTATCATTGCTGAGAGTTTTTTTGCTTTAGCGGTTGAGCTTTCTATGAACTTCTGTCCGCCGAAACCCGGGTTAACGGACATCAGCAGAATAAAATCAGCATATGGAAGGATCTCTTCGAGTACTTCAACAGTTGTTGCCGGATTAATAACGACTCCTGCTTTTGCACCCGCATCTTTAATTTGATTTACCAGGCGGTTCAAGTGATCTGTTGCTTCATAGTGAACGCTTATCCAGTCAGCCCCGGCTTTAGCAAATTCAACTACATACTTTTCCGGTTCGCTTATCATCAAATGCACATCCAACGGAAGCTTTGTAAGTTTGCGAATATCGGCAACCATTTTGGGTCCGAATGTTATATTCGGCACGAAGTGCCCGTCCATAACATCAAGATGCAGCAGGTCTGCACCCGCCGCGGTGATCATTTCAATTTGTGAAGCTATCTGCGAAAAATCCGCTGAAAGTACTGAAGGAGCTATAAGTTTCATAATTTATCAGAAGTTCGTACCGCCGTCTTTTTCATTCTTAGGCTTAGGTGTGGATTTCTTCTCGTCCTTTTTATCGTTTGATTTTTTATCGTTAGATTTCTTATCCGTCGGTTTGGTTTTTACATCTCCTTTTTTATCTTTATCAGTTGGTTTTGTTTTTACATCTTCTTTTTTATCGCTCTTCTTATCATCCTTTTTCGTATCATCTTTAAAATCATTGTTATCAGGCTGAATTTCTTCTTCCTTTTCTTTCAAACCGTCTTCTTCACCTTCGATAATAATCTTCTTTTTATTTTCCCTGTTCACAAACACATCAATTTTCTGATTTTCTTTTGCCATCGTGTTTGATTTAGGGTACTGGTCAATAACAGCATTAAGCGGTACATTTGTAGATGGCTGGTAATTCACCTTACCAAGCGTAAGCTTGTTTACAGCAAGAAGTTTTTTAGCTTCTTCGAGATTTTTTCCGGTCAAATCAGGTACTTTAATATCACCGGCATCCATACCTGTTGATACTATTACGCCAATGCGTGTATCTTTCTTTACCTTTGAGCCTGCATTTTCGATCTGCGCCAGTACAATACCTGTAGGATACTGAGCCGAAGGCCGGTATTCAACTTCCTGCACTTCAAGATTACGCTGGTCCAGCATAAACTTTGCTTCTCTTAAAGTCCTGCCAACCAGATTGGGAACATCGTAGAGCTGTTCACCGCCGCTTATAATGAGATATATCCTTCTGCCATCCTTAACAACCTGGTCGGCCGGGGGATTCTGATCTACAACAGTACCTATAGGTTTTGCGGGGTCATAACGGATATCGCCCTGCAGTCCTTCAAGTCCGGCATCATCAAGCTGTTTTTTAGCTTCTTCGTATGAAAGTCCCACAACTGCCGGCACTTTCACGAGTGTATCATGCCTTACATACCACGGCATGACAATAAAATTCATAAGCAGAACAGCAATAAATAATCCTGCAATTCCGATAAGTAATTTTTTCCAGAACTTCATGTTTACTCTTTAATAAACTCTTTAATTTCGTTTTTAAAATCAACATCATTTTTGAGGGTATTTTCAAACACCCCGGAGGCAAGATCCACAGATACGCGCAGAGCCTTTAATCCATAAACTCCCTGCAGGTCCTCAAGTTCCATAAATTCCACATCTTTTTTCAGAAAACCTTTAGACTGCAGATATTCAATGTACTGCAGGTACTCCGTTGCTTCTGACTGCTGCGTGTAAACAATAGCAATCTTGCCCGGCTGCGTCAGTCTTTCTTCTTTTCCGCGAATTTCAGCCTTATCAATGCGTTTCTTCATTATCTCATAATGCACATTATAAGTGCCGTCAACATCAAACTTCTTTTGGTCATGATGAAAGCGGATTGAAAGCGGCGCGTTCTGCACCAGAATAAGATGAGCAAGATCGATCGGAATTTTAAGCATTGGCTTAATTTTCTCTGACATCGCCGCGACTTTACACATTAAAATGAACTGCCACAATCTCAGGTTCTTTAAATAAACGGGATGGAATCTTTCTTTTTCGGATATCTCATCACCTATATACATTGTATACTCAACGCCATCGGTTTTGTACTTTTCGAAATAATGCGGAAAAATTGACTGCGCATATTCTTCTTCATCATCTACTATAGAAGCAATATTTTCGTTCAGCAATTTGACACTCTGTTCATATTCCTTGCGTTTATCGTATAAAACACCAAGGTCGCTATCAATTGCGCTATTATAAAAATTAACCGCGTCCAGAGTTTTACCGCTGAATTCAGAAACGCTGCTGAATAGCGGCTCAATTTCTTTCTTAAGAAATGATACTATACTTGCTTCATCGCCCGAATGCAGACCTATGGCAAGTGATTTGATATGCTTATCGATCTTGTAAGTAAGGTGTTCAAACTCCGGCATCATTTTTACCTCTGCTGCGGAATTTATTATATTTTTCGCCAATTCCAGATTTTCTGTAAGGTCCTGCTGAATAGCCCTGTTCCTTATGACAGATGAATTCCTGATATCAGAAAGAGCGTAAAGCGGATATACATCACGGAAGATTATTTCTTCCATATGCGCAAACTCATCGGAATTCTCTTTTTCTATCAGGTTCAATGCAGCCTTGCGGAAGCGCCACTCAACTGCCGGGTGTACTGCCGTACATTTTTCCTTAATGATAGCCTGAATGCGGTTTTCCATATCCTCCAGGCTGCGTTTAAGCGCAAGAGAAAACAGCGGAAGGATCTCGATAAGTTTTAATGCGTTTATTGAATTAAGCGAACCGGGCTTTGATGAACCAAGTTCTATTACACCAATAGTCTTCCCTTCAAATATTAAAGGTGCGACCATCAGGTTCTTAACTCCCAGGTTACCAATTTCCCTTTCAACCTGTGTGCATTTAGGCATCATAGTAAGGTCATATATTATCTGCGGTTCTCCGGTTTTAACAGCAAGATCATAAATTGAGTCGTCATACTGTTTGCATTTTTCAGCGCACATATCACTCATTACAAAACTCTGGCCAACTTTGGTACCGGTACGCATAATTCTTGTCTTATCATCTGAAAATGAAACGATACCAAGTTTAAGATCGGGATTGCGGAACATTGTGCGGATACGGTTTTCAACTTTTTCAAAACCACCGTTTGTTACAAGGATATTTTTATCAAGCAGATCAAATTTCAATTTACTTAGCGCTTCCTGGTCAGTTACTTCAAACATATTCACAACAAGGAAGCCGTGGAACTCGATAAGATGAGCCGGGATTACCTCGTTCCAGAGATCGATATTAAAAACATTTTCGGCCAGCCTGGTTACCTGCTCTTTGGAAATTTCAGGAAGTGCGCCCTGAATATTGATATCAATGAACCTGTCATCAAGATTCATCTTAAAATATCTTTCAAGGCCTGTATCTTTATCTTTTATGGTTCTGATCAATGGAACGACTATTGTCATATCAATATTATGCACCCTTCTCAAAATGCCTGCATACACTGTAATTATTTTGCCGATATTAAAAAACTCCTCAGATACATTCAGATCATGAGTGAAATCGTCATTTTCATCAACAAACAACTCGTTAAACCGCGGAGTAGCATATATTGAAGTACTCAATAACGGCTGGCAAACTGATGTGAGATTTGTATTCCGGTACGCAGGAGTAAAAACTGCAGACATAAGTGAATCAACCAGTTTTTCATGCTTTTTGAGTACGGAATAATCAGTAATAACCCCGTTTAATTCCGGCACTTGCTCGATATCGTGCACCAGCCTTCGTGCAAAATCAGTGCTTAAGCACTCTTCGGCTTCATTTGCGGTATTTCTCCAGAAATCGATCAGCTTTTTCAGAGAAAACGAGGATTTAAACGGGAATTCTAAGTTTTTCATATATTTTATGACGCCCCAAATATAAGGTTTATTGTATAATTATATGACATAAAAAACCGGTATGTAGTTTCAGGGCTATTATCATGTTCAATTTTTGATAAGTGTTAAGACTGATAAAATCTTTAACCACGAATTTCACACTTGCCTTACTGAACGGAGAGAAGGAAGGAATTGCACGAAATGAATGTATTTTTTTCCAATATATTACATTTTGAACATTCTATTGTTTACATACAGTCTAAAAAATGCAATGGACATCACTTTGTAGAAAGATTCTGATTCTCTGTCTCTCAGTTGTTATATTCTTTCAGAACACCACCATTGGATTTTATTGCGAGAAATATCATTTGATTTCTTTTAGGGGCTAAAGCCCGTATGTCCGTTGTTCAATATTCCACGACCTAAAGGTCGTGGCAATTACATTAGAAAAAAACTCTGATGCTCTGTTTCTCTGTTGTAAGTTGCATTAGACTCTTCATAATCTTTGAGTCTTTGAGTCTTTGCCACGACTTTCGTTTTTTGAAAGTTGTCCGCTTTTTGTTTTGATTTTAAAGATTTTAAAATCATTTTTCCGTATTTTTGTATATTAATCATTATAAATTATGACAAGTGACGAAAAGTACATGCAGATGGCAATCGATAAATGCCGCGAAGGTGTTGATGCGGGTCAGACCCCTTTTGCTGCATGCATTGTTAAGAACAATGAAGTGATAGCATGTGACCATAACATCGTATGGGAAAGCACTGATATTACCGCTCACGGTGAAATTCACGCTATACGAAATGCATGCAGACATATTAATGATATTGATCTTAGCGGCTGCACGATATACTCAACATGCGAGCCGTGTCCAATGTGCTTTACTGCAATTCACTGGGCAAGGATAGATAAAATTTTCTATGGCGCTGATATTGCCGATGCGGAGCGGTTTGGATTCAATGAGCTGAAGGTTTCTAACCAGATGCTTAAGGAAATGGGATTGAGCAATGTGCAGATAATCGGGGATTTTATGAAGAAGGAATGTGTTGAAGTATTTGAATACTGGGCTCAGAAGAAGGATAAACGAGTCTATTGAGCCTATAAAATTGTTCAATTTTGCATTAATCAGGCAAAAATAGTGATTTACGTTAACTGAAATAGCCTGTTATTTAAGTTGATTTTGGATTAGAATTCATATAAATTTGTTAAAATTATCAATCAAAAAATGAAAAAAATCTTTTTAGCTTTTGCATTAATTTTAGTTTCAAGCTACACATTTTCACAGGGTTTTACATTTACAAGAGTTGGACCCGAAACTATTACAATCACGGATACTAATGCATTTGAGGGGTACATAGAAGCCATTCTGAATCCCAATTCCGGATCACAGGACATAAGAGTTATCAGGATTATTGAAGATCTGACCCCAAGCTGGCAGCCGCTTGGAACAGCTATATGTAATTATCAGAGCTGCTTTCCGCCTGATACTGACACAGTGACAGCATCATACAGTTCTGCTACAAATGCTGATGATATCCTTTCATTCCATTTCTACTGCAGAACAGTTGAAAATGTATTTGTTCAAGGTGCCGGTCATATGAGAATAAGAGCAGAACTGGTTTCAAACCCTTCACAGTATATTGAACTTGATTTCAGAGCAAATACATCACAGACTATAGGTATTACAAACATAAGCAGTGTTGCAAATGAATTCAGTTTATCACAGAATTATCCGAATCCGTTTAACCCGAATACCAAAATAAACTTTTCAATTCCAAAGAGCGATTATGTTTCATTGAGAGTTTATGATATGCTGGGACGCGAAGTAAGTGTACTTGTAAACGGGCAGTTAACTGCCGGTGAGTACCAGGCTGATTTTAACGCTAAGGGACTTTCAAGCGGAATGTATTATTATTCACTGCGCGCAGGTGAATACGTTGATGTGAAGAAAATGGTTTTAGTTAAATAGACCTTGATTACCTTGATTACCTTGATTAAAGGATTGAACTAATCAAATTCCCCTCTTGAGAGGGGTGGCTCGAAGAGACGGGGTGTGTAAGAAGAGCTGGAGGGATATAGATTGTAATATTGGAACAGATTGAGTTTTATTTTGTTTTAAATAATAGGATTAAATAATTTAGAAGTTAGAATAAAGATCGAAAATTGAGATTCCCGCTTTCGCCCCAAAGGGGTTAACAGGGAATAGAAAATTATGGCAGAAATACCGCAGGTTAGAAGTAAAGATCTCACGTTATTAGAGAAAACATATTTACCGCAGATAGTGGGCGGGTTGTGGCTGACATTTAAACAGATGTTTCAGCCGAAAGTAACAAGGCAGTACCCCGAAGAGAAATGGGCACCGCCAACAGCTTTCCGCGGCAGGCCCGTTCTGGTGAAAGCCGAGAACGGCATCGAAAGATGCGTTGCATGCGGTTTATGTTCAAGGGTTTGTCCCGCTTTAGCTATTGAAGTTCAGGCAAATGAAGTTGCAACTCAGGAAAAAGAAAGATACCCCGAAAAATTTGAAATTAACATGCTAAGGTGTATTTTCTGCGGCTTTTGCGAAGAGGTCTGCCCTGAAGAGGCAATTGTAATGAGCGATGAATATATACTGTCTTTCACTTCCCAGGAAGAAGCCATATTCGGCAAAGACAGGCTTCTTATGAGCGAACGCCGCTTAAAGAAGCGTTTGGAATTTTTACATGAGAATGTATGAGTAAAAGCTTACTAATTTCAGCTCTCTTAATATTATTCGTATTCAGCACAAAACTAATCTCAGGTGATAATGATATATTATCATCATTGCCAGGCGGAGATGAAGAAGAGATTTCTGCAGCAGCTGACTCAACTGATGCCCTGACAGTATTTTCAGCAAAGATAAAGGATAAGACCGTTTATATAAACTGGAGGGTTCTTAACCCGAAAGATATTTCATATTTTGAAATATACAGGCTTGACCCGAAGAAAAAAGACTACAAAAAGATCAACGAAAGCAAAATTCAGAAGGATGATTTCTTCGAGAAGGCAGCCAACAGCACCAGCGGTTTTGTTTATATGTACGATTTTGAAGACGAACCCGAAAGAGACGGAGTTTATTTCTACAAAATGAAGGGTTTTTCAGGCAACGGAACTGTTTTATTTGAAGCAGATGAACTGAAAATAGGTATAACCGGAATCAAAAATTTCAAGGTTGAGCAGAATACTCCAAACCCGTTCAATCCAACCACAAATATAACATACGAGCTGTTTGATGCATCATATGTTAAGCTTAAAGTATTTGATCTTATCGGCAAGGAAATTGCTACATTGGTTGATGCTAACCAGCAAAAAGGCACTTATACAGTAACTTTTGATGCTTCGAAGTATGCCAATTTGACAAGCGGTATTTATTTCTATAAGCTTGAAACCGAGAAGTATTCAGAAGTTAAAAAGATGATAATGACGAAGTAGACGAATTTGTTCAGCAAATATTCTGCTTCCCAAACTCCGGTTTGGGAAGCGAAAACAAAAGGCAGGTTAATTAACCTGCCTTTTTCATTTTCTACGATGCTTAAAGAGAGCAGAGTTTCATTTGCTCCCAAACTGATCCGACTTACCCTGCTTCCCAAACTCCAGTTTGGGAAGCGAAAAACTTTGAAATTGTATCCCAAACTGGTCCGCCACGGCGGATTGGGATACAGGTTTAAAACTGGTTCGCCATGGCTGATTATCTGAAGTACTCTTTCGGAGGCTGTCAGAGTTAAAATTATCATTTAATCCCCGCCATATGATATTGTATCCCAAACTGGAGTTTGGGATACAGGGATTAATATAACTGGGTTTGGATGTCGTCATCCAATCTGGTCCGCCATGGCTGATTGGGTGACAGAGTTAACTCGCACGACGAGAATTGTCGCTACTTCACTTTCAGCTCAAACTCTTTATCAATTTCGCTGCCTGCGCGCAGGATCTTGAGCTTAACCTTCTCACCTATTTTCATATCAAGTATGAGTCCCCAGAAATCAGCATCGCTTCCTATCTTTTCACCGTTTACGGAAAGTATTATATCTTCCGGTTTAATGCCTTCATTATCGGCAGCGCTGCCCTTTTCGACATTCACAACAATTGCGCCGGATACATTTGTGAGTTTAAAATACTGCGCTATGTTTTTATCAACTGTCTGCAGCCTGAGACCGATATCATAATTACGCTCAATTTTGCCATCCTTTTTCAGCTTATCAACTATCGCTTTAACTTTGTTCATCGGGATTGCAAATCCAAGACCGATATTACCTCCGGCCATTGAGTTACCTGTATAAATGAGTGTATTCATACCTATAACTTCGCCAATGCTGTTGACCAGCGGTCCCCCGCTGTTACCGGAATTAATTGCAGCATCGGTCTGTATCATATTCCTGTAGAACCGGTTCTCGTTGGAATTAAGCTTCATTCCCATAGCGCTTACAACACCTACTGTAACGGTAGGTTTCTGATTCACTTCAAATAATCCAAAGGGATTGCCAAGTGCAACTACCCACTCACCAATTATTACATCATCGCTGTTACCAAGCTTAATGTATGGCAGCCCTGTTTTATTTATTTTAAGCACTGCTATATCACTGTATGAATCCTTTCCGATAATCTCAGCATCCAGGTGATCACCGTTGGTCATAGATACAGTGACCTTTGTGGCATTTCCAACTACATGGTCATTAGTAATAATATACCCGTCATCTGATATCAGGAAACCTGAACCTAAGCCCTGAACTTCCTGTTTGTAGCTTCTATCGCCGAAGAATTGCCTGAAAAACGGATCATCGCCGAAAGGGTCGCGGTATTCACGTACTTCTGTCACACTTATACCCACAACAGCTTTCGATACATCGGCTACAGTACGTGTAATGGCATTTTCGCGGGAATCAGTGATGTTCTGTATCACGCGCTCTCTGCTGATATTTTCATTGGCTTTAAGGTCGGTTGATTCACCTTTAAATACGTACCTCCCGAAGATAAATCCGGAAGCAAGTACAACCACAAATGTAATTCCCGCAAGTAAGTATTTTGATCTGTTCATTTTAAAAAGTAATTATTGATTATATGTACATAATAAAACCGGCTAAGAGCTATAAAAATTCTCACAAATTTTTATCTATAGTTTACAATTTCGTAAAATACAGTTTTTAGTACCCTTAACCGGTTCTGTTTGAAGACTTTAAAAAATTATTTTTTTCTCTTAATAGCTCTTTTTACTGCTTCAGCAATGTGACGGCTTGATATTCCGTATTTTTCATAAAGCTCGGCTGCTTTGCCTGATTCACCGAAAGTATCACTTGCTCCGATAAACTCAACAGGTGCGGGATATTCCTGTGCCAGCACTTCCGCAACTGCGCCGCCCAGACCCCCTATTTTCTGGTGGTCCTCACAGGTTACAATGCAGCCTGTATCTTTGGCAGCTTTAACAATTGCATCACGGTCAATAGGCTTTATTGTATGCATATTGATAAGCCTTACTGATATTTTATCCTTTGCCAGCATTTCCAATGCCATCATACTTTCCCAAACCATTAAACCGCTTGCTATAATTGTACAATCGCTTCCTTCATACAATGTATCTGCTTTGCCGAATTTAAAAGGAGCATTTGGGTTTGTGTAATTTGGTGAGTTATCCCTGTAAAATCTGATATAAAACGGTTCATTAACTTTAGTGCATTCAATTATCGCGCGGTAAGTCTGATTGTAATCAACCGGCGTAATAACATTCATGTGCGGCAGGATTCTCATAATGCCGACATCTTCCAGTGACTGGTGAGTGGCGCCATCGGGTCCTACAGTAAATCCGCAGTGCGAAGCACATATCTTCACATTCATTACACTATATGCAATTGACTGCCTTATCTGGTCAAATGGCCTGCCTGTTGCAAACTCACCGTATGTAGAAGCAAAGGGTATCTTGCCGGCTAAAGCCAGCCCTGCCGCCGTTCCCATCATATCCTGCTCTGCAATACCAACTGAAAAAAACCTATCCGGGTAAGCATCGCGGAACATATCTGTTCTTACAGAGCCGCTAACATCGCCGCCAAGCACAACAACATCGGGGTTTGATTTGCCGAGCTCAACCAGGGCATCTCCAAATCCCCGTCTAGTTTCCTTTAATTCAGGTTTTGCAAGATCCAGGTCTTCAATTAAAAAATTCTCAAATTTATGTATGTAGTTCATATTTCAGTTTAATTATTGTTGACACTCTTTAACAATTTGTTTGGTTTTAAAAACAGGCTTGGCTTCAGTCTTGGGTATTTTTACAAGTGTGAATGGTCTTGTAATTGCATCCGTAACAATACAGGTACTGCCCGGTGTTGTTTCTGTTATATTCACGGTCAGGTTTTTAGTTTCTGTAATACTATCAATAGCCACCATGAAGCCGCCGTTACTACGGTTACCTATAAAGACCGCTACAACGCTGTTCTTATTGAAATCAACGACAGGAATCCGTGGCATTTGGTCGAGGTTTTTATAAACATCTGCCATTAATTTCTGGTAATCATCATTATTATTAAGCAGCACTTCGCGTTTATCTTCTATTGCGGAATATGTTCCGTCAAGAATGATCTCCATAGGAAGTTTTTTTTCATCATTACCCTGGGTAGAGCATCCGCCGAAAAATAACGAAATAAAAAACACGGCAGTTAACAATATATTTGCTTTCATAGTTTTTATGATCTATTTTTCTTTATAGTAATCAACAAAATCACCATACTTTGTTGCAGGTAACTCACTCAATGCAATCTTACCCTGTTCATCATTTGGCGGAACGCCGTGCCATTTGTAGTTATCTTCCATAAATGAAACTCCCCTGCCCATTTTAGTATAAGCAATTATACAACTTGGTTTGCCTTTAACTTTTTTTGCAGCATCAATTGTCTCAAGAACCTCTTTCATGTTATGACCGTCAATTTCAAATACTTCAAAACCAAATGCCTTCCATTTATCGGCAAGTGGCTCGAGAACCTGCACATTTTCTGTACGGTTATCTATCTGACAATGGTTCCTGTCAACAATAACCGTCAGGTTATCAGTCTTGTGATGATGAGCAGTCATAGCCGCTTCCCAAATCTGCCCTTCGGCAAGCTCGCCATCGCCGCAAATGCAGTAAACATGATTTGGTTCCCCGGAAAGCCTTAATCCAAGCGCTGTACCAACTGCAATTGATAAGCCCTGGCCAAGTGCACCTGAAGCTATCTCAACACCGGGCAAGCCGTGAGTTTTAAGCGGTGCGGGGTGACCCTGCAGCCTGCCGTTAACTTTTCTCAATGTGGTTAATTCATCCAGCGGAAAATATCCCCGCCTTGAAAGTGTTGCGTACCACACCGGAGCCACATGCCCTATTGAAAGGAACACAAAATCTCTTTCAGCATTATAAGGATCTTCGGGCAGCAGGTTCAGCTTATTGAAATACAGTGCTGTGAAAATATCCGCAAGCCCTAAGGGTCCGCCGGAATGACCTGATTTGGATATAAGCAGCATATTGATGATATCACGCCTTATCTGGCGCGCCATTTCGTTAAGATCATCAATATCTGTAAAAACCGGGTTCTTTAAATTAGGAAACATATTTATTCTTTATGTTTATGGTTATATGAATGAATTAACTGATTTTATTTTTTTTAAAAACTTCGGTGTGGCGAGAAAGGATTACTATTGTAATTATAATCGAAAAAATTGTAAAATAGTTCAGCGAAAATCCCCGGACATCACTGTTAACAACCAAAAAACCGAAGAAGTTTATCAACAGAACATAAAACGGCAGCAAAAACGTGGCTATTGTATTGGCTATTAAAACTTTTCTTTTCAGCATAAATACAACAAGCCAAACTATACACCAGCCGAAAAATATATAGTAATTAACCACCATAAATATTCCGGCACCTGTTGCAAGGCCCCTGCCGCCTTTGAACTTAAGCCAAACGGGATAATTGTGACCCAGTATGAGCGCACTTGCTCCCAGCATAACACTCAGGTAAGGATGCGGCATAATGAACATCATAAAATATACCGGCAGAATTCCTTTCAAAATATCTATCATCAGTACAGCAGCCCCAATAAATTTTGACTTCGATACGGTAAATGAATTCAGTGTGCCAACATTCCCTGAGCCCTCTTTGGTGAGATCTTTATTGGTTTTATACTTAACCAGCAAGTAAGCCGTGGGAAATGAACCTATTATATAACAAAGAACAAAAATTACAAGATTATTTACTGTAAATAACTCAGTCATTTATCTTTACTAAAACTGGTCAAGGAATCGCACATCATTCTGATAAAAAGTACGGATATCCTTTATACCGTACTTCATCATCGTAATTCTTTCCATACCCATACCAAACGCATAACCTGTAAATTCTTCGGGATCAATATCAACAGAACGGAATACATTCGGGTCAACCATGCCGCAGCCTCCTATTTCAAGCCAGCCTGTATCTTTACAGGTCTTGCAGCCTTTGCCGCCGCAGATGAAGCATGAAATATCGATCTGTCCGGAAGGTTCAGTGAACGGGAAGAAGCTTGGAATAAACCTGATCTTTGTGCTTTCTCCGTAGAATTTCTTGAAGAAGTACGCGAGAACTCCCTTGAGATCCTGCATACTGACATTCTTATCAACATACAATCCTTCAAGCTGATGGAACATAAAATAATTCTTGTAAGTGACCGTTTCATTCCTGAAAACCTTACCCGGGCTTATTATCCTTAGCGGGGGTTTATTGGCAAGCATGGTACGTATCTGAACAGGTGAGGTATGTGTGCGAAGCACGTACTTTTTATCCTTATCAAGTTTGCTCTGTACATAAAAAGTATCCTGCATATCTCGGGCAGGATGGTGCACCGGCGTATTAAGCGCGTCAAAGTTATAGAATTCTTCTTCCAGCTCAGGTCCATCTGTGACCTTAAAGCCAATTTCACGGAAGATCTTTACCATTTCCGCAAGGGTTTGGGAAATTAAATGCTCCCTGCCTATGCTGAACTCAGCAGCAGGCAGAGTAAGATCAATATTTTCCTTTGCGGATGAAGTATCTTCAAACTGCTCTTTAAGCGAATTATATTTGCCTTCAGCCAGTTTTTTTACTTCATTAAGTTTTTTTCCAACAACAGGTTTTTCTTCCCTGCTAACGCTTTTAAGTTCTTCAAAAAGCGTTGTAAGCAAACCGTTGCGTGAAATGAACTTAAGCCTGAAGTTTTCAAGGTCTTCCGGATTTGCGACAGGAAATGAACTAATTTCCTGTTCTATTTTTTCAAGATCAGACAGCATTAACTGATATACTTTTAATTAACTGCAGAATTAGCTCATTGCAAATTTTACAACTTCTGTAAACGCAGCAGGATTATCATATGCCAGCTGAGCAAGTACTTTCCTGTTGATATCAATATTCTTTTTGTGCAGTGCGCCTATTAATTTTGAATATGTTGTGTTGTTATCCCTTGCGGCAGCGTTAATTCTTACTGTCCAAATATTGCGCATAACTCTTTTTTTAAGCTTTCTGCCTGAATATGCGTGCTGACCTGCTTTTTCAACGCTGTGTTTTGCGACTGTAGTTACTTTACTTCTTCTTCCCCAGTAGCCTTTCGCTTTGGCTAGCATTCTCTTGCGTCTTTTCCTTGATGCTACTGAATTTACTGAACGAGGCATTTTGTTATATCTCCTGTGTTATATTATTTTTATATATCATTTATTAAGCTAAAAGCATTCTTTTTACTCTTTTTGCGTCTGCATCAGAAACAATGGCATCATGTCTGAGCTGTCTTATTCTTTTTGCTGATTTTTTTGTGAGTATGTGTCTTTTTAGAGAATGTTTTCTTTTAACCTTTCCGGAAGCAGTTACCTTGAATGATTTTGCTGCGCCGCGGTTTGATTTCATCTTTGGCATATTAATACCTTACTTTCGTTAATTATTGATTTTCTTTTTTAAATGTTATTTATCTGCCGGTGCTTCAGTTTCAGCCTTAGGCTGAGCTTTTGTTTCCACCGGATTATCTGCCTGTTTGCCTTTTTCCTGGTTCTTTTTGTAATCTTCAATCTTTTTCTTATCGGGAATGAGCATAACAGTAAGATACCGGCCTTCCATTTTGGGAGGCTGCTCGATCTTGCCTACAACTGTAAGCCTTTCCAGTATCTCATCCATCAGTTTCCTGCCGATATCCTGGTGAACCATCATCCTGCCGATGAAGATAATTGTAGCTTTTACTTTGTGGCCCTGCACAAGGAACTCAACAAGGTGGCGGCATTTGAAATCCATGTCATGAGTATCAGTATTTGGATGGAAACGGATCTCCTTAAGCTGTGTAGAAGTTTTGCTCTTTTTCTGTTCTTTTTCTTTCTTCTGCTTCTCGTAATTATACTTGCCAAAATCACCTATTTTACAAACAGGCGGTTTGGCGTTTGGTGATACTTCAATGAGGTCAAGATCTTTTGATCTTGCCATTCTAAGGGCTTCCTGGGTAGGTTTTACGCCGGCCTGGTCGCCGTTCTCATCAATAACCCTTACTTCGGGAACACGAATCTGTTCATTGATGCGTGTTTTGATCTTTCTTTCCTTAATGATTAACTCCTTTAAAAGTTATAAAATTTTGATGCTTAATATATTTTTCTTTAGATCTTAATTGATCTTCTTTGAATTTCTTTCTTCAATCAGACTGTTTATGAATGCATCAAGCTCAAACTTGCCAAGATCACCTTTTTTATGTGCGCGTACGGTGATATTGCCTGCCTGCATTTCTTTATCGCCAAGCACTATCATATACGGTACTTTTTTGGTTTCCCAATCGCGTATCTTGTAGCCTATCTTTTCACTTCTGCTGTCAAATTCCGTCCTGAAACCTGCTGCTCTGAACTTTTCGTACACTTCTTTTGCATATTCCATTTGGTTATCGGTAATAGGAAGTACAGCAACCTGGAATGGCGAAAGCCACAGCGGGAAGTTACCGGCAAAATGTTCAATAATCATTCCGATAAATCTTTCAAAACTTCCGAATATTGCGCGATGTACCATAACCGGCCTGTGTTTCTGCCCGTCACTTCCTTCGTAAGTAAGGTCAAATCTTTCGGGTAAATTATAATCCAGCTGAATAGTTGCTATCTGCCAGTCTCTGTTCAAAGCATCCTTTATATTGACATCAATTTTAGGTCCGTAAAAAGCTCCATCTTTTTCGTTGACCTCATACTTCAGGTCATTGGCCTGAAGTGCAGCGGCAAGCGCAGCTTCGGCGTTATCCCACACTTCCTTTGTACCCATAGCATTATCAGGCCTGGTTGAAAGGCAAAACCTCGGCTCCAAACCGAACAATGCATAGAATCTCTTTATCAAGCCCATAACCCCTGTAATTTCCTGCTGAATCTGTTCAGGAGTGCAGAAAATGTGGGCGTCATCCATGGTGATCTGTCTTACACGGAACATACCGCCTAAAGCGCCGCGAAGTTCATTCCTGTGAAGTCTGCCAATCTCGCTTAGTCTTAAAGGAAGATCTTTATAACTTCTCATTTTGGATGAATATACCAGAGTAGCTTCAGGGCAGTTCATAGGCTTCAGATAATAGGTCTCATCACCATCATCAATTCTGAACATATGCTCTTTGTAGTGCTCAAGGTGACCGGACTGCTCAAACAATTTATCCTTTACCATTATTGGAGTATTGATCTCATCATAGCCATTGTTATCATGAATATCGCGCCAGTATTTTTCGAGTTCCTTAAATATTACCATGCCATTAGGCAGCCAGAATGGTGCTCCCGGGCTGTACTCGTGGAACATAAACAATTCAAGCTCTTTTCCTAATTTCCGGTGGTCACGTTTTTTTGCTTCTTCAAGTAAATACAGGTAATCATCAAGCTCTTTCTTTTTGGGGAAAGAAATGCCGTAAATCCTCTGTAATTGCTGGCGGTCTGAATCACCGCGCCAGTATGAACCGGATACGCTCAATAATTTTACGTTCTTAAGCTTTGCGGTTGTTGGCATGTGCGGACCGCGGCAAAGATCTGTGAATCCACCCTGGTGATACAATGAAACATATTCTTCGTTCTTTGCGATATCTTCAAGTATTTCAACTTTATACGGATCAACCCTTTTTGATTTGAAATAAGCTATCGCATCTTCGCGCTTTAATTCCTCACGCTTGGTCTTAAGATCGCGTTTGGCAATTTCAAGCATTCTTTCTTCTATCTTTACTAAATCTTCATCAGTGAAGCGGTGCTCGGAATCAACATCATAGTAGAAGCCGTTTTCAATAGGCGGACCCACGCCAAACTTAGCGCCGGGGAATAGCTCTTCTATTGCCTGCGCCATGATATGGCTTGTAGTATGCCAGTAAACTTTCCTGCCTTCTTCATCGCCGAACTTGTAGAATCTGACCGATGAATCTTCATTAATGGGCATTACAAGATCAACAAGCTTGCCGTTCACTTCCGCTACCAATACATCTTCTGCGAGACCTTTGCTTATCGATCTCGCTATATCAAGCGAAGTAGTCCCTTTGGGGAATTCTTTTGAATTCCCGTCAGGAAAAGTAATTTTAATATTTTCGTTATTGCTCAATTATATTTTTAAATCATAATGTTCTTAAAACCGTTGAAACGGTTTCAAAAATTAATTTTGGTATATTATCCCATGACTAAAGTCATGGGCTGTTGTTTGAATCAGCAGATTAAAGATTACTTAAGCTGATAATATCTTCTTATGATATCAATTTCTTTCTGAATTGCGCCCCTGTTGACAGATGAATTTATAAAATCATCATACAGGTACTCATTATTCAGGTTAAAATCGTTATCCTTCAGGTTTGTTTCAAAATAGTTAAGCGCTTCGCGTTCATCTGATTTCATGAAATCAGCTGTTTCTGTTGCTGTATCTGATTTAGCGCGGATACCGGCTTTTACAAAATTCATTAAGTATGTGAACTGCTTAATTGCTTCGTTATTCAGATAAACACCGGTTTTACGGCCCATAACGAGATCTTCATTTATTATCTCGTTGCAGCGCGCAATTAAACCCTCGCGTTTATTTTCATCAATTTTAGGCATATTCACTATATCGCTGAATGCACCTTTGATCTTGTTGAAGTACGATTCACCCTGTACTATCTTTACATCAGTATACTTTGAAATAAGCAGGTTCCATACATCGGCAGCTTTATTGGAAAGTTTTGATTCAACTTTTTTCTGTCCCTGTATCAAGAGGTTAGTCCCTATAACTTTTTTAGGGTCTTCCGGTACGGCATAACTTACTTCTGTAGGATTGCCGAGATAGAATATTCCGGGTCTGGTTGATACATTCCTCTGCAGAACTTCAGCCGTAGTTAACAGGCTTGAATTAGGCTTATTGACCTCAGGTGAAGTTGCAATATACTTATAAGCCTGCTCCATGGAGCCGTACATTGAGGAGCTTGTATAAACATACCCTGTTGATAGCTGGCTCATCATTGATTCATCGCCGGCTGATATGTTTGAATAACCTTCCATCTTGATGTTTACCATACCGCCGTTATTTGCGATATTGTAAATTGCGGGTATCAGAACAATATTGTTCTTCCGTGCAGTGAAGTTGATCGCCCAATACTCATCGTTGTAGCTCTTTATGTTGTTTATCAGAAGATCATCTTTGTACAGGAATTTAATGATCTTTTCAGGTCCGATAGTAATGGTGATGATTATCAGGAAATTGTGCTCTTTGAATTCATCATCATTTGTGTTAAGAACAAGATCACCGAAAGTAATTGTGAACGGATCGTAAACGTTGACAATATCTTTTGGTGAATATATCTGTGAAAAAACGTTTGATGAGAACAAAAACAATAGAAGAAAAATTGATGTTTTGATAGTTCTGTTCATTAATTTATTTTATATAGATTTATAATTATCCCCAATTGCATATCCGGAAAAACATAAACAAGAAATTCTGGCCGCAAATAACGTTTATCGCTTGTGGGCGATATCCCGATTAAATCGGGACGAGAATGGCAGTAAATATACCTATGCTTTTACTATATTCAACCCACAATCACTATTTCTCGCTTGTGGGCGATACTGGATTCGAACCGGTGACCTCCACGATGTCAACGTGGCGCTCTAACCAACTGAGCTAACCGCCCTGTACAATTTACAATTAACAATGAGCAATTATCAATTTGAATAATTGATAATCAGTTATGCCTGAATAAAATTAGATATTTAGTACTACAATTACGAAGCGTATTAATCAAAAACTTCCTGACTTTTAATATGATACGGTGACATTTACATGAAACCGGAACGGTTTTTAGCAGCCAGGCGGGCTAAAATAGTTCATTTATTAGACTACAAATTTAGTGAAAAAATGGGAGAATTTCAAGGAATGATAAAATAGCTTAGCAGTGTTGTTGGTGAGAACACCAACAACGGGGAAGATCCAGTGAGAATGCAGGTCGAAACGCTGTTTCGACTTAACGAATCAGCGTTTCGGCCTGAATATTCCTACCTAATACCCGTATTTTTGAAGATATAATCGATATTTTTGAATACCTTTCTGGGGTCAAAAATATCTTCAATTTGTGCTTTTTTGACCTTTGATGATATAACCTTATCATTTTCAAGCAGATCGCGGAAATCCTCACCGGTCTTCCATGACCACATGGCATTATCCTGCACTGCTTTATAAGCCTGTTCGCGGGTAAGACCCGCTTCGACCAGCTTTAACAACGCGCGCTGTGAATATATTAGTCCGTGTGTGCGGTCGAGATTTTTGGCTATGTTAGCCTTATTTACTACGAGCCCGTCAATCACTTCAATCATTTTAACCAGCATGTAATAAAGCAACATTGTGCTATCGGGAATTATCATCCTCTCAACGCTTGAATGTGATATATCACGCTCATGCCACAGATTGACATTTTCCATTGCAGCAATGGAATTGCTGCGGATAACTCTTGCCAAACCAGCAATACGCTCACATATAACCGGGTTCTTCTTATGCGGCATTGCCGATGAGCCCTTCTGCCCTTTTGTGAAGGGTTCTTCAAGCTCAAGAATTTCTGTTTTCTGCTGGTGGCGTATTTCCGTTGCAAATTTTTCAAGTGAGCATGCAATGATAGCAAGTGTAGCCATATATTCAGCATGAATATCACGCTGGATAATCTGTGTAGCAGCATTGGCGGGTTTTAATCCAAGCTTTTTGCATACGTATCGCTCAACAAAAGGATTCAGATGCTCATAAGTACCAACAGCTCCGGAAATTTTACCGACTGAAACAGCTTTGATAGCGGTCTTCAATCTTGCAATATCACGGTTAACTTCATCATACCATAGGGCAAACTTGAGCCCAAGCGTAACCGCTTCGGCGTGAACGCCGTGAGTTCTGCCGACCATTGGCAGGTATTTATATTTCTTAGCTTTCCTGGCTAGCGATGACTTTAACACAACAAGCTGCTTCAGTATCAGCTCACCCGCTTCCTTCATTTGTACCGAAAGAGCTGTATCAAGTACATCACTGCTTGTCATGCCGTAGTGAATGAAGCGGGATTCGGGTCCCACGTAACTGCCGACATTGGTTAAAAAAGCTATTACATCGTGCTTTACAACAGCTTCGATATCATTTATTTTTTTTACGTTGAAGTTAGCTTTGGAACGTATTTTTTTGAGCGCTGAGGTTGGGACTATGCCAAGCTTATTGTTGGCTTCTGATGCAAATATTTCAATTTTAAGCCAGATGGAAAATTTGTTTTCTTCTGACCAAATATTGCCAATTTGGGGCAGTGTATATCTTTCTATCATACTGCAAATTTAATTATTTAATTAAAATAATTATAGGGAAAAATTGATTAATATCGCCAAACATATTGATTGTAGTTTTCACATAAAAATATTACTATATTTATTTGCTACATGCCTGAGATTTGCTGATTTTACGGAATAATAATCAAAATGTTCTTTCAGGATCATTCGCCTGCTCATTTTCACGCAGAGCACCAGGAGTTTGAAGCTTTGTTTGATATCAACACACTTGAAATAATTAAAGGTAATTTTCCTCCACGTGCAAGGTCAATGGTAATGGAGTGGGCTGCGCTTCACAAAAATGAGTTAAATGAAGACTGGGAAAGAGCACAAAAACCTGAAACTTTATTTAAAATTGAACCATTAAAGTAATTACCAAATGATAAAAATAACAAAAATAGAATTACTTGATAACTATTTAATTCACTTTTTCTTTGATGATAACACTGATAAGGTTATAGATCTTAATAATTTTATAAAGCCTGGTACCTTTAATGAAGAATTGAAAAATAGAAAATACTTTGAACAGGTGAAAATATATAATAATGGCAGGGGAATTTACTGGCCTAATGGGTATGATCTGTGTCCGGATACTTTAAGATATTATACTGAAACTGTGAAGGAACCTGCATAGTTTTCGTTAATACGTTTTAACCTTTTCACTTTGAATAATTGAATATTTTTATGCGGCTGTGCAATAAAAAAGCCCCGGCTAACAATCCGGGGCGACGTGAAAACAGGCTTTAAGTGGGGAAAGAATATGTTAATTGCCTGCGTTTTCAAACTCTATGGGGAACTTCTCAACATCCTTTGCAACAAGCTTTTCGTTAACAATTTCATAACCTGCAAAATACCAGCTGTTGTCATCCCTGCTGGTTACAAAACACTTTCCGTCTTTCATTAAGAAAGCAACTTCAAGTGTGACTTCATACCATTTGTAATTCTTCTTTTTGATCTTTTTGTAAGTAGTATTCTCAACATTTTCAAAGAAGTACACATCCACTGATTTTTTGGGAGTTTTATCTTTTTCAATTACGGATAAAACGATATCATCTTTACCGTCCCCTGAAAAATCACCGTAACCATAGCCCACCACTCTGATGTTCCATGGAAGTTTAAAGCTCAACTGGTCAAGCTGATCTTCAGTCATTGTTTCAGACATCATGCCCATGAACTCCTCAAAGTCCATATCATCCTGCGCAGAAATGCGGGTATTTG
The DNA here is from genome assembly GCA_937873695.1 of uncultured Ignavibacteria bacterium. Lineage (GTDB taxonomy): Bacteria > Bacteroidota > Ignavibacteria > Tepidaquicellales > OLB5 > OLB5. The sequence continues at coordinate 102,233 of CALMYL010000004.1, forward strand.
AGATAAAAAGCAAAACGAAAGAGAGAGCTGTTAACAGGAATATTCTGATCTTCATACTTATATAATTAAAATTTTTGAACTTCTATCTTTAAAGATTTAATCTGCGGAGAGGGTGGGATTCGAACCCACGGTAGCGTTGCCGCTACACCGGTTTTCGAGACCGACCGATTCAACCACTCTCGCACCTCTCCATAACAGAAATACCCCTTAAAGTAATGGAGAAGCTCTTCAAATATAATTATATTATTTAGCGATGTCAAGAGCTAAAACACTTAAAGTTCTACTTTAACTGTTTTTTAACAATATAGGTGTTTACCAAATTGATTGTTTGCTCCCCTAAAAGAACGTAATAGAGTGCTATTACACTGACAATTTCTATCAAAACTATGTAAATATAGCTTATTTTGAAGAATTGGGGTATGTAAATATTTATAACAAAAAGTACCATAGTTATGGTTGCAGCCTTAAAAATAGCACCCCACTCATACCCAATTCTGTAAATTCTTTGTGAAAAATAATACAGGACTATGAACATTATCATATACGAAAGCATTGTAGCAATTGCTGCTCCGACAATTGAATACCACGGTATAAGAATAAAATTCAGAGCGATATTACTTACACATCCCGCAGCAGATGAAATAATAAGGTATTTGATCTTGTTCTGAAAAAATGATGCAACATTCAGGTTCAGGTACAGCCCTGAGAACAAATAAGCAAGCAGTATGTATGGTATAATTACGAGTCCACTCCAATATTTTTCGTTAAGCAGAGTGAAGCCTGCTATATTTATCTTCACCAGGTCATCTGCCAGCAGTGAGAAGAGCAGAAATACTACGAGTCCGCCGTAGCAGAAATAAGTAAACACTTTTGAGAATATTTCTTTGTTGCCTTCTTCACCTTTGAGGTTCATAAAAAAAGGAGTCCATGCGACCTTAAAGCCTGTAATAACCAGATTCATCACAATGCCTATCCTGTAACTGGCAGAGTAAATTCCAACCTCTGCGGAGCCTCTGAAGTACTCAAGTATGAACCTATCAATAAGATCAATTGAAATGAGAAATAAACCGTAATACAAAAATAGATGAGCATTCTTTAATAAATGCTTTACTGTTGCAGATTGGATACTCAAAGCAAAATACTTAGCTGTGCTGAAAAATGAAATTATGAAAAGGAACGTATATGATACAAGGTATGAATAAAATATCGCTTCAATCCCCTGCTTATAATAGACTATCAGTATTATATTAACCGCGACATTCAGCACCACGGCAATTGAATTGAGAAATGAATACAGCTTTGAACGCTGAATACTGTTGATAAGAATCATGGGGAAGCGGTACAATGAATCAGCGAGCAGAATAAAGGCTAAGAGCCTTATGAGGTAACCGTTTGATGCGCTGCCTGTAATTTTTGCTGAAATAAAATCAGATAAAAAGTAAATAATAACACTGAAAAATACCGAGGTTAAAAAGATCAAAATCAGGGTTGAGCTGTAAATCTTCTTTTTTGTGACATCATCTCCGGCTTCAAGGAACAGCTTCTGGAAAGCTGTTTCCATTCCGTACAGGTAAAACACTGAAACAAAGAACCAGAATGAATAAACCAGTGAGAATATGCCGTACTCAGCGGGGGGAAAGTATAGAGTATATATGGGCAGCAGCAAAAAAGGCAGTAAGCGGTTGAACACACTGCCAATTGTGTAGATTATTGCATCAGAAAATATTTTTTGTATTTGTGACGGCAAATTTGCGTTCCGATTGAATTTAGTTGTTGGTCAACTGAAAAACCAGTCAAGCAAGACCAACAACGGGGTAGTAAAGCATTGACCGCGACATAGCCGGGCAAGCACAGTCAATGCAATCCAATAAATATATTTATATTATCGATGCCTTTTGATAATATTCAGTTAATTTTGCGAATACTGAGCTGTAAGAATGATACTTATCAACCCATTTCCGTGATGATTCTCTTGCAGAATTGCGAAGTTGTTCATTATCTATAAGCTCGATTAATTTTTCGGCAAGTGTTTCTTTATTAGCCACAAAAAATGGATTCTCAGGAAGCCATGTATCCATACCGCAGTTCATATCTGTAATAGTTGGCAGCCCCATTGATAGCGTTTCGAGTGAATTTATCCCGTAACCGGTGCCGCCCCTGTTGCCGATCTGATCTATGGCAATATGGCAAGTTCGTTTTATCTTCATTAGTTCATCGCGCGGTGTATCTTCTATCAGCAGGAACTCAATATCACGGCTCTTTTTCACTTCTTCAACTGCTGCAATAATTTCCGGGGTACCCTTTATGATCCTTTGGGTTGGAGAGTGGATAATTTTCACTTTTTCTTTAAATCCGGTGTTATACACTTCATCGTTTATGTAGTCTAATGCTGAATTATCAAACGGAAAAAAAAGGAAATTAATATCAGGGTGCCTGAGTGTATGGTCATACTCAAAGGTCAGGTTCAGGTCGCTTATCTCATCCATATCCCTGACAATCCCTCGGGTCCTGAGATCATCGCCAAAGTAGCAGTTTACAATTTTTTTGCCCTTCATTTTCAAAGCTTTCGCAAGCTGTGAATCGCTGAAAAAATCGATGCCGCCATCAAAATGTATTATATCAAATGAATCAGCCGATATCTCGTCAAGCGCTTTGAGGAATTTTGGCTTATTCCTGTTCTCGCGGAGCTTCATGTATGCCTTTTCGGCGGAATTCTTCGGCTCAAAATACGGAAGATGCGTCCATTTATCTATGTTATCTTTTTTTATCTTGCCCTGCAGATTTGACTGCTTGAACTCACGCCATTTCATGGCGACCTTGCTGCGAGGCAGGGGCAGATTCAGGCATACATCTTCGGGGAAATCAAACGGAATTTTGTAAAAAGTAAGCAGCCTTGAAGGCATTCCAAACATTGCCTGCATTTTCATGACATTATACGGCACACCTGCAGTATTTTCAGGTGCGATATGTAGTACAGAATGGTTTTTCAATTAATATTATTAGTTTTAAAAGTAAATATAACTAATATCACAAGGATTTAAAACGAATAAAAACAATCATTAATGCAGATCAAATACCTTCATCCATTTTTCAAGCGCGAATGCGCGATAAATCACTTTATCGTTAAAATTCCCGGACCTAATCAAACTAAGAATTTTTTCTCTATCAATATATTTCCCGCTCCTGAAGTCATTATTGAAAGTATCTTCAAGGTACCCGGGAATCTCTGTAAGCCACTTCTTCTGGGGAACAGAAAACGCAAGCTTACCTTTACGCATTCTGATATCTTCTGGTATCTTACCTTTAAGTGATTTACGGAGAACACTTTTGGTCCAACCTTTTTGAATTAACTTATCAAGCGGAATGGTAAAAATGAATTCAACCAGCCTGTAATCAAGGAACGGTATCCTTGCCTCAACAGAAAACGCGCCGGAATTCCTGTCCTCATATCTTAAAAGAGACGGGATTGAAATATTCCACAGGTTTGAAAGGCGGTTTGCTTCGAGTCCTGTTGCCGCTATCATTTCATTAAATACATCCCTGCGGTTATGCGATGAAACAAACTCACGCTGCGCAAAAGCAGAGCTGTTCTTTAAAACATGCCTGTACCTTACTGAGCCTGTATTGAAATAAATCAGGTTTTGCATGAACTTATTATAACCAAGGTTGGATGTTTTCACTCCATTAACAAACTCAGAAATAAATTTGAATGGATTAAGCAAATTGCGTTTTAAATGGAACGGGAAAAATGAAAAGTATCCCAGCAGAATTTCATCGCTTCCCTGTCCGTCAAGCACAACTTTAATTCCGGTTTCATGTATCTTCTTAAAAACGCTCCACTGCGCAAAAACGGTCGCTCCCGTATAAGGCTCATCCTGGTGATAAGTCATTCTGTCAATATCGTTCAAAAATCCATTAACATCGGGGAAAAGGTAATATTTGGTTGAATTAGTCTGCCGGATAACTTCTTCTACATATGGTCTTTCATCAATCAGCGGATCATCATAGCAGGCTGTGAAGGTTTTCTGAATTTCAGGTTTTCCTTCGTTGTGTAAAATATCATGCATAATGCAGACTATTGCCGAGGAATCGAGTCCCCCGCTTAAGCAGCTGCCTACTTCCACATCACTTCGTAAATGTATACGAACTGAATCATACAGCAGGTCATAAAAATCTTTGTAAAGGTTAGTTGTATCCTGCATAAATCCCGTATTTGGCAGATTATACCACCTGGAAAGCTTAAATTCATTATTTTTGATGGTGAATTTATGCCCGGCCTGTACTTTTGTGATGTTCTTGTAAAAAGTATTTTCAGTGTGGTCAATAAAATTGAATACAAGGTAATCGTATATTGTGGAATCATTCACTGACTTATCAATGCCGAAGCTTAGTATCTGCTTTATTTCAGAGCCGAAGATAAGCTTAGTATCATCTTTGTAGAAGTATAATGGTTTTATGCCGAATCTATCCCTGGCGCAAAAAAGGGTTTTTTCCTGTTTATCCCAAATAGCGAAAGCCCACATACCATTTAGTTTGTGCAGGCAATCTTCGCCCCATTCTTTATATGCATTTATTATGACTTCAGTATCGGAATCAGTGTGGAACCTGTATCCTTTTTTCTTCAGTTCATTGCCAACTTCTATGTAATTATAAATTTCACCGTTAAACACTATGACATAACGGTTATCGGTATCATATAGAGGCATGTTTGATATTTCGCGCAGATCGATAATCGCAAGGCGTGTTGAGCCAATGCCGACATTGCCTTCAACATAAACACCATTTCCGTCCGGTCCGCGGTGAAGGATAATCCTGTTCATTTCGCTTACCTGGGCTCTATCAACAGGCGCGCCGTTAAAATTGAATATACCGGATATTCCGCACATTATGCCTTAACCTGCCCTTTGGTATCTTTTACATGTTGGGGAATTATAGTATACAACGCAAGCGGAATGAGTATTGTAAATATAGTTAATGCCTTATCAATTTCTCGCAAGCGCGCTATGAAGAAGAACGCTCCGAAGTAAAATAACGGGAGCACTATTACTGCGCTGTTCTTCAGGAATTCAGGTTTACTTTTGAATCCTTTGAAAACGAAATAAATAAACGGAGCTATCATTAAGAACCAGAGCAGCATCCAGTCCTTATGCGCGATATTAAACGCAGCATCCTTGGTAAAGTACCAGTTCACTTCGCTTCCGCCGGCGGAGCCGCCGCGCAATAAATATATCAAACCATACGCGGCAAGAAAGGTTATTGTTAATAAAACGCTGTTTATCCAAACTGTATTATCTTTTAGGTTTGATAAATTTGAAAAGAAATAGAATGCGATGAGCAATATCAGTTGCAGCTCATTAAATGCCGCAATAAATATCAGTGGATATAATAATTTTATCTTTGAAGTATTGATGAAGTAAAATCCTAATGCCATAATGCCCGCAGTTGTCATATCGCCAAGTACATCATACCCTGTGAGCGAGAGCGGTACAAGTACCGCAAACAGCAGTAATGCAATTACTGCCCCTGTATCATCAAACCACAGCTTAAAAAATTTCATCAGGCATAACAACATGAATGCGAAAATGATAATGTTCTGAAGTGTGTATGCTGCAATGAAAGCGGGTTTATCGGGAATAACTGTATTCAATGCTGAGATCCAAATCTGTGTAATGTATGGATTGAGCAGCCTGTACTTGTAAGGATATTCAATTGTATTATTAATTATCGTTGTATGGCGGGTAAGTTTAAGTTCATAGTTAGGGGCATCTGTTCTGACTGTTTGGAAATACCCGAGAATTAAAGCGGTAAAAAAAACTATGAACCAGATCTTTTTATTATCTATCACTTTAATTAATTACCGGTTAATATTTCAGATCTAAAAAATATGAATCTCTCAATATTCCCCTTGCGCCAAATGACTCTTTGAACTTACCGAGTCCCCAGTTTGGATCCATATTCACTGTGAATAACCCGAAATCCAGGAACTCAAGTCCGCGGCTGATAGCATCCTTCATTATGGTATAAAACAACAGATTCACCGCGCGGTACTGCTGGTACTCCTGGTTATGGCTGATGTAAAACACAAGCACGACTTTATCATTGCAGTAAAAATTTATAACTCCGGCTATCATTTTATTTTTCAGGTATGCCCCGAACAATTGAATCTTGTGCGGAAAAAGTTCTTTTAGCAGATACAATTCTTCCAAAGTATGCGCAGGCTGCACATTATGGCGCATTGCAAGATTGCTTTGTAATATATCGTAATACTCATCAAAATCATTAGACTTCTTAATCACTACGCCCATCTTCTCAGCTTTACGCACTGATGTGCGGGATTCAGGCTTAATGAGCTTCATCACGTTATCTTCATCAACATCAAGCGTAATAACGCTTGTAACTTCACGTTTAAGATAGTTGAAACCGTTCTTAACAAATGCGAAATCAAGATACTGGTTATAACGTTTTTGATAAACTACAGGCACACTTGTTACAACAATTTTTTCAAATTTTTCGCTCAGTGAATAGTCAATTAAGCTCTGAGTAAGATCAAATGACTGCTTGATGCTCAGGCTTTCATTATGCACAAATCCGCCATAGCTTGCGCCCATGTGTGACCATAGTGTTCTCGTGCCATCGCGCTTTATATCAGCCGCAGGCAGAACCGCGATGAGTTTTTTATCCTCAAAAAAAAGCAGCGAGTTATCTTTGAATTTATCAGGTGAGTGATAAGAAAGGAATTTGCGTGTATGGAATATTGTACCGTTGGAAGAACCTGCTACCAATTCTTCCCATTTATCAAGATATTTTTTTTCGTAATGAACTACTTCCACTCAAAAGCTCCCGTTAATATACATTGCTTAAAATGCAGGAATCAGAAATTAGTGCCTAATGTTATTGTATGACTTGAGCCAAGTGAATATTTGTAGGGTACGAAAGCGTAATCAAGCGCGAATGCTTTATATTTTAAGCCAATTCCGGCGGCAATTGATTTATTTTCATAGCCTGACTGGTATCCAACTCTTAATGCAAGAAAATCTTTGTAAAGCAGCTCAGCGCCCGTGTTAGCATGGAATTTACCGCCATCCATAACCTTGTAGCCATCGGCTGCTATTATGAGCCTGGAGCTTATACCTGCAAGATCAACATAATACGAACCGCCGAACCTTATTGCAGAAGGAAGCTTCGTAGCTTCACTTCTGAGATCGCTCATGGAACCGAGATTTGTGATTGATGCGCCAACTGTCAGTTTATCTTTGATGTACAGCCCGCCAAGATCAAGCGCAACGCCGGAGGCGTTATCAACATAAATCTTTTCAAAAAGGAATTTACCTGTCAAGCCCACGGAAAGATTTTCGTTAACCTTGTAGCCCATAGATATACCGAGAGCAAAATTCTGTGCTGTAAATTCACCAAGTGATTCACCGGGAATTTCGCGAACCTGAATTTTATCGACAGAAGTATTGTTCAGACTGAAACCTAGCGCAAGCTTGTTGAATTTTACTTTTCCTGCCAGAAACTCAGTGCGGACACCAAGAACCTGCTCATTATGCATAAACACCATATTTACTTTTGAGCCGTTGAAAAGCGCAGCAGGATTGTAGTGTGTTGCAGATGCATCAAATGTATTGCCAACAACAGCTTCGCCCATAGCAATAGAGCGCGATGTAATGCCAAGCTTCAAGAATGCCAGCCCGGTATTCCCCGCCCCGTCATTTTGTGACTTTGATACGGAAACAATTGCTACAAGGATGATTATATACTTAATTAGTGATCTCAAAAATTTATTCCGTGTTTAAAATTTAACAAAAATAAGCATTATTTAAACTTAATAACAGCCGAAATCGTCTGAAACGGATTGTGAGTAAACGGCTCAAGCACAAATGAATAATCAATTCCTACTATATAACTATTGAATGCCTTTTGATAACCAATTCCCGCAGAAGGTCTTGAGCCTCCGAACTTGTCTTCTGCACTCAGGTCAAGCCTGTCGAGTCCCGCGCGGAACTTGACATCTTTAACCGGATTTATCTCAGCGCCAATCCTTATGATATTGGACTTTTTATTGCTCGTTTCATAATCAAGCGCAACTAAACCAAAGTTATTTGGCAGCAAATATGAAACACCCAGAGTATACAACTTAGGGAATTTCTCCTTTGTCTGGTTGCCGTTCTGGCCATACAGGTCAATGGTGTTCCATTCATACTGCGAATTAATATCTTTAATTGTAACACCAACATTTATTTTATCGTTCACTCTGTACAACCCGCCGATATCAAACCCGAATGAAGTTGCAGATACGCCTTCATATAGTTTTGAGTAATAAAGTTTAAATCCAACTCCAAGCGAGATATTATCTGAGACTCTTATTGAAGGAGCGAAAAGGAATTGGTTATCACTGGTTGACAGCTCGCCAATTGAAAAGCCATCAATATCCCTGCCGTCAATTTTACCAACACCGGAATTTATCCATGAAAAAGTAATACCCGCTCCGCCTTCGGTCTGTTTGGGAAGCTTGAAGTTTTTAGTATAGCTAACAAAGTTCAGGCTTCTATCCAGCGAAAGGAAAGAATAACTGGCATTGATCAAATGCTCATTCTGGAACGAAGACAGCGCGGGGTTGTACAGACCGTTCAGATCACCTGAGGTAATTGAGGTCATTGCATTACCCATAGCATTACCTCGCGCGTTGAATCCCATGCGCGTGAACGCACCGGGCAGGCCGCCAAGCTGCGAAAATGATTGCGCTGTAAGGGCTGCCAGTAATAATATTATTTTAAGATATATCTTCATGGATTATTTTTTTACTATAACTAATTCGTTTTCTGATAATTGTGATTTAAGCTTTTCTGAATATGACATTTCAAGTTCGAACTTCTTTCCGTCAATTTCAAATCCCATAGGGGCAATATCACCCATACCGGAAGACCAGCTTATTTGTTTCTTTGATGAAGATGAAGTTATGTCAAACTCGCGGAATTTCATTTTTATATTAGTCCCGTTCGGTAAATGCTTGGTTTCTGTCCTATCGCCGGTATATGTAAGAACAAAATCAGGGAATATAAGCTGCTCATCTTTTGAGAATTTAATTACAGTATCATAATCATTCATACCGGCTTGATTTGAACAATTCAGAGTAAACAACGAAATGAAGATTAATATTAACAATTTCAAATTAATTCTATTCATACAATTTTACTGTAATACCAATATCTTGCCCCACACAGTTTCATCTTTATCTATCTGTATGCGGTAAAAATAAACTCCGTTTGAGACCTGTGTGCCGTCATCACGTTTGCCGTCCCATGTTGCCCATATCACATCAGGGGATGTACGAGAAGCATTCTGTATCACTGTCCTTATCGGGAACATCGCGAAATCAAATATCTTAATAGTGATATTTGAAGAGGTCTTCCCTGTTTTATAATATATCCTGCATACTTCATCATCCGGTGAAAACGGGTTTGGCGCGGCGTATGATTCGTTTGTGGCCGTGATGTTCTGGTATGCCCTGAAAATTTTCCATTTACCTACCCAGGGACTCGTCAGTGTATCAGTAGTGCGCGCAAGTCCGTCACCGGAGCCTACCCATACTGAATCGCCCTGAGAATCAACTGCATAGAATAGATTTGTTCTTATCTGGTCGCGTATTTCCTCATCGTAAATGATAGAAGGTCTTGACCAGCTAAAGCCGGGCGGCGTGAAATAACTGCGCCATATTCCGTCATCAGTTGCGCCGTATACAATAGAATCCTTAAAGCCGACATTATGAGTGAAAGCTACATCAAGCGTATTGCTCCATGAAGCACCAAAATTGGAGGAAAAACTGAACGCTGAAAACTCGCCCCCTTTTGTTGGGTTTGATGATGCCCATACAATAACATTATTGCCGTACTTTTGTACATCAAGTCCAACAACAAAATCACCCGATACTCCGCTGCCTGTACCTGTGCTATCAAAATTGTATTTCTTCCAGCTCATTCCCCAGTCACTTGACCTGTTTATACCGTTAGCGGTACCTACATATATAGTGGAATCATTTTCTGTGGTAACCGAAAATCCTTTATGGTTATTATTGCCAAGCGGCGGGTCGCGGGGATTAAGCTCAAAATTATATGGACCCCCTGTTGGTGTAATTGTATTAAATGCATCCGGAGGAAGTACAACGCGCTGCCATGTAGCGCCAAAATCAGTTGATTTACGTGTACCGCCTGCCCATGATGTTATCCAGAACACCAGTGAATCAGACGAACTGTTTTTCTTTGAAATTGCGATATCGTATGAAAGATTGAATTCATCCACTACAACTGGTAAAGCAGTGATAGTACTTATTCCGTATTGTATTGTTGAATCATTCACTCCATCAATCGGCTGGGGGTATGATGCCCATGTTGCGCCGTAGTCACTTGAGACCTTTATACCTGTTCCGGTCGGGACATATTCTTCATTTATCAATTGCGAATACGCGGTAGCCACAACTACCCAATTTTTATACACTGCAAGACCCGAAACATCATCTTCACCAAATGGTTCGGTTCCGTAAAAATTCTGGAATGACAAGCCGCGGTTAGTTGTGCGGGATATACCTTTGCCGGTTCCGAACCAGATAGTATCACCGCCATCATTGCTTACCACAATAATATCAGAAATGAAATTTGAAATTATTGTCTGTGAGGATACCGGCGAGGATGAAAACCTGCCTATAAGGTTATTGCCCTTATTTTGTTTTACATCAGACTTGAATTTTTTATAAACGTCATTTGATATCTTAAAATCTTTAGGCAGCATTTGCGCAAAGCCGATATTAAATGATGCCAGTATCAGTATTAAAAGGAGTTTTTTCATTTTCAGAATTTTAATAAACATAAATAGAATCGCTTAATATATTACTTGTATCACCAGAACGGTCAACAGCACGGATATAATACCTGTAATAACCCGTTTCATTAGGCGCCCCGAAAGTCTGTCTGGTGAATTTACTGTCATTTGCCACGGTATCACCGCTTGTAACGCCGGTTGTACCTATCTGGCAGCAGCTGCCGTCATCAAACAACTCAAGAGAAGAAGTCAAAGGAACGCCGCTTGGTCTGAAACCCGTGTAAAAAACTTTTGCAATATCACAGGGACCATTGGGATCAACCGAGGTTATCATAAATGTAAAAAATGATGGTGTATTAACCTGTATGCTGTCCGGTGAGATCACTATTCCGGTAGCTACCGGAGGCTGATTAGGAGATCTGATGACATTAACATCATTTTGCACAGGATTACTTGTCAGGCCTGATACATTTGTTGCAAGGAATTCAATTTTATGAAATCCAACCTGCCGGCATGAAAAAACATAATTCAATAAGCCTGTATATTTGCCGTCACCTGCCGTGGTATCAGGATAAACACCGTTATCAAGCAGATTCACTGAAGCAAGTATATTGTTGCCAAGGTCGTAGAACTTAACTTCTACTTTTTCAACAGGGTCTTCAGATTCAACAGTTGCACCAGCAATTATTCCGATGGTATCGGAATTAAACACCTGTGGAGTATAATAATTACTTGTTATAGAAGGAAAATGAAGTATAGGGTCTATTACGCTGCTATCTTCCTTCTCGCAGGAATACATAAATATTCCGAGAATGACCGGGATTAAAAAATATTTTATTTTGCGCAAGCTATGGATTGTTAGTTTAAAAACGATATGTAGAAATTTCGATAGGCTAAATTTAGGTTGTTATTGTGTGATTTTCAATGAATTTTGAAATATTATTAACAAATATAGGGTATATTTTAAAAAAAGCAAGTAAGAAATGAAATTAAAAAATGATCATATTATAATGATATATTTGCCCATATTGTTAGTATACATTTCAAAACCAACAAAACCCTTTAATTTCATACCAAATTCATTTTCTTCTTCAATTCCAGGTACCTTGGATCATTATGGGGCACATTGAATGCGGGATGCTCAATAATAATAGCCGCAGGACCTATTTTTTTTCCCACGCATTGGAATAAGTGATAAAACCCCTTATCCAGCTCACCCAAAGAAAGCCAGACCATGGCAAGATCAGCATCGACAACAATTCCCGGCTCCGATGCCTGCCACTCCTCTATTTTTGCGATGCACTCCATTGCTTTGTTTGCATCCCCTGATTTTGCATAAGCGCAGCCAATGGGCGCGAATCCTTTTAACGGGTGATCTATAGAAAGGCGAACTTCTTCAAAAATTTCTGCAGATTTCTTCCAGTCGCCTTTTGCGCCAATGCACCAGCCTTTCAGTTCCTTAGCCGCGCGCATTTGCGGATACATTTCAAGCAGCATTTCAGCCTGCTTTAAGGCATCATCTACCCTGCCTGATATGAGGTAAGCATCCACAAGTGATTTATTAACTATCGGCGAGAGCGGGTCAGTTTCAAGCGCTTTTTCCATTATAGCTACTGCTTCGCTGTTTTTCCCGGTAATGAGATAATAGAACGAAAGTAATTGGTGAGCATCGGTTGCTGCAGGGTTAAGTTTTATAGCTTTCTTTAATGAATCATATGCTTCATTCCATTTCCAGTCATACAGTAAATACGCTGAGCCTTTTGCGGCATAACCCGCAGAAAGTGTGTTATCAAGCTGCAACGCTTTATCGGCATATTTGTGAACGAACCCAAAAGCCTCCCCGGGGTGCACTTGCCCTGTAGAACCAAGAAAAGCATACGCTTCGGCTGCCATGGCGTACGCGAGAGCATAACCAGGTTCAAGCGATATTGCTTCTTCAAAGAGCGATATTGCCCTTTTAAAATCATTTGGAGTTACCTTATTATAGAAATGCAGTCCTTTTAAAAACAGGGTGTACGCTTCAAGGTTTTGTACGGGCGCATTAACGAGTTTCTTATCGTGTTCTTTTGCGGTCAGATTTTCGCGGCATTTATTGACTATAATTCCGCTTATCTCATCCTGCACTTTGAAAATATCGTTTAAGTCACGGTCAAAATTTTCGCTCCAGATATGATAACCATCGGCAGCATTAATAAGCTGCGCGGTGATGCGTACGCGGTTACCTGATTTGCGAACGCTTCCTTCAAGGATTCTGTTGACATTAAGTTGTATACCAATTTCACGTATATCTGTGTTCTTTCCTTTAAACGCAAAGGCTGATGTTCTTGAAGTTACCTCGAGACCTTCTACTTTTGAAAAAACATTCAGCAGCTCCTCTGAAATTCCGTCACTGAAATATTCATTTTCAGGGTCAGCGCTCATATTTACAAACGGCAGAACAGCAAGCCGGTTGACCGGCTGTTTGGTCTTTCCCTTAAGTTCATTTCTCGCGGGGACTACAAGACCGTCACTTTCAACAACGAACACACGCATTGGTTCAACAACATTCTTGAATTCAAAATAACCCATTTCCCTGGCTGAAAGGTTTTGCTGGTTTTTTATTTCATCGTACACTTTTTCTGAAATCAGGATAGAACCCGGAACGGCAAGTGATTCTATCCTTGAGGCGATATTAACGCCATCACCGTAAATGGTTTCATCTTCCATTGAAATATCACCCGAGTGCAGACCAATTCTCAGGTCAACTTTCGGTTCAATAAGCAGTGTTTGCTGAATTTCTATAGCACACTTAACACCATCAATAGCGCTGCTGAAAATGCTTAATGCGCCATCGCCGTAGTACTGCAATACCTCACCGTTGTAAACAGCGGTCGTACTTTCAAGAACTTCTTTCAGTCTGCGCCGTTTTTCTTTTGCCAGCTGTTCATTCTGCTGCATAAGCGCAGTATACCCGGACATATCAGAAAACATTATTGCAGCTAATTTACGCATTTTAGAATTTCGGTAAAAAATCTTCAGGATAGTTAAACAATTTACAGGATAAAAATTTTATCCCGAGTGAAAAAATCACAGCAAATATTATCATTAATTACACAATATACAACTATAATACTGCATAAAAAAAGCTCCCTGTTTCGGGAGCTTTAGCTATGAGAATGTGTCAACGGATGAAACGGTCTAACGAACCAACAGCAATTTTCTTGTCTGCCTGTACTCTCCAGCCTGTATTGTGTAGAAATATATTCCGCTTGCAAGATTGCTTGCATCAAACCTGACTGAATGATTTCCTTTTTTCCTGAATTCATTAACAAGTCCGGCAACTTCCTTACCAAGGATATCATATATCTTAATCTTTACATAAGTATCATTTGGCAATGAAAAGCTTATGTTTGTAACAGGATTAAACGGATTTGGATACGCATTTGTTGAGAAGAATTTAACCTGTTCTGTTTCCTCCTGTCCTTTTCTACGCGGGGCTGTATTGAGCTCAAAATTTTCGCCGCCGGTAATGAATTCCCGGTCTGTTCCAAGCTGAGTATACTGCTCCACCTGAAGTGTGAACCTGTCAGCACCTCTTGGAGGCTGTTCAAAAAGATCAAATTCAAATTTTATCGTGGCCATTTCTTCGGGATCCATTTTCATATCAGAAATATACGCATCCAGTTTAACTATTTCGATTTTTGTTCCCTCGGCCGGTTCTATTCCTTCGCCTCTTGTACCGCCATCCCTCCAGTGCGCATATAGTTTTTCACCCAGGTCAACATATATTCTTCCGTATCTCTGGAACGGGTTATCTATCTGTTTTTTGGGTGTCAAGAAACGCAGTTTTACCAATGCAACTTCGCGTTCTACATTACGAACAGTAACCCAGCCCGCCGCAAGCGGTCCGTTTGGCCCTGAGAAGTCATCAACAACAGTGATGTTTTTCCAAACAATATTATTATTGTTTTTAACATTCGTGTAAATACCGGCCCCTTCAGGGAAAGTCATTCCATACGGAGCAACAGGTGAGGTTTCAATTCTTGCCAGCAGGCAAAAATGCGAGCTATCAGAACCAAATCCGGAAAAGTCAGAAGGGTTCGGGGGGAACCACGGAATTTCAAAAATGACTGAATCACCGGGAGCAAGATTTGATATTATTGGCATACTCGTATGAATGATATTCCCGTGAAGAGTAGGGCCGATATAATAATTGATCCATTGAGTCGGCCAGCTTAAACCTGTTGAAGCCTTGGCCCAGTATGTTTTTAATTGTCCGCTGGCATAACAGCCGCCGCGGTTACGAACCATAACGTATATGTAGTTTGGATTGTACGGATAGAGTATCGAATCTCTGTACTCCGGATTCTGGTGCTGGTGCGGATTAGCGAAACCATCCTGCTGAGTTCTTACCCAAATATCCTGGCTTACCCACATGGGGCCGTTATCAGGATTTGGCTCCGTTCCGTCATCAAGCCATGTATCTTTTGACCAGAGATCGGGTCCGACATCAATTTTTGCTGTCCATACCTGGTATATTCCTGAAAAATTATCTGCCCAAAATGGCCATACTTTCGTGCCAAGAGAAGTTACCCCGATATAGTCACCCTGGTAACCCCCTGCAAGTCCTGCGATTGGCGCAGGAGTAAAACTATGGTCACTGGCTTTTATATCTGTCCAAGAAGTTCCGCCGTTAACCGAACGGGACAAATAGACTTCAGCCTGTGTGCTTGTAACGTTTCGCTGATCATAATAAACCACGTTAACTCCCCCGCATTCATCAACTCTAACGGCAGGCATATAGTTCAGTTTGCCTGAAGCATCCTGGTTCACTCTTGTCCTTGTCCATGTAGCGCCGTTATCTGTTGAGCGCATTAATATCACATCAGAATTATCAAGTGCTGGTGTAAAATTCTTTTCAGCGGCAACAACATAAAGCCACCCGTTACGGGGTCCGCCGGTTTTATCAATATCAAGCCTGGGAAAACCATTACATCTTATTCCGTTTACCAGATTACTTGTTCTGATGCCATTCATATCTGCAACATGGTTGCTTGAAAACGCCCATGTTACTCCGCCATCGGTTGACCTGGCATATCCAAGGCTGTCTTCGGTTGAATTTTGCCCGTTTGTTGTACAGTTTGCCCACACAACATGCACAACTCCTCCGGGACCTACTCTTACATCGCAGCCCTGGTGATGGTGACCTGCTGAAGTGGGGGGACTAACCGGTGCTGCCGTGCTCCAGGTTACTCCGCCATCAGTAGTGTAAGATATCACTATCCTGTACGTATATGTTCCTGAAAAATTTGTCCATACAGTATATGCTCTGCCGAAATACGCGCTGCCGGTTACATCATCCACAGCAGAAAGATTTTTATCAAAACCGCTGGCACCCGGAAAATTAACCTGCCCTGTCCACGAAGACCCGTTTGTATTGGAATAAGCCGCGCCTTGAATTACAGAGTGACCAAACCTTCCGGCCCAAGTACTTCCCACCGGCCATATCCAGTTTGCGGGGTCACCGCTGTTGGGAGTAAATGTCTGGTGGCTTCCCGCCCATGTAACCCCGCCATCAATCGAAGCGGTATATCCCGTACCATAGAACGAAGGGCCGAAAGAATTCCATGCGGCGAAAATAATATTACTGCTGCCGGCCTGAGTTGTAACATCAACTTCACTTTGGGTGGCAGTATGCGGAAACGGCCTGAAACTTGGACCGATCACATAGTTACCCTGCGCGGTGCTGATGTGTCTATCCGAAGTATTCGGATTCACAAAATACAATGATTGCGGCAGTGGCACAAAATCTCCTGTAACCCTAACCTGAGTCGAAGGGTCATAAGACCACCTGATGTCTTCATTTTGAGCAAAAACAAAAACGCAGTTGCACATAATGATAACACCTGTTAAAATTGTTAATTTTATCCTTCTCATCATAATTCCTCCAAATATTTATTTTTGAAAAAATATCTACATTTAGCCTGCCGGACAGGAACATAAAGATCGCGCATTCATGCATACCTTTGTGAACGACACAAAATTTCAAATGCATTAATTGCAGATAATGACGATCAGTTTACTTCCCTTTTTGCCGCTATCACCTTTCATAGCCAGTTTGTAGTTCGCGGTCACAAAGCGTCTCAGTTAACCACTGCTGCTGTTAACCATTGCTGCTGTTACGGATTGCTGTCTAGCTCTTCGTAAACATTTACAATAGCTCCATCTAAAGTATACACAGTAACAACACATATACCGTTGCTGCACACCCGTTCTATCCTGTATTCAGGATCGGCATTAACTTTGCCTGTAAATACATTAAATGATATCATGATAAACAAAAACGGAAGAAAGAAACCCAGAATTTTCTTAGTAAATTTTTTCATTTGTGGTTAGCTTTAATTATGATTAATTAATAGGTGTTATTTATATTTAACTTATAAATATTAAGAAGAATAGACAAAGAAATTATTCTCAATTTGACGCTCATAAATCAGAATCATTACTATGAAATATAGCAAAAAGTGGTTATATTTAAAAGTTTGCGGCACATTTTTGCCGTTAATTTTACCTGTTAAATATGAACTACAAAGTAAACGAAAATCTGACTGCGATAGTAGGGAGCTTAAGCAAAAAAGATTTAAAGGATTTCAGGAAATTCCTGAAATGTTCTTTTATGAATCCTTACCCAAAGACCGAAAGTCTTTTCAACTCACTTCTACTGTTCGGTCCTCAATTCAGCGGCCCCAAATTCAACCGCATTGAAGTATTCAGGAGAATGAACTCAGGGAGGAGTTACAATGACTCAACCATGCGCGACCTGCTTTCAAAACTGAAACAACTTTTAGAAAAATACTTATCATACCGCAGTTTTGATGCTGATGAATACGACAGGCTTACTCATCTGAGGAAACAGCTTTATTCGCGGAAACTTTACAGGCAGATCGAAAGGAACATTCACGAAACAGAACTTGGAATTAAGGGTTACGAAGTTGCTGACCCCGATCATTTTTACAAAAAGATCAAGATCGAAACAGAAAAGTTCAACAACTTTGTGATAAATAAAAAGCTTTATAATGAGCAAAGCCTGAACGATTCCATCACATCACTGAATTCATCTGCAAAGAACCACCTGGCACTTTTTATACTTGAATCGATCAAGCAAAATGATAATATCCTTAAGATCACAAAAAGGCAGGAAAGAACAAAGACAAGGAATGTAATACCGGAGCTGCTGAAACCCGTTAACATGAAACAAATTATTGTTACCTTAAAAAAGAATAACAGCGAACTGAGCCATATTTTCCAAATATATTTTAATCTCTATCTTCTGTTTTCCGCCGGTAACAGAGAAAAATACTTTCACTTGCTTAAAAACGATATCATTGAGAACTCAGATAAGATCAATGCAGATGAACTGCATTTTCTTTTCGGGAGGCTGATAGACTATTGCGTAAATATGTGCAACGAAGGAAGATCTGAATATTACAGGGAGCTTTTTAACGCATATATGATCATGCTTGAAAAGAAATACTATACAAACAGTTCAAACAAGTATATTTCACAGGATCTTTTCAGAAACATATTTCAGACAGCGGTAAGGACAAATGATCTTATTTGGGCTGAGGAGTTCATTGTTAAATACAGAAAGGAACTGCATCCGTTAAACAGGGATAACATGTATTACTACTGTTATGCATACATACATTTTGACAGAAAAAATTTCGAAAAGTCTCTTGATAACATACTAAAGATCAAACAAGATTACTTTGCACTCAAGATAGATATAAAGATTCTGCAGATTAAGATATATTATGAGTTGGGAATGTATGAACAGACTTTTAACCAGCTTGACAGCTTCAAACACTTTATAACCAATCATGAGCAAATAGCTTCAGGCAAAAGAGAAAAAATAAAGGATTTCCTGCATTATTTTGAAAGAGTTCTGAAAGCCAGAGTTAAAGAAGATGACGAATCGGTTGTTTTTTTGTACCGTGAGCTATGCAAAAAAACCGATGCACAGTTTTATAAATGGCTCACCGAAAAAGCACTTGAATTGAAAAGAGCAAAGTAATGAAAAATATCATTTGCGGCAGATCATATTCAATAAAAACTTAAAACTCAAAACTGAGTCCGTTTACCAGGTAATATGTGGTTTTAGGGACACCCGGGAAGGGACGTGTATCGAACCTGTAATTAAATCCGGTTTTGAACTTCAGGTTCTCGAAAATTTTAAAAAGCAGGTCTGATTGCGAAAGAACTCTGTAATCTTTAAGATCCTGCATATTGGGCTGGAAGTAGATGGTATTGATGAACTCAACCCTGTCGAAATCAAAGGTAAAAGAAAGATAACTGCTTGTGCGATGGTTTCTTTCAATAATAAGTTTATCAACTGACTCCTGGTATTCAAACATATAAAGTGATGCAATGTAAGCACGGAATTTATCTGAATCGTAAAGCTTGAAACGCGGACCCGAACCGGCAAGCACTCTCTGTCCAACTTCAAGAGCTTTGTTATACTGGTATTGCGTGAAGAATTCCCACCTCAAAAATTCCTTTGTTATTTTCCTGTTGTATCTTACGTGCGCAAAACCTGAATTGACGAATTGTGTACCTGCTCCCTTGATAATTCTCATTTCATTCAGAAATAGCCAAAGATCGTTTTTACCTTTGAACTGAAGATGGATTAGCGCACCGAGATCGAATATCTCATCAACTGATTTTGAGAACTGGAAACTGGCTTCAGCGGTTCCAATCCAACCCGTTGTATCTGAGCGCATTCTGCGCGATTCAATATTCACCACCTGAGCCATAACTGCAGATGATGTTAATAATATCAGTAAAAATAAAATTGATCTCAAATCTGCCTCCGTAAAATTTTATGAACGCAATTTAGCTCTATATACCAATATTTACAACAAATAAAGCCTTAATTTACACGGAAAAATTATGCTGATTGTTGCCGGAAACTCCATGAGCAATTAACAATGAGCAATGAACAATTAACAATTGGTAAAGGGCAAAAAACAAATACCATATATCAACTGAAAAATGGAAATCCCGGAAAATTGATTAATAACTCAATCATTTTATTAGTAATTTTGTAACAAATTTATAAAAACATGGATTTGGGTTACAATAATTTTACGGAATTCTTTCAGTCAGTATGCAAAACTTACGGCAATGATGGCGCCATATACTGGAAAGACCCGAACGAAAACAAAAAAGAGTATAAGCACATAACCGGCAGCAAATTAAAAGAGCTCACTTACCTGCTTGCTAGAGCAATTGAGCAGTTCGGGATAAAACCCGGCGAAACTGCCGCCATCATTTCCGAAACCAGGTTTGAATGGGTTGTGACTGACTTTGCATGTATAGCGAAACAAATAGTTACCGTGCCTGTATACCCTACAATGACATCAGAGCAGATAAGGTTCATCCTTCTGCATTCAGAAAGCAGGCTTTGTTTTGTTTCCACTCAGCTGATGGCTGAAAAAGTGAATGCAGTATTTAACGAATTACCCAAACTTGAAAAGATAATAACATTCAATAAAACAGATCATTCACATGAACACATAATCAGCTTTGAAGAGCTGATTTATGGCGAACTGCTGGAAGAAAGAACGGCTTATAGCGATAAAATAGCTGATGAATTCTTCATTGATATGGCCGGCAAACAATCCGTTAACGATCTATTAACAATCATATATACTTCCGGCACAACGGGAATCCCAAAGGGCGTATGCCTATCGCACAAGAATGTGCTTGCAAATGTTAAGCAGTGCACTGATTCATTCCCGGTCCACCCTGATGATATTTTTCTATCATTCCTACCCTTGGCTCATACATATGAAAGAACCGGCGGCTATTATGTACCGCTATCAAAAGGCGCGAAGATTTATTACGCAAAGAATATCGATACGCTTGCCGCGCAAATGGCGGAAGTAAAGCCCACAATAGTACTTGCAGTGCCGATGCTCTTTACCAGAATTGCATCAAGAGTACAGAAGAATATTGAACAAATGCCGTTGCTGAAAAGAACGATCACTAAACGCGCTTTAAAGATAGGAAAAGCATTCAGGGAGAATAAAAGTAATCCGTTGTGGAAACTTGCAGACAAAAGAGTATTTTCAGTAATACGCGAAAGAACCGGAGGCAGGATAAAGTTCTTTATTTCCGGCGGCTCTGCTTTAAGCAAAGAAACCGCCGAGTTCTTTGATTCAATTGGTGTGCTCATTCTGCAGGGTTATGGAATGACAGAAGCATCGCCGGTTATTTCTGTAAACAGGCTAGATAATAATGAATTCGGGACAGTGGGTCCCCCGCTTGAAAACGTAAATGTAAAAATAGCCGGTGACGGCGAAATACTTGTACAGGGTGATAATGTTATGCTGGGTTATTTTAAGAATCCCAAAGATACAGATGAAATGATAATAAGCGGCTGGCTGCACACTGGAGATATCGGCATAATAGATGATCGCGGTATGCTGAAAATAACAGACCGCAAGAAAACACTTATCAAAACCGCCACAGGAAAATATATTTCGCTCACTCACATTGAAGAGAACCTTGAGCGCTCTGAATACATCAGCCAGGTTATTTCATTCGCTTCTGATGAGAAAGACTATGTAACTGCGCTTATTGTGCCTGATCAGGATATGCTTGAGAGTCTTGCAAAAAAACTCGGGGTGCAATACAATACGTTAAGAGATCTTACTGATAATGACGTTATTCATAATTTTTTTGAATCTGAAATTGACGTACTTCAGAAACCGCTCGCCAAATATGAACGTGTCAGGAAATTCGCATTGCTTGAAGATCCTTTTACCATTGAAAGCGGAGAACTGACTCCCACAATGAAACTGAAAAGAAAAGTAATAGAAGAAAAGCATAGGTCTGTAATAGAAGATTTCTATAATTAGTTTCTCAGATTAATTTATCAGGTTATTTTAACCGAAAAGGCTTTTTTCTGAAAACTATTAGTTTAATTTTTCTTTTAAATGTATTCAGTAAAATCAGCGAAATAGTTTCCTAAGTTAAACTTATATTTTTAACAAGCTTAAGTTTCTAAAATATTCTTAAATCCCTTAAAAACACTATACCAATTATGTAATTAGCGGAATTATCATTCTTTGAACTAAAGCATCTAATGAGGCTATTTTTGTTTGAAATAATATAATATTATGAAAACAAAAATACTGATTGCTGTACTTGTTTCAATATTTAAGATCATATACGCACAGCCTGTTACCGTCACCTTTCAGCAGGGTGTTAACGGGTATGCAGGATGCAAGTCAGTTGATATTTCTGATCTTAATTTAGTACCGGGAAATAACGGAACGACTTTTGGCGATGGCAACAATGACTGGTGTATTGGCAAACTACACGGCAGACCGGGATTTGGATATGATATCTCTCCCCTGCTGAGGTTTGAAGATCTGAACATACCAATCAATGCAGTTGTTACAGCGGCATCACTTACACTGACACATGTTATGTGGGAAACGCCAAGCTCCCGGGTCAAGGGCCGGTATTTAAACGTTGACTGGACCGGATCAATTAATGATACAATTGGCGGAATGGGAAATGCACCTGTTGGCTGGGAAAGAAGAATGCCAAATACTCCATGGAGCGCGCCGGGAGGCAACGGTGAAGGGACGGACCTCATAGCAGGAAAATATTTCTGGTCACCGCCGGATAGCAGCATAATGCCTTCAAATGGAGAAGTAACCTACACAATACCGCTTGATCTTGGTGTTGTACAGAACTGGATAACTAACCCTGCAAGTAATCACGGCTTCAAACTTCAGGTAGATGCTATTAATGTCCATATTTATTATAGACAACCTCAGCGGCCCGATGTGCTAAAAAGACCAAAGCTCTCAATTACATATACAGTTCCCACCGGTTTAAATAATAACACAGAATTTCCAAATGAATATTACTTAGAACAAAATTATCCTAATCCGTTCAATCCTGTTACAGTAATAAATTATGGAATGACCGGTGCAGGTAATGTTAAGCTTACAGTTTACAATTCAATTGGTGTGAAACTTGCTGAACTGGTAAACGGGTACAAAACCAGCGGGAACCATTCTGTAACCTTTAACTCAGATAATTTCCCGTCGGGTGTTTACTTCTATAAACTTGAAACAGATGAGTTTTCGGAAACAAAAAAAATGACAATAATTAAATAATACTGCTATTTAAGTAATACTGCTAATTAAATAATACTGTTAAATGACTACTGAATACAAACCAAGCTGGGATTTTTATTTCACTGAACTTGAAGGCTCGCCTGCATCAATGTATCTTGATCTTGGGCTGGATAAGATTGCCCCGATACCGGAAAAGGACCATCTGCTAACTATCATTCTTACAATGAATGACCCCCAGGAAAATGGATTTTCTTCGAAAGAAGAAAGTGAGATGCTCTTTGCTATCGAAGATAAGATCACAGAAGCAGTTACTGAACCGTTCGGAGCGATATTTGCAGGCAGGGAAACCTGTGACGGGGCCAGGATATTTTATTATTACTCAGCAGAAAATAAGGAGATCAAAAAGGCTGTTAAGAAAGTAATGAAGGAATTCAGTGATTATGAATATGAGACCTATTTTGAAGCGGATGAAAAATGGGAAGAATATTTTGAGCATCTTTACCCGGCCGGGTACGAAATGCATACAATACTTAACAGGCGCGTTGTTGAGGGTCTTCGCTCAAAAGGCGACCTGCTGTCGGTACCCAGAGAAGTTGATCATTATGTTTATTTCAGAACAGAAGAGACGAAAAACTCATTTATTGCTGAGGCAAAAAAACTAAAATACAAAGTAACATCAGAATGGACCGATAAAGAAGGCAAGGAATACCCGCTGAGCGTTCGCCTGACAAAAAACGATCCGGTTACATATAATGATGTACTTGATTATACTTCTGTACTATATGACCTGGCCCAACAGTTTGATGGCAATTACGATGGCTGGGAAACAAAACTTATTACAAACGATAATTGATATATCTTAATAAATGAGTAAAATAGAAAAATATCCGTTCATCTATATTTACCACGGAAAGCCCATCGATGTATATTCATTCCAGGGCGAAAAATATTTTATATTCTGTTTTTCAGATAATATTTCTCAGCAGACCGCAGAGAGAATTGAAGAATCTGCTCCAAAGATAATTTCAGGCAGTACTTTGTGGACAGGAAATCTGTACATGAATTATTCAATAAGTGATGAAGATGAAATTACCGGTTACTACCTGAAGAAAAGAAAATGCGGTTATGACGATGAACTTAATGATAAGTTCTTTATGAGATTATACACTGATTTTGCAGAGGATATTGAATCCTGGACGCAAGGCGTAAATCAATTTGCTCCGATAGATTTTTTTATCGGGCACAACAGGATTGGGGGCAGTAAATGGGATAAATACAGTGAAACAAAACTTCCCGAAGTTATAAGAAAATTGGACCTGCTTGCCGATGATGCGGATGACCGCGCAAAAAGAATTATCAACGAAACTGCAATACAGATATTGCATGGAAAAAACCGGAAATTGACCACAGAAATGAAAGCCCGGCTTACAAAACTTGAAAAATCAACAGGATAATTTTTTTTCCGAATCACAGAAATGGACGTGCTTTCCCAGGCGTCCATTATTTTTTGGCAGAAAAGTTTTTTGTCTGATTTTTGTGTTTTGAATAATCTTAATATTTTGCTATTTTTGCATATTATGTTAGAATCCTACGTACCAATATTACTGATGATGGCCGGCGCTGTTGGCTTTGCCGTTGTTAATACCATAGTATCAAAGATATTCGGACCCAAAAAGCCAAGTTCAGAAAAGATGTCAACTTACGAAAGCGGAGTTGAACCGTATGGAACCGCACATTCCAAATTTTCTGTTAAATATTATATGGTAACTATGCTCTTTATACTGTTTGATATTGAAATAGTATTTATGTATCCATGGGCTGTTACTTTCAGGAGTTTTGAAGGCGCAATGCTGACATACGCGCTTGTTGAAATGATGGTATTTATAGGTCTTCTGCTGATAGGATATTTTTATATCCTTCGCAAAGGATCATTAAAATGGAATTAAATTAAAAGGTATATATGTCTGATCTGAATACAAGTTTACAAAATGACGGATTTTTTACAACCAAGATAAGCGATATTCTTGGGTGGGCTGAAAAAAACTCAGTCTGGCCGATGCCTATGGGAATAAGCTGCTGCGCTATTGAAATGATGGCATTTGCTGCATCAAGATACGATGCATCCCGTTTTGGCAGTGAAGTATTCCGTTTTTCACCAAGGCAATCTGACTTAATGATAGTTGCAGGCACTTGTACTTACAAAATGGCATGGGTTGTAAGAAAAATTTGGGACCAGATGCCCGAACCTAAATATTGTATCGCAATGGGCGCATGCACTTCCACAGGCGGCATGTACAGAAGCTACTCTGTAGTTCAGGGTATTGATCAGTTCCTGCCGGTTGATGTTTATGTCGCAGGCTGTCCCCCAAGACCCGATGCACTTATACAGGGGCTCATTCAGATCCAGGAAAAAATAGGTAAGAAAAAACATAAACTGTTTGATCAGACCGTGAAAGAAATGGTTAGTTAAGATCAGATTTTTGCAGGATAAAAAAGACCCGGCTTTATGCCGGGTTTTTTTGTTTAAGCTAATCAGATCGTAAGAGACATATTTCAGAACAATTCCGGACCCTGTTACAAAAGTAAGCACCTGGTTTAAAATAAGCAGTTATTTACTGAAGTACAGGTTCAGTTTTTTTTCTTCTTAAGATCAATGAGCTGATAAGAGTTATCAATATTCCTACCGGTAAAATTTCGGCATATGTATACATTGCAAAGAAAAGAATATTGTTTTTGTAATTATAATTTGTTGTCTCTATACTTTTGATTCCCTCTTCAAGCGCTTGCCCGGTTATACCGCTGTTTTGCAGTTCCTTTATCTGCATGGCGGAGTATTTATCAATAAATTCAGGCATAAAAAAGTGGAACTCAATCCCCCACGTTATGACATATAATGTTGAGGCGATAAGACTTATCAAAAAACCAAGCAAAAATGCTTTGCTGAATGTAATAGCACCGCAATTTTTTTTATCACGGAAGTTCTTTATGCCTACAAAGATGAAGGAAAACGCGACAGCCATTGCACTGAAGCCGATAATCATACTGCTCGTGCCGCCATCTGCATCGCCGCTTCCGCAGGAAATTATTGCCATAGAAATTCCCATAAAAGTGCTTATGATGACCCCGGAGATCAAACCGAAAACTAAACTATTTTTTTTCATAAAATTTATTATTTGGATGATTAACTTGCCACAAAAGTAATACCTGCAAGCGGAATCTCATTCATACTTTAGGGTGATTTTGGCAATTTCATATCATTTTCACACTAAAGAAGTATCACTAATTTATAATTTTCAAACGTTTAGCTTTTTCTACTGCCTGTGTCCTTCTCTTAACATTAAGTTTAACAAAAATATTTGAAGAGTGAGTCTTAACGGTGTTAAGACTGATAAACAGTTTGCCTGCAATTTCATCATTACTTAAACCCTGTGCCATTAGATTCAGTACATCCAGTTCGCGTTTACTAATTCCAAGTTCAGTAATTTCTTTTTGATCAATTTCAGGTCTTTCATGACTATCAATATACACTTCCTTTTCAACTATCTGCGTCACAAATTTCGGTTTTACAAGCTTAAGGGCTAACCATACTCCTAATACGGTAAACACAATTGCAATTGCCCCGATAAAAAAATCAAGACGGTAGTTAAAAACTATAAAATGTGCTTCCATTACCTTTAGCAATAGCAATACCAATGCCATTGATACTCCATAGATCAGGAATTCTTTATATTTTGTACCAAGCCGTAATACATGTTTCATGTTTATGCGAATTATTGTTTTAAAGAAGCGGGCAAGGGATGGTATCTCTGCTAATTAACATCACCAAGATAAATTCCTTCTTTTATATCATTAAAATACTTCAGATGTTTTATAAGAGCCTTGGGATATAGTCTGAATCTATCAAGCTCATCCAATGGAAGCCATTCAACTGATATCTGACCATTATCGGGCTCACTGCCGTTTTTGGGAGTGCCATTGATAATTTCCGCTTCAAATATAATTTCCAGGTGGTGAACTCTTCTTGCAGCATGTTCGGGGAATTCATGATTTGCACCAATATAGTCCCTGATAAAAAGCAGCCTTTTCATTTTAACTTCTACAGCAATTTCCTCACGGCACTCTCTTATCAATGCCTGCTCTAAATTTTCGCTGTGATCCTGACCACCGCCGGGTATTGTATAAAAGAATCCGTTATCATCTTCCTTTTTAGCGGCAAGCAGTTTATTATCAATTACAATAATCGCTTTTGCCGAAACCCGTATATCTTCACTTTCAATCATTTGCCTGAGCGCGGATTCCTTTGTTTAAAAATAAAATACAGCAGAAACACCCCTATGAGCCCGATCCATAAATATCTTAATTCAGGCTCCATATTCTTGTCTCCTATCAGGAAAAACAACGGGCCAACCACAATAGCCAATATCACAGGCAGCCCCAGAAAAATTGTGATTGTAAAAAGAGAACTCTTTGTCTGCCTGTCTTCTGTATTGCGCATTTTCGCTGTCATAAACCTGAAGAACCAGAGAATAAAAACAGTCATAACAAACCATACTGTTATATAAAGAGGGTAAT
This sequence comes from uncultured Ignavibacteria bacterium, assembly GCA_937873695.1. Taxonomy (GTDB): domain Bacteria; phylum Bacteroidota; class Ignavibacteria; order Tepidaquicellales; family OLB5; genus OLB5. The sequence continues at coordinate 129,757 of CALMYL010000004.1, forward strand.
TGTGTTCAAGCAATTGAATAGCCTGCATAGGTCATGTTTTTTGTTTTAAATGTTTCGGGATCAGAAGCCGCTCAAGTATTTCAAATAAAAATTCTACCAATATTGCAAGGCAAGCCGCAGGGATTGCTCCTTTTAAAATAAGCGATGTATCATTCAATGCAAGACCAGTTACAATGAATTCGCCCAAGCCGCCTGCGCCAATGAAAGCGGCAAGCGTAGCTGTTCCGATATTGATGACAGCAGCGGTTTTTACACCGGCGAAAATTGCCGGCATTGCCATTGGGATCTCGACAAATTTCAGTTTTTGCCAGGCTGTGAGCCCCATACCGGAAGCTACTTTTTTTATGACCGGGTCGACTGAGTATATTCCGGTAACGGTGTTTCTTAATATGGGCAGCAATGCGTACAGAAACAGCGCTGCAACTGCGGGTACTATACCGATACCGAAAAGCGGTATCATTATGGCCAGCAGTGCAATTGAAGGGATAGTTTGCAGTAAGCCGGCAATATACAATACCGGTTTTGAAATTGCGGGAATTGCTGAGAGCAGCACTCCCAGCGGGAAAGCGATCAAAATTGCAAGCAGCAATGAGATAAAAGTTATTTGCAGGTGACGCAGTGTTTTATGCAGAATTTCATCGGCTGCCGAAGTTCTTTTATACTCAACACCGCTGCTTATCAGATTGTTTGTTTTCAGGAATTCATTGGCAACTTCGCCAAAACTCTTATTTTCATAAAGCACTCTGGAATTCATAGCCCGCATAAGGCTGTCATTAATAGTATTTGCAAGTGATCTGATAAGTTCTTTTGCCTTCGGTTCAATCGCCTGCCGCATAAAGGGGACTCCCATATACTGAGGAAAGTAATTTTTATCATCATTCAGTATCACAAGGTCATATTTACTGATCTCGCCGTCGGTAGAATAAACATCGGTTAGCTCAATTTTGCCTTCATCCAATGACTGGTATGCCAATCCGTGATCTATACCGACAGGCTTAATATTAATGTGATAAAGCTGCGCGAGATTCTCCCAGCCATCTTTTCGTTTTATGAACTCATAGCTCATAGCGGCCTTTAAGTAAGGGTGCTGTTTCAGGTCTGATATATTCACCAGATTGTATTTCTCCGCGGTCTTTTTTTTAACTGCGAATGCGTACGTATTATTGAAGCCAAAACTTCCGGAAATTTCAAGTCCGTGTTCATTTATCAGCTTTTCATTCAGCTCATACATACCCGTTTTTTCGGGCAGTTTTAATATTGCTTCGCTTATAGTTCCGGTATATTCAGGGTATACATCGATCTGGTTATTCTTAAGCGACTCAAAACATACAAGTGTACCGCCAAGATTGAACTTTCTTTCAATTTTAAATCCGTTTGCCTCAAGAAGCTGCGAAATTATTTCCGCAAGAATGTATGATTCATTAAAATGTTTAGAGCCTACACGTATGGTTTGTGCGCTAATTGAACTGCAAAATAATATCATGAGCAGAATGTACTTTTTCATACTTCCCTGCTTTTCATATAATCTTTCACTGAAATGTTTGCCGGATTATCCATTATTTCTTTTTTTGAAGCGAATTGTTTTATCTCACCGGCTTCCATGAACATAATGTTATCGGCAAGCTTTACTGCTTCATTCAGGTCATGGGTTACAAGCACAATTGTGCGCGGTTCAGCGGCTTGCATTTGAAGCAGTTCATTGTGAATTTCGTTCTTGGTTTCCGGGTCAAGCGCTGCAAAGGCTTCATCAAGTAAAAAAACTGGTGGATTGAGTAACATAGCTCTGCATATGCCAACGCGCTGCTGCTCACCGCCTGATAACTGGTACGGGTACTTGGTCTTAAAACTGGGCGGCAGGTTTACAAAGCTCATCAAAGTATCTATTCTGCGCTCAATATCGTGTTTTGATCTATTTGTAATCTTACCAAGGATAGCGATATTATTGTAAATAGTCATATGCGGGAAGAGTCCTGTGCCCTGCACTGAATAACCTATCTTAAGCCTGGTTTTATTGATATCTGAATAATCAAGCGAATCACCAAAAACTATAACCTGGCCGCTTGTTGGTTTAATAAGCCCGTTTATTATCTGGAGCAGAGTTGATTTCCCGCTGCCACTTTTGCCGATTATGGCGGTAATTTTCTGATCTTCAATTTCAAAGGTCAGACCCTTAACAGCAGGTTCTTTTCCGTAATAATGAGAAACATTTTTGAACTGGATGAGGCTCAATAATTTATATTTTAGTTATAATTATTTTTTCAGAACTTTGCTGCTTAATATTATATTTAACAGGATACAGACATGATTTTAATAAATGAATTTTAAATTCCTGTAATTACCGGTATATTTAAAACAATTCCCGTAAAACTAATAATAAAATATTTAAATGGAAAATCAAAAGAGCGTTCTGAATATAAGTGACATTGATAATTCCCTGAGCGGCGTTGATACAGATAAAATTTTTTCGCAGTTCCGCAGGGTGCGCAGAATGACAATTGAACTATGCGAACCTCTGGAAATTGAGGATTATGTTGTACAGACCGAAAGTTTTATGAGTCCCCCGCGCTGGCACCTGGGACATGTAACATGGTTTTATGACCAATTATTAAAAAAATACTTTAAGGATTACAAACCATATAAACAGGATTTTTCATTTTATCTTAATTCATATTACCAGGCTTTTGGTAAACCGTTCAATAAAAGCCGGCGCGGAACGATTTCGCGCCCGACTGTAAAGGAAACCATTGAGTACTGGAATTATATTAACCGTGAGGTTTCACGGTTCTTTGAATCAGCCGAGATGAAACTGAATGTACTGAAGGATTTTATGCTGGCTTTTAACCATGAGTGGCAGCACCAGGAACTGATGGTGTATGACCTGCAGCATCTGCTGCAGGACCAGTATCAGCCAAAATCAGTTAAGAATGTACCGCAGCAGAACGGTGTATCGCATAAAAAGGAAATGATAAAAATTCCGGGCGGCATTTTTGAATTGGGGTTTGATATATTGCGATGGAAAGACCAGTTTGCATACGATATTGAAATGCCGCAGCACAAGGTATATTTAAACGATTACATGATAGATAACACTCCCGTTACAAATGGTGATTATATGGAGTTCATCAATGATGGCGGTTACACGAATTTCAGATTCTGGCTTGATGAGGGCTGGCAATGGGTGAACAGCAATAAAATAGAAGCTCCGTTATACTGGGAACGTGACGAAAACGGAAGCTGGTTTAAATGTGACTTTAAAGGCAAACGATATATTGAGAATTTTTCAAATGAACCGGTAACAAATATAAGCTTCTTTGAAGCTGATGCATTCGCCCGCTGGGCAGGCAAACGACTGCCAACTGAAGCTGAGTGGGAGAAAGCCGCAAGCTGGGATGAAGATAATGGAACCAAAAGATTATATCCGTGGGGCGATGATGCGCCGGATGAGCTTAAGTGTAACTTGCTTGAGTCCAGAATTTGGGCACCGGCAGATGTATTTGCGTATGAACAGGGAAAGAGCTTCTTTGGCTGTTACGGAATGATTGGCGATACATGGGAGTGGACAGGCTCTGAGTTTGTTGCTTACCCGGGATTTAAATCTGGCTTTGCGGAATATAATGATAAATGGTTCACAAATCAGAAGGTACTGCGCGGCGGTTCATTTGGTACGCCAAAGGACTCCACCCGAAACACGTACCGCAATTTCTTTAAAGCGCATGAAAGATGGCTGATAAGTGGATTCAGATGTGCGAAGGATGCGTGAGGCAATTAACAATTAAGAATTAAGAATTGAGTTGATTGTAAGTTCTGATTAGACCATCAATTGAAAGATCTTCATCAATTAATGGCCAATTAATTCCATAACCGGAGCAAATAATCTTAAATGCTTTTCTTTCTTTAGAATTTGCATCAAGAAGTTTTTGAGAAATTTCCTTTAATTGAAAAGTATAAGTTCTATTATCAACTTTCAAGATCATCATTAAATCATCAAATTGGATTGACTCAACTTTATGATAAAATTTCATTGGCATTCTAATATAATAATTAATTCCAATATTATTTATGCATCAAACAAAGCTCAAAATAGTTATTATTGTCTTTCCATGAGTTTGTGATGCTGAGCCCGGATGCTTGTGCCAGCTCTTTGATCATTTCATCTGTGAATTTGTACGAGTTTTCGGTGTGGATCGTTTCATTCTTCCGGAAGCTTATTTCACCAGAGCCGTTCAGGCTGAATGACTGGTCGCACCTTGATATCAGGTGCATTTCGATCCTGCTTTTTGCAGGATTAAAAAAAGCTGTGTGCTCAAAATTGTTTACATTAATTTCTGAATTAAACTCCCTGTTTATCCTGTATATGAGATTCAGATTGAATTCCGCAGTTACACCATCACTATCATTATAAGCAGCCTTCAGGATACCTTCATCCTTCACAAGATCGAACCCGATAAGTAATGAATCACCGCTATTCATACTCGCTGAAATTTTCTTCATAAATTCTTCAGCATGCAGCAGATCAAAATTCCCGATACTGGAACCGAGAAATACAAAAAGCTTAGGCCGGGGGTAAATCTCTGAAACAATTTCAAGCGCCTGTTCATATTCCCCTATTATTCCGTTCACATATAGTCCTTCAAAATCATTAAGCAATAAGTTGCCGCTTTGTATCAATATTTCGCTTACATCAATAGGTACATATGTAACGGGAGATATGCTCTTAATAAAAGCGTTCAAAATATATCGTGTTTTAATCGAGCTGCCGCTTCCCAGCTCAACAATCAAGTTTTTGCCTATATTAGCTGCCGCAATTTCTGCCGCATGAGCTTTTAATATGGATGCTTCTGTACGGGTAACGTAATATTCCGGTGTCTCGCAAATCTTTTCAAACAGCTCAGAACCTTTATCATCATAGAAATATTTAGGAGAAATGGCTTTGGGTTTGGCTTTAAGTCCGGCTATAACATCATCAGCAAATGCAGATGCGTTTTCATTTCCGCCGGTATGGTACAGGCTGAATCTATCGTTAACATGTTCTTTTTCGTATCGTGCCTGCATGAATAAAATTAAATTTAAAATTACACTTTGGTGCTATTTAATAATAATTTTTTGCAATATAGCCAAATAAGATTAAAACTCAATTATTGATTCCTGCTAATTATTACAAATCTATCGTTTTACATCAATTGACCTTCAAATACTTTAACAGCAGAACCCTGCGCAAAAGTTACGTTATATGGCTGCTGCCCGTTGAGAATTCCCCATTTTTTGCCGTAAATTGCTTCAAAATCAAAATTATGCTGAAACTTCACCAATGGGTATATATTCCAGAACGGGTGCTCTACTCTGTATATTAATGGATTTCCATCCTTCGAGGTTCCGAAACCCCACTCATGTTCTTTAAAAAAATGTTCGGTTGAATCTGCCGCAGGCATAAATGGTTTATTTTCAGCTTCTGCGTTAATTTCATAAAATTTGCCCTGGTGTTTTATTTTATGATTCAGGAATACAGTTCCGTTTTTTTGAACTTCGCTTGACATTGTAATTGCTTTATAGTTTTCATTGTAAAGTGTATTTGCAACAAGCGGAATTATTGCTTTTGGAACAAACTCTCTTATAAAAACAACACCCCGTTTTTCACTGTTTCTGACGTAGATCCTCAGATTTATTTCCGGGAAGTTGACATGAAAAGGAACTTTAACTCCTTTGATCTTTGTATCAAGGAAATCGAAGGCAACAAGGCTTACAAATGCCCTGCCGTCAATTGTATCGGGCTCAAGGCCCGGGGGAATATGCTCAAGCAGCAACTGAGGTTCAACATCATAAGTTATCAAAATAAGGTCCTGCCATCTGGCGCGTAAAAATAATTTTGGTTCGTTCATAGTTTAATATATTTCAATGTTAATAATCAGAATCAGGTTCCTTATGAATAGCAACCAGTACACGGCTTATGAGGTAAGCTGATATTGCACCGCTTACAACATCGCTGAACCAGTGCTGGTTATGATATATCCTGCTGAGACAGGTTATGACAGCCATCAAGTAATAAAATGACTTCAGAAAATAGTTTTCGGTAGTTGAAGCAAGTATTGTTGAAAGTGCGAATGAAACCGCAGCATGACCCGATATGTATGAAAACATATCGTTGTTTGTCCAGTTCCAGCCATAGAAAGCAAAATCACCCTTGTTGGTATATGGCCGGAATCTGCCAAAAGCAGATTTGAAGATAAGTGTTATCAATCCCGAAAAAATATATGATTCAAAAATCAGCAAACCTGTTTCACGCAGTTTATATTTTTTGAAGATGAGTCCTGCGATATAAAGTCCGAGGAATAAATAAAGAGTAGGCATACCATTTCCATACCACCTGCCAAACTCCATAAGTGAACCGGTCAGACTTCCGCCAATAGATGTAACCAATGCCTGTATTGCAGGATCAAGGTAAAATGCCGAAACGATAGCGAATATTGCCGCCAGCGAGAGCTGCCAGTGCATAAATATACGCCTGAAGGACATAGGATAAACCTTGACAAATGCGTTACCCAAATGCCGCAAATCACCTTTAAACAATTGCTTCATCTGCAATTATATTAATTATTAAGGGTTTTTTGAATGTATTAATAAATCAATTGAAATATTATCTATTTTTATGGAATTATTTCTATTTTTTCATTTGCTGCTTTAAAAAAGAAGGGTGAACTCTCATTCACCCATTTTAATATTTCCTGCCTTTTTGAAATCAAGCGAAGCTTGATTGAAATCCGGCTCTGACGGATCACTTTTTTTACCTTCCGATCATCCCGCCCAGATCAATCCGTCAACATTCTGCTGAAAATCCTTTAACCTGCACCAGCCCTGTTTGCCGTCTGCGGTTTTAAAGTAGAACCAGTCACATGAAAAATCGTCATCAGTGCCATCTTCGTATTTGCAAACTGGACTGATATCAGCTTTAATAATTGTGAGCTTTGTTTTTGGAGATAAAGTAACCGCAGTTTCAGAGTTATCATCCCGTTTCACCAGAAGTTTAAACGGAGCCGTTACTTCACACTCCTGGTTGACATCATAGTATTCCTCTTCGATCTTAACGATGGTTTTCATTCTGGAATCAAAATCATATTTCAGCTTCGCAGTCCAGAATCCCATCCAGGCATGTTCGGTAATTTTGCTGTTACCTGTAACCTCAATTCCGAAGTTGGACGGCAGGTGCCCGCAGGGCACTATTTTACCATTAATATACTGGTAAAAATACATATCGCTCTGATCGCTGTTTCCGTATCCTTTAACAAGTACTTCCTTCAGGTTATCATTTCTGTTAATATCAATTACTTCCAGGGCATAATCGTATGAATCCATAAATTTTTCATTTACAACAGCATTGTTTATTTTGAGTGTAAACTCAAGTGTGCCCTCATTATAGCTGCAGGAGATCTTCTCTTCTTCCCTGTCGAAATTGAGATCGATATTCAGTGTTGTATCTTTAATTTGACCAAACAGAACCGATGAAAACAAAAAAATAAACGATGTTAATATTTTCAACTTTAATATTCCTCTTAGATTAATTTTAATTCTTATATGTTATCTGCTATTTGCTATTTGTTATTTGTTATCTGCTATTTGTTATCTGCTATTTGTTATCTGCTATTTGTTATCTGCTATTTGTTATCTG
>CALMYL010000005.1 GCA_937873695.1 uncultured Ignavibacteria bacterium
GAAAACCATTTAATTAATTTTGGCTTGCCTTTTTACATAAAAGGGGGAGAGCTTCCTTCATACTTCCCCCTGAACCGGAACCTCCGGTATATATTGTATCATAAATACCATCGCCAAGATTAATAGCCAGTCCGTCACCGCCGCCGATGATTTCACAGCCTGCAAGGTATGGATCAAAATTAAATGTTATCTGTGAGCCCTGGTATCCTGAGGTTACCATGTTTATTGGCGGGACAACAGGTGAACCATCAACTTTAAAGCAGTTATTGGTTTCTTCGGTGGTGACTGCCGTGAACATCGGGAAGTAGCCGTATAAATGATATGAACTCTGGTCGCTTGAAATATTAAAAATATTCTCGCCACCCTCAAGCAAAAAGTATGAACCATCGACATTAATGTTATTTGTTCCTGTACCTTCGTTTGAAATACTGTTCAATCCGCCAAGTGTAAATGCTCCGGAACTGTTTAGCTTTAGCTCACTTCCGCCAGCGGCAAATATGCCCATAGAACCGTTTACGGTTGATGATATATTGTTTTGAACAACATCGATTGATGATGTCAGTGCGTTTATAGCTATGTAATTATCGGATATTGTGTTGCCTTTTATTGCTCCGCCTATTACACCGCTTAGAAATACCGCAGTGTTACCTTCATTAAAAATGTTATTTTCCACTATTAAAGGAGTTGTTACACCTGCATATGATGATACATTTACCGTGGGTATGGTTGAGCCTGATGAATTAAATGTATTACTGCCCATGTATATATTATTTATCGCAATAAAGGGATTATTAAAGCAAATTGCATTAATTCCGCCCTTCAATGAACTGTTTGTATTAAAAGTACAGTTCCTGATATCAACCACGGGGCAATCAATTATATTAACGGCGTATGTTGTATCGTTTGCGAGTCCACTAAAAGTTGCGCCGTAAATCTTCACTTCGCAATTTGTGAAGCTGTGACCGCGCCACGAGCCGCCCGGTACCGCATCGCTTGTAATATTCTGCGGAGCTGATGTGTTCTGGTCACCCACGGTAAACACGCCGCCTGACATCACGAACTTAGAGCTATCGTTAAAATGTATGGTTGTGTTTGCGCCGATGGTTATATTAAATCCATTATTGTAAACAGGCGCTTCGCAGGTGAAGGATTCGCCTGTGATAACTTCATCACCGGCAAGTATGCCGCCAGTTCTCATCACAGGGCTTAATCTATAAATCTTCCCTTCACCAGGATTGAACCAGCCAAGATCAACATAATTATTATAAAGATATTTATTGAACCTGCCAACTTCTGAATTGGAAAGAATCTCAGTGATCTTCCATGTTGTATAATCCGGCAGCTCCGAGGAATTTACATCAAATGCTACCCTGATGTCTCTTCTGCCGTCATTATAATCAGGCTGAACGGGTGAACATCTTTTGTTAACTAACATAAAGTATTTTTCATACGGGTCTGCCGCGGTCTTTTTGAAAGTGCTTACCTGCAAATATCTTTCCTGGTTGCAGTCATATACTAAACTTGGGGGTACGTCCCCACCCGGCGCATCTTCATTGCATGCCGGCAAACCTGTACCCGGCTTATATGAAATTACATCTGAAAAATATGTGCTGCTGAGACACGATGCTCTTTCAAACCTGTATATGAAAGAACTTGTCTGCGTATTATCAAAGCTCATTAAAGTGGGACCCCACTGTTCAAGGCGCTGATTTAATCTTTTGAGCGAATCCCATTTAGGCTGGCCGTAAATATTATTAGCTCTTGGTATTCCATTTGAATCTACGAAACCGAAACTATAATTATTACATGCCGTCATATTTCCAAAACTGGGATACCACCAGTAAATGATACCCTTCGCGCCGTAAGATACTGCCATATTAACCATCATATTCAGCTCTTCATTTGTAGGCTCGCGGTCAATTTCACCGCCGGAGTACCACTGGTGAGCCTGAAGCATAGCTACAAAAGGAATATTCAGACTCTTTGAAAGGGCATTACCGCGCTTCATAAGGAACTGGTAAACCCCCGCAATGTGCGGTTCGTTGCCGCCGGCGGTATAATCTGAGCTTTCATACGCTTCACATGTTGTATCCATCTGTCCCTGCAGCCATCTGTCATAAGTACCCGGGGCTTCTTTGGTAAAAAGATCTGAATTAGTTGCGCTTACGGTAAAGGTATTTGGTATTAAGCTGTATTGCGAATTCCCACCACAAACAACGGGTGTATCTGCGGTTATAGGGTACGGGTCACCAAGGTAGATCTGCCTCATTTCTGTTCTTTCAAAAAATAACTCCTCTATCATTTCAGGGGTATTAATGGTATGCCTTAACCCCCAGGGCATATGGTGGTTGAACTGAGTAAGCTGATCCGCCATAAAGTTAATTTTACCGCCCGTTATGGAATCAATCTTTTTGTTTACATAAGCCATGCAGGGTATGTTATTGAACTCAAAAAGCTCTGTGTAAAAATTATATACATAAGGCGGCACATTTACCGCATTTGCTTCGTCTGATATCCACTGTTCATATACAAGGTCATTACCTTTCAAAAGTCTATCAGCCACATCATTTTCAACCTTAATATAATCTATCCACATTTCGCAGTTGCCTGACCATTCAATTTTGAAATCAGCATGCACGGCCGTAACAGCATCGGTTTCACATTCACCCCTTGCCCCATAGATATACGTGTCACCTAATTCGCCTTTAAATTGGATATATTGCGGATCTTGATCTTCAACAAAATAGAATTTATCAATGTAATCACCACTATAAAGATTTGATGTTTGATAGTTTCTTTGAAAATGTTTCGCCTTTATTGATACAGGCGCTATTTTATCAGTTGTTCCATCCTGCATTTTAACATATACTTTCAGAATTTCTATTTCTTTGTTAGCAGGGTTGACTATGAAGTTTCGAAACGCTCTCAACCTTGGTTTAACGTACCAGTCACATTCAGAATCGCCGCACCACTCGTTACCGCCACTTGTCATTTTTCTGCACTGCTCAGTATTAGCCATCAGTCTTTCAAGGACTATCTTAGCTCCCGGTCCGCTTTCAGAATTACTTACATGCAATACAGAATCACCATCGTTAAACTGATTATCAGGTATCACATTTCCGACCGCTTTATTAAAAGTATAAAACCAATAGGGATCTGTGCCCGGCAGTTTCTTTTCAGCCTGGTAAACGCTGCTTTGACCGAAAGCGAGCCATTCTATCTTGGGCCTTTGCCAGATAAAACGGCTTTGGTTATGGTCTGTATACATTTCGTTAATTACATTTCTAATAGTTTGTGTCGGTACGGCAGCAAACAGACCTTCACCTCCTGTCAGCCAGGATTTTGGCGTATGCCTGTCGGTATCATTTGCAAACTGACCCGAATCATTTGCAACATACTGGTGTGTAGTATTGAAACCCGTTTCGTTATAATATGTATTATTGCCAAAGGGCTTATATGACTGCATGCATCCTATAAGAAATTTATCTGTATATGGCAGCGGAGGAGGTGACGTTTTGGTTTCAATGGCTGGATAATAGAAGTTTAGAACTAAAATCGGGGTAAGCAATATAAATGCAATTATATAAAGTTTGTTTTTCATCACTATTAATGTTTAAGTTATTTGATCTATTGTTACGCCACCCCTGGTTAACAACCTCTCAACAATAACCGCGTGTAGTTTTGTTTTGATAATCTGCATCAGCAGTGCTCAAAAAAAACTTCGTTATTTTAACAATATCATTTTTTTAGTTTCAGTAAATACCTCCTTTCCTGTTATTACTGTTAGAGTGCAGAAGTATATACCTGAAGCCAGGCCGGCTGCATTCCAGTCTGTTTCATATACCCCTGCATTAAGTTCTTCATTCAGTAATTTCTGAATCTTTTTGCCTGTTACATCGTATATTGTTATTTCTGCATTAATGTGTTTTAATAATTGAAACTTTATTTTTGTGTTAGGGTTGAACGGATTGGGATGGTTCTGAAATAATTTAAATTCCTTCGGTATTTCTGTATTAATTTGTTCAAATGCAGTTATCCATACAGGGTCTCCGCCTGTGGTTGTGTGGATGCCTGTATTATTAATACTATAATACCAACCATGATTTTTGTCGGTAAACTTTACATATTGCTCAAACGGAAGTAAAGCTGTATCAGGTATTTGGAATAACCAGTTATTCCCTCCATTGGTTGTTCTGAATATTATTGATTTCACACTATTATTAGGATATAACATATACCCGCCTGAACCCCAAATAGTATCTTTGTTTAATACACTGAACCTTAACAGATTACTTGTAAAAATCATACCTCCATATGGCATTAATTGCTTGATCCATGTATTGCCGCCGTTAGAGGTAAATTTCATAGTATCACCTCTTGTTCTCCAGCCTGTTAAACTATCAATAAAGTAAATATCATAAAACCACTCACCGCTGACATTTATATTCCAATTCAAGCCGCCGTTTGTGGTTTTCCGTATGCTTGACGAGCCTGAATTATCCGATATAAATCCTATCCGCTCATTAAACATATATATCTTCTCAGGGTTCTGGCTCCCGGCTGAATACTGCTGTACCCAGTTCGCTCCGCCGGTGGAGGTGAAGAAGACACCGCCGGTAAAACTTTCAGACGCGACAAGCCAAATGGTGTCCTCATTTAATACACTCATATCTTCGTAGTTTTGTGCACTAACTGGTACGTTCAATGAGGTCCAGTCGAAACCCCCATCGGTACTTTTGCTTAATCCTTTAAACCCGCTTGTTTGAGAGGCTCCGCATACAAAACCAGTTAAAGAATTCAAAAATTTCACTTTGTTATGTCCAACAAACTGTCCGATTCTGCTATTAGCAATAAACCAAGTATTTCCGCTGTTAGTTGTTTTTAAAACATAAGCAGTATCATTCTGAAACCTGTATGGCGTAACTGCCCATCCCGTTAAGCTATCGAGGAAATAAATGTCTGAAATTGTCCTTCCGTTGAGATTCGGCAAAAACTGCTGGAACCAGTTGCCAACTGCCGGTGAGGCAGGTGTACCCAATATTATTGCAGGCATTATTATGCCTGTTAGAAGTATTGTTGTAATTACAAGTGTAAGCGATATTTTAAGCAGTTTTTTCAAATTATATTTTTGGGTTTTTATATAATAATTTTACTAAAATTAATGTATTTAATTTGATGTTACAATACTTAATATTCAAGTATTTAGTATGTTATTTATACTCCCGCCTTGCGGGACTTCTGTTCAAATAGCTATCGCTATTTTATCATCAGCATCTTTTTAGTTTCAGTAAATACCTCCTTTGCTGTGATTACTGTTAATTTGTAAAAATATATACCTGATGAATATTTACTGCCGTCAAAATCTATCTGATATGTACCCACATTTTGTTCCTGATCTATTAAATCGATTATATGTCTTCCTGTAATATCAAAAATGGATAATTTTACCTGTGATCTGTTATTTGGTATTTGGTATTTGATATTTGTTTTTGGATTAAACGGGTTGGGATAGTTTTGGTATAACTGAATTTTATTAGGAATTTCAGTACTTATAATATTAACGCTAACTATGTTACCCCCGCCATTGGTGGTTTTTATTATACTATTCTGATTGTAACCACCATAAACAATATTTGTATCAACTGCGAATATCTTATTTACTGAAATTGGAACAGGCTGCCTGCCGTAAGTCTGAAAAAAATTATTAGTTTTAAGGACAGTATCTGATGATAAAGTTAACCAACCGGTATTCCCAATAACTGCAATTCTCGCCTGCAATACATTATCTTCATTGATATCTATCCAGTTGTATCCACCATTGGTTGTTTGACTAAAGCAAAATAATCCTCGGGTAACAATCCCATTAGAACTATCTTTAAAATACATATCCTGAATTGAACCACAAGCTCCGTTCAAGGTTGCGATTTGAACCCAGTTTATTCCTGAGTTTGTTGTACGTAATAAATTTAAACCTGCATAACACCAGCCCCAGTACTCACCGTTTATCTTTTCCTTCAGCATGAATATCCGTTCAAATGACCCCCCTCCAATATTATGCTGAACCTGAAATGATACTCCACCATCTGTTGTCCTCCATATCCGGCGCATAAAATTGCCATTTTCTCCGCAAACCCAACCAGTATCATTATTAATAAAATTCATATGTATAAATATGTCATTTGTACTAAATATTAGATTCCAATTTGATCCACTATTGGTTGTTCTGTATATTTGAGAAATTAGACTCGAAGTCTGGGCAAGAACTATTCCTGTGTTTGAATCAAAAAATCTTAGATAATAATATCCTGTTGTTCCACCTGTTATTTGAGTATTCCAGCTTTGTCCGCCATCTGTGGTTTTGATAAGCAATTTAGGTGAAGTTAATGTCATCCATCCGGTATTTGCATTAACAAAATACATATCATAAACCGTACCTGTTACTGGAAGGTTAGGCAGTTGGATCCATTGGCTGTAACAATGAGTAATCAGCAATGAGCAATTAATAATAAGTATGTACAGGTGTTTTTTCATGATTTACACTTAAAACATAAGGCTAAATTACAGTTATTTCAAGTGTAATCTGCCTCCGTAAATGTTATGTTTTATTTTTAAATTTTAAGAGCTGATTTTTCTCTTACTTTATTAAAACCATTTTCTTTGTTTCAGTATTATCTTCTGTTGTTAATTTGTAAAAATATGTACCGCTTGGATGGGCTGATGCATCCCATATTACTTCATATGTGCCGGCTTGTTGTTTCCGGTTTAGTAAAATTTCAACTTCTCTTCCAAGCAGATCGAAAACAATCAATTTCACACTTGACTGCCCAGGCAGTTTTGACGTTTGACGTTTGACTGCATACCTGATATTTGTAACCGGATTGAAAGGGTTAGGATAATTTTGATAAAGTGCAAACTCACCAGGTATTTCAGTGCTTATAATATTTACTGATACAATATTTCCGCCGCCATTGGTGGTTTTTATCATATTTGTTTGGTTTAAGCCTGCAAATACGTTTAAGGTAACAACTGCAAATATTTTTATCCCAATTGCCGGCAATATTTGTTTCCCGTATGTTTGAAAGAAATTTGTTGTTTTTATAATACTATCTGCTGCCATTGTAATCCAGCCTGTATTTTGATTAGCCATTGAAATCCTGCAGCCATTTGATACATTAACTTCACTTAAGGTCAACCAGTTAATCCCACCATCTGATGTTTTGTTAATACAACCGCTTCCTCTTACCAATACACCATTCGCAGTATCAGCAAACACCATATCCTGGATAGAACCGCATGCACCGTTCAAGGTTGCGATTTGAACCCAGTTTACTCCTGAATTTGTTGTGCGTAATAAATTTAAACCTGCATAACACCAGCCCCAATATTCACCGTTTACTTTTTCCTTTAGCATTACTATCCGTTCAAATGACCCCCCTCCAATATTATGCTGAACCTGAAATGATACTCCACCATCTGTTGTCCTCCATATCCGGCGCATAAAATTGCCATTTTCTCCGCAAACCCAACCAGTATCATTATTAATAAAATTCATATGTATAAATATGTCATTTGTACTAAATATTAGATTCCAATTTGATCCACTATTGGTTGTTCTGTATATTTGAGAAATTAGACTCGAAGTCTGGGCAAGAACTATTCCTGTGTTTGAATCAAAAAATCTTAGATAATAATATCCTGTTGTTCCACCTGTTATTTGAGTATTCCAGCTTTGTCCGCCATCTGTGGTTTTGATAAGCAATTTAGGTGAAGTTAATGTCATCCATCCGGTATTTGCATTAACAAAATACATATCATAAACCGTACCTGTTACTGGAAGGTTAGGCAGTTGGATCCATTGGCTGTAACAATGAGTAATCAGCAATGAGCAATTAATAATAAGTATGTACAGGTGTTTTTTCATGATTTACACTTAAAACATAAGGCTAAATTACAGTTATTTCAAGTGTAATCTGCCTCCGTAAATGTTATGTTTTATTTTTAAATTTTAAGAGCTGATTTTTCTCTTACTTTATTAAAACCATTTTCTTTGTTTCAGTATTATCTTCTGTTGTTAATTTGTAAAAATATGTACCGCTTGGATGGGCTGATGCATCCCATATTACTTCATATGTGCCGGCTTGTTGTTTCCGGTTTAGTAAAATTTCAACTTCTCTTCCAAGCAGATCGAAAACAATCAATTTCACACTTGACTGCCCAGGCAGTTTTGACGTTTGACGTTTGACTGCATACCTGATATTTGTAACCGGATTGAAAGGGTTAGGATAATTTTGATAAAGTGCAAACTCACCAGGTATTTCAGTGCTTATAATATTTACTGATACAATATTTCCGCCGCCATTGGTGGTTTTTATCATATTTGTTTGGTTTAAGCCTGCAAATACGTTTAAGGTAACAACTGCAAATATTTTTATCCCAATTGCCGGCAATATTTGTTTCCCGTATGTTTGAAAGAAATTTGTTGTTTTTATAATACTATCTGCTGCCATTGTAATCCAGCCTGTATTTTGATTAGCCATTGAAATCCTGCAGCCATTTGATACATTAACTTCACTTAAGGTCAACCAGTTAATCCCACCATCTGATGTTTTATAGATTCCTCTCACATCTGTAGTATAACCTGTATTTGGGTTTAAAAAATAAATCTTGAAATATCCAGAGAACCCGCCGCCCGTTTGCAACTTTCTATGATGGATTGTCCAATTATCTACTGAATTGGTTGTTCTTAGCACAAATATTGTATCACTACCCAGATTTGTAGCATTGGTTACTGCCCAACCTGTCAGGTATCTAAAAAGAAAATATCCTGTATGCTCCTTCCTCCAATATTCGGCAAGAACTGCTGGTACCAGTTGCCAACTGCAGGTGATGCTGGTGTGCCCAAAAGCATATCAGGTCTAATAAAGCCAACAGACATAACTATTCCTATTAACAGTGTAAGCGCTATTTTAAGCAGTTTTTTCAAATTGTCGGGAATTTGATTAATGTAAAATTAATATAATTTCTTAAAACATACAAATTAATAAACCACAGTATCAAAAAACCCTGATTTCAAACAATTTAGCGGTTCTCATGCCCCTATACCCTCCTTATTTCATTGCAATAAAAATCAAATTTCAGTAATTTTGTAAATTACAACAAATTAAAACCAACCGAATGGCTAAAGGCTTAAACATTCTATATTGCACCAGCGAAGTTATGCCCTACAGCAAAACTGGCGGCTTAGCAGATGTATCGAACTCGCTGCCACAGGAACTCAACGCGGCAGGTCATGCAGTGAGGATAATTACCCCAAAATACGGCTCACTGGATGAAAGAAGGCTCAGGATCTATGAAATTAAGCGCCTTACCAACATAGAAGTGCCAATTGGCGATAAGATCGCCATTTGCAACATCAAATCTTCATTCATAGTATCGCCAAAGGGTAAAGTTCAGGTTTTTTTAATTGAAAATGAAGAGTATTTCGGCAAATCCAGTCCTTACGTAGATGAAAAGACCGGCAAAGATTACCCCGATAACGACGAGCGCTTTATATTTTTCAACCGCGCAGTTGTGCAGGTTTTGGGTCTGCTTGGCTGGCAGCCGGATGTTATTCATTGTAATGACTGGCAGACAGGATTAATACCAGCTTACATCAAAACAATTTACGCGAAAGATCCCCTGCTTCAGAATGTAAAAAGCATATTCACAATTCATAATATAGCCTTCCAGGGTTTATTCCCGCACTCATCATTCTTAAAAAGCGGACTTCCTGAAAATATATATAACGAAGAAGGTGTAGAATATTACGATAAGTTCAGCATGCTGAAGACCGGTTTGGTTTACAGTGATGCTATCACAACGGTTAGCGAAAATTACGCAAAAGAAATTGCCACTACCCACGAGTATGGTATGGGTTTTGAAGGATTGCTTAAGAAAAGAAAAAAAGATCTTTACGGAATATTGAACGGGGTTGATTATACAGTATGGAATCCCGAGCGCGACAGTATTATTCCCTTCCGCTACACATCAAAAGAGCTTCCTTTAAAACGGGAAGATAAAAAAGCACTTTGCAAACATTTCGACCTGGAATACAACGCAGAGACCCCCGTAATAGGAATTATCTCAAGGCTTTCAGACCAAAAAGGTTTTGATATCATTCAGAAAGCTATGCCTGATCTGATGAAAGAAGACGTGCAGTTTGTGCTGCTTGGCTCAGGTGATAAAACATTCCAGAAGTTCTTTGAGGGAGTAAAGAAAAAGAATCCTAAAAAAGTCGGTGTGCACTTCGGATTTTCAGAGGAGCTGGCGCATTTAATTGAAGCAGGCAGCGATATGTTCCTGATGCCTTCGAAATATGAGCCATGCGGCTTGAACCAGATGTACAGCTTAAAATACGGCACAATACCCATTGTAAGGGCAACAGGCGGTTTAGCTGATACCATTACCGAATTTAAGAACGGCAAAGGTAACGGCTTTGTATTTGAAAAATACGATGCGGCCGAACTGATGAAAACCATCAAGCGCGCATTGAAGCTCTTTACAAACCGCGAAGAATGGATAAAGCTGATAAGGATAGCAATGGCTTGTGATTACTCATGGGAAATATCAGCCAAAAAATATGTTGATCTTTACCGCTCAATAATGAAAAAGGGTTGAGCATTTTGATTCACAAATAAATTATTTTATTATAGGACAGTCAGTAATGCCTGTCCTGTTTCATTTAGTAAAGAAATGTTAACCGGAAAAAAGGATTGAACAAGGCTCTTTTTTTAGACCGCGACGGCACAATAGTTAAGGAAGTTGAAGGCAAAACCCCGGAAACTTTAGGATACCTGCTTACTGTTGAAGAAGTAGAGCTGATAGAAGGCTCCGCCGAAGCAATTGCCGCGGCAAGAAAATCAGGATATAAGATCATCGTCATAACCAACCAATCAGCGGTAGCCCGCGGCTGGCTTTCTATTGAAGAGCTTGACCGCATCAATCAGAAAATGTACGCACTGCTTAAAGAGGCAAACCCCGAAGCTGTAATAGATGCCCTGTACTATTCCCCGTATCACAAAGATGGAGTTATTGAAGAATATTCTCTCGAGCATAATTCCCGCAAACCCAATACAGGAATGATACTTGAAGCACAGAAGGAACATAATATAGAACTTTCGGGCTCCTGGATGATTGGAGATTCATTTTCTGATATGCAGGCAGGCGTAAATGCTGGTTTACACAATATTTTAGTTGAAACCGGCTACGGAAAAACAGCACACAGGAAATGTCTTGATGAAAAAGTAAAAATTGACTTTATTGCATCAAATTTATTTGATGCCGTTAAATATATAGCAAAAACACGCGAAAACAGGCAATAATAAGATTGTTGATGTACATATCTTAGTCCAAAATTATCCGAAATTACAGAATTTAGATGACAAGCAAAAAACTAACAGCAGCTCTCTACAGCCTTTTAACCATAGTATCCCTTTCAATTTATACTATTGGATGCGCAGATGATCCTTCTTCTTTGGGGCTCAATTTTATTCCGCCGGGTGAGACTACCGGAGTGAGAATATTTGATTCATATATTGATACAATGCCGATAGTTTCAAATAACTCAAGATTTTATGTAAACACATCAGGCTCTAAAAATCTGATGGTAGGCAAAAGCGGAAGTTATGAATCAAAGGCATTGCTTAAATTCGGTGATTTCGGGGATACACGAGACAGTGCAACAGTTGTTTCGGCTAAAATGTACCTGAAGTACAAGAATTATTATTTCCCCTCTACCTCCGGCGATTCACTCGGGCAGATCGGATTTGATGTATATGAAATTAATGATTCACTAAATTTTTCTGCAATAACATATGATTCCGTTGATGCAAACACATTCGGAACTGTATCGCAGGGAAGTTACACCGGAACACCGACCGCTGATTCGCAGGAAGTGGAGATCACACTGAATCCCGCAATGGTTAAAGAGTGGCTTGATCATGCAGGCAACCCCGGCGCCGGTTATGAAAATAACGGGATGGTACTTTCACCCAACGGTTCGTCGGTCTGCATTAAAGGATTTTTCTCAACCAACGAAGATGTATCGGTAGAGCCTAAGCTGACTATAATTTATACAAAGAATAACGTAACCGATACATTCAGCACTTCAACATCCGATAACATTTCGCTTTCAACCGCAGTGATAAATTCGTCTTCAGAAACTTTCACGCTTCAGGCAGGTGTAAGCTATGTTCAGCAGATGATCTTTGATATGAGTCATATCCCTTCAACTGCTACAATAAATGATGTTCAGCTGTTTTTAACCCTTGATTCGGCGAATTCGGTATTTTCAGGTCAAACAAACTACAGGGTGTTAGGTCAATTCATCAGTGACTCTGCAGGCTTAAAAACAGACCTTTTCGCTTTCACGGGTGAACCTGCCGGCGGGGGAAAGTACATGATGAGGCTTGTTGCAGCGGGCGCGCCATCACCGTTCGCCAGATGGCTTTCAGGTACAGCTAATTACGGGCTGCTGCTGTTTGCCGGCAACCAGACAATTAACCTTGATAAATATGTATTCTATAAAGAATCTGCCGCTGACCCGCAGACGCGGCCCCGGGTTGTTATTAAATATACACCGAGGGTCACACCATGATAAAGAAAAATTTTAAAATGATAAATAATTCAGCTATAAAAATTTCATTAAAGTTCTTATTCACAGTTTTTATCTTATGCTCAGGCAGTTTGTTTGCGCAGGTAGATAAGAACGGCGGTTCAATATACTCTCTTTTTGGATTGGGTGACCTCAGTTATTCATCAAGCAACCGGACTGATGCAATGGGTATTATGGGTATTGCGCTTTACGGAGATTACACCAATTCCAATAATCCGGCGGCATGGACAAGAATTCAGAATACCTTATTCACTTCAAAGTTCAATATTGAAAACATAAGATCAACAGATGGCAACAGCAAGGCAACCCGAACCTACGGCAATTTTGAGGGTTTTGACCTTTCTATCCCATTCAATAAAGGTAATGGATGGATCTTTAATTTTGGTATTAACAACTACAGCAACGTTAATTACGATACATATTTCACCGGTACCGCAGATGGCGAAAGTTACACACAAACATACTCCGGCAACGGCGGGTTGAATAAATTCAATATCGGATTTTCATACATATTATTCAGGTATCTCAGTTTCGGCGCTCAGTTCAATTACGCATTCGGGAATATCAATAAATCGGTAAATATAGATTTTTCTAATGTGAATCTGTATGATACCAAAAACACATCGGCCAATACAATTTCAGGGTTCTTCTTCAATTCAGGGCTTATTTTCCACGGATTCGGAAAACTGTTCAACAACAAAAAACTTGATAACATGACGCTTGGTGTCTATGTATCAACACCAACTGAGTTCAACTCAAACATAATAGGCAAATTTGGCCGCTCAACCACAACAACAGATTCAGTTTCGCTGAACGAAGGAAAACTGAAGATACCGCTGGCATTTGGCGTAGGTTTAGCAAACACTTTTAATAATAAACTTACTGTATCGGCCGATATGTATTACCAGAAATGGGATGATTATACATACTACGGCACTCACCCGGCTGAAATAAAAAACAGCATGAAAATAGGTGCAGGACTTGAATATACAGCTTCACGGAAACTTGAAGACCCGTATTTAAGCCGTATTTCATACAGGCTTGGCGGAAGTTATACCGCCGATTACCTGAAACTCAACGGCCAGGATATAAACATTATAAGCGTAAGTGCAGGCTTATCGCTGCCTATAGGTAATTACAATTCGCTCGATCTTTACGCAAAGTACAACATCCGCGGAAAAGAAACCAATGGACTTATCAAAGATGAAGTTTTCCGTTTCGGAGCATCTGTAAGGATAGGCGAATTCTGGTTCTTAAGACCTTCAGATGAATTTTAGCCGGTTCTTTCTTTGATCTTTAGTTTGAATATTATATTAAACATTATCAGATAACTAACATTATTCAGAAATTTCTACACTACTTAATAACACAAAATCATTATGACTCACTTACAGGATTTCGATCCGCAGATCTACAGCGCTATCAGGCATGAGCTTGAAAGGCAAAATGATAAATTAGAACTTATTGCTTCAGAAAATTTTACCAGCATTCCTGTTATGCAGGCAATGGGCTCGGTAATGACAAATAAATACGCCGAAGGTTACCCCGGCAAAAGGTATTACGGCGGCTGTGAATATGTTGATATAGCAGAAAATGTTGCCCGTGACAGGGCTAAGGAGCTTTTTGGCGCTGAATACGCGAATGTTCAGCCGCACTCAGGCTCTCAGGCTAACATGGCTGTTTACTTCGTTCTTGTTAAACCGGGCGATAAGGTCATGGGTATGGATCTTTCTCACGGCGGTCACTTAACACACGGCTCACCCGTTAATTTTTCGGGGAAGTTATATAACTTCACGCAATACGGCATCAACCCGGATACAGAAATGCTTGATTACGATATGATAGAGAAGGTTGTTTTGGAACAGAAACCCAAAATGATAACGGTTGGCGCAAGCGCTTATTCAAGAAACATAGATTACAAGAAATTCCGCGAAATAGCAGATAAGGTTAACGCATTTCTGCTTGCTGATATAGCACACCCGGCAGGATTGATAGCCAAGGGTCTTTTAAATGACCCCGTTCCGCATTGTCATGTAGTTACAACAACAACACATAAAACACTCCGCGGACCGCGCGGCGGCATGATATTAATGGGCACCGATTTTGAAAATCCGTTTGGCTTAACCGCCCCAAAATCAGGCAGAACCAAAATGATGAGCGAACTTCTCGATTCAATGGTTATCCCCGGCATACAGGGCGGACCACTGATGCATGTAATTGCGGCAAAAGCTGTTGCTTTCAAAGAAGCGCTGCAGGGAGATTTCAAAAAATATGCAGAACAGGTTATTAAGAACGCGAAAGCGCTTTCAGATAAGCTAACCTCATACGGCTTCAAAATAATTTCAGGCGGTACAGATAACCACCTGATGCTTATTGATCTTCGCAACAAGAATATCACCGGCAAACAGGCACAGGAGCTTCTGGATGAAGTTGGAATTACCTGTAATAAAAATGCCGTGCCGTTTGATGATAAGAGCCCGTTAATTACCAGCGGAATAAGACTTGGCACCCCGGCTTTAACCACTCGCGGTATGAATGAAAAAGATATGGAAAAAGTAGCCGAAATGATAAACGATGTTATTACAAACCCCGGAAGCGAAGACGTAAAAAAGAGCGTACATAAAAAAATTGATGATTTAACCGGTGAATACCCGCTTTATCCTGAATTGTTTACCTGGTAATTTTACAACAAACGAACTGAATTGATACTGTCATTCATTGAAGGAGCTATATTGAGCAAGACCCCGCCGGCAATAAATACCGGGGAAAGTCCTCTCAGGCAGGCGCAGTCTTCATTAAGTTCGCAGGATGTAAAAATGAATCTTGTTCAAAACGGGCCCGGCAAAAATACCGAAAACGAAACTATTAATTGCAGGAATGTTGATAATGATGCTGTTGGCAGGATAAACGAAAATAGAATAGAACAGAATATCGATGCCACCGGTTCAGATGAGTCCGCGGATGATTGCGACAAAAAAATACTTGAGTTCAGAAATACTGAAAGCGAAGTATTACACAAAATTAACGTTAACCTTGAAACAGAAAACACAGAAACTGAAAGATCTATGACAATGAACTCAGCTGAAATGGAAGCATTCCGGAGAAAATATGATGAGTTGATGAAACAGCTTGAAACAGAGCGTTTCGAAAGGGAATTAATAGCGCGCAGCAGGTAGTATATGGCAGAAAACGATGTATTGCCGGAGGAGAACCAGCCGGGAGAAATGGGTTTCTGGGAGCATCTCGAAGAACTGAGATGGAGGCTCATAAAATCATTGATAGGTGTTGTTTTAGGCGGCATAATAGCCGCTGTATTCATAGATTATATTATGAACGATTTTCTTTTAGCCCCCGCCACTAAAACAACTCCTCCGCTTGAACTTATTAACCTGAAACCGTACGGACAGCTTGTTCTTTATTTTGAAGTAATTCTGGTATGCGGAGTTATCCTGAGCATACCTAACCTGTTTTACCAATTGTGGAAGTTCATCGAGCCAGGCCTGCTTCCGGGTGAAAGAAGATATATTTCTTCAATAGTAGTATTTTCATCAATATGTTTTCTTGGAGGTATTTCATTCGCATATTTTGTTATGCTGCCTACTGCACTTAAATTCTTCGCGGAGTTCGGTACACAGGCAATCACAAACAATATAGCAGTTGACGAGTATTTCAGTTTCGTGATCTCAGTCATGCTTGCTGCCGGAATTGTATTTGAACTGCCTATGATATCATTCTTTCTTTCAAAAATAGGCATATTGACGCCGAAATTCATGCGCAGGTACCGCAAGCATGCCATAATAATAATTCTGATTCTTGCGGGAATATTGACGCCGAGTCCGGATGTAACCAGTCAGCTGCTGCTGGGAATACCGCTGCTGATACTTTATGAGATCAGCATAATAATATCAAAGCTATCGCAGCCTAAAAGAAACGAATAAAGTTATAACTTGAAAATGGATCTTGATCTTAAAAAAATATCACAGCCTATAGAAATTGAACTTGATGAATTCAGGGTCCACTTTCGTGAAGCAATACGCTCTAAAGTAGCCCTTGTAGATCTTATCAGCAAGTATATATTAAGGCAGAAGGGCAAGAAGATACGCCCGATACTAGTTCTGCTATCGGCAAAACTCTGCGGTGATATTACCCCGCGGAGCTATACTGCGGCCACTTTGGTCGAAATGCTGCATACTGCTACGCTCATACACGATGATGTTGTTGATGATGCGCAGTCAAGGCGCGGACTGGCTTCAATAAATGCAGTGTGGAAGAATAAAATTGCCGTATTAATGGGTGATTTTATGCTTTCACGCGGTTTGCTGCTTGCGCTTGAAAACGATGAGTGCGGTTTCCTGAAGATAACTTCAAGGGCAGTAAAGCGCATGAGCGAAGGCGAGCTTCTGCAGATACAGAAAAACAGGAAGTTTGATGTTAATGAAGAAACATATTTCAGGATCATTTCCGATAAAACCGCATCTCTTATAAATGCGTGCTGCGAGCTTGGCGCTGCAAGTACATCAAAAGATAAAAATGAGATCAGACTGATGGGTGAATTCGGTGAAAACATTGGAATTGCGTTCCAGCTTCGCGATGATTTGCTTGATTACATCGGCAAAAAGAAGATTATGGGTAAATCCTCAGGCAGCGACCTGAAAGAAAAAAAATTCACACTGCCTTTGATCCACTCGCTTAACAATTCAACCAAAAAGGAAGCCAAAGAGATCGTCAGCCTTGTTAAGAACGGTTCATACAGCAAAAGCAGAAGCATTGTTATGGATTTTATAAAAGAACATAACGGAATTGATTATACAATCAGTAAAACAAAGGAATACTGCATGAGCGCGAAGAATAATCTGCAGTCATTTAGATCATCAGAGACTAAGGACACTATGATAAAATTCGTTGATTTTATCAGTGAAAGAGTTAACTAAAAAGTTTCTGACTGAACAACTCTACGGTAACCTTTCAAGCCACCTGGAAAAAAAAAGGTCATAAACATAATACTTACCATTTTCAAAATATATCAACTCCTTATCCAATAATGATTTAATAGAATTGTTGATTGAACTGGGAGCAGTTAAGCCGTATTTCTTAATAAATGACATAGAAGTGACCGATTTAATTCCCCTTTCCTTTGCAATTGCCTTCAATAAATTCCACTGCAATAGCGGCATCAGATTTTTATATTCGTTATATATACCCTCATTTTCATTCAGAATTTCATTTGCGGTTTCCCAAACACTCCTTTCTGTTATGACACTTCTGTAACCGGAGTAAAGCTTATTGCAGAAGTATTGAACGTAATACGTATAGCAGCTTGTGAATTCCAGGATAGATTGAATAGCCGCATCATTGATTTTAGTATTATTATCCTTAAATTTACTTTCAATGAACGAAGCATATTCGGTTTCTTTGATATTATTCAGAAAAAGCATTTCAGTACTTTGGTAAAAAGGGCGGGAACTGCTTGTAAACATTGAATGCATCATGTGTTTTTTACTGCCGGAGTAAATAAAGCTTACATTTTGCATTGACTGGATCTCGCTTCTCAGAATTGCTTCAATGTTTCCTTCCGGATATTCCGTGATTTGCTGAAACTCATCAATTGCTATAACAATTCTTCCTTTCTTAGATTTGACTCTAAGATATGCAAATATCTCCTTCAAAGAAGGCAGCAAGCTCTCACTTCTTTCTACAGCAAATTCAAGCAGGGGTTCTCCTGTGTACTTATCTGCAGAAACCCTCGGTCTGATATTCTTGAAAATCTCCAAAGTTTGTTTGAAGAACTTCTCTGGTTTAGTTTCAAGCTTACGTAAAACAGCATTGGAAAATACCTTAACAAAATCGTTTAAACTTTGTGTTTGATAGATATCACAATAAATGGCCGTACTTTTTTTACTATCTTCAAGCATTCTGAATAAATGGAATATCAGACCGGTTTTTCCCATTCTCCTAAGGGAGTATAATGTAACATTCCTTCCATTATTCACAGCAGAAGTTAATTTCGCGGTTTCTTCCCGCCTATTGCAGAATTCATTTTCTGACCTATAACCTGTAATTATGAACGGATTTTCAATTTTCATACATAAATTTCCCGTTTTGATTTCGTATTTACCGTTTCGGCTTTTACGAAACGTAAAATACGAAAAATTATTCAAAATTCAAAATTTAATAAATATTTTGTCATTGAGTTGAAAGAAATATAGGGTTAAATTACAACTATATGTCCCAAAAAATAACAGCAATTGTAGGCAGACCCAATGTCGGGAAATCATCGCTTTTTAACCGGCTGACGGGTAAGAAGAATGCAATAGTGCATGATATGCCCGGGGTTACCCGTGACAGGAATTATGGTGAAGTAGAATGGAACGGTAAAAAGTTCTTTCTCATCGATACCGGCGGATATGTACCTAACAGCAAAGATAAGTTTGAAGCTGCGATCCGTGAACAGGTGAAAATATCGATTGATGAAGCTGATATAATCCTGTTTATCGTTGATGCAAAATCAGGTATTTCACCGCTGGACCTTGAAATTGCAAAGCTTCTCAGGCGGGAAGTGAACAAGGCCGAAAACCTGCACAAAAAGGTAATACTTGCAATCAATAAGGTTGATAGCGCAAAAGATGAAATAGGCAAAACTGATTTCTACAGGCTTGGACTCGGTGAACCCGTTGAAGTATCGGCTATAGTAGGCAGAAGAACGGGTGACCTGCTGGATATTATCACAGATGATATATCCATTGAAAGCAACGAAGAAGAGAATGATACCATCAAGTTTTCAATTATCGGCAGACCCAATGTTGGTAAATCCTCACTATCCAATGCCCTAACCCAATCAAACCGCAATATTGTTACAGATATTCCGGGAACGACACGTGATTCTGTAGATACCATAATAAAATACCACGGGCAGGATATAACATTAATTGATACAGCGGGCTTGCGGAAGAAATCGCGGATAAAGCGCGCTGAGAGCCTTGAATATTTTTCGGCGCTGCGCACCCAAAGAAGTATTGAGCGCTGTGACGTTGCGATAATTGTAATTGACGCGACAACAATTATCAGCAAGCTATCAAAGTATGCCGATCCTAAAATGGCGATATTTAAACTCAGCAAGGAAGATGTTGAGATAATCATCAAAGCCGGCGAGCTTAAAAAGGGAATACTTATAGTTATTAATAAATGGGATCTGATCGAAAAAGATACACAAACAGCCAGGATATTCGAAGAGAAAGTTAAAGAGCATTTAACAACATTTGATTACCTGCCGTTTATTTTTACATCAGCTATTACAAAACAAAGAGTGTCAAAAATAATTGAATCAGCCCTTGAGGTGTACAACGAAAGAGCCCGTGAGATTAAAACGAGTGTATTAAATGATAAACTTCTGCCATATATAAAAGCTTTCCCACCGAGATCAAAAACCCACAAAGAAATAAAGATAAACTACATTACTCAGCTTAAACACTCACCTCCGGTCATAGGATTTTTCTGCAATTTACCAAGTGAAATAGAAGTGAATTACAAAAGATTTTTAGAGCACAAAATAAGGGATGAGTTCGGGTTTACAGGTGTACCGTTAACACTGGTATTTAAAGCAAAAAATAAGGAGCGCACTGAGTAAATTCACTCCATTTACACAGTCTTTGCAATGCAAAATTTATTGTATTTGATTAGCCCCGCTCTTTAGAGCGAGGAATTGTTACCCCAAAAAAAGGGACTTTAGTCCCCATTTTAACTCTCGCGGCATATTTTTTGAAAAATAAATAACAACAAAGATAGGTCAAAGGTCACAGGAATGTCAGTGCTACCAATTATTGATATAGTCAATTTATCACAATTTCATTCTGTAACTCATCATCATTATCAGCACCGGCTCTTGTAGGGAACTCCCGTGAAAGCACTTCTCCCATTTCATTGATTAACGCCAGTACTCCCGCTGAGTAATTCTTATTTCTGAACTCTACCTTCAATTTCTCTTCCATTTTATTCCAGGTTTCATCCGGAATCTTCGCATATATTCCCTCATCGGCAATGATATCAAAATATTGCTCTTCAAAGATCAAAAATATCAGCACACCAGTGCGTTCTTTGGTCTTGAATACTTCAAGCCTCTGGAAATCCTTCATGGCAAGCTCATGGTTTGAATACAGCTTCTCGAGCAATGTTTTTTTATTCCTGAAACTGAGTACAATTTCGCCAACAGTATTTCTCTCAACCAAGTCAGCGGCTGATTGAATATCATTCAGCTCATCTTCAGAAAAGTAGTTATTTATCCACTGCTTATTACTCATTAGTCAGCATTATTTGATATTTGGTATTTGTTATTACCACGAACCGCTCGAGCCTCCGCCGCCGAATGAACCGCCGCCGCCTGAAAATCCGCCGCTGCTCCATCCGCTTGAACTGCCCGAAGACCAACTGCTGCTGCTGCCGCCGCCGCCTGTATACCACCAGTTACTGCCTTTTTTGCCTTTGTTCCGTCCAAATATCTTTGAAATTAAAGGCATAAAGAAAACAAAGAAAAATATAACTGCGAATATTACTACCGGAAACGGAACGCAGCATATACCGCCTAAGGGGTCATTGTCATCAGATTCTTTATCGGCAGTATATTCACCCTTGGTAGCCTGTATGATTGCATCTACACCGGCATTTATGCCTTCAAAAAAGTTACCTTTTTTGAATTGAGGAGTGATCTCCTTGCGTATTATCTGGCTTGAAAGTGCATCAGTTAATGCGCCTTCCAGTCCGTAACCAACTTCAATTCTTAACTTCCTGTCATCCTTGGCAATGTAAAGCAATACACCGTTATTTTTGCCTTTTTGCCCGATACCATTTTGTTCAGCAAGTTCATATGAGCGGTCTTCAACTGAATTACCGTCAAGCGAGGGTTCCATCCATACCACAAGCTGATTTGATGTTTCCTTTTCAAATGCGGCAAGTTTCTGCTCAAGTGATTTTAATTGTGAAGAGGTAAGTGTTCCGGTTTTATCTGTAACATAGTTCTTAACCTGATCCTGAGATGCAATTGATTTTGATCTCTGCGCGTACACAATCTGCGCAAAAAGAAGCATTATCAAAATTACCTGTAGATATTTAACCCGTTTCAGATCCATAGCTTCAAATTTATCAGTATTACCTAAATATTAAAACATAATAAAAAAGCCCCGAAATTGGGGCTCACTCATACTATCTTTTTGTAAAACATTTTAGTTAAATTTTCAAAGATTCCTGCTTTCGCCTTAGAAACAAGGCAGGCAGGAATGACAAATAATTTACGGATAATCCACGGTTTCAGGATTTTCGGTAGTAGGTAAAAATCAAATCACTTAACCAGCAGCATTTTCTTAGTCTGCCTGTAATTGCCGGCTTCAAAGGTGTAAAAATATATCCCGCTGGAGTACTTTGATGCGTCAAAATTTGCCGTATACGTGCCGGCCTGTTTTATTTCATTTACCAGAACTGTTACTGCATTACCCAATATATCAAAAATTCTGAGATTAACCATTCCGGCACTTGGCAGCATAAATTTTATGTTAGTTGTTGGATTAAACGGATTTGGATAGTTTTGCAGCAGTTTAAACTCAGCGGGAGTCTCACCACCTTCGCTATTTATGCCAATGATACCCTGATTTTCAACCGCAGTTATAAACCTGTTACCGGCTACATTCAAATATACATCAGTTACACCTGAAGGCCATTTTATAATGATTGTATCAATCACCGCAGCGTTGCCAAGACCCAGCTCAACATTCAGACTGTTTTGCGCGTTGTAACCGGTTTGTCCGGAAATCTCGCGGGTCTGTTTTACCCGCACACCATTTATGAATGCTGATGCAATAACTCTTGTACCTATTGCGGAGCGGTTGGAAATTACACCTTTGCAGTAAATATTAATCCAGTTATTCGGTGTTCCGTTGTTTCTGAAAAGGAAGTTATTCTGCTGAACAGGCTGATTGCCGTTGGCAACGTAGAGATCAATATCTCCATCCAGGTCATAATCGCCCCATGTTGCGCCATTCGATCTTCCCCCGCTGTTAACAATATCTCCGTTAGTCACCTTAGTAAATGTACCATTGCCGTTATTGTTGTACAAAAATTCATTCTGGTCATTATCATTTGAGACAAACAGATCAAGGTCACCGTCGTTATCGTAATCTCCCCAGGCAGAACCAACTGATGCGCCGCCATCATTGACGATTTCACCTGCTGTAATTTTCGTGAAGGCACCGCTGCCTTCATTTCTGTACAGGAAATTATTTTCAGTGAAATAATTCGTTACAAACAGGTCAAGATCGCCATCGTTATCGTAATCACCCCAGCTTGCGCCGGTTGAATTACCGCCATCATTTACTATATTACCTGGAGTGATTTTTGTAAATGTACCATCACCGTTATTTTTATAAAGAAAGTTATTCTCTCCCGTTGTAAAATTGGCATTGGCCACAAATACATCAGGCCAGCCATCGTTATCATAATCACCCCAGGCACAATTGAGAGAATTACCGCCATCATTTACAATTGCCCCGGCAGTAATTTTTGTAAATGAGCCATCGCCATTCCCCTTATATAAGAAATTATTCCTGTTGTAATTAGCCGTATAGATATCAAGCTTTCCGTCTTTATCATAATCAACCGGGCTGCTTCCCCATGAATTTCCAATTTCATTCACGAATATGCCTGTTGTGACCTTTGTGAACGAGCCATCACCATTATTGGTGTAGAAAAAGTTATTCTGGTTGGCTGATGAACCTCCGTTTACAACAAATATATCAGGGTAGCCGTCATTGTTATAATCACCAATAGATGCGCCATATGAAAAACCGCCATCGTTCACAAGTGCGCCTGTAGTAATTTTCGTAAAATTCCCGCTTCCGTCATTCCTGAACAGTATGTTGTTCTGATTGGTAATGTTTGCGGCGAAC
The DNA here is from genome assembly GCA_937873695.1 of uncultured Ignavibacteria bacterium. Classification (GTDB taxonomy): domain Bacteria; phylum Bacteroidota; class Ignavibacteria; order Tepidaquicellales; family OLB5; genus OLB5. The sequence goes on from CALMYL010000005.1 coordinate 23,581, forward strand.
ATATCAAGCAGACCGTCATTATTGTAATCAAACCAGTAAACGCCTTCGGTATAGGCGGCATCATTTACAATTGCACCGGTTGTCACTTTGGTAAAAGTTACCTGAGAGCAAACTTCACAGACAAACAGAGTGCACGCCAAAAGCAAAAGAATATTTCTCATATCTTTACAGGAATAATTTTAGAATTTACACTTCTTGGATGTAATTATGAAAGAGGGCGGCAAAGATTGAAACTTACAAATATAAACAAATACTATGAATTGAGGATGAATATCAAAAGTTAATACTCATCCATACTCTTAATTTCAAGCTGCTCAGGTTTATATTTGTAAATGGAATTTACAAACAGCACTGCTATCTTAAGGTTATTGATCAGGGGAATGTTATAATCAATTGCTTTACGGCGCATTATATAGCCATCACGCATTGATTTATGTTCATGCTTCATTGATTGCGTGTTTATTACCAGGTCGAATTTCTTCTTTTCAAGCATCGAAAGTATATTAGGATTTTTCTTCTCGTTTATCTTGTACACCAGCCTTGAGCTTACTTTATGTTCCTTCAGAAAGCTATGGGTATTTGTGGTTGCAAATATAGAAAAGCCCATTTCATTCAGTTTTCTTGCACTATCAAGAAACTCGATCTTATCTTCAAGGTCACCCAGCGTAAGCAATATATTTTGCTTAGGCAGCCTGAAACCTGTTGATAAGAGTGATTTCAGGAAAGCTTCTTCCATTGATTCACCAAAACATGCAACTTCGCCTGTTGAGGACATTTCGACCCCTAAAATAGGGTCAGCGCCGCTTAAGCGGCTGAAGGAAAATTGCGGGGCTTTTACAACAATGTGGTCAAGATCAAGAGTTTTATAGTCACCTTTGATATCATGCCCAAGAATGGACCTCACCGCGAAATCGATAAAATTGTAATTTGTAGCTTTTGAAATAAAGGGGAACGAGCGGCTTGCTCTTAAATTACACTCAATAACCTTTACTTTATTTTCTTTTGCAAGGTACTGAATATTAAATGGCCCGGTTATCTTTAATTCTTTTACAATAGCTTTAGTGATACGTTTAACCTGGTGTACTGTTTCAAAATATAATTTCTGAGGCGGGATAGCAAGTGTTGCATCACCTGAATGCACTCCCGCGTTTTCAACATGTTCGCTGATTGCGTAGATTATAAGCTCGCCATTCTGACCAACGCCGTCAATTTCAATTTCTTTTGCGCCTTCTTCAAACTTGGAAATTACCACCGGAAAATCTTTTGATATCTGCGCATGTTCCTTGATATACTCTTCAAGTGAGCGGTCATCATTGCAGACCTTCATCGCGGTGCCGGAAAGCACATAAGAGGGTCTGATGAGAACCGGGTAACCTATCTGATTCGAAAACTTCTTCGCCTGTTTTAAGTCAGCAAGCTCCTGCCAAACGGGCTGGTCAATTTCAAGTCTGTCTAGAATTGATGAAAACTTATTCCTGTCCTCGCATTTATCAATTGAGTGCGGTGATGTGCCGAGTATCCACGCGTTATTTTCGTGGAGCTTTAACGCAAGGTTGTTGGGAATCTGCCCGCCCATTGAAATAATTATGCCAAGCGGTTTTTCAAATTCATAAATATCCAGTACCCGCTCAAGGCTTAATTCTTCAAAATATAATTTATCGCAAATATCATAATCGGTGCTTACGGTCTCAGGGTTATAGTTCACCATTACAACTTTGTATCCCAGCTTGCGCAGGATCTTGGCTGTGGTTACACAGCACCAGTCAAACTCAACCGATGAGCCTATTTTATACGGACCTGAGCCCAGGATCATTATCTTCTTCTGGTCAGTTTCTTTGGTCTCTTCAATATCATGTGTATCACCGTGATATGTAGAGTACAGGTAATTGGTTTCAGCGGGATATTCAGCAGCCAGAGTATCAATCTGTTTGAAAACCGGAAGTACACCAAGAGATTTCCTGATAATCCTTATCTCATCTTCATCAGCGCCAACCAGAAGTCCGATCTGCTTATCTGAATATCCGAGCTTCTTCGCTTCAAGCAGAAAATCCGCGGTAATATTCTCTTTTGTTGTTGCCAGTTTTCTGAAGTTATCGATATTTCTTATCTGGTAAAGGAACCATTTATCTATCTTAGACATGTTGTGCACTTCATCAACTGAATATCCGTCCCTCAAAGCGCGTGAAATTGCGAATAGCCTCCGCGGCGTTGGAGTAATTATATCCTGTTTGATTGTCTGTGTTTTGGAAGTATTCAGCACCAGACCGAACTTGCCCACCTGCAGCATCCTTATAGCTTTTTGAAGCACTTCAGGGAAACTTCTGCCGATAGCCATTACTTCACCAACAGATTTCATCTTGCTGCCAATTTCTTCTTCAACCCTGGGGAATTTAGCCAAGTCCCACCTTGGGATTTTCAGCGCAACGTAATCTAAAGCCGGCTCAAAACATGAATATGTTTTTTTAGTGATGGAGTTTTCAAGCTCGGTAAGCTTGTGCCCAAGCGATAGCTTGGCTGCAATATATGCCAGCGGGTATCCCGTGACTTTAGATGCAAGCGCTGATGAACGTGAAAGCCTTGCGTTAACTTCAATAACGCGGTAATCAAATTCACCGGTTTCGCTTACTGACTTTGGATTAAGCGCAAACTGAATATTGCACTCACCCATTATTTTAAAATGCCTTATAGTTTTGATTGAGATATCACGCAGCTGGTGATACTCAGCGTTTGAAAGGGTTTGTGAAGGCGCAATTACAATACTTTCACCTGTATGCACGCCCAGCGGATCAAAATTTTCCATGTTGCATACAGTTATGCAGTTATCCGCGGAATCACGTACTACTTCGTATTCAATTTCTTTCCATCCGCGAAGGTCCTCTTCTATAAGTACCTGCGGCGAATATGAAAATGCTTCCTGAAGCGCTTTGGTGATCTCCTTTTCATTATTAGCAAAACCTGAACCTAAGCCGCCTAAGGTGAATCCCGCCCTTAATATTACAGGGTAGCCAACTTCTTTGGCAGCCTTCAAGCCTTCTTTAACGCTGCGCACTGCTTTGCTGATTGGTGTGCGTACTTTTATCTTGTTCAGCTCTTTTACAAAAAGCTCCCTGTCTTCGGTCTTGTTGATTGAATCAACCTGTGTACCCAAGACCTGCACATTATATTTTTTTAATATGCCAAGCCTGTTAAGTTCAAGTCCGCAGTTAAGCGCTGTTTGCCCCCCGAAGCCGAGTAAAATACCTTCAGGTTTTTCTTTTTTTATTATCTGTTCAACAAAATAAGGATTAACCGGCAGAAGGTAGACTTTATCGGCAAGATCAATATCGGTCTGCACAGTTGCGATGTTAGGATTTACAAGAATAACCGTTTTGCCTTCTTCTTTAAGTGCTTTTATTGCCTGCGAGCCGGAATAATCAAACTCACCGGCTTCGCCTATTTTAAGCGCACCTGAACCAAGGAGTAATATTTTATTTATTTCTGTCAATATTTTTTTCTGAAGGACAAGGGGCTCGAGCCCCTTGTTCATAATTTTCATAACATCTCAATGAATTTATCAAAAAGCCATCCCGTATCATTCGGACCCGGTGACGACTCAGGGTGGAACTGCACTGCAAAGAACGGCTTTGTATTATGCTTAACGCCTTCGTTCGTGCCATCGTTGTTATTAATGAACCATTCGGTCCAGTCTTCAGGCAGTGTTTTTGTATCAACGGCATAGCCATGGTTCTGGGATGTTATATAACAATGTCCACCAACTTCAATGCATGGCTGATTTTGTGACCTGTGTCCGAACTTAAGCTTGTATGTATCTGCACCTGCTGAGAGTCCTAAGATCTGGCTGCCCAGGCAAATCCCGAAGATCGGTTTATTAAGGCTGAATGATCTTTTCAAATTATCAATAGTTGCTGTACACATCTTTGGGTCGCCCGGCCCGTTAGAAACGAATATGCCGTCAAATTCATATTCGGAGCTCATGGGGTCATACCCAAGCGGAACGCGGATAACTTCAGCACCGCGGCTAACAAAATTACGTATAATGTTATTCTTAACGCCGCAATCAATCAGCAGTATTCTCTTTGGATTCTTGTTCTTTTTGGGTGAATAAATTACAGGCTCTTTTACACCAACCATACCGGCAAGGTCAGTTTCGTTGGGATCAATTATTTCCATCGTGTCTTCGCCGGGTTCGGTGGTAATTCTGCCAAGCATAACGCCGGTGGTTCTTAGTGTTTTGGTCAGTTCGCGGGTATCAATTCCGTAAATTCCGGGGATATCGTTTTCCTGAAGCCATGTGTGGAGCGAGCCTGCGGCATCAAAATGGCTGTATTCAAAGCTGTAATTGGAAATGATCATTCCCCTAACCTGTATTCTGCCTGATTCAAACCCATCCTGGATTGTTTTTGCAGTATCATCCCTCTCAAAGCGGGGGATTCCGTAGTTGCCAATTAAAGGATATGTAAAAACAAGTATTTGCCCTGAATACGAGGGGTCGGTAAGTGATTCGGGGTAGCCGGTCATACCGGTTGTAAATACCACTTCCCCATCGGAATTGCCGTATTTTCCGAAACTATATCCCGCAAAGGTTTTACCGTTAGCTAAACGTAGATATACTTTCCTGTTTTGTTTCAATTATTAGTTAATTTTTACCAGCCGCGAGTTACTATTAGTGGCTATTAGGTTAGATACGAATATACCAGAAAAAAGTATATGAAAAAGTTTATAAATTTATCCCTAATTTTTAAATAGGTATTATTGCAGAATATAAAAATATTCCCCGATACGTATTTTTAAGGTAGTTATATTTTCAGTGGAAATATTTTTGTATTTTTGTGAATATGTGGCTGATAAAAAATTTTATTGTGATCCTTTATTCTCTTTTGGTAGCCATACTATCTATATTAATATACCCTTTCGATTACCGCAATAAACTGTCCAATCCCTTAATGAAAGTGTGGACGAATATTGTTCTTTTCATTTATGGTATTAAAGTTAACGTTACAGGTGCTGAAAATATCGATCCCGCAAAGGGTAAGATATATATAAGCAATCATGCAAGTTATATGGATATATTTGTTCAGCTTGCAAAACTGCCTGATAACGTGCGGATGATATATAAGAAGGAAATTAACCGCGTGCCCGTATTGGGATGGGCAATGTACTGCGCCGGATTTGTTGCATTGAACCGTGATAAAGTGCGTGAGGCGATGAAGTCGCTTGATAAAGCCGCCGAAAGAGTAAGAAAAGGGTTATCGGTTGTAATATACCCTGAAGGCACAAGAACGCCGGACGGCAAAGTAGGCGAATTCAAAAAGGGCATGTTCTTTCTGGCTGATAAATCAAAAGCTGATATTATTCCAGTTTCACTACAGGGAACATTTGAGATAATGCCGATTGGTTCAGTGAAGGTTAAACCGGGAGTTGTTAATATGGTGATCGGTAAACCAATTCAGTACCGCAAGGATAAGGAGCTGCTTGGTGAGATACGTGAAACAGTAATTAGAAATTTGAAACCACCGCAACAATAGTAGCACTGACATTCCTGTCTGTGCCACCAAAAACAATAGATTATGTCAGTAACCATAAAAGATGTAGAAAAAATTGCGAAGCTTGCGAAACTGAAGTTCACCGAGGAAGAGAAAATAAAGCTTCAGGGTGAAATGAACGAGGTATTGGGATATATTGATACAATAAACCAGATACCCGGACTTGAAGACGTGAAGCCGCTTGAGAATATAAATGATACTGAGAATGTTTTCAGGGAAGATGTTTCGGAAAAATGCCTGACAAAAGAAGAAGCTTTAAAGAACGCTCCGGAAAAGACTGAGAATTTCTTTAAAGTACCAAAAGTTCTTGATAAATAATTTACAAAGTGAAAAGGCAAAAGGCAAAAAGCAAAAATAGTCCTGTAGTAATAGGAGTCATACCGGCAAGATATGGCTCAACCCGCCTGCCTGCAAAAGCCCTTGCACTGATACACGGAAAACCAATGATTCAGCATGTTTACGAAAGATGCCTTAAAGCTAAACTGCTGAGCGAAGTTCTGGTCGCAACAGATGATAGGCGCATATTTGATGCTGTGATTAATTTTGGCGGCAATGCTGCAATGACCTCCAAATCACACACAAGCGGCACAGATAGAATTGGCGAAGCGGTACGGAATATTAAATGTGATATTGTGGTAAACATTCAGGGTGATGAACCGATGATAGCACCGGGGAATATCGATAAGGCTATCAAACCGCTGATTAGCGATAAAAGCATAAATGTTTCATCATTATGTTATAAGATTTCACATTATAAAGAAATAAATAACCCGAATGTTGTTAAGGTCGTAATGGATTCAAACAGCAATGCTTTATACTTTTCAAGGAGTGTTATTCCTTTTAACAGGGATAACTCCTCAACAGATCATAATAAGCATATAGGTCTATATGTTTACAGAAAAGATTACCTGATGAAGCTTATAAAGATGAAACCATCAAGACTGGAGCTCACTGAAAAACTTGAGCAGCTCCGCATACTGGAATCAGGCGAAAATATCAGGATTATTAAAACAAATACGGATTCGCATTCAGTTGATACACTTAATGATTTGAAGAAGATCAGAAGATTAATAAAATTATAACATAACTTGAAAAACGTAAAATACATTTTTTTAACGGGCGGTGTTGTTTCTTCATTGGGCAAGGGTATTGCCGCCTCATCGCTTGGCTTACTGCTTAAATCAAGAGGTTTAAGGGTAACCATACAAAAGTTTGACCCGTATATAAATGTTGACCCGGGCACAATGAGTCCGTACCAGCACGGCGAAGTATTTGTGACCGAAGACGGCGCTGAGTCAGATCTTGATCTGGGTCATTACGAGCGGTTTATGGATATGGATATGTCCAAAGCTAACAATACCACCACAGGACAGGTATATTACGAAGTAATATCACGCGAAAGGCGGGGAGACTACCTTGGCGCGACTGTTCAGGTGGTTCCCCACATTACCGACGAGATAAAACGCCGGATGATGAAGCTGGGCGATTCAAAGAAATTTGATGTAATAATCACCGAAATTGGCGGAACGGTTGGTGATATAGAGTCATTGCCGTTCCTTGAAGCAATGAGGCAGTTAATGCTTAAGGTTGGCAGGGAAAATTCACTGTCCATTCACTTAACTTATGTACCGTTCATAGAAGCCGCCGGAGAAATTAAGACCAAGCCAACACAGCACAGCGTAAAAACTCTGCTGGAAATTGGTATCCAGCCTGATGTTCTGGTAATACGCAGTCACATGGGAGTCTCACAGGAAATAAAAGAGAAAATAGCGCTCTTCTGCAACGTGCAGACTAATTGCGTGGTATCAGCAAAGGATGTACCTACAATTTACCAGGTTCCCTTAGAGCTTTTGCGCGAAGGTCTTGATGAAATTGTTGTTGATAAGCTGCACATTAAGAACGGCAAAACGAATATTGCCAAATGGAAAAAACTTGTAAGCAGGATAAACAATCCAAAGAACACCGTAACGGTTGGCATATGCGGTAAGTATAACATGGTTCCCGATGCTTACAAGAGTATACTTGAATCATTTGTGCATGCAGGTGCTGAAAATGACGTTAAAGTAAATATTAAATGGGTATCAGCACAGGACCTTGAAAAAGATAAGAACACAGGAAAGTATCTAAATGGAATAGACGGGCTGCTTGTACCATACGGATTTGGTGAGCGCGGTACTGAAGGAAAAATAAAAGCTATAAAATATGTAAGGGAAAACAAGATTCCGTTTTTTGGTATTTGTTTTGGTATGCAGCTTGCAGTTGTTGAGTTTGCCCGAAATGTATTGAAGCTTAAAGATGCCAACAGCGCTGAAATTAAGGAAACAAGCAACAATGTTATTGACCTAATGGAAGAACAGAAAGGTATCACAGAAAAAGGCGGCACAATGAGACTTGGCTCATACGCATGTACGGTTAAACGCGGTACAAAGACTTTCGCGACTTACAAAGCTATTAATATACACGAGCGCCACCGCCACAGGTATGAGTTCAATAACCGCTTCAGAGCGCAATTTGAAGACGCCGGAATGATATTTTCGGGTATTAATCCGGATAAGGACCTTGTTGAAATAATTGAAATACCAAATCACCCGTGGTTCATAGCGTGCCAGTTCCACCCTGAGCTGAAATCAAGGGCAACAAAGGCACACCCATTATTCCGTGAATTTGTGAATGCGTGCAAGAAGAAAAAACGCTCGAAGAAGTGAATTGAGTGTGGTGTCAGGTATTCACCTGACACGCATCGGTTAAGCAACCGAGGCTACATGAAAATCAGATAAATAAAAAGCCCGGCAATTGAGCCGGGCTTTTAATATTTTAGAAATGGAATTAAGAACTAGTTCAATTCTATTCCCAGCAATTCATTAATATGATAAACTTCATCGCTATTATCAAAATCCAGACTGATACCGCCTGAAATATGATAAGACTTTCTTTGTGAAGCGCTGAGTTTTTTTATTTCAGGAAACTTGTTTACGGGTATAGAAAGAATTCTGCCGCCATGCAGGTGTATCCGCATAGTATCTTTATCAAAATCTACTTTGATCATTCTTAAGACAGGTTCATCACTTTTTCTGTGAGTTTTTCTAGCCGACGTTAATTGATTTGACTTTTTTACCAGCATGAAATGCTTTTAACTGTATTTTAATTATTTCTATATTTGAAGCTACCAGCTTTTTGATTTCAGTAACTTCAGCTTTACTAAATCCATGATTATTTGCTAACTCAATTTCCGGCTGAATCCAGAACTTACACAACCGGTTGATTCTTCGTTTTTTGTCCCTAATATGAATGTGTTTTCTTTTTTCATTAATATCTCCTGAAAAAACAAATATCACATATTTTGAAAAAACTAAGAGTTTGCCCAACTACATACTTGATTTTTTTACATCCTGGCCATCGCCTTCATATTTTGATGGACATTTGGTAAGTACTTCGGTAGCATGGAAACTTCCGTCTTTTATCTTACCCTTTGCGACAACGCTTTCAGCCATTTTGAAATTATTGGGCTCGGCGCCGTCCAGTATCACTTTCATTTCCACATTACTTTCATCTTTCATGTAGAAGGTGAATTTATTTGTCGATGCGTCGAACTTTGCATCCTTTTCTTTTACCCATGTTCCTTTAACCTGGGTTTTTTTGTGAGTTTCTGATGCATGCTGAAAATTCGCATATTCCACTTTTGTATCAACAAAAGCGAAGAAACCAACCACAATGAAGACTACGATTATGATGGCACCTATTATATAACGTTTGTTCATGATATTAATTAATTAATTTTATAAATTCTTCTGTTGTTAAATCATGCAGCCTTGTAATGGATTGTAAATCTCTCCATGATATTTTCGGGTTCAATTATTTCAGGATTTGCGTGATCAGGAACAGGTCTTAAAAAAGGAAGCCCCATATCTACCGATACTTCAATATATCCTTCAACTGCTTCAATCAGCATACTTTTTGCTTCTTCTATGGTATCTCCCTGCGAAGCTACATCTACATCAAGGCAAAGTGAATAATAACCATCATCTTCCTTCACAATTACAGATTCAAGTACGAAATTATGATTTTCAATATTATTCATTTCACTCCTTTTCGATTTTTTTAATTTTCTTATCAAGTGAAAGCATATAAAGGAAAACACCCAGCCATAGAATGAGTGTTACACCCAGCACTATATAATTCTGGTTCTGTCCTAAAAAATCCATCAGCGGCTCTCCTTTAAATTCAATTTAGCAATTCTGATCCTTAAATTCAGCATCCAGGCATACAGTCCTGTAAATCCCGCAAGTGAGCTAAGGAAGACAATCAGCATGGCTGTATCCATTTTTACTTTACCTGTTGAGTTAACAATCGGGTCAGGGTGAAGTGAATCGACAATACGGGGGAAAATAAAAATAAAGAAAGGAACCGTTATACCCGCAAGTATTGAATACACCGATGAGAGCTTCGCTCTCTGCTCCTCAGATTCCACCGCGCTGCGAAGCGCGAAGTACGCGCCGTAAACCAGTATGAGTACAAATATTGATGTCTGCCTCGGGTCCCAGTTCCAGAATGCGCCCCACTCAAACTTAGCCCATATTGCACCGGTAACAGTAGCCAGTATTGCGAAAATGAGCCCAAGTGCTGCAGATGATGCAGCTTTATAATCATACAATATATCACGCTTGCGTATATACTGCGCGCCGTAAACAAGCGCCATTACAAATGCAACAGTGCTGACCCATGCAGTAGGTACATGAAAGTAAAGTATCCTTGCGCGCTCGCCCATATTACCAACAGCGGGAATCGGGGCAATTATCGCAAAGCAAATAACAACTGTAAGCCAAATAAATAAACCGTATTTTAAAAATTTATCCATATTATTTTTTCAGAATCATTAACCCAGGTTTTCAACAGTATCTTCATCATCAAGGAACTCTACTCCCCTTACACGTTTTACATCACGCCTCAGCTCAACATTTTTCCTTATGTTATTCATAAGCTCTCCCGGGTTTGGAACAGCCTTAAGCAGAAAGTTCATTGCAGTCTTATCTGAGGTAGTTAAGGCAACATTGCCAAGCTTAAATAATCTCTGCCAGAACGGCTCATACATATCAACATCTCTTACCCTGTATAATTCCAATGCCTCGGTCTTTTTGGAAAAAATGCCTGTTGTATAAAATATCCGTTCTGTGGTTACTTTATACCTGTGATTTCTTACAATAAGCCATTTTATGAAAATATATATAAGCGGTAAAATTACAAGAACCGCAGCCAAAGGGAAAAACATCAGGCTTAGTACAATTATGATCAAAGATACTATTCCCATGGATATGAATATCCCGAAGTTAAGCACCTGAGACTGAGAGCCTTCCCAAACTATTTGTTCCTGTGTTTCACTCATAAATTAACGATTATTCAATGAAATTCACAAATTAATATGGTAAAAATAGCGATTAATCCTGTTATAAAAAATAATATTTGTCATACTTTTTTGTGACGAATGTCATTAAACGGAATATTTAAACAATACTATACTAATTCAATTGTAAAAGTGCTAATTATTTAAGAATTTACGCTAATGAAAATAGCATTTCTATCACCATTTTACCCGTTCAGAGGGGGAATTGCTCAGTTCGGTGATTCACTTTACCTGGCGCTTGCCTTAAACAATGAGGTGAAAGCCTTCTCTTTCACCCGCCAGTACCCGGCAATCCTGTTCCCGGGTAAGACTCAGTTTGTCTCCGAAAGCGACACAGATAGACACATTCCCGTAACCCGTGTGCTGGATAGCATTAATCCCTTTACATGGTATAAAACAGCAAAAGAGATTATAAAATTCAAACCCGATATTGTTCTGATAAGCTACTGGATGCCGTTTTTCGCTCCCGCTTTTGGCAAAATAGCTGGTTTACTGAAGAGTAAAGGCATTAAAATTATTGGATTAATGCACAATGTAATTGCACATGAAAAACGTTTTGGTGATGAAGCATTAACAAAATACTTCTTCAATAGATGTGATGGGTTTGTACTGCTGAACAGGTCATCTGAAAAAGACCTGCTGGAATTGAAACCGGATGGAAAATACATTATTCACTCACACCCGCTTTATGATCATTACGGGAATAAAATTGAACAAACTGAGGCAAAGAAAAAACTTGATATTCCTTTAAACAAAAAAGTAATTTTATTTTTTGGATTTATCAGGGATTACAAAGGGCTTGACCTGCTTATCGATTCAATGAAGGACTTAAACGATGATTATATTCTGCTGATAGCCGGTGAAGTTTACGGTGATTTCAAAAAATATGAAGAACAGATAAATAGCGCCGGACTTAGAGAAAAGATCAGTCTGCATATAAGATATATACCTGAAACTGAGATCCCGCTCTTCTTTTCAGCGACAGATGTTTGTGTGCTGCCATACCGCACAGCTACGCAAAGCGGAATAGTTGGCATTGCATATCATTTTGATCTGCCGGTAATTGTAACAAATGTCGGCGGACTTGCAGAAATGGTTGAAGAAGATAGGACCGGTTTGATTATTGATAAACCAAATTCATTACTAATTAATGAAACATTAAAAAAGTACTTTTCAGAGAACATTAAAGAAAAGTTCATGCCGTTTATTGCGGAATATAAATCCCGGCATTCATGGCGGAATCTGGCTGATGAAGTAATTAAGCTTAATAATTTCCTTTAATAATTTCACACGCTAAAAAGCAAAGACATGTTTAGATATTATTTCATAATAATTTTTTCCATAATATTTATAGCAACCAAAAGTCTACCACAAGAGCGCAAATTTACCGCACTTTTTAACAAAGGTTTGGAAGTCAAAAAGACAACTGATTCCTTTAAATCAAAAGCACATACAGGTGACGCTCTGTTTCTGGCTTTGAAAGGTGGTTATCAAACATACTCACCTGAATACGATAAGAACTTCGCAGCGAGCTGGATGTTTGATATTTCAGCAGGAGGTGTTTTTAACAATAACTGGCACGCAGGATTAAGCTTAAGATTTTGGAATACAAATATTGAAAATTACACCCCTCCGGGCTTGGATACTTCATACAATAAAGAATTTAAAGGAATGGCTGTTCTCTTTTTTGGGAATTACAAATTTATTTTACAAAAAGAGCTGATTTTTCCATTTATAGGATTAGGTTTTGGGAATTATGAAATTAAAACGGAAAGTCAAAAAAGACAATATTTATGTATCGGTATAAACACGGGAGTGGAGGTGAAAATTAATAAATTTATTGCTGTGAATTTTGATATATGTTTTAACAGACTCTTAAATTTTGTTGAAAACGGTAACAGCTACAACAATTTTGAATTCAAGTTTGGTCCTGCATTTTATTTATCTTATTAAACAATTATTTAAAGAATAACAAATACGTGTTCTTTTCTCTAACAATTGCCGGCTTTTACTGAATAGACTGCCCCTTTTTCACTAATCAAATGTAACAAATTTCCGTTGTAAATAAATACCAGCATTGCTATATTGAGTAAACATCCAAAATCTATTTAAAAAAATCTCATGAAACATTTACTTCTTGTTTTAATATTTTGTGTTTTTGGCACATTTTCAGCTTTTTCAGAAGATAATAATTATGTGCCCGGCGAAATAATAGTAATGCTGAAAGCCGGCGAAAATGTAAATAAGCTTTCAAACTCATTTGGCTTTATGGGTTTAACCGTTAAGGAACCTGTTGTTGAATACATGAATATCTGGTTATTTAAATTTGATGATAACAGGGTTAACGGTCAAACGGTATTGAATGAAGTAAAAAAACATTCATCAGTCAGTGTTGCTCAGTTCAATCATTATGTTACCGAAAGATCAGTTACACCAAATGACACGAGATTTGCTGAAATGTGGTCTTTGAACAATACCGGACAAACAGGCGGAACAGTTGATGCGGATATAGATGCCATTGAAGCGTGGAATCTTACCACCAGCGGACTCACCGCAGCAGGTGATACAATTGTAGCAGCAGTTATTGATGGCGGCTTCTACCTGAATCATGCAGATCTTTCATTCTGGAAGAACTGGTATGAAATTCCTTCAAACGGAATTGACGACGATGGAAACGGATATATTGATGATGTTAATGGCTGGAATGCTTATAATAATAACGGTAATGTTACTGCAAGCGGTACGCATGGTACACATGTTTCAGGTACAATTGGAGCACTGGGAAATAACAACCTGGGTGTAACCGGCGTTAACTGGAATATAAAAGTATTGGCTATACAGGGCTCATCCAGCACTGAATCTGTTGTGATAAGAGCATACGGATATGCTTTAAAACTCCGCAGGGTTTATAACCAGACAAACGGTTTGCAGGGAGCCTTCGTAGTATCAACCAATTCATCATTTGGGGTTGATTACGGACAGCCGGCAAACTTTCCGTTATGGTGCGCATTTTATGATTCGCTGGGCAGTGCCGGTATACTTAGCGCATGCGCTACGGCAAACCTGAATATCAACGTTGATGTTTCAGGTGATATTCCGACAGCATGTCCAAGTGACTGGATGGTATCTGTTACTAATACCACAAATACTGATGCAAAAAATTCGGGCGCAGCATACGGGTTAACTACAATTGATCTCGGAGCACCAGGCACCAGCATACTATCTACAACTTCAGCCAGCAATTATGGTCTTTCTACCGGAACTTCAATGGCAACACCTCATGTTGCGGGCGCTATAGCATTTATGTATGCGGTTGCACCGCTTGGGTGGATACAGCAGTATAAACTTACACCCGGCCCTTATTCACTGCAGGTAAAACAAAAGATATTGCAGGGTGTTGATATAAAACCTTCTATGGTGAATACAGTATCAGGCGGCAGACTTAACCTTAATAACAGTGCACTGTTGATGCAGAATTTTACAGCGGTCAATAATGAAAATACAGGCGTGCCATCACTTTTCAGGCTATATCAAAACTATCCGAATCCATTTAACCCAACCACTATATTATCATTTGATATGCCGAAAGATGGTTATGCAAGCTTAAAAATATTTAATGCAATAGGACAGGAAGTGGCAGTTATTATTGATGGAAATATTAAGGCAGGTTCATACCAGAAAGTGTTTAACGCAGCAGAGCTGCCAAGCGGGATTTATTTCTATAAATTTACAACTGATGGATTCAGTGATGTTAGAAAAATGTCACTGATCAAATAGAATAAGTAACCCGAATCGCTGATTCGGGCAATCGAAACGGCGTTTCGGCTTATAATGTATACAAAAATACTGTTTTCTCATTTTTCAGTTGTTTTTTTGGTTTTTCTTTGTGATTTTAGTACAGCTTAAAAATTTATTTTCAAGCGGAGGTAATTGCGGGTTAACAGATGCTCTGTTTTTACATAAAGGAGCCTATATGTTAGCCCGTATCTTTTTAACCTGCACAATTGATCCTTATTTAAGCATTTTCTGTTAAACTAAGAAACCATTGCTGCCAAATGAGATTTAATTTGTAATACTATATATCACCTATAATATTTAATATTACAAAATTCAGTTATAACAAATAGAACAAACAAATAAAAATAGCGCGCTTTTCCCTATTCTGCTCGTAAATTTTATGGGCACACTGGGCTTCAGTATCGTTATGCCTTTCCTGGTATTTCTTGTTACGCAGTTTGGCGGCAATGCTATTATATACGGAATAATAGGGGCGGTTTATCCGTTCTTCCAGCTCTTTGGCGCGCCTATACTCGGCAAGTGGTCAGATATCTACGGGAGAAAGAAGATTCTCTTCTTAAGCCAGGCAGGCACTGTTGCAGGTTGGCTGATATTTCTTGCTTCTGCCATTGTACCGTTAACTGTTTTGATTTCTTTTGATACAAGACTGCTCGGAGTGTTTTCAATTACTATTCCGCTAATATTTATATTTGCTGCCAGGGCAATTGACGGGCTGACAGGCGGTAATATATCTGTTGCCAACGCATACCTTGCCGATATTACTGATGATAAGAGCAGGAATAAGAATTTCGGTAAGATGTCGGTTTCTTCAAATCTTGGTTTTATAGCGGGACCCGCTATTGCAGGGCTGCTTGGCTCAACATCATACGGGTACGTGGTACCTATAGTTGCCGCGCTTACACTCTCGGGAATAACACTTGCATTGATTCAGTTCTACCTGCCTGATACAGGCGTAAAGAAGTACACAGAAAAACCCGATGATATTAAAAAAGTACTTGGTTTTGAAAACAAGGAATGCTTTGAGATTGAAGGTGAAGCAAATGCTTCGAAATCAAGGATACTTGATATACCGAACATTAAATTCATTTTTGTTATATATTTTTTAATATTCCTGGCTTTCAATTTCTACTATACTTCCTTCCCCGTTCACGCAATAGAAAAGCTTGGGTGGACAGTTGGTGAAATGGGAATTTACTTTTCTGTATTAAGCGTATTGATGGTAATAGTCCAGGGTCCATTGCTCAGCAGGCTGGCAAAAAAAGTATCAGAGAGCGTTTTGATAATTACAGGCAATCTTTTGCTTGTAGTTACTTTTTTACTTCTTCTATCCGGTAATACCATATTAGTATTTTCTTCTGCCGTGTTTTTTGCAGCCGGTAACGGTATTATGTGGCCATCGGTGCTTTCTGTGCTGTCAAAAGCGGCTGGTAAAACATTCCAGGGCGCAGTACAGGGGTATGCCAGCAGCCTGGGCAGTCTGGCAAGCATTATAGGACTTGTTTTGGGAGGTATTATTTATTCCAACATTGGGACATTTACATTTGTAATTTCTGCCTCAGTAATTTTCCTTGTAGCCGTACTTTCATTCAGATTTCCGGCTGTATTAAGAGAGTGCCCGGTAAATGTTCCGGATCTGAAAACCAGTTAAACAATAACTATGATTATCAAAAAATATCTTTTTCAGGTTGTCCTGTTATGTAATTTTACACTGATTGTTTTTTCACAGGATAGTAATATAGTTGTTGCCGAAGGCAGCGAAGCGGTAATTTGCGGACATATTGTAATTGTTGATGCCCTTTGGTATTATGAGGGAACAATTAAAGCAGATATTTCAATCCTCGAAAAACAAAACTCAAAACCCATAACAGGCGGATATAAAAAAGGTGATGAGATAACAATATCAAGCGAGCCCGGATGTACATATTATGTTTATTCAATTACTAAAACAGGCGGCATAAAAAGTAAGGGTGAAGTTACGTTATCCAAATCACCCCCCGTAAGCGGTATTGATGTAAAAAAAGATATTATCACTCAGGAGGAGCACAGTTCTTATGAAATCGGCAAATATGATTGGTATGTTGAATCAATAAGAAATGAAAGCGGGAAAACAATTGCTAACATTACAATTACCAAGAATACTGCATTAATTGAGAATCTGGTTCTTTCTATTGGGGATCTTGTGTGGCTGGGAGATAAGTTGTATAAAGTGGAAGTAATACAAAACCGCTCAAAGTTTATAAAAACCGACCCTGAAAAAATTTATGAACCTCTGCCCGGGAAAATTGAATTTAAAGCGGTAATGGAATATATAAATAAAAAATAGTTATTTTTAATGATAGAACTCATAATAAAATATGCGTCTTATAACTTATGGGCAAACTTGATGATCCTGAATAAACTTAACACACTGCCTGAAGATATACTTAACAAAGAGCTCAAAAGCAGTTTCAGGTCAATTTCGCGAACGATCCTGCATATTT
Source organism: uncultured Ignavibacteria bacterium (assembly GCA_937873695.1). Lineage (GTDB taxonomy): Bacteria > Bacteroidota > Ignavibacteria > Tepidaquicellales > OLB5 > OLB5. Next base: position 40,800 of record CALMYL010000005.1, read on the forward strand.
ATGATGCAGAAACCATATGGCTAAGGAGACTTGAAGGGCACTCTCTAAACAACTGGCCTTCTGAAGATTTCAGCGGCACAACTAATGAAGCATTACAGATGCTGGAAAATGCTTCAAAAAATATCCGGGATTATGTGAAAAATATTTCAGCAGAAAGTTTGTATAATGAATGTACTTTTACAAGTTTTGCAGGCGTTAAGTTTGCTATAAAAGTGCATGATGTAATTCAGCATTGCATGAATCACTCGACTTTCCACCGCGGACAGATAGTAACTATGCTGAGAGAACTTGATATTACTGAGCTTCCTTCAACTGACTACATTGCTTACATAAGGACGCATGAAAGACAAAATTAACATATTCTGGTTTCGCAGGGACCTCAGACTTGAAGATAATACGGGTCTATATCACGCTCTAAAAGCCGGAATACCTGTATTGCCCATATTTATTTTTGATACGGAAATTCTGGACAAACTCGAGAATAAACTTGATGCGAGAGTTGAATTCATTCACAATGCGCTTACAGAAATTGATACTGAACTTAGGAAATATAATTCCTCTTTGTTGACTTTAGCCGGCAAGCCGGCAGATGTATTTATGAAGCTAACTGATGAATATGATATATCCGAAGTATTCACAAATCACGATTATGAACCATACGCTATCAAAAGAGATTCTGAAATAGATAGACTCCTTAGCAGCAAGGGGATAAAGTTCAATACATTTAAAGACCAGGTTATATTTGAAAAAAATGAAGTTGTAAAACCTGACGGCAAACCGTATTCTATTTACACTCCCTACAGTAAAACATGGCGTGCACAATTCAATCCTAAAGATATCGAAGAGTTCCCTTTGAAAGACAGGCAAAATAATTTTTATAAAATTGAAGCATCCTTACTTTCATTGGATGAGATCGGCTTTAAAAAAACAGGAATGAGTTTTCCATCAAAGGTAGTACGGGAAGATATTATTAAGAATTACGGAAATACGCGTGATATTCCTTCAATTGATGGCACATCCAGACTTAGTGTACATTTAAGGTTCGGCACTGTGAGTCCCCGGAGGCTTGTAAAGCTTGCATTAAAGCTGAGCGATGTATGGCTAAGTGAGCTGATATGGCGTGAGTTCTTTATGATGATATTATATCATTATCCTCATTCTGCGCTATCATCATTTAAACCTGAGTACGGCAGGATAAAATGGAGGAACGATGAAACAGAATTCAACGCATGGTGCAAGGGGGAAACGGGTTTCCCTATAGTTGATGCAGGAATGCGTGAGCTGAATGCGACGGGCTTTATGCATAACCGTGTTAGAATGATAACTGCAAGCTTTTTGTGCAAAGATCTGTTAATTGACTGGCGCTGGGGTGAGCGTTTTTTCGCAGAAAAGCTCCTGGATTACGAAATGTCTTCCAATGTTGGCAACTGGCAGTGGGCTGCAGGTACGGGATGTGACGCCGCACCTTACTTCAGGATATTCAACCCTGCTTCACAGCAGGAAAAATTTGATCCGGAGCTCAGCTATGTGAAAAAATGGGTCCCGGAATACGGAAGTTTCTCATACCACAAGCCCATGGTTGACCACAAAGCGGCACGTGAGAGAACTTTGATTGCATACAAAAAAGCACTTGACAGACTTTAATAAGTTACTGATATTAATTTTTTGCATCATTGTAAAAACAGTAGTTTACAATAATAGTTAATAGTCAAGTGTTTTTTCAGAAACTTATTTTAGACTTCCTTTATTAGAGTTGATAATACAGCAATTATATAAAAAGGGGTAAATGGAAGGCAAGTCTTTATACTGGATATTGTTCAATGTTTTTGTGCTGCTTATGCTGGCGCTTGATCTTGGAGTATTTAACCGCAAAGCACACGAAGTAAAGATGAAAGAGGCACTTATCTGGAGCGGGGTATGGATAGGGCTTGCTTTAACATTTAATCTCTGGCTTTACTTTAATTATTCGCCTCCCGAGGGTTATACAGCGGCTGATTCTGCCTTGCAGTTCCTTACCGGTTATGTCATCGAAAAATCTTTAAGTGTAGATAATATTTTCGTCTTCGTTCTGATATTTTCCTTTTTCAAAGTGCCGGCAATGTACCAGCACAAAGTTTTGTTTTGGGGAATAATTGGCGCGCTTGTAATGAGGGTTATTTTCATTTTTGCAGGTGTAGCATTAATAAACCAGTTCGCCTGGATAATATACGTTTTTGGCGCATTTTTGATCTTTACAGGAATAAAACTTGTAACTCAGAAGGATAAAGAACTGCACCCGGAAAAAAATCCTGTTCTTAAATTATTCAAGAGATTTTTCAGGGTAAGCGAAACTTATGACGGCGGCAAATTCTTCACTATCCAAAATTCAAAAAAGGTCGCAACTCCCCTGTTCGTTGTTCTGATCATGATAGAAACAACCGACCTTATCTTCGCTGTAGATTCAATTCCGGCAATACTTGCCGTTACACAGGATCCGTTTATTGTATACAGTTCAAACGTATTTGCAATTCTTGGATTGCGCTCTCTGTATTTCGCTCTTGCGGGACTTGTAAAACTTTTTCATTATCTTCATTATGGTTTAGCTGCTATCCTTGTGCTTGTGGGTACAAAAATGATCCTGAACCATTATTATACCGCCAAAATCATTTCTACAGAGCTGTCGCTGATATTGATAGTCCTGATACTCGGCGCTTCAGTGGCTGCATCCATAATGAAACCAAAAATACAATCAGTTTAGCCCGTTAAGATAGAAGCGGGCATTATATTAGCAGGAATTAGGTATTTATTTTTAATAAAATTTATCATTAATTGCAGTTACAATTTATGATAATTAAATAAATTCTGCTAATTTATAATGGATCTCAAACTGCTGATCGTACTTGTGCCGGTATTGGTTGTGCCATGGATAGCATTATACTTTGTACTTGTTGCTTCGAATAAGAGGGTTATATCCAATTTCAAAAAACTATCTGAAAAGTACCAGCTAATTTGCGACTTCAGTAAAAAAGTAGGTATGAAAACTCACCCGGCAGCAGAAGGTATTTACAGGAACAGACAGGTAAAGATTGAAAGCGTCGTAAGGGATTCCATAGACGGCAAAAATGTAATACCACACACCGTTCTTACAGTTGATTGTGCAAATTCAGATAATTTCCACTTCAAAGTCTACAAAAGGAATAAGAAAAATTCGCTGAATTTTTCTGCGGGTTCAGCAATGATAGATGATAATGAATTTGATGATAAATTTATTATACTTACCAATTCACCCGATAGAATAAAAAAAATGTTCGATTTTAATACAAAGTTCAAACTTGATCAGGTTCACAGGCTGGGATTCAACGGTCTTTTGGCGCTTGAAGGAAACCGGCTGCTATACATGGAACCTGAACTGCTTTCCAACAATGACGCAGTGATGAGACTTGAATTGGTAATGCATGAATTGTGCGACATAGCAGAAATAATGAGGTACAACTGATTACCGTATGGTTGAATTTACCGCAAATAAAAAACTCCTTCAATCTGTTGACCAAAGGAGTTGATTTGGGGTAAAACATATATAAAAGGATGCCATGTAGTCTCTATCTAGCCTGCTTCATATCTCCCCCTGTACGATATTACGAGTAAGTAGCATATGTGTCAATATTTGTTAACTAACCACACTCACGTCTTTTCAAAAACTTGTCATTTAACCAGTATCATTCTTTTGGTATCGCTGAAAATCGAACTGCCATCAGAACTAACTGCAATAATTCTGTAAAAATATACACCGGATGCTAATGATGAAGCATCAAATCCCGCTTCATAAGTTCCGGATTTCTGCGGTCCGTTTACAATCTCCGAAATCCTGTTCCCCAGGATGTCATATACTGCAATGTTAATAATTGCGTTCTGTATAATACTGTACCTTATATTTGTTACCGGGTTAAACGGATTGGGATAATTCTGTTCCAGTTCAAACCTTTCGGGCATGCTGCTGCTTATGTTTGTAATTCCTACAAGCGGTCCGAAAGTCCCGTCAAATTTTATGTTCTGCGAGTAAATTCCGCCGCCATCATTTCTTTTATCCTGCCAGCATAAAATACTATTGCTGTTTGCGGGGTCAATTACTGAATTCAGTCTTATCTTTGAGCTTGTAATACTGCCGGCTGTTACAATGTTTCCCGCCCATAGATATGCGCCGCTTGTTCCCATCTTTACAGCTTTTATTATATTATTGCCGCCCGCAGCCGACTGGTTAAAACATATTATCGCCGATGTATCTTTTGTCATTACAGTATACGCTACCACCTGGTCAGTTCCCAGTGACTGAATTGCAATTCCGTCAGTTCCCCATTGCCTTGTTCCCGAAGAATTAATCTTCTGCGCATAGAATCCAACCTGTGTTTGTCCGCCGTTGGCTTCCTGCCATGCAACAAATGTTTCGCCGGTTGCGGGCATATATGCTGCTACCGGTGCAAAATGATTATTTGAAGCGTTACCAGATACTGCCGTGCCGTTCACCGGGAATTGAATTGCGCCGGCGGAATTCTTCCTTTGAACGTATCCTGTTGTTAAATTAACCGAGTTCCTGTCATCGTGCCAGCAGTAAACAGCCCCGTTATTGCCGTCAGAAAATAAACGCGGCGTATAGAATCCTGATACCCTGCCAAGTGAATAAACGGTATCCTGCGTAGCATTCCAAACCCTGGCGCCGGTTGATGATACTTTCTGGCTGTATATCCTGTAGTTAGCAGGACTGATAAACGAGCCCGTATACCCTGAAAACATTACTATAACACTTCCGTTATCAGATGGAACCATTGCCGGCCAGTCATAATTCTCAGCCGTTCCGCTTGTCCATATAATTGGTGATGCGCCCCATTGCTTAACACCTGCCGCATTGATCTTCTGTAATGCAAGTTTCTGCGGACCTGAGCCCATTCTCCAGAAGAAAACATAATTTCCATCTGAAGTTTGTACAACTTTAGGATTAGGCTGAAATGAATTAATTGAATCGGATAGTGTTATGCCGTTGGGTCCCCACATTTGAACACCTGCGGAGCTTATCATATATGCAAAAGGATTAATAGTACCGCCGCTTCTTATATCGGTAAAAGTTAAAATACAGTTATTGTTATTATCAGCTATCATATCCCAGTCAACCAGTGATGAATTCTGCGGATTGCTGCTGACAAGTATTCCGTTTGCAGCAAACTGCGGAACACCGTTCACATCCAGCTTCTGGAGATATACAGCGTAACTTCCGCCGCGGTTATCAAACCACGAGTAATATGTAGAGCCATCTGGACATAACGCCAGTTTCTGAACTGACTGCTCACCTACCGGATCGGCAACCACTGTATTAACTGCTGGATTAGAACTCCATTGGGAAAGTAAATTGAAACTTACAAATGACAAAAGCAAAAGGGACTTTTTTACTACCGAACTTAATTTCATATCTAAAAAATTTATATTAAATAATAAGGAATATCTATAAAAATACTTTTACAATGAATATTAATCAAATAGAATATACCTGATATTTACCCACCTAAATGATGAAAAATATCATTATTATTGTCCAATTACGCTTAAAAAGATGACTAAACTTACACACCGCAATAAGAATCCCAAATTCATTGAAATATTCAGTAATTTCACCGAAAAAGATCGGAAAGACTTCAAAAAATTTGCTGCATGTTCTTTTTTTAGCAAAAAAAGAGACCATAAACCATTATTAAACAAATTATTGAAGATATACGGGAAATCTACCGGAGATAATACGCAAAATATAAGTGAGATCATCCGCACATCACTGGGGATGAGCAGAAGAGCTTTTTGGAACCGGTTATCTGAATTGACCAAAATAGCCGAAAGTTATCTCATTTTCAGTAATACCAAAAACAACCGATTGCTGAGAAACAACATTTTGATGGAAGAGTATTCAAACAGAAAAATGAATCAGATATTGAGACTGCAGATCACTCCGCTTATGACTGATATTAAGAATGAAAAAATTGAATTAGACACTTACTTTTCAGTTCACAATCTTTATAAAAAGATCAGTGTATATTTTTCTGAGCAGAGCAATTACACTGATTCAGCCAAATATTACAAACTGCAAACGGAATACTGGCTATTGCATTTCCTTATTGTCCTGTTCAAACAGCTGCTGGATACAGAACTGCAGAAGAAAAACAATATTGATATATCATCCCGTATTTCAAAAGAACTGCTTGAGTGCATTGATAAAGAAAAACTTCTCGCGCTGGTAAAACAAAATCTGCCTGTGGTTTCAATACCAGCCGAAATCTACTATCTTCTTTACTGGGCATTCAAAGAAGCTGACGGATCTGAATTCTATTTTTCAGCCAGGGATATGTTCCTTAAGAATAAGAGCATGTTCGCAATGGAATTCAAGAATGAAGTGTATCAGTATTTGAGGAATTATTGTATTGATAAATCAAATACAGGAGAGTCAGGTTATTACAATGAAATATTCGATCTTAACAACAGCATTATAGAGGAGGGGCTATTTAAAGACCTGAATGTAGTAAATTCACAAACAAACAATTTCAGGAATTTCATTTTTGCTGCACTGAGGCTCAACAGGTTTGAATGGGCCGAAAATTTCATAGAGATCCATTCAAAAGAACTTCCCGAAGAGATAAGAGATGACGAAGTGAATCTGAATACAGGCATACTGAGAACTTATAAAAAAGATTTCGAAAGCGCTCTGGTTTACCTGAGTAAGGTAAAAAGAAAAAGATACCTGCAGTATCTTGATACAAGTGTTTACAAGCTGATAATTTTTTATGAAACAAATGAACTTGAAAACTCATATTCAGAAACAGCAAGGTTAAAAGATTACATGAGAAAGCATAGAGATATACCGGTATATCTGAAAGCAGGCTATCAAAAATTTATAAGAATTTATGAAAGCCTGCTTAAATTGGGTCAGAATTATGACAAGACTGAAAATGAATATTATATTATGCAGATGGAACCCATTAAGAACGTCGGTCTCGGAAGCTGGCTGTACGAAAAAGGAATAGAACTGCTGAAGCCCTGAAATGGGAAGAGAAATATGCTTTTTTAAGTGTTCAAATTCTACATTTAATTTTACCCATAAAATTCGTAAATTTGTACTTACACTCCGAAATTATATAATAAATAAAGAACATATTCAAGAAAGGATATTAAATGTCTGGAAATACTCCAATTACAGTAGCATATGGCGATGGCATCGGACCCGAAATTATGCAGGCAACGCTTGATATAATTCAGGCAGCTGGCGCTAAATTAGATATTGAAGTTATAGAAATAGGTGAAAAAGTCTATGGAAAAGGAATAGCCGAAGGCATTGAACCGAGTGCTTGGGATTCATTGTTAAGAACAAAAGTATTTCTGAAGGCTCCCATCACAACACCGCAGGGCGGCGGATTCAAAAGCCTGAATGTTGCCACCAGAAAAACTCTTGGGCTATATGCCAATATTCGTCCGTGTGTATCTTACGCTCCTTATATACAGACCAAACACCCTATTATGGATGTTGTTATAATGAGAGAAAATGAAGAAGATCTTTATGCCGGAATTGAGTACAGACAAACTGACCAGGTGATGCAGGGATTAAAACTTATTTCTTCTCCTGGTTCAGAAAAGATAATCCGCTACGCTTTTGAATATGCCAAAGCCAACGGCAGAAAAAAAGTAACATGCTTCATGAAAGATAACATCATGAAATTCACAGACGGTCTTTTTCATAAGATATTTGATAAAGTTGGCGAAGAATATCCTGATATAGAAAAGGAAAGCTGGATAGTAGATATCGGCGCGGCAAAACTTGCCACCTCACCGGAATCTTTTGATGTTGTTGTAATGGAAAATCTTTACGGCGATATTCTTTCTGATGTAACGGCACAGATGACAGGTTCAGTAGGACTTGCGGGCTCAGCCAACATCGGCGATAAATGCGCAATGTTCGAGGCCATTCACGGCTCAGCGCCCAGGCGCGCGGGGCAGAATGCCGCGAATCCATCGGGTCTGCTGCTTGGAGCAGTATTAATGCTGGCGCATATTAATCAATCTGATGTTGCAACAAAAGTACACAATGCATGGCTAAAAACCCTTGAAGACGGAGTGAACACTTATGATATTTACAGAGAAGGCGTAAGCAAAGAAAAAGTCGGCACAAAGGAATTCGCGCAGGCTGTAATTGCAAGACTTGGACAGAAACCAACAACATTAAAGCCTGTAGAGTACCATGACTTTGAAGTGAAAATGCAGCCTCATTATGATTATATGAATATCAAGAAAGCTAAGAAAGATCTTGTTGGAGTAGATGTATTTTTGCATTGGACAGAAGGTACAGCAGAAGAACTTGGAAGCAAACTGAAAAATATTGCAGTTGAAGGATTAAAGCTTACAGCAATTACAAACCGCGGCGTGAAAGTTTACCCCGGCGGTATGAAAGAAACTTTCTGTGTTGATCACTGGAGATGCCGTTTCCAGGTTGAAAGCGGAACTACAACACATGAAAAATTAATTGCACAGCTTGATAAATTCCGCGTGGAAGGATATGATTTCATTAAAACAGAAAATCTTTATACTTTTGACGGCGAAAACGGCTTCACAGCTTAGTAGGTATTAAAAATTAAACTCTAAACGGCTCTTCAATAAACATTGCAGAGCCGTTTTTATTTACTATGCATATATCAATAAAAACAAAAACTGCTCAAAATTACCGGAAAGTTTTCCAAGGCTTTGATATTAAACTATTTATGAAACTTAAACCACCTTTGGTTGGTTTAAATGTAATGAGATTTGATGGCTGCTCAAAAGGTGATATTGTTCAGGTTGAGATCAGTTTTTTAGGATTAAAGCAAAACTGGACATCGCTGATAACTGAAAATGAGAATAACGAAGACAGGATCTATTTTATTGATGAAGGAATTGTTTTACCCAAACCATTAAAGTATTGGAAACATAAGCACATAATAGAAAAATCTGTTGATAGTAGCATAATTATTGATGATATTACGTACAAAACCGGCAATTTTTTGTTTGATTTATTGCTGTTTCCTGTGTTTTTTATGCAGTTTTACTACAGAAAGCCGGTTTATAGATCTTATTTCAGCAAATTAAATTGAGTTTATGGTAATAACCTATAAAACAAATGCTAAAATAGAAGCACACGAACTTTCAGACCTGTTTAAGGCTTCCGGAATAAAGCGCCCGGTAGAAGATCTGAACAGGGTGAAAAACATGATTGATAATTCAAACCTGCTGGTAACCGCATGGGATGGAGAAAAACTTGTTGGCGTTGCACGGGCACTTAGTGATCTATCATACTGCTGTTACCTTTCTGATCTGGCAGTCGATAAAGAATACCAAAACCAGGGGATCGGGCATGAACTGGTTAATGAAATTCAGAAATTGATCGGCGATGAATCTAACCTGGTACTTCTATCAGCACCGGAAGCGATGGAATATTACCCGAAGATTGGATTCGAAAAGGCAGGAAATGCGTATATAATTTACCGCAAAAAATAGACTGCTGTAAAGAGAGTGATAATATAGTGTATTAAATTTATCATTCATTTGGTAAATTTGTAATATGGATGATAAAGAAATTCAGAATTTAAGAAGACAGTATTCAAAAAGCACCTTATCGGTAAGCAGTGTGAGCAAAGACCCTTTCAAACAATTCGAAAAATGGTTTCAGGATGTATTGAACTCAGGTTTTCTTGAGCCTAACGCAATGACTTTGGCAACAGCCTCCGGAACAGGAAAGCCTTCGGCAAGGGTTGTATTACTTAAGGGTATTCACGATGGCGGTTTTGTATTCTATACCAATTACAAAAGCAAGAAAGGAAAAGATATTGAAGAGAATCCTTATGGATGTTTATTGTTTTTCTGGGATAAACTTGAACGGCAGATAAGAATAGAAGGAAAAATTGAAAAAGTATCACAGAAAGAAAGCGAAGAATATTTTGACACCAGGCCTTATAAAAGCAGGGTTGGCGCATGGGCATCAAAACAAAGTACGGTTATTGAAAGCCGCTCCGTGATTGTAAAGGAATTCCTTAAGTACATGATGAAATTCAAAACCCACGTACCCCTTCCGGATGTTTGGGGCGGTTACTCACTAAAGCCTGAGACATTTGAATTCTGGCAAGGCAGGCCAAACAGGCTTCATGACAGGGTGAGATATACTAAAAGCAAGTCCGGCTGGAAAATTGAAAGGTTAGCACCGTAAGAATATTGGATTAAACTACTTTATGAGTTTTTCGGCCTCTTCAACTATCCACAATTTGTAAGCAAAGTATTCATCCTTTTCCAGGTCCATACATAATTCTTCAGCCGCAATCTTATCTTCTTTGTGCCTAACATTATTTAGCTGGTTCGTATATTTGATGAACTTCAGGTATTGATTCTTGCGCATATCGGTCATGAACTTATTATTCTGCACTGTTTTTTTGAAAGTATCAAGCAATGACTGCAGCGGAATTGTCCAGTCCAGGGAGTAATAAATCCGGCTTTGCAGTATCCTCAGATCCATTTTCAGGTAAACCTCTTCGGGTTTGCTTTTAGCAAGATACTCCAGCGCTTTTTCGTAATTGCCTTCTTCATTTTCAAGGTAGGCCATTCCGTAATAGTAATACGCTTCCCTGGAGCTTTCATGAATTTCATTGTGATGATCTGCTATAAATTTTCGAAGCCAGTCATATTTCTTCAGTTTGGATGCCGTAACAACCATACTTGAAAAAAAAGAATTAGGCATATAACCGTGTATCTTGTATGTATCTTTCTTCAGTTCAAGCTCGTAAATCCTGAAAGATTCCAGCAGGTATTCCTGCTTGCCGGTTCTAAGCTGCCTTACACAGTAATTTTCAAGATTGATAAAAAGATCGCCAATTGCACCGCCTACCTCGTCTTCATGCTTGATGATAATTTCTTTTAACTGGTAATAATTCTCTTCATTGTCAGGATCAATAAAAAGCTTTATTACCCTGTAATAGATCAGTATCAACGGTACCCCGCTGAATTGTTCAGCATTAAAGTTATTCAGTATATTTTCTATGATCTCTGTGTCAATCTTCACATTATACAGGTACATTGTGTTTAATGTAATAGCATAGTATTTAAGGACGCTGATAAGATAAAACTTTGTGATATTATCCGAAAACAGCTGTATATTATCCCTGGTCAGGTATTTTTCATATTTTCCCATATAAATTTCAGCAAGGTATGTCAGTTTATGCTCGGCAAAAAGGTACCTGTTTTCATAATAGTAATCATCTCTAACAATGAACTTATCAAGTTCCCTGTTCGCCTCATCAATTATGCGCTCAAAATCCTTAAACAACTTCCTTTCAAACAGCTCCTTAAGCAATATGTCTTTTGATTGAAAAATATCGTTACTGAACCTGTTGTATGCCAGGAATTTTTCCACAAGCTCATACAGGTAGTACATCAAAAGTCTCAGCGTACTATCCTTATATGGCTTCCCGGGAAAAAGTTTCAGAAAAATTTTTTCCTTTTCAATTTTACCGGGGTCAAGCTCAGGGTAATTCTTTTTGATTATCTCAAAAAGCCTGATCACATTCACATTCTTATTAAAAAACGGAGATGATACGAATTCAGAAAATTCTTTTATCTCCTTTGGGCTGAATGTTCTGATAGCTTCTATTAAGCTGCTTTTATTCATCCGACAATTCTCCTGTTTTCTTTAATAGCCAGTATTTTTCCAGGGTATTACTTGTACTTTCAATGTCTTCTTTAAGTTTTGCTGAGTCCTTTACTGATCGTTTTTCCTTTATTTTCAGAAGCCTTGTGTAGAATTTAAGAAAATTCAGTATTCTTATATACCTCTCTTCCGAAAGTGACTCTTTGTTATTATTCAAAAAGTGACGGTAAGAATCGATCTGATATACTGATTGAGTGTGCATATTCAGTTCATAGAATGTCATCAGTGTAAGATCTCTGACAGGCAGTTTATACTGGATATGCCTGATAGTTTTTATGGAGTTAAGATGCCACAAAGCTTTTTCGAAGATTCCCTTGTTAAACAGCAAGCGCGCATAGCTGTAGTTTATCACAACATCACTGTTATCGGGAGAAATGTAATTTTTATACTGCTCAATAAAATTCTCAACCCATTCAAACTGCTTCACGGAAATTGCAGTGCCAACAATATTCCCGAAAAGTAAGTCATCAAAGTAAATATGTTCTTCCGCGGCGTACAGTTTCTGCTCAAGGCATATCTTAAAAAGCTCAAAACGTTCCTGTGTATATGCTTTGCCGTCCGATAGCGGAGAGTTATTATAACCCTGGTAGACGCAGTAACTTTGCAGAATATTATGCAGGCTGTACATATCGCTCCTGGAAAGTTTGCCTGAACTTGAAATGAATATCTCTTTCAGTATCCTGTAATTTTCTTCGTTTTTGTTCTTTATTAACAGAACTTCGTTCAGGTGAAGTTTGATCTTCAGTTTTTCCTTAAAATACTTATCCTTTGTAAGAAGGTATTCCAGAATGTGCTCGATAAACTCATAGTTATGATCAAGCTTCTCATACATATTCTTATCAAGCACAAACCTGTAATGATTCAGAGCTTTTGCAAGGTAATAGCTGGTAAGCTCATCTTCAATGTATGTTACAGTGTTTTCTGTATAATTCTTAAAATCTTTCTGCTTGAATTTACTCCAGTCCATATATATCTCTTTCTGATTCTGGAGTTCATACTTCTTCAGAAAATAGTCCGGGTCCTGGTAGGTTACAGAATTAATATCTTCTTCAATTTCCGAGTAATATTTCAGGAAAACTTTTTCCAGCTTTCTTTCATTCAATTCCTTGAGAAGATTCATTCCCCTGTTCAAGTCGTCCTTCCTGAAATTAATGTAAGCAAGATAGTCTTCAGCAAGTTTCCCGAGGTTATATATAACAGTCCTCAGGAACCCGTCATTATATTTTTTCCCGTGAAACAGGCTTTCGAATACCACTTCCTTATCAAGCTTCCTGTCTTTAAACTCGGGGTAGAATTTCTTCAGGTAGTCGTAAAGGTGCTTCACATGAATATTTTTGTTAAAGAACGGCGATTTGACAAATTCACCAAATTCCTTAAACTCCTTCGGAGTAAACTTGCCCAATATCCCAAGTAATGTAGCGCTTATCATCAAATTGTGCTGGAAATTTAAAACAATATAAGGTACTTTTTTGCTATATAAAACGCATTTTAACAATCATTTTTAACAATTTTACAAACAGATATCCCCAAAGAAGCCTTACTTTTTAAAAACAACTGATTTTACAATTCCTTTTCCAATCCTGAATAACAATTACAAAAATTTTTTCCTGTGCTACCTGCCATATTTTTAAACAAGTTATGAAAACCGGATTTTATGCGGGTGTGTTTTTCGGGGCTCAACAATTGAACTTGTGCAAAATGATTTCTTTGTACAGATGAGGCATAATATCTAAATTTGTACCAATTATAAAATCAGTAAAAAAGATCAATGAAAGCAATATTTATTCTGGTATTATTTTCCGCGCAAATTTTTCCGCATAATATGTTCGTTAACGATCACGTTAGTTTTGAATACGGTGATACAGAGAACAAAAATAAAACATCGGTTCTGACCGAAACCGAAGTTAATAGTGAATCCGCCTTTTTGTCCGCTGTTACATTGAACATGAATCTGGCAAATGAAAAAAATACACTCCAAAAGACTTCTTCTGATATCCCCGGGGGATATTACCTTGGCCAAAATTCATCACAGCAGACCGGCCTTTATGCAAACATTTATTTCAGCATCCCGGTGAAGCAGCATGTGAGGCTTGTTGTATTAAATATGCTTGGTCAGGAGATCAATCAGCTTATCAGCCAAAATATTGATGAAGGTACATATAAGATCAATTTTGATGCTTCCGAAGTAGTTTCAGGGCTATACATCTGCAGACTGGAAACAGAGAAATTTGTGGATTCAAAAAGAATAATGCTTGTAAAATAAGACAAAAGTGTACTGTTATCGGGAAACAAATCAATTTAAAAATCAAAAAAATAAGGCTGAAATTCATCAATTTGACAGAATTATAGGATTTTTTTTGAAACATTGAGGAAAATCTTTCAATTTAAGCAGCATCAAAACTTCAAAACAAATGTTTCCATCCATTAAAATCAGTAAAAACATTAATTTAGGTACTATCAGAAATGCCTGAAATTACCCTGAACTAAACAAACACTAAACAAAGTAGAAATCATTTCTTTGTATAGAACAGCAATCAAGACTATTTTTGTAAGGTAAGTAAAATTTCAAATTAAATTCACAAAAACAAGAAAGGAATCAATACAATGTTCGGATTCGGAAAAAAGATCGAAAAAGACCCCAAAAAAGCACTCGAAAATGCTGATAAAGCAATCAACTCAGGGGTTTCAGGCTTCTTAACAAAAACATTCATGGGTCAGGATTTTGTTGACCAGACAAATGCATCACTTAACATGGCAAAAAACTACACAGATACAAGCAATCTAAGCCAGACAGGAATGGGCGGCACCGCCGATGTACTTAGCATTGAAGATACCGGGGCGCTTATCAATTACAATCCCGTTGTAAGAATGAAGTTAAGGATCACACCGCAGTTCGGCCCGGCTTTTGAAACAACGGCAGAAACCGCAGTTTCCAAAATTGCCATTCCCAGGGTTGGCGATAAAATTAACATAAAATACAACCCGGCTAACACATCACAGGTTCTGGTTGTATAAAATTCAAATAAACAATACAGGAGGAATTCACAAAATGAGGTTCACAAAAATAGCATTACTTTTATTTGCAGTTGTCGCAGTTTTTTCAGGCTGCGGCAGAATAAAACAGATCCAGCAGATCACCGACAAATTCTCAGGTGACAGGCTTTATTTCTGTGAAAGATACGTAACCAAAGAAATAGGAGAAGATACAAAATTTAAACCCGGAAAAATTACCGTAATGGTAAAACTGCAGAATCCGATTGGTGAAAAGGAAGTTGACATAAATGTTACCGATGCGGCAACCGGGAAAGCAGTTGATACATTTCCTTTCACCGTTCAATCAAGCTGGGATTATATTCATTTTGATGACGTTGAATTCAAAGAAAAAGGAAAGTACAAAGTTAGCTGTTTAAAAAAGAACGGTGACGTTATCTGCAGCGGTGAAGTGGAAATTATATGATAATTATTTTATAAAAGCAGATTAAATAATTATAAAGAAACATTCAGCTTCCATACTCAGCCGGAGGCAGCCGGCTGAGTTTATGGAAAATGGATACGGGAATTTCAGTAAACATTTACCCTACCATTCAACGGGATATGAAATATGAAACCAATTAACGGGATCAGCATAAAAAGATATGCGGAACTTTGCGCGGATATGGACGGGGTTATTGATGATAAGCATGCCTGCACCAAAATAGCTGCTGCTCAAGGCATCACAAGATCTGACTGGGAAGCGGCACACTCTGCATGGCAGGAAAAAATAACTGACCCCTCAGATATGGGCAGAACAGCTTCTAGATTTGTAGCCCACTGGAAAGAAGCTATGAATAAAAAAAAATGATTCTGTAAACTTATATAATGGAAAATCGGGACTGTACTGTGATATTGTACAGCTGAAAGATGAAGACATTAAAGATTGCATTGAGCTAAAGGAAAAACAATATGCAGGATATTAACGGTATAACACTAAAAAGGTATGCAGAACTTATCTGCGCAACAACAGATACCGTAACTGAAGAAGAATTCTGGCAGGCAATTGAAAAGGAAGGAATTTCAAGGGATGCCTGGCAGCCGGTAAAAGACGGTTGGAACGCAGAACTTTTTAAACCGGAAAACTACCTGACTCTGCAGCAGGAATACAACAACGCACTGGAGGAGGCAGTAGAAAAAAAGAATAGTGGTAACCCGCCCTGCTCACTGGAAACATTCGCTGAGCTGAATGCGCAGTTCTACTATCGTAAGGATCCCGAAAACAACAACGAAGTAATGGAGTACTCAAAAGTTCTGGCAAGCAATAATATTGCTCCTCTAAAATGGACTGAATATTCAGCATACTGGGCTCCCAAAACTGCAAGAGAAGAATATTCACAGAAATATTATGACCTGCTGAACACTGCTTCAGCTAAATATATGTAAATTTTGCAAGTTTATAAAAAGTATATAATCTGCTTGATTATATTATCATAAACTCCCCCCAATAAGCCGTAATTTTTTTACGGCTTTTTTATTATTCCAACTAAACCTACCGGCCCGTAAAGTCATCAAATATATAACAAATAAACACTATAATTGATAAATCATGAAATTATCAGCATTTTTAACAATTAGCCTTCTAACTTTTTTACTTATGGGAAAACTAACACTGGCCGATGATGCCAGGCTTTTATTTGAAAAGACAATTTCCACGGAGTCCGGCAAAGAGCTTATAACAAGCCTTGTTGCGGGAGGGATTGAAATATCAACATGGGATAAGAATGAAGTAAATGTAAAAGTCTACGGTAATGATGAGGCAGAAGAGAAGATCATTTTTACAGCTGAACAGACTTCAACCGGAGTAAAAGTTGAAGGGAAACAGAAAGACCAGAAGAACGTCAGAAATCTGACAATAAGAGTAGAAATAGTTGTACCAAAGAGCTATGATCTGAAATTATACAGTTCAGGCGGAAATCTATCAGTAAAAGATATCACAGGCAAAATTGAAACGAATACATCCGGCGGTAATATTAAAATTGATAATACTGCAGGTAACCTGGAAGCATACACAGCCGGCGGCAATGTTTCAATTTCAATATCATCAGGGGATATAAAAGTATCTACATCAGGCGGCAAGATTACGGTGGATGATTTCAACGGAAACGTGGATGTATCTACTGCCGGCGGAGATATTGTGCTTGAAGGAAAGAACGGCAAAATAGACGCTTCTACCGCAGGCGGCAGCATCAAGCTTGATTACACCGGAAAAAATATGGGAATTGATATGAGCACACTTGGCGGCAATATTACAGCTTCGCTGCCCGGTGATTTTGATGCAGATGCAGATATTGGCACACTTGCCGGAAAGATAACCTGCGATTTCGCGAAAGTACAGAAAGATAATCATGTTTCATCGTATGTCAGGGCTAAGTTCAATAATGGAGGCGAAACATTCAAGTGCACAACCTCAGCGGGTAATATTACAGTAACTAAAAAATAGCTTCACCTGCAGCAATACAGAAATATTTTCATTCAACCCGGCATATTAAAACAGCCGGGTTTTTTGTGTTAAAATTTTTGCTGAAACAAATAAGCCGGTTTTTTCCTTTAAACTAATATATTGTTACATTGTTTACTAAAACAATTTACCATAATTTGCCTGAATTGAAGAGATTTTTAGCAATAATACTCATATTTTTCGCTTCTTCAGTTTTTGCACAGCAAAAACTGCTTATCCCTATGGATGTTAATTCACAAACAGACCACCTGCGCGCCTATGGTATCGCGTACAGGCATTTGCTGGGCGGAAAGGAACTTGACTGGCTTCTGAACTACAGGGGCGGCTCTTTTATGTTCGATTATGCCTCTGAACTTGCCGCAGAGTGTACTGCAAAAGGAGTAAGTTATGAATTGCTGTCAGGTACGCAGGCCGCGCAGATCTATGCCGAGGTTCAGAATGAAAGCAACAACATGGATGTTGTGAGGCTGGAAAAAGTGGCTAAGATCGCCGTATACGTTCCTCCTAATGCCCTGCCTTGGGATGATGCCGTTCAGCTTGCGCTGGATTATGTTGAGATTCCATATGATAAAGTTTGGGACGAAGAAGTACTTAACGGTAAACTGAAAGAATACGACTGGATACACCTGCACCATGAAGATTTTACCGGGCAGTACGGAAAATTTTTCGCTGCATTCGGTTCTTCTGCCTGGTATATGACGCAAAAGCAAACCAACGAAGATATGGCAAAAAAACTTGGGTTTGCGAAAGTATCACAGCTTAAACTTGCCGTGGTCAAGAAGTTAAGGGAGTATGTTTCTGGAGGCGGGTTCCTGTTCACAATGTGCTCAGGTACTACAACCCCTGATATTGCACTTGCATCGCAATACACTGATATTTGCGATGTGATGTATGACGGAGACCCCATTGATCCCAATGCGAACAGCAAGCTTGATTATTCCGAATGTATGGTATTCCAGAATTTCCAGATCCAGCTTAATCCATACGTGTATGAGTATTCTGATATTGATATCACAGACGCTGAATTGATGGCAGGCCAGTATAATGACTACTTCACACTCTTCGATTTTTCGGCTAAGATTGACCCTGTACCTACGATGCTTATTCAGTGCCACACCGCCGCAATAAAGGGGTACCTGGGGCAGGAATCAGGTTTCAGGGAAGAACTCATCAAACCTAACATGACAATTCTTGCGAAAAATGACGGCACCAATTGGGTAAGATATGTTCACGGAAATTTCGGTAGAGGCACATTTACATTATATGGGGGCCATGACCCCGAAGATTATCAGCATGCTGTTGGCGATCCTAAAACAGATCTTGCTGAACATAAAAACTCTCCGGGCTACAGGCTGATATTGAATAATGTTCTTTTTCCAGCTGCCAAAAAGAAAAAATTAAAGACTTAACAGCATAGCTTTATCACTTTAAGCTTTAATTTGTTATTCCCAAACAGGTCCGGAGTGGCGGATTGGGAATCAAGGATATAAATGGAATTGAAAATTATTCACAATATGTAATAAAAAAAGCAGAGTATAACTCTGCTTTTTCATTTATGAAAATGAACTCATTTACTTCAATTCCTTGATGCCGTTTTTATGTTTTTTACCTTTGTGCTTTTTGCCTTTGTGTTTTTCTTTCATTTCCTTTTTATGGGTTTCCCATAATTTTTGCTGGTCAGCATTAAGCACAGAGTTGATCTGAGTTTTGCCTGATTCACGTATTGCTTTCATCTTTTCTTTCCTGGCGGTTTTGTCCTGATCGTTTTTTGTAGATTCCATACGGTTTTAATTTCATTAGCCTGTGAAAGCATTATATCGTATACCTGCTTATGCTGATCTTCGGTAAGCGAGAGCTTTTCCTTCATCTTGTCAGCTCTTTTTTGAGCGCGTTCTTCGGGAGTCTTGCGCTGTTTCTTTTCTCCATTATCCTGCTGACTGTATGTGTTACTTATAGAAAACAATATTGCGGCTAAGAGTATCAATAAGCTTAACAAGTTAAACTTAGCAATACCTCTGTTTAAATTTTCCGGTTTGTTCATTTATTTTAAATTTTAATTAATGAAAAAGTGACTTTACATGTCTCTTGAATAATAAGACAAATAAAATCACTAAAAAGTTTAAGCAAATGCCCGCATTTACAATCATTTACATATGTAACAGCGTTAGTCTCTGTAACAGATCGATTTATAGGGACAATATTTACAATGTTCTACATCTGTTGTTTGTGTAAATGGTGTAGTTTTATCAAATATTTTTTTTAACAGCATTTTCAAATTATCTTCAAAAAGTTTAATCTTTTCTGCTGAGATTGGTTCTTCTTCAAACCAGAAAACCCCGCCCGTAATTCTTTTTAGAGGGTAGATTCCAACAATCAGATTAGATCTTTTGTTTGCGTTAAGGTATAGCGAAGCATAAAATAACTGCTGAAAGTTCTCCTTAAGTTTGATATCGGAAAAAACTCTCGCAATATGATCCTCATCAGTAACTTTCGAAGATTGTTTTGCGTTATCAACAGTCCCGGTTTTGTAATCAATGATCCTGGTTATGCCGTCTTTTATTTCAACTCTGTCCAGTCTTCCGTAAAGTGTAATTTCAGTAACTTCGCCATCTATATTCAGTTTTACTGTTCTTTCAGCAGCGTTTTCAAGCTCTGTTATCCCGAATGGAGTTTCGGTTCTGTCATTATTGAGCACACTGCCAGCAAGTTTCTTTATAACGCTTTTATACAGAAGGTTTTTCCCCTGTTTTATCTTCGCGAATTCCCTGTACTCTTTAAGTTCATCGCAGGCTTTCTGCCATAACTCATCATAACTGCCGTTCAGGTATGCCAGCTTGCTGTCTATCACTTCTTCAGTAACTTCCATGCCAATATGATCCCTGTAAAGAATATCCATCAACTGGTGAAAAATATTGCCAAATGCGGCAGCAGAAAAGTATTCTTCAACTTCTTCCTCTTCATTAAGTCCGGCAGCTTTTTTAAAGTAGAATTGCAGCGGGCAGTTTATGTAAGCGCTTAGTGTTGTGGCTGAATACTGTTTCTGATCTTTCAGAAGGCTCAGTACCTTTGGCGACTTTTCGATCGTAATCTCTTTCCTTTCCGGAAGTTCAATATCACCCTGCAGCAGCAGATTTTCAGTTTTTATATTCGTGTTCTTAACGGCGAGCTCGTTTTCTATCTGCATTAAAAACCTGCTCTTCTCACCCGCTGAAATAACCCCGGTTTCAGTATTATAAAGCAGGGTTACATTCTTTGCTTTCTGCAAAAGCCTGTAGAAGTAATACGCGTAATCCGCTTCTGTATCTTCGCTTACGGGCAGCCTGAAAGCTCTCCTCAATGCAAATGGTATGAATGAACTGCTGTTCGTTTCAGCGGGAAGAATGCCTTCATTCACCGAAAGTATAAACACATTATCAAAATCAATTGACCTGGTTTCGAGCATGCCCATTATCTGAATTCCTTCAAGGGGTTCCCCCGAAAACGGGATCTTCATCCTGCCGGAATTTTGGATAAGGATATTCCAGAAAGTCTCACTTTCAATTTCAGCGGTATATTTGTTTAATATGTCTTTTAGGCGGTTCATTTCAGTTGAAGCTCTGTTCAGGAATTCCATTTCGTAAATATTACCGTGAGGGCTGTTAGAAACTGTCTTATACAGATTTACAATTATCCTGTTCAGGTATTCAAAAGATTCACCCGCTGAATCTGCCGGTACAAAAATAGAATTAATGATATCAATTGTATCAGAAAAGAAAGTACCCGGAAAACCGGCTGAGGCGTAAATGACATTTCTTCTGTTGATTGAATTTATGGCTGATCTGATCATTTCCGGGGCAGTTTCCCTGATATATGGATGCAGCAGCACCCCTATAATATCCCTGTGGTAAAATTCCTTTGAACTGCCTTCTCCCCTGCTGTTCAGATTCAGATCCCTCAACAATTCAAACAGACTGAACAGAAGAGAATTCTTAAATGAATACCCCATTGTAATATTAATGGCGGAAATACTTCCCGGGATCGATCTTAAAACCGGCATTAACAGACTATCATCCGGCAAAATTATTGCGGTTTTGGCTGATGTATCTTGCTTAAGTTTTTCGAGTTCACTGCCCAATACTTTCGCCTGTGAGACTTCCAGGGGCGAGCCGATCATTTTGATGTTAATTGCGGATTCCGCAAGGGAATTTCCGATCCAGTTTGGTTCACTAATCTCCAGGTTTACAAAATTTTCTCGCAGAAATTTGCCGGATTCCTGGAGTTTATCGTCAATGTAATATTTATCTGCGTCCCAGTATATTTCTGCACTGCCATTTGCAAGCAATCCTTTAATAATTCCCTCTTCACATCTGTTAAGCTGATTGAAGCCGGCGAAAATGATCTTCTTATATCCTGTTACGTACTGTTTCATCTGAACTTTTTCATACAACTGCCTGTAAGCCATTCCTTCATAACAAATATTCAGGCCAAGAAGCCGCTCTCTGAACTTATGATAAACTTTTCCCAGTATTTCCCATGTTTTGATGAATTCATCCTGCAGTCCGGTGATATCCCTTTCAGAAAAACTGTTCCAGAACCTGTAAAACTCATCAAGATCCGCAACGTTATACTCAAAGTCTTCTTCTACTTTCTTATGTTCTCTTAATATCCTGAAAAGGTAGTTTGCATCAGCCAGATTTTTATCAATTTCATCAAAGTCACGAAGTATAATTTCACCCCAGGGATAAAATTTATCAAAGGTGACCTCTTCAGCAAACTCTTTGTAAACTTCATAAAGCTCAAATATCAGTGTCAGGTCATCTGCAATCAATTGATCTGAGTTTTCCCTGATATACTCACTAATTCCGTATGTAACCGGGGCCCACACAGGCGTATTGATCTTCTCAGAGAGGTACTTCTTAAAATAAAGACCTGCCCTGCGAGAAGGAAACACTATCTGCAGTTCGGAAATATCGCTTCCGTGTTTATTTAAAAGCTCACCGGCTAATTTATCCAGAAAATGACTCAATTAATTCTTTCCTATGTTATGTTTTGCGAAGTTCATTTTAATGTTTCAATTTTTAGATCATTTATATAGAATAAATTCATTTCAACTTTTTTAAATCCCATATTTCCAAGTATTCCGCCATACATTTTTATCTGCTCTGCGTGTTCTGATCTTTTTCCGCCTGATTTGTAGTCTACTACAACAGCTTCATCGTCATTCAATATTACTTTATCCGGTCTGTAAATACTTCCATCCGGCAGAATGATTTCCCTTTCATTCATTGCGTTTGGCGAATCAAACCATTTTTTTACTTTACTGATCCCGAAGATTTTCTGCAGTTCAGCGGCTAATTCAGCTTTCTGTTCTTCGGTGATAATTCCAAGTGACACAAGCTTCTTAGAAGCTCTTTCAATTTCGGTATCAGTTGAATTGTTGAGTAGTGACAATGCTTTATGGATAATAATGCCCCGGTTCTTAAGTTGTTTTATCTTTGTCCCGGTTTCTGGCACATAATCTTCAAATTCAGGCTTTACTACAATTTTATCAAATATATTTCCTGATACCATCTGAGTTATCTTGTAGCTTTCATAGACATTCTTCCTTTTATTGCTTCTGCTCTGCTGAGCAGCTGATCCGTATTCATAACGGTGATTCGCTGCGTCGTAACTCTCTGCCAGAATAGGTGAATTTGTGAGAGTTTCGTATATTACTTTTGCGGCACTGAAAGAATCTTTCCGTTTTCCCGGAACGCCAATGTACAATTTTTCTTCAGCGCGCGTAAATGCAACATACATCAGGTTCAGGTTATCCAAAAAAGTCAGCACAGATTCTTCATTATAATCCCGGGCAAAATATGTATCCTTAAGGGAGCTCGAGGCTTTCACAAAATATGCCGGCAATGCGTCAAACGGTTTCCTGTCAGATGATACCCAAATCATATTCCGGTTTGCGCTCAAGCCAAACTCCCAGTTGGCAAATGGTATAAATACTACCGGGGCCTGTAGGCCTTTAGCCTTGTGAATTGTCATAACCCTGACGGCATCTTCTTCATCAGGCACAATAATCGTATTATCCTGTTTGTTCTCTTCCCACCAGTTAACAAATCCGTATACATCACTGTTGTTTTCCAGGGAATATTTCTTCAGTACATCAAGGAATCTGATCAAATAAGTATCTGCGCTATCGTACAGCCCGAAAAGCATTATGAGCTCTTCTGCCAGATCGTACAGCCTCAGTCCTGATAGTTTCCTGTTAACCAATACCCCCGTACTGCTTTCAAAAAAACCGGCGGGCAAATGCTTTTTGAACAATGATGAATCAGTATCATATATAAAGTGATCAGTGAATATTTCGTTCAGTACTGTATCTTCATGTTTTATATAAACCAACAAATTATAGAGAATTTCGGTTTTGGCAATAAGATCATTATTATCAATTAAATATCTGAAGATGTTCAGCAGCAGCCTGACTTTGGGAGAATTGGTTAACAGAAGTGAATCGCTGGAAACCACCTTAAGCCTGGAATCAATTAATGAATGCGCCGCTTCTGCTGCATCAGAATTGTTACGCACCAGGACCATAATATCCTTCTGACAGTACCCGCTCTGCAGCAGCTGTTTTATATCAGTTATCATCGCCGCAATGGATAGCTCGCGTGATGTCACGCCTGCATCTGTGTCATCGCTGTAGAATTTAATATTAATATAGCCTTCTTCTGAATTATCAGCAGGCTGCTGACTTATATCCCCGAATGCTTTGGCAATTACTGCAGATTCTTCTTCCGGTGCCTGGCCGCTGCAGATTTCTGAAGCGGTTTTGAAAAACGCGTTATTAAACTCAACTATACGTTTTTTGCTTCTATAATTCACTTTAAGAGTTTCTTCCCTGATAAATTCATCAAACCCGGCAAGGTCATTCTTTACTTCCTCCAGAAGAAGTTTCATATTTCCGTTGCGCCAGCGGTAAATGGATTGTTTTACATCACCCACTATCAGCGAGGCGTTATTTTCACTGAGTGAATTTTCGATCAAAGGGAAAAAATTCCGCCATTGAAAGGTTGAAGTGTCCTGGAACTCATCTATCAGGAAGTTCTTGTAAAAACTTCCGATCTTTTCATAGATAAACGGACTGCTGTCTCCGGAGATAACATTCAGCAATATGTTGTTAATGTCAGATATCAGCAGTACATTGTTATCATCACGGTACTTTTTCAGTTTATCCGTAAGATCGCTGAAAATACCGGTGATATATATAGTCTTTATCAGTTGTGAGGCTGTATTATACTTTAAAAAATTTGAATCGTAATTTTCAACTGCCAAGACCAGCAGTTTAAACAATCCTGCTTCTGCGGCTGCCTTTACTGCGGGTTTAGAACTCTTCCCTGTCCATTTATTGATATCTTCCGATGCTTCTCTTGCCCTTTGTCCCGGCTCAAATTTTCCTTTAACAATATTGTTCAGAAGGTAATTCATAAACCCGTTCTTTTTAAACGGAAAGTCATCT
Organism: uncultured Ignavibacteria bacterium; assembly: GCA_937873695.1. Lineage (GTDB taxonomy): Bacteria > Bacteroidota > Ignavibacteria > Tepidaquicellales > OLB5 > OLB5. The sequence goes on from CALMYL010000005.1 coordinate 65,505, forward strand.
ATTGTAAGGCTGTATTCATCAAGCATTTCAGATGATTTCCCTGCAATGGTCTTCATCGTGCTTTCAAAATCATTTTTTACTGCAAACAGAATCCCAATAAACTCCCTGAGTTTGGATTTACCGGGAGGGTGCACTTCGCTGCCATGCCTTGTCATATACCTTTCTGAAAATATTTCCCTGGCAAGGTCTTTGATCTTCAGGTCAATCTTCCAGCCCTTTTCATCATCAATGCTGTAGAATATAAAGTCTTCTAAAAACGCGGTCAATTCGGTGTTAATTCCGCTGTCATCCAGCAGTTTGTCTGTAATTTTTTCAAGTATTGCCTGCTGGTCAAGCTCAATATTGTAACCAAGCTGAAGCTTCAGCTCCCTTGCAAACGATCTGATAACCTTATGAAAAAAACTATCTATAGTTGAAACTGAAAAGTAAGAATATTTGTGCAGTATATTTTTAAGAACAACGGCTGATAAGGTTTCAATATTTCCTTTAACACCGTCATTTTCCAGATTTTTCTTAAGCTCAGCCTCCTGCCCCCGGGAAAGTTTTCTAAGAGCGTCAATTATCCGGGATTTCATCTCACCGGCTGATTTATTTGTAAATGTAACCGCTAGCACATTTTTAAATGCCTCAGGGTCATTTAGTACAAGTTTCAGGTACTCCTTTACTAAAGTATAGGTTTTACCTGAACCCGCCGAGGATCTGTATATTGAAAATTTACTCATTCAGTAATGTAAAGATATGAAAATGTATATGCAGAAACTGCGAATAAATAAAATGCGGATGAAATGAAGATCTCCTGATAACAAGATCAATTCTTAAGATGTTTTTCCAGGAAAATTTCCATTTCCCTGTAAAAATCGAATTTATTTTCCTGGTTCTGGAATCCATGTCCTTCGTTATCCTTAACCATGTACGGAACATCTATTCCGCGTTTTTTTAAGGCTTCAACCATCTGGTCTGATTCATTAATATTTACCCTGGGGTCCATTTTGCCCTGCGCAATAAAAAGCGGTGCTCTTATCTTATCCACATGGAAAACCGGGGAGGATTCCCTCAGAAGTTCCTTGTCTTTTTCGGGGTGACCAACCATTGCGTAGAGTGTTTCAAGATACGGCTTCCAGTATGATGGTATTGAATTCATGAAAGTAAACAGGTTGCTGACACCTACGTAATCTACGCCTGCGGCGTAAAGCTCAGGTGTATATACCAGGCCCGCAAGCACGGCATAACCGCCGTAGCTTCCGCCGTAAATGGCAATTCTTTCAGGATCAGCAATACCCTGCTGAACAAGCCAGTTTACCCCGTCAGAAATATCGTTCTGCATTGTTCTGCCCCATTGTTTAAAAGAACACTCCCAGAATTTCCTGCCAAAGCCAACAGAGCCGCGAAAATTCATCTGCAGTACTGCATAGCCGCGGTTTGCGAGAAACTGTATTTCAGGGTTAAATCCCCAGTGATCTCTTGCCCAGGGACCACCGTGCGGATTTATTACTACAGGCAGGTTCTTATGTTCCGCGCCTGTGGGAAGACTTAAGTAACCGTTAATTGTCAATCCATCCCTGCTCTTATATACTACAGGTTTCATCTCTGCCATTTCGTCTTCATTTATCCAGGGGCTCACTTCAGATATCTTTGTAAGCAAATCCGAATTTTTATCATAAATATAGTTTGCGCCCAGGGAGCGGTCACTATACGTACGGATAATGTATTTTTCTTCGTTATCATCATTATCAGCAAAAGAGATCTCGTACTTTCCCAGCTCCTTTTCCAGTCTTTCATATATCTGCCCGGTCATATCATCAAGAAAAACCTTTTCTCTTTTCCATGTATCATAATTAACAGTTGTAAGAACTTTCCTTTTTCTGCTGTAACTTAGCGAATATACATCAACATCAGGATGTTCAAAAATAACTTCCAGTTCCTTTGCGTTTTTGATATCGTATTTTATTATCGCGCTTTTATCTCTGCCAATATTGCTTGAGGCGAACAGGTAATTATTATCAAATGTAAAAAAAAGCGGTATAATGCTTTCTTTAAAATCGGTAGTTATAACGGTTTTCCATTCATCCTGTTCCGTTTCACGGAACAAAAGACTGTTATTAACTCCGTCTGTTGTTAAGGCAGCTCTTATCTTCCCATCATGATCGGTAACCCACCCTGAAATATTTCCCGGGTTTTCGGCTGTTACTTTCATTTCACCTGTCTCAATATTCAGACTGTATACATCAAATACCTCGGGGTTTCTTTTGTTCATTTCTATAAGAATTTCAGAATCAAAATCTTCGAGCTTATCCACCAGGTTTGCACGTACTCCTTCGAAGGGTGTGAGGTCTCTGCTTATGCCGCTTTCAATATTCACAGAAAAAAAGTGATAGTTTTCATCCCCGGCATAATCTCTAAGGTAAATAATTGTTTTATCGTTTCCCCAGAAATAATTATATATATCCCTTTCGGTCACTTCAGTGATCCTTCTGGTAATTTCACTGCCTGTTTCCTGTACAAAAATGTTCAGTCTTTCATTATACGGCGCCAGAAATGATATATATTTACAGTTAGGTGAAATAAGATAGTGTATCTTTTCCGGATTTCTGAAAAAATCACTTAGAGGGATTGAGCGAAAGTTTATAGGTTTTTTTCCAGCAGTTGACATAAATTTAAATAAGATTTACTTAATGGTTTCTATTACCGCAAAATTAAGGATTTATGAAACTATTAAGAAGCTAAAATTCTGTATACCCGGAAGTATTCCAAAAAATACCGGTAAAAATTGAGCTGCATAGAACATTATTTTTAGATCAATATTGCAGTTCCAAACTGAATCTGCGGGGTTCTTTCTTAAGCTTTGTATTTCATAGAATTTAGATACATTTATTCTTAAATTTCTCCAAACTCTGATTTGCAAACTATTATCATCCCAAATTCAATACGCATATTATGAAGAAAACCAGCGAAACTGCAAGAGATAGTTATGGAAACAGCAACATCATTGAGCTGTTGAAATTATTTTCAAAGGAAGAGAAAGCAGATTTTGCAAAATATGTGCATTCTCCATTCAATAACAGAAAAGAAGTAGCAAGATTCTTTGATGAACTAAGGAGATTTTTTCCTTTATTTGAGCATAAAAATTTTTCGAGGAAATACATTTTTGGCAAGCTATATCCAGGGAAAAGTTACAAAGATGATGTTATAAGAAGACTTTCAAGCAATCTGTTTAAGCTCGCAGAAGAATATATCGCTTACAAAATGTTCCGTGAAAACGAATTTGAACAAAGAAAAATGATCCTTGATTTTTATTCATGCAAATTTGATCACAAATTTTTTGAAATCAAGGCCCGGAAAACAGAGGCTTACCTGGAAAAGCAGCCATACAGAAATGCAGACTACTTTTACAGAATGAAGCAGGTTTACACAAGTAAAGCTTTTTATTTTTCACAATATGATGCAACCAGGAAAAAATTTGATAACACACAGGAAAGAATCCGGCAAACCTGGCAATACACAGTTATTGCACTTCTTTCAATGTATGATGCCGCGGTAAACGATATGATGTACTTTAACAAAAAATATAACATCAAACTGCTTGATAAACTTCTTGAAATATACAATCACCCCGGGTTTGAAAAGACTACGGCAGCAAAAGCCTATTACTATTCACTTAAGCTAAATACAGATGGAAGGAATGATGAAACATTTTTTGCTCTCAGAAACCTTCTTGATGAAAACCCGGGGATTTTCAGTAAAGATGAACTGTTTGGTTTTTATACAGGAATGCACAATTACCTGTTTGAAAGGGGACTCATACCTTCACAGCAGACATCAAAGCTGGAATTTGAAGTAGGGGTAAAAATGCTTGACTTGGGGCTGATAACCGAAGGGAATACAATAAGCGCAGAATGGTTTGCAAATGTATTTTTGAAAGCAATTAAAGCAAATGAGATAGAATATGCCGAAGACTTTTTATCGGAATATAAAATGAAATTATCGGAAAAGGAAAGGGATAATATTGTTAATTATGCTTATGCAGAGCTTGAAATGGCCAGAAATAATCATAAAAAAGTACTGACTTACCTTTCAAGAATAAAATTCAATAACGTTTGGGAAAAACTTCGCGTTAACCATATGTACATGAAAGTTCATTATGAAATGAACAATGCAGAACTGTTCTATTACATAACTGATAGTTTCAGGCATCTTCTTAAAAATGAAACTTCAGTGAATAAATATGTTAAAGATCTTCACGAAAATTTCATAAAACAATCAAATGCTCTTTTCAGAATAAAGAACGGAGATCGGAAAATATCGCCGTTAAAGATCAGAAAGAACATAATGAGTACGCCAATGGCGGGTAATTACTGGCTTCTGAAAAAAACAGATGAACTTAAAAACACTTAGATATTGAAATTGCCCGGCGGATCATTTGAATCTGTTCAAAAAAGGGTGATACTCACCTTTTATGCCGACCGGAGTTGAAGTTCTTATCTCGTATACAGCTTCTATAGAAGGCATAGCTTCATCAATCTTAAAACCATTACCGTTCAATATTTCAGTGTAACTGTTTGTGTGCAGATCAGTGAAACCTTCGGAAAATTCTATTTCTTCGCCATCCATAGTTATTGAACGGAAAGTCTTATCGCCCTCTTTAAGATCGTTCTTATCAATAGAAAGAAACCACTTAATGTCTGCATTTTCAAGCTCCAGCAGTCCGGCTGCTTTATCAGCTTTATAATAATGCAGTATATTGGATCTTGGGCTGCCGAAAATCCAAGTAAGCATATCAAAAAAGTGTATACCAATATTTGTAGCAATGCCCCCTGATTTCAGCATATCACCTTTCCAGGAATAATGGTACCATTTGCCGCGGGGTGTAATGTAGGTAAGAACGATATCATACTTCTTTTTGCTTTTTGCAGCTTCTATTTTTTTCTTCAGTTCAATTATTGAAGGATGCAGCCTTAGCTGCAGAATAGTATATACATTTTTCCCTGTTTCTTTTTCAAGCGATCTTAAAGCATCGGCATTCCATGGATTCAATACCAGGGGTTTTTCGCAAATTGCATTCGCGTCCGCTCTCAGGGCAAACCTTATATGAGCATCGTGCAGGTAGTTCGGCGAACATATACTTACATAGTGTATTCGTTTTTCTTCGCCATCCCTGCGAAGTTTCTCGCAATGACGGTCAAATCGTTCAAATTCAGTAAAAAATGAAGCATCAGGAAAATACGAATCTATAACACCCACTGAATCATTGGGATCCAGGATAGCAAGCAGTTTCTGTTTATTATCTTTTATCGCGCGCAAGTGTCTGGGTGCCACAAAACCACCGGCACCTATTAGTGCAAAATTATTTGTTTTATCAGCCATGTTTTTGTAATTATAAACACGAAAATAACAAAAATATAGATATAGAAGTATGTATTTTTAAATATTAAATTAAGGCATTCACGATAACAAGTTTTTACATTAAATAGTTATATTTGTAGAAATATTAAACACTTGCCCGCAGTAAAGAAAACTGAAATAGCGTATATTAAAGGTGTCGGTCCCAAACGCGCTGAAGCGTTTGAAAAACTCGGGTTGAAATATTCAACCGACCTTTTAACGGTTTACCCCAGGCTGTATTTGCCAAATACAACCATAAGATCATTGGCAAAATATCACGATCAGAATGTAGTGATAAAGGGGAAGATAATTGATAAATTCAAGCCCTTTAAGCCCAATCACCCGACCAGGATCGTAATATTTGACGGGACCGCAAGTATTGAATCTTTGATGTGGGGTAATACTTTTTACAGGGAAAAACAATTCAAAGTTGGTGATGAACACATTTTTTGGGGCAAGGTAGCGTACAATGCGTACGAACGGGATATTAAGTTTGATATGCGTGACCACAAGAAATTTGAACCGGGCGATGAAGAAATGATGAAGTATCCTTTCATACCTATCTACATACTTTCTGAAGAATTGAAAAAGACCTGGATAAAACCGCTTTCGTTCACAAAAATAATATTTAATGCGCTTAAGAATTCAGCGGAAAGTATTGCAGAAGTACTAAGTGAGCCCGTCAGAATTGCCAGTGACCTGCTTGATCATAAATCTGCTGTATTAAAGATGCACTATCCGCGTTCTGTTGAAGATATTGAAGCTGCAAGGCAAACCCTGGCATTTGAAGAATTATTTTACCTTCAGCTTGTAATGGCTCTAAGGAAAAGATCGGCTGCTGCTTCTGAAAAGGGTATACATTTTGAAAAAATAGGCCCCAAGTTTGAACTTCTTTTTAAGGAACATCTTGGGTTTGAACTTACCGGCGCGCAGAAGAAAGTTATAAAAGAAATTCTTGCTGATATGCGCTCCTCAAAGCCGATGAACAGACTGCTGCAGGGTGATGTAGGCAGCGGAAAGACCATCGTAGCGGTATTCTGCTTCCTGGTTGCCGCTGAAAACGGCTACCAGTCGGCGTTTATGTGCCCCACCGAGATACTTGCCGAACAGCATTATAAGACACTGAAGAACTATTTTGATAAACTTGGACTGTATTCTGTTCTGTTAACCGGCGGACAGAAGAAAAAACACCGCGAAGCTGTACTTGAGGAAATAAAAAGCGGCAAAGCGCAGGTTGTTGTTGGTACCCATGCACTGATTCAGGAAACAGTTGATTTCAGTTCGCTTGGATTTACTGTAATTGATGAACAGCATAAGTTTGGGGTAATGCAGCGCGCAAAACTGAAAGCAAAGGGAAATAACCCTGATGTGCTTGTTATGACAGCAACGCCTATTCCCAGAACTCTATCATTGACTGTCTACGGTGACCTTGATGTATCTGTAATTGATGAACTTCCCCGGAACAGAAAAAATATCAAAACCGCACTGCGAGGCGAAACAGACAGGATCAAAGTGTATAAGTTCATTCGTGATGAAGTTTCTTCAGGCAGACAGGTGTACATAGTTTATCCCATTATAGAAGAATCAGAAAAGCTTGATCTTAAATCGGCGGTGAAACATTTTGAGATAATTAAGAATGAGATATTCCCTGACCTGAGAATAGGGCTTGTACACGGCAGGCTGCCGTGGTATGAAATTGATGAGACTATTGAAGCCTTTAAGAATAAGAAACTTGATATACTGGTATCAACAACCGTAATTGAAGTTGGTATAGATATACCCAACGCGACCATTATGGTGATAGAAGAAGCCCAGCGATTCGGGCTATCGCAGCTTCACCAGCTGCGGGGCAGGGTAGGAAGAGGAGCCGACCAGTCATATTGCATAATGATGACCGATAGCACCGGGGAAATATCTGCCGAAAGGCTCAGGATCCTCACAGAAACCAATGACGGGTTCAAAATTTCGGAAGCTGATCTCAGACTTCGCGGACCCGGTGAATTCTTCGGGACAAGGCAATCCGGCGCCCTGAAATTTACTGCAGCTGACTTGGTTAAAGATATGCCCCTGATAGAAAAGGCAAAAGAATCTGCATTCAAAGTTGTAAATGAAGACCCCCAGCTGAGAAATTTTGAGAACTCAAACATCAGGGAGCACTTTCTGGCTAATTACAGGGAATCAATGGAACTGATAAAAATTGCATAGCATATATAAACTAAATAAATACGGTCATGAGTAACAGAATAAAGCCTCTGATCTTTTTGATAATTCTTGCCTGCTTTTTCTGGTTGGAAATGTTTGTACTTAAAACATTTAACTTCTGGCTTGAAATGACAATTGCAGCATCGCTGCTTGCAGGCCTTGGACTTTACTTTAATCACCGTAACGGTGAAGCAATTAATTACCGCCTGTACTTTTTTGAACCTAAATTCATATTGATAGGCATTGTTTCAGCGGCATTGTTATATCTGGTATTCTATACAGGTGATATAATTTCTAAAATAATTCTGCCGTTTGCCGATAGACAGGTTGTCGGGGTTTACAGTAACAAATCACTTCTGGACCCGGCTGTCATAGGATTGCTGCTTCTTTTCATAATCGGGCCGGCTGAAGAGGTTTTCTGGCGCGGATATGTACAGGATACACTAGCCGAAAAATTTGGCGATAACAAGGGGTGGCTTATTGCATCACTTATATATGGGGCTGTTCATATTGTGGCTTTTAATTTCATGCTGTTTATGGCCGCATTGATCTGCGGTCTGTTCTGGGGATGGATATTTAAAAGGTACCGATCCGTATGGCCGGGTCTGATATCTCACGCTTTGTGGGACCTGACAATATTTGTACTGCTTCCTGTCAGGTAACAACAGGCGAAAAAAAAGGGAGTCAATTGACTCCCTTTTACAATCTGTTCAGTTCTTAAGTTATCTTATGAATTCAACAAGTGCGCTGGCAACAGTGTTTTTTCTGTTATCAAGAAGGAAACATCTGTAAATACCGGGTGAATCAACTCTCAAATCACTTGATTCAAAATAGATGTATTTCATATCTGCAGATACATCAAAATCTACTTTTTTGTAATAATCAAAACTGTACCCATTGTATTTATCAAACTGGATAGAGCAATCTTTCAATCCTAATGCGTAGTCGCATTTTACCATTACGGTAATTGGTCCGGTGTAGAACCTGTCGCTTATTGACTGCTCGCCTGATGAACCGTATTTCTCACAGAAATACAGCACAGGACCGTTCTGTGCTTTTAACTCACTGGTTAAACCCATTACAAACAATAAAGCAAAAACCCCTAAAAACAATTTAAATTTAGTCATTTTGACCCTTTCTATTATTTATTAAAAACTGAATAATATTTATACAATTTAATAAAAAAAATGTTTCAAATAATATGCATATAATTGGTAAAAAAACCGTTTTTGTAAAAAATAATACATTTTGCTTTAATATAAATTAATAAATAATATAAAGTTATATTACCGTATAGAAAATGCCGATTACATGAAAATTTCAATCATATAAATTGTGATTTCTAATTTATATATTTGAAAGTAATATGAATTATATAGACCAAAAATTCAATAAAAATTCACAAAGAACGGAATTTTTAATACCTTTGCTTAATATATTTTCAGATTCTGTTTCTGTTTTGAGCGCATTTGTTATCTCATACTGGATCAGGTTTTATTTTGCTCCATTTGTTAAACTCGTGCCATTTTCCGGAGAAATCCCGCCTCTTAAGGGTTATATAATACTGGCATTGATAGTATTGCCGGTTTGGCTGCTCATATTTCAGTCAAGAAAAATGTTCAGGCCAAAAAGGATCGTGTTCATTTTTGATGAGTTCTTCCTGATAGGCAGACTGGTTACTTTTGGTATAATTTTCTCGTTTGGGCTTATCTTTTTCTACAGGGTATTCCCGTATTCAAGAATAGTTTTTATTCTGGTATGGTTCATTTCAATTGTACTTATCACTTTAGGCAGATACATAGTTCTTAAATATGAGAAAAACCGGTACAACAAGGGTAAAGGTTTAAAAGATACTATAATAGCCGGAAATAATCAGACTGCATATGATATTTACCACAAATTTTCGGGACACAAATACGCGGGTTTCAATATAATAGGATTTGTAGAAGAGAACCAGGGCCCAACATACGGAACTCTTCCTGACAATTTAAAACTTGGCACCTACAATGAAGTAACAGAGCTTGTACAGAAACTGAATATAGAGACTGTACTTGTTACAATTCCTTCTACGGAACATGAAAAGCTTTTTGAAATGATGAAAACATCCGAAGGAGAAAACGTTGAATTTCTGATGGTCCCTGATTTTCTGGAAGTAATAACATCATCAGTAAGGGTACAGGAAATTGACGGCATACCGTTCCTTAAGATAAAGAGTATTCCAATGAATATCTGGAACAGGATACTGAAGAGGGCGTTTGATTTTTCCTTTGCTTTTACGGTTATGCTCATAACTTCACCGTTATTCATTTTACTCTCTCTGATTGTTAAGTTCACTTCTAAGGGGCCCGTTTTTTACAAGCAGGAAAGGCTGAGTATGACGGGTAAGAAATTTGATATGATAAAATTCCGTTCAATGGTAGTTGATGCAGAAAAGAACACCGGTGCGGTTTATGTTAAAAAGGGCGACTCAAGATACACTCCGATTGGTGAAATATTGCGCAAATATTCGCTTGATGAACTGCCTCAGTTCCTGAATGTACTGAAGGGTGATATGAGCATTGTTGGCCCAAGGCCGGAACGTGAGTATTTTATCAACCTGTTTAAAGGAAAGATCCCCAAATACCTTGAAAGACACCGTGTGAAATGCGGAATTACAGGATGGGCACAGGTTAACGGTTTGCGGGGCAGCGACTCATCAATTGAGAAAAGAATTGAATACGACATATACTATATTGAGCACTGGTCAATTATTTTTGATCTTAAGATCATAATAAAAACAATAAAAGAGATGTTCTTTAGCAAGGCGGCTTTTTAAATGATAGAAGTAGTTCTATTTTATGCTCACGCTGTTTTTTTTGTTTACATTTTTGCCAGAAATTACGTTGAACAAAACAAAGTCAGTGCGTTTTTAAGCACAATTTTTGTAATTATCATATTCACAGTAGGGTGGACCTTTTCGGCATTTGTGATTGGATTTTTTATTCCTGATGAAGGACTTACAAGAGTACTTACCAAAGCGGCTTTTTCACTGGGATTACTTACTCTGCTGGAAGTTATCTTTTACAGGTTTTACTTCGCAAAAAGCAAACCAAGAGAGCAGGTTGCATGACCTGCTGTGCTGAACCATCTGTGCCAACCGGCAACACTATGCCCCCATGGCTGAACACAAGAATTGAATAAACGGGATAATTTAGTTTAAGGCCATATCACGCGGCAGGATGGTTATGATGATCTTTCTTATCTGCATTCCTGATCTTACAGAGTAGATACCAATTGTAGCTTCACCTTCAACACCTTTTGATCTTACCCTTACGCTGCTGCCGTTTTCTTCACTACCAAGCTCTACAAGATTCTTTCCATCTTCTATCATAAAATGTGCTTCAATTTTGCTGAATGGTACTTTAAATCCCAATATATTCACTCTGTACACATCAATTATCATCTCTGAATTTACACTTGCTCTCAATACCCCGGGATCCATATCAATTTTGATATCACTCGAAGTTAAAATTATTCTGTCAGCAGCAAGAATAAAAAGAATTACGGCAAGAATCCATACAAGTTTTTTATACATAGTTTTATGCAGGGTTCAAATTCATATATAACTATTTAATAAACATAAACCGATCAATCATCCCCGAATTTCAATTTCACATTTTTGGGAAGTTCTATCTTACTTTCAGTATTCACGGGTTTTTGAGGTTTATCAGATTTTTTTTCATTACTCAGTCTTTTAATAATTGTTTCATCAACAATCCGCGCCTGTATAATATCATCTTCAACCTCTTTTCCCGAATCAGGATCCGCAGCCAGCAGGTTAAGCATTGGGGTATCCTGAAATTCTTCAGACTGAATTATGCTTACCTGCTCAAATTCCTCAAAAAGGCTTCTTTGACCGGGCGTTTTCTTCTGTCTGAATGCCGGCATTTTTGTTTTTATCCTGAATTCTTCCCTGTTTTCGGTTTCTTCACCATCTGCTGTATTCCTTATGCTCTCTGATCTTTCATCAAAATCTTCCTTCTCAGAAAACATTTTGATCTCTTCATCAGTGCGCCCTGTCATATCAAGTTTTTCAGAAATCTCGCGCGATCTTTGTTTCTTCTTCAACTCTTCATATTTGCCGGTCTTGTAAAGTCTTTCCCTTGTCTGGTTAATGTTATTGATGATCGAATTTTCATCATCATACAGCAGACTGCTGTTCCTTATTTTGAACTCACCATTGAGCATCATATCAGAAAAATTATATGAAGTTAAGTTATCAACAATAAAATCACAAACGCTTTCATATGTAAAATCCTCCGGAAAGAACTGGAACCTTGTATCGGAAAGATCCACAAATGCAAAATTTGCCGGCTTATTTATATCTATCCTGTAACTGTTATCTCCATCCGCGTTTGTATCAAAATAAAGCGCATGAGGTGTACGTGTAATAGAATCAAGCAGCGCTGCGCTTGAGAGATTAAGCTCCCTGTATTTATTCCTGAAAAGGCGCATATCTTTAAGAATATCTTCACCAAGCCAGCCCGTCGCTATAGAAAAATCTATTCCGTGTCCTATATAATCATCTATAGGGAAATATCTTGAAGTGAAATAATTCAGGTCGCGCGGGCATATAATTATATTCGCCTTTCTTTCCTTTATTATCTTCATATCACTGTAATCTAGATACAACGGATTTATAAGTGAAGTATGAGAATCAATAAGTCCGTATTCATCAAACAAAGAAATAACCGATTTATGAAAATTCTGCCTGAACTGGTCTGTAACTTCTTTGTTTACGGCAACTTCCAGATATAAGTTTCTTAAGTTGTGATTTTTCAGTTCTGTTATTCCTGAAATATCAAATACAGTCAGCAGGTTTTCCTGTGTAATGTAGACTGATGGGTCAAGGTACTTATAGTCACGGATCGTATTCACATCCTGCTTAATGGGGTAGCAAACAGATACGCTTTGACCGGTTTTATTAACAACGTTTGTAATGGGTCCAAGATGGTTCATGTCTTTTCTCAGGGAAAATTCATTCATATATGCTGCCCCTGATTTCAGTGAACGGCTGAAGGAATAGGCGTAAATGTTACTTAGATCTTTCTGAATTTCATCACCCGGAAGCTCCTGGTAAAGGTAATTAAAAATGAGATCGGTACACAGGTCATCTTCCGCTTTTTCATAGTGCCTCCTCTTAAGCAGGTAATGAAGCAGGCTGCCTTCTGAACGAAGACATGCATTCACAAGCGGGGGCATAATGATCTTATCAGAACAATTTATTATCTCCGCAGTGTTGGCGTGTAATTCAACCCATTTGGCTACTTTCCCTGCGCCTTTAGGCGTTGAGTCAGCCATATCGGTAATTTTGTTCTCATTTATCAGTAAAGAATATCTGCCAAAATCATTATTCCTGTTAAATGTCAGAACGTATGCGTCTTTCAGTATTTTCAAAGGTCTTCTATCTCGTATTTTTCATCAATAATGTATTTACTTTTTGTAAGTGTGTTTTTTCCTGCGGTATGTAGAGCATATTCAAATCCTTCTCTCACGCTCGCCGCGCCGTATTCGCCCTTAACATTAACTGCAATAAAACCAACCTGGTAATCATGGTCACGGTTAACATGCGAAAGCAAATTAAGCTTTATAACCCGTTTCACAGTATATTCACAGGCTTCCTGGGGCGACATACCCTGCCCCATCATTTCTACCACAAGAAAACTTCCGCAGGCTCTGACACATTCCTCTCCCCTGCCTGTTGAAGCTGCGCCGCCTATTTCTCCATCAACGTAAAGACCCGCGCCGATTATAGGCGAATCACCCACTCTCCCATGTAGCTTCCAGGCAGTTCCGCTGGTAGTGCAGGATGCTGATATCTGTCCATGCTTATCTATTGCCACCATTCCAATCGTATCGTGGTTGCCATCATCGTTGATACCAAGTCCATTGGATTTTTTAACCTTATATTCATCTGTATGGAATTCCTGAGACCTTCCGTAAAGTCCCTTTTTCCATTCAATGTATTTTTTTATTGAACCTTCGGTGTGGAGGATATCCGGCTGAAATCCGTTTGTGATGGCAAAATTATAAGCGCCTTCCCCGGCAAGGCAAACATGTTCAGTTTTTTCAAGTATTAACCTCGCCACTGATACAGGATTCTTGATATGCTCAACGCAAATTACAGCGCCAATTCGCGCTTTCCAGTCCATTATCGCCGCATCAAGTGTTACTCTGCCTTCGGCATCAGGCAAACCGCCGTAGCCAACGCTAAGAACATTCGGGTCATCTTCGGCTACTCTAACGCCATGCTCAACTGCATCAAGCGATGAGCCGCCATTGTTGAGCACTTCAACAGCTTTTTCATTTGCAGCAACGCCGTGTTTCCATGTTGATATTACAAGTTGTTCCATAGCTACAAATATAATTAAAACTGTGATATATATAAAGAAATCGCAGAATATTATATACTTCCGAAAACTTGAATATCTCCTATTGCAACATTCATTTTTAAATGCTAAATTTATAACGTAATTACGTCAATTATCCCCCAAATTAATGAGATATCTATTACTGTTAGCAGCATTATTTGTTATTACATTACAGATTGAAGCTTCACCTGTGAGCGGTTCATATTCACGGGTAGATTTTATGCTCACGCTCACAGATGGCATTAAGCTTGATTGCACAAAACTTATCCCCAATGGTACCCCGCCCTCAGGCGGCTGGCCTGTAGCGATCATTACACACGGTTATGGACTTTCTAAATATATCGAGCTCCCCAACGCCGAAGAGATGGCTGATTTGGGTTATTATTCATTTGTTTACAGCATGCGCGGGCAGGGTGTTTCAGAAGGCCTTTCAAATTTCATTAGTACAACAGAAGCCAACGACCTTAAACAGGTTGTACAGTATATTAAGAATGATGCAAACACCAATGATAACAAAGTATTCATTCACGGAGGCTCACAGGGAGGGATAATTCCCTTTATGGCTGTTTGCACCGGATTAAATGTGAACACAATAATCACAGATCTTGCTTCACCAACTCAGGGATCCAACTGGATAGAGAACGGCGGTATTAAAATGACATTCCTGTGGACAAGCGGCTACCCCAACAACATTGTGAGGTACAATCCGCTGGTAAGCAGGTTCAAACCTTGGATCTACGCCAACACCAAAGAAAAGTGGGATAGCCTGAACTATTATCTGCCTATAGACCGTGATTTTTTAGGGCAAGTTGGCAATTGCCAGATACCTATACTGGTTCAGAACGCATGGCAGGATAAATTCTTTAATACTTTTGGTATGATCCAAAGTGCGTATATACTTCCTTACAATAACATTAAAATGTATTTCGGAGCGATGGACGGGCATGGGAGCGATCTTGTTATGGCTGAAGAGTCATACAAAGATCAGGTTCTCATGGACTGGCTGGATTATCATCTGCATGGTATCCAGAATAATATCATGAATGTAAACCAGAAGTTCACATACGCCTCAAGCCGCTTTCCCGCAAGTGAAAGCCAATGGTCATGGGTACGGAACAGCTCGCCAACATGGCCGCCGGCAGGCGTGCAGAGTGTTAAGCTGTACCTGCACCCCTCCAATCAATTGCAGGTTTACGGGTATGGCGGCACGCAGGCCAATGTAAGCTTTACAAATGATGTACTGGACCCCAATGTTACCATGGAGTATCTTGTAAACACTGAGTTCCGCGGGCCGCTGTTTGACGCAAAATTTCAGAAAGACGAGATCTATTTTGATACTCCCGCATTGCTGCAGGATGCAACCATGGCGGGTACACCATACGCCTACCTCTATTATTCTTCATCAGCAAATGAGATTTGCCAGTATAATCTGCAGATTTGGGATGTAAGACCCAATGGCGATGAAAAACTGGTTACACGTATAAACTGGACTGACAGAGAGTATACCGCAAACCAGGTTAAGCAAAAATATGTGAATGGTCAGTCATACTCGCACGTTTTCAGGGCAGGAGATAAAATAAGATTAAAATTAACCAATCTGGATAATGTGCCGCTTTACGATTTTAATAATGATACAACAGATACATTTTTGAGAACAAACCCGTTTATGCTGCCTTCGCTGAAAGCCGCATCAAACAAAGTATATATCAATAATAACTCCAAATCGTACATAGAGCTTCCTCTTATAAATTTTGTCATAGGGATAAAGCAGATCTCCGCTGAAGTGCCTGAAAGATTCGCTTTACAGCAGAATTACCCGAATCCGTTCAACCCGGTTACAAAGATCAAATTCACAGTTCCGGCTACGGGAAAGAACAATTTTGTAAAGATTGCCGTTTACGATGTAACCGGTAAACTTGTAACTACACTTGTTGATGAAAACTTTGCGCCGGGCACCTACGAAACAGATTTCAACGGTGAAAATTATTCCACCGGTGTTTACTTCTACAGGATGGTAACAAACGATTATTCTGAAGTAAAAAAAATGATACTGGTTAAATAACGGATTATTTGTGCAGCTTTGTTTGCCGGGCTGCCTAAATAAAAAACTGCAACAGTGAAAAAATATATCATTCTATTCAATATTGTGTTCCTTGTGGGGTTCTTTATCCGCCCTCAAAACAGCAGCAATGAAAATATTATCAGCGGCGTAAACAATGTTCCGGTGATAAATATCACAGGAACAGAATTGATCAGCTCAATTAACGCTGTAAAAATAACTTACACTCTTAGTGACGCTGAAAACAATCCCTGCAGAATAAGCCTGAGAATTTCTAACGATAGCGGAAAGTCTTTTTTATTCCCTGCTGATTCAACTTCCGGGGATATAGGTTACCCTGTACTACCGGGTAATAACAAGCAGCTTTATTGGTATTATACAGCAATGCCGCTGGGTTTTAAAGCAAAAATTGTGGCTGATGATCTTCAGGAGGTTGATATACAGGCCATTGTTAACCAGGTTGATAGCAACGAGATCAAAAGCAGCATGCAGTTCATTACAGGCATCAGGCACAGAACCGCTGGTATAAATCAGCTTCAAAGAGTCAAAGATTCCATTAATAACAGGTTTGCCCGCTATAATCTTCAAACATCAGTGCAGGAATTTGTTTATTCAGGTTACAATGCCCAGAATTTTATAGGCAGGCTGCCTGGTACTACCAGGGAAGATACAACATACATTGTCTGCGGGCATTATGAAACTGTAAGTATAAGTCCGGGCGCTGATGATAACGGAACTGCGGTCGCGGCTGTACTGGAAATATCAAGGATACTTTCAAATTACAAGTTCCGCAACACAGTTAAGTTCATCGGGTTCGATCTGGAAGAAGCAGGCCTGGTGGGAAGCGCAAGATATGTATCGCAGGGGATTCCCTCATACGAAAAAATTGCCGGTGTAGTGGATTTTGAGATGATCGGATATTATTGTGATGTACCGAACTGCCAGCAAATTCCTCCCGGATTCTGCACACTTTTCCCGGCAGTATGCGATAGCATTAATTCACAGCAGGGAAGAGGAAATTTCCTTAACAATATTGCGAACGTAAATTCAAATTCACTTAGATATGCTTTTGACAGCTGCGCAAGAATATATACTCCGCAGCTTAGAGTGATCTCACTGGCAACGCCGGGCAACGGTCAATCAACCCCTGACCTTAGGCGAAGCGATCATGCTCCCTTCTGGGATGCAGGTTACAAAGCGCTGATGCTGACAGATGGCGCAAATTTTCGAAACCCTAATTACCACACAGCAAACGATGTGTTGAGCACTATCAATATTGCGTTCTTAACAAATAATATAAAAGCAACGCTTGCGGCTATTGCAAGCCTTGCGGGAATCCAGCACAGCTCTTATTCGGTGAGCGATTATATCGGTTTGATAGGTATAAATCTGATTTCCGCAGAAATTCCCGAAAAGTATGTTTTACAGCAAAACTATCCAAACCCGTTCAATCCTTCAACAAAGATCAATTTCAGCATTCCTTTTACAGGAAATGTTAAGCTGTCAGTTTATGATATAGCGGGCAATGAAGTATCAGTATTAAACAACGGCCAGATGGCCCCTGGTAATTATTCCGCAGATTTTGATGCTACAAACCTGTCAAGCGGTGTTTACTTTTATAAACTTGTTACAGATGAATTCTCAGCAACAAAAAGAATGATATTGGTAAAATAGAACTTCGTGTCATTCATTCATTAAAAAGGCGGATCTAAGATCCGCCTTTTGCTTCGTCAAAACCTTATGCTAACCGAGCAGTAGTAACTGCCCTGTTCAATTATCTTATCGCTGCCTTTACTGATTATTTTGCCAAGTAACGAATTTATCACTGCATTTTTAAGCAAAAAGCCGGTAATGGCTTTTATCATTTTGCCGGCAGGCAGTAAGTGTTTTATTGTATTATCAATTGCAAGAATTGCCGCACTTTGAAAAGCCATCATCTTAAAGTGCTCTTTCACTGCTTTTATTGGTATAAAGTAACTTGAGTTATGCACGGCGTATATACTTAAAAAATCAAATGGCTTTATGAACATATTGGGTGTAAAATTAACAATTGCATACCGGTCCCAAAAACCGCCAAATCTTATATTCTGCCTGAATGATGAAACAATATTAAAAGTATTTTCTTCCTTTATGGTTTTACTTTTCTGCAGAAGGTCGAACGTATACCTGTAGAGTTCTACGCTTCTTAACTTTTCGGTATTTTCTGATCTTATTTCTTTGTTTTTTGAATCTTCACGCAAAAGGTATTTTGATGTATTGTTACCGTTCACCGTACCTGTTTCATAGGACTCCTGAAGTCTATCCTGGCTTAACAAAAAGGATTGCAGACAGCAAACAGCCAACAGTATTTTAATAACATGTTTTATCATCTTATTAAACTGTTAATGTACAGCAAATTATTAACTTAAAATGAGAAATTTTAACGGATAAATCAAGTGTTAATTATGAACCCATACGGGCAAATACAAAAAAAGCCGGATCTTTTGAATCCGGCTTAAATATATTATGTCTAAAATTTAGTACTACATTATGGAATACTCAGTCTGTATTCCGTAGAACTTCTTCAATAATTCATAAATAAGGTAGCTGGAGTCACCAAAACCGTATGTGTAATTATACTTTGACTGGTGTACCTTACGGTAATCAATAGCATCAGTTAAAAAGCTTGTGATATCGGGTTTTTCTATAGGCAGCAGTTTAGCATTCTTCTTCAGTACTTCAGGGCGCTCAGTTGTTTTCCTTAGCACACCGCACGGCACGTTAAAGAAAAGTGATTCTTCCTGCAGCCCGCCGGAATCGGTTAAAATGCACTCAGCATTTTTAACATAGCCAAGCATTTCAAAATAATCGTGTATCGGGTTCATAATTTTCAGCTTAGCGTGCGCATTGCCGTTCATAACATCATCAAAGCTTCGCTGTATAAGCGGATTGGGATGCATTAAATGAAGTATCTCACTGTAACCTGTAACATCGTTCATTACAGTATTCAGTATCCTTGCGTAATCCGATACATAACCCCAGTTTTCCCTGCGGTGAAACGTACTAAGGATATAATTCTTTTCCTTAGGTTCTTTTATTTTCTTTTCTTTAATAAGCGTGAATATCGCATCATTGATAGTATTACCAATAACAAATACATTTTCGGGCTTTATGCCCTCTCTTATAAGATTATCGCGGTTAATGCCTTTGGGTGCAAAATGCAGAGTGGTCATTCTCGCAACCGCTTCTCGCATGAATTCCTCAGGAAACGGGTTAAGCTTATCATAAGTACGCAATCCTGCTTCTGCATGGAAAACCGGTATCTGGTTCAGGAAGCCCCACAGCGCGCCTGAAAAGGCGGAAGCTGTATCACCCTGAACAATGATGCCGTGCAGGTCTGATTTTTTAACAGGTGATTTCTCACCGAACTTTTCGTTAAAATCTGTGAGCAGGTGAGCAATAAGCTCATTCAGATCACTGGAACGGTTTGGTTTTTCCGCGGCCGTAATATCCGGGTGAATGCCTATCTTGGTTAAAATATCACCCGAAATTTTCTGCTGCGCTGTATTGTAGAGCAGCGGGTAAAACTCATCGGATCTCTTGAGTATTCTGTATAAAACGAACAGTTTTATAATTTCAGGTCTAGTGCCGAATATTATAACAATGACCTTTTTCCCCTTCATTTCTTCGGGATTTAAACCAATATTTAGATTTTCTGCCATAATTTTTCTTTTCAGATAACAAAGATAACTAACCGTAAATTAAGATAAAACGAATATTTATACCGTTTTACCGTGAGAAAAGTATAAAATATATTTGAAAAAAAAGAGGCGACCTATATTCAGACCGCCCCCGTGTACCATGGTATAAAATTTATGTAATAAAAACTTCTTCGTGAAGCGTTATGCTTATTGATCAATAATGATCTGTTGATTCCCAAACAACTTTGTTCTTCATGTTCATAAATACTTTTAATGCCCTGAATGTCGCGAAGAAGTTTATCAGGTTATCAAAGTTCAGCCTTATTAAGCTGAAGAAAGCGTATTTAAGTCCGTACCAGCTATAGGTAAATATAAACCGGTGCGCAAGGCGCCATACCATGAAGAAGAAGCATGCCCAGAGGAAGAACCAAAGCGCAGTGTTCTGCTCAACCGCTGATTCAAATACTCTAATACCCAAACCAAATCCAAGCATGTAAAGCAAAAATAATGCAAAGACAAGATTGCTTAACAGTACCATAAAGTTGCTGAAAATTGTTTTCCTGTCACGCATAAGGAAGTACTTTGTTTTTAAGTTACCGCCCCATTTATGCATCTTCCAGTTCTGGAAGCATATGCCCGCAGTCCATCTTGAGCGCTGCTTTACAGCTGCCCAGAATGTGTTGGGGAAATATTCACCCGTTGCTACACGGCTGTTGGGATTATTTTTATCTATTAAGAGATTTATATAGGCTGTTTTATAACCCATTTTAAAGAGCCTTAAACCAAGCTCATAATCTTCTGTCAAATTAGCTTCGTTAAATACCTGCGGGTAATGCGCATCCAGGTTCATAAAAATTTCCCTGCGGAAAGACATTCCCGTGCCGGCAAAGGGTATAAATACCTTTAATGCCTGCCTTACAACAAGATCCTTTGAGTGCACTTCGGCAAACGCGTCACAATACGTACGGTGTATGAACTTACCCCTGTCATCTTTAATAGGTACAACAGGAATCTGCACTGCATCAAGCCCCTGGTGCATTATAAGGAAATTATCAATTTTTAATGTTAACGGGTGTATAAAATCTTCGCTATCGTGAATTGAAATGATATCAAAGTTCTTACCGTTATCTTTTTCAAACCTCTTTATTGATTCATACACATTGTTAAGGTTATCGGCTTTTGTTGTAGGTCCGTCATGTGAGTTTACGCAGATAACGACCTTATTGTTTTTCTGCGCAATACGCTTAACAACTTCAAGCGTCTTGGTATCATTGGGGTAAATGCCCACAAAGATAGTGAAGTTAGAATACCTCATTTTACTGAGCGCATAGGTCAATGTTCTTCCTATAACTTTGTATTCGCGCCACGCGCAGATAACAAGAGCAATATTGTTCTCACTGGCTGCCAGAACTTCGTCAACGTTCGGCAGGCTCCTGTTATATTTCCAGCGGTTGAACCAGTACAGCAAGTCAACCATTACATCATCAATACCGCTGATAATCAGCAGGATTGAACAGATCCAGAGTAATACTGTGAAAACTTCTTGCATATGATTTTATTTATTCTTTATAATTATTTAATCAGTAAAATCCTGTACTCTCAAGATCAGATCTCGAGGAAAAAATTCAATATGAAACCGGCTTTAACCTGGAAAGAATTTTTCTTATCGCCAAAGAAATATACTTTGTATGTAGGTTCAACAAAAATAACGGGACCCACAAGCATATTTGGTTTAAATCTTATACCCGTGCCAATTTCAAAATAGTTATTATAATCAACTTTCCTGCCGTCAAACTGCCCCGACTCGAAAAGGTAATTTTCGAAATATGAATATCCTTTCATACTGAACCTTAATGCCTGGGTAAGTATTCCCTGTAAGAATGCATTCTTGTATTTGTAATCATACATTGCCGCATAATAAATATCCAGGTAAAGGCTGGTCTTGGGATCGCTGGATTTAGTGCGTTTAAATACCGGCTCTCCGAACCTGTAGAAATACACCAGCATAGGCTTAAAGTTTATCTTATTAGAATCAAGATCTATCTGCCTTGTGTAGCCAATTCTTCCTTCAAAATACAGATTCTTAAAGAAGTAATATCTCAGGAAAAATCCGATCTCAACAAACCTATCGTTATAAATAAGCGCTTTGCTTGATTTAGAGTCTGCGTATACATCAAGATACGGCCCCACAAAAAACCCGGGCCCAACACCAAAATGAAGGTGGCCGATAAAATTGGCTATATAATTTTCCTGGTATGAATCATAGAAATTATGGAAGTAAACATCTATGTATTTCTTCGAGGATTTTGTGACTTTTTCCTTTAACCTTAAGTTACCAAGGGTTACATTAGTGGTCTTCTTTGAAGATATGGAAAGCTTCTCATCAAAACCGAGCGAATTATCAGAAGCAGAAAGTGAATTATCTGTAACTGCAGAAGAGTATTTGCTGTTGGTTTTTAACTTTAAGGTAAAATCTGATTTTTCGGTATTTTTTTCAGAAAATGAATTGCCGGAATTGATAAATTCCTGTGAAAATAAAAGACTTGAAGATACAGCAAAAATCAAGAAAATTGGGAGTAATCTCTTCAACATAATTTTTTTAAGTAATTGAAAAATAGCTTCTTTATTAAAGTGTTACTTTATTTCTAAGCCATTAGTGACTTAATTTAATTGCGCATACCCCCGGTTACAATAATAATCAATTTTTTCCTAAAAACAAACTGATTTTTCATTTGGGGATACTAAATTAGGGTTTATGGTTAGCGTTCTCAATACCCTTAAAACGGTATATATGCCGAAAATAGGTTAATTATTTCGGTGTGTTTTGCGGCAGAATTGCTAAAATTCAATAAAAATGATATTTTTGTAAATGTCTACAATAACGTTTGCCATCGAATCATCGTGCGATGAAACATCCGCAGCAGTTCTGCGGAATGGCGCGGTTATTTCTAATATTGTTTCATCACAATACTTCCATAAAGAGTATGGCGGAATTGTACCGGAGCTTGCTTCCCGGGCGCATATTCAGGTCATTGATGAAATTGTTACCCGGGCATTCAAAGATGCAGGAATAGATAAGGACGAAGTATCACTTATGGCCGCTTCACAGGGACCCGGTTTGATAGGTTCGCTGCTGGTGGGATATAATTACGCAAAAGGCTTCGCCCTTTCACGGGATATACCCTTTATGGGGATTGATCACATTGAGTCACACCTGTTTTCATGTTTCATAGGCCAGGAAGAAATTAATTTTCCTTTTATAGCGCTTGTAGTTTCAGGCGGGCACACAATATTATTCCTTGTTGAAAGCTATCTCTCATATAAAATTCTTGGCAATACCCATGATGATGCAGCCGGCGAAGCATTTGATAAAGTGGCAAAAATGCTTGGACTTGAATACCCCGGCGGTCCTTTGATAGATAAACTTGCCTCTACAGGTAACCCGCAGTTTCATAAATTTCCTAAATCTATCATTAAAGGCAGTCCGTATGATTTTTCATTCAGTGGAATAAAAACCTCAGTTCTTTATTTCCTTAAGAATAATTACCCTGTTGATAAAACAAATTTACCGCTAAACGATATTGCGGCGTCTTTCCAGTCCGCCGTAACAGGCTCATTGATAGATAAAACGATCAGGGCGGCAAAGGATCATAACATTAAGACTATTGCTGTCTCAGGCGGTGTATCTGCAAATTCCGGTCTCAGGAACGGGTTTTTAAAGTATGAAAAAGAAGGTTATAGCATTTACTTCCCCGAAAAGATATATTCCACAGATAATGCCGCGATGATAGGATATAACGCCTATCTTAAGTTTAAAGCATCCGTCGGAAATGCAGCAATAAATAATGTAAACCCGCTGCTCAGCAGCGCATACGCAAGATTTAAGTACCAGCAGTAAGCAGAAAAAATCAATGCCTGATAAAAAACAGCACAGAGCGGTAATAGAAATAGATGAGCAGCTTTTAAGCGATATTTCCGATCTTATCGCAAGCGGTTCTGAAACACTCCTGAAAAATATTCTTGCGGATATTTATCCTGCTGATATTGCGCTTATCTTAGATAATCTTGAAGCCGAAGAAGCTTTGTCACTCTTTAAACTGCTTGATGATGAAATTCAGGCTGAAGTGATAATGGAGCTTGGCGACTACAGGCGTGATGAAATTCTTGATCATCTTTCTACCGGCGAGATCAGCGGGATAGTTGGAGAGATGGATTCCGATGACGCGACAGATATTATAGGTGACCTTGAAGACGATAAGGCAGAAGACGTTCTTCAGCAGATGGAAGCCGAAGATTCCAGCGAAGTAAAAGAACTGCTCAGCTACGAAGAAGATACCGCAGGCGGTATCATGCAGAAGGAGTTTGTAACTGTAAATCTAACTGATTCCATAAACCGGGCAGTGGAAATAATCCGTGAAGAAGCACCTGATAACGAACATCTTTACCACGTATGGGTTACTGATGAAAAAGGAAAGCTGCGCGGAATTGTATCTCTTAAAAAAATTATTGTCGCTTTAAATACGCCTTCAGTCATAATGGCTGATATTATGTCAACTGAAGTAATTTCTGTTGATGTTGATACTGACCGCGAAGAAGTCGCTTCGATAATGAGGAAATATGACCTGGTATCAGTTCCTGTTGTAGATAAAGAAGAGCATGTTGTAGGCAAGATATCATTTGATGACATTGCCGAAATTATGGAAGAAGAATTCTCTGAAGATGTCGCAAAAATTGTGGGTTCCGATGCCGAGGAGCTTGAAAGCAAATCACCATTCCAGATAGCATGGCTTCGCCTTCCCTGGGTATTAATAACCCTCGGCATACAGTTTCTTGCGGGAATTGTGATAAACTATTATGATGAAACTCTTGCCAAAGTTCTTTTGCTTACTTCATTTATGCCCATAATTTCGGCAATTTCAGGTAATACAGGCCTTCAGGCTTCAGCTATGACAGTACGGGCGCTTGCAACCGGCGGCATTACTTTAAGCAGGTGGGCTGAGCCCGTAAAACGCTCACTCCAGATTAGCTTGATAATCGGTTCAATTTGCGGGCTCATAATCGGGTTCATTGGAGCTTTCTGGTTCGGTAAAGCTATATTCGGACTTGTTGTGGGAATTTCAATGTTAATTTCAATTAACATTTCAGCATTTGTTGGTACAACTACTCCCCTGGTATCCAAACGGCTGGGATTTGATCCCGCGATAACCGTTGGACCTTTCGAAACGGCATTCCAGGATGTTGTTGGTATTACAGTTTTTTTGACCCTTGCAACGCTTTCACTCAAATGGTTAATGTAAAAAAATCGTAAGACCATAAAAAAATTCTTTAAATATCTTTCACCCGCTGATATTGTAACACAGGCAATGCTTATGCTGCTGAGCCTTATTTATTTTTATTTCAATTTTAAGATCGGGTATTGGTTTGTTTTGGCTTTGGTAAATGTTTTCCTGATTTGGGTAATTTACCGCCTGGTGAATAAATATGAGATACTCGCCGAAAAATACGGCGAGAGCAGGATAAGTAATTCTTCGCCGCTTAAAATGCTGAGATACTGGTATGGCGTTGCAGCAATACTTTTTATTTTTAAACAGGTGTATATAATCGGGTATGCGCTTAAACCTATGGATTGGGATCCTGTTTTTATGCGGCTTGATTTTGCGTTATTCGGCGTTAACCCGACACAATGGGCTTACAGGTTTGAAAATCCTTTGCTAACGGAATTCCTCCAAATAGTATATGTTTATTACTACCCAATGATAGTCGTTTTCGGGCTGGAATTATATTTGTGGAACAGGTATAAAGAATTTAAATATACGATCTTTATTTTATTCTTCAGTTTTTTTGCAAGTTATGTGCTGTATCTGCTTTTCCCTGCTAACGGACCGCGTTTTCATTTACATGATTTCTACTCGATCAGTACCGAAATGCCGGGTTTATTTTTGACCGAATCGATCAGGGCATTCCTGAACATGGGTGAGTCAATTCCGCCGGGTGTAAAAAATCCGCAGGATTTCGTTCAGCGTGACGCAATGCCAAGCCTGCATACGATCACAGCTTTTCTGATAATGTACCTTTCATGGAAATTCAAGTCGAAGTCATTTTACTTCTACCTGCCGTATTTTTTCTGTATGGTTGCTGCTACTGTATATTTAAGGTACCACTATGTTGTGGATATTGCCGGAGGATTGATAATGTCCGTAATCACAATTATCATAGGAATGCTGGTTTACCGCAATAAGGATATTCTCACATCTAAAAATACCTGAAGACAATACTTGATGGCCCGAAACCTGCAATTGGTTTGGAGCGTTTTAATGAACCCGTAGTTCCGTCAATTACCATCAATGTATTTACCCCTGAAAAAGTTGAACCTATAATATACAGCTCATTTGCATTCTGTTCGTACTCCGCTGCCCTGATATAAAGATCCGACAATGCCGGAAAAATGTTTGTATAATTTACTGCTCCGGTCTGAACTTCTGCGAGCCAGATCTCCCTGCTTCCGCAAATTGCATAAAAGCTGTTCTGAGTTCTGAATACAACATCATTTACCGGCTGAAAAATTGACGGGACAATGGAAGAATCAGCTGTTGTAAATGATTCGCTTTCAATCCTGTATAATGTTGTGTTGTAAGTGGTCGAAACAAATATACCGTTTACATTATAAATCGCATCCAAAGGTACACCGGGAAAGTTTAATTTTGATACTCCGTAATTTATCTCATCAATAATTGCAAGAGAAAGCTCTGAATTAAGCGGTCTTCTGTATACAATATATTTGTTAAAACCATAAAGAACGCCATCAGGAACGGCACCGGTTTCGACTGTATCTTTAACAATATTAAGATCAAGATCAAGCACCGTAACATTTGTACTGCCGGAATTTGCAACAACTATACGGTCATTGTTTATCGCGAATCCATTGGGTTGTGAGCCAAACCGCAAAGAATCAATTACATAATTGGTTAAGGGATCTATTTTATAAATTGTACCATTATTTCCGGGGATGCCAAGAGTGGTGATATAAAGTTTTCTGTCTGAATTCAGCTTCATTTCACCCGGATTTACATTCAATTTTACTCCCGGATTGTTTGATGAAAACACAAAATCTGTAACGGAATCCTTAACAGCATCGTAGTATGCATAATCGGTGCTTGTGGCAGAAGAGTAATAAAGTATATAAGCGCCCGCCAGGGCGTTTCCGCCATTATTGATTATTGTCGGTCCGGTTGAATCATTACATGCTGTAATAAATATTGAAAGAGTTGCCGTGAGTATTATTGTATATATTGTAAATTTATTCATAATTATAAGATTCTAAACAAAGTTATTTGATATTTGTCATTTGAAATTTGACATTAGTATTCTATTCCTTTTCTAGCCTGAATTCCCTTATCAAAATAATGTTTAACTTTCCGGTTTTCTGTTATAAGATCAACCTTTTCTTCAAGTCCCTCAAACAACTTATGTCCTGTCATAACAAGCTCAAACCTGCGGTTTTTATCATACAGCTCAAGTATATCAAGCACATCCTTCTCATCGATTAAATGATAATTTGCCGCCGCTACAAACTCATCCAGCACCAAAACATTCTGTTTGCCGTTAATGATCAGGTCGCGGACAATTGCCAATGCCCTTTTAGCCTCCTCAAAATCCTCTTCGGCATTTTTGAAGCGGAAAGTGCCGTCTTCGTTCATTCTTTCGCAGCCGCTTGAATGAAGCTCAACCGGATAACCAAGCTCTTTAAGTTTAAAGAATATCCTGCGCTCAAAGTAATGCTCTTTAGCCTGGTCATGTCCTTTATCGAATTCAACGATCGCGACACTCATACCTGCGCCAAGGGCGCGGAAGGCGAGCCCCATAGCTGCCGTAGTTTTGCCCTTACCGTATCCGAAATATAAATGAGATTGATGTTTTTCTTCGTCGGGTAATTGTTCGTATTCAGCAAGGACCTTCTGCACCTTCTCGCGGTACTTTTTGCCACCGGCTTTTTTTGCTTCTTCGAGAGTTACTTTCTTCTTTTTATCCATAACCGGGCTGTTAACCTATGTTAAAATCAATTTCGATCTTGTGGTCACCCAGATCTAACTGCCTGTATGTAACCTTAGCCATATCCAGCATCTTCTTTGATGCCCGTACGCTATCGGTATCTTTGTATTTATCTGAAAGGTATATTATTTCTCTTATGCCTGATTGAATAATGAGCTTTGTACATTCATTGCAGGGGAATAATGCCACATATACCCTTGAGCCATGCAGGTCTTTGGTAGAATTAAGTATCGCGTTGGCTTCAGCGTGCACAACATAAGGATACTTGGTTTCGTTGTTATCCTCTGATGTTTTGCCCCAGGGGAGCTGGTCATCATCACAGCCAATAGGGAATCCGTTGTAACCGATACCCACAATTTTATTGTACTGGTTCACAATACAGGCACCTACCTGTGTGCTGGGATCCTTGCTACGCTTTGCAGAAAGCAGTGCGATCCCCATAAAATACTCATCCCACGAAATGTAATCTTTTCTTTTCAAAAAATTTACTAGTAGCACAGACATTCCTGTCTGTGATTAATTATTTAAACGTACTTCTTCAATTCAGCATTCATCTCATCAAGCGAGCCGTCATTAATGATAAGGTAATCCGTATAAGCAATCGGACCCCCTTTATCAAGCTTCTCGATCTCACTTATATCACGGCTTTTTGATTCCTCATTAGTCAGGGGCCTGAATGGTCTTTTTAGCAGCCTTTCATAACGCAGATCCTTTGTAGTATAAATTGTTATCAACTTAAATGCTTCACCGAACTTATCTTTTAATATCTTAAACTCTTCCCATGAATAAAGACTTTCAATGACAACATTACTGTGCTTCATAAATTCCTCAATTACCGGCAGTGACTTCACTGCCATTGCACCCATACCAAACTCTTTGCGCAGATTTTCCCTTGTTGCGCGTTCATTGGCTTCGTTCACTTCGAGTCCCAGCCTTTTCATCTCATTCATAACAACCTCGCCAAAGTAAACACGCTTATAGCCGCTTTCAACAAAGAATTTCACCGCTTCGCTTTTACCTGAGCCGCACATACCAACAACTGCAATAATTTTATTCAATTAAACACCTCTTTTGAAGGAAGGAAAATTTATTCAATTACAGGTTCAAATTCCGTTTCACCTGTTTTAAGCATTAATTCAATGTATGGATGACAAAACTGGCAATTATTGCCGAATTCAATATACTCTTTAAGTTCATTGATACTCTTTAGACCATACTTGACTGCAGTCTTTTTCATATCAGAAAACGATACATCGGAACATACGCATTTGGTAACCATACAATTCAGGTATCTTCCCTTAGAAATACCGAACAAAAATCAAATCCATTCGGCCAAGTAACAGAACCATTATCAAGATATACCTTATTAAAAAAATCAGGATCTTTCAGATCAGCGGATATGCCGATATTGATGTATGGTTTTATATCAATTGTTTTATTCAAACCGTCATCAAATACAATTGATAGAATATAGTCTTCAAGCGGTTCCACTTTTATAACATCGTGAATTTTTGATTTATCGATTATATTCATACCAGTGGTTCAATTTTATTTAATACTTTTTTCTCTCTGGCTAAATCCCAATCTTTTATTAATTCAGCCCTATGTTCAGTTGCCCATTCAATTACAAGTGAATATACTCTTTTGGGAAGTCTTCCTCCCTTTATTTCCAATGTTTCTATCAAGATTTCTGCCTTGTAATCATTGTACTCAGCGTGAAAATGCGGAGGAGCATGTTCATTGTAGAACATTTTTATTATAATTCCTAAAAATCTGCAGATCTCAGGCATATTTATATTACTTCTTTTTCAGTTCTTTCATATCCCAGTATGGGAGCAAGCCATCTTTCAATTTCTTCAACCGGCATATTTTTCCTGGTGGCGTATTCTTCGACCTGGTCACGGGAAATTTTACCGACATTAAAGTACTTTGATTCCGGATGTGAAAAATACAGTCCGCTCACTGATGATGCCGGATACATAGCGAAGCTTTCGGTGAGTTTAATACCCGTTTTCTCTTCCGCTTCAAGCAGATCGAATATCAATTGCTTTTCTGTGTGATCAGGCTGTGCGGGGTACCCCGGTGCCGGCCTGATGCCGTGATATTTTTCGGCAATAATATCTTCATTGCTCAGGTTTTCCTTCTTAGCGTAACCCCAGAATTCCTTACGCACAAGCTCATGCATCAGCTCAGCGAACGCTTCAGCAAGCCTATCGGCAATTGCCTTGGTCATAATGCTGTTATAATCATCGTGTTCTTTGGCGAATTTCTCAAGCACTGCTTCTATTCCAATTCCCGTTGTTACCGCAAAGCAGCCCATGTAATCATTTGCTCCTGTATCTTTTGGCGCAACAAGGTCACTTAGCGCATAATACGGATCGTTATTCGTCTTTTCCGCCTGCTGCCTTAATGTATGCAGCGTTACTGCGACCTCTTTTCTTTTATCGTTTGAATAAAGCTCAATATCATCACCAACTGAATTAGCCGGATATAAACCAATTACAGCTTTAGCTTTCAGCCATTTGTTTGCTATGATATCATCAAGAAGTTTATTGGCATCATCGTAGATTTTCTTCGCTTCGCTTCCGTAATTTTTATCATCAAAAATGGTTGGATACTTACCCTTAAGCTCCCACGTTAAAAAGAACGGTGTCCAGTCAATTTTTTCGCGAATTTTATCCAGCGGGAAATCATCAAATACTTTGTTTCCTGTGAATGTTGGTTTTGTGAATACGGTATCCTGCCAGTTTATCTTCAATCCTTTTTCGCGGGCATCAGCAATTTTCAGGAATTTTTTATTATCTTTTCTGCCTTTATGAGATATCCGCATGCGCTCATATTCCTGCTTTACCGCGCCAATAAATCCCTCGCGGTTATCCTTGTTCATCAGGCTTCCGGCAACGGTTACACTTCTTGAGGCATCAAGCACGTGCACGGTTGGATTGGAATAATTAGGTGCAATCTTCACAGCAGCGTGAATTTTTGATGTTGTAGCTCCGCCAATTAATAGCGGCACTACAAATCCCTGGCGCTCCATTTCTTTGGCAACATGCACCATCTCGTCAAGTGAGGGAGTTATAAGTCCGCTTAGACCTATTATATCAACATTCTTTTCTTTTGCTATTTGCAGAATTTTTTCTGCGGGAACCATTACGCCAAGATCGATAACTTCATAGTTATTGCAGCCAAGCACAACGCCTACAATATTTTTACCTATATCATGCACATCACCTTTAACCGTAGCAAGCAGTATTCTGCCATTGATGCTTGATGCGCCCGCGGCTTTAGCCGCTTCAATATACGGCGTTAAATACGCCACAGATTTTTTCATCACCCTCGCGCTTTTTACCACCTGCGGTAAAAACATTTTACCTGAACCAAACAGGTCGCCAACTACATTCATGCCATCCATCAATGGACCCTCAATGACATCAAGGGGCTGTGGGTATTTCAGGCGCGCTTCTTCGGTATCCTGCTCAATAAATTCTGTTATACCTTTTATAAGCGCATGTTTCAAACGTTCTTCAACAGGCTGCTCCCTCCAGGAGTTATCCTGCTCAATTACTTTTCCTTTAGTTTTGATGGTATCTGCAAACTGAACAAGCCTTTCAGTGGCATCATCTCTGCGGTTAAGCAGTACATCTTCAACAAGTTCAAGCAGGTCTTTGGGAATTTCGTCGTATACTTCGATCATTCCCGCGTTAACAATACCCATATCCATTCCCGCTTTAATAGCGTGATATAGAAAAGCCGAGTGCATCGCTTCTCTAACTACGTTATTTCCGCGGAATGAAAACGAGATATTGCTCACTCCCCCGCTTACCTTTGCAAGCGGCAGGTTTTCCTTTATCCATCTTGTAGCGTTGATGTAATCAACTGCATAATTATTGTGCTCTTCAATTCCCGTTGCAACGGTAAGTATATTAGGATCAAAAATGATATCCTGCGGCGGGAAGCCTACTTTTTTCGTCAATATATCATAACATCTTTTGCATATTGCAATCCTTCTTTCGTAGCTATCAGCCTGCCCGTTCTCATCAAATGCCATTATAATAACGGCAGCTCCGTAAAGCTTAACTTTGCGGGCATGCTCTATGAATTTCTCTTCGCCCTCTTTTAAGCTTATGGAGTTTACTATTCCCTTGCCCTGCAGGCATTTTAAGCCCGCTTCAATGATCTCCCATTTGGATGAATCCAGCATAACGGGTACACGCGCAATATCAGGCTCAACGGCAACAAGCTTTAGGAATTTTTCCATCGCCGCTACACCGTCTATCATTCCCTCATCCATGTTAATATCTATCACCTGCGCGCCGCTTTCAACCTGCTGCAATGCTACACTTAACGCCTCTTCGTAATTTTCTTCTCGTATCAGCTTTGCAAATTTTGCTGATCCTGTGATATTTGTACGCTCACCAATATTAACAAAATTAGTCTGCGGTGTAACATTCAAAGCTTCCAGTCCGCTTAGCCTTAAATACGGATGTACTTCAGGAATTTTCCTTGGAGGAATATCTTTTAGTAACGTGGTAATTTGTCTGATATGATCAGGTGTCGTTCCACAGCAGCCGCCAACGAGGTTTAAGAATCCGCTCTTCGCAAAATCCAGCAGCAGCTCCGCTGTTTCTTTGGGGAGCTCATCGTACTCGCCAAATTCATTTGGCAGCCCCGCATTTGGATATGCGCTTAAATAAACATTCGCTTTCTCAGAAAGCTCTTCTATATAAGGACGCATTTCCTTCGCGCCAAGTGAACAGTTTAAGCCTACACTCATTAATCCCGCATGACTTATTGAATTCCAGAACGCTTCCACGGTCTGACCTGAGAGTGTTCTTCCGCTGAGATCAGTAATAGTACCTGATACCATCACGGGCAGTTTCCTTCCAATGATATCAAAATATTCATTTATAGCAAACAGCGCCGCTTTGCAGTTGAGAGTATCAAAAACTGTTTCAACAAGCAGAATATCAACGCCGCCATCAATGAGTCCGCGAACCTGCTCAAGGTAAGATTCCTTTATCTGGTCAAACGTTACTGCCCTAAAGCCCGGATCATTTACATCGGGTGAAAGCGATAGGGTCTTGTTCATGGGTCCGATAGCGCCCGCTACAAAGCGGGGTTTACCGGGTGTCTTAGCGGTGAACTTATCAGCGGCAATTCTTGCCAGCTTCGCTGATTCAAAATTTATTTCATAAACAAATTCTTCAGTGTGATAGTCGCCCTGTGATATTGAAGTAGAATTGAACGTATTCGTGCCCACAATATCACTGCCTGCATCAAGATATTCCTCATAAATCTCGGATATTATCTTCTGCTGAGTGATATTCAGAATATCGTTATTGCCTTTCAGGTCATAGGGATGGTCTTTGAATCTTTCTCCCCTGAAATCAGCTTCGCTGAGCATACGTCTCTGGATCATCGTGCCGCGGGGGCCGTCAAGGAATACTATTCGTTTCTTTAATTCTTCAAATAAACGCGATATCATATATTGAAATTTATTTCCTGATCTTTGCTTCTTTTAATTCCGTTGTGCCAACAAACCTTGTAACAAGCTCATATATCCCGAACATTGCTGTTACGTAGAAAAGATCGCCGCCAAGTGAATTGCGGAAGAACGGTATTGCCATTGTGTAACACTCAACAAGACCTTTTAAGTTCATTTCATACATCATACCGCTTAGCCATACACCAAAATTGGTTACTACAAAAAATACTATTGATGATACAAGTGTTGTACCTGCAATATAACCGGCTTTGCCCATGCCCTGTTTGGATTCAACTCTTTTCTTAAGCCAAAGACCAATAAAAGCAACCAGTGCGAATGCGCCGTAAACCCATTCAATACCCGCATAAAAGCCAATGAAGATATCGCTAAGCAGCATTGCAGCTATTGGCAATATGAACGCATATTTTTTATCCATGTACACGGCTGCAAAAAGCGCAATTGCCGCAACCGGCGCAAAGTTCATTGGGTGCGGAATGAGTCTTGAAAATGCCGCGAATAAGATCAATACCGCAGCTATAATAAAGTTTGTCATTTTAGAGTTATTCATTTTATAATTTCTCCTGTTATTGATATTTTAAATTAATTTCTATTTTATAATTCCTGAGCGGCATCGGGTAACCCGGCAGCACAGTATAATCTTCATTCAGAATATTGTTTACAATGAATCTTAAGTCTGTTTCAAACCCCGAAAACTTAAATCCTGCGGCTATGTTCCCGTCCACAACATCATACCGGGGTATGAACTGCGTGTTTTCAAAATTTGTGTACCTTCTTGTTGAAAAATTATAAAACAGACTAAAAGATACATATTTTAATAATTTACTTGTAGTCAAATAATTCATCATAATAGAGCCTTTTACCATCTCTTTAGGCAGATAAATCAGTTGTTTACCAAAAGATGGGTCACCCGAGAAATCCTCGCTTTTTTTGATGGCACTTCCAAAACTGTAATTTATTCCAACATTTGCAAATAGGAATTTACTTAAACTCAGCTCACTTTTCAAGCTTGCATCAATACCTTCTGAGCTTACTTTCTGAATATTAAGCGGCCGCCAGATTGAACCCGATACGGGGGTCCATACAATTCTATCTTTTGTGTAGATATTATAGTATGAAACTTCAAGCTCATTTACTGAAGCAAAATCGAATTTATAGTACAAACCCGCATCAAAACTAAGCGATTTTTCAGGTCTTAAATCTTTGTTGCCGATGTCTTTCCAATAGAGTTCATTAAATGTTGGCGCGCTGAAATTATTACCAAATGATGATTTTATATGGAAATCAGTTCTACCAAACGGCTTGAAGTTAATTCCGAACTTTCCGGTTAATACATTATGTTCAGAAATATTGGAATAGTAATCATACCTTGCACTCGGGTAAAAAGTCAATACCGAACCGGTTGAAATATTAAAAATATATTTTGATACTGCGAATACTGCGGCCTGCGTTGCCTTGCCTTCTTCTGTTTCGTTGCTTGATATATCATCAAGGTTCAGCTCTGCGCCGGATTCTAAATTGAATTTATCCGAGATCAAAATGCTATAAACGCTTGAAGCGCTCACTCTGCGAAGCTTGTAGAAACTGTTTATCACAGTCGTCAGGTTAAATGTCGCCGGATCATAATACTTCTGAAGCTGATATTGATAAGTCAGATCACACTTCGAAAAAACTTTGCCAGAGATCTTCTTATCAAAGGAAAAACCTGTCATGGCAATTTTATCCTCCTGTCGGGCTGAGCCGGTTGAGTAACCCAAAAATATCCCCGGTACACCGCGGGTGAATGAAGAGTATCTTGCAAAATATTTCAGCGACATTTCATCACTTTGCAAGTACTTAATATCAAAGTTCACTCCCTGGGTATTAAAATCCGAGTTCATTCTTTTATACTCAGTTATGACCGGACCGTTTTTGAAATTGAAATCAAATTCATTTTCCGCTCTTTCATCAGATGCCAAAATGTTAAAAGAAAGTTTTTGGGCAAAACCTAATTTGAAGTACTGCGAAAGTTTTCCGTAAAACTTCCTGTAACCATATGAACCGGTTTCACCTTTAATATTAAAGCTGAATGGTTTTTTCGGGTCACGTGAAGTTATAATATTTATTACACCTCCAATCGCATCGCTGCCGTATAGAGCTGATGAGCCGCCTTTGGATATTTCGATGCGTTCTATATCTTCAAGGTCGAATAGCGAGAGGTCATACTGCGCATTCTGCCTGCTGTTCAGCCTTATGCCGTCAATTAATACAAGAGTATGCTCACTCTGCGTAGCGTTGAGTGAAATTGTTTTGGTGCCTGAATTAAATCCGTAATCTTTTATGAACACCGCATCACTCAGGCTCAGCGCATCCGGCAGCCGGCTGCCGTTGATTCGTTTAAGTAATTCTGCATCAATCACCTGTATCTTATTCGGCGCTTCTGAATTCTTCATCTTAAGGCGGTTTGATTCCACCACAATTTCATCCGTCACAACACTATCCTGCCCTGATGATATTATCTCCTGGGCAGGAATGTTTATGATGAATATTAGCAGTATTATTAAATACTTGACCATTAGCTGCGTTTTACAGCCATTCTTTTTGGAAACTTTCCGCCAACATCTGCGAACGTATTCAGCAAGTTTCCGTTTTTATCATACACCTTAATTTCACCATTTGCTGTACCGCTTTTGCTGTTGGCAACATACAGTTTTTGACCGATGTAATCATAAATGATCCCGTATATATCGTCACTTCCGGATTGTATTATATTGAATGATGGATCAATTGCCCTGGTTTGAGTATCAACTTTATATACTCTTTTACCCACGTTTGAAGAAAATGCGGTATCGGATACACCCAGAACGAACAGTGTATGAGAGTCCATTAAAACTATTGTACCGATTGCCGGTTCAGTTATATTCATTTCAAGTGAATCTCCGATGGTATTAAACTGCTGGATGATTGAATAGATCTTTTTTCCTGAATATGTCGAAATGTAAACTCTGTTTTCTCCGGTTTCAACACATACCGGCGGTGTGTTAAAGAATATTTTGCTTACCTGGTAATTTGTTCTGTCAATAATGGCAAGAGAGTTCTCAGTGGTATAGCTTTGTTTTGCAATATAAAGATAGTTTGCATACTGAACGATCTCAGAGGGATTATTGCCTACTCTAATTGAATCAGTTACAATATTCAGATTAACATCAAGCTCAGTTACATAGTCACCTGCGGTATTTGTTACGAACAAATTTCCGCCGAATTCGGAAGTAACACTATAAGGATTTGTTCCGAAGTTTTTTGAAGCGATCAGCTGATTTGTATTCGCGTCAATTTTATATATGGTGCCGGATGAACCAAAATTCCCTTGTGAAACTACATACAAATTCCCGTTAACCAGCTGCATGCCGTTCGGAACTGCATTTAATGTTAAACCGCTGTTAGAATTCTGGAAAACATTTGTACTCACTGTATTGCTATCCGTATTTATGAAAGCATAGTCATAGGATGTTGGCTGACCGAATGAACCTTCATACAGCACAAAGACTCCCTTTGTGGCAGTAACAGGATCATTGGTAACAATATCATCATTGCCGCAGCCGTTGAGTGATGTGAAAATAAAAAACGATGTGATGAATAGCAGTAAAACTGAAGTTAACTTTTTCATATTTTCTCCCGATGAAAAAAGTTTTGTTATTAAAATTGGTTGTTTACAAAAACAAACTCCCTGTACCTAAATGACCATTTGAAGTTAAAAATATACATTGTCATATAGAAACAGGGAGTCCCGATTGTTAATAACATGTAATCTTTGCCCTCGAAGATCATTTAAAAAGTATTTCCGGCAGGTCTCCTGGCTTAAAAGCAATTTCCGGTCGGGTCTTCCCATCAAAACAAATTGACAGTGACAAAAACTAAACCGGTTTTCTTTATTACAGTTGCGGGGACAGCTCAGGATTATTCAATAATTGCAGTACAATTCACCTGATTCCCTATTATCCCTTGCGGGATTATTCACTGTTTTAATAGTGAACCGAAAAAAATATCCGTTTAAAACGGAGTATTACAAAGAACTGTTTTGCAATAATAATGATATAAGTGTTAAAATTAAAGTTACGACTTCAGTATTAAATCTCTTAATAAATACCCCCTTCCCGCTTAGGCGGGACAAGCTATCACGCCAAGGCGTGACACTCCCCCTTTTATGTAAAAAGGCAAGCCAAAATTAATTAAATGGTTTTCATAATT
>CALMYL010000006.1 GCA_937873695.1 uncultured Ignavibacteria bacterium
ATTATGAAAACCATTTAATTAATTTTGGCTTGCCTTTTTACATAAAAGGGGGAGACTGTTCTTCGATTAGTTAAGAATTTGATGTCAATTTTTCGGTGGAATAGAAATGATTATGCCCTTATTTTTGTATTAATATAAAACGAATAAGTTATGGAAATGAAGTATTTTCAATTGCCGCCTGCCGCAGAAATGAAACGCGCCGTTTACAGCAAAGATAAAAGTTATGACGGGATATTTTTTGTTGCCGTAAAGAGCACAAATATTTTCTGCAGACCGGCATGCACTGCGCGCAAACCTTTGGAAAAGAACATGGTGTTCTATTCATCAGCGCGTGACGCGCTGTTTGCAGGCTACAGAGCCTGCAAACGCTGCAAACCATTGGAGCTCAGCGGTACACATCCTGACTGGGTACAAAAATTGCTTGCGAAGATCGACAGCTCTGAAGATAAACGTATGCGTGATGGCGAGCTTCGGCAATTGGGGATACCCCCTGAAAAAGCGCGCAGGTATTTCATGAAAAATTACGGTATGACTTTCCACGCTTACCAGCGAAGTCGCAGGCTCGGCTCCGCATTTACGCAGATACGCGAAGGCTCAAAAATTGATGATGCGGTTTTTAACAACGGGTATAATTCACACAGCGGCTTCCGCGATGCATTTTCAAAAGTTTTCGGTAAACCGCCGGGCAGATCAGAATCCACTGATTGCATTGTAACATCACTGTATCAGAGTAAGCTGGGTCCGATCATAATCGGGGCAACATCAAAGGGTATATGTCTGGTTGAATTCAGTGACCGCAGAATGCTGGAGTACCAGCTCAAAACTATCCGCAAAAGATTTAACGCGGCTATAATTCCCGGCAGCAATAAACATATTGAACAGGTAAAAAGTGAGCTTGATGAATACTTTAAGGGTAACTTAAAGAACTTTAAGACTCCGTTGGTTTACCCCGGCACCGATTTCCAGGAGAATGTTTGGAATAATCTAAAGAAAATACCATTCGGCAAAACGATTTCGTATATTGATCTCGCGGAAAAGATAGGATTAAAAGGCGCTTCCCGCGCCGTTGGTACGGCAAATGGTATGAACAGGATCGCGATACTTATTCCCTGTCACCGTGTTGTGAATAAAGATGGCAGGCTTGGCGGATACGGCGGCGGCTTGTGGCGCAAGCAGTGGCTATTGGATTTGGAAAGAACTCATAAATCCTGAACACAGCAGCATGCCTAACAACTTGCGCGGCGCTACGCCTTACTCCGCCAGAGCGGAGGAAGGGAGGAAGGAAGGATCTCATTCAGGAAACACCATACCACATTTTGGAATTCTCATTGGTCAATTTCCTCAGTAAAAACAGAGTAAGTCAAGAAAAGCCATTAACCGGGATTAAATTTGAGTGTTTTTGGCATAAAAATATCTGATTAATAACCTTTACAATTGTAAATAATCTTATTAAATTTTACAAATTAAACAAAGTATATGAGCTCAAAATTTAATGATGTACTGGAGTTAATTGATTCATTTTCAATTGAGGAGCGTGAGCAAATAATTGAAATTGAAAAGAACAGACTTCAGGCAGATAAGAGAGAAAAACTAATTGAAAGAGTCAAAGAGGGTAAAAAGGATATTAAAGAAGGCAGGTTTATCGAGGGTGAAGTTCAGGATATTATGAAAGCCATAGATGATGAAGTTAAAGATATCAAATAGATTTAAAAGAGATTCATCCCGTATCATTAAAAAAAACCCTGAATTAAGGGAAAAACTTGCAGATACCTTATTATTATTAAAAGCAGATATATTCAATCCAGTTTTAAAAACTCATAAACTTAAAGGCGAATTAAAAGGACTATATTCCTCAAGTTGGGGATATGATCTCAGGGTAATTTTTGAATTATCCGGAGAAGATGACAATAAGGTTATTGAGATGATTACAGCCGGTACTCATGACGAAGTTTATTGATTACACAAAATACCCGGTGCCGCGTATTCGTCACCATGCCAATCCCGTACTGTACTTTCCGTTAAAGCAGCACAAAGGAAATAATTTCTATTACCCGCCGGTTTTTGAAGAGATTCGGTGGGCTGAAGTATTCGCCGATGGCAGGCCGCCGGATATGCTTGATATCGGCTGCGGATTGGGCAGATTTCTGCTTGAGATGTCACTTGAAAACAGCGATAAAAATATTCTCGGGTTTGAAGTTCGTCAGACTGCGGTTGAGTGGATAGAAGGCGTTGTTAAGGGAGAGAAACTTCCAAATGTTCAGGCGCTGTGGTACAGCGCGGTAAACGGGATGCATTTTATAAAATCCGGAACAATTGAAAAGGTTTTTTATTTTTTCCCAGACCCGTGGATAAAAAAAAGGCACTATAAACGCAGAGCGTTTTCTGCTGAAATGCTGAATGAAATTTACCGGGTGTTAAAACCTGATGGTTTATTTTATCTTATGACTGATGTTCCCGAAGTAGACGAATTCCAGCAGGAAGTGTTGAGGGATTCGGGTCTTTTTGATTTTGATTATATAGATGATGATAAATGGGACCTGACCACGAAAACCAACCAGGAAGAATTTTGCATTGATAAGAAGATCCCGTTTAAAAGGATGATCTGCAGGAAGAAAGTAACGTAAGATTCAGCCCGAAAGCTGATAAATCTGTTTCATTTGTTCCGGGGTATAGTTACAGAGTTCTTTCAATGTTTTAAAACTCAACACTTATTAGTAAATTTGATCCATGAGAATACTTGTCATTGAAGATGAGAAAAAAGTCTCTGAGTTTATCAGGAAAGGTCTTGAAGAACAGTCTTATGTAGTTGATACAGCCGCGGATGGTTCAGAAGGTGAACGGCTTGCCGGCTTTAATGAGTATGATGTAATAATACTTGATGTTCTTCTGCCTAAACAGAATGGATGGATCACTTGCAGGAATATCAGGTCCAACGGAGTTAAAACACCCATTTTGATGCTGACCTCACTTGGTGAAACTGAAGATAAAGTAAAAGGACTGGATCTTGGAGCCGATGATTATCTGACTAAACCCTTTGCATTTGATGAATTCCTCGCGCGCGTACGCGCGCTTATACGCCGTTCAGGCAGTGGTGAAACCACTTCATTCACCCTGGCTGATCTGGAAATGGATTTGCTTGAAAGGAAAGTTAACCGGGCCGGAAAAGATGTTCAGTTAACACAGAAGGAATTTGCACTTCTTGAATATCTGCTGAGAAATAAGAAAAAGGTTATGACACGTACACAGATATCAGAACACGTATGGGGAATGGATTTTGATTCAGGCAGCAATGTAGTAGATTCATACATCAAAATGCTTCGCAAAAAGATCGATAAGGATTTTTCACCACAGCTTATTCACACAATTGTTGGAGTAGGGTACGTAATGCGTGAGGAAAAATGATCGTATCAAAAGAGGACAGCAGTCTTAAAAAAGAGCCGCGGCGAAATTTTCTGCGGATCTTTAAAACAATTCGGGGCAAACTAACTCTTTCTTTCATAATAATTTTCGGAATTACGCTTATAGGCTTCAGCCTTGTTCTGTACAATGTTTTTGCTAAACAGAGCAGGGATGATTTTGATATAGTGATGAGCGTACTTGCTTCTTCAATTTCAGAAACCATCCGCGAGAACGGTATCAACCAGGATATACTGAACGAGGTAAAAGAATTCAATAATCCGGGTCTCTCGGCGTTTTACGGTTATACACAGGTTATGAATTCAGCTGAGAGTGTTGTGATGCAGTCATCGCAGCTTAAAGACAAAGCGCTGCCGATCCAGAGGCAGTATGTACTTTCGGCGCTTAATGGCGGAAGGGAGATAACAACAGTTTTCACTGAGGGTCCATCGGAATTATGGGATAAACAGGGTGCAAGAATCCTCTACTTCCCCGCGGTACACCATCAGCATAAATATGCGGTAATACTGATAGCGCCGCTATCCAGCGTTGAAACATCACTAAGCAACTTAAGACTTATTATTTTCGCGGCAATACCGGTTACCCTGCTGCTGGCTTCTGTTGTGGGCTGGCTGTTTTCGAAGCGCGCTTATGCGCCTGTAAACGAACTGGTTATTAAAACCAACACAATTACCGCCGAAAAGCTGCACTCCAGGCTTAGAGTAAGCGATGCAGATGATGAAATTTCGCATCTTGCTGAAACGCTGAATGATATGATCGAGAGACTTGAGCAGTCATTTAATACTCTCAAACAATTTACCTCAGATGCTTCACATGAGCTGAGAACGCCGCTTACAATTATCAGGGGAGAGATTGAAGTTGCGCTCAAGAAGCGGAGGGATAACAATGAATATGAAAATATTCTCAAAGATAATCTTGATGAAGTGAAAAGACTTCAAAATATTGTGGAAGGTCTGCTTACTTTAAGTCAGTACGAAAATAACAGAGTTACCGTGCAGGAAGAAATTATTAATCTGAACGATGTAGTGATTGAAGCCTTAACCAAAAGCAGGATAATTGCCGGGAGAAAGGAAATAAAGCTGATACTGAAGCTGGAAGAAAACACTGCGGACGGAATTATGATAAAGGGCGATTCCACAAAACTGCTCAATGTATTCCTCAACATCTTTGATAATGCTGTAAAATATTCCAATACCGGCTCTGAGGTTTATTGTTTTACAGGAAAGACAAAGAAGGGTGACTTTGCATTTGTGACAATTAAAGATGAAGGTATAGGAATACCTGAGGGCTCATTACTGAATATTTTTGAAAGATTTTACCGCGAAGATTCATCAAGAACACGGGGAGAAAGTTACAGCCTCGGTTTGGGTCTATCAATTGTTAAAGCAGTAGTTGAAGCACACAACGGAAGAATAGAAGTAAAAAGCGAAGATAACAAAGGATCGGAATTTACTATATTCCTGCCATGTATCCTTAATTGATTTAATACTCATTATCTGAAAACCCCTTCATTATCTGAAAGCCCCTGCATTATGAAAATTTTTTCATTTCATTTTCATTTCATTTCCAGAACTGTGTTCTATTTTTGTATTGTTAAAATTATTCAGGTTATTGCAATGACCCTAAACTAAATGGAGCAAAAAATGAAGTACACAGGTTTTTTGAAAGCATCAATGTTAATACTGGCTGCAGCAATATTTATGACTTTTTCGCCGGTACAAAACAGCGTTTTTGCTAAAAACACAGCAAAAACAGAATTGACAGGTAAACACAAGCACAAACACAAACATAAAAGGAGCAGTAAAAAGAAGACAAAAAGCACTACAGGTAACAACAAAACGGATAATAAAACCGTAGTAAACAAAGGAAAAGATAACAAAAATAATCAAAACAACACAAAAACAAACAAAAAATAACCAAAAAACTCGTTTAATAAAAGTTAGCTGTGGTGGCTAGGATGCGGCGGATAAAAAGTACCCCCGCCGCTCAATCAAAAAGGCCTGTCTGTCTAAGACAGGCTTTTTTGTTTTATCACCAAAAACAGGTTTTTTAACCTTTTAAATTATTTGATTTTCAGATATATTTACGGTTCAGCCTTTTAAATTCTACTATTGACATTACAGTAAGCAGTAACAGGGTATTGTTGAAGTAATTACTTGTAATTTTGGGTTTTGAACTATGTTTAATATTACAACTCTCAGATAATACGGGATCGTAGTATTGTAGATTATAATGAGTTTTTTTAATTCTATATTTTCCAGGAAAGGAAGTTAAATAATAATCATGTCTTTGTTGAAAGCAAAACTTGCTTCTCAAATTCCGGATTTGAAAGATCGAGTACGGAATTTGGGAAAGAATCACGGAAGTAAAGTTATATCACAGGTCACTGTAGAACAGGTTCTTGGCGGTATGAGAGGAGTTAAATCACTTATCTGCGATACATCTGAAGTCGGGTTGGATTACGGACTGGTGATAAGAGGAATTCCGATCTTAGAACTTAC
This sequence comes from uncultured Ignavibacteria bacterium, assembly GCA_937873695.1. Taxonomy (GTDB): domain Bacteria; phylum Bacteroidota; class Ignavibacteria; order Tepidaquicellales; family OLB5; genus OLB5. The sequence continues at coordinate 5,919 of CALMYL010000006.1, forward strand.
CGAAAAATTACCTGAAGATGTTTTGTGGCTTATGCTTACGGGTGAGCTGCCAAGCGCAGAAGAATCAAAGGACCTTCAGAAGGAAATTAACAGCAGAATGGATGTACCGGAATTTGTCTGGAACATACTGAACGCTTTTCCGGCGGATGCCCATCCGATGAATATGCTCAGTGCGCTGGTTACTGCGCTTGGGTATGATTCAAAGTTCAAGCGTGAATATGATAAGGGCTTAAAGAAAGATCTTTACTGGGATTACACACTTGAAGACTCACTTGATCTTATCGCCAAAATGCCCGTAATTGCTTCGGCTATTTACCGCAAAAGATTTGGCAAAGGCGAGATCATTCTGCCTAAAAAAGATCTTGACTGGGGTGCAAACTACGCATACATGCTTGGAATTGAAGGCAGCATGGATGAATGGTACAAGTTAATGAGAATGTATATGGTAATTCACTGCGACCATGAAAGCGGGAACGTAAGTGCGTTCACTTCTCATGTAGTTGGTTCAGCATTAAGTGACGCATATTATTCACTTGCGGCAGGTCTTAACGGTCTTGCCGGCCCGCTGCACGGACTCGCGAACCAGGAATGCCTGAAATTTGTCCTGGAAACACTGGATAAATTCGGCAAGGTACCCACGGATGATGAACTTAGAGCGTATGCAAAAGAAAGATTAGACAGCGGACTTGTTATACCCGGTTACGGACACGCAGTTTTAAGAGTGACTGACCCGCGTTTTACCGCTTCGGTTGAATGGGGTAAAAAAGTTATACCAAACGATGACAGGTTTGTAATGGTTGAGAAGTTATTCAGGATAGTACCCGATCTGTTGATAGAACAGGGCAAAGCCAAAGACCCCTGGCCCAATGTTGATGCGGCTACAGGCGCGCTGTTGTATCATTACGGGATAAAAGAATTTGAGTATTATACCGTAATATTCAGTGTTTCCAGGGCTCTTGGTATCTGTTCGCAGCTTATTTTAAGCCGCGCAATGGGTGAACCTATCACAAGACCTAAATCGGTTACAATGCATTGGATGGAACACGAAGTTAATAAATCATAATTGAACAATTTGGAAGAACCGCCGCAAATAACGGAAGAGCGACCCGCAGAAGATGTTGATGTACCTGCGGTGAGTGAAGAGATCACAGAACAGCACGGTAAAGCTAATGCCGCGGCATATCTTTTACCTTTACTGTTGTGTGTATTTTTATTTGCGGGGTTTGTTTCAGAGCCGGTTAAGAATAAAAAGTTTCCGGGACAGGATCCCAAAGAAGATGTGACTGAAAACCAGGATAAAACTCCTAAGGTCAATTTTTCAGCACTTCTTGCCGCAGAAGAATTTTCGAAAAATCTCAGGGATACAATTTATACTGCAGATAATTTGTGGCTTGAGTTCAGGATCGATCAGCAGAGGCTTTATGTGCACTACAGGGATGGACGCACTATTACTTACCCGGTTTCTTCGGGAATTCCGGGAGCGCATAAAAGCGTCGATTCACGCCCGGGGTTGTTTGCTATTTTCCATATGAATGAGGCTCACAAGTCTTCTCAGTTCCAATCTCAACTGAATTATTTTATGGCATTCAATATGGGTGTCGGATTTCACGGACTCCCCGGAACAGGATATTATGTTCATCTGGGCGTAAGACCTTCATCACACGGCTGCATAAGGATGAGAAATGAAGATGTTAGAGAATTGTTCAGGCAATGCAAGATTGGTACGCTGGTACTTTCTCACAAAGGACGCACAAACCGTGTGATCGCTTTTGCTCCGGAGGGATTCAAAAACGACGGTGAATACACAAAGGATGATTATATAAATATGCTGGCATATAATCTTGGTTCTATCATGGAAGGGAAGTATTTTATTAATCCTCCGAAAAGATTCATTATTGATGGAACAGTGATCCCCAAAAGCGGCGTTAATGTTCTATCGACTGCCGATATTCCTGAAAAGCAAATGCTGCCATTTGCGGTTGCGAGATTCGACATCCGAAGCGACCTGCTGAAGGATTCAAGGTTTGTACTGACCTCAGAGATCAAAGAACCTAACCGGCTGAACGAGAACTTTGGAGTAGCCGGGGAAGATTCTATTAGTACCGGAAGCGTTCAATTGGCAGTTGGACCTGATATGATAAAGAAATACGTTTACAATCCCCTGGGAATATTGCCGTATTTTCCGCCAAACAGGTAATTTTTTATAATCTATTAAGTTACAGAAGAAATGATAAAGTTAGTAGCAATGTATAAAACCCCATCTGATGTGGAAATGTTTGAAAAACATTACTTTGAAAAACATATGCCGCTTGTTGAAAAGATTCCCGGACTTTTAAAGTCCGAAGTATCAAAACTTAAGGATCTTCCGGGAACCGAAACGCGGTATTATATGATGACAGAGATGTATTATGATGATATGGATTCATTTAACGCAGCAATGGCTTCTCCGGAAGGCAAAGCTTCTGCAAGAGACCTGGTGAATTTTGCAAAGGATAATGTTGATTTCTTCCTGGGGAAAGTTAAGTAGTTAGCTGTATTTTTTAACTGTTTTTTAATTATTTTAGCAAAAAGTGGGCTTGTATTTATTTTCTTTTTTGTCTATAATGCAATCCCAAACAGCTATAAATTGGAACAAAATTTATACAAAACTCGTATAAATTTAAAGAATTAATAAATTGTTTTCATTTTAACGGAGGTACTATGGTTACCGATAATATTGAGATCCTGCAGGATACAGGATACGGTGCAACAGAGCTAAAGAAGACATATCAGAAATATCTGCAGCGCGGGCTTGTTTTTGCAATTTTGATCCATGGCTTCATAATTGGTACATATTTGTTTGCCAATTATATAAGCAAGATGGAAGAGCAGAAGAAAAGTGATATACAGCAGAGGATAATTAATGTGAGCGATCTTGAACCGCCGCCATCTGCAACAGATGAAGAAGAACCGCCTCCGCCCAAAATTGAAGAGCCTCCGGTAGCTCCGCCTAAAGATCTCACTGCACTGACTCCTGAGCCGGTTGCAAAGGAAAAAGCTGAAGAGCAGACCATTAAAACTCAGCAGGAGCTTGAAGAAATTAAAGCGCCTGTGGGCAATAATGATTCAGGTAAGTTCCAATTTACAGGCAACGTAAAAGTTGAAGAGAAGAAGATCGAAGAGAAGATCGAAAAGAAAGAAAAAGTAGTTGAAGAAAAAACCGTATTCCAGTCTTTTGAAGTTGAAAAGGCTCCGGAGTGTGTAAATCTTTCACAGGTCAGATCTTCAATGAAATACCCTGAAATAGCAAGGGAAGCAGGCATGGAAGGCAGAGTAACCGTAAAAGTATTAGTTGGACCAGACGGAAATGTTATCAAGGTCGGTTCAGTAAGCGGGCCTGATGTATTCCATGATGAAGTCAGGGATAAAGCAAATAATCTGCAGTTTACACCTGGTTTGCAGAACGGAAAACCCGTTAAAGTTTGGGTTACGGTTCCGTTTAACTTCAAGCTGAAATAGTTTATGAATGCTGCTTTTCTGAAAAGAAAGCAGCATTATTTTTATTTAAATTTTCGGCTTTTAATTGATTCGAAAATATTAATTGAAAGTATATAATTATGTAACAATAGGAATTTCCCTCATCTTTCTGGTGATGGGAATTCTTATTTTAACAGGTGCCTATAACACGGGCGAGCTGTTTAAAAACAATGAATTTTTCCGCTGGATATTCGGGGGGATACTGGTTGTATACGGAATTTTCAGGGCCTACAACGCATACTTAAAAATGCAGAATCATGGCAGAAAATTAAGATATTACGACCGGGACGAAGAATAGAACATAATCCTCACATAATCTGTTTAAAATAATATGAAAGCAAAAACAAAAATAATATTGCTTTTTACTGCGCTTTTAAGTGCGGCGGTATTTAACGCTTGTGATTATACGGTAAAAAAATCAGCTTCAACCACCGGCGAGCTTACCGTAGGAGTTGATGAAGGTATTTCACCAGTTGTACAGGAAGAAGCATCTGAATTTATGAGGCTGAACAATGAATCCAAAATTACCCTTAATGTAAAGACCACAAAAGAAGTTATCGCCGATCTGAATAACGGAACGTATAAATCTGTAGTTGTTGGCAGAGAGCTTACTAAAGAAGAAGCAGATATTTTTGCCAATAATAAAATTGAACTTAAAAAAACCGCTTTCGCGCTTGACGGTATCGGTGTGATAGTTAACCCAAAGAACCCTGTTGCCAAGCTTAATTTCAATGAGCTCAGAAGGATCTTTATGGGCGAGCAAAAGGAATGGAACTCACTTGATGGCGATAACAAAGATGTTTACAGCGGAAAGATCAAAGTTTTTATCGCAAGGAAGAATGCTTCTATTCACGATATTTTCAAGCAGAAAGTGCTTGCCGGCGCTGAGTTTGGCGCAAACGATGTGATCTGCAGCACATCATCGCAGATGATGCGCGAGATCAAACAGGATGAAAACGCTATCGGATTTATTTCAATGGCGTGGATAACCGTTTCAAACGATACACTTGATGAATCGGTTAAACCGCTTAAGATAGCGGCTGTTGATCCTAATACAGGCGCAATAGGCAATTATGTCGGGCTTCACCAGGGTTATATCGCAAATAAGACGTATCCCCTGATTACGGAAGCATTTATACTTACTACCGATTTTTCCATGAATCTATCGGTAGGATTTTCAAGTTTTATGGCCTCTTATGACGGGCAGAGGATTGTTCTGAAATCGGGTCTGGTTCCGGTAACGCAGCCGGTGAAAATTATTCAGCTGAATTAAAATTCAGCTGAATGAAGAGTGAGTTAAGTTATAAGAGAGCTATTTTAAGAAGTTAGAGAGAGCTATTTTAAGAAGTTAGAAAGAGCTATTTTAAGAGATCCCGGGTTACAAATTTTTACACATATAACAGCTTATAATCGAAACAATAAATCATAAAAAATACTTTAAAATTAAGAACAAAGTATAATTAAGCTAAACTAAAAATTTAATATTATTTGATATGTTTACTAAATATATGTTAAGAGCGGTTATGTTTTTCATGATATTTGCTGCAGCGGTTAATGCGCAGGATAATCTTGAAAAAGGTATGAATGCAATCAAACGAGGCGATTACCTTGGCGCGCTGAATTTGTTGAAGGGAGTTTCAAAAGATTCATATGAAGCTAATTTATATTACGGAATTGCATTGTTCCAGACGGGGTCTGTAAAAGAAGCAGAAAAATTCCTTAAGGATGCGATCAAAAAAGATGAAGAACGCCCGGAAGCTTATTCAGCTTTGGGTGAACTCTATTCATCACAGAAAAATTACGGCGAAGCTTCTTCGCAGTTCGAAAAAGCGAAGAAATACCTTCCGCTTAACAAAACAAAAGACGACCTTGAAAAATCTGAAATTGAAACAATAATAGATGTTTTAAGCGCAGAAGCGGATAATTTTATTGCTGATGGCAAGGTTGATAAAGCTATTTCATCGTTAACTATGGCAAAAACATATGATGACAAGAATCCTATGATTTACGTAGGACTTGGTGATGCGTATCTTGCACGCGGAGCGTTTGACCCGGCTAAAACGAATTATGACCAGTCGCTCAAATTGAAACCAAATTATGCCCCGGCATTATTCGGTTTGGGCAAAATTTCATTTAAACAGAAAAAATACAGTGCTGCGCTTGAAAATTATATTAAATCAACAGAAGCAGATAATAATTTCGCGCCTGCATTTTTCGAAAAAGGATTGATGTTTTACCTGCTTGATAAGTTCACAGATGCAATTGAAGCGTTTGAAAGATATGACGTATTAGTACCGGGTTCACCAAGAGGAAAAACATACCTTGCAAAAGCCCGTTACGGTAAAGGCGAGTATGATGAAGCTATGACCATACTTAATGATGTACTTGCTATTGATCCTAATTACAGCGAAGCCAATAAGTACGCTGCATATGTAATGATCGAAAAGAAAGACTACGTAAAAGCTGAAGAATATTTCAGCAAAGTAAAGCCTGAAGAACTTAACGCCGAAGATTACCAGAAATGGTCAAAGATCTACGTGGATAAAAAAGAATTTGCAAAAGCATACGAGCTTCTGGATAAAGCAGTAGCGCTGGATCCAAATGACGAAAACACATACTTTGAATACGGTAAAGCAATGTTTGCAGAACAGAAATACGGTGATGCAAGAGTTAAATTTGGTAAAGCAATTGAGCTAGGAATACTTAATGTAGCGGCTTACGTATATGCAGGGATTTGCGATTTCTACCTGAACGAATTTGATAAGGGTGCAGAAATTCTTACTAAAAGTATGGAGCTTAACCCAAATATCGCAAGCGCATATTTATGGCGCGCAAACAACTATGCGGGTGTATCAAAGAATGCTGAGGCTTGCGCTGATTACCAGAAGTACCTGACGTTTGAGCCAAACGATACGTTTGCACAGGAACAGGTTAAGAAATTCTGCGGAAAGTAAGATAACAAAAGAACTGAACAAACTATGAGCAACATAACGGATTTTATTAAGAGCAATAACGAGAGATACTTGAATGAGCTTAAACATTTTTTAAGCTATCCAAGCATAAGCACTGACCCTGAAAACAAAAAAGATGTTCTGGAATGCGCTGAATATTTGAAGCAGCATATGGAGTCTATAGGCATGCAGAATGCCAAAGTATATCCAACTAAGGGTCACCCGGTTGTTTATTCAGAGTGGCTGAATGCAGGCGCTGATAGACCCACTGTGCTTATTTACGGACATTATGACGTGCAGCCAGTTGATCCAATTGAATTGTGGACATCGCCGCCGTTTGAGGCAGAAGTGCGGGGTGAAAATCTCTACGCACGCGGCTCTGCCGATGATAAAGGGCAGGTGTTCATTCATTTAAAGGCAATAGAAGCGCATTTAAGCCGGAACAAATCTTTGCCCGTAAATATCAAATTACTGATAGAAGGTGAAGAGGAAATAGGTAGCGTACATTTGGGTGATTTTATAAAGGATAATACCGAATTGCTTAAATGTGATGTAATTGTTGTATCTGATACCTCAATGTTTTCCAAAGAGCTTCCTGCATTAGGCTACGCTTTAAGAGGTTTGTGCTATATGCAGATAGATCTTGTTGGTCCAAACCGCGATCTGCATTCTGGTCAGTATGGCGGTGCGGTTGAAAATCCCATTAACGCACTTGCTGAAATGATATCAAAGATGAAGGATGCTGACGGCAGGATATTGATTGACGGATTCTATGATGACGTTGCTCCTTTAAGTAAGGAAGAAAAAGATAACTTTGCAAAACTTCCGTTTGATGATAAGGAATATGCTGCGGGTCTTGAAGTAGACGCGCTGGCAGGTGAAAAAGGCTACACCACACTAGAGAGATTATGGTCAAGGCCCACACTGGATTGTAACGGTATATGGGGCGGGTTTACAGGTGAAGGAGCGAAGACAGTGCTCCCGTCAAAAGCTTCGGCTAAGATCAGTATGAGGCTTGTGCCTAACCAGGACCCCGATAAGATTGCTCAATTGTTTGTTGATTATGTTAAGAAGATAACTCCCAAAGGTATTAAAGCCGATGTTTACGGACAGCATCACGGCAAACCGTGGATATCGCCTATTGACAGCAAATGGAATAAAGCTGCGTTCAGGGCGCTTAAAGCGGGATTCGGCAAAGAGCCTGTGTATATGAGAGAGGGCGGCTCTATACCAATTGTATTTACACTTGAAGAATATTTAAAAGCACCTACGGTGCTGCTTGGTTTCGGCCTGCCGGATGAAAACGCGCACTCACCTGATGAGCATCTGAATATGAACAATTTCTATAATGGTATTTTAACTAGTGCCGATTTCTATGAAGAGCTTGCAAAAGCTTAAAAGACCTAATTGGATTGAAATTACTTTAACATTAGTTTATCTTTGAAGTACGATTGAAGTTAATACAATAAATAACAAGAGTTTAAAACAGTATGCAGCCAAAAACTAAAGGTAAAAAAACACAGATAGGTAAATCAAAGGGCCCCAAAAGAGAGTTTTCTTTTCCGCTGGAAAAAGAGAACTTTATGATAATTGGGTTAGGAGTAGCGCTGCTTATTGTAGGGTACTTCTTAATGTCAGAAAATTCTGTAGATGGCTTTTTGCCGACAGTTGTTGCGCCGATTTTGTTAGTTGCAGGATATTGCGTTGTGATACCTTACGGCATTTTAAAGAAACCTAAGAGCGAAATGATTGCAGCGGCAACAGAAAACGCACCTGAGGCTGAAACATCAAATATAAAGACAAGTTAAATTCAAAATCATAGTTTATTATTTAAAGGAGAGTGAATAATCTCTCCTTTTTTGTATCTTGCAGGTATCATAATAATGACTTAATTTTGATAAAATAATGATAACAATTATATGCCAATAATAAAACCAATATCTGCGTTAAGGAATAAATCCAAAGAAATATCGAAGTTGGTTCACGAAAGCCGGGAACCGGTATTTATTACAAAGAACGGTGAAGGTGATATGGTGCTGATGTCTATGCCGGAGTATGAAAAACTAACATTTGAAAAAGTATTGATTAGTAAGTTAGATGTAGCAGAAAAGGAATTTGCTAAAGGAGAAAGAGGAAAAGATGCTTTTGAGGTAATTGAAAGATTAAGGAAAAAACATAGATCAGCAAAAGCAAAATGAGAATAAAGCTTTTACCTGCTGCCGAAAGCGACCTTGAGGAAATATATGATTACTTGTATCCGGAAAGTCCGGGCTACGCTGATGAATTTCTAAATAAATTTTACTCTTCTCTTAAGAAACTTGAAAGATTTCCCAGATCCGGGAAGATTACTGACATTTTTAATCTTAGCAGAGCTGGTTACAGATACTTCAAAATGGGAAAATATTATATTTATTATAAGATAGAAGAAAGTACAATTTATATATTCAGGATAATTCACACAGCAAGAGACCAAAGCACAATTTTATAATAAATAACCCCGGCACCACAGTACCGGGGTTATTAACGTCATTGAGTATAGAAGGATGGAACTCGTGCTGCTTTGAATTTATAATTTGAACTTTACGCCGCCTGTTATCTGGATTCCATAGTTCTTTACTGTTACAGTCGTTGTCTGTTTCCATATATTAGAAAGACCAAAACCATAACCTGCCTGTATAAAGAGATCTGTTTTATTGGCAACATTGAAGTCTAGCCCTCCGCCAAAAAGCAAGCCAAAGTCAATAGTTTCGTATGCCGAAGAAGCATCAACATCTGCGGTTTGTGTGCCATTGCTCTGTTCTTCACTTGCAGAAACTCTTATTCCCAGAACCGGACCCCCAACAAGGTAAGGCTTTACTTCAGTTAAGGGAAATTTTACTTTTAATAAAGCGGGAACCTCAAGATAATTTAGTTTGTCGGTAAAAGTAGCTCCGCCATTTGTTATCTGGAAACCTTTCATTGTGAATCTCAGACCGGTTGATACCCCTATGTTCCTGGATATTCCAATATCAAGTACGCCGCCTATTATTAAGCCTGTTCTTGAATTGGATGTCTGTGAAGGGGTAATGCTTACGTTCGCAAGATTCAAGCCGCCTTCAAGACCAATTGAGAGTGATGGCTGTGAGTATACGGTAATTGTTGATATTGCAAGAATTGCTGCAAGTAAAATTGTTTTAAGCTTCATTTTTTTCTCCTTTAGTTTTTTGATATGATAGTGATTTATGGAATTGTTAAGTTAGCCGTTGCTGTGTATCCCTGGTTTAGCGAATCGGTACCTGTAAAACTGAACTGCCACTGCTGACCCGAGGTAACGCCGGTGTATTCATTTGGATACGCCCAAACTTCATTTCCTGTATAAAGCTGGTTTGAATTATCTGTAATGGTATCAGAAAATCCATTTGTACCAAGTATCATTTGGCTTACTCTTACGCTTACATTGGGCTGCCAGGTGAACTGTACGCCGTTTGTACTTTGCTGAACTCCCATTGTAAAAGTAACGTTATTGTTACCCTGACCCAATAAACCCGTTCCTGTATTATTGCCGCAAGCTGCTATTAGTACAGCCAGTAAGAACACCGGGATAAAAAGTAATAATGTTTTTTTCATTTTATTGTTTCCTTTCATATTAAGTTGCGAATAATCTAATCCCCCAAACCCATAATTTTCTGAATTCGTCGGCTATACGATGCTCCAGGAAGTGTTATGGAGTGTTCGGGGGATGAATAATATTTTATTGAGTATTGAATGCATCATATAGCCTGACGAAGCAAACTTAATCTCTGAAAAACGTTCTTCAAAAGTAAAATTTTTCCGGTTTTAGAAAAAATTTTACCTCCGCCTTTGAAAAAAACACTCTTTTTAAGAGATTTTTGAGTATTTTTGTATATTCGTTTTAGAAAAATTTGTAAGTGAAAAACACAAAACTTATTAAATTACTTCAGACGTTTTCACCGGCGGAGATCAAAAAGTTCGGTGATTTTGTAAATTCGCCTTACTTTAACAAAAATAAGAACGTCATTATGCTGAATAATGAACTGAAAAAGTATTATCCCTGCTTTGAAGATGAAAAATTGACCGAAGAACTGGTTTTCAGGAAGGTTTTTGGAAATATAGAGTTTGACTATTTTAAGATCAAAAATATTATTTCAGACCTTTACAATCTCGGGCTTGAATACCTGAAGCAGCAACCTAACATATTTACTTCTTTTTCAGGCGAATTCAATATGTTGACGCAGCTTAGAAGCAGAAAGCTATGGAAAAGCCATGCTAAACTTATTGAGAGTTACGTGAAAATATTTCAGAAGACCGAAGTTAAAGACAGATTTTTTCTTTTTAATGAGCATCTCCTAATATCCGAAAAACAGCTTTCAGTAATTCTTAAGACACCCAACAGTACAGAATCCCTTCAGGAATATTTTGATAGTTTCCATGATTTTGCACTATTGAGTATGTTAAGAGCTTACGCCTTAATGCTTCATGTTGGTAAGGAAAATCGTTCTAAGTTCGAACTGAAAATGTTCACTGATGTGTATAATTATATAGAGAATACGGATTTTACCGGCAAACCGTTAATAAACGTATATAAGTTCATTATTCTGCTTACAATAAACAGAAATGAAGAGTTTTATTTTAAATTGAAAAAACTGTTTATCGCAAATTACGGTTCTTTAAGTGATGAAGATACTTATTACACCCATATGTATATATTCGGATTTTGTATGGATAAATATAATATTGAAGCGGATCGTAAATATATAAAAGAATGTTATGAGCTGTTCTTTCACGCATACCAAAATAATTTTGTCTCCCTGGGTGAACTTCTTTACCCGGATTTTATTAACTATGTAAAAGTATTCATGCGTATGGGTGATAAAAAGATCACACAGGAATTCATGGAAACCTACAAGAATAGCCTGCCCGAGGACCAATATGATAACTGTATGAATTTTTCAAATGCTTACATAGCTCACAGTGAAGGAAAGTTTAAAGAGGCGTTATCATTAATTCAGAAGGTAAATTTTCCATTAATGATAATGAAGGTTCAGGTTAAAATATTACAGGTGCAGCTTAACTATGAACTTGGTTATTTTGAAGAAACAAGAGAGGTTGCCGGTTATTTCAGGAAATCCATTAAGAAAGAAGAAGGGATTTCAAAAGAACATAAACATTCAATTCTTGCTTTTATTAAAAATATTATTTCACTTATTGATCTTGGATTAATAACAGATAGAACCACTTTAAGGCTTCAACGGGAGAAATTATTGGAGGATATTACGAAATCACAGCTCAATCATTTCGGCGTAAGATTTTGGCTTGAAGATAAACTTGAGGAAACTAAATTCAATAAAGTAAAATATAGATAATAATGTCTGAAAAATTCAAATACAACTGGAAAGAATTCACACTGCAGGCGGCTTTTAAAGGTTCCCCTGAGAAATTGTTTAAAATGTGGACTGAGCCGAAGTTGTTGTGCAAATGGTTCTTAACCGGGGCAAAAGTTGATCTTAAAGCCCGGGGGGATTATTCATTTATGTGGGTAATGGATGTCATGGAACGCGGAAAAGTACTGGCCGTGAGGAAAAATTCCTTTTTTAGTTTTACTTTTGCAGGCGGAAAGTGTGATGTTAAATTCAGAAAATCAGGTAAAGATTGTATAGTATCTTTGCGTCAATACGGTATCCCCACTGATGAGAGACATAAGGTAGGTACTCATATGAGCTGCCAGATAGGGTGGACATTTTTCCTCGCTAATCTTAAATCAGTCTTGGAAACAGGTAAAGACCTGAGAGAATTCAATCCAAAATATCTAAAAGAAGGAACGGTATTTTATTAATGCTGAAAACATCGGTCTTCAAGTTACAGTTAGTCTGCCCCGGTTGCAATAATAATATTGCGGTTTCGGGTATAACAGATATTGATACTTGCCAGAATTGCGGAAAGAATGTCAGTGTTTCTATGGTGATAAATGATAAGATGTTTGGGATCATGCATAAGGAAAAATATATGAACGGTTTTCTTTCAGGCGGAATTGAACAAATGGGGGGCACAGGTGCGTATAAACTTGTATATTCATCCGGGCAGCCATATTGTGAAGAATGTTACACAGTAATTGATGAAGAGTCAGCAATGAGAGCAATTAATTCAGGGAAAGCATTCTCATGCCCTGATTGCAGTCATAAAATGCCCGTAAGGGCAGCGGATGCAGTGCTGAAGGAGTTTCACCCCCGGGTAGTGGGCGTACTTAATGATTCATTTGGTAAAGATCACGCGGAGAAAAATACCGATAAAGAATCTTTGCTTGTGTTCAAGTGTATGACCTGCGGAGCGGGGCTTGAACTATCTGATGATACCGACCGAAAGATCAAATGTAAATATTGTGATAATGAAAACTACCTGCCCGATGCAATATGGATGAAGCTGCACCCTGATAAAGAAGTTCAGCCGCTGTTTGTGATACTTGATCTCACCGAAGCGGAACTGAAAGGCTCAATTGATTATTTCCTTAACGTTACTGCGTTGAATGTTTTCAGTAAGCATTTCGAAAATTTCATTCGCGAATATTTTGAAAAACCGTTTGTATCTCCTGCATTTCTTTCATGGCTTAGATCATTTTTAAGTGCTAAGAATAACGAGGAAATCAGCTTCAACATGGATATTACCAAAATACAGAAATATTTTTATGATAACCTTAAATTAGGATTAAGTTCTCATCCGGTTGAAATAAGAATTACCGCTGCGGAGTTCGGGTACAATTTACCGGTTGATCTGCAGAAAGAACTGGCTGCCGACGCAAATGAAATGGTAAGGGCTTCTCTTGCAAAAAATAACGGTCTGAAGAAAGAAATAATTAAAAAACTGCAAAGTGATAGCTCCCCCTCAGTACAGGCAGAAGCAAAAAAACTGAAAACAGGCTTTTTTAAAGGATTATTCGGCTAAGCGAGGTAATTTCCTTTTCTGTATTTTTTATCTTCAAATAATGATATTTTTGTAAATTATGACACAACTTCTTGAATCAAGATCAAATAAGATAGCATTAACATTACTTGTTATTGCCGGGATATTCTGGCTTGGCGGCATAAATATCAGGACGTTAATTGGCAACGAACTGCTTGATTACGACCAGTTCGATTTCCGTACTTCAATTCCCCCTGACAGGGAAAATACACTTTTCCAGATGCTCTCCAACGCTTCGCTTGTTGTGGTGATAAGTTATTTTATCGTATTGGTTTCAGCAATTTGGTTTACAGCCACTACAAAACATAAAATGAAAGAGAACGGCTGGCTTTTAATGAGCGCAATACTGTTCTTCATGTTCGTGCCTGTTGAGTTCTACACCAATTATCTGGATATCAGGTTCATGATACTTTTTCACCAGGGCCCGCCGAATCATGATGAGCTGCTTAAACTATTCGGAGAGAGGATCGGTGCGTTCCGGGGTGTGCCCGTAATTGCGATGCTCTGTTATTATACAATTATACCTATTGTCATATTTAAGCCGTTAAAGAAGATGAAAGATACCAATGAAGAAAAAAAAGCCGGTTGATCCTGAATTAAAACAAATGCTTGCAGAGCTTGAAGATGTTGCAGACAGGCTTGGCTTTAAAGTCCGTTACGAAAAAGGCAACTTTGCAGGCGGCTACTGCATTTTAAAAGAATCAAGGCTGCTTGTTGTGAATTCACGTAACGAAGTTGAGCGCAGGATAATTATTGTGGCAAAAAGCCTTAAGGAAATTGGCATTGATGATATTTTTGTGAAGCCTAATGTAAGAGAAATAATTGAAAAGGAAAGTTCCAGAAAACTTTCACATAACGAAGAAGTAACAGAAACCGCCGAGAGTGAGTAACCAGAGGGAAACGATGAACGGGGAGCATGAATGAAAGTAACAGTTCTGGGAAGCGGTACTTCACAGGGTGTCCCCATTGTCGGGTGCAGGTGTCCCGCATGTACCTCAAATGATCCCAAAGATAAGAGATTAAGAGTATCTGTATATATTGAAACAGATGTTAACATAAACGATAAGCCTTTAAGAATTTTAATAGATACATCACCTGATTTCCGCCAGCAAATGCTGTTGAATGATATTACCGATATTGACGCAGTGTTATATACGCATTATCATATCGATCATATAATGGGACTTGATGATATCCGTCAGATAAATCAGCTTCACAGAAAACATGTTGAGCTTTATGCAAACACTGAAACTGCCGGCAAATTAAGGCAGGCGTTCAGTTATATCTTTGATGAAAATACCTATAAAGGCGGCGGTATACCACTTGTAAACCTGCATGAAATTGACCTGAATCCATTTGACGTTTTGGGGCAAAATGTAATTCCAATAGAATATAAACATGGACCAACAACCGTTTACGGTTTCCGAATAGGTGATTTTGCTTATTTAACCGACTGTAACTTTATCCCTGAGTCAGAATTCCGGAAACTTGAAGGATTGAAAGTATTGATAATTGACGCCCTGAGATATCGTAAACATGAAACACATTATTCAGTTGATGAAGCAATCGCGGTATCCCAAAGGATAAATGCCGGGCACACATATTTTACTCATATGACACATGATATTGTTCACGCTGAGGCAAGCAGTAAACTTCCCGCAAATATTGAATTTGCATATGATGGATTGAAATTTGATGTATGAAGATATGAATTCAGAAGCTTTTCACCACTAAGACACTAAGTACACTAAGTTCATTGTAAAGTTAATTGTTAACCTAATATAAATTAATATGACACAAAAATATATCAATGATTTAGCGTATAAAGTAGTTGGGTGTGCCATTGAAGTGCATAAAATCATGGGTCCTGGTCTGCTTGAAAGCATATACCAAAAATGTATGCTTAAAGAATTAAGTTTAAACAAAATAGAAGCAAGACAGGAACACAGAATACCTTTGATTTACAAAGGTGAAGACCTTGATTCAGAATTAATAATTGATATTTTAATAAAGGATTGTCTTGTAGTAGAATTAAAGTCAGTTGAAAAAACTTTACCTATTCATAAGGCTCAACTACTTACGTATCTTAAGTTAACAGAAAAACCGAAGGGTTTATTAATAAATTTTAACACTGAGAACATTACTTCGAGCTTAGTCCCAATTGTGACCGAAAAATTTGCAGGTTTATCAAAGGAGTAAACTTAGTGTACTTAGTGTCTTAGTGGTGGAAAAAGAGAAATGGATATAGATAATTTACAGGAAATATGGGCACAGATAAGGCTTGTGCTTAAATCGCATCCCTGGCACGGTGTGCCAATAGGTAACAATATACCTTCGGTTGTGAATACTTATATTGAAATTGTACCGACTGATACTGTTAAGTATGAGATAGAAAAGAACAGCGGGTATCTGAAGGTAGACAGACCCCAGAAGTACAGTAATATTTGTCCAACACCGTACGGGTTCGTGCCGCAAACACTTTGCGGCACAAGAACAGCCGAATTCTGCATGGAAAAAACCGGCAGGACCGGCATCAAAGGAGATGGCGACCCGCTGGATATTTGTGTGCTTACCGAAAAGGAAATCACACACAGTGATATATTCCTTAAAGCGGTGCCAATAGGCGGACTTAGAATGATAGACGGCAATGAGGCTGATGACAAAATTATCGCTGTAATGGAAGGTGACGGAATTTTCGGTCACTGGATAGATATCACAGATGCCCCTATAACATTGACCGAAAGATTAAAACATTACTTCTTAACGTACAAAGATGCACCGGGTGCTGAGCACAGGAATTGCGAGATCACACATGTTTACGGCAGGGATGAAGCCCACGAGGTGATAAACAGGAGCTATGAAGATTATATTGCGAAATACGGGGATCTTGACCGCCTGCTTAAGATGGATCATGACAGACTTAGAGATAAATAAAATTTCCGCAAGGATACCAAACCACCACTTGGCTTAGCCAGGCTAATGACTGACTAATTAGTATCCCTGCGGAATAAACTTGCTCTCTAATACTTTGATGCCCTGATTTTAAAAAATTTTCCAAATCTGTTTTTATCGATCTGTTGTTACTTTACCCGATTACTTTTTTTGCCTTTTCATTTCTGATTTTTGCCTTCTCAATACTACCATTCACCGAATATAAAGCTGTTCTGGCCGGTGATCTTGTGTCCTGCAATATTATCACTTACAGAAACTGTAAAGCCTACTGAGTAAGGGGAATCCTTGTTATCAGTGAAGTTATCAAAAGCCGATCTTGAACCAAATGCATTCATTGTTATATCATATACACCTGCTCCAACAGTCTTAACAGTTACCGGACCGTTGAACTTAACATCAAGCTGACCCGGGAAGTCATCAGAAATGGTTACCCTGTAACAAGTGCTGCTTTGAAGCTGCGTTACTCTTGTATCTTCACCCATCGATGCAACTCTCTGCATGTTGATCTTCGGTTTTTCGTTAGGCTTCAGCTCAACTGTCTTGGTTGAATTCCCCACTTTAATAGTAACAGTGCTCTGTCCGCCCGTCTGGAAGGTCTTTGAACTCTTTGGAGGTATAGATGTGATTCCTTCTACTTCCAAAGGAGTATCATACGGATTGTTAAGCGTATTATTAGTGTACTGCGTAAGCTGAATGTTACCTATCCTGATCTCCTGCATTTCACCCGGATCTTTTTTCTCCTCTTCCTTCTTAATCTCCGGCTGCTGTATCTGCGGATTGTTGGTAGTAAATGTATTTACAGGTGTGGATGATATCTGGACATTCATTGGATTTACGACAAGCTGTTTTATCTTGTCATCCATTTTTGCAAGGTCCTCTTTCTTTATTATTACATAAAGATTTGTATCAACTATAATAGATTGTTTGATGATCTCATACAGTTTCTGAAGTGAATCTGGTGATAGGAAAACCTTCGGTTTTCCGTCATCTTCTACCACCTGGGTAAGATCAAGGTTAGCGCCTTTGATGGCAATTACACACACTACAAATATGTATAACGCCTGGTAGATTATAAATTTTACGTCTTTCTGTTTTTTCATGGTATTTTAGCAGTAATTATTAAACAAAAATAGCCTTTACAAAAGGCTATTCAAATAGAGAGCTATACCTGTTTTTCTAGGTAGAACTACTTAGTGCTAAAATACTGATTTATGCTGAATTGCGTACAAAAGCAGGGCATGGGGACCCTTAAGTCCAAGTTTATTACAAATATTATTTCTGTGGTTCTCAATCGTCCTGACACTGCGGAAAAGTTCATCGGCTATCTGCGCGCTGGTTTTGTTTTGCGCTATTAGTTTTAATATCTCCTTTTCGGCATTTGTTAATTTATCAAGTTCCGTTTGTTTTGGTGAGGTCTTGTTTTTTTCAACCAGGTAACCTGATATCGCCGAGCTAATGTAATATTCACCCTCGGCAACACGCTTAATGCAGTCAATAAGATCATTTGCGATACTTTCCTTTAGTACATATGCTTTTATATCAAGCTCTAATGCTTCATCAAAATATTCTTTATCTTTATGAATAGTAAGTATTACAATTTTTACCGGCAGTTTCTCTGATTTCACTTTTCTTGCAACATCAAGTCCGCTTAAGCCGGGCATATCAATATCAAGTATCGCAATATCAGGTTTCTTCTCTTCAATCAGCTTCAATGCATCATCGCCGTTTGCCGCTTCGCCGGTGATCTCAATGCCGTCATCTTCTGATACAATGCTCAAAATTCCCTTGCGGAAAATATGATGGTCGTCGGCTATTATTAATTTTATTTTATCTGTCATTTATTATTTTATGGGCACAGTTATCTTAAAATTTGTTCCTTTTCCTTTTTCTGAACTGAACTCATACACAGCTTTTATCATCCGTAACCGTTCATCTATGTTTATCAGCCCAAAACCAAGCTTTGCAGGGTCTGTATTTTCAAATCCCACGCCATCATCAATAATTTCGGTTACTATAAACATCACGGACCTCCTCACATAAAATGTAACGTTTTTAGCGCCGGAATGTTTCATGATATTGTTCAGCAGTTCCTGTACTACCCTGAAATACTGTACCTCATTTTCACGGGTAAGGATGTTATCAATATTATCAATTTTGCATGTGAAGCTAATTCCCGAAGCTGAAGATATCCGTTCTATCATTGCTTCGATTGATACGGTTAACCCGAGTCTTTCAATCTGCTTGGGGTAGAGCCTTTGCGATATTCTGCGGACTTCATCAACGGTTTCCATTACAAGTGATGAGGCTTCAATGACTTTTGGAGAAGGCTCGGGAGTGTTTTTCAATTCCTGCTGCAGGAAAATATTTATTGCGCTCAGGTTCTGACCAATACTGTCATGAAGCTCACCTGCAATTACTTTCCATTCTGATTCCTGCTGCTCAATTATCTTTTCTTTGAATTCTTCAAGCTCTTTTTTCTTTTTCTTTGAGGCTTCTATGTAATAGTAGAATAATGCTCCCAGCACAATTAACAGCACGGCGCACATGCGCCAGAAGAACCACTGAGTCTGCCAAATGGGCACAGGTGAACTTTGCACCTGGTAATAGCCGTCAATTACCAGAATGGTAAGCAGCATGAAGAGCACCCAAACGTAACCTGATCTTTTACCCATAAAGCAAAAATAAGGGATTTATTGTTTAATTTAAGTGGAGAATTTTCAATAGAATATTATTCGAATTGTTACGTAATTATACTATGATTATTTTTGCTGAATCATAAAACTTAAATCAAATTATGAAGGCAGTAATACTTAACGAAAACGGCGGCACAGATAAACTTGTTTACACCGAAGAGCACCCATTGCCGGAGATAAAGCCCAATGAAGTACTGGTAAACATTAAAGCTACATCGGTCAACAGGGCTGATCTTGTCATTCGCGGCGGGTATCCGGGACTCGCTCTCAACTTTCCGCACATTCTGGGCGGTGATATATCAGGAGTTGTAGCAAAAACCGGCAGTGAAGTTAAAGGATTTAAAGAGGGCGAGAGAGTCGCCGCATGGTCAATTGTATCAGAAGCTGATGATGACTGGGCTAGAAAAGGCAAGGCGGGGCAATCAATAAGTTGGCAGTATTTTGGCATGCACCGCAACGGTTCATATGCTGAGTATTCCGCAGTACCCGCATCTTCACTTGTAAAACTTCCTGATAATGTTTCCTTCGAAGATGCGGCATGTCTGCCGGTCGCGGGGCTTACCGCCTATCACGCTGTCAAAACCGTTGGCGGCCTTCAAAACGGCGATAAGTTCTTTATCTGGGGCGGCACCAGCGGACTTGGTATAATTGCAATTCAGTTAGCCAAAGCTATTGGAGCAGAGGTATTTGCAACTGCTGGATTTCCGCATAAGATCGATTTCCTTAAGCAATTGGGTATTGACCATATCTTCAATCACAGGGATGGCTCAGCGATAGATGATGAAGTTATGGCTTTAACTAAGGGGTTGGGAATAGATGTAATCCTGGATTACGTGGGACCCGAGGCTTTCCCCAAGAATTTTAAGATGGTTAAAAAAGGCGGTAAGATATTATTCTGCGGCATACTAACCGGCAGGGAAGCAATGGTATCGCTCCATCAGACATATTTGCGTCACATAAGTCTGCTGGGATTGTACCTTGGCGATAAGCATGAGCTTGAAGAATTGATTAAACTGGTAAGTGAAGGAAAAGTCAAACCACACATTGGCGCAGCGCTGGAATTGAAAGATGCCGCAAGGGCTCATGAGATGATGGTCAAAGGTGAGGTGATAGGGAAGATAGTATTAAAACCCTGAACGAATCGTGATGCATAAATCACATGCTGTGAGAGAAAGAAGACTATATTATTCCATTCCCAAACTGGAGTTTGGGAATGAGAAACTAATGCGAATCCGGAGTTTTGGGTATGAGAAAAACTATAACAGGTGACGTTACTTTCTTTTGAGCGATCAAAAGAAAGTAACCAAAGAAAAATCGCCCGCTGCAGAAAAATTGTCTGAAATTATTCTCACTACACTACAGGAAAATAACTCATTCGGCTTTCGCCGAATTCAAACAAATTTTCCTGTTACGTTTCGTTCGAATAATTTCTTAACGCCAATTTTTCTGAGGCGGGTTAACTGAAGATGTAATAATTTATTATCCACAAAAATTGTTATTACAACAAATTTTAATCCAGGTATTTATATATGATGAATGTTGGCTCATAATGATTTTTCGCTTTAATCTTAACTTATAAGTAAAATTTCTTAAGATTCGGAGTATTAACTCACTATTTGTCATAATATTTTGTGATTCAATTCACAAATTATTATAATATTCGGTGAATGTATTCACGAATTATAAGAATTTTTAGCTAAGTTATTGATATTACTTAACTGGAAGGGTCAAAAATAGCGAAATTTTCATCATCAAATTCTCAATCTTCCATCTTGTATCTTATTTCGCGCTGCTCTATGTAGTATAATATATCGCTAAGGGTTTCTTCGGGGGTTTGCATTGTGTTGTCAATCGTAATGCCAAATCCGGGATTGTTCACACCTGTTTTGTAATGATATTTAATTCTTTCAATTTCCCATTCGGTGAGCTCCCGGCTACCGCGGTTTGTTAATGCATGGTCAAGCCTTGGATTCAGTGTGAAGAAAAACCTTTGTATTTCCAATGGCAGGTTTTTGTTAAAGTATTCATATTCATCCCTGCTGAGCGGATAAGTTATGATCACATCAATTTCTTCTTCAATAAAATTCTGCGTAAGGCTTAATGCATTCTTCAGGTTTAACGGAATTGCCTCTTTAAGCGGCATCCAGTCATACATATCATGAATTGTATCCACTTCAATATGCGCAGAGCGCGGAAATTGTTTCTTCAGAAAGCCTGCTATTATTGTTTTGCCGGAATTAATTGAGCCGGAAAGGAAAATTATCATTATTTTTTACAGGCAGGAATGCCTGTATTGCTGATTTTAAATTGATAAGCCTGTTTTATCCCAAACTTCTTTTTTCGTTTCGGAGGCAACTATTCTGGCTTTTTCGGCGCCTTTTCTTAGGATATCTTTAACGTAAGCAATATCGTTTTTCAGGCGTTCGCGTTCTTCGCGGTAGGGTTTGAAGGTTTCAATGACCTTTTCAAGAAGCATTTTTTTCGCATCGCCGTAACCCATTCCGCCCGCGCGGTAGCGCTCAAGAAGCGCTGCTTTTTCATCATCATTCGCAAAGTATGAGTAAAGCTTATAAATAGTATCAGGCTCTTTGGGAGCTTCAACGGGAGTTGAATCAGTTACAATTCCCATTATCTGTTTCTTCAAAGCCTTATCTGAAGCGAAAATTTCTATGGCATTGCCGTAGCTTTTGCTCATCTTCTGCCCGTCGGTTCCAATCACCACTGCGACTTCTTCAGGTATAAATGGCACGGGTAATTTGAATACTTCTCCATATGTACGGTTGAACTTTCCGGCTAAGTCACGTGCTATTTCCACATGCTGCTTCTGGTCCTTGCCAACCGGAACAATATCAGGTTTGTAAATTAATATATCAACAGCCATCAGTACGGGATAAGTGAAGAGTCCCGCGTTTATTTCCTTAACTCCCTTTGCAACAGCATCTTTGTACGCATGCGCAAGCTCCAGCATCGGCATTGGGGTTAGACAACTGAGTACCCAGGTAAGCTCTGCATGCTCAGGCACATCACTTTGCCTGAAAAACACTGCTTTGTTTGGATCCAGGCCAAGAGCAAGGTAATCAAGGGCAATATCAAGTATCAGTTCCTGTAGCTTTGCCTTGTTTTTAACTGTGGTAAGCGAGTGCAGGTCAGCAATAAAAATATAATTTTCACAATCTGACTGCATATTAACATGATTGAACATTGCGCCAAGGTAATTGCCAATATGTACCTTGCCTGTGGGCTTAACCCCGGAAAGTATTCTTTTTTTCTGTGATGTAGGCTGTGAGGGTGAAACCATTATTCGAATTTCTTTTGTGCGAGAACTATAGCGCCGACAATTGCCGCAAGCAGTACGAACGAAACAAGCTCAAACGGGAATGAATATGTAGTGTAAAGCTCTTTTCCAACCGATTGAATTGTACCCATAATTTCGGCGTTTGGATTCATTGTTTTGTACTTGCCGAAGAATGCGAAAAATGCGGTAATACCAAGCGAAGCAAACAGCATTAAACCAAGAATTATCGCGGAGATCTTTTTGTATGAAAATGTTTCCATCATTTTCTTTTCGCCGCTTAAGTTCAATAACATAATTACAAAAAGGAAGAGCACCATAATAGCGCCGGCGTAAACAAGTATCTGTATTATTGCAACAAATTGCGAGCGCAGCATAAGGTAAACCCCTGAAATTGAAAAGAAATTGACGATCAAATATAAAGCGCTGGTTATAGGATTGCGCCTGGTAATCATCATTATTGCCGAACCCAGTGCCAGGATGGCAAATGAAAGTGTTATTATATTTTCAGCATTCCAGATCATTGTAGTAGTAAAAAAATTTTGAAGCAAGTGCCCGGAGTTCGGCATCCGCCGAACATTGAGCAGTTTTTGTGCCCGGAGCCGGAATCGAACCGGCACTGAGATATTATCCCAACAGGATTTTAAGTCCTGCGCGTCTACCAGTTCCGCCATCCGGGCAATATTTCAAAGAATTTTCAGCCGTTTTAGTGCTTTTTAGCTGAATTTTTGCGGTTATAGAACACATAAATAATAATTTTTTCCAATTAAATCTAACCTAAAATTCGGTAGTTTTGGGGATAAATATCACTTTTTTTGGATAAACTTCATTACATCTTCAATTTTTGTTTTGGCTGTCATTTTCAGTATTCTGGATGGCTTATAATTGCGGTACACCCAGTTGGAAACTATCTTCAGTGTATCAATTTCATCGATCCTGAATTTATGGTACGCTTTCGAAAAAACAAAATCCTTAAATAGCGCCCCGTGGAAATACAAATAATTTATTTCCTCTTTGATATTTTCAATGTAATCGCTATCTGCTTTGTTGTCTTCATTGATTATAAATGTCTTTGCTGCTTTGCCGTTAACCATCAAAAATATTTCATACGCGTTTTCATCATTATCATTTCTGCATTTTATGATATAGTTCTGGAGTTCAACTATTGAATTTGTGAGCTCAATATTCAGCATCACCTTTTTCAGGTCGTTAATGTTATCTCTAATGTGCGAAGCGTGCTCAAAGTTCATTTCTTCGGCGGCGATTTCCATTTCGCGCTCAAGGAATCTGACAGCCCCTTCTTCTGAATCAGATAGCAGGAATTTATCAACCCGTTTAACTTCCCGGTGATACTCCGGCGCCGAAGAAGTGAAATTGCACGGCGCACCGCACTGTCCTATTTCATGGTACAGGCATGTACCGTGAGATTTTGCCGGCTTAAGGTTAATATCATCGCACTTGCGCAGCTTGTAAAGCTTATTGATTCTTTCTATAAGGTTATTTACAGTAAATGAGCTTGCAAAGGGTCCGTAATACTTTGCCCCATCGGGAAGTATTTCATATACTTTATGTATTTTTGGGAATGTGCGCTGCACATCAATTTTGATAAAAGGGAACTTGCGGTATGACTTTATCGCGGAATTAAACCTTGGCTTGTGGGTTTTTATCATTCGGCTTTCTGCCAATAGAGCTGAAAGCTCTGAGCCCGTGCACTCCCAATCAACCTTATGAACATAGCGCACAAGCTTCTTAATTTTACTTGTGTGAGATACGTTATGGTAAAAGTATGAGCCAAGCCTTTCTTTTAAATTCTTTGCTTTACCAATGTAAATAATTTCATCTTTCTTGTTGAGCATAAAATATATACCCGGCTGCTTTGGTACTTCTTTCAGGTCAAACTTAATCTTCCTGAACCTTGGTGTAGTTTTGGTTTCGTCGTAAATTTTCCTGAACTGGAATCCGAGGATATCATCAACCGTTTCAAATTCAAATTCATTTACAAGCTGGTCAATGAATATGGCAAGGATCTGGGCAGTTGCCCGCGCATCATCAATTGCGCGGTGTTTGCGTTTTGCGTGAATACCAAAGTGGCGCTTGAGTGAATCAAGCGATTTTGAGGGCAGTGCGCGGCTGAGCCTGCGCGCAAGCCTGGCGGTGCAAAGCGCGGGGTAGTCCAGTTTATTATATCCCGCCCTAATGAGCGATGCATTCAGAAAGCTGTAATCGAATCGAACATTATGTCCGCCAAGCACCGGAAAGACTGTATCGCCGCCTTTGATGAAATCCAGGATGCCCTGCGCAAGTTCTTCAAAGGGAGGCTTTTTGTGTACCATTTCGTTTGTTATACCCGTAAGCTGCGTTATATATGGGGGTACAAATTCACCGGGATTCATCAGGGTTTCGTATTCATCGATAATTTCACCTCCCCGCATTTTGACTATTCCAATTTCTGTCATGCGGTTGCTCTCAGCGCTCAAACCTGTGGTTTCAACATCAAACACTGTGAAAACAGTATCATGCAGTGAGATCGTGTTATCTGCGGTGATTAGCGGTATGTTGGTTTTCTTTTTCAAAATAAATCAGATGCAAATTAATTAAATTAAACATAACTTTGTAAAGAAAAATTTCTAGTCTTTTCGTGCCACGAATACAAAATAGTGAAGTATTGATCTATGAACGTGAATCCTATATAGCGATATTCTCAATTATTCTGATTTCGTGGCACGATTAAAATGAAAAAATATTCATGCCACGAAATGAGATACAAGGAAATTGTTCAAAATTCATTAATTATTAGTTTTACAAAGATTTTTGTATAGTTTTATTCGTGGCACGAAGGATAGGATATTAACTAACAATGGATAACACACAGGAATTCTGGCAGAAACGCTGGCTTGAAAGCAAAACCGGATGGGATATCGGGTACGCGGCTCCGCCCATAACCGATTATATAGATACAATTACAAATAAGAACATTAAAATACTCATACCCGGTGCAGGCAATGCATATGAAGCTGAATACCTGTACAAAAACGGATTCACAAATGTTTATGTGATGGATATTGCTCCTAAACCGCTTGAAAATTTTAAGGAGCGCGTAAAAGATTTCCCCGGGGAGCATTTGCTGAATGAAGATTTCTTTGAGCATACGGGTCAGTATGATCTTATTATTGAGCAGACCTTTTTTATTGCAATTGATCCCGCGCTGCGGGGCAAGTATGCGCTTAAAATGCGTGAGCTGCTGAAGCCCGGCGGACATTTAACGGGCTTATTGATATTCAAAAATGAACCATCGCCGGGCGGACCGCCCTATGTTGATACAAAGGAAGAATACTTGAGGCACTTTGAAGGAGTATTTAACATTCAAAAGTTTGAAATAGCGCAGAATTCCATTAAGCCCAGGGCAGGGTGGGAAGTGTTTATTGATATGGTGAGGTGATTATTTAACCAATTAGTTCATCATGGATGCTTTAATCATAAAATAACCCCCATTCATCTCTGATATCGTTTTCTTTATCAAAGGATTTGACCCATTCAACAAATAATTTCCTGAAATTTTCTATTTCATCTCTCAACAATTTTAAATACTCGGGTTTAGAGAGTTTTTCAGCTTTACAGAATGATGTTTGCGTGAGAAGCTCGCGGGCATGAATTTTTATGATAACGGCATTTTCCATTCTGAGCGTATACATATCACCCGCTTCCGCGCCGGCAATTTTGGGTCCCAGCATAAATGCATTCATAAGCATCTGGTCCTTCATCATAAGCGTATCATCCTCTTCATTAATTGTTTCAGCCAGCGAGGTTGTCAGTTTCCTGATATTTACCGCGCTTTTGTAAAGCGGCATTTCCTTCAGGCGCTTGCGCTCATTTTTAATTTCTTCCTCTGCTTCTTTGTAATCTTCCTCATCCATTTCATTTAAGTATTCCTCGGGATCAAATCCTTCCTCGCGGTTTTCATCGTCATCATCATCTTCAAACGGATCTTTAGGGTCAATTGCCATAAATTTTATGTAGTTTTATTAGATTGTTCTGTAAGCCAGAAAATAAATTACCGTTAAGTAGATCCACGCTAAAGTGAATATTATATGCATAACAGTTTCAAAGGTTTTGCCCTTCCATAGTTCTTTTGAATAAACAAAGAACTGGAAAACAAGCCTTATGAACCAGAATATCGCAAAACCAAGCGATATAACCCTGCCAAACGGTGTATTTACAAGCTCGGCGGAGTAAAACAGGCTGAGCACTCCCATCATAAATACTGTGAGCGCTATAAAGAAAGTATGAACAACCATCATCTGCTTATTTATCAGGCTCAGCGGCCCGAGTTCATCCTTCCAGTTGAAGCGTTTTGGGAATGCAATATGTACAATTCCCAAAATGATAAGTATTATTCCCGCAATTTTTAAATATATTTCCATTTGGTAAACTTATTAAGCCAAGTTATAAATATTCAGAAATGGTGTCAGCTTTTTTGAATCAAGCAGCTTTAAACCTGCAGAACTAAAATTTTCATTCCAGGTTTTTGGTGAGTGAAAATGCAGAAACCCAATATTGAACGCCATAAAATTAGCAATATCCCTTTGATGTTCAACAATAATTATTCTGCCGTTTGGCGTGAGTGATCCTTTCAGCTGCCTGAAAAAATCTGTACGTTCACGGTTATCTCTTATTTCATGAACGGCAAGAATGAGGAAAATTATATCATAGTATCCCTGTTCCAGTTCAACTTTGCCTGTATCCAGCAGACGTGTTCCCGGATAAGAGGGGTATGCGCTCCGGGCACGCTCAATTGAAATTTCTGTGTGCTTTTGGGGATCGTAAAAATCAAACACATTAAGAACGGAACCGGGAAACTTTTTCTGAAGCAATGCACTTGTTTCATCAAATCCTGCGTTGATATTAGCTATGTGTTTTGGTACCGGGATATTAAAGCCCTCAATCCAGTCTAAAGTGTAAAGGTTCGATCTGTCATAAATATACCAGGAAGCTGCAAGAGATATCATAATGCTTAAAGCAGCTAAAGCTGCGGCAGTGAAATGCAGCCACGATATCGGACCCGAAAAATACCAGCCCACATACGCCACAAATAATACGATCGGAATTGCTATAAGATAAAAATGCCAGTTGAAACGGATTATATTCAGCACGCCCTGAAATGGTTTTCTTTTCATCTGTTCCAAACTTCTTTCCGCCCTTTTTTCCAGTGGTAGGGTACATTTTCGACCATAAACGCATTGGCAAGCACAACACCCTGTAGCTTCTTATCCTGAATAAAACCAATTTCATCTTTTAAAACTTCAACGGGTTTTGGTGTCCAGTTTTGTCTTACGCCTTCAATTATTAATACTTCTTTGGTTTTATAATTGTATGTAAATGTAAAAGGCAAGGGACCCGCATAGCGGCGGGCTTCTACCCAGGTAGAAAAGGGAGAACCCGGAGGCAATGGAATATTATCATCGCCTGTGCGAACTGCTATATCCAGCCCTGAGTTTTCTGAAGTTACCGAAACCATGCCGTCTTTTTGGATGAATTTTATATCAGTGGTTGTATAGTTATAATGAGTGAAAATGTTACCCCAGAACTCCATCTTCTTTTTATTGGTCTGTGATTTAAGGATATAAAGTCCCCGCATTTTTTTACCTTTGCTGTTCGTAAAAGTTACAAATACCCTGTAGCCAATCAATATAAAATCGTTGCCTGTGAATTCAGGAAAGCCCTTCGGGCGGAGCTTTTTCGTCTTAACCAGAGCAACGGCTAAAAATGCCCATTTATCTTTAAATACATCAAGCTCAAGGCACTCAGGTATGAATTTTTCAAGTTCAGCCATGGGTACAGCATAAGTAAGCACAAGCGAGTTCTCGAAGAATGTTTCAACGGTAAATGGATGATCTTTTAATGAAAGCATTAAGCTGATTTTGGTTTTAGAATAAATTCATTAACGTAAACAACGCATACAAACACCAGTGCAATTATTATGTTCATTCTGCCAAACAGCAGAAGATCCGGGACAAGAATAAATTCCATAACATTCATCGTCATTACAATTATGATCTGCATAACAGCTGCCAGGCGGGAAAATTTCCTGCTAATGACCCAGATGAACATACAGATCTCGAGAGCACCAATTACTTTTACTGCCAAGAATGAAATATCGTTTCCCAGTATCCTTGCCACTATTTCCTGATGTCGCGGAACGAATCCGAGTACTTTGGCATACAAACCATTTATCAGCCATACAAGAGAAATAAGGATAGTGAGTATTTTGTGGAAAGCTGCTCTTTTCATTTATCTTATGTTATGGATAAATTTGTTTCAGTTTATCAGAATTAAAAATTGATACAGGAGATATGACATCTTCTTCAAGCGGCGGTGAACTTCCATATCTTTCTTCCATAATTTTTTTCACTTCCGGGTCAGTTAAGTCAAAATCTCTTAGTTTCTGCAGATTTCCAATTTTGATATTAATTGCCCTGTCATAGATCTTCCAGACATACTCTGAACAATACAGCTTTTCATCTGACCATCCAAAGTGTATATCATAATTTTTGCCAAGTTCTTTTTCGGCTGTACTCCTGATCTTCTGTAAATTATCCGAGTTCAAAATGCTTTCAGAATTGATAAGTCTTTTAACCGCAAAAATACCATCAGGACTTTTCGAAAGCCAAACAGCAAGCGGAGTAATTTTAACCGGCTGAACAGCTTCATAGACATATAGTTCATTGTTATGTTTCAGGATAATCCCTACATGGCTCCATTGAGAGTGCGTTGCAAGCTGGATTGCCCTTGTTTGACGTGATGAACTTGCTTGAAATATTATATCACCTTCCTTAAAAACATCTTTTGAAGTCAATTCTTTTGTTCTGCTTTCCCACTCAGACAATCTTAATTTTGGAGCAAGATATCTGGAATAGGCATAGTATCCCGAAAGCGCCAAGACCAGAACAACAATGATGCTTATGGTTATTTTTTTGACACTCATTTATAATTCTTCAATACGCCTTCTGCAAGTTCAATAACTCGTGTTTTGAGTTCAGGTGGTTCGATTACCTTTACGCCTTCGCCGCGTGTAACAATCCACCCTGCGATTTCATCAAGTGAATTCACAGTAGCAGTATATTCAATTGAGCCGTCAGGCATGGTTGTAAATGTTTCGGAATCCAGCAATTGTTTGGGTTTTAATCTATCTGCCCAGTATGATGAAAACGACAGCTTAATTTTAAAAGTATCCTCGCCCAGCCAGCTGCGGAATGAATATTTAAATACATCATCAATTTTTTCTTTTGATACAGGCTTAAATGTCCTCGGCGAAGCTTTTGCGTGCATTATCTTATTCATCAGGAATTGTTTTATCCTGCCGTCATTTAGTGTTAAGAGCCGCCAGTAATTATCGGTTTGGAAAATCAGCAGTGGGGAGATTTCCAGTGAGCGCTCATAAACATCCGCGTCCTTTTCGTAATCAATTACAGCCATTGTGTTTGTATCAATGCACATCTGTAAAACGACCATGTTTGCAAGCGCTTCTTCCTTCAGGCGGGTTACAAGAAGGGCAGTTGATTTTTCCACAAAACTACCTGATGATATTAGTGCGGAATACTGTTTGATAAGCTCACGTATCTTTTCAGCCGAAGGCTTTTTATCTATTATCACTCCTTTGCCCTTTGCTGAGTGAATCAGTATCCCCGAAGTACGGAGATCATTCAGATCACGTTTGATGGTAAGCTCTTCCACTCCGAACAGCTGAGCAAAATCACTTAGTGACATACCTTCGTAATTTTTGCCAAGGCACAGCCCCAAAATTTCGATTTGGCGCTTGAATTTTATTTTAAAGTCCAGCATAAGCCGTAAAATAAGCGCAATTTTATGGTAATTCACGGGTTAATTTTTTGCATAATTAGTGAAGTATAAACACACCCGTCATTTGGACACCACATGTCAAAGCCAGTTCTTCGACCTCTTAAGAGGGGAATTTACAATCGGTTTCCTCAAAAATGATAAAAAAACGAAACAAACTTATGGAACATTAACATTTACAAAAAAGTATCATTCAATGATACACATAGAGGGTTTTTGGGGAATATATTTGTAGAGTAATTAAGAAAGGGGAAATAAAATGGTATCATTAAAGAATTTTGTAGAGGACTTAAGGGAAGAAAGACGCGAGCAAAAAGACCGCGGACTTATGGCGTTAACACTCGGACTCATGGTATTTTTCCTGGTGCTCAGCATATGGGCAGCGTAAAAAAGAATCTTAATTAAATAAAAGAAATAAGGAATAATTAAAATGAATATTACAACAAACTCAAATAAAGTAATAAGGATCAATCAGTCAGATGTACTTGCAGCAAACATCTGTATGAATGTAATTAAAGAGCTAATACTGCGCTCAGATAAATACAATGTGTCTCCGGTAAAGTTCAACACACTTGTGAAAGCTTATTATACACTTGAAAGCTTTCCGGTAAAGAAGATAACAGGTTACATTGATATATCGGCAAATACGCATTTACCGGGCGGTTCGCTTGATTACAGCTCATTTACAATTGGCGAAGATTACTTTGAAGTTTACACCGGCTTTGTAAGCTATGAAGGCGGCGAGTGTGATGACAGTTCATGGGAGAAAATATATTCATCAAAAGATGAAACGCACAGAGCAAGCTTTGTAAAAGCTATGGAGTGCTGGGCTGAGAGCTTCCTGCTTCATCTTGATGAAAACCCGGCAAGGTCACTGCTTATTATTGACCGCTCACAGCTTGAAGGCGACCAGTCAGTTCACGCGGAAATTGTTCCCGATCCGGTGGTTGTTACGCCTGAATATGCAAAATATGCCAGGGCTGATTATGAAGAAGTTCCTTTTTAAGTTTTCAGGAATTGCGATTTTAGAATTTTACACCATCCTTACAGATTAATCAGGAAGGACAGTCACCCGCAGGCTGTCCTTTTTTATTTATTGGGGAATAATCAAATGACCGGCATCAAAAAAACAGGGCAGTGGTAAACTGCCCTTAAATGGAGGTAAATATAGTTGTGAAGCTCAATTTCTGTTTGCAGCTACTTTGCAGCTTTTTCCATATAGCTTTTCAGAGAGCTATCAAGTGCGGGTTTCTGGCTCACAGCTGTCTGCCAGTCCTTTAAGGCTGCAGGTTTATCCATTGAATTGAAAAATGAGAAACCGCGGTTTACATATGCATCTGTAAGATTGGGGTCGAGCTCAATAGCCTTTGTGTAATCATTTATTGCCTGCGGATACTGCCTCAGGTTAGAGAATGCGAACCCGCGCGCGTTAAAGTTCAGCGCGGCAGTTGAACCCAGCTTGATTGCTTTATCAAAATCTTCCAGTGCGAACTGGTATTGTGAAGTATTCAGGAATACGTAACCCCTGTTTATGTAAGCATCCGCAAGTGCTGAATCGGTCTGGATTGCCTTATCATAATCGGGCAGTGCGTCAAACAGTCTTTTCATGTTAGCGTACGCATACCCGCGCGTATTGTAATACACGGCGCGGTTAGGGTTAAGCTCAATTGCTTTGGTAAAGTCACTTACAACATTTTCAAATTTGTTCAGGCTTAAGTAAGCAAACCCGCGGTTTGAATAAGCGTCTTCATACTTCGGGTTAAGCTCAATTGCTTTGGAATAATCTTTAACAGCCTGCACAAAATCTTTAAGCAGTGCGTAAACATACCCGCGCCTGTTTATGTAAATTGCGCTTTTGGGATCTTTTTCAACTGCCTTTTCGTAATCCTCCATCGCTTTGCCGTATTCATTCATGGTAATATAAACATACCCGCGCGCATCATAAAATCTTGCAGTATCCGGTGCAATATCAATTGCTTCGGTCAAATCTTCTATTCCTTTGGGGAAATTGTTTCTTGAAACATTCAATACTCCGCGGTGATACCAGGCTGTCTGATTCTTTTTATCCGTTTCAATCGCCTTGTTGTATTCATTCATCGCGTCATCAAGTTTGCCTTTGTTCTGAAGCTCTATCCCTGCTTTTAGATGTTTGGCTGATTCTTCGGGGTTTCTGCCGGCGCAGCCAAGAATAAGAGCTGATAATATTAAAACAATAATTAAGTATTTATATAACATATTTAAGTTGAATTTTTGTAATAATTATAGTAAGTTTAGATAATTAAAAATCGATTTGTAATACCGTAAAAAAGTTAGAAAATAGATGAAAAATCAAGTTAAAACCGCGTTTTTTGTAATATTGATAGCAATACTGTTTGCCGGCTGCGGCAAAGATAAAGGAAAGAATTTTGTTGATAACTACAAAGTTCAGCCCAAAGATACCGCTGGCATTAATAAAGACCAGTACAGGATTGCTGAAATTTTTGAAGGCGATAAAAACCAGATGCACGACCTTATAAAGGGACCTGCTACTTTTGATATTATGCACCAGGGAACCGGCCCGTTTAAGATAACGCTTCTTAAAAATGACGGAACATTGTTTGCGGTACTTGCTGAAGGTACCGGAGATTTTAAAGGGAAGAAAGAACTGGAAATACCGGAAACAACCGCATACATTCTGGATGTAAAATCAACAGGTAAGTGGTCTGTATACAGAGAGTAATTTTATTTTACACGCAATAAACAAAAAGGAATGACATGATTGTCATTCCTTTTTTTATTTCCCCACTTAAATCCTTTTCAGGTCTTTAAGCGTAAAATTGACTGCTTCTATATTTACCTTATCAAAGGACGTATTTTATTTATCTTCGGTCTGAGTTCCGCCTCGTAAGTTCTGTTAAGCAGAATAGCCTGTTCCCAGTCACGTGCGGCCTCCTTAAATTTACGCTGCGCAAGATATGAGGTACCCCTGTTATAATATCCTTTGGCAAGCCTTGGGTCTTTTATTATAACGGTATCGTACTGGTAAACTGCCGAATCAGGTTTGCCAAGAATATCATAAATATTTCCCTTATTGAAATTAGCTATTGTATCATCCGGTTTAAGGTAAAGTACCATATTATAATCAGCCATCGCGGAATCATAGATCTTAAATCTCTCGTATGCATTGCCTCTGTTCATGTAGGCAGAGTGATTTGACTGTGTGAGCCTGATGTATTCATTGTAATCTGAAATTGCTTCGCGGTAGAACTTTATGTTCTGGAAGTGATTTCCCCTGTCAAGATATGGTCCGGGGTTAACCGGTTTCTTCTTGATAAGTTCGTTCAGTTCCTTGAATGCCTGGGTATTCCATACTTTGTAAATGCTGTCTCTGGGGATGCTGTAACCCCTGTGATATGATTCCAGAGAATCCCTGTAATCAAAATTTCCTGTGCCGTAAACATCTGTGCTGTCTCTTTGCCTTATCAAATTAGAATCGATAAGCTCCCTTATTATCTCGTCATACCTGACAAGTTCAAGTGAATCTTTTTCCCGGCGAAGTTCTGACTCGCTTTTTTTGGTACAACCATTAAATGTTACCGAAACTGCCAGTATGAAGAATGCGGCAATGATCACTGTAATTTTACTCATAAACTTTGATATTTTATAACGAATTCAAATATATTGAATTAGATACATAATTATTAAACAAAAATTAAGTATTGCAAAGATTAGCTAATTTAGGTTATATTTGAATACCGTAAATACGGCATTTAAAATTTGGTAGAGTTTGATTTATAAATTAGATTTTTCAGCGTTTTTTGAGCTTTTTGTTTTTTGCCATCGATTCTGCAGCAAGCTTCTTTTTGTAAAGCAAAATCTTCCTTAATAACGATTTATTGCTTACGGCAAGTATTTCCATTGCAAGCAAACCCGCATTTTTTGCGTTGCCTATGGCAACGGTTGCAACCGGTATCCCGGCCGGCATTTGAACAATTGATAGAAGTGAATCAATTCCTTCGAGAGCTTTCGATCTGATAGGTACGCCAATAACAGGCAGGGGTGAGTGGGATGCAGCCATACCTGGTAAATGCGCTGCGCCTCCGGCGCCGGCAATAATTATCTTTATACCGCGTTTGTGAGCTCCTTCGGCATATTGCGCCATATAATGCGGCGTGCGGTGAGCTGAAGTTATTTTCACTTCATATGCTACGCCGAATTCTTCACAGATATTTGCGGCTTCCTGCATTGTGGGAAGGTCCGAATCGCTTCCCATAATTATTCCGATGATTGGTTTTGTTTTCATGGTAAAATTTTAATTTGTCCTTGCTGCAATTTAAGATAGAGACAAAAGAAAGTTTAAATTCAAATCACAATTTTCTTCTCTGCTGCTTTTGCTTTCTTCAGTATTACTTTTGCATTGCTGCCGGTAATAGTTATGTGTCCCATTTTTCTGCCGATGCGTGAAGATCTCTTTCCATAAATGTGCAGATGAATATCTTTATCACTCAAAGCGTTTTTATAATTCTTTACCTCCCCTGACCTGTTTGTTTTACCCAGCAGGTTTATCATAACAGCGGCTGGATTTATCATTTCAGCGGAGCCTAGCGGCAACCCTAAAACTGCCCTCACGTGATTTTCAAATTGCGAGGTTACGCAGCCTTCAATGGTGTAATGACCCGAATTATGGGGCCTCGGAGCCATTTCGTTTACAAGTATTCTTCCATCTTTGGTGTAGAACATCTCTACACCAAACAGTCCATACCCTTTTACAGCTTTAACGCAATCTACTGCAATTTTTCTTGCTTTGTTTAAGATATTTTCGTCCAGTTTGGCCGGTGCTATTACAGTATGGCAAATGTGGTTCTTCTGAATTGTTTCGACTACCGGATAAACACAGGATTCCTTTTTTGTTCTTACTGCCATTACAGCAAGTTCTTTAGTGAAATGTACAAATTCTTCAGCGAGAAGTTTTGAATGTCTGTGAGTAAGTTTATCAAAAGCATTCAAATATTCTTTTCTATTCTTTACCAGCGCATTACCATAACCGTCGTAGCCCATCTTCCGGGATTTAAGTACAAATGGTAAACCCAGAAATTTTACGATCTGTTCAAAATCAGCTTTATGCTCCGCCGCAGTGAATTTTGGCAGGGGAATATTATGTTTGTCCAGTGTTTGTTTCTGTATCAGTTTATCCTGAATCAGAGATATTGTTACTGAAGATGGAAACACTTTTTTTCCCAGTGATTCAAGATATTCAATAATATGATAATCAATAAATTCATTTTCAAGCGTTATAATATCTGAATATGCGGCTAATTTTCTGAGGAGCTTTTTATCTGAAGCGGAACCGGTAATTTCCATTGATGTAAGCTGACCTGCGGGCGAGCCTGCTTCTTTTTCAAGAATAGCAATATCGAATCCCATACGTTTTCCGGCCATTGCTGACATCCTGGCTAATTGCCCGCCGCCTAAGATCCCTATACATTTTGGTTTATTCAATAATACAGAAGAAGTGATATTGATTAGTTAGAAATGATGATACCTTGGAAAAACAAATATCAAAAAAAATTTACATAAATAAAATCTAATTAACAGATGTAAAATTTGGAATTGTAAGGAGGAGTTTGCCGGGATCAGTTTGCCGCATGAGCCTTGACGAGCTCAAGTACCTCCCCTACAGCATCTTCGTTGTTTGTAGAATTTGTTACATAGTCAGCTTTGCGTTTCAATTCAGGTATTGCATTCTGAACCGCAATATTGTATGCACCAAATTCAAAAAGCGGCATATCGTTATGCCAGTCGCCAATTACAGCTACGTTCTTTTTTTCGAACCCCAGGTGTTTAACGAGGCGTTTAACACTTTCAAGTTTATTGCTTTGTTTTTTCTTTATGGTAAGCAGGTAGTAATCGTTTCGGGGTGATTTTGTAACGCTTAAATTTACGCCAAGCTTCTCAAAAAATCCGAAGTTGTGTTTTATATGTTTCATGCTGGCTTTATCTTCGCAATAAATAAGTATCTCCAGAATATCTTTTACTCCTGTGAAATCCGGGATCTCTTTTATCGGGGCAGATAGTTTTGTGTATTCTTTTACGACGGCATTATTAGGTGTAACAAACAGGTTGAATTCATCACACATTGTGATCTTCCCGTAATTTGCTTCAGCCAGAGAAATTGCTTTGTGAACGAATGAATCTTTCAGAATTCCCCTGTAAAGAGCCTCGCCTTTTCTGCCTTTTATCAGAGCGCCATCCAGAGTAACAAAAGGAATATCAATTTCAAGATCATCGGCAATATGAGCCGAATAATGAAATGATCTTGCTGAAGACAAAGTGCAGAATATATTTTGTTTTTTCAGTTCTTTGGCAAGCTGCAGGGTTTTCGCTCCCACATTTCCATGCTGGTCAACCAGTGTACCGTCAATATCAATGACTATCAGTTTTATGTTTTTAAGCCTGTGGGTCAAATTTTAAATATGGTTTAGGATAGTTATATACTGTAAACAAGATACTTAACTGACTGCAAATTTAGCTATATGAATACTTAAAAAAAATTCAAATTTTGCAGGTTTGTAGTCCATGAAATAGACTAACACTTTGCATAAAACTCATTTCCCGGATGGTTTGCTGCTTTTGAGAAATAAAAATGCTGTGTATGGAATGACCATGCTTGCAGCCATCCAAAGTGTAACTGCCATTGTTGCGTCAGCATCCATTTGTCCCGCAGCCAGTATCGGAATGATTGTATCAATTGCAGCATGAACAATAGCCGGAGCCCAGATAGTGTTGTTCCCTTTTTCATACAAGTAAGAAAACGGAATTGATGATATAACAGCAAGCAGTACTGCCATTCCCCCGACAAGGAACCCCTGGTTTAATATAATTGGAATGTGCGCTATCGTAAAGAAGATCACAGCTATAAATGCCGCATTCCAAAAGCTTCTGCCTTTCCGCAGGCGTCTGAACAAAAAACCCCTGTACAGGACTTCTTCTGCTATGCCGTGTAATGCAAACACACCAATTGCCGGCATGAACCAGTTATCGGGTATCGCGAATCTGTAGCCTGTAATAATAGTAATTAAGGGGTAGCATAAAAATAACAGCAAAGTAATTACAAGTGATGCTGCCATAGCTTTGAAACCCGGTTTTCCTAAACCTAAATTCTTCACAAGTCCGGAAAGTCTGCTTCTGAAAAATATTAGTTCAACAATCACTGCTGCCGCCAATACACAAACAGAGATAAGGAGGGCGTTTTGTGGTGATATGGTATCTCCGGTAACTTTTGCCGTAAGTTCAAAGACACCGTACAAAATAAGGTATCCGGTTATTATAAGGATTATCTTATTTTGTTTTCCGTTTTCAGCTGAAGTATTTTCTGTCATCATTTATCTAAAGTTATATTTAAGAATAAGATCAGCATAAATACCCGCAAACAATCAATTTAATAAATAAAACCGAATCAAAACAGTATTTTATACAACCATATTTCCACTGATTATTAGCTTACAATTTTGTAATTTTGTAAGATATGAAGTATAATTTTAGTGAAATTGAGAAAAAATGGCAGGATTTTTGGGAAACTAATAAAACCTTTGCCGCTAAAACAGATCACACAAAACCAAAGTACTACGTACTTGATATGTTCCCGTATCCATCAAGCGATGGATTGCATGTAGGTCACCCGGAAGGTTATACTGCAACCGATATAATAGCGCGGTATAAAAGAATGAAAGGCTTTAACGTTATGCACCCGATGGGGTGGGATGCGTTTGGCCTGCCGGCTGAACAGTTTGCCATAAAAACGGGAATTCATCCGCGCATAACCACGCAGAAAAGTATTGATAATTTTAAGCGTCAGCTCAAGTCAATTGGTCTATCAATTGACTGGTCGAGGGAAATTGCAACCATTGACCCCAAGTATTACAAATGGACCCAATGGATCTTTATGCAGCTTTATAAGAAAGGACTTGCATACCAGGCGGAAATTCCCGTGAACTGGTGTCCTGAATTGGGAACGGTACTTGCAAACGAAGAAGTACCTGAACAGATAGAAAAAGGATATACTGTTGTACGCAGACCCATGAAACAATGGATGCTGAAGATCACAGAGTATGCCGAAAGATTACTGATTGATCTGGATATGCTTGACTGGCCCGAGAGCACAAAAGAAATGCAGCGCAACTGGATAGGAAAATCAGAAGGCGCGAGGGTAATATTTAAGATTATTGACCCCACCCCAGCCCTCCCCGAAGGGGAGGGGGCAGAAGTTGAGGTTTTCACTACACGCCCCGATACACTTTGGGGTGCTACGTACATGGTGCTTGCACCGGAGCATCCTTTGGTAGATAAGATCACAACTGCTGAGTGCAAAACTGCCGTTGATATATATAAGGAAAACGCCAAACACAAAAGCGACCTTGAAAGACAGGCGCTGGAAAAAGAAAAGTCCGGAGTGTTTACCGGCGCTTACGCTGTGAATCCTGTGAATGATGAACAAATACCGATATGGATAAGCGATTATGTGCTGATGGGTTATGGCACAGGCGCAATTATGGCTGTTCCGGGTCACGATGAACGTGACTGGGAGTTTGCAACGAAATTCCATTTGCCCATAATTGAAGTTGTAAAACCCGCAGGCGGCGAAACTATTGATCTTACAAAAGAAGCATTTGCTTCCGAAGGTATTTCGGTAAATTCAGGTTTTATCACCGGACTTAAAACTGAAAAAGCTAAGAAAAAAGTAATTGAATGGCTGGAAGCCAAAGGATATGGCAAGGGTACAGTTCAGTATAAGCTTCGCGAC
Source organism: uncultured Ignavibacteria bacterium (assembly GCA_937873695.1). Classification (GTDB taxonomy): domain Bacteria; phylum Bacteroidota; class Ignavibacteria; order Tepidaquicellales; family OLB5; genus OLB5. The sequence goes on from CALMYL010000006.1 coordinate 44,910, forward strand.
TGGTTGTTTTCACGCCAGAGATTCTGGGGCGAACCTTTCCCGGTTATTCATTTGGAAGACGGTACCGTTAAATTACTGCCGGAAAATGTTCTGCCTGTAATGCTTCCTGAAGTTGATAATTATAAAACCATTGGTACAGGCGAGAGTCCTTTGGCCGGCATTAGCGAATGGGTTAATACTACCGATCCTGAAACAGGTAAGCCCGCTAAACGCGAAACCAATACGATGCCGCAATGGGCAGGCTCATGCTGGTATTATTTAAGATTTCTTGATCCTGATAACGATAAAGAATTTGTGAACAAAGAAGCAGAAAAGTACTGGATGCCCGTTAATCTATATCTTGGCGGAGCAGAGCATGCAGTGCTGCATTTATTGTACGCCAGGTTCTGGCATAAGGTACTTTTTGATCTTGGTTACGTTTCTACCCGTGAGCCCTTTGTAAGGCTGTACCACCAGGGTATGATATTGGGCGAAGATTCAAACAAAATGTCAAAAAGCCGGGGTAATGTTATTAATCCTGATGATGTGATTTCATCATACGGCGCCGATTCGCTGAGATTGTTTGAAATGTTTCTGGGTCCGCTTTCTGCCACTAAACCATGGTCAACCAATGGTATCGAAGGAGTTTACAGGTTCCTTAACAGGATATGGAGACTTATAGTTGCCGATGACGGTAGCATTAACCCAAAGATCACACATGCTCTTCCTGAAGGTGAAGCTGAACGCGTAATGCACAGAACAATAATGAACATTACCGAAGATATTGAAGATATGGATATGAAATTCAATACCTGCGTAAGCGAGCTTATGATATATGTAAATGAAATTTCAAGGTATGAAACAATTCCGATGCAGCTTATTGTTACACTGGTAAAGCTGCTCTCACCATTTGCGCCGCACCTGGCAGAGGAACTTTGGAGCAGGCTTGGAAACACCGGCACAATTGCTTTCGAGAAGTGGCCTGCATTTGATCCTGCAAAAGTGCAGAAAAATGTTGTTACAATTATAGGACAGGTAAACGGTAAGGTAAGATCAAAGATAGAAGCCGAACTTGATCTGCCGGATGAAAAGCTTGTTGAGCTTATGAAACAGGATGAGAAGATAAGGTCCTACATTGAGGGTAAACAGATTGTAAAGGAAATTGTTGTAAAAAATAAGCTTGTAAACATAGTTGTAAAGTGATTAATAAATGAATTACCATCACAGCATACATTTTACCCTGGAAGAAGCCAACGATAAGCTGGATTCCATAAAGGGTGATATAGAAGAGATGATTAATCTAAAGCGCAAACTTGACCAGAAGGGATATGATGTATATTCTCACAGGTATCTTGGCGGTTCTGGTCCCAACGGCAAAGGCGCTTTCCCTGAAGAAATGGAGAGGCTTATTGATATACTAAGGGAATTAACTGATGACGGAGTGATGGTAAAAGGAATTGACAGAGGGCTTGTTGACTTTCCGCACCTGCGCAATAACGGCGAAGAGGTTTACCTTTGCTGGAAATTCGGCGAGGGCGAAATTAGCTGGTGGCACACAATTCCCGATGGGTTTTCAGGCAGAAGAAATATCAGTGAATTATGATTTTTTTTAAGGGAACAGTTTACTGTTCCCTTTTTTATGATTTAGTTTATTTTTTTGAGTTTCAAAGCGGTAAACAACAAGACTTTTGAGATTTGAATAAAGTGGTTTTTTATTATTATAGCCACGCCCTTTAGGGCGTGGATAATTTGAGAAGATAAACGGGCTTTAGCCCTGAACTAATAAGTTTTTGTTTTCGGCTAAAGCCATTAAATAACTAATAAATAGCCCACGACCTAAAGGTTGTGGCAATTCAGAAAAGGTACAAAACATTTAAGAAACTAGCCCTGAAGAATTCAACTAATAGGTTTTGGGGCAGGAAAATAAATATATGGGAATAATTAATAAAGTAGTTGTAGGAACCCTGCCGCTTGTTCCAAAAAGTATCGTAAGGAGATTTGCGAACCGTTATATAGCCGGCGAATCACTTGAGCATGCAGTGGCAACATCAAAAAAACTGAATGCCAAAGGCATAATGGGCACAATAGATGTTCTGGGTGAGGACGTTTTCAGCAAAGAAGATGCGACACGTTCTAAAGAAGAATGTCTTTTGGTGCTTGATGCAATAAACAAACATAAACTTAATTCCAATCAGTCAATTAAACTGACTTCACTTGGACTGAAAATAGATCTTGATTTCTGTTTGGGCAATGTGAAGGAAATATTCGCAAAAGCAAAAAGTTATAATATTTTTGTGCGGATCGATATGGAAGATTCAAGCGTTACTTCTGATACAATTCATATTTTCAATGAAGCAAGGAAAGATTACAGCAACTGCGGAATTGTACTGCAGTCATACATGCGCCGAACTTATGATGATGCGGCTAAACTCATTGAAACGGGAACTAACTTCAGGTTATGCAAAGGAATTTATGTCGAGCCGGCCGAAGTTGCATATAAAGACAGGCAGGAAGTCCGTGATAATTTTCTGAAAGTACTGAGGCTTATGCTTGAAAAAGATTCTTACGTTGGCATAGCTACGCATGATGAATATTTGATTGACGGCGCATATAAATTAATTAAAGAACTTAAAAAACCCAATGACCGCTATGAATTCCAGATGCTGCTGGGAGTTAGAGAAGGTATGCGTGATAAGATCGTTAAAGACGGGCACCGTATGCGTATATACATACCATTTGGAACGCACTGGTACCAATATTCCATCAGGCGTTTTAAGGAAAATCCAAAGATGGCGGGATACGTTGTAAAGAGTATTCTGACAGGCGGAAAATAAAATTCACATTTACAGAAACAAAAAAAGGCTGTACCTTTTCAGATACAGCCTTTTTATTTGTAATAGTTAAATAATTATTGTTCTTTTACATTTTCGCCGGTCTTAATTGTTACGGTGCCCTTATCGCTGTCAAAAATAGTCTCAAATGTTTTCAGGTTAGTCTTTGCCGGACCCTGTGTGACCTTGCCATCCATTGTGTACTCGCTGCCATGGCACGGGCATACAAATTTATCACCTTCAAGCTCTACATCGCAGCCTTTGTGAGTGCAGATAGTCCTAACCGCGAGGAAACTTGTTTCCGAGCTCCTTATGAGCATGAGTTCATCATTTATCTTTACGCTTCCGCCTGCTTTAGTTAGCGCGGCGTTTTCAGAAAGTTTTACTACAACATCATCGCCTGACTTGCGGAACACAGCTTTTGCCGCAACTGCTGATCTTGTTAACGCTTCTATATTTATTGTAGAAAGCATTGCCCCCGAGGCTATCACACCAACGGCTGAACGCTTTATGAAATCTCTTCTTGATAATTTGCCTGCCATTTGAATAAACTCCTTAAGTTGTTGTGCGTTTTTAATTTTACTGCATAAAATTACTGTTTCATTATTAAACAATCAATATAATTGCGTTAAAGTTACAATTATTCACAAATTGTGCATTAAACAGGCGTTTATGTATCGTTGTATCAATTGAAAAATGTTAAAATTACCGGTATTTTGCAAAAATGACCTCACCCCAACCCCTCTCTAAAGGAGAGGGGCATTTGTTTAATCAAGTTATATCTCAAATTTATTTAACCATTAAATTAATTATATGAGTTTAGAGCAGGATATCGAAAAATATTTTTCAGCGGGTGAGCTTAGCCCTGCAGATAAGAAAAAAGCCATGGCTGCATTTAAAGAAATGGTTAAGCTGCTTAACGCTGGTGCAGTGCGCAGCGCTGAAAAAACCGGCGACATCTGGAAAGCAAACACCTGGGTCAAAAAAGGCATACTGCTTGGCTTCAGGCTTGGTAAAAATAAAGACATGTCGATTTATAGACAGATGTTATTTTTCGATAAAGATACACTGCCCATAAAACCCATGAAACTTTCCGATGGCGTAAGAATTGTACCGGGAGGCTCAACCATACGCACAGGTGCGTATATAGGAAAAGGTGTAATTTGTATGCCGCCAATGTACGTTAATATTGGCGCATATGTTGATGATAACTCATTAATTGATTCACATGCGCTTGTTGGCTCCTGCGCTCAGCTGGGGAAGAAAATCCATCTTTCAGCGGCAGCGCAGATAGGGGGAGTACTTGAGCCGATCAACTCTGTGCCCGTAATAATTGAAGATGAAGTGATGATAGGCGGCAACAGCGGAATATATGAAGGCACAATTGTTCAGAAGAGGGCAGTGATAGGTGCAGGCTGCATAATAACAGGCTCAACCCCGGTTTATGATACAGTTAAAGGAAAAATTTACCGCAAGACAAAAGATGAACCGCTGGTTATACCCGAAGGAGCAGTTGTTGTTGCCGGCTCACGCCCGCTTGCAAACCAGTTCGGTATGGAAAATCATTTATCGGTTTACACTCCAATGATAATTAAGTACCGCGATGAGAAGACCGATGCAGGAACTGCGCTGGAAGAGAGTTTGAGATGAAGCAGAATGTTAAATGACAAAGTCCGAATTTCGAAAATTACAATTTCAAAGACAAATAATACCTGTTTTGCTAAAATAGTTTAATCTTGAAATACGCCATTATATCCGATGTTCACGCGAATCTTGAAGCAGTTGAGACCTGCTTCAGGGAAATTGAAAGATTAAAAGCTGACCGTGTTATTTGCCTGGGTGACCTGGTTGATTACTGTGCACAGCCTAATGAAGTAATTTCAATTATAAAAAATAATTGTGATGTTGTGCTGCTTGGAAATCACGATGAAGCGCAGTATAACTATCCGCTATCAGAAAGATTTAACGAAAGAGCGAGAGCATCTTCTATTCATACACGCACTGTGTTACAATCGCAGAATCTTGAGTACATTAAATCACTTAAACTAACGCATTCAGAAAATAGTTTATACTTTGTTCATGCGTCTCCCATGGACCCTCAGGTATATGATTATGTACGCGATGTGGAAACCGCTTCGGCAAATTTTAACGCATTCAATGAAAAAATTTGTTTCATTGGACACTCACACAGACCCGTTATATTCGAAAATTCTGACTCAGAAATAAAAATCGTTACCGAAGGAAAACTGAATATAAATAACCGTTATATCATTAATGTGGGAAGCGTGGGTCAGCCCCGCGATAATAACAATAAATTGTCATTCGGCTTTTTTGATACGGATGATTTTAATTATACCAATATTAGAGTTGATTACGACAGGGTATCTGCAAGTATAAAGATCTACAAAGAGGGCCTCCCGGTTTTTCTGGCGCAGCGCATTTTGGAAGGTAAATAAATTTCCTGACAAGATGCAGTTAATTTCCTGCTTTTTCTCCCCGCAATTCTGTTAAATAATGCAATATCATAACTTTAAATTATGACTACAATCATATCAACCATTGATATATATCATTTGGTACAATGATACTTAGGCTTAATTTTGTATAGTAAGTTAAGCAAAGATGGAAGCACAATTGAAAAATCTTGTAATATTAGGCGCGGGTACCGCAGGCACAATGATGTTAAACAAACTGCACAATGCCCTGGACCTTAGCGAATGGAAACTGACAATTGTTGATAACGAAAAGTCACATTACTATCAGCCGGGATTCCTGTTTATTCCGTTCGGAGTTTATACTGAATCAGATGTAGTAAAACCGAAAGAGAAGTTTTTTCCTGAAGGGATAAAAATGATCAATTCAGGGATATGGAAAGTTATACCGGAATATAACAAAGTTCACCTTGAAAGCGGCATTACTCTTGATTACGATATCTTGATAATTGCAACCGGTTCAAGGATCGCCCCTGAAGAAACCGAGGGTTTGACAGGCAAATTATGGAAGAAAGATATTTTTGATTTCTACACGCTTGATGGCGCATTAGCGCTTGCTGAGAAATTCAGTAAATGGGATGGCGGCAAACTTGTAATAAATATTACCGAAATGCCAATTAAGTGCCCTGTAGCTCCGCTTGAATTTGCATTTCTTGCTGATGCTTTCTTTGAAGAAAGGGGCATCCGCGAAAAAGTACATATTCAGTATGTTACGCCGCTTGCAGAAGCATTCACTAAACATAAATGTTCAGAAGTATTGGGGCACTTCCTGGAAGATAAAGGAATTGAGCTTGTTTCTGAATTTAATACCGGCAGAATTGATAATGATGAAAAGAAACTCATCTCATGGGATGAGCGCGAGATTGAATTTGACCTGCTGGTTACCGTGCCTACTAATAAAGGGGCTGATTACATTGAAACATCAGGTCTGGGTGATGAACTTAATTTTGTACCAACAGATAAACATACGCTTCAGTCGGTAGCAAGTAAGAATATTTTTGTAATTGGTGATGCGGCGAATATTCCCGCAAGCAAAGCAGGCTCTGTAGCGCACTTTGAATCGGAAATACTGACTGAGAATATTTTAAATTTTATTAACGCCAGGCCGCTTGCAGCAAGGTTTGATGGCCATGCAAACTGTTTTATTGAATCAGGCCGCGGCAAGGCGTTTTTGATCGATTTCAACTATGATGTTGAACCTATGCCGGGAAATTTTCCCATGGCGCATGTGGGTCCGTTCTCGCTTCTTAAAGAAACAAGAATGAATCACCTGGGAAAACTTATGTTCAGGTGGGCTTACTGGAATGTTCTGCTCAAAGGTAAAGAGCTTCCTATAGGTCCTCATATGTCCTTAAAAGGAAAGATCCTTGACGACATATACAAATCGGATGATTTTATAACAGATGAGCAGCAAATTACGAAGCTCTCGGGAGGAATATAGAAATGTCAGCAGCAGTTGCAGAAAAAGTTATTCTTGGCAAAACATTGGCAATAGATGCAGATGGGAACCTGGCAAATTTAACTGACTGGGACGAAGAAATAGCTAATGAACTTGCAAAAGAAGAAGGAATAGATTCACTCAGCGAAAAGCACTGGCAGGTTATAAACTATATGCGCAAAGTATATACAGATACCGGTGACGCGCCTTCGATCCGTAAACTTACAAAGGAAAGCGGAGTTGATACTAAAGAATTGTATGCGTTGTTCCCAAAGGGACCGGCTAAAAAAGCGGCACGTATAGCGGGTTTGCCAAAGCCAAAAGGATGCATATAGACGTGAAGCGTCAAACGTGAAACGTCAAACGTGAAACGTTAAGCGTGAAATCTCAAAAAAAGCAATATAAGGGTGTTGAAATGTCAGAAGAAAATAATTACGAACCTATTAAAAAAGTATCAATTATTGTTTCTAAAGGGTCGCTGGAAGGTGTTTACCCCGGTTTAATTATGGCAAATGGCGCCAGGATGGAAGGTATTGAGGCGAATTTATTTTTTACTTTCTTCGGGATGGAGGCGATAATCGATAAGAAGATGGATCATATTAAAGTTGCAACAGTCGGGAATCCCGCTATGCATATGCCCACACTCATTGGTTCGCTTCCCGGAATGAGCGCTCTTGCAACCCATATGATGGAAAAAGAAATGGAAAAAATAGATATTCCCCCGGTGAGGGAATTTCTTGAGATGATACATGATGCAGGATGCAATATATATGCATGTAAGGCTTCTGTTGATATGTTTCACCTGAAAAAAGAAGACTTCTGTTCACAGGTTGATGAAGTAATTACAGTGGGAGAGTTTTACGAAAAATCAGCCGGTGCAAGTATCATATTTACATAATATTACAAAGTGTTTTTTGTAGTTTAAATCATTACAGAAATATCGTACAAAATGCGCTGACAGCTAACGTTATCACGGTGTATTTTTGTATATGAATAAAACGCATTCCTGCCTTTATAGCGCTCTTTTAAGATAAGAAGAAATCATTACAAAGAAAACAGGTCTGCAATTCGGAATTTTTTAACTTTTACTTAACTAAATATATATTAACATGATCGCCTTATTAAGAATTACAGCCCTTTTGATATTTACCTTCCTTTTATTTGCAGGCAAAGCTTTTGCACAGCAGGAAGATGATCCCGCTAATCCGCGAACCTGGAAGTATTTTAAGATCTACGCCAGAGCTGAAGATGACAGCATCTTCATAACCGGGCAGGATGATATGGGAATTGACCCGAAGCTGGAGAGTTATACAATTGTGGTTAACCTGATGGATGGAAATACACAAAATCAGTACGTAGTGCTTGGTGATGAATCAGACCCTTCGGCTCAAAGATTCGCATGGAGCCAACTCTCAAAAAAAGTTCAGGATGGTTTAATAAACTGGACAGGTACTAATAAAGAGAATATGAACGCCAAACGCCTTGATTATGCAAGCGTATTCCTTGATGTGATCAGACAAATTAAGATAAAAGAATTTGTTGCTCCGCCTAAAAAAGAAAGATCTATCAGAAGCACAACAGCATACATTAATCCGTATTTTCAGCTGTTTGGCGGTGAGAAGCTTGGCATCCCGCTTAAAAGATCAATAGGGTTTACATTCGGAATTGGGAACAAATACAGCGCTCCGTTTGAAAGTGATCTTGTGAGCATAGGAATGAATATCATCGGTGTCAGCATTAATTACAACACAACAATAGATAATCTGAATACGCATACTATCAATAAAGAAACCGGTGATAATTACCCGTGGAAGCAGTATAATAATATTTTTTCACCTCTAAGGGCAATAGAACTGAGTTATGTTATACCTCTTGGGAATTTTCTGGAAGTAGGCGTGTTAAGCGATATTAAATTCGGCGGGTATTCAACTTCCGCCCTGGGACCTCAGTACAAATTCTATGAAAATGGCGACACGACAAAACAGCTTCCAAACAATATACTCAAAGGCACATATCTGAATGCAGAATTCCGCTACCCGTTCAGAATGTTCGGTTCAACCCGTTCACAGGTATATGTGGCATATTACGCAAACGAAACAAACATCGGGCTCATAACCCGCGAGAGCAGGCTGGCAGGCGCAGTGTTTGATTTCAGAACGAATATTACACTGCAAAAGATAAGAAACTTTCAGATATTGCTGGAGGTAATGGTCTCAAATATAGGCGAAGGTTTCGCGCTCAACTCTTTTGCATTCGGCCCGTCAATCAGGCTTTCAAAAACAGAAAGCGGCAGATTCGGGGTTATTACTGCATTTGTTAATGCCAGGTTTAAGCTGGGTGATTTTTTTGATGAGCGTGAAAAAAAGTAATTAGTTACGGATATTAAGATTCAAAAAAACATATTATACAATCTATTACAATATATAGTAACAGGAGAAAATGGCTGTGTTAAACAAAATTAAAGAACAATCCAACAAAACAAAGGAGAAATACTCTCAAAAGTATATTACCCCAGAAGAAGCAGTAAAAGTTATAAAATCAAATGACAGAATATACATCCAGTCCGGATGCGCTTATCCGCAAAGACTGGTTGAAGCCATGACGGCGCGGGGACCCGAGCTGAACAATGTAGAGATTTGCCATCTTATGGTATTCGGAGAAGCGCCATACATGAAACCCGAAATGGAAGGACATTTCAGGCATAACGGGTTCTTTCTTGGCGGCAACACAAGGAAACATGTAAACGCGGGCAAAGCCGATTTTATGCCCATTTTTCTGAGTGAAATTCCGAAACTGATACAGCATGATACAAAACACAGGGTTGATGTAGTGTTAATACAGGTTTCACCGCCTGATAACCACGGTTTCTGCAGTATGGGTGTTGCAGTTGACTGCACTAAGGCTGCAGTTCATGTAGCAAAATACGTGATCGCGCAGATCAATCCATTAATGCCCAGAGTTCACGGGGATAGTTTTATTCATATTAATGATATTGACTTCGCTTTTGAATATGAACAGCCATTGCAGGAATTGCCCGGCATGCATGCTGAAAAGGATCCCGAAGAAGCAAAGATTTTCGAGAAGATCGGACAGAATATTGCAGATCTTATCGAAGATGGTTCAACCCTTCAGATGGGTATCGGTGCTATTCCTGATGCAGTGCTTGCAAGACTTACCGATAGAAAAGACCTGGGAATTCACACTGAAATGTTCAGTGACGGAGCGATACCGTTAATTGAAAGCGGTGTGATTAATTGCGATAAGAAATCACTGCTTCGCGGAAAGATAGTAACATCGTTCGTTCTGGGGTCACACAAACTTTTTGAGTACATTCATGAGAATCCGTTTGTTGAAATGAGAACAACTGAATTTGTAAATGATCCCTTCACTATAGCAAGAAACGATAAAATGATAGCTATAAATTCATGTCTGCAGGTTGATATGACCGGACAGGTTTGCTCAGATTCAATTGGTTATAATTTTTACAGCGGTTTTGGAGGGCAGGTTGATTTTATCCGCGGTGCGTCACGTTCAAAGGGCGGTAAACCGATTATTGCTCTGCAGTCAACCGCCAAAAAGGGTTCAATTTCCAGGATTGTACCTCACCTTGATGAGGGCGCAGGCGTTACAACATCAAGAGGTGACGTTCACTGGATCGTAACCGAATACGGCGCAGTGGATCTGCATGGTATGAATGTAAGAGAGAGAGTTAATGCTCTTATCAGTGTTGCTCATCCAAAGTTCCGCGAAGAAATTGAAAAGGCCGCTAAAGAAAAGAAGTTCATATAATACCTGGATAAAGTAAACGTAAAGTTCAATTAAATTAAGAAATATTTCCAATGACAAAAACAGCCAGGGTAGACTGGATCGAAGGTTACAAATTAGAAGGCTTAACCGATAACGGTAAAAAAGTGATGATGGATACCGGAGAAAATGCTTCCGCTGCTTCTCCGGCACAGCTGCTTCTGCAATCCCTTGCAGGCTGCACTATGATGGACTGTGTATTGATAATAAGCAAGTCTCGTAAAAAGATTGATAAGTTCTGGGTAGATGTTGCCGCAGAAGAATCTGAAGGCCACCCTAAGATTTTTGAAAAGATACATCTTACGTACAACTTTCTCGGAGCCGGGCTTGATGATGAGATCATAAAAAGAGCTATCAGTCTTTCTGAAGAAAAGTACTGCAGGGTACATGCTATGTTGTGCAAGATATCTGATATAACTTCTTCATATAATCTGAATAAATAAATCACAAATTAATCATAAGTTAATCTGAATTACTCAGCTTTTGTGAAGAATACTGACGATTACAATTTTACCGAAAGGTAAACACAGCCAGCCCCCGTAATATCCTGATTTTTGGATGTTTCGGGGGTATTTTCTTAACACAAATTTAATATAAATCTTACAATACTCTAACGGCTTAACTTTAAATTTACAAATATTATTAGGAGTTTAACACAAAACAAATAAACCAACTGCATATGAAAAGAACATTTTTACTGTTTTTAGCTGTTACTGTTTTAAGCACCATGGCTTTTTCGCAGGATAAGAAACCCGGCGAAAGAGGCGGCAAAGTATGGGGCTATGTTTTCGGGGACTATTTCTTTAAGGCGTCAGGTGATTCTACCGGCAGCGGAACGCAATATTCGTCCTACGGCAACTCATACCAGGCATTTGAAATACGCAGGGCATATCTGGGATATGATTATACATTCAATGATAAATTTTCATCACAGATTCTGCTGGAAGGAAATGAAAAGATACTAACAAGCACAAGGCTTGGTGTATTTATCAAAACTGCGTATGTTGAATGGAAGGCATTTGAGAAAGTCAGTTTTGCGATAGGACTTGTACCAACACCTACATGGAGCTGGGCCTTGAACGAAAAAGCTTGGAACTACCGCGCGGTTGAAAAAACCATTGTTGATATGCGCGGTTTTGGTAATGCAAGCGATCTGGGTGTATCCGCGCGCGGAAAGTTTGATAAAGCCGGAAATTACGGCTTTGGATTAATGATTGGAAACGGAAACGGTCAGAAACCCGAAATTAATAAATTTAAAAAATACTACGGTACATTATTTGCAAAACCCGTTAAGGGTCTGCAAATGGAAGTTTACGGCGACTATGAACCCGCTGCCGATGATAAAAATAAAACTACACTCAGAGGATTTGTTGGTTATACCTATGAGAAATTCAATTTTGGGGCTGAAGTATTCCAGCAAACCCAGAAAAATGCCGGCGGAAAAGATATTGACGCTGTTCCGTTCGGGATAAGCGGTTTTGTTTGGGGTAATTTGCTTGGCAGGGAAAATATTCCAATATTGAATGTATTTGCAAGATATGATATGTATAACCCGAACACAAAAAATGATTCTACAGGATACAAAGAGAATTTCATAACCGTTGGGCTTGATTATATGCCGATTGACAATGTTCACTTCATGCCGAACGTTTGGGTGAATTCATACTCAGCGAAAAATTCATCGGCAACTGAGCGTAAAGCTGATGTAGTTGCCAGAATGTCATTCTATTTTGTGTTTAAATAGTAAGCACATAATAACTATACTTAAATATGTATAAAGGGGCTCTTCGCCCCTTTTTTATTGACTTAAGTCAAATGAAAACCAAATAAAATTTCAGATCTTTGTATTGCCGGCAGAAGTAATTCTGCAGGCAATCCTGTATCAAACTGCCGTCCGGGTAATGGATCATCCGGACGGCTTATTAATATACATTTATCATATTTGCAAGTGACCTGTATCAATTTTAATATCTTTCTTTTGTGTTATCTTTGAGTATTATATTGGAGAAATTTATGAAGTTCATACAGATATTTTTGACCGCTTTATTACTTTTTGCACCTCACTACCAATCTATACTGGCACAGGAAAAACCATCATTTAAATTATCGGGTTATGCATTTGGTGATTACTTTTACAAAGTTCAGGGTGATTCATCAGGTTCTAACGGCGAATATTCTCCGTATAATAAGGATCACCAGGCGTTTGATCTGAGAAGAGTTATGTTTATTTACGAACATTATTTATCAGAAAAATTTACGGCGGGTTTTACACTGGAAGGAGGAAACAAATATTTTACATCAGGAAGATTTGGTGTTATAGTAAAAGCAGCTTATCTGGAATGGAAAGATATATTTGACGGAAGTAATTTGTACGCAGGATATTTTCTTACCCCATCATTTGTATGGGGTATAGCTGAAAAAATGTGGGGGTACCGCGCGGTTGAAAAAACGATAAGTGATATAAGAGGCTTGACAACTGCTGTTGATCTGGGTGTTGGGCTGAAGGGCAGCTTTGATAAAAAAAAGAACTACGGGTATTTTGTTATGATAGGCAATGGTACAGCTACAAGACCGGAAAATAATAAGTATAAAAATTATTACGCTTCCGTTACAGCAAAGCCGGTTGAATATCTGAACCTTGAAGCTTACACGGAGTTTGAACCTGCGGCAGAAGATAAAAATAAACTTACATTTAAAGGGGTTCTTGCATATCAAGCCCCCGGATTTACAGTTGGAACTGAAATTGTTAACCAGCTCAGGAAAAATTCCGGAATCAATAACAGCAATGTTAATCCATTTGGAATTTCATTTTACGCGCACAGTACCCTGATAAAAGAAAAAATAACAAAAGTACCCAAACTCAGAGTGTTTGCCAGATTTGATTACTATGATCCTGATATGAATAGTGATTCGGCGGGATATAAAGAGAACTTCTTTACAGCGGGGCTTGATTACATGCCAATAGAGAGTGTGCATTTCATGCCTAATATATGGGTGAATACCTACTCCGCAAAGAACCCGGTATATTATGACCGCAAAGCTGATCTGGTTGGAAGAGTAACATTCTATTATAATTATAAATAGTAACCACTTTAAAAAATATTTTACGAGTGCAAGGAGCCAGATGGCTCCTTTTTTTATCTTCATTGACTTAAGTCAATTGTTTGAATTTGTAAATTTATTAAATTTGAATTATAGCAAAACATTATTCACTTGAATATTTTCAAAAAAATTGGAATGTTAGTCAAACCAAATCAAAAATTTGATGTATGGTAAAGATCTACCTTTTCTTATCTATTCTTATTGGTATTGCGGCAGGGATAGGATCAGCAACATTTTATTACGCAAAGGGGTATTCATACATGCAGGATGACCCCGCGGCATGTGATAACTGCCACATTATGGATGACCAGTATAACGGCTGGCAGCGGGCTTCGCACCGCTCTGTTGCTACATGCAATGACTGCCATACCCCTAAGGATTTTGCTGGCAAGTGGTTCACCAAAGCATTAAACGGGTGGAACCACAGCTATGCGTTTACATCAGGTGATTTCCATGAGCCAATACAGGTTAATCAGAGAAACAGGGATATACTTGAGGCAAACTGCCGTTACTGCCACAGTACAATGGTATCAGGTATTACATTCCATGAAACCGAAAACACTAAAATTCAGTGTACTTCCTGTCATAGAAGCGTTGGACACATGAAATAGAAACAAAATATCAAATGTCAAAAATTATCAAAAATTAAATATACAATTTCATAATGGCGAACCCGATAAATAAAAAATATTTCCTGATCTTTTTTGTAACAGCCCTGGTAACTGTGGGTATTACGCTGCTGCTAATTAATGTTTTCGAAAAGAAACAGGAGGCCCAGCTGTATCCATCGGTATTTAAACCGGTCGGTGACCATGAAACGGACCCAAAAGTCTGGGGTGAGAACTTCCCGTATGAATATGATACTTATCTTAAGACCCAAACAAACGAAGGGCCAACTTATTATGGCGGCAGCGATAACTACCAAAAGCTTGATAAATACCCCGTACTGAAAACACTTTTTGCGGGATACCCGTTCAGCGAAGATTACCGCGAAGAACGCGGCCATTATTGGGCTATAACAGATGTTAAGGAAACAAAAAGAGTAAATGATAATACCCCGAATACATGCATAAGCTGTAAAAGCTCACAGGTGCTGGTTGATGTTGAAAAAATGGGAACCGAAGCTTTTTATAAAGCAATGTTTAAAGATGTTGGCGCGCATTATGATAAGGGGATAGGCTGCCTTGATTGCCACAATCCAAAAACAATGGAACTGCGGGTAAGCCGCCCCGGATTCATTGAAGCAATGCAGCGCAGGGGGATTGATGTTACTAAAGCTACCCGAGAGCAAATGAGAAGTTATGTATGCGGGCAGTGCCACGTTGAGTATTATTTTAAAGGTGAAGGCAAGTATCTGACTTTCCCCTGGGATAAAGGTTTAAGTGTAGACAGCATTGAAGCATATTATGATGAGTATGGATTTAAGGATTGGGATCACGAAACATCAGGCGCGCCGATGATAAAAATGCAGCACCCCGAGTTTGAAACATGGTCAACCGGTATCCATGCAAAAAGCGGCGTAACATGTGTTGATTGTCATATGCCGTATGAAAGACAGGGCTCGGTTAAAGTTACAAATCACTGGATAAAGAGTCCATTGCGCAATATTAACAATGCGTGCCAAACCTGCCATAAATGGAGCGAACAGGAACTTTCAAACAGGGTGAAAACAATTCAGGATAGAGTTTATGAACAAATGATGAGATCAGAAACCGCGATTGTAGATGCTATTAATGCAATAAAGGCGGCAAAAGATGCCGGCGCCACTGATGAGCAGCTAAAAGAAGCCAGAAAATTACACAGACGCGCACAGTTAAGGTGGGATTTTGTTGCAGCGGAAAATTCCATGGGATTCCACTCACCCCAGGAAACCCTTAAAACTCTCGGTAATGCTATTGATTACGCCCGTCAGTCACAGCTTGCAGCGGAAAAACTTATAAAAAGCATTGCTGCGAAATAATGTTTGTTGAAACCGATTATAGAATATTAAAAGGGAGCTTAAGCTCCCTTTTTGTTTATGCCGTTAAATTCCTTAGGGGAGAACAGATTATTTAGATTTCAACGGCGTTTCCTCCTTTAGAAGACAGATCACTTTATTAGTATCATCTTTCTGGTTTCAGTGTATTCCCCGGAATTCAGCATGTAGAAATAAGTTCCGCTTGGTAAACCGGATGCATCGAATTCTGCCTCATATTTTCCTCCAGGAATGACTTCATTCAGCACTACTGAAACTTCTTCACCAAGTATATTGAAAATAGAGAGCCTTGTAAATGATTGCAGCGGAATATCAAACGATATTTTTGTTACAGGGTTAAATGGATTTGGGTAATTCTGGTATAAACGGAATGTTCCGGGTATTTCGGAGCCATTTGGATTAAAACCCGTAAATGTTCCTCCGTTAGAAGTAAAGATCATTGAACTTTTACCAACTGAGCATCCTTTTAAAGTATCAGAAAAAAAATTGTCGTTTAAGGTCGTGGTTATGGGTGAGTTTTGACTCAGCCAGTTCACTCCGCCGTTAGTTGATTTTGAAAGATATCCATTTGATCCGCAGGCGTACCCAGTGTTAACATTGTAAAAGAAAATACTATTGACATCATAAGCCGAAGTTATGTTATAAGTTGACCAGTTTACACCACCATTAGTTGTTTTAAAAAGGTTACCATTCTTTGCCGCCGCATAACCGGTGTTTGCGTTCAAAAATTGCAGGTCTATAAACGGACAATGCTGGGTTGAAGAATAAGAAAAGACCTGCGAATACGATACACCGTTATTGGTTGATTTGTGTATATACACCGTATAGTTTCCCGCAATAAGTGTATCCTTTGATGCGACAAAAGAGGTATTAGCGTCAATAAAATCAACACAGGTATAATCCAGGTTGGCGGGTCCAGGAACATTAAGCTGGCCGGTTATCCAGTTAACTCCGGCATTTGGTGTATACGCAAAATGTCTTTGCTGTCCAACTACTATGCCTGTATTCAGATCAAGAAAATCCATATCATAAAAATTAAATGTACCTACTGGACTGATATTTTGCCAGATAGATCCTCCATTTGTAGTTTTGATTACAATCCCCGAATCACCACAAACAAATGCAAGATCTGAATTGAAGATCATAGTTTTTCTGAAGCTGGATAAAGTGCTGTAGTTTTGTATATTCCAGGTAGTGCCGCCAGTTACAGTTTTCCTTATAACGCCTGAATCACCAACTGCAAATCCCCAAATTCCCTGTTTCACCGCAACAGAGTTCAGGGATTTAACGCTGTTTGAGACTACTGTCCATTGCGTAAAAACATTAGCAGACGAAAACATTAACGCAGTAACTAAAAGAAAATAAAATTTGTGTTTCATATTTGTTCAGTTTAGATTATTAAATAATACTAATTTTACACATTCAATTAGAGGGTGTTCCCGGAATAAATTTAGCCGTTGTGACAAAGCCCGGTTACCTTCTTCATCTATCTTTTTTGAGAGATTAAATATTTAGTGTTGATTGTGACAGACTTAATTTTCAAACAGCGAGTAATGAACAAAATTAACCCAAAACAGCATTGTATTTCAAAGAATAATAAGCTTAATTGTGACTTTATAAATTGATAAAAACGGTAAATGTTACAGTAATATTTAATAATATTTGTTAATTGTGACAGCAAAATGAAAAACAGCAAATTTGTAAAAAGTCTTAAATACTTAAATTATAAGCAGCTTGAAGAATTTGAAAGATTTATCAATTCTCCGTATTTTTTGAAACGTAAAAGTTTGCCGGTTGTATTTAAGAAGATCAAAATGTATTATCCCGAATACAATGCAGCAAAAGAAGAAATATTTATAGCTGCCACACCGGGAAAGAAATACAACGATGTGCTGATGAGAAAATATCTTTCTGAACTGAACATCATGCTTAATGATTATCTTGCAGTAAGCAGTTTCAGGAAAGATAAAATGACTTACGGCAGCAAACTGATAGACAGACTTATAGAAATAAAGAATTATGATGAAGCAGGCAAATCTGCTATGGAAGCATTGACGGAGCTTGAAAAAAATCCTTTAAGAAACGAAAAGTATTATTACAATAAATTTATCTTTGAAAGTTATTCAAAAACTATAAGTAATCTTAAAACCAATTTAAATCCCGATACCGACTGGAAAGAGGCAATGGATGGATTTGTCAATTATTCTGCATTAACGGTGTTCCAGTTCTATTACATAATATTGAATGATGCCCGTTTCAGGAAAGAAAAGAGCAATATAGATCTTGAAATTCTGAATGATCTTGTGAATGTGTATGAAAAAAGGGGTATTACAGATAAGAACCCGATAGCATTTATTTTAAGTAACCTGGTAAGCTCATACCTGAAGCCTGAAGATGAAGTGTATTACAGGAACATTAAACAAATGATCTCCAGTCATAAACACTTGCTTGATAAAAATGAACTGGCGGCAATTTACACTTATCTGCACAACTACTGTTTTGTAAAAGTAGATAACGGAAACCTGGATTTTCTGAAAGAAAGATTTGAAATTGTGAACGAAGTACTCAGCAGCGGGTTCCACCTTAAAGATGGCTACATAATACCCGATATGTATATATCCATGGCAAACAATGCTTTAATGCTTAAAGAGTTTGAATGGGCTGAGGATTTCATACGGAAATACAATGTTAACCTGCCTGAAGAAGAAAAAAGATCATATGAGCATCTTGCACTATCAATCTTATATATGTTTAAAGGAAATTATGACGAGGCATTGAAATACCTTAGCCGTGTGAAATTCAGGAAGTACTACGATAAGTTTAAGATAAAAGCATTGAACCTGATGATCTATTATGAGGCCGGATATTTTGAAGAAGCTTTTTTACTTGCTGATTCATACCGGCATTTTATTTCAAAATACAGGTCTGTAACTCCTTATGTAAAAGAAAGAACCAATAATTTTGTAAAACAGGTTCTGCAATTGATCAAATTCCGGCTGAATCAGACAGAAAACCCCAAAATTAATGATTTTGAAACTTGTACCATAATGTACAGGCCATGGCTCATAAGGAAAATTAACGAAGCAGCGGCAAACTGACGTGATTTAATAACTTATTTGGGTATATTAAAGAGTATTATTATTTATTAATTTAGAACCGGAGGTCATAATTATATGGTCGAAATTAATACAATCTACTCAGGCGGCCTGCACTGCAAAGCTGTGCATAAACCAAGCGGAGTAACAATAGAAACAGATGCCCCGGTTGATAACCGCGGCAAAGGTGAGAGTTTTTCGCCAACCGATCTTCTGGCAACTTCACTGGCGGTATGTTATTTGACAACAATGGGTATCGCCGCTGAGGACAGGGGAATAAACATGAAAGGCGCAACCTGCAGAATAGAAAAACACATGAGCACAGATTCACCCCGCAGGGTTGCAAAACTTGTCGCTGAAATCGTTTTTCCTGCCGGTATACCTTTTGATAAACGCGGCATTCTGGAAGCAGTAGCGCTTCACTGCCCGGTATCTAAAAGTCTTAGTGCTGATATTGATGTGGATCTGAAACTCCATTTCCCGGATGGGCAGGATATGGAAGAGCATACGCATCATAATTAGGAATGCGAATTTTATTCTGAAGTTTATTGTTGGGCAGGCTTAATCAGTTTATCTGCCAGATAAATGCTTAATGCAGCAACAGGCAGTGAGCCAACCAGATCAATTAAATAATGCTGACGCAGGTAAACAGTGGCAACTGCAAGCAATGTGCCTACAGGCAGTGTGGCAAACCAGAAGTATTTTCTCTTAAATCTGTAAGCGAAGTAATTGGTGATAAGTATTATCCCGAAATGCATACTCGGAAAAGTATTCCGTACAAATGATTCCTTTAAATATTTCCCTAAATTTTCCAGATACATGTTGGTGAGTGGTGAGAGTCCCTGTATAGGGACAGTATAATGTTCAGGGAAAGCTATATCGGGTCCGGCAGCAGGCAGAGCAATATAAAATAAAAAAGCTCCGTACCAACCGATAACAATTGCCAGCAGGTAATTACGGGCTTTTTTAAAAGCGGCAGGGTCCTTGCCAAAGTACAGCAATACGAAAGTTAAAGTGGGAAATACATAATATGAGAAATATGAAAGTGTTAGTAACTCCGTCATTCCTTTGCCCGTGAATTGCTCAAACCAGCGTGTTATATCAAATCCGAATACAGTAAGATCAGCCTTCAGCAGAAGGGTGTCATAATCAGTTGGATTCATTATATGCACAAATTGCTGAAAAGCACTGAATATAATGCCATACAAAGGAATATGCAGGTAACTTCTCAGGAATTTAAGTAACTTTGAAGGCGAGCTTTTTTGATATGAAGTTAAAAATGAAAAGGCCAGAATTGAAACTGCAGGTACTATTAATGCAGACTGATCTTTGATTTTACCGCCAGCAATATTGTACGCCAGCAGAAACACTGTTATGCTTGAAAAAAGTACAGCAATGATATCTTCAGGATAAAGCTTGTTAAGTATTGTGTTTTTGATCCCGCGATTTTCCAATTCAGGCTCTTGAATTCAATGCATCTTCCATTTCCTTAAGCTGCTCAATTGAATTCACGCCGGTTACTTCAAGCTCATCACTGGTAACAACCGTGCCTGTTTTTTCTTTTGGGATGAAGTGGAAAATATCGGTAAGATAATATTCCTTCTGGTTATTTTCGGGAGATATTTTTGAAAGCGCATCAAACAAAACTTTTGCGTTAACAATATAAATTGCCGGATTGATCTCTTTTATCTGTTTCTCTTCTTCTGCCGCGTCCTTTTCTTCAACTATCCTGCTGAAGTTACCTTCGGCATCACGTACTATTCTTCCGTAACCGTGAGAGTTTTCAAAAACTGTTGTTAACAGCGTTGCTGTATAGTTCTTTTCAAAGTGCTCATTAATAAGTCTTTCAACCGTTTCAAACTTTAACAGCGGTACATCACCTGAAAGTATCAGTATTTCGCCGTCGAAATCCTTTAACAGCTCAGCTGTCTGTATTACGGCATGACCCGTACCAAGCTGTTCAGCCTGTACAGCATATTCAATATTTTTGCCTGCAAAAGTCTTATTCAGAAAATCTATCACAAGTTCGCGGTGATGGCCCACAATCGGCACAACTTTTTCAGCATTCACCATGAACGCAAGTTCAACAACATAATCTATCATGGGCCGCCCGTTAATTTCAAACATTACTTTGGGTTTATCGGGACTCTTCATTCTTTTACCAAGACCCGCAGCAAGAATTGCCACGGCGAGCTTTTTGTTCATATTTCCTTCTGTATCCTTTACTTTCTTCATCAGCTCTGCAAGCTGATTTTCGAGGAAAGCAGATTTCTTATTGTTAAAATCAGTATCGGTTATAGGCATAATACAGGTATTAAATAATTATTTTCGGAAGGTGAAAGCAAAGCAGGATTTTCTATTGATTTTTGAATTTCAGCAGGTATTCTTTTGATTTATTATACCAGCCGGCCTGCGATTCGTAATCAACGAAATATATTTTCAGGTCAGCCTGTGATTCGTAATCCACAAAGTACAGTTTAAAATCAGCCTGGCTTTCATATGAAACATTATACCAAAGTCCATCTTTGTTTGCCTGTGATTCATAATTAACCATGAACACCTTCAGGTCACATTGTGATTCGTATGAAACTACGTACACTTTTAAGTCAGCCTGAGATTCATACTGCACCTTATACATCTTTTGCGCAAACAGTAGGGTAGAACCGCTGAAAATAAATAATGAAATCAGAATTAAACGTAAGTAATTTTTCATTTTCATATACAGTTAAACTTCCAGGATCTCGTTGGTATGTTTAATATCTTTTATCTTGTTATCTTTATCCATCAAAATTATGGTCGGCTTGAAAGTTTTAAGCTCTTCTTCTGTGTAGTTGGCATAAGTTATAATTATTATATGATCACCTACAGCAGCATTTCTTGCTGCAGCGCCGTTTATGCATATTGTACCGCTTCTGCGTTTTCCTTCAATAGCGTAACTTTCGAACCTGGAACCGTTATTAATATTTACAACCTGAATTTTCTCATACGGCATAATATCGGCGGCATCAAGCAGGTCCGCATCGATGGTTACACTTCCCTCGTAATAAAGCTCAGCCTGGGTAACAGTCGCCCGGTGAAGCTTTGATTTGCACATTATTCTTTCCATGGTTTTAATGCCTTTCTATTTCAGGAAAAATCCAGCGTGATTACAAAATTAACGCTTAATTACTATATTATCAATTAATCTCACTTTGCCAAATCTTACCGCTAAACTTATCAATATTGCTGAATTATTGCTGTTTTTAAGCGATTTTACCTCTTCAAGCGTATCATAATCATTAAACGAAATATAATCAATTTTTGTTGCAGTTTTACGTGATTTGATGAGTTTGCTCATCTGTCCCGCAAGGAACTCAATATCCTTGTTGTATCCTTCAAGCAAAATTTTGCGTTTGGCATATTGAAGCGATTTCTGCAGATACGGTGCATCCGCTCTTTGCTCTTTTGTTAAGTAAACATTCCTCGAGCTCATTGCCAAACCGTCCGCTTCGCGGACTGTGGGTGAAACGATGATTTTCGTGTTCACATTCAGATCAGCGGTCATTTTTTTTATTACCGCTGCCTGCTGTGCATCCTTCTGCCCGAAAACTGAAAAGTGCGGCTGGATTATATTAAAGAGCTTAAGCACAATTGTGGTTACTCCCTTAAAATGCTCAGGCCTGATTTTGCCTTCCAGTCCGTTTGTGATATTTTCTACGGTTACATATGTTGAATATTTTTCAGGGTACATTTGTTTATCATCAGGGTAGAATATATAATCTACTCCCGCTTTGCGGCATAGTGCCTCATCGCGTTTAAAATCACGGGGGTATTTAGAGAGATCTTCGGTTGGAGCAAATTGCAAAGGATTAACATAAATGCTTACAATTACTATATCAGCTTTTTTGCGGGCGGCTTTTACCAATGAAAGGTGTCCATCGTGAAGGTAGCCCATTGTTGGAACAAAGCCTATCGTTTTGTTCTTCAGTCTCAGCGAAGTGGTAAGTTTCTGCGCTTCGCCAATTGTGCGGAGGATTTTCATTTATATGGCTGCCGTACTTTCAGTATGTTCAGTAACTTCCGGGCTATTTTTTATCATGCATGTAAACCATGAACTGGTAAAGCTTATCTTTCAGGTCTTTGCGGTTTACAACGCAATCCAGGAAACCATGCTCCTGAACAAATTCAGCATGCTGGAAACCTTTCGGCAGATCTTTACCTGTAGCCTGCCTTACAACACGTGGACCCGCAAATCCTATTAATGCATCAGGCTCTGCAATGTTAACATCACCAAGCATAGAAAAACTTGCAGATGCTCCGCCTGTTGTTGGATCTGTAAGTACGGAAATATACGGTAATTTATGCTCAGCAAGTTTTGCAAGCCATGCCGAAGATTTTGCAAGCTGCATGAGTGATATTGCAGCTTCCATCATTCTTGCACCGCCTGATTTGGAAATTATTATGTACGGACACTTTTCTTTGATAGCTCTCTGTATTCCGCGGGCAATCTTTTCGCCAACAACTGAACCCATCGAGCCACCGATGAAATTAAAATCCATTGCGCTTATAACACACTCTTTGCCGTTTATTTCCCCAATGGCATTCCGTATTGCGTCATAAAGCCCTGTCTTTTTGATAGTATCATTAATTCTATCCTTATACTTTTTGGTATCTACAAAATCAAGCGGATCCTTTGAAGTTACTTTCCTGTCAAATTCCTTAAATTCGCTGTTATCAAATAAGAGCTTAAAATATTCTTCGCTTCCAATACGGAAGTGGTAATCGCACTTTGTGCAGAGATAATAATTATTTTCCCACTGCTTTTTGTGCATAATTTCATCGCACTTAGGACACTTTATCCAATGCCCTTCACCAAGCTCTTTTTTTTCCTGTGTAGCAATATTCTGTTTTGTTCTCTTAAACCAGGCCATCTTTTCTCCTGAAAAATTGTATAATTATTTTGCTAAGGTTTCCTGAAATTAAAATCCTTTAGATATAAAGGCTGCACATCTTTTGCATCTGTTAAATTATCGGAAATAAACTCCTTTTGAGCAATTTTGGACATTGCATCAAACTCACTTACCCGAAGTTTAACATTAAGAACACTAAAATAACAATGTTTTAATTGAGTTTCATCGTCAAAATCTCCCACTACAATTGTATCATTTCCAAGTGTTTTTGCCAGAATTTCAAGTGTTTCTGAGCCTTTTTTTATAATTTTTTCATTTTCATAAACGGCGTAATAATATTCCGGAAGCTTTGCTTCCAATAGAACGCAGTATGTATTATCCGGCTGAATTTCATTAAGCCTGCCTAGAGTAAGCTCAAAATTGTTCACCGGTATTATTTTTTTATCCAGCCCGAAAGCTATTCCTTTTGCAAGAGCAAGCCCCACCCTTATTCCCGTAAATGAACCGGGACCAACGGTAACAGCAATTGCATCAATATCTTTAATATCCGATTCAGATGTAAGCTTATCAAGGCAGTGAATAAGTTTATCGGGTGTTTTTCCCGGGATACTTTCCGGTTCTTTAAATTCTGACGCATAAACAACTGCCTGTTCAGATCCATGTACAATAGCCGTAAATGCATTCTTATCAGTTGAATTAATGAGCAGTAATTTCATAGCGCAATACCCTCCACCCTGATCCACCGTTCATTTTCATTTTCAACTGAGTGCGAAATGTGTATCTTAATTGTACCTTCCGGCAAAAGACGTTCGGCGTGCTCCGGCCATTCAATAAGTACAATCCCGCGGTTTTTCATGTAGTCTTCAAAACCCATTGCAAGAATTTCATCTTCTGATTTCAGTCTATAGAGATCAAAATGATATATATTGTGAAATTTTGCGGAGTTGTATTCATTTACTATTATAAAGGTTGGCGAATTTACCATTTGTTTTACATCAAGTCCCAGGCAAATGCCTTTTGCAAGGCGGGTTTTCCCTGAGCCAAGATCGCCATATAATGCAATCACATCCCCGCTTTTAAGCGAGGATGCGATTTTCAATCCAAGATCAATTGTTTCAGATTCGTTTTTTGTAGTTAGTGCAAAATCGCGGGCCATATAAAAATAATTACGATTTTGGTTCAAGTGTTATAACAGGCAGTATCAGTTCTTCCATTGATATGCCGCCGTGCTGGAAAGTGTTTTTGTAATGGCTTAAGTAATAATGATAATCAGTGGGGTACACAAAATAAAAATCTTCCTTTGTGACAACGTAATTCACAATTCCGCCGCGTTTGGGTAATTTGTAATCCTGCGGATTTCGGATAAATATTGCCTGGCGGTCATCAATTTTTACATTCCTTCCGTATTTATAACGCAGATTTGTTGAGGTTTCTCTGTCGCCAAGTACCTTTGAGCCGCGCATACAGCGTATGCTGCCGTGATCGGTAGTAACTATGATCTTTATATCTTTCTGCTGTGAGAGAATTTTGAACATATTGAATAGTGATGAATGTTCAAACCATGATTGTGTTAAAGAGCGGTATGCTGATTCATCCGGCGCAATTTCCTTCAATACTGCGTTATCTGAACGGTTGTGAGCGAGTATATCAACAAAATTCACAACAATTGCATTCAGGTGAGTATTGGAAAAGCTTGATATCTTATTTTCAATTCCTTTTCCGAAGTCAGCGTCAAGTATTTTTACATAGCGCAGTTCATTTCTCAGCTTAATACGTTTTCTGTCAAGCAGCTTCTGCAGGAATTCCTTCTCATAATTATTTTTGCTGTTCTCGTCATCTTCGCCTTTTGCAAAAAGCTCGGGGTAATGTTTTTCAATTTCGCTGGGGTACAGCCCGCTGAAAATGGAATTCCTTGCATACGGAGTCGCAGAAGGTATGATGCCGTAATGGAAATCTTTGGATATCTTGAAATAATCATAAAGCATTTTTTCCATCAGCATCCATTGGTCAAGCCTTAAGCAATCAATTACAAAAAAGAAAACTGATTTATTATTATCAAGCTCGGGCAGCACATATTTTTCAACAATACCGTTAGAAAAGGTCGGACCTTCTTTTTTTCCGTGGATCCACTCAATATAATTCCTTTCAAAAAACCTGCAGAACTCTGCGTTGCATTCCTTACGCGTAGCAAGTACAGTATCCTTCAAACCAAGCTCAGGGTGTTCATCAAGCTCCATTTCCCACTGGGTGAGGTCGCTGTTAATTTTTATCCAGTCGTTATAATCCAGCGGCTCCATCATAGACATGTTTATCTTGTTGAGCTCCTGAATATAATCGCGGGAAACAGTTTCACCTTTTATTCGTTTTCCTTCGAGGAATTTCTTGCAGACAAGAAGTATCTGGTTAGGATTAACCGGTTTGAGAAGATAATCAGATATTTTGGCTCCGATGGCATCTTCCATAAGGGATTCAGTTTCATTCTTTGTTACCATCACCACGGGAACATTAGGCTGTACCTCTTTAATAGAGGCGAGGGTTTTGAGTCCGCCCATACCGGCCATCATTTCATCCAGAAAAATGAGGTCAAAATCTTTTTCTTTCACCATATCAACGGCATCTTCACCATTGGTGGCTTTCTCAACAAAATAGCCTTTATCTTCCAGAAAGAGGATATTTGAGCGTAAAAGCTCAATTTCATCATCAACCCAGAGAATCTTGTTCTTCAATTTTTCCATTTTTTAATGTTTTTTGTTTGAAAATTGCCCGGATTAGAGGCGGGCGTTAAATAGTAAATTGATTTTCTTATAAGATATGGCTATTTTTGGAATTAAATTTAAATTGCGTAAAAATAAATCATTATTAATAGTATAAAAAGGACAAAAATTAGATGCCATTAAGACATAAATCGGCTCAAAAAAGAGCCAGGCAGACACCTAAGAGAACTGAATATAATAAACACTTTAAAGCGAAGATTAAATCCGCTTTAAAAAACGTTACCGCTGCCAAGAAAAAGGACGAAGCTGAAAAAGAACTGAAAAAAGCCGTTAAAGTTCTGGATAGAGCTGCTGTAAAAGGTATTATTCACAAGAATAACGCAGCTAACAAAAAATCAAAACTTACCAAAGCTGTTAATAAATTGAGTTAATTTTTACTCTTCCGGTATTTCTGAGTTAACGGATGAGTGTACCAGGTATAACCAAAAAAGGAGCTAATTAGCTCCTTTTTGTTATTAAATGCCTGTCTGATTTAAACTAATTCTTTCAGCCTGTCTTCCAGCCAGAATTTAATTCCAAAATGATTCATTTGCTTCTTTTCAACCATTTCCAGAAGTCTTTTTGCTTCTGCCTGCATTTTCTTTTTGTTCGGTTCCTGCTTAAGATTTATCAGGTTAATGGTCATCTTTAAAAAACTCAGAATTGATCCCTTGAAATTATCTGATATGACGGCTTCCTTCGTAAAAGTTTTCTTGAAGGATTCAATGAGACTTCGTGTTTCTTCGTAATATCCAAGCTGGAAATTCAGCTGGACTTCTATAAGTCTCACCTGTACTTTCAAAATTGCCAGTGGAAAGTTTACCATTGTAATCAGTTTTAAGGCTTTGTTGTAGTCGCCTTCATAATGCGCAATATATGCATTTGAATAATTCAGGCAGTTATCAAGCTGGTCCTTTGGAAGCTGCGCCGCATAGTCCGCTATAAATTTACGGGTAAGCTCAGTATCTCCAGCCCTGACAAATATTTTAATATAATTCACAAAGTCAGGATACAGCAGCTCTCCGGAAGTTACCCTGTTATTAAGATATGAATGCCTGTACAGCTCGTATCCTTCATTAATGAATCTTCTGTCACCTGAAATATTATATTTATCCGCGCAGTACCCGAACATATACATGTGTACTGTATACGCCGAGAACTCATTCATGAACTCAAAATTTCTGAAATAATGTTCCTTTAGTTTGAAGAAGTACTCTTCTTTACCCCTGGTTTTGAGAAGTATAAGATAGTTATAGGATAATGTAACAGGATGTTCACTTGCTTTATCGTGTTCAAGGAACGCTGTGACTTCTTCCATCATTTTTATATCCAGCTTAATATTATTATCCTTGCTTATATGAATAAGCAGGTTATAATAATGAAGAAGATTATTGAGAAAGTATTCAAAAAAACTGTCAAACTCATTAACTATCCCCGAAATGCTGCTGGGCTTTTCAAACAGATCAACGAATTGGCTTTCTGTTGCAATAAGATAATTGCTGTATAGAAATGCATTATCTTTGACCTTTGTTTCTTTAAAGGTTTTTTCAATTGATTTAACAAGCTTTCCATGGAGGTTAAACAGTTTGCGCATTCTCAATTGCACGATTAGATTATATTGTGAAGTAAACTCAGTTGCCGGATTGGGTGTCAGCCTAAGGAATTCAAGACCCAGGTTATAAAGATCTGATGAAATATTTTTGATCTTAAAATAATCAAATTCTTCACCCGGAAATATCTCGCTGAATATTGTTTCTTCATCCGGAAGTGTGGAATCGAATTCAGGGTGAAATCTGAAAAGTACTTCATTGAGCTTTTGTACGTTCTTATTTTTATTAAAATAAGGCGAAAGAACAAAATCCCTGAATTTTTTTATTTCTTCCCTGGAAAAAGTTTTTAGCAGAGTAATAAGTTTGGTGTTTTTCAATAAGACCCTTTAAAATTCAGAATAATTCTTATTCAATTTTTTCTAAAAAATTCTCTGCAAAATGCTCAAAATTATTGCTAATTGCAATTTATTCTGATATTTAAAGAAATATTATTCTAAAATCCTGTAATTATTCTTTGCAGCACCGCTAAATGGAATATATGTTTGTACTGTTACAGCGAAACAGCAAGAATTATGATTTTTATTTTACTCATGAAAGCTTTTCACTTCTGCTGATACTGTTTCGCTGAAAAATCACAGAATAAAACTGCAGAGGTAATTTTTTTATTAGTTATGAAAGAAATAATTTATTTAATGATTGGATTCTGTTTAATCTCACAAATACAATCACAATGGACAACATTGGATACTGGCTTTCCGCAGATTTTAACATCTATTTCGGCGGTTGATGATAATGTTGTTTGGACATGCGGACATCTTGGAAAAGTGTGCAGAACAACTAACGGAGGAGCAAGCTGGGATATTTCTGTTGTAACGCCTGATACATCGACACTTAACAATGTTTATGGCTTAGATCAAAATACAGCGTTTGTTTCAGCCAAAGACTATAGCCCTTCATCATCATCAGTATGGAAAACGACTGATGGTGGCAGTTCCTGGCAGCAGGTATTCTCACAGCCGAATGGTGAAATTTATTCACTCGAAGTATTTTCTAACGGAACAGGAATTATGATCGGTAAACCGTTTAGCGGCAGATGGTCATTATTTAAAACTTCTAACTATGGTTCAACCTGGGATTCCGCGGGAATGTTTGTGCCGGGTTCAGGCGGTTCCACAGAAAACTCTTTATATACAAGAGACAATGAATATTGGTTCGGCGCATCCGGCGGACGGCTGTATTATTCGTCTAACTCCGGCATTAACTGGAGCTATCAAACACTTGGATCAACCAATATTATCGGTATTTGGTTTAACGGACAAACAGGAATAGCCACGGGCAGCGGCGGATTCAGAACTACCAATGGGGGTATAAGCTGGTCACCTTTAACAATTCCCGGAACAGGTAACCAGCTGCCAATAAGCGGTTATGGTACTAATTTCTGGATGATAACAAGGGGAAGCATAAATATTTACAATACAACCAATAATGGTGATAACTGGAGTAACTATAGTTCCGTATACCAGTATTCTGATATAGCAGCATCCCGCAGTGGCAGCAGGATATGGATAGCCACTCTTTCACAGTACGTGTTAAAAGACGTGGTAAATTCGGTTTCACAAATTTCTTCTCAGATTCCCCGGGATTATGAGCTTTTACAGAATTACCCAAACCCGTTTAATCCTGTTACTAATATTGAGTTCAGTATTCCAAAATCATCATTCATAACGCTCACAATATATGATATATCTGGAAGAGAGATTGAGGTCTTGGTTAATCAGAATATGAATGCAGGCACCTATAAAGCTGACTGGGATGCATCAAAGTATTCAAGCGGTATTTATTTTTACAGGTACGAAGCAGGTGAGTATTCAGAGACAAAAAAAATGATCCTTGTGAAATAAGTTTTTTATACTTTACAAAAGGATGGCAGAGGAGTCTAGATGACTTCTTTGTTATTTTAATTCACCGGCTTTTTCAATCAGCCAGTTTTTTGCCCCAAGCGGATTTGCGCTCATCTGCTTGATTTGCTTCTTCAAAACAGCCAGGTCAACAAATGTGGTTTTGTTGATCCCTTCAAATTTCAGCCTTGCAAGCTCAGTTAGATTCCTTAAAAATTCGTAATGCGCATTCTTTTGTTCTTCTGCCATCATTTTTTCGGTCTTAAGATAATGCCTGAAAGTATCTACAGCAGAAATAGTCTGCTCATACAGGTTCTGCTCATAGTAAATACGCGCTGAATAGCTTTTTACCATAACTTTCATTAAGTACAGTTTGAAGTTAGTTTTCGAGAAAAGCTGCAGAGCCCTTCCAAAATCTTTTTGCCGGTATGCCAGGTAACCTTTGCAGTAATTAATTGTATTTAGTTTTTCTTCCTTCGGTGATATACCGCTTTGAGCTTTTTTCAGGAAATCTTCTGCCCATTCATATTCATTTGCCATACATGCAGAAGTATAAGCGGATATTACATTCGGGAAGATCAGGTAACCCGTATCCATAAATTTCTTTTCCACCATTTCCCTGAATGCTCTGAAGCGCTCAACATAATAATTTTCATCACCAAGTTTTAATCTGTATGCAGAGTATGAATTCTGTTCCTGCAGTATATAATAGTATTCTTCCGGCGGGATGTTCTTCCTGTATTTTTCTTTTATTTCAAGCAATTTTCTGTAATCAGCTTCACTTTTGGATAGCTCGAGAGAAATTACCTGTTTGTAGATCAAACATGAAGGATTATCACTGAAATCCATTTCTTTGGCATATTGCCACACATTTTCAAACATCTTCATATCAAACTGAATATTGCCGTGATTTTTGTTATGGAGCATTTTAGAATACAATCTAAGTAAGCCCGTTAATGAGTATTCCAGGAAACTGTCAAATTCTGTTTGTATGCTGTTGAATGAGTATGATGAACCGGAAAATTTGTAATGCGCAATATTAACTCTTTCAAGCTGGTACTGCCTTAAATAGTTATCTTCATCTTTTACTTCTGCCCCGCGGAGCTGTTGTTTAACCTTTTTTTCTCTTTGTGAATATATGTTATCAAGTCTTCTGTCGTGCAATGCATTTAACAGATTTATTTCACTATCCAAAGGCCGGCTTTGCGATATTGACACCTTCAAAAATTCCGCTGTAAGAGCGTACAGATCTGAAATAACATTTTTGATCTTGAAGTAATCAAAGTTCTCATTCGGAAATATCTTCCGGAAGATGTTTTCTTCTGTAAATTTTGGAGATTCAAAACCCGGCCAATAGGGTAAAACAGCTTCACAGAGATTTATGACATTTTTATTTTTATTAAAAAAAGGTGACTTAACAAAATCATCCAGCCTAAGGATTTCCTGTTTTGAAAATGTACCAAGCAGCGATATTAGTTTGGTTTTTTTCATAATAGCCTCTAAAAAATTGGATAAAATCCCCCAAAATTAGCAATATTTAAACAAATATCAAAATCAGAGCTCTAAAAAACCGCAATACTTTCTTTGTAAACCCCAAATCAATAAATTAAGTTTGAAGCGTTCGGCTATTGTTCGTGATGCTCAGATATCCTATATACATTTTTTCGTATGATACGGAACTTCAAACTTGAAGCAGCCCGCGGCAGAAACTGTACTAAAACATGAGTTGTTTTACAGCAAAGGTTTAAAATGATATTCAAATTGAACAATAACAAAGGAGATTCAAAATGAAAAAAGTTTTAATATTAGCAATTATTGCGATCAGTCTTATCTTCGGTTATCATCTAAACGCACAGGTTTCACAGGAGTGGGCTGCAAGATTCACATCTGCAGGTGAAAACAGAGATGCCGTTAATGATATGTTTGTTGATCAGCAGGGCAATGTGTATGTAACAGGCTCTCAGAAAGAAGGATCATATCCATACGGATACAGGATAGAAAGTGTTACCATTAAGTACAACAGCATGGGTGTACAGCAATGGATACAAAATTACAGGGCAGCGGATACTAACGGAGCGTTCACCAGGGCAATACATGTTGATGCCGCAGGTAATGTTTATGTGACCGGCGAATCAGCAATTTATTCGGGCGGCGCAAATAAAATGCTGGTTATCAAATACAGTCCTGCAGGCACCCAGCTTTGGGCAAATCTTTTCCAATACGGAAGTAATGCTTATTGCGGCGGGTTTGATATCATCACGGATCTCTCGGGAAATGTATATGTGACAGGTGAATACGCAACTAATGTAACTACTCTGAATAATATGTTCATTGCAAAGTATAATTCTACCGGTACATTGGTTGGGCAGACATTTATTAATGTTGGGAGCGAAGGCGCAAGAAAAATAGCAATAGATGGAGCAGGAAAAATAATAATAGCCGGTTACTGCAATATCAATCAGGCTGATTCAAACAGGTTTATGGCCGCTAAATTTGAACAAAACCTTGACCATGTATGGCAGATGAGATGCGGCAGCAAAGGTACAGGAGATCCGTCTTCACCATTTGATATGAAAGTAGATATAAACAGCAATATTATTATTACAGGTCCAAATGACAATAATTATGCGGTGTTCAAAATTAATCCTGATGGAACCCTTTCATGGAACAGATTTTATAACTACAGCGCAGATATTCCCAGGGCAGTTGTTACTGATAACACCGGTAATGTGTATGTTACAGGTGAAACCGGAAGTGCAGGATTTCCGCTTTCATATTCTATCACAACAATTAAATATGACCCCAACGGAAATGAGCAATGGATCAAGAGCTACAATGGCGGCAGCGTACCTGATGGTTACCGCGGATATAATATTGCCATTGATAACACAGCAAGTATATATGTAACCGGAAATATTTATAGTTCTTCAAATATCTCAACTATAAAATATAATTCAAACGGAACTTTGCAGTGGGCTAAATCATATAACGGGCCCAGCAACAGCGCTGATTTAAGCTGCGCTGTTGGTGTTGACGGAAACGGGAACACATTCTCGGCAGGCACAAGCAACGATTTTACCTGGGGTTATGATATTGCGGTCATAAAATATTCTCCTGTTTCTGTTTTTGCAGCGGAATTCAGGAAAAATTCAGTTAACACAGTTATTAACGATCTGCAAAGCTCATATGATACAATTCCAGTTGACTTTACTTCTCCCATAAGTTATTATGTTTATGATGTAAACCTCAGGATAGATTCAGTTATTCATCCAAATGACGGTGATCTTGAGATCTATCTGGTTCACAACGGCGTAACCGATACTGCAATTTATCAGGTTGGCGGCTCAGGTGATAATTTTATCGGCACAGTACTTGATGATTCAGCAGCAAATACAATAGGAAGCGGAATATCCCCGTTTACAGGATCATTTAAGCCGAGTAGAGTGCTCTCTGCATTCAATAACTCAAATATTAACGGTTCGTGGATACTGAAGATTTACGACCGGGCCGCCGGGAATACCGGAACTCTCAAAGCGTGGTCGCTTAATTTTGTGATTGGTACAAATCCTATTGGAATAAATAATATTTCGGGTGAAGTACCAGATAAATGTTCACTTTCTCAAAACTATCCAAATCCTTTCAATCCTGCAACAAATATTAAGTTTTCAGTTCCAAAAGCCGGATTCGTAAAGCTGATAGTATTTGATATGCTTGGCAGGGAAGTTGAAACTCTTGTTAATGAAAATCTTAATGCCGGTACATACAATGTTGACTGGAAGGCAGCTAATTATTCAAGCGGAGTGTATTTTTACAGGTTGCACTCAGGTGAGTTCAGTGATATAAAGAAAATGGTTCTTATCAAATAACAGCAGGAAAACTATTTCTTCAATTCTTCTATCTTCAAAAGCAGCCATTCGCCAAACGGGAGTTCAGGGTCAACGGTAAGTTTTTTCCTTATGATTTCGATCTCGGCGCTGTCATTTTTTTCAATGGCGTTTGTTAAGTTGGTAAGAAAGTTAAGGAACCTCAGAAAATTCACTCTGGTTTTTTCACTTAGCGAAACTGTTGAGCTAATGAAGTGTTTAGCGGAATCTACCTGGTACATTAACAGTTCAAATTCACGGGTTTCGAAATACGTTCTTAAATAAAGTGATTTAACATACATCTTATCTCTAATGTCAATAAATTTCACATCCTTCAGGTTTTCAATAACCAGACTGTGTTTTTTAAGTTTCAAATTCAGGTATGCAAGTGCAAGCGCTTTCATTGGTTTCTGGTATGATGATCTTAACCTTTGAGAGTATTCGTTAATATAATCAGGCGCCCATTCTGTTTTGTTTATTGAAAGGGCATTCCGCAATATCTGAATGAAAAGTATTTTTGACAGGTGTTTGCTGTTGCCGCTGTACCCGACTTTGAGCTCAAGATTATTGAGATCAAAAAGATACTCCCTGTATTTTTTTTCTCCTTCATTACCGCGTAAAGTACAATAATTTGAAAGAGTCGTTATCCAGGACAATTTTTCATTGTCAGAAAATCTTTCAATATTTAGCTCAAAAAGTTCCTTGAGTCTGAGGAAATATTTCTCTTCTTTGCCCTTTATTACTGTCATAATTGAACAGTACAGCATTTCCATGATATCTGAATCCTCGTAGTTGTTATCCCTTGCATACCTAATAACGCTTTCCATATCAATGGCAGAAATGAATGAAAAAGGAATATTCACATCAAACTTAGCGTTAAACATAAACGCATTCGCGTTGATATCATTTATAACAGAGGAAAGCTGCCGCAGCATATTCATAATTGCGTACTCACCTTTTTTCACAATGTGCTTCGAAAGCAAATGCTGTGTATCTTTAAGGAAATGGTACATCATCCTTCCCGATTCGAGTTCGTTTTTATTTTTAAAATAATCCTCACTAATACCTGTCTTTTCAATGGCTTTTTCCATTTCGTCAAGCTTTTTTAACTGGTATGATGCAAGTCTTCTGTTAAGGAATTCATCAGCAAGCAGCCTGTTCTTTATGAACTTATTTTTAGTTAGTGATGTACTTATCAAAAATTCTTCTGCCATCTGCTGCAGTGATGAAGTCATATTCCAGATTATCTGTTTGTTGAATTTTTTGCCGGGGTATAATAATGAATAAACATACTCATGTGTAAGAGTTTCATCTTCAAATTTAGGTGAAAATTTATTTATTTGTGTGAGAAGGGGAAGGTAATTTCTGCCTTTATTATAGTATGGTGAACCTATGAACTTTTCGAACTCCTTAAGCTCGTTTTTTGAGAAAGTCCTCAGAATATTTATCAGTTTTGAGTTTATCACTCTGAATTGAACCCAGTTTAGTTATCAGATGCTGTATTCTGCTGTTTAGTTTTGATCTTTTAAAACCTGCAAAAAAGCTCCAAAATCCCGCTTTTTCACAATTTCATTCAATTTAGCAATGTTTAGTTCGTTTTTAAAGTCTCTTTGAATCCCCTTTGCATGAAGAATATCTTTGTAACAGGTAAAAATTAAAAGAGAATCTAACTAATGAACAAACAAACTAAAACACAGCATCGTAATACAACCGGTCGCAACATCTGGGGTCCTGTAATTTCAGGATAAATTCGGGAGAATTCCGGCAATCAAAAAAGGAGCCAATGGGCTCCTTTTTTATGGATAACTTTAATCTTAAAAACCACAGAAAAATTATTTTTAGCTTAATTTTGCTAAAGCGCTTCTTAAGCTTTCAACTACTTTACTTACTTCTTCAAGCCTGCATGTACCGACTGAAAGGCGGTACCATGAGGAGTTTTCGTCATCCCCGAAAGCTGAAAATGGAACAATTGCAACCCGTGCTTCTTCAAGCAGGTATTTGGTAATATCTTTTGTGGTTGCAAGTACAGTGCCGTCTTCTTTTTTCTTTCCGTGAAGCGCAAACTGAACAGTCAGATAAATTGCAGCCTGCGGAGCAATTGCATCAACCCTAAATCCCTCATTCTTTAAGGCCATAAAACCGTCATAGAAACCGTCAAGCCTGTCATGAACTTCTTTTTTAAATCTGTTAAGATAATTTTCTACATCTTCTTTTCTAGCAAGATACTTCGCGGTTGCAACCTGTTCAGCTTTAGGTGCCCAAGCACCAAGATGAGAGAGTATTGATTTCATTTTTCCAATAACGCGTGCGGGTCCGACTGACCAGCCTACCCTAACACCTGTTGCAGCAAATGCTTTTGAAAGCCCATCAATGAAAATTGTATAATTTTTCATTTCGGGAATCAATGATACAGGATTGTAGTGTTCGGTATCGCCATATGTTAAAACCCAGTATATCTGATCATACATTAAGTACAGCGGTTTTTCATCCGCACCGCGTGAATGGTTCTCTTCAATTATAAGTTCACAAATTTCTTCAAGATCTTTCCTTGAAAACGTCGTACCTGTCGGGTTCAGCGGTGAACATAAAGCAACCAGCGCAGCGCCTTTTAGATGAGGCTTCAGGTCTGCGGCCGTTGGCATAAAATGATTTTCCGGGGTTGCCATTATCTCGATCTTTTTTGCATGAGAGAGATGTGTGTAATGATTGTTATTCCATGAAGGCACCGGGAAAATTACCGTATCACCCGGCTGAACCAGGGTCTGATATGTTGCGTATATAAGCGGTCTTGCGCCCGCAGACATTAATATTTCTGTTGCGGGGTTGTACTCAACGCCTTCTTTTTCTTTTAAGAAATTCGATACTGCTTTGCGTGTTTCAAGCATTCCGTCTGCAGGGGGATAGTTCGTTTCGTGGTTGGTATATGCTTTGATGATCTCTTCTTCAAGCTCTGCGGGTATGGGAAAAACTTTCGGATCAAAATCACCTATGGTTAAATTGTATATCTTTTCGCCCTGTTTGATCTTCTCATTTATCTCACCGGCAAGTTTAATAATTTCTGATGCTATAAGTGTCTCAGCCATCTTAGAGACCCTAAGAGTCTTTTCTTTTACTTCTATTATATCTGTAGGCATAGGATTTTTAATAGGTTAATTATATTCAAAATTAGTCAAATATAACTTCATAGAAAATCCAAAATGAACATGTTATCTGTGTTGTAACAATATTTTATATCATCGCTATCAATTCAATTTCAACCAGCGCATCTTTTGGAAGCCTTGCCACTTCTATTGTCGAGCGTGCCGGTTTTGAATCACCAAAGTATTCAGCGTACACTTCATTCATTGCTGCAAAATCATTCATATTTTTTAAAAATACCGTCGTTTTAACTACGTTCTTCAGATCACTTTTCGCTTCATTCAGCAGAGCTGAAAGATTTTCCATTACCTGTTTTGTTTGCTCCCTGATACCCCCTGAAATAAAGTTGCCCGTTGCGGGGTCTATGGCTACCTGCCCCGAAGTATAAAGCATTTTTTGCGCTTCCCAGCTGACAAAAATACCTTGAGAATATGGGCCTATTGGCTCAGGAGCTTTGTTACTATATAATATATCTTTCTTCATCTTTTTGATGTTTAATTAGAAATGATAATACAAAATAAACCAATATTTATATGAAAATCAAGCAGTGACAAAATTTCACACTTAGTGGAATAATTAACACAAAACCGTAAAAAATGCCAATAACTATGTACTTTTTGGCAAAGTGAAATAGACTCTTAGGTCAAAAATATCAATTAAACATAAAAAAAGTTTGGCACGGCTATTGTATATACTATGTGTGTTAGAAAAAAATTATTAATCAAATATAAAAGGAGATTTTAAAAATGACATTAGTAAAATTCAGACCCGCATCAGAACTTTCAAACATCGATAAGAAGATCAAAAAGTTCTTCGAAGATTTTGATTCACCTTTTAACGGTGATTGGGGCATTAAGCCGTTTGGCGGAAATGCATTTACACCCAGGGTTGATGTTACTGAAGATAATGAAAACTTATATGTACACGCAGAAGTACCAGGTGTTGATAAGAATGATATTAAGATCAACCTGGTAGGCGATGTTTTAACTATCAGCGGTGAAAAGAAATCAGAGCAGAAAGATGAAAAGAAAAATTACTACAGGATAGAAAGAAATTACGGGGCATTTTCAAGAAGCTTCACTCTTCCTGCGGAAGTAATTTATGACAAGATATCCGCTGACTATAAAGAAGGTGTTCTGAATATCACTCTGCCGAAAACAGAAGAAGCTAAGATCGTCGAAAAACAGATCGAAATAAAATAAGCTTCTGGATATAACGATTGTTTCTTAGTTAGTTATTATTTGGTTAATTGTAGTAAATAAAGCAGAATCTTGCTTTAGTATTATCAAAAGCGCCGGAGTTGATGGTCCTCCGGCGCTGATTTTATGAAAGAGTTTTAATTTTAAGGAAAATTCATTGAAAAATGCTTTAAGTGCAGTTCTCAAAAAACAGGGGTATCACAAAATTTTCCTTAGGAATAACGGAGCAGGGCACTTTAAGTTAAATCTTAAAATTAATGGCGCAGCCGGTAATTTTATAATTGATACAGGGGCTTCGCACAGTGTTATTGATGAAGTTTCAGCCGGAAAGTTTTCGCTGAAGTTCAGTGATAAAGCATCAAAAGATGCCGGCGGGCTCGGAAATTCAGCTTTGAAAACCAGGAAGAGCACCGGCAATATGATTGACCTGAAAGGATTTCAGATCAAAAAAGCCGTACTCATAGCAATTGATCTTTCTCATGTAAATGACACACTAAAAAAAGGCGGCTCAGGAAGAATTGATGGAGTGATAGGTTCAGATATACTTAAGAAACACAAAGCATTGATAGATTACTCTGAAAAAGCTTTGTATCTCAAGTAGGCACATGTTCAGAAAAGATTACATAATGCGGATGATCGAGGACTTTATAAAAGCTATGGCTAAGATCATAATGATGCGCGAAATGAAAAGCTATACTGATGCAAGAGTTGAGCTTGATGGTTTAAGTAAACTTGTTACGGGATTCGGAATTGAGCATTTAAGATCATTAGGCGCGGCAGGAATTAAATATGTTTTTTCTCAAAATAAAGAATCAGAAGCTGAAAAAATATTTTGTTCCGCAAAGATCCTGAAAGAAGAAGGATTGATACTGAAATCTCAGGGTAAAACAGAAGACGGTTTAAAAAGCCTGGAAACAGCCAAAGAGCTTTTTAAAATGGCTTCAGAAATGGATATACCTGAAAAGACAGAAGCAATTAAAGAATTTGAAGAGTTAAGTAAATAAAAGGTTTTAATAAAATATAAATTGATACGGTTATTTATGATTGATCGTGTCTAAATAAAAACAGAAAGAATAAAAACTATGGGAAAAATTATCGGAATCGATTTAGGAACGACAAACTCGGTAGTTGCCGTAATGGAAGGCAGTGACCCGGTTGTAATTCCTAATGCGGAAGGACACAGGACTACACCGTCTGTTGTTGCTTTCACTAAAGGCGGCGAGCGCCTTGTGGGACAGGCAGCAAAAAGGCAGTCAGTTACAAATCCGCAGAACACAGTATCATCCATAAAGAGATTTATGGGCAGAAGATACAATGAAGTAACAGATGAGATCTCAAAAGTATCGTACAAAGTTGTAAAAGGCGAAAATGATACTGCAAGAGTTGAGATCGGTGACAGGGTTTACTCACCACCGGAAATCTCAGCAATGGTACTTCAGAAAATGAAACAGACCGCAGAAGATTACCTCGGTCAAAAGGTAACCGAAGCTGTTATTACAGTGCCGGCTTACTTTAATGACGCACAAAGACAGGCTACAACCGATGCAGGTAAAATTGCAGGGCTTGAAGTAAAAAGAATTATCAATGAGCCTACGGCAGCTGCGCTTGCATACGGACTTGATAAAAAGAAAAAAGATGAAAAAGTAGCTGTTTATGATCTTGGCGGCGGTACATTTGATATATCCATTTTGGAATTATATGATATCGAAGGAACAGGCAACTTTCAGGTTAAGTCAACCAACGGTGATACTCACCTTGGCGGTGATGATTTTGACCAGAGGCTTATGGACTATCTTGCAGAAGAATTCCAGAAGCTCGAAGGTATTGACCTGAGAAAAGACCCTATGGCCTTACAGAGATTAAAAGTTGAAGCTGAAAGAGTTAAATGCGACCTTTCAAGCCAGACCCAGGCCGATGTAAAACTTCCGTATATAACTGCAATTGACGGTGTGCCAAAACACATTGATATGACAGTAACACGCGCTAAGTTTGAGCAGCTTGTTGATGATCTCATTCAAAGGACAATGGAACCATGTAAAAAAGCATTGGCAGATTCAGGATTTTCAGTTGACCAGATAGACGAAGTTATCCTGGTCGGCGGTTCAACCAGAATTCCCAAGGTTCAGGAAGCAGTTAAAAACTTCTTCAAAAAAGAACCGCATAAAGGCGTGAATCCTGATGAAGTTGTTGCAATTGGCGCAGCCATACAGGGCGGTGTTTTGACAGGTGATGTTAAGGACGTATTGCTTCTTGATGTTACACCGCTTTCTCTCGGAATAGAAACACTTGGCGGAGTTATGACTAAAATGATAGATGCCAATACAACAATTCCAACAAAGAAAACAGAGGTGTATTCAACCGCTGCTGATAATCAGCCTTCCGTTGAAATACATATTCTGCAGGGTGAGCGTCCCATGGCAAATGATAACAGGACAATAGGCAGATTCCACCTTGATGGAATTCCGCCTGCTCCGCGCGGCATACCGCAGATAGAAGTTACTTTTGATATTGACGCCAACGGTATACTCCATGTTGCCGCTAAGGATAAAGCATCCGGAAAAGAGCAGTCAATTAAGATAACTCACTCCAGCGGCCTAAGCGATGCGGAAGTTGAAAAAATGAGAAAAGACGCTAAAGAGCACGAAGGCGAAGATAAGAGAAAACGCGAAGAAGTTGATACTAAGAACCATGCTGATAGTTTGATATTCCAGACTGAAAAACAGATGAAGGAATTCGGCGAAAAGCTTACACCTGATATGAAAGGCAAGCTTGATGCGGCTCTTGGCAGATTGAAAGAAGCTGCAAAGGGCACGAATACCGACGAGATAAAATCAGCCACCGAAGCGTTGAACGCGGCATGGAATGAAGCATCAACCCAGATGTACAGCCAGGCAACCGGCACACCGGGTGCAGGCGGCGAAGAGCAGGCAAATCCAAATGCCGGCGCAGAAGGCCAGCAGCCTGATGACAAAAAGGTTGAAAATGCCGACTTCGAAGTAGTTGATGATGAAAAGAAATAACTTGTTGTACCCATAGCTTTAATATCATATATTCTCCATTAAAGCAAAATAAGCCATCCTGAATTTTAGGATGGCTTTTTTATTAATACAAATTGTTCTCACTAATTTCAATTTTTAATTCAAACATTAATCGGTATTTTCAAACTCCAGAAAATATAAATGCTGATCTTTGATAAAGAAACTAACTAAGTTTATAAAAGTTTTCGGTAACAGTTCATACCGCAAGGCAGCTTTTATCGGTGCCGCTGCGGGAATTGAACATGAAGCAGTCCTTAAAACTCTCAATTGCAGTACTATCATAGATATTGGCGCAAATAAAGGACAATTTGCCCTGGCTGCAAGAAAATGTTTACCGATGGCTAAGATATATTCATTTGAACCGCTTGCACATCCCGCTGAAATATTTAACAAGGTGTTTGTTAATGACAGTAATATCAAACTTTTCCCGTTTGCTATAAGCGATGAAACGGGGGAAGCTGAAATACATATATCCCACCGCGAAGATTCTTCTTCGCTGCTGCCTATTGGCGAAAAGCAGAATGAAATGTTCCCCGGTACATACGAAGTGGGAGTTGAAAAGATCACCATGAAGAAGCTGAGTGATACCCTTTCGGCTTCTGATCTGATAAGCCCCGTACTTATGAAAATTGATGTCCAGGGTTTTGAGCTAAGTGTATTAAAGGGCAGCACAGAGCTTTTCAGCCGTATAAAATACATATATTCTGAGTGTTCTTACATTGAGCTTTATAAAGGTCAGGCTTTGCTTCCGGAAATTTCTGACTTTCTTGCAAAGCATGGCTTTAAAAGAACCGGTGAGTTTAATACCAGCTTTGATGAATCGGGCAAACCAGTTCAAAGCGATTTCCTGTTTGAAAATTTCAGTTAACATTTCATAAACCAATATTTAAAAATGAACAAGATCATTTTAGTGACTGCTGCTGCTTTATGTTTGCTTGTTAAACCGGTATTTACCCAGAATTCTGATAAACTGATAAATTTCATTGAGCATTATTCGGATTCTATGTTAACTACCGCGCTGCAGCCGGGTATGATTATCAGCATTACCAAAGGGAATGAGATTATTTACGAAAAATCCAAAGGACTTGCCAACATTGAAACAAAGGCTCCCATGGTTACTGATTTCCGGTTCAGGATAGGAAGTCTGACCAAAACTTTTACATGCACTGTCCTGCTTCAGCTTGTTGATGAAAAAAAACTTACACTTGATCAAACTATTGATAAATACTTTCCTGCTCTTCCAAATGCAGAAAATATCACAGTCAGAATGCTTGGCGATATGACAAGTGGTTTGTATAACTACAGCGAAGCTAAAGAGTTTGATGATTCAATGCAGGTTAACCCCAAAAAACAATGGAAGCCTTCGGAGCTGGTGGAAGTATCGGTTCGCAACGGAACGTATTTTGAGCCCGGCAAAGGATGGCATTACAGCAATACCAATACAACTTTATTGGGTATGATAATTGAAAAGATAACGGGTAACTCTTTACCGATGGAAATTAAATCACGTATCACTGATAAGCTTGGAATGAAAAATACCGATTTCCCCGAGGTGCCGGAAATTTGGGGCTCACATCCCGAGGGATACGGTGAAGATGACGGTTCATGGGTTTACCCGCTGGTGGATGTTACCACAAAATACAATCCAAGCTGGGGCTGGGCAGCCGGCGCAATGGTTTCAACGATTGATGATCTGAAGATCTATCTGAAAGCTTTGGCTGAAGGCACAATGATAAGCAAAGAACTTATGGCTGAAAGAATAAAACCGGGACTGGAAAGAGACGGTTTGAAATATTGTTTCGGAATGTTCATACTTGGTGATATGTATATAGGTCATAATGGTTCTTATCCGGGATTCCATAACATATCAGTGCACTCACCTAAAACCGGAATAACAGCAATTATATTTTATAACACACAGTCAAACCGCTCACCTGATGATTTTTTAAAGGCGATATTACCAATGATAGAATAGTATATGAATCTATTTTTTCAGATTGCGGAAAAAGTGTTTGACTGGAATGAACTTATCAAAGTAATTCTGATATTGCTAGCTTGTTTTATTGTGCCTTATCTGCTGATTTTTCTGTTCTCTTCAAAAAGTAAATATATGAAAGCAGTTAAAGCCTATAATAGGGGAGATCTTGATACTGCAAAATACCTGCTAGAGAAAATTAAGCCAACCGGATCAATGTATTTTTACGCAAGGCTTTTTCTGTCTCAATTGGAAATGCGGCTGGGTAAAAAGGATGCTGCAATTCAGATCTGCAGAGAACTCATAAGAGAGCACCCGGATAAATACGAGCCTTATCAGTTTATTTCACAGGTATATTTATCGATCAAGGCAAATGACCTTTGTCTGGATAATATTTATAAGGCGCTCGATAGAAATCCTCCCAGAAAAGATAAATATGCGCTTTATGTTAATATGGGAACTGCTTTTGACGAAATGAAGCAATATGATGAGGCGATTCGGTCATATCTAAAGGCTGTTGAACAGATAGATAATGATCATGTAGTCTTTAATAATATCGGTTATGCTTATTTGATGCAGAGTAAATTCCCGGAAGCAATTACCTATTTTGATAAGTCAATCAAATTGAATAGTAAGTTTGCATTTTCTTATAACAACAGGGGATTTGCTTATGCAAATCTGGGTGATTTTGAAAGAGCTTTTGAAGATTTCAAAGCTTCGCTTCTGCTTGATTCTTCTAATCCTTACCTTTACAAATTCAGGGGGATTTCCTTATATAAATTTGGCAATTTTACAGAAGCAAGAACTAATCTTGAAAAAGCACTGCAATTATGCCCCGATTTCAACGATGAAATATCCCCAATTCTCACCGAAATCAACAAAATCAGCTAAAATACCGTAATAACAGTATATAACCATTTGTTTAAATCTAAACTTTAGATTATTTTGGTATAACGTATATAACTATACTGGTTATGAAAAACAGAAATTTACTAAACATATCACTGATTTTCCTTCTAAGCTTATACCTTACAGGATGTTTCCCGGCTTCGCGAACTGAAGAAGATTCAGAGCAGACCACCGAAACCACAACTGAAGAAAAACAGAACGAGGTAAAGGACAAAGAAGTTACAGATGTAAGTGATGCCAGCGGTGCTAAAATAATGAGAATTGCTGCAAGCGAACAGAATGTTGAATGGTACTCGCCTGGTGTTGATTCTACTTACCTGTATTGGCTTAATAATCAGCTG
Source organism: uncultured Ignavibacteria bacterium (assembly GCA_937873695.1). GTDB lineage: Bacteria > Bacteroidota > Ignavibacteria > Tepidaquicellales > OLB5 > OLB5. Next base: position 89,179 of record CALMYL010000006.1, read on the forward strand.
ATAATCCTCAACGGTTCAACAAAGTGTAATATATTTGCGCTTAACGTGCTGTATAAATCCGGTTTCAAGACTCCAAAGCAAAATGCTTTATGCCGAGACCTGCATAACACAGATAACTTTACAGATATTTTGCCTGTGGTTGGAATAAAAGATATCTCATCTATAAAAAAAGGTGATCTGATTGTATGGAAAGGTCATGTAATTATATTCGAAGAAATGGTTCAATCAAAAAAGGATATTTATGTTAAAGCATGGTGGGCAGGCACAAGGCAGAAGGATAATGGTGATAATATCCGCAACAATGTTATATACGGTAAGTATAAAATAAGCGGTGATTATGTTGTAAGAAGACCTATGAAAAAATAGAAGGCAGAAGTAAAAAGGCAAAAATAGAAATAAGTACTTCTAAAAGCTGCACTCCAGGCCAACGAGCCCAAAACCTCTATCGTAATTAAAATCAGGTCCCTTAATTGAATTTATCAGGTTATATCCCAATTGAAATTTTATTTTCAGGAATTCTCCCCCTATCCTGATTTTCATTGCGGGTTCAATACCAATTGCCTGCGGCATAACCGGGTTTATGAACTCATGGGATTCATATCTGGTGAAACTGAAATAGCTCAAACGCACTGATATAATAAAATCAATAAATTCCTGCTGAACTGAAATATTCTGTGTTACAAAAAATCTATTATAATCCGCGTTTTCATAACCCGGACCATTTGTCAAAAACTGATCTTCATAGGCTGAATTCGTTCTGCCATTACTATAACTTCCGAATACTTCATAGAACATTGAATCAGCTTGGTTTATCCTGGTAAAATAACCCAATCCCAGCGACCAGGTTCTCTGGAAACGCGGCTCACTGCTTTTTCTATCCAGGTATGAAATATCACCAACAGCCGCGAAATGTTTGTAAAACGAATATCCAAGCTGCAGATTTGTACCGCTGTTGCCGATTGAAATTCCGCCTTTGAACTGGTTGGGTTCATTAAAAGCCGGTGCATTAATTTCTGTTGGAATGTAAACAGTTGTGCATGAGGAGAGCAGTAGCAGTGCTGATAAGAAAACTGATAAGATGAGTAAGTTTTTCATGATGATTTCTTTAGTTCAAGGTAATACTTCAATTAAACCTATACCTAAAATACATTAATTTTTAAAAATAGTAAATGAAGAAATATCATATAATCTTTTTAAACAGAAACTGCAAATTTTGGATAACTTACAAATTTGATTTTTTGCCTTTTTATTTTTCACTTTTGCCTTCCTTTTTATTCATTGTAACACTCTCAAATTTTAGGTAATTTCCGCATTATCAACAGAAAACCTATATTTGTTAAGGAGAAATTTGTGAAAAAACGCTATTTTATTGATAAAATTGCAGATTACGTAGGCCAGGAAGTCATTATCCGCGGATGGCTGTATAACATCCGTACTTCAGGTAAATTAATGTTTCCGCAGCTTCGTGATGGTACAGGAATTATACAGGGAGTTGTATCTCAAAAAGAAGTAAGTGAAAAAGTTTGGGAAGATTTCAAAAAGCTTACACAGGAATCATCACTTATTGTGACCGGAACAGTTGCGAAACACCCCAAGAAAGAAGAATATGAGCTGCATGTAAAGGATGTTGAAGTCATACAGGTAGCTGAAGCATACCCAATAACGCCGAAGGATCATGGAATTGAATTTCTTGCTGACCACAGGCATTTGTGGGTGCGCTCGCAAAGGCAGACTGCAATAATAAAAGTTCGTGAAGAAATTATTAAAGCGTGCCGTGACTACATGTATGATAACGGCTTTACGCTTTTTGATTCACCTATATTTACCCCAAACGCCGCTGAGGGAACAACGACCTTATTCTCATCAGATTATTTTGATCTTGGCAAGGCGTACCTTGCACAGACGGGTCAATTGTACGCTGAAGCCGGTGCAATGGCTTTTGGTAAGGTTTATGATTTCGGTCCAACTTTCCGCGCGGAAAAATCAAAAACGCGCAGGCACTTAACTGAGTTTTGGATGATTGAACCTGAAATGGCATTCTATGATATTTACGATGATATGGATCTTATTGAGGATTTCATTGTATATATAGTAGAACGCGTAATTAAGAGCAGAAGAAAAGAGCTTGATATACTTGAGCGTGATATAACGAAACTTGAGGCGGTAAAGAAACCGTTCCCCAGAATAACATATGATGAGGCTGTTGAAATTATAAATAAAAAGAATGTTCCGCTTATCCGCAAAAAAGCTGATGGCGGCGAAGAAGAAATTAGACCTTTCCCCTGGGGTGAAGATTTTGGCGCGCCGCATGAAGAGGCTGTTGTTGAAGATTACGACAGGCCCGTTATGGTTTATAACTGGCCATCAGAAGCCAAGGCTTTTTATATGAAGCGTGATCCTGAGAATCCGAAAGTCGTGCGGGGTGTGGATGTGCTTGCACCCGAAGGCTACGGCGAAATAGTTGGCGGCAGCGAGCGTGAAGATGACCTTGGGCTGCTTGAATCCAGAATTAAGGAACATAATCTGCCTATGGATGCGTTTGGGTGGTACCTGGATCTCCGCCGTTTCGGCAGCGTTCCCCATAGCGGTTTTGGTATGGGTATTGAGCGCGTAGTATGCTGGCTCTGCAAGCTTGACCACGTCAGGGAATCAATTCCATTCCCAAGATTGATGTACAGGAACAGACCGTAAACAGGGGAATAACGAATTTTGAAATTGAGAATTAAAATACTAATCTAATATGACTGGAATAAATTTTGTTATAAACGAAAAAGGAAAAAAAAGTGCCGTTGTAATAGATCTCAAAAAACATGGTAAACTTTGGGAAGATTTTTATGATGCCTTAAAGGTAAGGCAAAGAAAAAATGAACCAAGAGAAACTTTGCAGATGGTGAAGGATAAACTTAAAAGATCTACGAAGTAAGAATGTATGAAATAATATTTGCCCGCTCCGCTAGGAAAGATCTTCAAAAACTAAGTAATCTTGATATAAACCGAATACTTAAAAAGATTGAAATGCTTGAATTTGATCCAAGACCACCAGGTTGTGAGAAGTTAAAAGGTGAGAGTAATCTATGGAGAATCAGAGTTGGTAATTTCAGAGTAATTTATACAGTTTCAGATAAAAATAAAGTAATTGATATAAGTCTGATAAGGCACCGTAGAGAAGCATATAAATAATGGAAACCATAATTATCGACGCATACAACCTGATGCATAAAGTAGCTGAGCTTAAGGTACTGCTGGCTCAGTCGCAGGAAATTTGCGTTGATACAATGATCCAAAAACTGCGCAATCACTATCATGGAAGAAGCACAAAATGTATACTTGTATTTGATGGTTTCGGACAGAACAAGCACGAAGGCAATATAAGCGTTAAATTTTCCAAAACTGCCGTCGGACCGGATTACGGTCACGCTGATGCATTAATAAAACACCTCATCGAAAAATCAAGAAACCCTAAGCTGATGAAAGTAGTCTCATCAGACAGGGAAGTTGTTATGTTTGCCAAAGAGTGCGGCTCCAGAATTCTTTCTTCTGAAAGCTTTTGGGGTGAAGTTAAGGATAGAAGAGTTGAAAGAAGCGAAGCAATTCGTGAATCAAAAGAAAAACCCGCAGTAGTTACACGCGGAGAATTTGAATTTTTGCTAAAGGAATTTACAAAAAAATAATATATGCATGTAATAGAAACCCAAAATCTGTACAAAGAGTACACCCAGAAGTTTTCAAAACAAAAAGTTAACGCTTTGAATGACTTTACATTCAATGTTGAGCAGGGCGAGATATTTGGTTTACTTGGACCCAACGGGGCAGGTAAAACAACACTTATTAAAATACTGCTTGCAATAACTTTTCCCACTAATGGATCAGCGAAGCTTTTTGGGACTGATGTCAAAAATCATAAAGCAAAAACTAAGGTTGGTTACCTTCCCGAAAATCACAAGTTCCCCAGTTATTTAACAGGCGAACAGGTTCTATCTTATTACGGGCAGCTCTCAGGTATGAGAGCCGGCAGTGAAATGAATAAGCGCATTGATGAAATGCTCGGTATGATGAATCTTACCCAATGGCGTAAAACCAAGATCAAAAAATATTCCAAGGGTATGATGCAGAAACTGGGGCTGGCGCAATCGATGCTAAGCGACCCTGACCTGATCTTTCTGGATGAACCTACAGACGGTGTTGACCCGATAGGAAGGAAAGAGATCCGTGACATACTTGCACAGATAAAATCGCGCGGCAAAACGATATTCCTCAATTCGCATCTGCTTTCAGAAGTTGAGATGATATGCGACCGTGTTGCTATCTTAAACAAAGGCGACCTCATAAAAGAAGGAAATGTCGAAGATCTGACCAAAGCCGAGAATATTTTTGCTGTTCATACAGTCGAAACACTTACAATGGAAATAAAACAGAAGGTACTTGCAATTGATGGAAATGCCGGAATTGGCGAAAAGGAAATTAACACTGAAGCCGGAATTGATAAGCTGAACGGCATTATTGATACTTTGCGTTCGGGCGGTGTGAAAATACAATCTGTAAACCAGAAAACAAATACTCTTGAGGAATTATTTATTAACGTAATAAAAAAGGATAATACCAACTAAGGATATATAATGCTGACAATAATTCAAAATACTTTCCGTGAAGCTTTGGCAAAGAAAATATTTATTGGTTATTATATATTCTATGCCATAGTTATACTTATTATGATATTCCTTGTGAATATGGATTCCGTTGAAGGCGTTATGAGCCTTGCAGACTCTAAAATGCTTGTTCACCAGGTTGAAACCGGGTTTTTGACAATTTCCTGGAATCTGATAATTTTCTTCTCGCTTATTTCAACAGCTTCTTTTATTCCTTCTATGCTTGAAAAGGGCACAATTGATCTGCTGATATCAAAGCCTATTTCAAGACCTATGATACTGATCTCAAAATATTTGGGTGCGGTCCTGTTTGTATTCATTAGCATGGTATTCCTTTTGGGCTCTATTTGGCTGATATTGTCACTCAAATCAGGATTCTGGGACCCCACATTCCTGCTCTCGATTCTATGGTTAACGCTTGCTTTTGCTGTGATGTACAGCATAGTTGTGATTATCGGCTTAACAACCCAAAGTACAGTTGTGGCAATTCTTGTAAATTTTTTCCTGATATTCGTTCTCTGCCCGGTACTTTCTGTCAGAGAGGCTGTCGTATTCAGCCTGGTTACCAATGAAACTGTCAGGTTTGTGTTTGATTTTCTGTATTACCTTCTCCCAAAACCCGGTGAATTCAGGGATGTCACCACATCGCTTATCACTGGTGATACTATTAATATGTGGAAGAGTTCTTCAAATGCCGAAACCGGATTATTTACGGTTTCCTGGCTTTCGCCGATAAGCTCTGTGTTATTTTTACTGGTAACAATGGCGTATTCAATTTACTTTTTTTCTAAGAAAGACTATTAATATCAATTTACAATTGGCAATTAGCAATGAACAGTAAAAAGCAGTTATTCCGAAGTATTGCTTACCTTGTAATTATTGTTAATTGCTCATTGTTTATTGCTAATTGCGGCAAGAAGCTTGACCCCGACCCGTTACCGCTTACCGTTAAACAAAACCTGGCTTTGCTGCAAACTGATCCTCAGTTTGTGATGTACTTCAATTTCAAGAAGATGCGCGATACTAAGTTCTGGGAGCAGTTCCTTTCGGATTCCGTTTTCAGCGCTGAGCGCAATTTCGGGGGATTTTTGAACCTCATAAACCAGGCAGCCGGTGTAAGTATTTCCAACGGAATAGATGAAATGTACTTTTCCAATTCATGGATAGGAGATAATGCGATTGTTGTTAAAGGTACTTTTGACCGCAAACGCGTTAATGATTATATTACCGCAGATACCCTTTATACCAAAATAGACTACCCGAATGGCATAACCGTTTATAAACAGGTTGATGCAAACCTGAATTTCTATTTTAAAGATGACTTTACCCTTTGCGCAAGCAATTACCTTAAGCAAATCGAAAATACATTCGCTGTAACTGATACATCAACTGCCGGACTCTTAACGAACTTCAATCTAATGAAGGAAATTGAACAGATAAAGCACAAGGAAAATCTCTGGATGATATCTAACCAGAAACTTTTTATTCGCGGTATCTTTGAGAATTTTTCTGATATGAATAAGAAAAAAAGCAATGTTCTGCCGGGCGGTGAACCAAGTGATTCGCTCAGTTTAAGTGATACTACACAAAATGAAAGCATGAACGAACTGTTTTCTATATATAAAAAGATAAATTCCGTAGCTTTTTCTCTGAAGATGACCGATGATATTGAGATCGTGATGCAGAATGAGTGCGAAGATCCAAATTCAGCAACCGAGCTTAAGAATCGTATGGAAGCAGTGATAGCTCTTGCCAAATTATCTACATCGCTTAGCGGAAAGAAACCGCCGCCTGCAATAAAATTGCTGGATAAGGTTGAAACTGAGGTATTTAATAATACTGTAATACTTGAAGCTAAGCTGAATGAAAACGATATAAAAGAATTAAGACAGCAAAAGATCTTTTAAAACATAATATGCCTTTATGGCTTAATTAAAAATTATGATATCACCTGTATTAACAGCGGTTACTGTTGGAGTAAATGCATTTGTTGTTAAGGTTGAAACTCATTTTTCCACACAGGTTCCATCAAGATTCATTATTGTCGGTCTCCCGGATAAAGCCGTTTCAGAAGCATCTGAAAGGGTAGTTGCCGCAATAAAGAATTCAGGTTACTATACCCCCAACAGAAGAATAACTATTAATCTCGCACCTGCTGATATAAGAAAAGAGGGAAGCGGGTTTGATCTGCCTATTGCGCTGGGCGTGATTTGCGAAGCAGATCAGATTAAGCCTGATATGTTCACTGACCATATTTTTGTGGGTGAGCTATCACTGGATGGAAAGCTCAGACCGGTAAGAGGTGTACTGCCTATAGCCATAGAAGCGCGTAAGCAGGGAATAAAAGGATTAATAGTACCGGAAGAAAACGCCAAAGAAGCCGCCATGGTTGATGGTATTGATGTTTTCCCGCTTGGTACATTGCAGGAAGTTGTTGAGTTTCTGAATAATGGCGGCGGTTTAGAGCCGTTTAAAGTCGACCTGAAAGAAATATTTAATGTTGACCAGAAAAGTATTGTTGATTTTGCCGATGTAAAGGGACAGCATGAAGTTAAACGCGCCCTTGAAGTAGCAGCAGCAGGAGGTCATAATATTATTATGGTCGGCCCTCCGGGCTCGGGGAAGACAATGCTTGCAAAACGCATACCTACAATATTACCTCCAATGACGTTTGACGAAGCACTTGAAACTACAAAAATTCATTCCGTTGCGGGATTGCTTCCTTCAAACACAGCACTGGTATCAATTAGGCCGTACCGCTCACCGCATCATACAATCAGTGATGTTGCGCTTGTCGGCGGGGGACCCGCAGCGAAGCCGGGAGAAATTTCCTTCGCGCATCATGGCGTGTTATTCCTGGACGAACTTCCTGAATTCAAAAAAAATGTGCTTGAAGTAATGCGTCAGCCGCTTGAAGACGGAAGGGTAACTATATCAAGATCAAAAGTTACGGTTGATTACCCATGTAATTTTATGCTTGCATCAGCTATGAATCCATGCCCCTGCGGTAATTACGGTAACCCGAACCAGGACTGCCAATGCCAGCCGCAGCAGATACAGAGATATATGTCTAAAATATCGGGTCCGCTGCTGGATAGAATTGATATTCATATTCAGGTACAGTCAGTGAAATATAAAGAGCTTTCTTCAACAACTGCAGGGGAGCCATCAGGCGATATCAGGCAGCGCGTTATCAAAGCCCGTGATTTTCAGTTAAGGAGATTTAAGGATAAGAAGCATATTTTCTGCAATGCTGATATGCAGTCAAAAGATATCAGGGAGTACTGTAAGATAGATACAGCAAGCGAAGAACTGATGAAAATGGCAATAACAAAACTCGGTCTTTCCGCACGCGCATATGATAGAATACTGAAAGTTGCCCGCACAATTGCCGACCTGAATGGCGATGAAAATATAAATTCTGCTCACATCAGCGAAGCTATCCAATACCGCTCATTGGATAGAACCATGTGGATGGGGTGAGATTCAAATATCAAACAACAGAGTATTCTCGTGCCACGAATAAAAAACCGATGATTGATTTCGGTAAATTTAAGTAAAAAATAAATATTATCTTCTTAGAAACTAATTTCGTGGAACGAGTATCTTTTTTACATCATAAATATGAAACTTCATCACAATAACATCTATCATATTTATAACAGAGGTAACAATAAACAAAAGATCTTTTTTACAAAGAAAAATTACCTGTTCTTTTTACAAAAGGTAAAAACAGAATTAAAACCCTATTCAGATATTATTTGTTATTGTCTAATGCCAAACCACTTTCATTTTATGTTATCAACATACAATAACTTTAACGAAGAAAAATTCAGTAACGGATTCAGAATTCTGTTAAGTTCTTATACTAAAGCAATTAATCTGCAGGAAAAGCGGACCGGCTCGTTATTTCAGCAGAATAGTAAGGCAAAGTGTTTGACTGCTTTAAGTAATTATAAAAACAATAATTATGGGTTGGTTTGCTTTAATTATATTCATCAAAATCCTGTTAATGCGAGATTAATCAATAAAATGGAAGATTGGGAATTTTCTTCGTTCAGAGATTCTGCAGGTATGAGGAACGGTACAATGTGTAATAAGAATTTAGCTTATGAATTATTAGGAATCCCCATTTCAAAAACAGGATTTATGAAGTTATCAAATGAAATGCTGGATCCGGTAAAATTGCAGAGGATTTTATAAAAAATATTCGTGCCACGAAATTAGTTTCTTGAAATACAAAAAGAGAATGAAAAATATATTAAGTTTAAACTACTTATTGTGTATTCTATTCGTGGCACGAGGGATTACCTTTTCCCAAACAATTCCGGAAAAGTTTTTTGAAGCGCTTATTTATGACAAGGCTGAGATAAGTGATTATATAAATAAAGAGGAGCTCAAACATAGCAGCAGGCTTGGTATTGAGTACACCGGAGTAAAAAACAAAGTTCTTATAGGGTATGAATTGCCAGATGAAATAAAATCAGGCATCACTAGCGGAAAATACAAATATGAGATCAAAGAGCAGCCCCTTGCAGATACTTATACCGAAGTGACATTTAATGTACCGGAGGCAAATTACTTACGGAAGTATTACTTTAACAATGGATTTGTAACAAACAGCACTTACTATCCATGGCTATGGGAGAGTAAGGAAAGCAAGTATTTTACTTTTCGGATTGAAGAGCCAATATATTTCAACGATTATTGCATAAAAAGACTTGATGACTTTGTTGATATGATTGCCGATACACTCGACTTTACAGTTTCTGAAAGGCGTATTCTTGAAAAGGAAAAGATCGGTTACGTTTTTTGTAAAGATGAAGCCAGCGTCGAAAAAATTACCGGATTTAAGGCAAAAGGTATGGCAATGCTTGGCAGTGATGTTGTTGTTACTAGTTATCAAACGCATTTTCATGAAGTAGCCCATATTTTAATAAACTACAAACTCAAAAAGCTGGGTCTATACACGCTGCCGTTCTTTATGGAAGGATTTGCTGTTGCCGTAGGCGGCAGGGGTGGAATGGCTACGAGGGTTATAACTGATCTGGGCTATTACCTCGAAAAATCCGGAATACTTACATACGATTCGATATTAACAAACGAAGGATTTTACAACAATGACGCAAGCATGAGCTACGCGGTTGCCGGTTTGTATAATTCATTTTTGCTGAGTGAACTTGGCGGAGAGAAGTATCTGGAATTGTATAAAAAAGTAAATGGGAGCTTGGAGTATGTGAAGAATATTGAAATGAACTCACTACATCTTCCCAAAATCAATAACTGGAATGCATATTTATTTGAATATAATAAAAATCCTGATTTATATTTTATTATTTCAGATACCAGTAAACCATCAAGAGTTGGCAATATTGGATATGCTCCAATTTTCAAGAAAGATAAAGTCAAATTCTTTGTAAGTTATTACCAATTTATTGGATTTGACAAACTAAATGAGAATGGAAATAATTATACAAGTAAACTGTTTTTATCAATGTTTCCTAAAGATTCTTTGTCGGCAACAAATCCCACTGAAATAGGAATTTTTGTTGACAGCGTTTCTTTAAAAGTGGTAAACTTCTTTAATGACGAAATCATTGTTAATTATTTGAAGAATTTATCATACTCAAACGAGCTTGTACCTAGCAAAGGGAATATTTTTGAATTCCTCATAAAAAGAGATGTCTTGATACGGTTCAAAAATAATGGTTTCGTTCTCAGTGGGGTTATATTGAAAACCTATATTGATCTCTTTGAGCAACAATGGAAGAATAAACAAAATAAATAAGTTGAAACTTTACTTATTTCAATAAAGCAATAGTTTAGCTATTTTTAAATATGACAACAATCGAAATAAAAAACTACATACACGAGAAAATAGATTCAATTGAAGACGAAGCTATTCTTTTGCAACTAGAAGAAATTATTCAAATTATTATCAGTGATTCTAAAGTTAAGTATGACTCATTTAATGAAGACTTAAAATCCTCAATTGCCAAAGGAATCAAAGAGCTTAATGAAGACAAGTCCATTTCATATGAAGAAGTAAAAGAAAATATTCTAAAAGAGCTTAAAAATAGATAGTATATTAACCCCTTTTGTATAATAAATTGAACTACAACACCATCATAATAGGCGCAGGGGCTGCGGGACTTATGTGCGCAATCGAAGCGGGCAAACGCGGCAGGAAAGTACTGGTGCTTGAACATGCCGAAAAGATAGGGAAGAAAATACTTATTTCCGGTGGCGGCAGGTGTAACTTTACCAATCTTGATGTTAAGCCCGAAAATTTCATTTCAAATAATCCTCATTTCTCGAAATCAGCTTTAGCAAGGTACACCCCGCAGGATTTTATTTCGCTCATAGAAAAACACGGCATAAAATATCACGAAAAAAAGCTGGGACAGCTTTTTTGTGACGGCTCAGCAAAAGAGATAGTTCAAATGCTGCAAACAGAATGTGAGGATGCGGGAGTTGATATAAAAGTAAATTGCACCATTGATAAAATTGAACAAATTGATATTTTGCAAAGCAGCGAAACAGTGTTTCGCGTTACATCCAATCTTGGTGAGTTTGCTTCTGAATCACTTGTCATAGCCACCGGAGGTATATCAATTCCCCAAATGGGCGCAACCGATTTTGGATATAAGCTTGCAAAACAATTTGACTTAAAATTAACTAAAACCGTTCCGGGACTGGTACCTTTTATTTTAAATGAGGCATCATACAGCGAATTATCCGGACTTTCGATTGATTCCATAGTTACCTGTAATAATACCAGATTTCGTGAAAATATTTTGTTCACCCATAAAGGTTTAAGCGGTCCGGCAATTTTGCAGATTTCAAATTATTGGAATGAGGGCGATGAGATAACTATAGATTTACTGCCCGGAATAGATTTGCTTTCAGTTATAAATGAACATAAGCCAAATAAAACTGAGTTTGTAAATGTACTTGCTAAATTCTTCCCTAAACGGTTTGCGGAAAAGTGGTGTGAACTTAACTTTCCAACCAAACCCGTGAACAGATTATCAGATAAAGATATCGAAATGATTGACAAACTGCTTCATAACTGGAAGTTAGTGCCTAAAGGCACTGAAGGTTTTGGCAAAGCTGAGGTGACAAAAGGGGGAGTTGATACAAATGAGCTTTCAAGTAAAACTATGGAATCAAAAAAAGTACCCGGACTTTATTTCATAGGTGAAGTTGTTGATGTTACCGGCTGGCTAGGGGGGTACAATTTCCAGTGGGCATGGGCATCCGGATCTGCAGCGGGACAATATGTATAACTATGGCTCTAACCTGGCACCGTCAATAAGCGGGAACACATATTTATCATAAACCTTTACCTGTATATTACTATCCGGCTGAAGCTGTGATAAATAATAAGTATCAACATACCATCTGGCCGATAGCATCTTGAATTCTCCGTTAGTTTCTTTAATTTCAAACCTCAAATTAACAAAACGGTTTGCGGGACTTGTATTGGATTGCCCCTCGGATCTTGCGCTTATTATTCTTGCCTCCCTGAAGTCTCCCTTATGCTTCAGCTCATCAAGTTCTTTAAGTCTGTTCCTGTATGCTTCATCACGGTTCATGTTCTTCGCAAACAGTCTGTAAAAGAACACAGCAAGCAAAATTATAACAACCAGCGGAATAATTACCGCTAGATACAATCCCATACTATCCATTATATTTATTTTAGTTCAAGATCTTTAACAGCAATTCACGTTTCCTTCTCGAAAAACTGCCCTCAGGCTTTAATCTTTTCAAAGCTCTTTCACAAGCAGGAAGCGCATAGTTTATTTCTTTTGTGGCAAGCGGGTCGTCAATTTCCCAAAGCGCAAGCAGCGTGTAATAGAAGGGAAATCTGCCCCACTTTCCGGATTCATCACGATTGCTGTGAAGTGACATCAGTCCGTTAGATATATTTTCACGGTATTTTGGCAGCCCGCCGGCGTTTAAGTAACGCCATAATCCTATTGTACATGCAGCGCAGCAAAAGGTACCAAGAGGTTTCCCCGCTGATTCTGAAGCCTTAAGCATTTTATAAAACCATTCATCAGTATTTTTCAGCGTCTCAGGTTTTGCGCCGTTAATTTCAGAAAGCTGAAGAACAACCCGGGCTGATTCCTCCGCCATTATATGCCTCATTGATGCGCACAGCAGGCGCTCGCCGGTAAATGTATATACAGGTGTCTTCATATCCTTTCCCGTCAATCCGTAACTGTGATTATAAGAGTATTCAGTATCATATCTTGTTGATATCCATTCAACGATCTCTTTGGCATCTTTTCTTGAGATCTTTTTACCGAAGAATAGTGATTCATTTACATTATCCACGGTTTTATACAGACTTGTTCTGTTTAGCAGTGACATAACTTCAGCTTTTTAATGTTCATTAATTAAAATGCTTAAATAATACCTGACTGCAAAAAAATATCTATGCGTTCTGAAGCAGTTCGTGTCTCGGTGCCTGCATGCATTCTTCGCTGCAGGAGCGTGCCCATTTCTCTTCACAAACTTCGCATTCAAAATGCTGTTTGTGGCAATCAAGATTCGCGCAATTCACATACCTATCGGTAGCTGTACCGCAATGATGACATTTGCCTGTAATAACATACTCATCAGCAAAATTCACGGGCACTGATATTCTTTCATCAAATACATAACACTTGCCTTCAAACAGCTTACCTTTAACTTCAGGATCATGAGAATAATTCACTATACCGCCGTTCAGCTGGTATACATCCTTAAATCCCTGCTGCAGCAGGTATCCGGAAAGTTTTTCACATCTTACGCCTCCGGTGCAGTAGGTCAGAACTTTTTTATCTTTATAATGCTTGAAATCATTTTCTACCCAATCAGGAAATTCACGAAAAGATTTAACAGGCGGCCTTATTGCGTTCCTGAAATGCCCGAGATCAAATTCGTAATCTGTTCTTCCGTCAAGTATTATAACATCATCCTGCTGCATCAGCTCAAGCCATTCTTTCGGTTCAAGGTGTTTGCCGCTCAAAACATTCGGGTCAAGATCCACAGGCAGCCTGAATGTAACAAGCTCCTGCTTAACTCTTACATGCATCTTCTTAAATACATGTCCGTGCGTTTCATCAATTTTAAACCAAAGGTCTTTGAAGCGGCTGTCAAGCTTCATATGCTCCATGTATTTTTCAGTCTGGCTGAAAGATCCGCTGCATGTGCCGTTTATACCTTCGGGGGATATCAGTATCCTTCCGCGCAAACCAAGATCACGGCAATAACCCAAATGCTCTTCAGCAAAGAATTCCGGATTATCGATCTTCACATATTTGTAATACAATAATATTCTGTACATAATAGGCAAAATATCAAATTTATGAGCAAATAAAAATGAACATTATTATTCTGAACTTTCATTGGTTTTGTGCTGTTTTTAATGATAATTATGGATAATATTTGCTGATGGAAACTAATGATCCTGTTAAGCCGGTCAGCCGCAGAGAAGCTAAAGCACTTGTGAACGATGAACTTAAGGCCGAACTGAGCAAAGGCGGCTATGCTTCTGAAAGCGGTTTTAGTATTAAACGAACTTTTACAGCATTAAGGTATCCAAATTACAGGCTCTGGTTCTGGGGTCAGATGGTTTCAATGCTTGGAACTTGGATGCAGATAACTGCACAGGGTTTCCTTATTTATGATATAACCCGCTCACCTGCGTATCTTGGTTATGTAGGTTTTGCTTCAGGGATCCCCACGTGGGTTTTCATGCTTTACGGCGGAGTTATCGCGGATAGATTTTCCAGGCGGAAAGTTCTGGTAATAACCCAATCAGTTATGATGATCTTGGCTGGCGCACTTGCTTTGCTGACTTTTACTTCATTAGTTCAGCCCTGGCATATAATTCTGCTGGCTTTTCTTTTGGGTACCGCCAATGCTTTTGATGCTCCTTCCAGGATATCATTTGTGAATGAATTGGTTGATAAACCCGATCTTACTAATGCGATCGCGCTGAATTCGACAATGTTTAATACCGCGACTGCAACCGGTCCCGCTGTTGCCGGAATTGTATATGCTGCAGCCGGCCCTGCCTGGTGTTTTACAGTTAACGCGGTTTCATTTGTTGGCGTGCTGCTTGCATTGAATAGAATGAAACTTAAAGAGCCTAAGATATCTGCCGGCGGCAAATCGGCATTTGCCGAAATAAAAGATGGTTTAAAATACATTGCCAAGAACCCTGTTATCAGGGTACTTATGCTGATGGTTGCTTCAATGAGCCTTTTCGGGCTATCATTTTCAACATTATTGCCTGCATGGTCTGTGAATATTCTTGGCGGCAACTCAGCTACAAACGGATTTCTTCAGTCAGCAAGGGGTGCAGGAGCGCTTGCCAGCGCTCTGTTTATTGCTTCGCTTGGAAGATTTGATTATAAGGGCAAACTTCTCACAACTGGCTCAATTTCATTTCCGCTGGTAATGCTCATTTTCTCGTTTGTCCGCCTGATACCTGTATCACTTATCATTATTTTCGCGCTCGGATGCGCACTTATACTTGCAATGAACATTGCCAATTCTCTTGTGCAGACACTCGTCCCCGATGGACTGAGGGGAAGAGTTATGGGTATATATACCTTAACATTTTTCGGGTTACTGCCTATTGGTTCTCTGCTGATGGGTATTCTTGCAGAACATTTTGGTGAAGCTGAGGCCATTTTAATGTGTTCTATTGTTACACTGATAACCGCTCTTCTGATCTACTTCTTTGCCCCGGCAATTAGGAAACTTAAATAACTGTTTTGTATATAATTATACTCTCACTCAGTATGACTATAATCATAGTAATAATGAGTCTCATCCTGTTATTTTTGTATGTATGTTTCTATATTAAGCTCAAATGGATAATGTAATAAAAGAAAAAACCAAAAAAACGGGGAAGACTGAAACCGGGAGTTTACCGGATGTTTTCAGAGAGATCAGAAAGAACATTGTCGGTTATAATTCTGAGTTTGTGACTCCTTACGGGAAGAAGAAACTTATATATGCCGACTGGACTGCAAGCGGAAGATTATACAAACCTATAGAGGAAAAACTTTCGAATGAGTTTGGTTCGCTGATCGGAAATACACATACAGAAACTAATGTGACCGGATCTTCAATGACCCTTTCGTATCTTAAAGCGAAACAGATCATCAAAAGGCATGTAAATGCGGATGAAAACGATGCTGTAATTGCAACCGGCTCCGGTATGACCGGCGCCATGCTTAAACTTCAAAGGATGCTTGGATTCAAAGTGCCGTCAAGGCTTCGGCAGTATTTAAAAATTCCGGGTGAACAAAGACCGGTAGTTTTTATCACACATATGGAGCATCATTCCAACCAAACGACATGGCTTGAAACAATTGCGGATGTTGAGATCATTGAACCGGATGAAAACGGACTTGTAGATCTTGAACAATTTGAGGTACTATTAAAAAAATTCAGCAGCAGGAAGATCAAAATAGCCTCCATAACTTCATGCAGCAATGTAACAGGAATTTTTACGCCCTATCATAAGATCGCGGAATTGATACACAGGTACAATGGATGGTGTTTTGTTGATTTCGCATGTTCCGCTCCATATATTGATATAAGTATGCACCCTGATGATCCGAAAGAAAAGCTTGATGCGATATTTTTTTCGCCCCATAAATTTTTGGGCGGACCCGGCAGCGCAGGAATACTGATATTTAACCGCAGCTTATATGACAGCCATTTTTCACCTGATCAGCCCGGCGGCGGTACTGTTAAATGGACAAATCCATGGGGTGAGCACAGCTTTTACGAAGATGTAGAACTTAGGGAAGATGGCGGTACACCGCCATTTATGCAAACTATCAAAGCGGCCCTGGCCATAAAACTGAAAGAAGAGATTGGCACAGAAAGGATTGCCGCCCGGGAGAAAGAAATAACAGAAAAGGTATTCAGCAGGCTTAAGAAGATTAGCAATCTTCATTTGCTGGCTGAGAACATTGAAAAAAGGCTCCCCGTGATCTCGTTCTACATAGATAGTATGCATTATAATCTTGGTGTAAGGCTGCTGAATGACAGGTTCGGGATACAGGTAAGAGGAGGATGCTCATGCGCCGGGACTTACGGTCATTACCTGCTGCATGTATCAAAGAAGAAATCTCATAAGATCACTCAAATGATAGAGCATCACGATCTTTCAGAAAAACCAGGATGGATAAGAATGTCCCTGCATCCTGCAATGACCGATGAGGAAATTGAATTTATACTGAAATCAGTTGAAGAACTTTCGGTTAATCATAAAACATGGGCAGGTGATTATGAATACGACCCCCATGAGAATAATTTTGTTCATAGATCAAAACCGGATTTTGAAAAATTGGCCGTTGAAAATTGGTTTGAAAACTAAGTATCAGAAAGGTGATTATCGAGCACCCGGTTGTACACTTTTTCTATATTCGCAGCCATTATATCAACGGTAAATTTTTTAAGCATAAGTTCATAGCTTTTTTTACCCATCTTGTTTCTTAATTGTTCATCGCCGCAAAGCTGCATCAGTTTTTCTGAAATACCTTTTACATCTTTGTCTTCCAGAACATAACCGTTAACACCTTCTTCCACCATTGCCGGCATATCACCTACGCGGGTAATTACCATAGGCAATTCCTGCGCAAGCGCATGAAGCATGGCATATGGAAAAGTCTCACCACCGCCTTCAACAGAAGTATGGGCGTAAATATCAAATGCTGAATACATTGATTTTATATCACCGCGGAATCCGGGAAAAATTGTTCTATCGCTTATTCCAAGTTTTTCGGATAAGTGGCGCAGCATTCCGTTTAATTCACCATCTCCTACTATCATAAGTTTGCTTTTGGGGCAGGCTTTCATGACCTCAGGGTATGAGCGTATCAGGTACTCCTGACCTTTAAAGGGCACCATTCTTGCTGCATTACCTATTAAAATTTCATCATCCTTAACCCCAAATTCAGCGCGAATCTGTTTTCCTGTACCCGGGTCTTTTTTGTTTTGTTCAGGGTCAAGCCCCAGGTGAAGCAGCGTAATTTTTGAAGGGTTAATCTTGTCTTCGTTGATAAGCAATTCTCTGGTGCAAACACCATCAACCATAAAATGGTGAATGAGAAATTTATTCCTGTACCAGTGGGTTAAGTTATGCGAAATGCTGTGAAAGCTGTGAACATTCGAAACGTGCCTTACGCCCGCAAACTTCGCAGCAAACGCGCCGGCCGTTCTATCGTAATTTGTGTTTGAGTGTACTATGTCAATATTCTGCTCTTTTACAAAATTACTCAATATCCTCGAGTTCTTCCAAAGGTCGCTTTTTCCTGAATGTTCGGGGTAATCCAGCGGGTAAACGCCAATGCCTTCATCAAGGCACCTGCTGTAAATGATGTTATCTTTCCTGCAGGAAACCCATACTTTGTGACCCTTTTGGGTAAGCAGCTTAGCCAGCTGATACACAAAGAACTCTCCCCCGCCGTAGATATCCAGTGCATTTAAAAGAAGTATGTTTAATGGCTTATTATTAGTCATTTCAGTGCAAAATTAGGGGTTAAATACCATATATTAAACATTGAAAAAATGACATATAAATCAGTACAAAAAACTGATAAATGTCAGTTAATAACATAGTGTAAATCATATGATATTATGACATGACACGTTAATTTAGTAGTGGTAAAAAATACTCTGTTCAATAAAAACATATAAAATTTATTAAAATGGAAACAATAGCCTATAAAGATGTGAATTCAAAAGAACTTGGTTTTGCGGCCAGAAGAGGAAAATATTACGATGTTAATGATATTCTGAAATCGGGTCTGCCGCTGAAGGATAAAGAAGCCGAAAATTTTGAAAAGCTTGATGTAATTTACAGAACACTGTGTGCTGTACTGTTTAATTTTGTTCCTACAAGCGGTCACCCCGGAGGTTCAATTTCATCGGGAAGATTTGTTTCATCGATTTTGTATAATATTCTGGATTTCGATATCAAAGACCCCTTCCGTGACGATTCGGATCTAATTGTATATGCTGCCGGCCATAAGGCATTGGGTTTGTATGCAATGTATGCATTAAGGAATGAACTTGTAAGAGCATACAAACCGGAATTATTGCCCGATGAGAAATTCCAGATGAGACTGGAAGATTTGCTGGGATTCAGAAGAAACCCTGAAAATGAACTACCGCTGTTCCATAAATATAATGCAAAAGCGCTTGATGGTCACCCGACCCCTGCAACTCCGCATGTTAAGATTGCCACAGGTGCAAGCGGTGTTGGTGATACTGCAGCATTTGGGTTAGCGCTGGGTGCAATCGATTATTTCGGTGAGAACGCTCCGCAAATTCACGTCATTGAAGGAGAAGGCGGAATGACCCCGGGAAGGGTTGCAGAAGCGTTAGCTGCAGCGAGCGCAATGAGGCTGCATAATATCAAATTCCATATTGATTTCAACCAGGCTTCAATAGACTCAAACCGTGTTTGCCGTGAGGGTGAATTGAAGGGCGATTATGTACAATGGAACCCGATGGAACTTTGTTACCTGCATGATTTTAATGTTATTTATGTTGATGACGGAACAGACTTCAATAAGATTACCGCTGCCCAATTGTTCGCAAAGAAAATTGATAATAAGATGCCTACAGCTATTGTTTATCGCACAGTCAAAGGATGGAAATACGGCATCGAAGGCAGAGCGTCTCACGGTGCAGGGCATAAAATGAATTCTGAAGGATATTACAAGGCCTGCAGTGAATTCGAAACAGCTTTCGGAGTAAAGGTTCCGCATTTTGAAGGCGAAGCTACTCTTAACAATATTGAAAAGTATTTTTATGATACCCTGCTTGCAATCCGCGGAGTTATTGAAAAGGAGAATTATCTGAAATATTTTGCTGAGGCAATTGAAGAAAGCAAAACAAGATTAACCAAAGACAACAGGAAACCCAAAGGTGAAGGCTCAGATAAAGATGCGTTGTATAAAGATAATATTCTTAATGAAAAAGAAACTCCCGCAGAACTGAAAATTGTTCCGGGTGAAACAACAACACTCCGCGGAGTTCTTGGCTCATCACTTGGTTATATCAACAAAAGATCAAAAGGAGCTGTTCTTGGTGTTGCCGCTGACCTGCTTGGGTCAACCTCAGTAAATCTTGTGGGCACAGGATTCCATGAAGGCTTTTACGATGCAGTTGACAATCCTGATTCAAGGATCCTGGCAGTAGGCGGTATTTGCGAAGATGCAATTGGCGGAATGATGGCCGGACTTTCAGCATTTGGTAAACACATAGGTGTAAGTTCATCTTATGGCGCGTTTATCAGCGCAATGGAGCATACCGCAGCAAGGCTGCATGGAATTGGCGAACAGAACAAAGTAATGCACTTTGGCGGAAATTATAATACATGGATCCTCATAAACGCTCACGCAGGACTTAAGACCGGTGAAGACGGCCCCACACACGCTGACCCGCAGTGCCTGCAGCTTATTCAGGAAAACTTTCCCCCGGGAATACTGATAACACTTACTCCCTGGGAGCCCGGTGAAATATGGCCATTGCTTGCAGCCGGGCTGAAGCAAAGACCTGCGATACTTTCACCATTTGTTACAAGACCCAATGAGATGATAATGGATAGGGTGAAGCTCGGGATTGCGCCGGCTTCAGAAGCGGCAAAAGGCGTTTATGCTTTAAGGAAAGCCGACCCGAATCAGCCGCTTGATGGCTCAATAATACTTCAGGAAAGCGGTGTAACAATTGAATTTGTTACAAAGGTGCTGCCAATGCTTGATAAAGATGGATATAACATGAATATTTATCATATATCGAGCGCTGAGCTATATGATGCACATCCAAAAGAAGAACGTGAAGCATTACTTCCTTATACAGTAAGGCGCGAAGCTTTGGGAATTACAGGTTTCACACTTCCAACTATGTATAAATGGATAACAGGCTTTGAAGCACGCTATAACATTCTGCATCCGTTCCGCAAAGGATACTACCTTGGCAGCGGCTCTGCTGAAAGCGTGTTACACCAGGCCGGACTTGATGCTGAAACTATGTACGCAGAAGTAAAAAAATATATTGAAACCAAGTCGAGAGAAAAACTTTCGGTAAACTAGGTATCATCTGAACTTAAGATTTAAATTGGGGGGTTATGTATTGAACTGCTCTGAAAGATCTCTTTTAGAGCAGTTTTTTTAATAAATTATTCAGTCATCATCTTCACTATCATTGTTTCTGTTCTTATTTCTCTTCTCTTCCTTATCGTTTTTCTCTTTTTTGTCATTCCTATCATTGCCGTTCTTGATATCATGTTCATTTGCGCTTTTGTGACATGAAACACAATCTTCAAAATTAGTTATTCCTTCTTCATTATGTTCATCAGCAATATTACCCGGTGTATGTTCGTGGCATCCGTAACAAGTATATACTTTATATTGATTGCCGGTATGGCAGGTAATACATTTTGTGTTGTGATCACTATCCAGTATGAAACCGGAAGAGTGATCAAATGTAGATGGTTTCCATTTTGAGGTGCTATGGCAAAAATTACAGTTTTCAGTCATTCCAGTATGAAGGTCATCATCCGGAATTTTATGACAGGAACTGCAGTTGTTAATTTCGTTGCCTAAAACTAATTCATGTTTGAAATTCTGTATATCACTCCACTTTCCGGTTACGTGGCATCCTTTACATTCACTTTTGAATTTAGCGTGTTTTGAATCTGAAGGAATTTCGTGACATCCAGCACAATTACTTATTACATTTTCTGAAATCAATTCGTGTGAGAATCTTACTGTAGAATTCTGCGGATTCAGGCCGTTATGATCTGTATGGCAGGCGGAACACTCCTGGTGTATCAAGTTTTTGTGAAAGAGTATCTTTTTCATCTTTACACTATCTTGTCTTTTTGCACCTATCTCAGAAATATTGTGACAGGTAATACATTTCTCGTTTGATATTCCCCAAAATGGTTTGTGACAAGCAAAACAATCTGATGCGATTTGTTGATGATTATTGGTAAGCTCACCGGGGTTTAACATCATATTCGGGTAAACATACATAAGGCCAATAATAACTATCGTAATAAGTATTACATAAACTTTATTCATTTAATAAACATGATTATAGTTATGATATGCAGAATCGCGAGAATTGCGAAGAGAATAGTTATTGGAATATGCACTACCCTCCATTTTTTCATAAGGTCAACAGTAATTGAATCAATGAATAATTTTCTCTCAGCATCTTCACTGTTCAATCCGCTGTCTTCCAGAAATTTCTTTTTTGCTTTCAAATTTTCATTTGCCTTTTTAAGGAGGAATTTACCAGTTAAACCGCTGGCAACCGTTATTATCATCATAATAACGGCCAGCCAGGGCAGTATAGCATTAAAATGAATGCCGCCATGAACAATAAGTAAAATTGAACCCGCCCATGCAAAATATTCATGTATTGAAAGCAGTTTTTTGGGCGAACCTTTTTCTATTAACTTACGCTTACGAAGTGAGTACAAAAATGAAAGTATAATAAGAAGTGTTCCGGGGTAGCTTAACCAGTAACCTACTGATAAAAGATTAAATTTGTGGAGCAGGTAATCAAGAAAGATAGCTGTTAAAACCAACAGGCCGAACCATTGAACAAAGGGCAGGATGTATTTTGATGCTACAGATTTTTGCATATCTATCATTCAAAAATAATTGATTACATTATCAATTCATATGATTTTTATCTTATAAATAAATTTTCTGCTATATGGTATAGAGCCGTGAACAGAAAAAGTAGTTTATGTATTCAAAATTTCTTAAATATTAAAAATACAATTATCTTTATGGTTAATAATGTACATTTCTGTAACCGAAAATGTATTGTTAAATCAGATTTAAATACATGGCAAATTACACTTTATCAGGGTAAAACAAAGTGATCCGGCTTGAAATTCAATTTATCCGCATGTTCTATTAAATGAATGTTTCATTTTTAGTGAAGAACGGTAAAAAAGAATTTTATTTCAGTAGGACCATTTTTTTGGTAAAGATTATGCTCTGTGACATAAGTTGATAATAATAAATACCGCTTGGATATTCTGTGGCATCCCATTTGATCGTATGATATCCGGCCCGCTTGATTTCATCCAGCAGTACAGATATTTGCTCACCTATTGAATTATAGATATTCAGAGACACGGAAGTTTGTTCGGGAATTCTGAAACTGATTTCTGTTGCAGGATTAAACGGATTAGGGTAATTCTGGAATAATTCATAACCGAGCGGAGTATTTCCGCCTTCATTATTGAATCCCAATACAGCAACACATAAACCATGAGTGCCCAGCTGATTCCTGAACGGACTGTTCAGCATTGCAGTTTGCATTCTTACCGCCTGGTCATATGTGAACATATATTTTGCCGGGTCAGCTGAATAATCCATGTAGTTCATATACATCTCGCCATTGGGTGAATTGCTTGGACTGCCGCAGGAACCGGGGTTCAGCGGGTAAACCGGGAATCCTGTGTTTGATGTGAAAGCCGGAGGAGTATCAGTGCAATAGTCTGTCAGGCAATTGCCGTCTCCCCAAATATGCCTTAATCCCAGGTAATGTCCTGCTTCATGAGTAATTGTTCTGCCTCTCACATTTGGTGATGCGTAAATTCCCCCGGGAAACAGCAGCGCTGAACCTACCGCAGATGTGTAGCTCCAAATTCCATCAGTTGTTTCGGTACCCTCGCCGCCGCCTGTAATACCAGGCAGTGTGCTAAGAGGAGGCAGTGTGGCAAATCCGGTGAAGGGTACAGCCGCATTCTTATCGCTTATCCATATGTTAAGGTATTTTCTTACGTTCCATATTGAGCCGGGTTTAATAGTGCCATCAAAATATGCGCGTAGTGTTTGGGGAGTGGTAAAAGTATTCGGATTAACCCATCCTCTCGAATTCAGGTTTATTCTTTCAATGCCGGGTTCAGTCAAAATATTGCCAAGCGTATCTTTTTCAGCCAGGCAGAATTTGATATTAATGTTTGCTATCTTAACTCTGCCTAAGGAATCCAAGTTTGCCTGGGGAAGACTCTGGTTTATTGCCCATTGCACAAAAGCATTTGAAGGGTACGTGCTATAGTTAAAACCTGTACCGGCGTAATCCTGATTTAATACAGTTATCTGCGAGTTTATTTGAGCCTGAACTATATTCGGGAATGTACCTACAGACTGTCCGCTGTGGATAACGTGAAATATCACCGGGATTGTGTATTCAACAAATTGATCGTTAGTACGTAAACCCATGTTGTTACGGAATTGCTGCACGTACACCGAGAAAATATCTTCCCATTGTTGTGAAGGTACGTATGTGCCGCAAAGATCATTATGATCCTGAGTTCTTGTATTACCTGAAAAGTAACAAAGTGAAAGAAGTATTAACAGAAGTTTCACCATTTGAAATTGAATTTATTGATTTTCAATAATAATTAAAAGAATATTAATTTAATCATAAATAATGAGGTAGCCCGAGCAGAATTATTTTGTATCTTTTAAATGAATTACAAATTTATTAAATTTGTAATTCATTAAGACAAATTGTTGCAAAACAGAGTGTTTTTGGTGTTTTTTTGTGTAAGCGGCCTACGACTTATCAAATCGTAGATTTGAGAAGTGAAATTGGCGGAAGTTTTATTCTTATAATTATTGCGGGAATGGCCTACGACTTATCAAATCGTAGATTTGAGAAGTGAAATTGGCGGAAGTTTTATTCTTATAATTATAGCGGGAATGGCGAAATTGGCAGACGCACCATCTTGAGGGGGTGGCGCTCACAAGGCATGGGGGTTCAAGTCCCCCTTCCCGCACGAAGAAAGGAGAGCAAATAGCTCTCCTTTTTGCTTTTTATATTTGAAATAGTGCTGATGCGGCATGGGGTTCCTCCAAAGGTCCGAAGGACTCTTTGAGAGTCCCTTTGGGAAAGTCCCCCTTCCCGCACGAAAAAGGAGAGTTATTTATTCTCCCTTCTTTATCATCATTTTTTACTTTATCAAAAGCATTTTCTTTGTCTGAAGAAATGTCGGCGTTGATAGAGTATAGAAGTATACACCTGAACTAAGCCCGGATGCATCCCATTCGATTTCATAACTTCCCGGTTCGAAGTGATCATTGGTCAAAATCCTGACCTTTTGACCCGCGCTGTTATAAATTGCAAGTGTTACAAGTTCGTTTTTCGCAATTGAGAACATTATTGTAGTTGAAGGGTTAAATGGATTGGGATAATTTTGATATAGTGAAGTATTTTCAGGCATTTCATTTGATTTCGTAATTAAGCCTACCAGATTTCCAATTTGTCTTCTGTAAACCCCGTTTGCGGATGCTCCTGCAAATAAGTAATTGTTTACAATACGAAGGGAATGTATTGTTATGTTGCCAAGCCCTTCATTCCTTTGAGTCCAGCTTACGCCATTATCTTCTGATACAAAAACACCATGCAGCTCAGTACCTGCAAATACGTTGCTGCCGCTTACTGCCAGTGAATAAACCAGTTCATTATTCAGTGAGGTTTGAGTCCATGTATATCCGCTATCACTTGAGTAATAAACACCGCTGCCGGTTCCCGCAAAGGCTATGTTACCGTTTAAAGATAAAGAGTAAACCGACTTATAATTTAATGAGCTCGAAGACCAGTTTGTTCCGTTGTTTGTTGATATAAAAACACCTTCTGAATTCCCGCAGCCGGCTAGTAAAAAAGTTCCGTTGACTGCCAGCGCCTTTACGCTTTGTGTATTTAACTGGCTTATAAACCAGCCTGTACCTCCTGCGGAATAGAATAATCCGGAATTATGTGAGCCAACAAACACCCTTGACTGGTTTGAAGCTAAAGAATACATTGTTGTATTATTTAATGACGTATAGCTCCAGTATGCCCCGTTATTTGAAGTCCTCCAGACTCCCAGCTCACATGCTGCATACAGGTAACCGCCAAATTCTGTTACCGCATATGTGATATTAAAATAGTTAACTCCCGCCGGGTTCCAGTTTGTACCATTATCAGATGAAAGGTATAATCCATGATTTGAAGACCCCGCGTAAATATAGTTGCTGTTATTATACAAAGAATAAACCGGTCTGTTGCCTATGCCCGTTGAAACATTTTCCCACTGGGCAATTGTAACCTGTGCTGAGAATATTATTAAGAAAACTATTGATAAAACGGACCTTATTAATGTTCTCATTTTGTTAATATCATCTTTTTAGTAGATGTAAAATTTTTGGTTTTTATTGTATAGAAATATACACCGCTTGATAATCCTGCAGCATCAAATGTGATTTCATGGCTGCCCGCATCCATTTGCCCGTTAAGAAGTACAACTGCTGCGCTTCCGGTAACATCATATACAGTAATGTTTACCATTTCTGATTTTGGAATGTCGAAGCTTATCTTTGTTGTTGGGTTGAATGGATTTGGATAATTCTGTGACAGATTATAATCTTCCGGTATGGTTGAATTTGAATTATTAACGCCTGTTAACAGTCCATCCCATTGCGCTACATTACTATATGGTGAACTGAATATTCCTCCGCAGACTAGATTTCCGTTAAAAATGCACATTGCAAAAGCGCCGCAAGCGTTTCCGTAACCAAAACCGCCTCCCAAACCCGACCATGTTGTACCATTCCATTTTGCAATACCGTTTACTGTTTGACCGCCTGCTGTTGTGTATAATCCACCTGCATATACATCATTTCCGTAAACTAATATAGCAAATACATACGGGTATGTCCCGCCGCCGACTCCGCCTCCAAGATTTGACCACGATGTGCCATCCCAACCTGCAATACAGTTATATGAAGAAGACAGGCTGCCCGCATACAATTTACCATTGCCGGAGGCTACCGAGTAAACAATCCCGGGAATGCCTGTTCCAATTGGTGACCAGCCAGATCCATCCCACTGTGCTACGTGGCTTGCAGATATACCTCCGGCTGTTGAAAAGAATCCGCCGGCAATTAGTCTATTGTTGTATGTTGTTAATGCCATGACCTGTGAATTAGTTCCGCTTCCGAGGGCAACCCAGCCGCCATTGCTGTTCCATTTTGCAATATGATTTGCAGTCATGTTTTCTACTGCTGTGAAATATCCGCCGACTACCAGGTCACCGTTGTATACTGTTAATGCTGAAACAATACTGTTTGGTCCGCCGCTTATATCAGCCCATTCAACGCCATCCCATTGAGCAATATTTTTCATTTCCAATCCGCCGGCCAACGTAAACGAACCGCCTACAATCAGTTTTCCGTTATATACAACCAGTGCATTTACAGTCCCGTTGATTCCGCCAAAATCACTCCAGGTAGTACCATCAAATTTTTTCAGCCCGTTTCCGCCGCTTCCGCTCTGCTCACCGGCGTAAAGCTCATTATTATAAACCACTAATGAATATTCCCAATTAGTTCCGCCTCCTAAAGGAGACCAGCCCTGAGAATAAGACTGTGAGGTTAAAATGAAAATAAGCATCAAAATACCCGTGGCTAGGGTGAAAACCTTTTTCGAAATTGAAGAAATGTTAGTTTTTGTCATCATCTGATATGTATTATTTTAAATTTCTTTTACTATTACCGGTTAATATTACCAGGGTCAGAAAACCATAAGGGTTTTGACTTTGTTCAATACATACAAAATTAACTCCGTTATTCTAAACGCAGTATTAATGAATTCTTAAAAAACGCTAAAAATTTAAACTATTATAATAATAGGGATTTATCTATGTCTTTTTTATCAAAACTTAGCGAAACGGTTGTTCCTTTAAGGATTTCGCTTGAGAAACTTACTTTTATTTTTTGAAGGTCAGCAAGCCTTTTAACAATTGCCATACCTATTCCATGTCCTCCGGCTTCTGTACTCCTTGCTTCATCGCTTCTGTAAAATCTGTCAAAAACCCGCATGATCTGTTCCTTACTCATTCCTATTCCATAATCTTTAATTGAGCATATTACTTCATTTTTTGTTTCAGCCAATATGACATCTATTTGTTTACTTTCGTTTGAGTACTTTATGGCATTGGATAGCAGATTTTCAAGAATAATATCAAGCAGTGAGGGATCGGCACAAACAAAATATTTTTTATCTTCATTAAAATTGATAATTATACCTTTATCTCCGGCATACTCATATAGTCTGTGGATACAATATTGAACGTTTTGGTTCAGCTCAATTTTAATTTCATTTGTATGAACTTCCTCACTTTCAAACCTGGCCAGCAATAAAAGCTGATCTATGAGAACACCTATTCGGTCAACTTCTTTAATGCAATATTGAATTTTGTTTTGATACTGTGAGACGTCTCTCGGTTTTCTTATAAGTACTTCTAGAGTTCCTTTGATCACTGAAAGGGGAGTGCGAAGCTCATGAGACGCATCCGCGGTAAATTGTTTCTCACGTAAGACAGCGTCTTCAAGCCTGTTCATCAGTCCGTTTATAGTTCCCGCCAGTTCAAAAATTTCATCTTTATTCTTTGGCAGGTCAATTCTTGTCCCGAGACTTTCTTTAGTTATCTTCTGTGCCTCGTCATTTATTTTCTTAAGCGGCGTTATACTTTTTCCGGCAATGTATCTGGAAATAAAGAACAGGATCATAAGTAAAACAGGATAACTTATTAACAGAACATTTTTTAAGCTGGAAATAACATTTATTGCGCCTTCCACAGGAATTGCAACTATTATGTATCCAATGAGCTTACCTTTCCTGTTAATTATTGGACGCTGCAGCAGCCTTATCGGTTTATCTGAGATTCGTGAATTAAAGTTTTCTGTGATCCCCGGCGTTATACTTAAGGAATCGTTCTTTAGGTTGGGTGTTTTTTTCAGGGATATCTTTTCTGTATTTGCAACTTCTGCGAATATCGGGTAAACTTCAACATTTGAATGCTCTTTTTCTGACCATTCTGATTCATCTGTAAAATAAATAGAATCAAGATTCATATCAATATCATCCAGTATGTCAAGGGCTTCAAACTCAAGGCGTTCATCAAGTGTTTTGAAAGAAGTATCATAAACAACCTGGTATATTACCACAAACAGCAGTAGTGTAATTACCGATGTTGCGCTAAGATAGAATAATGCTATTCTGTTTCTCAGGCTTAAGCTCAATTTTATATATTTTATTTATCCCGGGTAATGTAGCCCACACCCCTTATAGTATGGATAAGTTCTTTTTCTTTTCCCCCGGGATTCAGTTTTTTCCTTAGAAAATTTATATAAACATCAATTATTGATGTATCTGAATCAAAATGTATATCCCAAACGTGTTCAATAATATTCGTTCGTGTGCATACCTTTTCTTTGTTCCTTATAAGATACTCAAGAAGCGAGAACTCTTTTGGAGTCAGTTCAATTTCTTTTGCATTTCGGAATACACGGTGTGTACCAAGATTCATTTCAATATCACCTAGTTTAAGAACAGTTTGTTCGCCTGATCTTGTTTTTAGCTGTACCCTTATGCGGGCAAGTAACTCATCAAATTCAAATGGTTTCTTTATATAATCATTAGCCCCTGCTTCCAGACCGAAGACAACATCCTGTACGGTGTCGCGGGCTGTAAGGAATATGACAGGAGATGTTTGATTCAGTTTTCTGAATTCGCGGCAAAGCTCAATTCCGCTTAGCCCGGGAAGCATCCAGTCAAATATAAGCAGGTCGTAGTCATTGGATGAAGCAAGTTCTAATCCTTTTCTGCCGTCAACCGCAAAATCAACGGCAAAACCTTCTTCTTCAAGTCCGTCTTTCAGAAAATTTGAAATACCCTTTTCATCTTCTACTATCAGAATTCTCATGATTTCATCAAATTCATTTTGTGCGCTGTCAATTGTTTTAATATCCGGTAAACTATCAACTGTAAAAGTTGAATTCGGCATTTTTTCGGTATCTATCATCCAGTTTTTGTATTAATTGATACAAATATATGCCGGCTAATCTTAAAGCAAGTTCAGTTAATTCTTAAAAATGGCTTAAAAAGCCTATTAAAAATATGCAAATTATTACTTTTAAAATATGATAATAATCAAGTATTTAGATGACTATTTAAAAAAATCCCTATGATCAATTATCATCTTATTAACGTTTTGATTCCTGTTTTATCCACCCTGAATTCACTTCCGTTTTCTATCAATAGACCTTCAGTATCTCCTTCTGCATGATCAGTGTCTATTCCGATAACTTTCTTACTGTAGAAATACCTCACGTCATCTACTATTGTATGTCCAACAACAATCTTGTTTACATTAAAGATTTTCAGAGTTAAGTCAAGAGATTCTTCCTTAATAGTCTCTTCAACATAACCTCTGTACCAGAATGGCGAATACTTAGACCTGAAAACAGTACTCACAAGTGTATCTCCGCTTTGGCGGGCAGCTTTGCTGCTGTAGTAATAATTCCTTGACTTGGTATTTATGTCTTCAATAACGGGATTTAACATATTCAATTCTTCTGAAATTCCGCCATGCAGAAACAGATAGTCGCCTATCTTTTCAATGATATTTTTCGTTTCAAGCCATCTGCCCAGCTCTGTGTTTTGTTTGTAAAATGACCTGTAATCCTCGTCCATCAATTCTGCATTTTTAAGATACTTATTTCTTACATATCTTATATCATCATTCATATTCATGATTTCATGATTTCCCAGAATAAAATGAACATAGCCGCCGTTCTTAACGGCTTCCTGCTCCAAATGATAAACGAACCAAAGGCACTCAGTTACATTCAATCCCCTGTCAAAAAAATCACCGTTTAATACCAGATGACCCCTGCCGTATATCCATTGGTTATTGGAATTTATCACTTTGTTATTGATCAAAAACTCTCTGAAAGCACCGAAATTGCCTTCTATATCAGAAATGGCAATCAGTTTTTCCGGCATTTCGTAAACAGGATTTTCAACAACTAACGTATCTTTTATAATTGTCACAAAAGAAAGTGAGTCATTGATATTGCAGGTAATCAATTTTCCCTCAATGAAACCTGAAATTGAATCAGATCTACACGCAAAATCATTGGTTCCCTTAATAACCTGTTTTATTATGGTTGAACCATTTCTATAAATAACATAAGGTCCGTCATAATCGGATGTTGAATTATCGGTGGAATCTTCTTCGATTGCGGGAAATTCAGGTTCTTCTGAAAAAATATCAGGCGCAGAAAGTAATAGTAATAGCAATAATAAAAATAAACGATTCATCCTGTTGTTCTTTAAGAATAATTCAATTCATCAAAAATAACGAAAATATATTATCTATTATCCGCAAAAAAAGGCGTTCATTTAAATGAACGCCTTTAGAGCGGATTGCCAAACCGGAATTTGCGGTTTAGAGTATTATTTTACTACTACCATCTTTTTTACATCTCTGAATAACGCAATACCTGATTCATTTAAGGCAGTTATTTCATAGTAGTAAACTCCGGATGCTAGATCCGCCGCGTCAAAATCTGCTGTATATACACCGGGTTCACTTAGACCTTTATAAATTTCGGTTACAAGTCTGCCTGTTACGTCAAATACTCTTAATGTTACATTTGAGCGTTTGGGAATATCAAATTTTATATTTGTAACAGGGTTAAACGGATTCGGATAGTTTTGCTTAAGTGAATATACTTTTGGCAGCTCCGTAGTGTTTACTGAAATACCAATTGTTCCCGGTACAACCCCCGCAGCGGTTGTACCTGTTTTTAAAACTATGTCATTTAACGGGTCAAATGCAAACGCAGTTGGCTGCCTGTTGAAAGTCCATATCCATATTTGATTATTTGAAGTGTTGTCTATCCTGAATGTTGTATCCGGTCCCGATGCAAATGTAATTCTGATCGTCAGCGGCATTCTGTGGAAAGGAGAATTTGACTGGGTTTGTTTTGCCTGGAAGCCGACATTCCAGCTGCCATTTCCCAGATCAGCAAACTGGTAAAGATTACCATAAACAGGATGATTTGGCTGTTTTACCCACTGGTCCATAAACCATGTTAAGTCCTGCCCCGATACCTGGCTTATCTTAGCCGTGAAATCATCGGTTGTTGCTGTCTTGTATTTAAAATCCGCAGTATCCATTGCGTAGCCGCGCAGACAGTTAAAGAATGTATTCGTATCATTGAGAACATACCGTAACATGTGAAGCACGCATGCGCCTTTGTTATACGTAATTGCGGTATTGTAAAGTGTATTAACATCAGGGGTAACAATTGCCCATTGCGGATTGTAGATGGGCCACCCCGGATTGCTTTGCAGATAAGCTGCCGCTGTATTATTTATATCGTTCTTATAAGCTGTATATCCGCCGGTTTTTTCATACCACAATGACTCACAATAGGTCGCAAATCCTTCATTTAACCAGACATCAGCCCATGTTGCGCATGTGACAAGATCTCCAAACCACTGATGAGCGAATTCATGTGAAACAAGGTTTTCATTCCAGCAATTGGGGCATAATGTTGTCAGAGTCTGATTTTCCATTCCCGCCCAGGAAAATCCGGGCGCCGGTGCTGTTGCAAAACCGTTCTTCTCAAATCCGTGTTCACCGAATTTCTGCGAAAAGTATGTTGTCATGTTCACTACAGCATTCTGCATTGCGGTTGGATTTTCTCCGGCGTTAAAATAAAACCTGAGCGGAATACTATCCATAGGATTTGATAACTTCTGCCAGTAAACAATATTCAGGTTATAATTTACTTTGCCAGTTAGAACGACAAGATAAGTAGCAACGGGGTCGCGGCTTATCCAGTGATAATACGCGGTATCACCCGTTATCGTAGAATCGTTCAGCCTGCCATTTGAACCTATCTTTGCATTTGCAGGGACTTTTACGGTAATATCTATAGTAGCTTTATCTGAAGGTTTATCCCAGCAGGGGAACCACTTCCTTGCGCCTTCAGGGGGAGCGTCTGTG
This sequence comes from uncultured Ignavibacteria bacterium, assembly GCA_937873695.1. GTDB lineage: Bacteria > Bacteroidota > Ignavibacteria > Tepidaquicellales > OLB5 > OLB5. The sequence goes on from CALMYL010000006.1 coordinate 121,726, forward strand.
AAAAATCCGCCATTGCCAGTATATATAGAGCCATCAACAACATTATTCCTGGAATAGTTTACAAGTACCTCTGTTACTTCACCCGGGTTATAAACCCTGTTTAATACTATATTCAGAATATTGCCGGTGTGAGTAAACGATACTCCGCTTGATTCTACTGAGTTTACCACTATTGAATTATTTGAGGCATTCAGATTTATTGAACTGAGTGCCGTATCTACCCTGAATTTTACGATCACACTTCCTGTAAACGAGCGGGGATACGGCGTAAGAAAGCAATTTCTTATATCCAGGTTCAGTTTATAATCCAGAACATCAAATGAATGTTTAGGTGAATTAGGCGAATCACTTTCTGAAAAAACGTTCGTCATTGAGCGTTTTCGTTCAGAGCAGAGATCGCTGCCTTTTCTATTTTCATATTGTGAAAACAATGTAAGCGGAATATAAAGGACCGCCAATACCAGGTATATTTTGAATTTCATACTTTTTTTTATTCAATTATTTGTGATGGATTTCTCTTAAAATAACTCTTTTTTGAGCACAAAAAAAGGCGTTCAGTTAACTGAACGCCTTTGCATGAATAATTTCTATGATCTCTATTTAAGCACAACCATTTTCTTAACATCTTTGAATATTACGCCGCCATTATCAGAGCTGGCTGTAATTACATAATAATAAACACCAGATGCTAATTTCGCAGCGTCAAAATCAGCGGTATATTTGCCCGGGTCGCTCAGGCCTCTGTAAATTTCACTTACCGCTTTACCTGTAATATCGTATACTATTAACGAAACATTCGAACGTTTGGGTATATCAAACCTGATATTTGTTACAGGGTTAAACGGGTTCGGGTAGTTCTGCATTAATGCGAAAACAGCCGGGAATTCGTTGTTAGTTGATGATATTCCGGTTACTCCCGGTACTGTTCCGGCTACAGTTGAACCTGTTTTAAGAACTATATCATTATTAGGGTCAAATGCAAAAGTATTGGGCTGCCTGTTGAAGTTCCATATCCAGATCTGGTTATTGGCAGTATTATCAACCCGGATCGTTGTATCAGGTCCGCTTGTAAAAGTGATCTTCAAAGTAAGCGGCATTCTGTGGAACGGTGTGTTGGATTGTGTTTGTATTGCCTGGAAACCCGCATTCCATGTACCGTTGCCGTTATTATAGAATTGGTATACATTAGCGTAAACAGGATGATTAGGCTGTTTTACCCATTGGTTTATGAACCATGAAAGATCCTGTCCGTATATCTGGCTTATCTTTGCTGTAAAATCATCTGTTGCAGAAGATTTGTACTTGAAGTTTGCGGTATCCATTGCGTAACCTCTTAGTATATTGAAGAACATATTTGTATCATTAACCGTATATCTCAGCATATGAAGCACGCACGCGCCCTTATTATATGTAATTGCTGTATTAAACAAGGTTCCGCTTGGCGGTGTATTAATTGCCCAATCAGGATTATAGATAGGCCATCCCGGATTTCCGCTTAAGTAACCGCTTGCGTCACTGTTTATATCACTCTTATATGAAGAATAGCCGCCGGTTTTTTCATACCACAAAGCTTCGCTGTATGTAGCAAAACCTTCGTTCAGCCATATATCAGCCCATGTTGCCGGTGATATCATATCGCCGAACCACTGGTGAGCAAATTCATGCGAGATCAGGTTTTCGCTCCAGCAGTTTGCGCACAGAGTGGTCAATGTCTGGTTTTCCATTCCGCCCCAGGTAAATCCGGATGCCGGTGCAGTTGTAAATCCGTTCTTTTCAAAACCATGCTCACCAAATTTCTGCGAGAAGTAAGTTATCATGTTCGGGAACATTGACATCATTGCGGCCGGGTTTTCTCCTGAATTGGAATAGAACCTTATCGGCACCAGTTCAGATGGATTTGAAATTTTTGGCCAATAAATAATATTTAAATTGTAATTAACTTTTCCGGTTAACACAGTTAAGTATGTTGTTACCGGGTCACGGCTTACCCAGTGGTAATATAAAGTATCACCTGTCAAAGTTGAATCATTCAGCCTGCCGTTTGAACCTATCTTAACATTTGCAGGAACCTTTAATGTAATATCTACCGTTGCCTTATCAGATGGTTTATCCCAGCACGGGAACCATTTTCTTGCTCCTTCAGGTTCAGCATCAGTAAAGAAGCCGCCGTTACTTGCATAGATAGCGCCATCGCTTACATTATTGTGTGAATAGTTTATCAGCACCTCTGTCACTTCACCCGGATTGTACTGCCTGTTTAAATTAACAGTTAAGATATTACTTGAGTGAGTAAACGATACTCCGCTCATACCAACAGAGGCAACCACAATTGAAGTATTAACAGCATTCAGATTTATTGAACTGAGAGCTGTATCAATTCTGAATTTTACAATTATGCTGCCCGTAAAAGATCTGGGATATGGAGAAATAAAACAACTCCTGATATCAAGATTCATTTTGTAATCAAGTACATCAAATGTGTGCTTTGGAGAGTTCGGAGAGTCCTGTTCATAAAAGGAATGCGGTAACGACATTTTCCTTTCAGAACAAAGCTCGCTGCCTCTTTTAAGCGGCATCTGAGAATATATTGTACCTGCTAGCAAGAGCGTAATAATTATTGTATACAAACTGGATTTCATGGCATTATTTATTAAATTTTGGAACAAAATTTTTTTAAAAATAACAAAATTTTAGGGATAAAACCTATGATTTGCGTCATAATAAATTGATAATAAAAATGATATTTTTGAAGTGTAAGATGGATAGTTTTTTGAGCAAATTTTGATAATTTTGCTGTAAATCAAGTAAAATTATTAAAGGAACCTGCAAACTATGAAAAAGTTCAATCCTGTTAAGACCGATCCGGCTAAAACGAGCCTTTTAGAATCATTCGATAATTCCTTTCCACAAAGAAACTACCTTATCATTCACCGTGCCAATGAATTCACTTCTGTTTGTCCAAAGACAGGGCAGCCTGATTTTGGGGTTATCACTATTTCTTACATTGCCGGCAAAAAATGTGTCGAGCTCAAATCTCTCAAATTCTACCTACAATCGTTTCGAAATGAAGGAATATTTTACGAAAATGTGATCAACAGGATCCTGGATGACCTTGTTGGTTTATTAAAGCCTAAATGGATGGAAGTAAAAGGTGAGTTTACTCCGCGGGGCGGTTTAAATTCCACCGTTACTGCTGTACATGGTAAAAAGAAGCAATGAAAACAATAGATAAAAGTAATTTAGATAAACTTATTGGTATTCTAAAAAAAGACGGCTATACTGTTATTGGACCTGTCATTAAAGATGGTGCAATTGTATACGATGAAATTGATAGCATTAACGATATTCCTGTCGGCTGGGGAGATGAACAGGAAGCGGGATCATACAGGCTGGTTAAGCGCGGTGATGACTCTCTTTTTGGTTATGTTGTCGGTCCGCAATCCTGGAAAAAATTCCTTTTCCCCCAGAGAATGAAACTTTGGGAAGCGGATCGCGAAGGTAAGGGTTTCACAATTAAACATTCCGATGAGCCGGTTCCTAAGTACGCATTCCTTGGAGTAAGATCATGCGAGCTGAAAGCGATTTTTATTCAGGATAAAGTTTTTAATAATGATCTGTTCACTGACAGTTATTACAATAACGTAAGGAACAATATTTTTATTATTTCCGTGAACTGCACGCAGTCTGCTTCAACTTGCTTTTGTGTATCCATGAAATCAGGGCCAAAAGCAAAAGAAGGTTATGATATTTCCCTCACTGAAGTTATCAGCAAAGATAAGCATTATTTTGTGCTGGATGATTCTTCAGAAAAAGGAAAAGAGCTGATTGCGGAGCTTGATACCCCGGCTGCCACGGAAGCAGAGATAAAAGCGTCCGAAGCAGGCATCGCTTCTGCTGAGCTTAGTATGAAGCGCTCTATGAATACAGCAGGAATTAAAGAGTTATTATATCATAACCATGATCATCCAAACTGGGCAGAAATTGCATCACGGTGCCTTTCATGCGCTAACTGTACATTGGTTTGCCCGACATGCTTTTGTCATACAATGGAAGATACCACCGACCTGACAGGTGACCATACCGAAAGATGGAGAAGGTGGGATTCTTGTTTCAGCCTGGATTATTCAAAGGTCGCAGGCGGTAATTTCAGAACCTCGCCTAAGGCAAGATACCGACAGTGGATGACCCACAAGCTTGCATCGTGGATAGACCAGTTCGGCACTTCGGGATGCGTTGGCTGCGGCAGATGTATTTCCTGGTGTCCGGTTGGTATTGATATTACAAGAGAAGTTGAAAAAATTAGAAATTCACCAAAAACAAAATCATAAATATAAATAGGAAAAAACATGGAAGACCTTTCAGGAATTTTAAGAAATCATCCATTCATGAAGGACCTTGATGAAAACTACCTGAAGCAGATAACAGGTTGCGCCTCTAATGTTGTTTACCATGAAGATGAAGTTATCTTTAAGGAAGGTGATAAAGCTGAAAAGTTCTATCTTATAAGGACAGGCAAAGTTGCTTTAGAGATCAACGGAAGAGACAAAGGAAATCTCAGGATATTAACCATCGGGCCGGGTCAGATTCTTGGCTGGTCATGGATAGTATCACCGTACAAATGGCATTTCGAAGCTCATGCTCTCGAAGAAGTAAGGGCTATCGCTCTTGATGGCGAATGTTTGAGGAACAAATGTGAAGATGACCCCAAGATGGGTTATGAAATGCTGAAGAGATTTTCGCATATTTTAGAGCAGCGCCTGCAATCAACAAGAATGCAGCTGCTTGATGTATATAAACGTGTATAATTATTCAGGAAAATGGACAATAATAAATCAGGTTTAATGAAGTTAGATCCGATGACACCTGAAGCTGTGAAGGTAAAAAAGATCTTCTGGGAAACCGAAGATGTATTCACAATAGAGCTTGTTTATGATAGCGATGAAAAAAGAGAATTCCGCTTTAAGCCGGGGCAGTTTAATATGCTTTATGCTTTTGGCGTTGGCGAGTCAGCTATATCTATCAGTTCTGATTCATCCAAAAAAAATTCCCTGCTGCATACTATTCATAAAGTCGGATATGTTACTAATGTTCTTTCTAAGTTAAAAAAAGGTGATATAATTGGCTTACGCGGTCCGTTCGGTTCAAGCTGGCCGCTTGAAGAAGCCAAAGGTAAAGATATTTGTATAATCGTGGGCGGTATCGGTCTGGCGCCGCTTAGACCATCTATTTACCACATTTTAAAACACCGCAAACAATACGGAAAATTTGTTCTGCTTTATGGTGCAAGGACCCCAAGAGATATACTCTACCCGGTTGAGCTTGAAAGCTGGCGCAAGAAATATGACATCCAGATCGAAGTTACCGTTGACAGGGCTGATAGTACGTGGCGCGGACATGTTGGGGTGGTTACTACTTTGCTGAATTATGTGGATCTTAACCCCGAAAAGACTCTGGCTATGGTATGTGGTCCTGAGATCATGATGAAATATGCGGTAGATGAACTGGTCAAGAATGGTATTGCTGAAAAAGAGATCTATGTTTCGCTTGAAAGAAACATGAAATGTGCGCTCGGCTTTTGCGGTCATTGCCAGTACGGCCCCAGTTTCGTCTGCAAAGATGGCCCCGTTTTCAGTTTTAGCAACGTAACCGATATTTTTGAGATAAAGGAGCTTTAATATAATGGCAAATAAGAAACCGAGATTGGCTGTTTTCAAAATGTCTTCATGTGACGGATGTCAGCTTTCACTGCTTGATGCTGAAGACGAACTGCTTGATGTACTGGGAGGTGTTGAACTTGCTTATTTTCCCGAAGCCTCGAGCAAAATGCTGAAAGGACCCTATGATATAGGTTTGGTGGAAGGCAGTATTACAACACCAAGAAATGTTGAAGAAATAAGACAGATCAGAAAAGACTGTAAGATTCTTATTACTATAGGCGCATGCGCTACTGCCGGCGGAATTCAGGCGTTGAGAAACTGGAAAAATACCCAGGAATTCACAAAGATAGTTTATGCATCTCCTGAATATATTTCAACACTGGACAGGTCACTTCCTGTTAATGCTTTTGTACATGTTGATTTTGAATTAAGAGGCTGCCCTATTAATAAATATCAGCTTATTGAAGTATTGAACGCGTTTTTGAACAGCAGGAAACCTAATATTTCTACATACAGCGTTTGCATTGATTGTAAACTAAAAGGTAATGTGTGCGTTATGACCGCTCACAATGTTCAGTGTTTGGGACCGGTTACCCAAACAGGATGCAACGCGCTTTGTCCTTCTTATAACCGGGGCTGTTTTGGCTGTTATGGACCTATGGATTCGGCAAATACCGCGGCACTTGCTAAACAATTCAAAGAAATGGGAAGTACCAAATTTGAGATAATGACTGCTTTCCGCAGCTTTAATGCATATGCCGAAGCGTTTAGAAAAGAAAGTGAAGCAAATGAAAAATAAGACTATTAAAGTAGATTATATAGCGCGGGTTGAAGGAGAAGGCGCGCTGTATCTTAAAATTAAAAATAATGAAGTATCTGATGTAAGACTGGAGATCTTTGAACCGCCCCGCTTCTTCGAAGCATTCTTAAGAGGAAGACCCTACAGCGAAGCTCCGGATATTACCGCCAGAATATGCGGCATATGCCCGGTGGCTTACCAAATGAGCGCGGTTCATGCAATGGAAAATGCTTTTGATGTTACCATTCCACCCGAGATCAGAGAACTGAGAAGGCTCTTGTACTGCGGTGAATGGATAGAAAGTCATACCCTGCATTTATATATGCTTCATGCCCCTGATTTCCTTGGATACGATGATGTTGTGCAAATGGCTAAAGACTATCCTGATATTGTGAAAAAAGCGCTGCGGCTGAAAAAAGCCGGAAATGACATCATGAATCTTGTTGGCGGAAGAGAGATCCACCCGATAAATGTAAAGGTGGGCGGTTTCTACAAAGTACCGACAAGAAAAGAACTGATGAAAATGCATGATGAGATTAGCTGGGCAAGAGATGCGGCTGTTGAAACAGCGAGGTTCGCAGCTACGCTTAAGTTCCCGGAATTTTTCCAGGATTATGAATGTGTATCACTGGTACACCCGGATGAATATCCCTTTAACGAAGGGCGTATCATTTCAAACAAGGGTGTCGATATCTCACCTGAACAGTACGATTTCCATTTCAGGGAAGAGCATGTAGAGCATTCGCATGCATTGCATTCAAGGATCCGCGAAAGAGGCAACTATCTTGTAGGTCCTATTGCAAGATACAATCTGAATTATGAAAAACTTACGTCTCTTTGCAAAGAAATTGCAGCCGAAACAGGACTTGGCAGGGAATGCTATAATCCGTTTAAGAGCATAATTGTACGCGGAATAGAGACCATTTATTCTTGTGAAGAAGCTTTGAGGATAATTGATAATTACAGAATGCCCGATAGCCCGGCCGTAGAAGTGGAACCCTCAGAGGCAACAGGATACGCCTGCACCGAAGCTCCGCGGGGAATGATCTATCACAGGTACAGGGTTAATTCCGAAGGTTTGATAGAAGACGCTAAGATAGTTCCTCCTACATCGCAGAACCAGAAGACGATTGAAAATGATCTCAGGAATTTTGTTCCGTCACTTATCAATTTGCCCGAAAAGGATCTGGTGTGGAAATGTGAACAGGCAATAAGGAATTATGATCCGTGCATTTCATGCGCAACACATTTTTTGAAATTAGATATTCAAAGGGAGTAGATTTCCTGCTGAATTAAAATGAATAATACCGGAATACTGATAATAGGTATAGGCAATGAATACCGCGGCGATGACGCCGCGGGTCTTCTTGCCGCAAGAAAACTCAGAAATTACGATCTGAAAGGAATTGAAGTTATTGAAAATAACGGCGATGGCGCCGAATTAATTAATAAATGGACCGGAAGAAAAAAAGTGATACTGATTGATGCAGTGCAATCAGGCTCAAAACCGGGAACGATTCACGAATTTTCAGCTCCAGGCTCTATATTACCGTCAGAACTTTTTAAGTTCTCCACTCATCTGTTCAGCGTACCGCAAGCTATATATCTTTCAGCCTCTCTTGGTAATCTGCCGCAAGAATTAACAATTTATGGAATAGAAGCATCATCATTTGAATCCGGAACGAAACTGTCTGCTGAGGTTGAAATTGCAGTTAATAATATCGTACATTTAGTAAGTAAAATTATCTGGTAAATCTAAAATCAAAGGAGAGTTCTGCTTTATGGATAAAAAATCCGTATTTGCTGAATCCTTTGCGCTGGATAATGCAGCTAAAGATATTGTTGAGATACGCAGAAGGATCAAGTATGAAAGTGAACTTGATAAGAGTTTTAAGGATAAGATAGCCAAATCAGCTCACGGTGAGAAACTATATGGCTGTATTCAGTGCGGCACCTGTAGTGCTGCATGTCCGGTTAGCCATTACATGGATTATACGCCAAGGAAAATAATCCAGATGGTGCGTGAAGGATTCAAAGAAGAAGTATTAACATCATCAACAGTTTGGCTTTGCGCCTCATGTTACGCATGTACTGTTGAGTGCCCCAAAGGAATAAAAATTACCGATGTAATGTATGCTCTGAAAAGAGAATCCATACTGGGTAATTATTATCCTAAAAAATCCCCTGCCTCAATATTAGCCAACAATTTCTTTAACCAGGTCTTAAATAACGGCCGCAACAGCGAAGGGCCGCTTCTGGTTAAGATGTATCTTAAGACCAACCCGTTCATGCTGCTGAAGAACATGGCGCTGGGCTTTAAACTGTGGATGAGAGGCAGAATATCCCTTAAGACCGAAAGGATCAAAGATAAAAGATCTTTAAAAAGACTTCTGCAAAGCGTAGAAGATAACTCAATTAACAAAGCTAAAATCAATTCCCCGGCTTTAAAGGAGGCATCTGCCGTATGAAATATATTTATTACCCCGGATGCTCTTTAAAAAGCACGGGTAAACTTTACGAAGAATCTTTGTTGGCGGTATTTGATGCGCTTGGTATTGAATACGAAGAACTCAACGACTGGAATTGCTGCGGGGCAACTGCTTATATGGCAGTAGATGAAAAAAAAGCGTTTGTGCTTGCCGCCAGGAACCTTGCGCTTGCCGAACAGCAGATGAAAGATGAAAAAGAAGTGAACATCGTTGCTCCGTGCAGCGCTTGTTATATGATACTTCTTAAAACTCAGAAATACCTTGAGGATAACCCGGAAGATATGGCTGTTATTAAAGCCGCATTGAAGGAATCAGGGCTGGAGTATAACGCGAAAGCAAAGGTAAGACACCCGATCGATGTATTGATAAATGATCTGGGTGAAAAGGAGATCTCAAAGCGTATTACGAAACCTCTGAAGGGTATCAGGGTTGCCTCGTATTACGGCTGCCAAACAGTTAGACCGTATTCAACTTTCGATGACCAGAGAAATCCGGTTGCTATGGATAATCTTTTTAAGGCAGCCGGTGCCGAAGTAGTTGACTGGTCTATGAAGACCCGTTGCTGCGGCGCCAGCTTAACAGGCACCATTCAGGAAGTTGCTCTTCCTTTAAGCTATATTATTCTGCACGAAGCAAAAAAGAGAAGGGCTGATGTTGTTACTACGGCTTGCTCTTTATGCCAGTTCAACCTGGAGTGTTACCAGACTAATATTGATAAGAAATTCAAAACAGATACAAAAATAGATGTAATTTATTTTACCCAGCTTCTGGGGCTGGCGCTTGGTATAGAGCCAAAGAAACTTGGCATGAACCGCTTGTTTTCACAGCCTGAAGATCTTTACAGGATAATGGAAGGAGGTAAGCCGGTATATGTTTAATACTAACGGAAATGGCGCACCAAAGATCGGATTTTATGTCTGTCATTGCGGACATAATATTGCTTCTATGGTAGATGTCGAAGAAGTTCAGAAGTTCGCTTCAACACTGCCGGGTGTAAAAGTATCCCGTGATTACAAATATATGTGCTCAGATCCGGGACAGGAACTGATACAGAAAGATATCAAAGAGCTGGGGCTCAACAGGATTGTTGTTGCATCCTGTTCGCCGCTGCTGCATGAGCATACCTTCCGTGTTGCCGCTGAAAAAGCGGGACTCAATCCTTATTATTTCCATATGGTAAATATCCGCGAAAATGTCTCATGGGTGCACACAGATAAGCTGACTGCTACCCGGAAGGCCATGGCTTTAACACAAGCTGCAATTCAAAGAGTATTTTTCCATAAACCACTTGAAAAGAAAACTGTTCCGGTGAACCCGGATGTATTAATAGTTGGCGGCGGAATTGCGGGCATAACCGCAGCGCTTACAATTGCCAATGCCGGAAAACATGTTTACCTGGTTGAGCGCGAGCCGACCATTGGCGGCCATATGGCAATGTTCGATAAAACATTCCCGACTCTTGACTGCGCAGCATGCATATTAACCCCCAAAATGTCAGCAGTAAAATCGCATCCTAATATCACTTTATGGACTTATTCAGAAGTTGAAAAGGTTGAGGGTTTTGTGGGTAATTACAGGGTAAATATAAAACGCAAACCCCGTTACGTGATAGAAGAATTGTGCGTTGGATGTATGGAATGTATTGATGCATGCATATATAAAGAAGCGAAGTATCCGGATGAATTCAATCAGAAGCTGAGTAAACGTAAACCTATATATATTCCTTTCCCGCAGGCAACTCCGCAGGTTGTTTTGTTTGATCCTGAAACATGTATAGATTTCAAGAGCCACAGGTGCAAAAAAACCTGTATAGAAGCATGTGACCGCAAAGCGATCGATCTTCTACAGGTACCTGAATACAAAGAAATTAATGTTGGCACTGTAATTTTAACTACAGGATTCAAACCGTATGATGCAGAGCTTTCTCCGCAATATGGTTACGGCAAATTCCCCAATGTTTATACTTCGCTTGAAATTGAAAGACTTGTTAACGCTTCGGGACCCACAGCCGGTGAAGTTGTAACAAAGGATGGAAAGAAACCCAAATCGGTGGGCATCATACATTGTGTGGGTTCACGCGATCAGAAAGCGCACAAATGGTGCTCTAAGGTATGCTGCATGTATTCGTTAAAACTTGCACACCTTATTAAGGAGCATACCGGCGCGCAGGTTTATAATTTCTATATTGATATGCGTACGCCGGGCAAAGGATATGAAGAATTTTATGATAAACTGATGACCGAAGGTGTACATTTTGTACGCGGACGTGTATCTGAAGTAACAGACTGGGCATTGGTTCCCGAAGAGGAGAACAAGCTCACTATCAGGGTTGAAGATACGCTGGTAGGCGTTGTGCGCAGAGTGCCCGTGGATATGGTTGTTTTGGCGGTTGGGCTTGAACCCCGCGCTGACGCAGGTGATATCAGACGCATGTTCAATATATCTTGCTCAAATGAAGGCTGGTTCCTTGAAAGACACCCGAAACTTGCGCCTGTAAACACCTTTACTGACGGTATTTTCATTGCCGGCGCATGCCAGGGACCAAAAGATATCCCTGACTCAGTTGCGCAGGCCGGTGCCGCTGCCGCTGAAGTACTTTCACTTATCAGCGCAGGAAGCATTGAGCTTGAGCCTAATACAGCAAGTATTAACGAGAAATTCTGTTCAGGGTGTAAATCTTGCATCCCGATCTGTCCTTATTCAGCAATTTCATATAACGATAGCACGCAAAAAGCTGTTATCAACGAAGCATTATGCAAAGGCTGCGGAACGTGTGTAGCTGCATGTCCCTCAGGCTCTATCATTCAGAATCTGTTTGAAGATGAACAGATTTTTAGTGAAATAGACGGATTGTTAAAATTTGCAGATATAGAACTGGAAGAAACGGAGGCTGAACATGCCTGATAAAAATTATGAACCAAAAATTGTAGCGTTCTTCTGTAACTGGTGTACTTATACGGCTGCAGATCTTGCCGGCGTTTCACGACTGAAATACGCCCCGAATGTTAAGGTGATAAGAATAATGTGCTCCGGCAGGGTAGACCCGCAGTTTATACTTCAGGCATTTGCCAGCGGGGCCGATGGCGTGCTTATCGGCGGGTGCCACCCCGGTGATTGCCACTATTCTGAGGGCAATTACAAAATGCTTAGAAGGTTTCGCCTCCTCAAAAGAATGCTGAGCTCGCTTGGTATAGGCGATGATAGATTCCGTCTTGAATGGATATCAGCTTCGGAAGGGGAAAAAGTTAAAACAGTAATTAATGATATGGTTGAAAAACTGAAAATTCTGGGGCCTCTTTCTATTCCGAAACAGATAAGTATTCTTGATAAGGAATTGGAAGAAGTAACAGATGAACATACGGAACAATTAACCGGCAGGAAGGAGTTAAGTCATGTCTGATAAACCTAAACTCGCATTTTACTGGTGCGCCTCCTGCGGAGGATGTGAAGAATCGGTAGTCGATCTTGCTGAAGATATCCTGATGGTTGCAGGCGCGGTGGATATTATTTTCTGGCCTGTGGCTATGGATTTCAAAAAAAGTGATGTTGAGGCTATGGAAGATGGTTCAATATTTGCCTCGATGATAAACGGCGCCATAAGGACTTCTGAGCAGGAAGAAATGGCACGTCTTATCAGAAGAAAAAGTAAAGTAGTTATTGCTTACGGTTCTTGCGCGCATATGGGAGGTATACCTTCTCTTGCAAATGAATTTACCCGTTCGCAGATAATGGAATATATGTACCAGGAAGCGCCTTCTGTGGTGAACCCCGAAAAAACAAGACCAATGCTGAACTTCAAGCATAATTCCGAAAATGTAACATTGCCAGAGATACGGAATCTTGTACGTGCACTCGACCAGGTAATAGATGTTGATTACTACCTGCCGGGCTGCCCCCCGACACCCAAACTGCTGAAACAGGCAGTGTTAACACTGCTTTCCGGTGAATTCCCTCCAAAGGGAACCGTACTGTCTCCGGATGAAGCTTTATGTGAAGAATGTCCGCGAAAAGAATCTAAACCATCAGACCTTTCCTTTAAGCATTTCTACAGGCCGCATGAAGTTCTGCTTGATAAGACCAAGTGCCTGCTTTCGCAGGGCGTGGTTTGCATGGGGCCGGCAACACGCGCAGGCTGTGAAGCTCTCTGCATCAGCGGAAACATGCCCTGCAGCGGCTGCTTCGGGCCGACATCAAGGGTTAGAGATCAGGGCGCGAAGATGCTTTCATCGCTCTGCTCAAATATTTCTGAAAATGACGAAGCAGGAATTGATAAAGTACTTGGCGGAATACCGGATCCTGTTGGAACATTTTACAGGTACGGTTTAGCATCTTCACTTCTCAGAAAAAAAATCACGGAGGATGTGTAATGGAAACAGTAATTAAGGAAAAATGGAATGAAGGCTTAACAAAAGCTGATAACTCATACATGAAAACCAGGAGGATCACTATTGATCCTATTACAAGGCTCGAAGGACACGGGAAAATAGACATTTTGCTTGACGAAAAAGGTGAAGTAGAGCATGCTTATTACCAGATACCTGAAATTCGCGGATTCGAGACTTTTTGCCTTGGCAGGCCCGCAGAAGAGATGCCGCAGATAACAAGCCGTATATGCGGCGTGTGTCCGACTGCGCACCATATGGCGGCAACAAAAGCGCTGGATAGCCTCTACAGTGTTGAACCGCCGCCAACTGCACGCAAACTGAGGGAACTTATCTACAATGCGTTTATGCTTGAAGATCATGCTCTGCATGTTTATGTGCTGGGCGGACCCGATTTTATTGTGGGACCAACAGCAGATAAAAGCAAACGAAATATACTGGGAGTTATTGAAAAGGTAGGACTGGAAACCGGCAAACGTGTTATTGATATGCGCCGCAAGGTAAGGAATATCATCAACTATCTGGGCGGCAAAGTTATTCATCCCGTGTTCGGTCTGCCCGGCGGGGTATCAAGAGGTATCGAGCCTGCTGACCTTCCGGAATTCAGGGAAACAGCAAAAGAAGCGCTTGAATTTGCACGCTTCACACTGCAGGTGTTTAAAGATATTGTGCTTAAAAATGATGATTATGTAAAGTTAATAACATCTGATGCGTATACGCACCGTACTTATTATATGGGTATGGTTGATGAGAATAACAGGGTTAACTTCTACGATGGGAAGCTTAGAGTAGTTGACCCTGATGGCAAAGAATATGCTAAGTTTGATATCAAAGACTACCTGGAGCATATTGCTGAACGTGTTGAGCCCTGGAGTTATGTAAAGTTTAATTACCTTAAAAAACTTGGATGGAACGGTTATGTTGATGATGCAAATACAAGCGTATATGCCGTTGCTCCGCTTGCAAGGCTGAATGCCTCTGCGGGTATGGCAACAGAAGAATCACAGAAAGCGTATGAAGAGTACTTTAAGATACTTGGTGCACGGCCCGTTCACCATACACTTGCCAATCATTGGGCAAGAGTTGTTGAAATGCTGCAGGCTGCCGAAAAGATAGTTGAACTGGTCAATGATCCCGAAATTACCGGAGAAAATATCAGGACACTTCCCACAGCTGTTCCTAATCTTGGAGTCGGCGTTGTAGAAGCTCCAAGGGGAACGCTCATTCATCATTTCGAAACTGATGAAAGAGGAATATTAACTAAAGTAAATCTCATTGTGGCAACTCAGAATAATTCAGCCAGAATTGCTATGAGTATTGATAAAGCCGCAAAAGATCTCATTCATGATGGTAAGGCAGATGATGGATTATTGAATATGATCGAAATGGCATTCAGGGCATATGACCCCTGTAACGGTTGCGCAACGCATTCGCTGCCGGGAACGGTGCCTATAGTTATAAATATTTACGATAAGCAAAAAAAACTGCTGCAATCAATTTCAAGATGATTAACTTTAACACGAATGTTCTGATAATGAACATTTTTAGATGATGACAATGCAAAACAGGATAATGGTACTTGCCCTTGGAAATGATATAATGGGCGATGACGGTGCAGCGCTGGCAGCAGCAAAAGTATTAAGAAATGAATTCGGCAGTGAGATCGATATTTTCGAGGTCGCGTCTGCCGGATTCATGCTGCTTGACCTGCTTGAAGGATACGATAAAGTAGTGATCATTGATACAATACTTTCAACACATAGACCCGGACTTATCAGAGAGCTTACCGTTGAAGAACTTTCATGCAGGCTTACAAGTTCACCTCATTATGCAGGATTACCCGAAATCATCGGGCTTGCAAAAAAACTGGAACTGGACTTTCCGGATGAAGTAAGAATACTGGTTATTGAAATTGAAGATCCCTTTATCATAAAACAGGGGCTCTCACCAGAAATAGAATGCAAAATCCCGGTTCTTGTCTCCAAAGTGAAAGATATTGTGAATGAATGGAAGATAGTAAATACGCCAAAAAAATACGAGCTAACCCACTAATATACTGAAGTTTACATTTCCGGTCAATTTCTGCTTTCCTAAGATAAATCATATTTAGATTACGGGATAAATGCTATATTTGTACTGTTTGGTATAAGTATATGAAGGGATATTATTAATATGCATGAACTTTCACTTGCGCAGAATATCATAGAAACCGTAAAGCAAAATGTAACTGCAGATGAACTCATAAAGGTACGCGAAGTTATAGTAGAAGTTGGCGCATTTTCAGGTGTGGTTGCGGATTCTCTAAAATTCTCTTTCGAAGCTATCACTTCCGGTACAGAGCTTAATGATGCGATAATGACGATAGTTGACATTCCGTTTACGCTTAAGTGCGGCGAGTGCGGAAGTGAATCCTCAACTGAAATACCGATGCTGCTTTGCAGCATCTGCGGAAGCAGTAATACACAGATCCTCTCAGGTGATGAATTGAGAGTTAAAGAATTAAAATTAGTTGAAGAATAATATAAATACCGGTTCAAATGGAAATAATTAAGATCGAAAGAAAAGTACTTGCAAAGAATGATGCAATAGCATCTGAAATACGCGGCAAGTTTGAAGAAAACGGTGTGTTTGCTATAAACATGGTAAGTTCACCCGGTTCAGGAAAGACAAGTCTCGTTGAAAAAGTAATTGAAAATTTCAGCGGACGTGTGAACATATCAGTAATTGAAGGAGATGTGCAGACCGATCTTGACGCGCAGCGTGTTTCTGCGTACAATGTCCCTGTGGTGCAGATAATAACCAATGGAGGCTGCCATCTTGAAGCGAACCTGGTTAATGATTCGCTTAAGAATCTTGACCTGGTGCAAACTGATCTGCTTATCATTGAAAATGTGGGAAATCTTGTTTGCCCCGCAGGTTATGATCTTGGTGAAGATATGAAAGTTGTCGTTATCAGTGTTACCGAAGGCGACGATAAACCGCTTAAGTACCCAAAGATGTTCATAAATTCAAAAGTACTGGTAATAAATAAAATTGACCTGCTGCCTTATGTAAATTGTAATATAGAGCAGCTTAAGCAAAATGCCCTTAAGATTAATCCCGCCCTGCAGGTATTTGAAGTATCATGTACTTCAGGTGAAGGTGTCGGTAAGTTCTGTGACTTTTTAGAGAGCAGCATTTAAAGATAAATTGATACAAAAAGTAAAAATAGTTATCCGCGGCGTTGTACAGGGCGTCGGGTTTCGTCCCTTTATATACAGGCTAGCAAAAGAGCTTGATGTTAAAGGATGGATAATAAATTCCTCACAGGGTGTTTTTATTGATGCCGAGGCAAACCACTCTACCCTTGAAAGCTTTATCAGAAAAATTGAGACCGATAGACCAAAGAACTCTTATATACAGAGCTTTGAACACACATGGCTGGATGCGGAAGGCTTTAAGTCTTTTGAGATAAGGGAAAGCAATGAATCCGGCAGTAAAACTGCGCTTGTTTTACCCGATATATCAACATGCAGTGATTGCCTTGATGAAATTTTCGACCCTGGTAACAGAAGATATCTTTATCCATTCACGAATTGTACAAATTGCGGTCCAAGATATTCGATAATTGCGGACCTGCCTTATGACAGGTGTAATACAACTATGGGTGAGTTTGAAATGTGCCCTGAGTGTCGCGCTGAATATACCGACCCGCTAAACCGCAGGTTTCACGCTGAACCAACCGCTTGCCCCAAATGCGGCCCCAAGGTTACACTAAAAGGTACCGATGGTACCGTGTTGTATGAAAAACAGGATGCAATAATTAATGCAGTTATAGCATTAAAAGATGGAAAGATCATAGCATTAAAAGGCATAGGCGGATACCAGCTATTGTGCGATGCATCAAATAAGGATGCAGTAATAACACTGCGAAAGAGAAAAAGACGCAGTGAAAAACCTTTCGCATTGATGTTCCCAAATGCTGAAATGGCAATGGCTGAATGTGAAGTAAGCGAGCAGGAGCTTCGTCTGCTTTGTTCCGTGGAAGCTCCCATTGTACTGCTGAAGAAAAAAAATAATATTACTTCGGTAGTATCAAACGAATGCGCAGCGGGAAACCCGTATCTGGGAATAATGCTGCCATACTCTCCTTTGCATCATATTTTGATGAAGCAATTTGGATCGCCAATTGTTGCTACCAGCGGGAATATTTCAGAAGAACCGATATGCATAGATGAAGCGGAAGCATACGAAAAGCTTTCGGATATTGCAGATTACTTTCTTGTTCACAACAGAAAGATACTTAGACATGTTGATGATTCAATTATCCGCTTAGCCGCCGGCAAAGAAGTAATGATACGCAGGGCCAGAGGTTACGCGCCGCTGCCGGTGATGCTGAACGAAGTTAAGAAAGTAACACTTGCTGCGGGACCGCATTTAAAAAACACAATTGCTCTGAATAAGGCTGATAACGTTTTTGTTTCGCAGCATATTGGTGATCTGGAAAATATTGAATCAATTAACGCATTTAAGCGTGTTATAAATGATATCAAGAGTTTTTATGATCTTACTCCGGAACGTGTAATTTGCGATTTGCATCCGGATTATATTTCAACAAAGTATGCTGAGTCACTTGATTTACCTGTTTACAAAGTACAGCATCATTATGCGCATGTGCTTTCATGCATGGCTGAAAATGAGCTTGATGGCAGTGACCTGCTTGGTGTATCTTGGGATGGAACAGGTTACGGAACTGACGGAACAATTTGGGGCGGTGAGTTTTTAGTGCCGCAGGGAGTCCATTTTAAACGTGTTGGGTGCTTTAAGCCTTTCAGGCTGCCAGGCGGCGAGCAGGCAATTCATGATGTATGGAAAATCGGACTATCATTGCTTTACAGTGTTTACGGCGAAGAGATATTTGAGCTTAATAATGTTCCATTCCTGAAAAGAAATGACGCTGTGCTTGTAAAGCAGCTGCTGGATAAAAACATTAACTCACCTGCAACAACCAGTGCCGGCAGGCTGTTTGACGGTATTTCAGCTATTATTGGTATCAGGAATACGGCAAGCTATGAAGCGCAGGCAGCTATGGAATTGGAATTTGCCGCTGTTGATTTCAAAACAAATGAGTATTTTAGTTTTTCCATCGATGAACTTAATGGTTCGCTTATCTTTAACTGGGAAAATATGGTAAAAGGGATAATTAACGATCTGGGTGGATCTGTTCCCAAAGGAAAAATCGCAGCAAAATTCCATAATACTCTCGCAGAAGCAATTGTACAGATAGCTAAAAGACTGAAATATAACAAAGTGCTTCTGACTGGCGGCTGTTTTTTGAATAAATACCTGCTCGAAAAGAGTATCTGCAGACTTACAGAAGAAGGATTTAAAGTATACACCCAGCAAAGGGTTCCTTCGGGTGACGGAGGAATTTCTCTGGGTCAAATGAAGTTTTCAACATATATAAATTAAAGAAAGTTATTATGTGCTTAGCTGTTCCCGGAAAAATATTGAGCATCGATGATTCAGCGGGTCTTCTGATGAAAACCGGAAGGGTGAACTTCGGCGGAATAGTCAAAGAAGTTAATCTTGCATACACACCGGAAGCGAAAATAGGCGATTATGTTATTGTTCACGTTGGCTTTGCCCTCAACACAGTAGATGAATCTGAAGCTATGAAAGTGTTTGAGTACCTCAAAGAAATTGAAGGACTTGACGAATTAACAGGCGAAGAGAAACAATAGAATATGAAATATATTGATGAATACAGGGATGCTGATGCTGCCCGAAAATATTCGGAGCTTATTTATGGAATTACCACCAAAAGCTGGAATATTATGGAAGTCTGCGGCGGGCAAACACATGCTATCGTAAAATTCGGACTGGATGAATTGCTGCCGCCGGGTATCAGGCTCATACACGGACCCGGCTGCCCTGTTTGCGTTACTTCGCTTGAGCTTATTGATAAATCAATTGAAATTGCATCGAACCCAAATGTAATCTTCTGTTCTTTTGGCGATATGTTAAGGGTGCCCGGCTCAAAAAAAGACCTGCTGCAGGTTAAAGCCGAAGGCGGCGATGTAAGAATGATGTACTCGCCCCTGGATGCAGTAAAAATAGCGGCCGATAACCCCGAAAAAGAAGTTGTTTTTTTCGCTGTCGGATTTGAAACAACTGCGCCCGCGAATGCTATGGCAGTTTTCCAGGCCAAAGAGAAGGGATTGAAGAATTTTTCAATTCTGGTTTCTCATGTTCTTGTTCCGCCTGCAATGGAAGCGATTTTATCATCTGAAAATAATCTTGTACAGGGTTTCCTTGCTGCAGGCCACGTATGTGCCGTTATGGGTTATAATGAATACTATCCCATAGCAGAAAAATACAAGGTTCCGGTTGTAGTTACCGGTTTTGAACCGCTGGATATTCTGCAGGGAATATACATGACCGTAAAACAGCTTGAAGAAGGAAGGCATGAAGTTGAGAATCAGTATTCACGCGCTGTTAATAAAGAAGGAAACTTAAACGCGCAGAATATTGTAAGCAGGGTCTTTAAAATTGGCACAAGGAAGTGGCGGGGTATAGGCGAGATTCCGGATAGCGGACTTGTACTTCAGGATGAATTCATTGAGTATGATGCATCGCTTAAGTTCGGACTAGCTGATCTTGTTGTTGAAGAACCAAAAGAGTGTATCAGTGGGATCGTTCTTCAGGGCCTCAAAAAACCGCACGATTGCGAAGCATTTGGCAAAATATGCACACCTGAGCACCCATTGGGTGCGACTATGGTTTCAAGTGAAGGCGCATGTGCAGCGTATTACAGATACAGAATTAAACCCTGAGCGCAGCGAAGGGTCTCATCAATAGTACTAATAATTCGAAAAAATGTAATTCCCTTTGCGGGAATGATTATACAAGATGAAAAACTTGAATCTGCAGTGTCCGATACCGATAAGTGATTACCCCAGAGTGCTGCTTGCACACGGCGGGGGAGGGAAGCTTATGCATAACCTGATAGAAAAAATGTTCGGTGCAGCATTCAGCAATGATATTTTGAAGCAGGATCATGATTCAGTACAGATCAAAATTGACTCCGGTAAGATTGCTTTTACGACCGATTCATACGTAGTAAAACCCCTGTTTTTTCCCGGCGGTGATATAGGTTCGCTTGCTGTAAACGGAACTGTAAATGATCTCTCAATGAGCGGTGCAATTCCAAAATACCTGAGCCTTGGGCTGATAATTGAAGAAGGCTTCGGGATGAATGAGCTGTGGAAAGTTGTGCAAAGCTTAGCAGCTGCAGCTGTAGCTGCAGGAGTAAAAATAGCGACCGGTGATACAAAGGTTGTTGATAAAGGTAAAGGTGATGGTATATTCATAAATACATCGGGTATTGGCGTTATTGAACATAAATTAAACATTTCACCAAAGAATATTCAGACCGGTGATGTAATTATTATTAACGGTGATATTGGCAGGCACGGAATTGCAATTATGGCACAGCGCGAAGGTCTGGAGTTTGAGCATACAATACAAAGTGATTGCGCGCCGTTGAATGAAATTGTACAGAGCATAATCAAAGCCGGAATTGATGTCCATTGCCTGCGCGATCTGACAAGAGGCGGTTTATCAAGTACTTTGAACGAGCTTGCAGCTTCATCAGGTAAAGAAATAGTAATTGATGAAACCACTGTGCCTGTTAATGAAGATGTAAGGGGAGCATGTGAAATTCTTGGATTTGACCCCATGTATGTTGCCAATGAAGGAAAATTCATTGCTATTGTGCCCGCAAATGATGCTGAAAAGTGTATTAAAGTAATGAAAACTCACCAATACGGCACGGATTCCTCTATTATAGGGAGAATAAATTCCGCTGATGAGGCTATAGTAAAATTAAAAAGCCGCTTAGGCACAATGAGGATACTTGACATGTTAAGCGGTGAGCAATTACCGCGTATCTGTTAAGTCTTAGTTAAAAACATAGAATAATATCCCGGCAATCAACAGACTAAACAACGGAAGTGAAGTTATTGCAAGGGTTTTGAAATACAGCCGCAAATGTTCGGCCGGGTCATCCGGTTCAACATGGTCACTTTTATACCTGTAAAGATAGTATCCTGCAACCGCATACATAGCTGCTGCCAGATTAATAATTACAAAAAAAGTCAATTGTGTGGTGCCTGTAAACGAGCCGGATATCAGCATAGGGTCAACGCCCTGCGTGCGTTTTACTGTGAAGATAATAAATGAAGAAAGGAACAGTAAGACTGCCTGAAGAAAGTATAACCAGAAAACGATCTTTATCCACCTGGATACAGGCCATTTCTCATGCGCTGTTCTATCCAAAGTGCCGTAATTTATTGAATGAGTATTCATTGTAACATGTATATATTACAAAAATAACTCATTATTACTGAAATTATTCTGATATTTTAAAATCCAATCGGCGCCGGCTGGATAGACCAAATTTTGCTTCCCGTTTCTGTATCAAAAGCCATAACGCCATCGCCTTTTACTTTAAGTAGAACCAAATTACCGGATGCCGTTACAGAAATTTTATCTTTGGTAGAAAAAAAGCTCTGGCTGCTGTTCTGCTCTTCATCTATCTTCATGAAATCAAAAAGTTCTTTTTGTTCAACACTCCATTTTTCTTTTCCCGTTGCTGCATCTATACATGTAAACAACCTGTTTGCTTTTTTCCCTGCCTGGTCAGCGGATACTATATAGATATTATTTTCATCCTGTGCATATATTATGCCCTCTATGTAACTTTTATCAGATACTTTTTCTGAAGCTGCCTTATACTGCCGCAGCATATTCGGACGGTCAGAGTAACTCATTAATGTTGACGCCTGTGAAACGATAAATTTTTTTGGCGCGGTTATTCTGTAAAGCTGTCTTCTGGAATCATTGTTCTCGTTTGCCATTGCGTAGATAAATGATTCGCCATCAACCGAATTTTCTATGGATGTTCTGAGCTCTTTATCGCTGCTGAACATCTTCTGCATATCTACACTGAATATGATGTCTTTTCTGCCGTCTTTTGTTTCAAATTTCGCGATCCTCTCTTCGGGTCTGTAGCTGAGCTCAATTATGCCAGAACCAAGTTCAGGATATGATGAAATGAATTCATCTGTTTCGGTGAGTAATTTTCCCGTAACTGCTTCATATATATTAACACCCGCCGGCGTTTCACCGTACGAACGTGTGAATTGGTAAATCTTTCCGTCTTTTAGTGCAATATCAGTTGATGCGATAATATCCGGGTAACTGTGATCCGTGCTGCTGATTATCTTATCTCCTGCGGGGTCATATAGGTAAGCCGTTATTTTGCAGTCAATACACGCCGCACCGGTAGAGTAATACCCGGGCCGTTTGTGGGTTTCAATGTATGTCTTTGAACCGTCAGTAAGCAGGAAGATCAAGGGTGTTGAGCCGGCCGAAGGTACAATTACAGCATCTATAAACCCTCCTTCAAACCTCTTGTCAACATTTCTGCTGCCTATAAATTTATCCTTGTTGCCCAGGTCTTTGAACTTGTCAGTGATCTCTTCTATCTTTCCGCTGGTCTTGTTGTATAAGTAATATACAAGGTAAGTTCCCGCTCCGCCAAAGACAAGTAATACTATCAATCCAATAGCCAAGCACCCCCTTTTTGATCTTTTTCTTCCATAGATCTGCTGCTGCATACCGCTGGTGCCGGGTGTATAGTTATGTTGTGGTTCCATTTTTCTGTGTTTGTTTTGTTAAATATATAGATATTAATCATAAATTATAAGCCTTGTCTGCCAGTGAAAAACGGAAAAATAAACAGGTTTGTTTTGATCATTCTATGCTTTTCACACAGCTTAAAGTCATATCAAAATATGACTAATTGACCAATATTTATACCTTTTTACGGTTATTCATATGCTGCAGTTAATGATGTATATTTGCATGAAGTAATTTGTGAACCTTTATTTTTAAATTATGTATACATTTAACAGAATTGAACCACTGATCTATTTGCTTGCAGTTTTGTTTGCACTGCTGTTTGTTCATAATATTGCAAATTGATCTTCGGAACCTGATTTATACGCAGAAGTCCCGGCAAAGAGTTTGGCAAATTTCTAATAATATTCAAACGAAAGGGGGTCCTTATATAGTTTAAACAAACATTGCGAAATCAAATTAATTTTCTCGAAATTAGTAAGCCCGTTACAGTAACGGGCTTTTTTGTATTTAATATTAACAGAAAACTCTGACTGATAAAACCATAATACTGCTGATCCTTTTTTTAAATTTTCAATTTTGGCGTTTTATTTTGTTATGCTCTTTGCTAATTTTGTCTAAAAAAAGCGGACAATGAAAAGGTGGACAAGTTATCATTTAAGGATACTTAAGCAGCAGTATTCAGAAAAGGGCGCAAAGTATGTCGCAAAAAGAACTGGACATCCGGCATACTCGGTAGTTATAAAAGCAAATTCACTCGGTATTTATTCAGGTTCTCTGCGCAGGTGGAGCCAATTTGAAGTGAATTATCTTCTCAGGAATTATTCAGCAAAGCCGATTGAGTCCATTGCCCGCTCTCTTAAACGAAACAAATCTTCGGTCGAAAACAAAGCGCGCCAGCTTAAAATATACGTGCCAAAACCCAAGAAGTGGACAGAAGAGCAATTGGAGGAGTTGAAGCAATTGTGGACTGACAAGAGATATTCAATTGATGAAGTGGCGGCTAAGCTGAATAAAACCAGACCTGCAACTCATTTCCAGGCGTGGAAAATGGGGCTAAGAAGACCGCAAGTGTGGCATTTCTGGACAAGTGAAGAAACAAAATATCTTAAAAAGAATTACAAAAAGAAAACTTATACTCAAATAGCCAAAGATCTGGGAATGACAAGGATTGCCGTTTTCCAGAAAGCCAACAAAATGGGATTAAGACTGCGCCGTACACCCCGTGCATGGACAGCAGCAGATGATGAATATATAAGACAGAATTACAGAAAGATTCCCACCCGTGAAATAGCTGCCAAACTTGATCGCAGCCTTGATGCAATCATCAATCGCGCAGGACCGCTCGGAATTTCTAATAAAGGCAAAAAAGGAAAGATCAAATTTTCTAAATAATACGAAACGTGTTATCCTGCTGAATTTATTGTTTCCTCAGGTAAATGATATATTTGTATTCATTTTTGTTTTTTGGGTGTGGCTCAGCCCGGTTAAAGCATACCGTCCGGTTTAATGTGAAAATACTCTTTTTGACTTAAAATAAATTAAAACTCTTAAAATTCTTTTCCCAAATTGTTCATTCTAAGCCTTTTTTTAGGAGGTGTTACTCATATTTTAATAACAGATAATTTATTTAATGTCCATAATCAGGGAAATGCAAATGACATTCAGTTTGACTAACACTAATTCTTTATTGCTTTTTTAGTACTAGTTTCATTTTCATTGCTTTGTATATGTTTCACTGTTGTCATATGCAAAGAATCTATAGTAATATATATTTAATTTTCAGTTTATATCTTTAGGAAAAAACTAAATTGTAAGTTTTACTGTTGCATAATTATAAATAAATTGGTATCTTTTTTATATCAATAAATAAAAAATAGAAATTGTTTTACATATAGTTATTAACAACTATGTAATTCTAAACCACCATCCTTTCAAAAATCCACTCTTCCTTAGATCTATTATTCAAAAAAAACTCTGGAGATAGTATTCATACTAACTTTATTTTTTCATAAAGACTTGTTCTTTTTGACAGTCTATGAAAAAGATAAACATAGAGCAATGAATGCAATAGGAATAAATTTGTCAATTTTATTTATTTAAACTAAATAAATATAAATGAGAAAATGTATATTAAAATTACTGTTATTACAAATATTCTTTTTGGGATCTTTTTTATGAATTCCGGCCTGTTAGCAGGAAATGCACATGAGCGATCACTTTTTATTTCTGCCGCGAGCATATCAGCAAGCCAAATAGACAAATGGAATTTATCAAACTGGTCGGAGCCAGGGGTAAATAATAATGTTTATTCATGTGTAATTGGAGATAATGACGGTAATCTGTATGTTGACAGTATTTTCTCTATAGCAGGTGGTGTACAAGCCGGCAAGATAACCGGTTGGGGTTCAACTATTGGGATCATATCAAATTCCGGAATAATTCCTGAGAAATACGCACTTTATGAATATTACCCTAATCCTTCTAATCCGGCCACAAAAATTAAGTTTGATATTCATAGATCGGATTTAACAATATTAAAAATTTATAATTCACTTGGTCAGGAAGTATCCCGAATTGTAAACGAATATCTAATTCCTGGAACATATGAGGCGTTATTTGACGCAGCAGATTTGAATTCCGGGATATATTTTTATACTTTGCATTCTGGGAATTTTGTCCAAACAAAAAAAATGATGCTGATAAATTAATTATCTGAATTATTATTATTAATTAAAAGAAAGATAGAGAGCTATGAAAAAATTAATATTCTCTGTATTTATTGCTGTATTAACATTAGTAAACTGTACATTAACAAATGCTAATGCTATAAAACTATTCGATGTGGTCATTTCTAACAATGTTTCCGAAAAGGAATATAAAGTTTCAAAAGGGTCAATACTAAAGACATTACCCCGGGCACTTGATTTTATTATGAAAGGCAAAAAAGAAAATTTTGAAATCGAAGTTCCAATTTCAACTGCAGATATATTTACAGTAGAGTTAAGCAAACAAGATATTTACTCCGATGATTTTAAAATTGTAACTTCCGGAGGTCTGGAGGATTTTAGCAGAAATGGCCTGTTCTACAGCGGAAAAGTAATTGGCGAGCAGAATTCTTTGGTTGCGTTTAGTTTTTTCAATGATTACGTTATGGGTATTATTTCAGTAAAAGGTGTAAATTATTGTATTACAAAAATAAACGGAAACGATAATCATTATATTGTTTATAAAGATAATGATATGACAATACTGAACGATTTCAGGTGCAATGTTGCAGATGGGAATTATATAATAACTCCGGATATGGTACAAGAACCCAACGTACAGAATTATTCATTTCAAAGACCCCTGAAATTATATTTTGAAACTGATTTCAGTATTTACCAGGCACAGGGTTCAATACCGAATGTACAGAATTATGTAACATCACTTTTCAATTCTGTAAAGACAATTTATCAGAATGAATCAATACCTTTAGAAATTTCGCAAATATTCATCTGGAATTCAGCAGACCCTTATATACCATTCAATAATACAAATACTGTTATAAGAAAATTCGGCCAGCTTAGGCAGGATTCATTTAATGGTGATGTAGGGCATTTGCTTTCTGCAAGAGAGCTTGGTGGAGGTTTTGCATGGATGGATGTTTTATGCCGGAATTATGATCCGGTAAGCGGCGGAGGAAGGTTTGCTGTCTGTTCAGGCTTAAACCCTGATGTAATTCCTTACCCCGCTTATTCATGGAATTTATTTCAAGTTTCACATGAACTTGGGCATAATTTTGGTTCGCCACATACTCATAGTTGCTCATGGCCGGGAGGTATAATTGATACCTGTTTTGTACCAGTTGAAGGCTCATGTTACAGCGGATCCGCTGTTCCGAGGTTTGGAACTGTAATGAGCTATTGTCATACACAGTTGGCAAACGGCGGTGGCATTAATTTCGGACTAGGTTTCGGCCCTTTACCCGGCAATCTGATAAGAAATAAATATAATTCAGCCCCTTGTCTGGTTATAGGAATTCAGCCAGTTTCAAATGAAATTCCGGAGAAGTTTGATTTATCGCAGAATTATCCAAATCCTTTTAATCCTGGTACTATGATACTTTTTAGTATCCCTAAGTCATTATTTGCAAAACTTACTATTTTTGATGCAACTGGAAGGATGTTGGCAATACTTGTGAATGAAGAATTGAGACCCGGTAAATATGAAGTTGAATGGGATGCATCCCAGCACGCCAGCGGAGTGTATTACTATAAAATGGAAACTGATAACTTTACCGAAACTAAAAAGATGATTCTTTTGAAATAATTTTTCTATTTATCTCTAACTTGTGAAAGCCTGAAGAAACTTATGTTCAGGCTTTTTTATTTGCCCAAATAATTTATTCTGGAAAAGATTTTAAGAAAAATTGTAGAGAAGTGGTTCTTTCAGTAAACTTTCAATTGTTAAGAAAAATAATAGAGTTTAATTTAAATAAAAATATTAACATTATTGCAAAGTTTTGACAAGTCAACTGATGCAAAAACTGTCATACAAAATTCTTGATCTTAAGTAGTTGTTTTTATTTATTTCGGGGTGTGGCTCAGCCTGGTAGAGCGCCTGGTTCGGGAAGATGTAATTATTGCGTTTTTAGCTCAAAATCAACTAAAACCCTTAAATCTTTTCTCCCAAATTGTTCAATTTTAGCCCATTTTTGAAGAGTGTTACTGACACTTTACAGACAGAACTTTCTTTATTCGGAATGAATTACCAAACTTTTCTTTTTTAAACTAAATGAACCTTGATCTCTCAATCATTTAAATAATTCTTCTTCGTTTGATAGTCCTGATAATAAGTTCTCTTTAATTTGTCGTCTAAAAAGGAATTGTTAATCAATTTTTCTACAGTTGGTTGATCAATCAGAAATGGTTTAATAATTTCATATATCCGATTTTCTAAAATACCAATTCGTCTGCCTAATTCAATAAAATCTTCTTTACTCGGATGATTATTTTTGACACAACTATTCGATTTGAAATCATCGGCAAATAATCCTTTCTGTAACGCAAAATCAGTGTCATTTACATGCAGCTTGGTATTTAACAGATCATATGCAGGGCTTAATATATAATCACCCGAATCGGTTTCAATTAAAGAGAAGTTTTTCAGATGTGCATCACCATTTGAGAACAGATAATTAAACAATACTAAAGAAAAGTATTTTTCAATTTCAACTTTCCAGGCAGGCACATATTGTTGTATCAATAAACCGATTTCTTCATAACTGTAATCATATTTAAAGTCAGGTCCGTCATTTTCTCTTGCTTTGCCTGCGAGTGTAGCAAAATCTTCTTTACCTCTTTTACTTCCATTTATTTTTACATCAAATCTTTTGGTAATATATGCAGGGGCACCGTTAGCAAAGAATATAACAGCATTTTCTGCAGTGCTGATTCCGTAAACCTGTTTTGCTATTTGCATTGTAAGATGCTCATTTGCGGGAACCTGTTCAACGTTTTTGACATCTCTCGGAATTGGCTTTAGTATATAACTCCCGCGTTCAGTTTCGGTTGTTAATCTAAGGATATTCTTTTCAAGTACCAGGCTTAACTTCTCCTGTACACCTGATATTGATATATGCTTTCTGTTCTCTATAAACAGTTCCTGAACGGCATCATCTCTTTCAGGGGCGTTGTATTGCAGTATATGGCTGACCTTCTTGCCGTTAAACATGCGTCGTATGAATCCAGGGCTATAAGTATTAAAGCCAGTAACCAGTGTACCCGGGCAATATTTAATTTCAGGAACTGGCATTACAAATCAATCGGTTTAACGGTTATTGCTCCTACGGTATCAAAATTAGCTGTTGCAAGCAGTAATCCGAAACTATCATTCTCATCTATTTTGAGTGTTCTGCATTGCAGTTTTCTGTTAACACCTTCGCTAAGCAGGTTTGAAAAAGCCGGAAATAGAAATTTGCTTTTATATTCTCTTTGGGTTTTTGGCATCGTCAGACTTATTGATGGTTTAGAGTTATCCAAGAGATAAGAATCATCATATATGAACTTATAATAGTTATCTTCCTCGGTTAATGTTCCGACCGGAACATCATTTTTATATACAATTGCTTTTCGCATATTTTAAATTATACTTTCTTTGCTTCAAACTTTATTTCCATACCCAGAACATCAGCCAATTTATAAATGATGTCCAAGGTAGGATTGCTTTGACCACGTTCCAATTTGTATAATGTATTTTTACTTATTCCTGCAAGTGATGCAAGATGAGTCTGTGTAACTTTTAGCTCTTGTCTTCTTTTTTTTATAGATTTTCCTAATTCAGCCTGTAACATTATAGTGTGATTTAAGGATAAATATACTATAATTCTAGATTGAAAGCAATAGTAATCCCATTATAGTGTGATTGTGAGGTGCGAATGGTATAGACTAAATCATTTGTTATATTGCAAATATTTCAAAAAATTGGTTATTGTTTGGAATCTTTTAAATCCACATTTGTAGCTTAGAACTCAACAAAAAACCTTCGATCTATTATCCTAATTATATTGAAGCTTCTAAACATCATAAATGTCTATTAAGGGTATATTGTAGTTCAAAAGCTTCGGAATACTTGTATAACTATTTTAAAAATGTTATAGCTTGTATTATATGGATCATATCAGCAAAATCAAATGAGATAATTGATTCTGTTATGGATATAGTTTAAAATTAGAAAATGTATGCAAAAAGTGCTCATGTAGATATTAATCAAATAAATATGATTAATAGAGTTTTACATTTGAAAATATAAAAATTTATTAAAGTCATATTTGAGTTATCTTTTTTATTAAATTGTTAAACAAACAGGTAAAAATATAGCTAATTATCATATAACTTCATTCTTTTAAATTCTAAGCCCTTGTTTATAAATATATTTATAAGATGAATATCCCTATATTTGAATTATCTAATAAAGGGGGAATACAATGATTAATCTGCTCAGCAATTTTAAGTGGATCATTTTATCAGCTTTGGTTATTTTAATAATAACCGGGTTTGATAAATGTTCCGGCAACCAGCAAACAAAACCACCCGTTACAAAACCTGTAAACAGCTGCGATACATCTAAACCTGTAGGCAAGATCTTAAAATCAGAAAATATTAAGTCAGTTGATAGTTTGAAGCGTGAAACTACTCGCAACCTGAATGCGATTCACAGGTACGGGGCGGGTTCTTTTATTGTTGCCGGTGATTCAGGAACTATTATGATAACCCCCAATGGCGGATTGAACTGGCTTTTGCCTGCTTCCGGGACAACTAAAAATTTGTATGGCAGTGTGATTAACGACTACGATACAATGATGGTTGTTGGTGATAGCGGAAAAGTAATAAGATCTAACAATAAAGGTGTAACATGGAATAATATAAATTCAGGTACAACAAAAACATTGAGAAGTGTCTGCTTTCCAACTAAATTAACAGGATATTCTTCAGGTGATAGCGGAATTGTAATCAAAACTACCAATTCCGGACTTTCATGGAGCACAATATACTCTTTTGATACAACAGGGACCATAAGATCAATTTATTTCGCTGATTCATTAACAGGTTGGTTTTGTACTTCCAAAGGCAGAATTTATAAATCAGTTAATGGGGGAAGTTCCTGGAGTATTCAGTACAGCAATACCACTATATCGCTAAACAGTATATCTTTTAACGGTTCTGCTAAAGGAACTGCTGTCGGAAGCGGAGGTACAATACTTGAAACAAATAATGGCGGAAGTTCATGGGTACTATCAGGTTATAACGCGGGAGTTGATTTGAATGGAGTTCACAGGGTCAATGATAAACTGGCATTTATATGCGGCAACGGTAAAATAATCCGTGAATCAAACAGTACGATGTCTGAAATTCTGAATAATCCTGCTTACAAATTTAATGCCGTTGATCCTGATCCTTATATTATGGGATTATCTGTCGCTGATCTTGGGTTGATTGCCGGTGTGAGTGTTGGTGAGTGTGATTGCAGCAGCAAAAATGATCTTGTAATGTTTCCGACAGAAGAAAATCATAAATGGAGAATTAGTATAAGGTTAAACAATAGTTCAATATATAGACAGTATCTCAGAATAATAGTACCTGGGTTTGAGTTTGATAATACGATTCTTACCGGCTGGACACAAACTGATCAGGTTATAACAACAGACCCTGGTATTAACTACATTGTAGGAAGTTCGGGAACTATGAGCGCTACAACATCCGGGTCATATTCTGCAACAAACACAAATGATGCAATAACAATTAATTTAGATAGTAAAACATCAGCTTTGCTTAACTTGGATCTCAATCCTACACCTTTAAACCAAACAACTGTAGGAACAGTAAATTACTTTTTTGGCGATTCGGGTGAAATGTACTGCGCATCTGTAAAATACGAACTAAGCAGTGGAAATCCATAAGAATCATATTTATTATCAATTGCGTTACTCTAATTTTGTAGTGATACCGGATATTGATGTAAGGTTAGTTGATCGTCAAAGATTAACTGACTCAATGCATTCCAATATTTCCAATCAGTTAATTCTTATATCTGCACCTGCAGGGTACGGCAAAACTACCCTTTTATATCAATTCACCAAAAAAAAAACGGACATAAGATATTACTGGATTCAGGGAAATGAGCTTGCTAACTCTCCGATTTCACTTTTAAAATTATTTACAGAATCATTCAGATCGAAAATCAATACGTTTGGTGACGAATATTATTTCCTTCTGGAAACTTATGATAAAGAAATTGATATTGATAATAGTATTTACAATGAATTTCTTTTACATTTTAAAAATGAGATAAGTAAGCTGAATGATAATAATATACTCATAATAGATGATTTTCAGGTACTGGAACAATCCAATCAAAAAAACAAAATAAACGAACTTGTAAATTCTTTAATTAAAGATAAGATACATGGTTTAACTATTATAATATCATCAAGAGAAGATTTTGACATAATGACTGCAAAACTTGAAGCAAAAAGAAATTTGTTCAAAGTATCTACTAATGACCTTGAATTTAATAACGAAGAATTAAAAGTACTTGCTCTTGATATTTACAATTTGTCATTAAAAACAGATGAAATTGATATCCTGCAGAATCTGGCAAGTGGCTGGGCTGCAGCTTTTCATTTGGTATTCCAGAAGGGAAAGAACTGGCTAAATGAATTAGAAAATGTAAAGTATGATGATATATTCAGGTATTTCACTGAAGATATCTTTCTAAACTTGACAAATGAAATCCGTGACTTTATTATGAATTCAGTAGTTTTGGATAACTTCTCCGAAATAGATACGAATACACTGTTTAACATTTCAAATAGCGCTGGAATTTTGAATCAAATAGTCAAGAAGAAGATATTCATTGAAACATACAAAGATGGTAATAACATTAAACAATACAGTTATCAAAAACTATTTAAGGAATATCTTCTTAAAAGATTAAACGAAACTAATAATATTTCTGTATTTAAGAATGCATCTGAATATTATAAAAAGAAAGGAGACCTGAAGAAGTATTTATACTATTTGTTAAAAGCAGGTCAAACAGATAATGCAATTAAATACTTTCATTCTTATGCCATTAGTCTTATAAGGGATAGTGATTTTAGATTATATATGGAGTGCGTGAAACTATTTGAACTTGATTCATTTTGCGATATCGGTTTTTTAGAATACCACAAGTGCCGTCTGGCATTATTTACAGGAAAACCGATTGATGACTTAGAGTCTCAAATCCAAGAAATTAAATCCTCATATTTATCTGAGTATGATATTAATATTGTTTTGGCTGAATGTTATTTTTTCAAGAACAGGTATATTAAAGCTGAAGATATTCTGGTTTTTCTTCTAAAAAATACTCTAACTGCTGAACAAAGTCATTATTGTAATTATCTGCTTGCCAGAACTTATTACAGAAAAGGAGCAGATAATTATAAAAAAGCAATAGATATCTGTGAGAAATTTGGTTCAGCGGAATCCCATAACGTTTATTCAGCGGAATTCACAAAAATTCTAGGTAATATATATAACGATATGGGAAAAATTACTCTGGCAATACACTTTTATGAATCTATAATATCGGATAAAGGTAATTATGTTATTAATCTTAAACAAATTGCTAATTTAGTTGAATTATATTCTACGATAGGTGATTATGAAAATGCTTATGAGTATTTATGTGATTTGGAATCATCTGCAAATGATACAAATTTTTCAATAATACAAAACATAGTTTTGAGGGCAAATGTAAGGTTTCTAAACAATATTGGTGATTATGAAGAAGCAATCAAATATCTATATAAAACGTTAAAGGAAACAGATACCAATAGAAATGCAATATTATTGATGACTAAGTATCTGGAGCTTTCTGAAATATATTGGAATTGGAATAAGTTCAATGAATCCAAAGAAGTATTCATTATTGCAGAAAATATCTTTAAAAATCAAAAATCAGATAACTACCTGGATATTATTATACCGTATTACAAACAATTCATAGCAGATAATTCACAGGATATTATAAAAACAGAGTCTGCTTTATTGAATATATTAAGATGGCATGAGGAAAACAAAATAGAAAAAACGCTGGGTTATTTATTATTCCATACGGCATGTTTTTATCTGAATGATCGTCAATTCCATTTAACAATCCATTATTCTACCCAAGCGTTTAACTTACTTCATAAACATGGCATGTATTCTTTTCTGGAAAACCGAATAATTAATTCAAGAGTTTTATTTGATTTTGCAATATGTCATAATATTAATGCAAAGTTTATTAAGGAGATTGGGATTAGATTTCTGAAAAAACCTGACCTCCCTTTTTTGAGGGAAGAATACTCGATTGAGCATAATGAAAAAATAATCCGATTTATTGATATTAGACTTAGGTGTTTTGGTCTTACGGAATTATACGTCAGGGGTGACTTAGTTACCGAAGACAAATGGATACGCAAAAAAAGTAAGATACTGCTTGTTTATTTAATAAGCGATCCGGGTAGAATTCATACTAAAGATGAGATCATGGATATCTTCTTTGATGATTTGCCCGCTGATAAAGCTGATGTAGTTTATCACAGTGCAATATATAATATCCGTACAGCGCTTAAGATATATGATATAAAATCCGATAAACCGAAGCGCTCAAAAGATAAAACCTACGATTACAACCCGCAGTATATTTTGTACGAAGATAAAACCTTAAGACTTAATCCTGATTTTTATTATAAAGCAGATAATATTGAGTTTGAAAAGCTTTACGAAAAGTCAAAATTACTGGCACATACTATTGAAGAAAAGATAAAATATTCAATAAGCGCAATTGAGCTTTACAAAGGCGATTTCCTGCCGGGATATTATGATAGCTGGTGTGAAGAGCTGAGAGTAAAGTATAAAAATATTTATATAACTTTGTGTGAGGAGCTTATTAAAATGCTGGAATCAGAAGCAAGGTTTGATGAAGTTATAAAATATTCTGAATTGCTTTTAAAGGAAGATAAACTGAATGACCCTGCACATATAAGCATCATATATGCTTTTGCAAATCTTGGCAATATTAAAATGGCTAATAGCCGGTTAGATATAATGCTTAAAATTTACGATGAAGAACTTGGCGAAAAACCACAACCTAAAACCCTTGACTTAATAAAATCAATTTTAGAGAATCAACAGTAGCGCAGGCATTCCTGCCTGTGATTGATTAAGGAGTTTATTTTTGGAACGGTCATGACCGATCCAAGTGATTAAAGGCTAAACCCGGAATGTCCATAAAATTTTCCGGGTTTTTCTGTTTATGTGAAATTCGCTTGAATTCGTGCAATTAGTCTTCAAAATCGCACAAAATCCCTTTCTGAATTTTTCTGTCAGATACAAAAATATGTTTGTACCATGTTCGTTTGGCGAAGGCTTTGAAAGCCGGCTAAAGCCTGACCCTTCGGACTAAAAACCAAACTAAACATGAAAGGTACAAACATGAAAACCAAACACATTTTTTTAACAGCGTTTGCAGTAATTGCTTTAGTGACAGCATCATTCTCAAACATTTTCTCATCAGATAACAGCGTAACCTTGAAATGCTATGATGAAAAATCATACAGGGTTACAGATGACTCAACGGATGGTAACGGCGGCGGACCTAAGATTCCACCAACAGGTAACTGATACGCTGAATTATTTACTGAAAAAGGCAGGTAGAATACCTGCCTTTGATTTTATTTCAGACTTAATCTTTCAACTGTTTTGGCTTTAAGAATTTGCTCTTTAAGCCACCCACTTGCATAACAGGGAGACTCCAGCAAATCAAATTCCTTTTCGAGTGTAGATAGTCTGTAATCATATTCATGCTTTTCGGGTAATAACAATTGAATCATTGTTAACTTTTTGGTAAAATCAATAAACTGACTGTATGCTGATATAAAATGACTTCCGATATTTTTGTGTGACTTCAAATAT
This sequence comes from uncultured Ignavibacteria bacterium, assembly GCA_937873695.1. GTDB lineage: Bacteria > Bacteroidota > Ignavibacteria > Tepidaquicellales > OLB5 > OLB5. Next base: position 157,225 of record CALMYL010000006.1, read on the forward strand.
TTTTTTACAACCTCACATATCTGCAGAACCGACTCATGATCACTACCCATATATGCTATTCGGCACTCAATCAATTTTGCCTCGCAGTAAAAAATGTAATCATCAATGGAAATTTTGGAAAGTAGAAGCCTTGCGCTTTTATACTCATGTTTAAAGAACAGGATCTTTGCCGTAAACATGTTATATACATTATCGGGATATTCATATTTAATATGACCTTTCGTATTATGCATGTAATCAAGTGCCCAGTCGAAATTCCCAAGACCTATTGCTGCTTCAATTATTATTTTCAGGTCTACATATCCTATTCCTTTATCTGAAATAATTCCCTTATTTTGAAGGATTGCACCAATTTCTAACACTTTTTCCGAAAGATCATATCTGCCGGAATTAATGAATTTTGATATTATATTTAACAGTGTCAGTAATAGCCCGTTTTCGTTTATTTTAAATAAACTTTCAGTCTTCAGCAGTACCTCAAGATACTCATCGTATAAACTTTGTTCAAATCCGTTTCTTTCCATACGTATTGCAAGATAGCGAAGAAAAATTTCCGGATGTTCATTCTGCAGCACAGTTTTATTAATTTCGATATATTCAAAAAGACTTTTTTCAAAGGTCCTGAATTCAGTTGTATCCATGTTGGCTGTATATTGAAGTGAATCCATTCTCTGTAAAAGAAACAGTTTCATTGCAGCAAAATACTTATCAAGGTAATTGTTAATTATTATACTAAAGTCATTTTTAGAATCATCCAATGATGTATCTTTGAAATCATAAATTTTGGAATGAAGTACAGTTAGCTCAAGGTAATATTCTTCATCTTTATCAAAGTTCTCCTTAATAAAGCCATCAGTATCAACTGCCAGTTTAAGATAACCACTAATATCTTTTTTCTTCCTTAACCATTGAAGTTCCATCTTTCTTTTTGTGAGTTCATTTTTATCATACTCGGTCTGCGCGGTAAATGCCCGGTATAATTTCATAAATTCCGAAACCAGCTTTCTGAACTTTAGCTCTTTAGAGGCAGCGGGGCTGCCGAAGAATTTTTCGGCTATCAGCTCCCTGGATAAATTATTGCCGTGTAAGGCAAGAATATCATACAGTTTAATGAATCTGGGCTCAGAGTTAAAATAAGGCGAGCGGAGAAAGTCGCCGAATTTTTTGAACTCCCTGCGGTTAAGCAAAAGGTGAATTTTAGTAATGTTCATAATTTAGTTCACATATTTTCATAAATATAGCTAAAAATTATCAATAATTAAGGTTTATAACGTGTTATAATGTTCACTTTCAAACAAATATTTCTTTGTTTAGCAGGATCATATCATATAACTTTACATACACTTTAAAACACAGTAAATGGCATTAAGAAAACGTAAGACCTCATCTAAAGTAACAAAGGCTGAAACCAGGATTGCAGCGATGGATAAAATTGATAATGAAAAAAACACCATAATGAATTATGGGGGAGAGGATAATCCGCTTACAACCGGTGAGATGAGGGCACAGGCAGAATTATGCAGGATGCTGGTAAATGAATATAATTTCATACTTGGCGAAGCGGATAAAAAATCAGCGGAAATTAAGCAGGCAGAAGAAAAGCTTGGTGATATGTTCACCCGGGTACTTGCCGGCGGAAAAAGCATCTTCGGGGTAGATAGCGACGAAGTAACCGCGCTTGGCGGCACAAAGAAAAGCGAGAGAAGAAAAACAAAAATGATTAAAACTATTAAACCAACAAGAAAAAATATCTAATTTAAAATTAAATAACTGAAATGGCAGACGAACAAAACAAAAATCAGGAAAAACCAGCAAACAACTCTAATAATCATTTTGAAAGAATGCTTACAGGGTATGTTGAATTTTTCAGATCATATACTGATAGACTGAAAAACAACTATTCTAATGAACAAGAAGATGAACTTGAATTCATTGAAATTCAGGGAATAAACTTAATAAACGCCTCAGGAAATTTAAAAAATGAAATGATGAAGATTTATAATGAAGTGGATTCAGAATCTAAGTATCACATCGATAATCATATTAATAATACAGGAATTAATCAAACATTATTAAGAATAAATTCAGGGTTAAAAAAAGGAGTATTTGGTAGCATAATGGATAAAATTAAGGTTATTTCCGAATTTGTAAAAAAAGTTATTCAATCCATTAATGAATACTTAAAGGATAATGATTTATTCCCGAAAATTCAGAAAATCATTGGATTTATTGTAGATCTTTTTGAGCTTCTTGATAACATTTTTGAAGCATTGGGCAAAATGCTTGATGGACTAACCGATTTTAGCGGGGCCAAAATATCAAGCAATGCATACGGGAACCTATCATATTTAAGAATGGCCGAAGATCACTTCTTAAGTACCCATACTAAATGGCAGTCATTAAAAAAGGGTTAAATTTAAAAAATAGTAATTACGAATATTCGGAATTAAAAGAAAGATAACAATAATATGAAAACAATCAAAACACTGGCTGCGATATTTATTTTATTGGCAGTGATAACAAGTCTGCATGCAGGCGATAAAGTAAGAATTATACTTAGTCAGCCGCCGCCAAATAAATTAGGTGTTGGTGATATGTGGAACCTTACTCTTGAAAACACAACCAATAGTGATCTCAAGATCTATTTAACCGGAACGGCAATAGAGGAAAAGGATGGGCTTATCATTGAAGGTAAATCCAAAGTATTCACTATTAAGCCGGGAAAAACCAACTACAAGTACAACGATTTTTCCGGAGCTGAAGTAAAGTACAATAATGGGAAGTACAAAGAAATAATTCTGCGTACAGGTAATGCCCCTGAAGGAAGCTATACGATTTGCGTAACGGCACTGGAGGAAAACGGAGAAATTGCGGGAATTGAGAACTGCATAATGCAGCAGGTTCGGCAATTGGAAAGTATATCTCTCGTTTCACCCGAGGATAAAGCCGAGATCGATCCGGATACACTTCCCGGGCTCGTGTTTACGTGGACCCCATTGCCGGGTGCAAAGGAATATATACTTAAAATTGTTGAGATTAAGGGCGAGCAATCACCGGAAGTTGCTTTCAGAACCAACCAGCCGATATTTGAAAAAGAACTGAGAACACCTTCATATCAAGGCGATCCGATTCATGGTGTTGATGTAAAACTTGGCATGAATTACGCATGGCAGGTTTCATGCGGTGATATTCAGAGTGAAGTCTGGTCATTTAAAATGATGAACGCACAGTACCAGGTTATTGTTGATACTGTAATTATCAGGTGCGATTCATTAACTCCTTTTAAATATAATTATCAGGTTAAAGTAACCAACAATAATCCAAACGGCAGCCCCGGTCCTTTAAATCCTGCAAAAGTATCAATTGTTTCAATATCGCCTCCGTTATTTGCAGGTACTCCAAGTGTTCCCACAACACCATCTCCTGCCGGAGGAATACCTTACTTGGGGAGTCACATAATTACAGGCTCTGCTTCTTTTTCATCTTTTCCATCCTTCATAGATTTTACTGTTAAAATGGAAGATAATACCAATCCCATTGGATATAATGCTACAACGGTATATCGTGTAAATACGCCTGTGTGCAATAAAAATTGCTGCGAGAACTTTAAACGCACTGTGACAAATATTTCAATAATTCCTTCAAGTACCCCGGGAGCATACCAGTTTAATGCTACATTAACAGCCGGCCCGAACAAGATCAAAAAGATTGAGGCAAATATGAATTATTTTGAATGGAAACTGACTAATGAACTCTGTAAAAAGTGTAATAATTCCAGTTTATATTGGGGGAACGTAAACAGCGTTCCGTCCCCAACATTGCCGGGTTTTTCCGGAGTATCATTAACTCCAAGCGGATCAGTAAATTCATATAGTCATGAAGTAATATGGACCGGAAACGGAAGTAATATGAATAGCGGGGTTCCTCTGAACATGTATCTGATATTCCCGTTAAAAGCAAATATATCATGCTGCTCTGATACAATAAAGTTCTGTATTAATTTTTCATTTACCGATACAACATGTGCAACCTGTGATACATCCATTTGCTATACGTATATCAGAAATGTAACTACCGGAATGGGTAAAATTTACGATGAAAGAATCCAGAAAATGAAAATTGACGAAGAATTAATTGAGGATGAAAATAAAGATAATGAAGAATACAAAAGAAGTTATAAAGAACAGGAAGAAATGATGAAGAAAAAACAATTTGAAGGTGAGAGCCAGGGTATCAGGAAAAAAGAAACAAAATCAAAAAGAGCAGAACGTCAAAATTCTATGAAAGCAGGTAATAAATAATGAAAAAATTAATAATAAGAGCAGCAGCTTTTTTAATATTTAATCTTTTTTTTAGTTCAATTCTGTTATCAGGACCGGTTTTACTTGTTGGTGTAGATACGGAATGCGGGTTCAGAAACAATCCTGCAGCAGATCAGTTAGGAGGACATGGTACGATTAATCAGTGGGCTGCGATATATAATAACATGTTCACCAATGTAACAAACGGCGGTTCAGGTATACTTGTAATTGGAGGCGGCAAAGACCAGGTAACACCATTTGATATGGCAACACAATTCTGGACATTAATAGGCGCTGCAACCGGTCAAACAATAACTTTTGTAAATACTGCGCCAAATATTACAGCGCAGTCTTTCAGTGGTTTTAAAATGATTGCGGTTGTTAACGCATATTGTCCAACCGGAACAACGGGAGGTTTAACACAATCTGAACTGGACGCAATTAATGCCAGGGGTAACGAGGTTGCTGCTTTTGTCTGCGGCGGCGGAGCACTTTTTGGTTCTACATGCACACCTCTTACAAATCAATTTGGTTATGTTGCTGCATTAGGTTCAATTACTGTCACAACTACTGGGTCGTGGGGTTCACCAACTTATGATCTGTCTCCGGCAGGCTCAACGTTCGGTTTTCCGTTAACACCTCCAACCCAGGCAATTAACGGTCCATGGCATAATACTTTTGCCTCATTTCCGGGCTTTCTTCAGGTTCTGGCAGTTATTGGGAGTGGGTCAGATTCATCAAAAGTTCTTGCAATCGGAGGAATGAATGTGTGTCCGCCTCCGCCAAATTCTCAAAATGATGATTGCTGTAAGGGATTCATCAGGAACATTACAAATACTTCAGTTACAGCCCAAAGCCACCCGATCTTAAATTTTCAGGTAGCGGCCACGATGGAAGCGGGACCCAACAGGATCAGAAAAGTTGAAGTATCCATGGTCTCCATATCATTAAAGAACAGTAATATAGATTGCCAGCAATGTTATAATGCACCGTTCAGATATGGTTCATTGTTTCCGGTTACTTTGCCTTTTGCTGTTGCCAGTATTAGCGGACTTACCGGACCTGTTGTCACACTTCCGCCGGCAACATTTTTAACGATGAATTCAAATCCGCGGAGTATAACCTGGGGCAGCATCAGCGGACCGGGAATAAATATGATGGGTGTAAATAAAAGAACTATCAAGCTTTCGTTAAGCCTGCCTGATGCAAGTCCATTAAACTGCTGCGGAGATACAATTGATTTCTGCCTGCGGTATAAATTCACAGATACAACTTGTGCTGTATGTGATACATTGGTTTGCTATAAGGTAGTAAGAAAAGGCGGTACCGGTACTTTAACAGATTCAAAAAAAATGTCAGAAAGCGTAAAAGAAGTTGAAGGAATGTTCAAAAAAATGGAAAAACCAAGGGGCGAAGGTTACCCGGGGACGATATTTAACGGAATATTCAACCCTATGGATACTCTTTATTATTGTAAATCCACTGAAAAGTCATTCTTCCATATTGATATCCTTAACAGTACGGCGGTTACCTTATCATTATATGACAGGTTCGGTAATTTCATAAAAGTACTCAAAAACGTAGATCTGAAACCGGACAGGTACAATTTTGATCTGACTGAATTCGATATGCCTGAGGGTGAATACATTTGTAAAATACAAACCAATGACGGAATCATTGAAAAAGAATTTTACTGGAAAGATGTTCCTTCATGCCCCTGTAAAAAGTACAAAGAACAATTGGAAAACTCCGTTAAGGATAACAAATAGAACATAAATGCAAAAATTAAAATATATTCTTCTGATCATTATCGCGCTCTTAGCGCAAAACATATTTTCTCAATCCGGCAAGATTGTTATCATACTCAAAAAGCCGCCGCCGTTCTTGTTTTATACTGAGGATATGTTTAAACTGACATTGATTAATCCAACTAATGAGACTTACCGTGTTAACCTGCATGGCAGATCGACTGAGACTATTATCGGACTGGTTATTGATGCTTCCTGTAATACGTTCGATCTCCCGCCGGGGACAAAAATCGTACAGACAAGCGATGTTGGAAAAGTTACAATAAATGAGAAAAATGAGAAATACAAAGATGTAATTACCAGGATGGGACAATTACCAAGCGGAAATTACGATATCTGCGTTGAAGTTGTAAATGCAGCAACGGGCGAAATACTAGGCACAGATTGTATTACACAGGAAGTAATGTTGGTCTCACAGGTAGCGCTTGTATATCCTGCTGATGCATTGAAATTGCAGACTGAAAACAAGTATCCTGTGTTTACCTGGTTGCCGCCGGTGCCAATTGCAAAAGGACAATCAGTAACTTATAAACTGAAAATAGTGGATATATACGGGATGCAATCCGCCTACGACGCAATGCAATCAAATCCGCTCTATTTTAGTAACAGCAACATTAGGTCAACAAGTTACCAATATCCTGTTTCCGCAAGGCCGTTTAGTGCCGGAAGCAGCTATGCTTGGCAGGTTGAGGCTTATTTAAATGGAAATTTGCTTTCATCCAGCGAAATATACGATTTCACATATGGTGAGATGAAACAGGTTACAAAAACAAAGGAGCTTGCTACAATGAAAAAGTATTGGGGTGCCAACCTCGATGGAAATTTTGACGGCAATATGGGCGGCACAAATCTAGCAGGGAAGAAGAAAACATTCATGTTCTCGTTTAACAGTGAGCTCTTTGGTGAATCTGCCAACCGATCCGGTACCGGTTCAGATAAAGAACCAAGGTATGGGTATCTGAATTTGACCCCATCAGTTAGTCTTTACGGCTTGCCAATATCTACATCGTTCCTGTTCTCAAGCGAGAATTCAGCATCGAGGCAGAATATCAATTCTGCAGGATTAAATCTGGACGTTTCGACAATAAAAGAATTTATTTCAGAAAGAATCGATCAGGAGAAAAATAAAATTCTCAGTGAAAACAATAAAAATGAATCAGAATTAAGCGAAAAACAGAAAGATAAGCTTGAAAATGACGCGAAGTATAAGGTAATGTCGAAGATGAGTCCCGCATTGAAGCTAATATCAAGCTTCAAAACTCTTGGTATTGGTACAACTTACCCTTCATATACTCCATTTACGATGCAGGGTGTACCGGTGTCGGGTCTGAATGTTGAGTTCAATCCTGGCTGGTTTTATATTGCCGCTACAGCGCAAAAGAATCAGAAACCGATAGATAATACATCATTCCGCCGGGACCTTTATTCAGGCAGGATAGGATACGGACAATCTGATAAGAGTCATATATACCTTACAGGTCTGTATGCCAACGATAAGGCAGGCTCAATTTTGGTTGATTCATCTAATCAGCTGTTAACGCCAAACTCAAACTATCTGTTTGGCATACAGGGTAAGCTTAACCTGTTCAGGGATAAGCTCTCATTCGAAGCGGAAGCTGTTGGTTCAATGCTTACCAGGGATAACCGGGATGCTGATCTTGAGAATAAATCTATACCTTCATTTGTAAAGAATATGTTCCATCCCAAGATATCAAGCCAGATAGATTATTCATATACAATAAAATCAGTATTTGATAATCAAAAATCAAATACAAAGGTAACAGCATCTCTAAAAATGGTTGGTCCCGGGTTCGTAACACTTGGCAATCCAACCTTAAGAGGTGATAAGATGGAAGTCGAAACTAAAATATCGCAGAAGTTCGTAAATAAACAGGTATCTGTAACAGCATCATTAAAATGGTTCAGGGATAACTTAATCAGTTCAAAGCGTTATACAACAAACACAACTATTCCTAATCTAACAGTTAATCTAAACTTCAAAGGATATCCATATGTAATGCTTGCCTATATGCCGAATTTTATGACCAATGATGCCACTGACCCGGTTTATAAATTTGATTACAAAAATCACCTTTTAATGGTTAATACAGGTCATAGCATTCGCTTTGGTAAGATGAATTTATCATCCAATCTTTCATACATGTTCAACCAGGCAACCTCGCTTGATACTGCAAGCGGCTATACATCAAACAGCTTTACATTAAGCGAAGGACTATCATTTGACATTCCCTTAAGCCTTTCGGCAAGTGTAAATGTGATACATTCTGATTATGTGAATGATTACAGCAGGATACTATCATTTGATGCATTTGCCAGTTATACACTCGAAGATGTATGGACTAATATGATCGGATTTTCAACCGGTGTTGAAAAAGATAAGAACAGGAAACGGATGTTCTATTTAACCACATCTTTCAGTATTATCCAAAACGTAAATTTTGAAATACGGACTGAGAAGAATCTATTTACTGATTGGGCCACAAGCTCGAACAACTTTGATGAGTTCCTGATAAGAGGTACTGTCACTACTAATTGGTAGAGATATTCTTATTGTAAAGAACATAATTCCGTGAATTAAATTTATTCCTCCAAATTAAATTAAAAGACCAGATCCTTAAACTGGTTTTTATTATGTGTAAACTATCTACAGTGAAATAAGTACTTGCATTTTTTGCAGTTAAGTTAGTTGCCTTCTTGTTTATTATTCGTCTGTCAGTGTTTGTCAGTTCTTAAGAATAATAAAAGTATTTAATATTTCATAATTAATTCGCATTTTTGCAGTGTTTTGGTAGTACGTCTGATGTTTCATCAGGCGGCCTAAATTTAGATTTTTAAAGTATTGTTTTTACAGTTTTCGGGGTGTGGCTCAGCCCGGTAGAGCGCCTGGTTCGGGATGATGTAGAAACCGCAATTTTAGCTCAAAATCAACAAAAACCCTTTAAATTCTTCTCCCAATTTGTTCATTTTTAGCCTGTTTTTGAGGGGTGTTACTGACACTTTTACTGACATTAAAAAACAATATCATTTTAGATTATACTCAATTAAGTCATTCATAAATCCAACTAATGACTTCAAACTTTTTCGCGAACTTTATTCTCTGAAATTAGTAAATTCAATTTGAGACAAATTTTGGAATTTACCTATATTCAAAGTTAACCTGTAATAACAAGCAGAATTTTATCGCATTCTTTATACGATGATTAAATTTTTTTAATGCACCATAAACTTTGCCATGGCTGATTTATGCAGCTTACCATTCTTGTTCAGATATACCTTTATCATAACAAATATTATTGGTGTTACAAAAAGTACATGAATTGCTGAAGTAACAACTCCGCCTATCATTGGAACTGCAATTGGTTTTGCAAGGTCAGCCCCCGTGCCGGTTGCCCACATGATCGGGATCAGCCCTATTAAATTCACAGCTACAGTCATAAGTTTAGGTCTAAGCCTTAATACAGCGCCATCTTTGGTTGCCTGAATAATATCCTGTGTCGTCACAATATCATTTTTCTCAATCATTTTCTTATCAAGCGCTTCATGGAGGTAAATTACCATTACAACACCAGTTTCAACAGCTAGTCCGTATAAGGCAATAAATCCAACCCACACAGCTACAGAGAAGTTATAATCGAGTACTGCCATTAGATAGACTCCGCCTATAAGTGCAAAGGGAACAGATAGCATAACAAGAATTGACTCCAGGAAATTCTTAAATACCATAAAAAGCATAACAAATATTATCAAAAAAACTATCGGCATAACTATTTCAAGGCGTTCTTTCGCCCTTATCTGGTTCTCCCACTGACCGCTCCACGAATAATAATAGCCTTTTGGTAAATTTGGAGCAAATTCTTTATCCAAAACGTCCTTTGCTTCATTCACAAAACCGCCCATGTCCCGTCCTCTAACATTGAGAAATACTATTGAACGAAGCATATTATTCTCGCTTGATATCATCGGAGGTCCTGAAGTTACTTTAATATCAGCAAGCTCACCAAGCGGTATCTGGAATACACTGCTTCCGGAATTATTTGATACTGAAGTACCGCTCATTTCTGAGCCTGCATCCTGCTGCATTGATGAACCGGATGAGCCTACGGTTACCAGAATATTTTTCAGCTTATCAATATCTTCCCTGTAATCCCTGAAATACCTTACACGTATAGGGAATCTTCTTCTGCCTTCAACCGTATTGGAAATATTTTCACCGCCAATTGCTGTTTCAATAACATCCTGCACATCGCCAACATTCAAACCATACCTTGAAATCGCATCACGCTTGATATCTATATCAATATATTTTCCGCCTTGAGTTCTTTCCGCAAATACATCGGCAGCACCATTGACTTTCTTTACAATCTCCTCAGCTTCTATTGCTAATCTTTCGAGGGTATCAAGGTTATCACCAAATATTTTAATCCCAAGGTCAGTTCTTACACCGGTTGAAAGCATATTTATCCTGTTGATAATTGGCTGAGTCCACGCATTACCAACACCCGGTATCTGCATTTTTGAGTTAAGCTCTGCAATGATATCATTTTTTGTTAATCCTTCCCGCCATTCAGATTTATCTTTCAGGATAATGATCGTTTCTATCATATTCATTGGCGCAGGATCAGTCGGTGTATCTGCCCTGCCAACCTTACCAAGTACGTGTGCTACTTCAGGTACCGATTTAATTATCTTATCCTGCATCTGCATAATCCTTTTTGCCTCTGTGATTGATACATTAGGAAGGGTTGTTGGCATAAACAGAAGGCTTCCTTCATCCAGTGATGGCATAAACTCAGAGCCGCGGTTCATAACTAACGGAATGGTTATCAATAAGGCTAATACATTTATGGCAAGAGTTGTTTTGCGGTATTTAAGCGCAAGATTCAGTACCGGTTCATATAACATTCTGAAGAATTTTGAAACGGGATTTTTGTGTTCAGGATAAAACTTACCCCTCATGAATAATGTCATAAGCATCGGGACAAGTGTTATAGTAATAATTGCAGAACCTGCAAGTGCGAAAGTCTTTGTAAATGCCAGAGGGTGGAAAAGCTTGCCTTCCTGTCCTTCAAGCATAAAAACGGGAAGGAATGATACAACTATAATGCCGATCGAAAAGAATATTGCCCTGCCAACCTGTTTGGCTGATCTAATTGATATTTCGGTATAGTCTATAGTCTCTCCCCGCTCAGCAGCCATGGCGATATTCCTGTAAGCATTTTCAACCATTACAATCGATGAATCCACAAGTACACCAATTGAAATTATGAGACCCCCAAGACTCATAATGTTAGATGTAATGTTAAACTGTTTCATCAATATAAATGCAATCAATACAGATACAGGTATTTCAATAATTATCCTTATAGCGCTTCGCCAGTGAAAGAGAAATATCAGCACTATCAGGCTTACAACAATTGCTTCTTCAATTAATGAATGCTTTAAAGTATCTATAGCATTATCAATTAATGTACTTCTATCGTATGATGTTTCTATCTTTACACCTTCGGGCAGACCCTTTTCCAGTTCTTTGAGCTTTTCCTTTACACGTTCAATGACAACTGAAGCATTTTCACCATAACGCATAACTATGATTCCACCAACAACTTCACCTTCACCGTTCATATCAAGCAGACCGCGTCTGGTATCACCGCCAATCTGAACAGTGCCCAGATCTTTTATTCTAACAGGTACGCCAAACTTTGTACCTCTAATAGTAATTTCTTCAATATCTTCAGGAGTTTGGATGTAGCCTTTACCCCTTATAAAAAATTCCTTATCGCTTGATTCCAGATTTTTTCCGCCAACATCTTTATTACTGTTCCTGATCGAGTTCACAACATCATTTATTCCAATACCATATGATGAAAGTTTCGCAGGATCAATATCAACCTGGTACTGCTTTATAAATCCGCCAATAGAAGCGACCTCAGCAACACCTTCAACCGAGGTTAATTGGTATTTCAGGAAATAATCCTGCAATGCTCTTAGCTCACCAAGATCATACTTATCGCTTTTTAGGTGGTACCAGAATACATGTCCCACACCGGTTCCATCGGGACCCATAACAGGCGTTACTCCCTGTGGCAATGTACTTTGTACCTGGTTCAGTTTTTCAAGTACACGGCTTCTTGCCCAGTAAATTTCTGCGTTATCTTCAAATATCACATAAATAAAGCTCATACCAAACATTGATTGTGAGCGAACAGCCCTTACTTTTGGAATGCCCTGCAGGTTTTGAGTTAAAGGGTATGTTATCTGGTCTTCAATTATCTGCGGACTTCTTCCCATCCACTCAGTAAACACAATAACCTGATTTTCTGAAAGATCAGGAATTGCATCAACAGGTGTGTTATAAACTGACCAAATTCCAAAACCTGCTATCACAAGGTATGCGATCAATATCAGGAAACGATTTCGCGCGGAAAATTCTATTATTTTTTCAATCATGCTTGTAAATCAAATTTATTTATTTGTATTTATTAACATTATTACAGCCATCATAGCTACCATTACACCACCCATTATGATCCAAAAGCCAGTTGAACCCATACCCATCATTCCCATCATCCCTTTATCGTGCTCCATATCAGCTTGATTGTTATTTTTGACATTTGTATTGAAACTAAAGCTTAAATTATTAACAGCATTATCCTCACTTATCTGGTTGAATGTGAATTTAAGAACATGATTTCCTTCTTTTTTGAATTTTATCTGCGCAGAATATTTACCATTAAGCAGTATCATTCTATTTACAGCCAGCGTGCTATCAATATTCAATATGCTTAAGCTAACATTTGCAGTATCAACCTGAATGGAAGAAGTTAATTTCAAACTTAGAATATAAGAGGAGTCTTTAATAAACTCATCAGTTTCCGATAGAACTTCTGCTGTATAATGAGAGTTTTGGGTTACAAACAACACATTAATATTTTCACTATTATTTATACTGTGTTCATGCTGTGCAAAAACACAATTAAATGTTGTAAAAAGAATAGTTATTAAAAACGATTTTGACATATAGTTATCCATTTTCTATTTTTTTTTGCATTGGCGGACACTTTATACTACCAAAAGAACAAAACACGCAGCAATCATCATTATTTGGTTTAAGCAACGTATGGCAATTTTCACATTCATAAAAATGAAGGCATGAGTTTTCCGGCAATATTTCTTCTTTTGAACTTAAACAATATGGACAGGTGATAACTGAATATATATTTTTATTCATTTTTCCTTTTTTAGAAATTTTATCTGTTCTATTTGCAGTATGAATCTTTCTTTGAATCTTTTAAAAACATATAATCCAAATGATATAAAGAATAATAAGACTGATTTGCCTACTAGTACTTCCATATCAACTATTATTTATTACGTCAAAACCACTTTCTGTAATAGCATCTAAGATTTCTTTTCTTTCAATTTTCTCAGAGTTGTATTCAACATATAATGAGCCAAGTTTCACTTCATACTTATCAACCGGAAGTTTTTTTATTACTTCATCAATTGATTTTATGCAGTGGTCACAGGTCATTCCTGCAATATTAATAGTTTCGGTTATCATCTCAATAAATTTTAAATTTATAATTAATGTTTATGCATACAGCCTTTGCATCCTTTATGCTCCATAGCTTTATCATTTTTTACATCGCCTTTAACATCTGATTTCTCGCTGTTTTCTTTTAACTCAAGATCCATACCGCATTTTGGACATGAGCCCGGTTTATCTGAAATGACATCCGGATGCATTGGGCAGGTGTATGTTTTGGTGGTTGTTGAATCAGTAACAGAGTTACCTGCTGATATAGTATTTTTTTCAAACGAATAAGCAGCGTTATATGAATAAAATCCAATTAACGATATGATTGCAGCTGTAAGTAAAAATAGTTTTGTTTTATTGTTTTTCATGATATATTATTTTTTTATGTTTTTGAGTTGCCTTTTATTATTCAGGAACCTTACAGCAATCATCAAGCTTATCATAAGCTTCCTTATTTGCTATTTTATTGTTTGCATTATATCCTGACTTGCTGATCACACTTTCTATTGCGGCTAAAGTAGTTTTAGTATCATCAAAAACTACAATGGCTTTTTTTTCGTTAACATCAACACTAATACTGATTACTCCTTCAACTTTATTGACTGCTTTTTCAATTGTTTTTTTGCACATACCGCACTGAATTGTTGGCAGTAAAATCTCTTCTGTTCTGTTATCATAAGCCGTTTCAGCTTTTAAGCTGAAAGAAAAGAATAACAACATGAGAAGTAAAAGACTCTGATATTTTAAGATCATTTTCGTTTTCATTTTTTATATTAATTTATTTTTTAATTAAATTTTATTTAATGTTATTTGCAGTCTGCCGGTAACTTTGCAATAGCATCTGCCCCGGCTTTTGTATCATTTGCGTCAAAACCTGCATCTGAGATGACTTTCTCAACATTTGATTTAGTTGTTTTAGATTTATCTAAGTACATATGAATTACTTTGTTCACAATATCAATATGATATTCTACAACACCTTTATCGCTGCTTAGTGCAGTTTCTATTAATCTTTCGCATTGATCCGATTTAATTACAGATAATTTCACTTCAAAATGAATCAGGTCTTTTTTACCTGAATATTTGGTTTCTAAAGCTTCATGTTCTTCACTCATTTTTTTGTTATACTCAGATTTCGGATTCAGTTTCATCTTGCAAATTGGACATTTAACAGCCGGGTCATCAGTTTGCTGTGCCGGATGCATTGGACAGAAGTATTTTCCGTCTTTAACCATCTTAGCTGCATCAGTATTGTTAACTTTTTGGTCATCGTTTTTCATTTCTGTTGACTGTTTGTTGTCTTTTACATCATTTTCTTTCTTATTACAGCCAAACACTAAAACAACTACAAGCACCATAAACACTATTGAAATACTGTTTAAAAATAATTTTTTATTCATTGTTAATTGCTCCTCCCGCATTTTTGCGGTTTTTATTTTTTTAAAATTAATGTTTATGTTCTGTTTCAGTTTTTTTATCTTTCATATCTTTCAGAATATCCTGGTTAGGGTTAATTTTTAATTCATCATTGTTTTCTTTTTTGGGATTATCACTATGATTTTCGTGCCCGGATGTAAATCCTTTCTGTATCTGTGTTTCGCTGTCTATCAGGAAGCCGCCTGATGTTACCACAAGGTCTCCTTCGGTTAATCCTGATGTAATTGCGTAAAATCCATCCTGCTCATATCCTATTTGTACTTCCTTAGGCTCATACACACCTTTTTCTTTTTCTATATAAACATAGTTATGTTCACCTGTGCGTATTACAGCGTTTTTGGGAACACCAATTGACTGCGTTACGTATGTATTGATCTTTACTTTAAGATACATATCAGGCTTTAACTTCATATCTTTATTTGATACGTCAATACGGACTTCAAGCGTTCTGGACTCGGGATTAAAAACAGGATTTACGAAATTTATCTTAGCCCTCATAACTTCATCAGGGTAAGCATTAGAATAAATTTCGGCGGTCTGCCCGCTTTTGATATACTGCATATCGGCTTCATATACATTTGCAATAACCCAGACCGAAGACAGATCAGCAACATCATAAATATCCTCACCTGCCATTGCCCAGTGACCAACATGAACATATTTTTTAGTTACAATCCCTGAATACTTTGAATACTGTATTGTTGTAGTTTTAACATTACGCGATCTTTCAAGTTCTTCAATTTGTCCGCGAGTCATTTCCCATAAGAGGAGCCTTTCCCTGGAAGAATTCACAAGGCTTTGCGCCTGGTCAATTGCCAGCCTGTTGCCGCTTGTTTTAACCTGGTTAAAGTTATCCAGCGCTAATAAATATTCCTTTTGTGTTGAAACAAGCTCAGGTGAATAAATTTCAAGTACTTTCTGACCTTTTCTTACCATCTCACCTTCAAATGATACGAACATATTCACAATTTTCCCCGAAACAGCAGTTGATATGTGAGCAAATTTCGTTTCATTTATCTTTACATAACCGTTGAATGTCTTCTCACCCTGAAACTGCATGGTTTTAACCCGCTCGGTCTGAACATTTGCAAGCACCTGCTGTGATGGTGAGAGCTTTACAGAATTAATATTAGCTCCGCCAAGATCGTGATCAGATTGTTCTTCAGTATCAACTTCACTTTTTTTAACCAGGTCCATTCCGCATATTGGACACTGTCCGGGTCTATCCTGAATAATTTGCGGATGCATCGGGCAGGTGTATATTTCTTTACCGGATGATTCCGTATTATTCTTTTGAATAAAGGTTATATAGCCCCAATATCCGCCTGCAACTACAATAACTGCAGCAAGTACACCTATTAATATTTTTATTGTTTTATTCATAATACTTAATTAAATACTTTAATTTTTCAGATTTATACCTGTCGCTTTTTCAAGTTCAGCTATCATTTTTAAGTACATGCTTACTGATTCATAATACATAATTCTTGATTCCTGGTACATTCTGTAAGCATCTAAGAGGTCAAGGAATCCACCCATATTTGTTTCATATGAATATTGCGAAGATTTCATAGTATTTTCAGTCTGCGGCAATTGAACACCGTAATAAAACCTCATGGTTTCTTTTAACGATACCATATTATTCACAATTGTTGTTACTTCATTTCTAATATCATTTTTCTTTGCTCTCAATTCATCGGTAGTGCTCCTGATAATGACTTCATTCCTTTTAATTGCGTGATCATATTTACCGCTGGACCAGGGCGCAAAAGGAATATTCACCCCTACCATAAAGGCAAACGCGTTCTTTTCTTCAAATGGCAGTATTTTATATCCAAGCTTGATATTAAAATCTGGCAGTCTTTCAATTTTAGCCATTTCAAGATCTGTTTGGTTCATTATGATCTTATTCTTTAATGTTTTGATATCAGGCCTGTGCTCAAATGCATAATCAATAAGTTTTTCGGTTTTGGATGCGTTAACATTAAAGCTGCCCTGGTCAAGTAAATATTCATTATCAATATCCGCAAAATTTATTCTTGTATTTTCATCAACAACAATTTTAGTGAGCTTTGTCAGCTCTGAAAAAATATTTTTCCTCTGCTGCTTTAATATAAAATCCTCGTTCTCTAAACGGGACATTTCTATTTGTGATTTAAATACTTCCTGCTGCATACCTTTACCAACCATATACTGCGCTTCGGCTGCAGCGATGAATGTCTTAATTAAAAGCCGGTTATCGTTATTGATCTGTATTTTATTATTTAGAAGGTAAAGGTCATAATAGTTCATCTTTATCATATTCATAATATCAATAGCCATACCCAATCTTTCACTCTGCATCATTGCTTTGGAATTAAGTACTGCCTGTTTTTGCAATGCAAGTTTACCGGGGAATGGGAACATTTGGGATACATAAAAATTTATCATTCCAACTTTCATGAAATCGCTCATAATATCATCAAGCTCAAATTCAAACATCGGGTCAGGCAGGTATGATTTTCCTTCAGCCTGGGAATTGGATACATCGATTTTTGTCTGCATTGCAATCAGCTCAGGATTATTATTAACCGCTGCAAACAACAGCTGGTTTAAGGTAAATACCTCTGACCTTCCGTAAGAATTATAGAAAGCGGTATCCTTTAAACTTTGCCTGGTTTGAATTGTAAGCAAAGAATCAATGACCTTTAACGAGGAATTGAACCTGTAAAGTGAATCTTTCTGCAAATAATTATCAAAACCGCTTTGAGAATTGGCTTTTATGGTTATCAGCGAAACATTAATGATAAAATAAATTATGTATTTAGGCATGACTTTTTAATCTCATTTAAAAAATAGTAAATAAAATAATTTCAGTAAAAATTATTCTACAGTAAATCCAGGAAACGAAATGAGATTATTTTAGATTAAAAGCGAGGAGTTGAATATCGGGATATCAATTTCTGGCAGGTGTGCTTTATCGTGTGTATAAAGTATTGTGTTGTTGTAATTACTTTCTATATCAACTGTAACATTAAGAGCTAATGATATATTTGAATATATATACTGATCCTGTTGTTCGTTGTTTAAACTTAAAAGGGTATTAGAATTGGAAAGTTCAGTTGTTTCTTCATTGCAGCATTTGTTTCTTTCCTGGGTTAGGCTAAGTCCATCAGGTTTTGGATTGTCTCTATGCGCGCAATCACAAACTTTTGAATCACCCATCATCTCACAAATCATTAATTGAGTTGCAAAGCTGAAATTTGATAAAATAAGCATTAATGATAGTGTAACAACAAAATATTTTCTGAACTCTTTTTTCACAATATAAAGTTAACTATTTCTCTTATACAAAACAATGACTAATATCAATAACCTGTAAAATATATGAAAGGTTTCATATAAATCTAAAAAATCAAGAAAACGTAAAAGAATAAATTTTAGGAAAAAAGCAAAAGAAACCACCTAAAGTGTAAGACTTAGTAATTATGAAGATTTTTTCCACGAATAAATGGTATTGGTAATGCCAATTGCAATTCAGTTTAACAAATATATTCACGATAACAGGACTTTTTGTAAATGAAACCTATCGGATGAACTTATCCTGAAAAGGAATACGGGACGCAGGTGCTCAATGACACATGCATTCACCCCGACCGAAGGCACTGAAACAACAGGTGAACCGCCCCCGGGAAGTATAGGGTTTTAGACAAAAACGAAGCAGTTTTAGTTTTAGAAATTAATAACTTTGTCTGATTCAACAACCCATTCGGTGAGTTCTGCCATTGTACTCATTGTAATTCCATCCGATAAAGTAATATTCTTAATACCTCTTGCATCTGCGCATGAACCACAAACTCTGATTTTGCCTCCTTTAATAAGCACAGCCTTGATCATACGTTCAATGTTATAATATCCATTTGGGGTATTTTGACCCTGGATTATGCACGTTGAAGCATCCGCCATCAGAAATATATTTACTTCAATTTCCGGTTTATCTTTTTGTATCTGCATTGCAAGTCTAAACGCATTATATGCTTTTTCATTGCCATAGGGTGCATCGTTAATTATTATTAAGTATTTCATTATATTAAAATTTATGGTTTATGAATTATATTTTTGCCGGGATTTTAAAAATTTTACTCCCGGTATTTATTATTAGTTTATAAAACGATTTTTTAAATCCTATTGGCGCCAGCCACCATTTTTCAAAAAGTACTTTGCTGAAGTGCCAGAGCCACCCTGTTTTTTTTACTTTTACATCAGGAGCGGGTGTACCATAAAAATTACCATAAGCTAATCCGGCGATATGTTCACCAGCTTCCAGCATGCAATAACCTGTGCCGCAAAATTCACTTTTTGTATCAATGCCATTAATGTTATCCGAAATACGCTGAGCAACAGTATCTGCCTGCAAATGAGCGAAAACACCCGCCTTGGGCAAATTCATCGGAACGCCGGATACCCACATTCCGGGAATTGATATTGAAACATTATCACCTATAGCATAAACATTTGGAAATTTTGTCTGAAGTGTGGAGCGGTCAACAGGAATCCATCCATTTTCACCTGCCAATTCTGATTGGCGGATAACTGCCGGCGCTTTATGCGGGGGGACTACAACCAGTAAATCGTAACCATAGCTTTTTTGATCTTCAAAATTTAGTATCCTTTTAAAACCATCTACTTCATACAACTTATGCTGTGATTTGTATTGGATACCTTTGGATTCAATGATCTGTTTTACCGCATTTCCAAGTACCGGACCTCCAACTGGCATTGGTAATGGTTCAGGTGTATATAAGCTAATTTCAATATCCTTAATAGTCCCTTTTTTTCTGAAAAAATCTGCAATAAGCATTGCACCCTCATAAGGGGCAGCCGGACATTTAAAAGGAAGAGATGCAATTACAACTGCAATTTTGCCGCTTTTAAATGTATTTAAGTTTTCATATAATTTCTTAGCGCCATCAAGCGTATAAAAATTATAAGCATCAGCAGGCAGTCCCGGAATGGATTCGATATGCAGCTCAGCACCTAATGCAACTACAAGGTAATCGTATTTCTCAGTATTTTTATTAGTTGATACAGTAGATTTTCCGATATCTATACTAATTACTTCCTCATATCGTATATCAACTCTTTTATCCAGTAAGGCAGTTACACTGTTCACAATATCCTTTTCAGTCCGCTGACCGGCCATTAACCAAAGAAACGAAGGAGCAAATGAATGGCGTTCATTTTTTTCGATAAGTATAATTTCATTTCCTTTCGGCAGTAATTCAGCAAGTTTGTTTGCTGTTACTATTCCGCCTGTACCGCCCCCAAGTATCAATATTTTTTTACCTATTTTCATTATTCACCAACCTTTGTTAAAATTTCATTTCTCTTAGCATGGTTTTCAATCAGTACTTCTCTCATCAGATCAAACGCTTTTATTACTTTCTTATTTGATATTTTATAGAAAACATTTTTACCTGCTCTTCTGGAGTCTAATATCCCGGCATCTTTCATGATGGTAAGATGCTGCGATATATTTGCTTTTGGTATCTTCATGAATTTAACCAATTCGGTAACCGTTAATTCATTGTTTCTTAAAAAATTCAGGATTTCGAGTCTCTTTGGGTTTGCCAGTACTTTACATACATTGGCATGATATTCGTATATATTTTTCAGCATTTGTTAATTGCATTATTGTATAGTTTCGATATTATGTAACTAAAATAGTGATATGATAATTCAAAATCAAGAGATATCCTTTATTACTAATAGTCAATAAAAATTCTATCAATTTTAATGACCGTGTTCGTCATTAAGTTCGCCTTTTTCATTTCTGATTTCAAATAAAACGTGCTATTAGTAATTATAAACTCATTTTTAATAAATAATTGACATATGTAATACCTTTCATGATTTTACTTAGCAAGTATTTACTATTTGCCACCAATTCTAAGAACTTTTTGTTTTCATTGAAATCTACATACAAGTTTTCATAGTTTAATTCATAGATTCTGCCATTTTTAGTACTGCTGTAATAATACTTTTTATATTCTCCGTATCTAAAATGCTTATGCATCTTGTAGTATACAATTATAGTCGAGGTGTCGATTACTTTAAAATTCCCATATAATTGTTCGTTACCAGGTGCTTCATAAAATCTTTGTTTTAAGCTGTCTGTATTATAATTAATATCTTTAAAATTCGTATAATAAACACTTTCTGAAAATATCGGCAAGGAAAGAAGAAATACGAATATGGTAAATATTGTATATTTATTCATATTAAAGAACTTTAAGAATATATTACAAATTTCTAATTGTCTTTTTTTAATGATCATGTTCACCTAAATCTCCTTTCTTTAATTCTGATTTAAGATAAAAAGTACCTTTAATCACAACCATTTCCCCTTCCTGTAAATCTGTTATGGGAAATATCTGGATGTATTTATCGTCGCTTATACCAGTGTTTATTAATACTTTCTTAAAAGCAATTGCTTTTTCAGAATTTTTCTGTTCATTCTCTGTATGTTCTTCATCTTTATGGCCTTCTTCATCATGTATATCTTTATTGACCTCAATAGTTTCATTTGTTCTAACGAAAATGAATTTATTTTCACCTTCTTCTTCTACAGATGAGATTGGAACTGCGAGGACACTTTCCTGCTTTACATAGATTTTCGCTGAAACAAACATATTGGGGAGAAGTTTCTGTCTTTTGTTGTTAATTGCTACACGCACTTTTACAGTACGTTTTTCATCGTCAAATACTTTATTTACATAAACTACAATTCCTTCATAAACTTCGTAAGGGTCAACAGAGACTTCAAGAGATACTTTTTGACCAGATGAGACCAGTGGCAAATCTTTCTCAAATACATTCAAATCCACGAATACTGTCGATGTATTCACAATGTGAAACATATCATTTGCAGGCTCAACATACTGTCCTATTGTGACATTACGTTCAACCAAGTTTCCTGATATTGGAGCTGATATTGTAATATATTTCTGTAGATTGGCAATCGTGTCTTCATAAATATTCTCAAATCTATCTTTTGATATACGATAGATTGAAAGTTTTTCTTCTAAAGTTTTATAGGTAGCAAGTGAACGCTTATAATTAGTTTCAAGTTCATTTAAAGTCTTTTTTGATCCAATATTGTCAGTACTTAGCTTTAATTGTCTTTCATATTCTTTCTTTGAATACTCATAATCATTTTTGGCATTTATATATTCTACCTGCATATCAATTAATTGAGGATTTTCTATGATAGCAAGTGTTTGTCCAGCTTTAACATATGCACCTTCTTTAACGTATATTTTTTTTATCCTTCCCGGTACGGTACTGCCGACCTTTGATTCCTGGTCAGGATTTATCACTACTTCACCATTAACTTTTATGTAACCTGAGATGTTTTGCAGAGCCACTTTATCGGTAAGTATTCCCATAGATGTAATTTGGTTTTCTGTTAATGCAACTTCCATAATTTCAGATTCGTTTTCATCAGAATGTTTATCTGTCGATTCAGTTTCTACATTCTTCTTTTCTGAATTATTATCATTATTGCTGCATCCATAAACAGAGAATACAGATATCGTAATAAACATAAATAAAACAACAGGACAAACTACTGAAATTAATTTATGATTTATTCTATTATTAGGAATATATTTCATTTTCCTTTTAATGATCATGTCCATCACCTTCTTTATGTTCGTGGTCATTTTTCTTTTCTTTCTTATTTTTAGATTCATTGTTTTCAATATCTTTTTTATTATCGCAACCGTATATTGATAAAGCTAGAGTTACAAATATTACACTAATAATTAATTTGAGATTAATTTTTACTCTGTTCATTTAAATTCTCCAGCGATTAAGTTTTTAAGTTTTATAATTGAATTATTATAGTTGTATAATGAATTAACATATTGTGATTTGGTTTCGTATACCAATTGCAGGGACTGTAAATATTCAACATAATCAATTGCTCCTTCTTCATATGAGATTTTGGATTGCCTGAGAATTTCATTAGATTCAAAAAGTGCTTCATCATTGAAAAACTGCACTTCTCTTGTACTGTTCAAATATTCTTCAAAAAAAATATTAACTTCATTTGTTAATGAATTTTTCATACTTGATTCTTCACTATGCGATATATCAATTTCATAACTACTTTCCTTAATGTTGCCAGTTTGCTCCCACCAGAACCAAAGTGGTATACCAATTCCAAATTCGACCCCCCAAAAATCATTTTCACTTCCAATTTTTTGTTTATAGTATTTGAATGATAAGCTCGGCAGAAACTCAGACTTCGATAATGACAATTTATTATTAAATTTTTCCTTTTTGTATTTAATGATCTTCAGTGCAGGATTATTCTTTATTGTAAGATTCATAATATCATCTTTATTTATAAAAAAGGGTTTATATGAAAGACCGTCTAAATTCTCATATTCAAAATATGAAACGTTTAACAATTTGCGTAGTTCTGATTTAGAATTAACAATTTCAGATTCGAGCGATTTAACCTGATTCTCATATTTTATTTTACTTACTTTTGCACCTAAAACTTCAAGATTAGAAGCTGAACCAGCTTCATATTTTTTTCCTGCTACATATAAAAAATCATCGTACAATTTAAGATTTTCTTTTGCGATTTTCAGCAATTCATTATTTAAAACCACTTTAAGGTATGCGCTTTCGACTTCATATCTAATTTGATATGCAAGTTTGTTTAACTCCATTTTAGCTATGTTTACCTGTGAATTTTGAACATTTGCCCTAAAAAAATAAACAGAAGGAAATTCGAGGTCCTGTGATACACCAATTTTTCTTGATTCAAAGTTATTTATGCTGCCTTTAACGCCTTCAAATTCAATAAATAATTGGGGTTTTGGAATATTAAAAGATTTTACAACTATCGCTTCTTCTTTTGCAACATTAATTTTAGCAGTTTTAATATCCTGGTTATTTTCTAAAGCAATAAAGACTGCATCTTCTATAGTTAACTTTTGAGAGTAAACAGTATGGTTATCAACAGATAATAAAAAGTGAATCAGGAACAAAAATTTGATATATTTCATAAACATTATTTAAATTTCATTATTCTTAAGCTGTTCAAAATTACAATTATAGTTACACCAACATCGGCAAAAATTGCCATTATAAGATTACTTAAACCTAAAACTGCAAGGATTATAAAGATAAATTTTGTAGAAATAGCAAAAAGAGTATTAAATTTAATTCTTGATATAGTGTGCCGGCTTAATTTGATAAGATAGGGAATTAATGACAAGTTATCATTCATTAAAACAATATCAGCAGTTTCAATTGCTATATCAGAACCTGCTGCACCCATTGCAATGCCAATTGTTGCATTTGCAAGCGCAGGGGCATCGTTTATACCATCACCAACCATTGCTACATAATGATACTGGAAGTTTATTTTAGTTATTTCTTTGACTTTACCATCCGGTAATAATTGACTTCTGATATCTTTAATACCAACTATATCAGCTATATATTTTGCGGCATATTCATTATCCCCGGTCATCATAATAGGTATTACACCCAGTTCTTTGATTTGAGAAACAGCATCAATACTATTATCTTTAATTTTATCTGTAACTGCAATTATTCCTTCTACACTCAAACCAGAACTGAGAATTAATGCTGTTTTACCTTTCTTTTGAAGAAACTCTACCTCGTTGAGTATATCATTGCTAATATTATGGTTTTCCGTTATATATTTTAAGCTGCCTAAAAAATGAGGCTTTGATGAACAAACTATACAATCACCCTTAACTCCTTTTCCTGAAATTGATTCAAAATTTACTACCTGATGAAGGTCAATATTATTCTTTTCAGCTTCTTCAACAATACTTTGCGCTAAAGGATGTTCAGAAAAAACCTCAAAGCCCGCAGCACATGCCAATAAGTCTTGCTTAGAAAAGCCGTTAAACGGTATAATATCACTCACAATTGGTTTGCCAAGTGTTATAGTTCTTGTCTTATCCAATGCAATTGCTTCTATTTTGCCGATTTCTTCAAGATATTTTCCTCCTTTAATTAGTATTCCTTTGGACGAGGCATTCCCTAAAGCAGAGTAAATTGATACCGGAGTTGAAATTACAAGCGCACAAGGACACGAAATAACCAATAAAGTTAAACTCATTAATAGCCACTCATTAAATTCGGCATTAAATATAAATACAGGTATTACGAGTATCAAAAATGTAATCACTAAAATTGATGGTGTGTAGAATGAGGAAAATTTGTTTATAAACCTTTGGGTTTCGGCTCGTTTACCGGCAGATTTAAAGGTAAGATCTATTATTTTTGATAAAGTAGAATCGTTCGACAATTTAGTTACTTCAAATTCAAAGTACCCACCCTTGTTAATAGTACCAGCATATACCGGATCGTCTTTTCGTTTATCTACAGGTATTGGTTCTCCGGTTATTGTCGATTCATCAACATATGATGTTCCTACGATAATTTTTCCATCTAACGGAATCTGATCACCGGGTTTTATTATAACAATATCGCCCTTTTTTACCTTTTCAACGGGTAACTCACCGGATAATTTGACATTTGCGGTTTTTGGAGAATTGTTAATTAGAGATTCAATTGCTGATTTACTTTTTTTAATACCATAATCTTCCATGTATTCGCCTAAAGTAAATAAAACAATAACAATAGCTGCTTCTGGGTATTGACCAAGATAAAATGCACCGCAAACTGCTAAAAACATTAGGGTATTAATACTTTTGAAGTTTAACTTAATAAGATTTTTTATTCCGCTCCAGATGGTTTTATGGCCAATACCAATGCAGATTACACTGAAAAAAGGAATTTCTATCCATAAAGGAAAATGAAAATTCAATAGTGACACAATTTCGAGTATTATTGCAAATATAACAGCTAATAATAAAAAAGCGAATTTCTTATTTTTTAATAGTTCTTTCATCTATAATTAAAATTTTGCAAGCACCTTTTTTAGTTTATTAGTAGTTATTGATGCGGGGATAAGGAGATCTCTTTCACTGAATATTCTCATTGCAATAGAATAATTCATTACTGAAATCCGTATACTTGCATTTTTTAATTCCCTGATAGCAATATTAAAAGGTATCAGCAAGGATGATTCTTTATCCAGTTGAATTCCTTTAAATAATATTAATGGATTGTATACGATAAATAATTTGTAGTTACTCAATTTATAATTCAAGTTATCCTTAAATACGTCTTTTACATTTAGTTCATTAATAATAATGAATCCTTCAGATTCAAGCTCTTTTCTTAAAATTCTTACTGCCACTTCAAAATTTGATTTTGTATATTTAGTTAGTAAATATTTCATTATTCGAAGTAATGTAGATCTTTAATTTAATTTTTTTAAATGAGCTTCAGCTGAATCATTGCCTGGATCAATCTCTAAAACATCTTGATATAACTCTTTAGCTTTATCTATTTCTGATGTTTTTTGATAAAGTAAAGCAAGTTGCAGCATAATATTGACATCTTTTGGATTTTTAGACCATGACCTTTGCAGCAACAATATATTTTCATCATCTGTTCTTTCTTCAGCTGCCTTATCATCGATACTGTGAATATGGTCGGGTATTTTGCTGCTTTTATTTACTTCCATTATTACAAATGCCAAGAATAGAGCGACAATGCAAAAAATGATAATACTAATTTTCCTTTTTGAATTCATATTTAGGATTAGTATGTTTATAAAAAATACCGTATAAAACAGGCAATACAATTAAAGTTAAAATTGTGGATGAAATTAATCCGCCAATCACAACAGTTGCAAGAGGGCGCTGAACTTCAGCACCAGCACCCATAGAAATTGCCATAGGTATAAATCCTAACGATGCTACCAAAGCAGTCATCAATATAGGACGTAGCCTTGCTGAAGTACCTTTGATTATGCGGTCATGAATGTTTGTTACACCATCTTCTTCGAGTTTGTTGAAAAAAGCAATCATTACAATGCCATTTAAAACAGCAACTCCAAATAATGCAATAAAACCCACTCCTGCAGAAATGCTAAACGGCATACCTCTTGCAAGTAGGGAAAGAATTCCACCAACTATTGCAAATGGTATCCCCGAAAAAACAAGCAGCCCTTGTTTTACTGAATTGAAGGCAACAAACAATAAAGCAAAGATAAATAATAATGCTACAGGTACTGCAATTAATAACCTGTTTGATGCACTTTCAAGATTTTTGAACTGACCACCATACTCAATTATATAACCGGGTGGCATCTGAACTTCGGAATTTATGTTTTTTTTCAATTCTTCAACAAAGCTGCCGATATCCCTGCCCCTAACATTACATTGAATTACAATTCTTCTTTTGCTGTTATCCCTTGTTATTTCAGCGGGACCTTCTTTAACATTAATATCTGCAAGTTCTGTTAAAGGTATTTTCATTCCTGAAGGCGCTGAAACAAGTATATTATGAACGGAATTAAAATCACGTTTATATTCATCATCAAAACGGATAATAATATCAAACTTCCTGTCACCTTCAAAAATTACACCTGCCTGCTTACCTGCAAGGGCAGTTTCTATAACATCATTAATATCATCAACATTTATACCGTATAAAGCAATTTTGTCTCGGTTAATTTGTATCTGTAGCTGTGGTAAACCTTCAAGCTGCTGCATAGATACATCTTCAGCACCCTGAACTGACGACAGCACTTTAGATATTTCAGTTCCTTTTTGAGTTAAAATACCAAGATCATCGCCAAAAATTTTTACAGCAATATCACCACGTGCACCAGAGAGTAATTCATTAAATCTTAATTCAATTGGCTGTGTAAATGTTAAACCGATACCCGGTACTCTTGATAGCTCTTCCTGCATTTTTTCAATTAACTCCTCTTTTGTCTCGGCTGTTTTCCATTCATCTATTGGTTTCAATATAACTATTACGTCACTGAATTCAGGTCCCATTGGGTCAGTAGCAAGCTCGGGAGCGCCGGTTTTGGTTACTACTGTTACAACTTCGGGAAATTTTTCTTTTAAGATTTGTTCACATTTGGTACCAATATTTACTGATTCAGTTAATGATATCCCCGGTAATCTTACAATCTGATATGCTATATCACCTTCGTTTAATTTCGGTATAAATTCTGAACCAAGTTTTGTGA
The DNA here is from genome assembly GCA_937873695.1 of uncultured Ignavibacteria bacterium. Taxonomy (GTDB): domain Bacteria; phylum Bacteroidota; class Ignavibacteria; order Tepidaquicellales; family OLB5; genus OLB5. The sequence continues at coordinate 185,479 of CALMYL010000006.1, forward strand.
AAACATATAAGCTAATTACAAGAAAAATAACGGCAATACCGATAATTACTTTCTTATTTTTTAAAGAAAATTCCAATATCGGAATGTAGAATTTTTTGACAAAATTAATGATTTTATCAGCAATGGTTTCTTTTTCACTGATATTACGTTTTAAAATCAACGAACACATCATTGGAACATAAGTTAGTGATAGAAGCAACGCGCCTACAAGGGCAAATCCAACAGTAAATGCCATTGGTTTGAACATTTTGCCTTCAATACCACCTAAAGCAAAGATTGGAAGATACACGATCAGTATTATCAAGACACCAAAAATTGCGGATTTAATAATACCCGCAGAAGCGCTAAATACTGTTTCATTCATTTCCTCTTTTGAAAGGGGTTTTTTATTCAAATGAATTTTTGCAGCAATAACAACAATTACTGATTCTACAATTATTACCGCGCCATCTACAATTAAACCAAAATCTATTGCTCCTAATGACATCAAATTACCGGATACATTGAAAATATTCATCATAATCAGCGCAAACAGCATAGAAAGCGGAATTACTGAAGCCACTATCATTCCGGCTCTTAAATTACCGAGTAGAAGGAACAAAACAAAAATGACAATAACACCCCCTTCAATCAGGTTTTTTTCAACTGTTGCTATAGTTTTATTTACGAGATTTTCCCTGTTATAGAACTCATCAATGGTAACACCCTTGGGTAATGAAGGTTTAATTTCTTCTATCTTTTCATGCACCCGCTGAGCAACTTCCCTTGAATTTGCTCCTTTTAACATCATTACAATGCCTGTTACAACTTCACCTTTTCCATCCTGGGTAACTGCCCCAACTCTCAAACCTTCTCCATACTCAACAGTAGCCAATTGTTTCAGAAATATTGGAGTTCCATGATTAGTTTTAACAACAATATTCTGCAGATCATCCATATCCTCGGCTAAACCGATACCTCTAATGGAATATTGATTTGATTGTTTTTCAATATAACCGCCGCCGACATTACTATTATTTTTAGTAACAGCATCATAAACATCGGCTAATGTTAAGTCATAATTAGTTAATTCATTAGGGTTTATATGTACGTGATATTGTTTTTCAAAACCGCCGAAACTGTTTATTTCGGCAACACCATCTGTTCCTAATAATTGTCTTTTAACTATCCAATCCTGAATTTCCCTCAACTCGGTAGAACTGAAAGTCGTATCATTTGGATCTTCAGCCCTTACAACATACTGGTATATTTCTCCTAACCCGGTACTTACCGGACCCATTTCAGGTGTACCCAAACCTGGAGGAATATTTTCCTGTGCTTCCTGAAGTTTCTGGAATACGAGGTTTCTTGCAAAGTAGATATCTACATTATCTTTGAATACTATTGTTACTAGTGAAATACCAAATTTAGAGATAGATCTTAGTTCTACAACATCTGGTATGCTTTTCATCGAAATTTCTATAGGGTATGTTATAAATCTTTCAACTTCTGATGCAGATAGTGTTGGACTTGAAGTTATTACCTGGATCTGATTATTGGTAATATCCGGAACAGCATCAATTGGTAAATTTAAAGCGGAAAATACTCCTGCAAGTATCAGCACAAAAGTTAAGAAACCAATTACCAATTTTTGTTTTATTGAAAACGCAATAATTTTTTCAATCATATATTATATATCAATACCTTCAATTCTTAAATTTATTATTCATTGTATCTCAACTAAAACCTCAATCCTTAGTATGTTTTTGTTTTTGATCTTTCGGCAACTTACAGCAGTCATCTAAAAACTCATAAGCAACAGAATCTGCTTTTTTATCATTTGCGACATAACCTATGGAAGTAATTTTATTTTCAAGTGAAGAAATGTTTGTTTTACTGCTGTCAAAATTTATTTCAGCTATCTTATCCCTGATGGATACATGTACAAATTCTACTCCTTTAACTTTATATAAAGCTGATTCAATATTGATTTTGCACTTTTTGCACTGCATTGAAGGCAGTTTAATAACAACATCAGGAACTTTTTTACTGTTACAGGATAACAAAACGGTAATTAATACTGAACAAATTATGAATTTGCCCAGGTTAAATGAATAAAATTTGAACATAACTTAATTGTTTACGACAATTAAAAAAATAACAACTTATTCAGCCTTTTTATGGCTAATAATTAAATAACAAAAAAAAATTACTGGATTATATTTTAGGAGGGGGTGAAGCCGGATTTTGATAAAACGGAGTTGAAAATGAACTGTAATTTAGGCAAAAGACGTCAGATTTATTAATTGAATGTATTTGATATGAACTTGTTATTGATACAATAGTATTACAGCAAAGGCAATTACAAAGTGGTGAGCAGATATCATCATGATCAGAATGAGCGTTTTCAATATGTACTATCCCTTCAGTCTGGCAAAATTCTGTTGTACAATTATCAACACAAGGTAAAATTGCCAAAAAAAGCAGATAACTTACAAATAATATTTTAAGTGTATTGAGCACGTTGTAATTTGAGAATAATAATTAACTATTACAATGATAATATTTAATTATTAGTTCCATTTTCTATAATTTTTTAGATTTATAAATAACAATTCAAATATTTCCTTTAATATTATTTAAATCCTTTTCTGCTAATGGTTTACTGATTCTTGTTTTTATTCTTTAATGCAGCACAAAATTATACTTTATTGCCCAATAATCATGTTGAGGAACTTAAAGGTAATCAATTTGCCTACCACATCCCATAGTTCATTATTAAGTTTGTTACTTTTGGTAAATCCCAGTATGCTACTATTTCTTGATACACTTTCAAAGACCTTGAATTAAACTAAAATCAAACAGGACTATCGGTTTTGTTACAATAGTTTCATTAATGTGGCTATCTCTACATAAAGGTCTCTTTAGATTTAAGAGAAGTAAAAACAATAAGCAACATTATCGCTACAATGGACCCTATGAAAAAATTGTTTTCAGTAAAACTGCTTCCAATCCATCCTGCTATTGGATAAGCAATTACCCACCATAAGTGAGACCATGCGAAGTGAGCCCCATAAACTCTGCCCTGCTCATGTTTAGGTATATTTTCGGCTATAAGTGTTTCTGTAGGTATATTAACAAGGCTTTCAGCAGCACCTGCTAAAAGCCATAATGGCAGTATATAAATAAATCCCAACTCATTTGCAGGCATTACAGAAAAAGATAATACTATTCCGCCGGCTAGAATAATGCTCGTGAGTCTATATTTCTTACTTAGATAAGCACACGATAACGCGCCAAGTGTAGCTCCTAATCCAAATACAGACATTATTAAGCCATACTCCTGGCTTCCAAGCATCAAATAACCCTTTATAAAAGTAATGGTGTTAACCAGGATTTGTGCACCAACAATTGAAGCAACAAGCTGCATCAATAATCCAAAACGTATCTGCGTATTTTTGAAGAGCGGAAATGTCCCTGTTTTGAGATCACCCCATCCTTTATTAGACTGATTTTCTGACTTAACTTTAAGAGTCGAAGGGATCATAAATATTAATACAGCAGCAATCAAAAAAGTAATACCATCAATAAAAAAGATCTGCCGTGTACCAAACCAAACTGCAAATGCACCGGCGATCCCGGGACCTAATACCCCAAGAAGCTGGTATGTTGCTGAAGAAAGGGAAATTGCTTTTGAGTAAAATTTCTTATCATCAAAAACTAATGGAATTGTAGCTTTAAAAGTTGGAGTGAAAAAAGCGTAAAATACATTCAGAAGCAGAACAAGGATATAGAACTGCCAAACTTCCTGAACAAACGGTAGCAGCCCTACAATTAACATTCTGCATAAATGTGAAATAATGAGGATCAACTTTCTGTCTATTTTATCTGCAAGTATACCTGCAAATGGTGCAAAGATTACAAATGAGCTTACTCTCATTAAAAGCCCGAATGAAAGAACCTGTGAAGCTCCGTCAACTCCAGCCAAATCATAAGCAAGTAATGCAAGCCCAAGCCATGTTAAAGCATCACCAAAAAGGTTTACAGTTTGAGCTATATATAACCTTGCGAATACTCTATTTTTGAGTACCTCAAACAATGATTTTTTGCATTCTATTGGTTAGTTAACCTGTTCCTGAATAAAGATGTATAAATTTTGTGATATTCCAATTCCATAGAACTTATTTTATCTTTTATGTTGTAATAATAAGTAATCTCCATAAGATATTCTATTGAAGAAATTTCTCCCAAGAGAAAAGCTTTTTCATATAATTCATAATTGCTTATTGAACTGAACAATTCTTTGGTCTCTGCAATAGTGCTGCCTAATGAAACACACTGCTCGTAAAGTTGTTTGATCTCATAATAATGTTCATTCTTATGCTCTTCAATAAGGCTTTTAGTATATTTTGCCTGCAATTCTTTTGAACTTACTGTATAATTCTTTTCCCATAGGGGTATTGAAATACCGGCATGGAAACCATTGAAATTTTGATCCAGTAAACCCTGGTACCTGTAACCAAGTTCAATTTTTGGTAGTCTAAGTTCTTTATGCAGATCAATTTCCTGCCTGGAAATTTTATATTGCAGGTTAAGCTTTTTCAGAACAGGGTCTGAAGATTCAATTTCTGTTTCAAGCGAACTGAAATCCGGTAATTCATCCATAAAAGGATATGTTGTATCAGCAAAAAAAACAATTTTGCCGCCGTTAAATTCCGTTAGTTTACTGTTTAACTTGTTTATTTCTGTTTTATTCAGTTCTAATTCACTTTTGAAATTAATTACCTGTAGTTTTGCTTTATTAACATCCATTATATTAACATCACCTTGCTGTAACCTGATTGAAAAGTAATCATATATTCTGTTTGCAGTAATATACCTTTCATTCAGTTCAGCATTTTTTTTATTAAGATAAACCAGATCAATAAGAGTTAATTTTGCCTCTAGCAAAACTAACTGCTTTAAAGAATGTTCATCATAATTAAGCTGAGTTGATCTCATATCTGCTAAATTGCTTTTTTTGCCATAAACAGTCGGGAAGTCAAATGAAAATATTACAGAAAATTCAGTTTGATTTCCAAATTTTTTAGGACTTCCGAATAAATAATCAAAATTAAAGAAGGGATCATTTGGTGCAAGCCCAATATTAAATTCAGATCTTTTAGCCTTTACTAATTCAGAACCTGCTTTTATTTGCAGGTTGTTTACAGAAATTTCTTTGAGAATTTCCTCTATTCTGCTTTGTGCAAAACCGGATTGAATTAAACTCAAAAGAAATAATATTATCAATTTGATTTTCATGCTATTTCAGATTTTTTATTTGCTAAATAGTATACTACTGGAACTACGATCAGGTTTAAAAATGTGCTTGTTAATAAACCACCCAAAATTACTTTCGCCATAGGACTTTGAATTTCATTACCGGGTAGATCTCCACTTATTGCCAGAGGAATTAACGCTAATCCAGCCGCAAGTGCTGTCATTAAAATTGGGTTAAGTCTGTCAATTGAACCCTGTATAATTCTGTCATACAATTTCATACCTTCACGCTTTAATGTATTATATCTTGATACAAGCAATATTCCATTCCTGGTTGCTATACCAAAGAGTGTAATAAATCCAATAATAGATGGGATACTGATTATACCTGTTGTAAAGTATATTGCGAATATACCTCCAATTAACGCAAGAGGAAGATTAATAAGCACAATACTCGAAATTTTGAAATCTTTAAATTCCTGGTAAAGCAAAAGGAAAATTATTAAAAGAGAAAATAGTGACATTATGAATAAGGTTTTCGATGCTTCGGCTTCCGATTCAAATTGTCCGCCGTATTCTATTCTGTATTCATCTGGTAATTTGATATTCGTTTCAATTTTCTTCTTTATATCTTCAACAACACTCTTTTGATCTCTTCCGGAAACATTTGCTGAAATAACAATTTTCCTCTGAACATTTTCTCTGTTGATCGTATTTGGTCCGGTAGTGGAAACAATATCGGCTACATAATACAAAGGTACTTTCTGCCCTGTATATGTATCTATCAAAGTATTTTTAATATTTTCGATGTTGTTATTAGCAGGATTTTCAAACCTTAAAAGAAGGTCATAGCTTCTGTTGCCTTCAAATACCTGGCTAACATCTTCACCTGCAAAGGCAACATCAATGAATTCAACATAATCAGAAATTGAAATCCCGTACTTAGTAAGCATTTCTCTTTTTGCTTTTATCTGGATCTGCGGAATTTCTACCTGCTGTTCTACGCTTAGATCAACCAAACCTTCAATGGATGAAATCTGGCTTTTTATTTGATTGGCAATTGTGAACATTTTGTTTAAATCGCTGCCATACAGCTTAATAGCAATATTAGCTCTTGTGCCTGAGAGCATGTGATCTATTCTATGACCAATTGGCTGGCCTATAGTAATATTAACACCTGAAATGCCTGCAAGTTTTTTCCTCACATCCTCCATAAATTCATCCCGTGAGCGGTCATCCAGAATAAATGGTGCGTCAATTTCAGATGCATTTACTCCCTGGGCATGTTCATCTAATTCCGCCCTTCCTGTTCTTCGGGTAGTTGTTTGTATCTCAGGAATGGTCAAGAGCGCTTCTTCTATTGAAATACCCATTTTATTACTTTCCTCAAGTGAGGTACCGGGCAATGTAACAGCTCCTATAACCAGAGAACCCTCGTTAAACTCAGGTAAGAAACTCCTTCCAAGATTAAACATTGCGAATAACGCAATTACCAATAATGCAATTGAGGAACCGACAACAACTTTTCTTATTTTTAATGCTTTCTCTACTGATGCTTTATAAATGTTGTTAAGATAATTTATGAACTTATTGCCATGAGCTTGTTTTTCCAATGCTTCATCGTTTGTCAAAAGGTAACTGCATAGAACGGGAGTTAAAGTTATTGCAACAATCAATGAAGCGAATAATGAAACAATAAAAGCAATTCCAAGCGGCGCCAGCAGTCTGCCTTCCATCCCTGAGAGAAAAAACAGCGGAATAAATGCTGCAATAATTATAAAAGTAGCATTTATAACTGAAGGTCTTATCTCAATAGACGCGTTATAGACAACTTCTAATTTATTTTTCTGTTCTGATAGGGGTTTTAAAGAGTTTTCCTTTAGTCTTTTTAAAACGTTTTCAACATCAATTATTGCATCATCCACAAGTGCACCAATTGCAATAGCCATGCCACCAAGACTCATTGTATTTATTGTTAAACCAAGCCATTTGAGTGTTAAAACTGCCACAACAAGAGAGATCGGAATAGCTATCAAAGAAATAATTGTAGCTCTTACATTCATTAAAAAAATTATCAGAATAATGACAACGAATATTGAGCCTTCAATTAAAGTTTTATTGATATTGCTTATAGACGCGTTAATAAAATCTGATTGCCTGAAAATATTAGTATTTATATGAATATCATCAGGCAGATTTTTGGCAAGATCATCAATTGAAACATCTATTTTCTTTGTTAATTCTAAAGTATTGGTGCTTGGCTGCTTCATTACCGTCATTATTACAGCGGGTTTACCCTTTAATGAACCATCACCTATTTTAACACTTGGCGCAATTTTAATTTCTGCTATATCTCCTATCTTTACAGGAAGACCATTAACAACCTTTATTACCGAATTTCCAATATCATCCACATCACTTGTTCTGCCAATCCCCCTTATGATATATTCCTGGTAATATTGATTTAAAAAACCGCCTGATGCATTTTGATTTATGTTTTTACTTGCTTCTATCAGTTCTTTAAGTGAAATATTATAATAACTCATTTTCTGAGGTGATGCCTGTATCTGGTATTTTTTATACTCACCTCCAATTACTACAACCTGTGAAACCCCGCCAATTGCAAGTAGTGCCGGCCTTAAACTCCAGTCTGCAATTGAACGAAGTTCCATTAAATCGGTTTTATCAGAGGTTACGCTTATGAGCATAATTTCACCCATAATAGAAGATTGCGGAGCTAACGTTGGATTTCCAACTCCTTCAGGTAATTGCTCGGTTACGGCTGCTATCTTTTCTGCTACTATCTGTCTGGCCTGGTATATATCAGTACCCCATTCAAATTCAACCCAGACTATCGAAATGCCCGCTGATGATGAAGATCGAACCCGTCTTACACTTGTTGAACCGTTCACTGCTGTTTCAACCTTAAATGTAACTAACTGTTCTACCTCTTCCGGAGCCATTCCGTGAGCTTCTGTTAATACTACAACGGTTGGCGCGGTCAGATCAGGGAAAACATCAACTTCCATATTCACTGCAACGTAAGAACCATTTATGAATAACAGGCTTGAAGCAAGAATTACAATAAGCCTGTTTTTGAGTGAAAAATTTACAATTTTATTTAGCATTGAAATCTCATTTTTAAAATTAATGTTCGTGTCCATGTACAGGCATTGTACCTGACATAGATGCAAGTTTTATCTGGTAAGCGCCTTTTGTTACAACTCTTTCGCCTTCATTTATTCCGGATAGTACCTGTACAAGCATACCATCTGAGCCTGTAATGTTTACTTCCCTTTTTTCAAATCCTTCACCGCTTGTTTGCACATAAACATAGAATACCCCCTGTTCTTCAATTAATGCTGAAACGGGTATGACTAAAGCATCCGGGATTCTTGTTGTTTTTAAAAAGACCTCTATAAACGTGCCCGGGATCAAATCGTTTCTGTAATCTATTTCAAAATTTATTGGCAGTAAAAGGTTATCTTGACCTGTCGATTTACCTGAAATGATATAACGCCCGTTCAGAGATTCAGTATCATATGTTTTACCATCAGGGGTCCTGAAGTTTGCAGACTGTATCTGGTTAATTATATCAAAATATTTTTGAGATAGATCCGCTTTGATCAAAAGCCTGCTATTTTTTGAAATTACAGCTAATGTTTGACCGGCTTCAACAAACTGACCCTGCTGCACATTGATTGTTCTGATAAAACCGCTTATTGGTGAGAACACCTTTATACCAGAATTAGAATAATTTTGTGTTAACGATTTGTACAAGGTTCTGGATATATCATAAGTATTTTCGATAGCCAGGAATTCTTTTTCTGATATTATCTTATCTTTGACAAGTTCAACTGCTCTTTTGTACTCTGATTCCGCTTTTTCATACTCATATCTCGCTTCAAGTATTTTGGTATTAATATTCTGTTCATTCAGATTGCTGCCTGAAACAGAAAATAATCCTTCACCTTTAAATACATTCATTCCACTGATGTATGAATTACCATTAAAATTAACAATACCGCTTGATTTTGCGGATATAACTGCTTCGTCACTTGGAGGAATTAAGACTTGCCCGGTAGTTCTGATAGTATAAAAGTACATTTGTTTTTTCACTTCCTGATTTGCAAAATCCACTTTCCAAGCCTGTTCTTTGAGGTATGGTATTTCATTCCCTTCCGGTTCTTCAACCTGACTTTCAATTGCACTCTGTACATTCGGATATACGGTAATGTCATCAATTACTATTTGGTCAGTAAAGTCTTTTGTAACAATATCAAATGTTACTTTAAAATTATTTCCGGCTTTAACAGGCTTTATTTCCGGTCTGAATATACCAGGCGGATTAGGAGCATCAACTGAAGCTGAACCATTTTCGGTTATAGATACTGTAACCTTGCCTTCATCCAGTGATTTGAATGATTCACCCAATAAAGTTAAATGAGCTGCGAAGCGGGATACTTCACCTACAATAAGCGGCTTAAATTCAACAAATAGTTCAAGTTTGTTTGAATATATCGTATAGGCGAGCGGTTCAAGCTCACTTACCGGCTTTTCTTCATCTTTTTTATTGCAGTTAAAGATAATAACTGCAAAAAAAGATATAAGTAATATCTTTTTCATAAAGAAATTATAATTAGTTAATGATTATTTTAGAAAGAAATTAAAAGTTCTCAGGCAATGAGAAATGGAGGAGCTCGAAGTGTATAGAAGAAGGCTGTTTCTGAATTATACAATCCATAGTTATCCCTGATGTGTAAATGGATTGGTTTAGAATCGGGTAATTGTTTTATATTTATGATACTAAATGCATATGCAATTTTAAAGTTAAAATTATTTTTAAATTCTTTTGTAAATTGAGCAAAAGTTACATTATAACCTGAAAGGTTGAAACGTGTAAATTCATCTGAAAATTCAAAATGAGAAGACTCATGCTCATTCTGCATTTCCTGAGAATTCTCGTCTTCATGACTATGAGGAACAATATTATGAGATTGCGCAAAGGAAAGCGCAAACATCACTATTATTTGTATTAATATTTTCAAGTTAGAATATAATTAGCTCGCAACTTAATAATTTATAATTATAATTAAAAGGCTTAACGAAAATAATTTATCATGTTAATAAACCGATAATATAGAAAATCAACAAAAAATTATTTTGATTGTCAAGTATAATTTTATCCTTATTTTTAATCAAGAATATTTTCTTTTTAATAATCAGAAAATTTGATTAATTTATATCAAATAAACATAAGATCTACAGAAATAAAATAGAATAAAAATATCATAAGAGATTAGCGTCTCGTATTCTCCGCTCCAAAACAACCAAGTATATGATCACGGAAGAATAAGGGTCGCCTCACGCAATGCGTGGGCGGCTTCTTGTTTCCGTGATAGCCTTTGGTTGGGCTGGAGAGGGATAAGTTGTCCGTTCCACGCTTTTTTTATGGTATAATCTCCATATATCAAAAAAACATCAAAAGGAGAAATTATATGAAAATAATAACATATATACTTTTTACTAATTTTTTACTTACAGTTAATGATTTTTCTCAATCACATGAAGAATATTTTAAACAAGCGGAAGTATTATTTGATAAAAATGATTATTATAATGCCATTACTTATTATACACTTGCAATAAAAGAAAAACCAAAAATAAGATATTATACGAGAAGAGGGTTAAGCTTTTATGCTACTGCACAATATCAAAAAGCTATAGAAGATTTTGATGAATCAATCAACAGATTCGACTACTCTGAACCTTCGGTTTGTTTTATGTATTATTGGAGAGGTAAATGCTATTACAAGTTGGAAGATTATGAAAAAGCTTTACACGATATTTCGGGTTTAGGATTTCAATCTTGTGGCGAGGATGATGATAGCTATCAAAAACTCGAGCTTTTATTAAAAGGGTGGATTTACTATAAACTTAATAAAATTGATGAAGCAAGTAGCAATTTCAGAAATTGTATACAACAATTTCCTTCCTGTGGCGAAGCGTATACAGGAATGGGCTGGGTTAATTATCAGAATGGTAGTATTAATTTAGCTTGTTGGTGTTTTGCGAAAGGTAAAGCATTAGGATATAAAGACGCAGAAGTCCCTATTCAAGATTATTGTAACTACATTTCATACAATGATGCGGAATTAGTTATCCTCAAGAAAGCGGAGGATTTTGAGAATCAAAATTTGTACAGCAAAGCAATCGATGAATATTCTAATGTTATAGCATTGAATCCTTATGTGGATAAAGGGTATCTTCAAAGAGGAATGTGTTATCTGAAACTGGAATATTATGAATCAGCAATCTCAGATTTTACTAATTATATTGTGGTATCTGATAATCTTGATGAAAAAATATATTTAAAACGAAGTATGTGCTATATTGAATTATCAAAATATTCCGAAGCATCTGAAGATTTAGATATCGCCTATAAAATTAATCCTTACAATTGCGAAATATATTATAGAAGAGGCAATATAATATACGCACAAACAGCAAAAGGCTGGATAAAAGAAAATAAGGGTTTCAAGGATGCAATTAAAGAATTTACCAAAGCAATTGAACTTAATTCGAATTATTCTGCTTTTTACTATAATCGTGGCCTATGCTATTATTATTTAAATGAATTTGATAAAGCATGTACGGATTTTAGAAAAGCAAAAGAGATGGGTATGAACAAAGCAGATGAATTTATTAAAGAAACCTGCAAATGAATAACATGCGGAAGATATTTTTGTTGGTATTTACAACTTTTTTAATTCTATTTATGATTTCTTTTCAATCGTGCAAGATTGATAATTCTGATAAGTTAGAAACAGAAAAACGGCATTTGGAAGATTCCTTGAGAAAACTAAATGAATTATTGATTAATAAAAATGTATCAGAGAAAGATACGACAAACAATACAAATGAGATTGATTCCGATACGATCAAAAAGGAGATTTCATTTAAGGATTTTGCAAAAGATTTTATTACGAATGGCACAAAGGATTATAATTCATTTAAGAATTACTCAGAAGAATATCTACTTACTTTTGATTATGAAACGGAACGCAACATTGAAGAAAAGTCTTCGGAATCACATGAATTTCTGATATATTACTTCAAAAACGGAAAGTATTCTATTGGGAATTCAATAATTACTTACAAAGTCCCTTACATGCCCGATGTTGATAAATGGGTAAAACTATATTTTAGAAAAAATTCAGATGGAGTTTATAAGTTATACAAATATGAAGCAATCTCATAATATATTGAATGGAATGAATTCAATTTAGCTGGCTCACAACCAGCGTTTTTTATTTTTTCTGGTATAATATCTTTGGATTAATCCATATTTAAAGTATTAAATTCCCTTTACTAAGAACTTAACAAATAAATTGTTTATGTCAAACAGATACTCTTTTAGAGTGCCATACTCGTGCTCTAATTATGGAAGTATGTCCGGAATTGTTTATGCTGATAACCGGGAGGATGCAATGGAACTTATCGAAAACCGCGAAACCGAAGACGAATGCTACGATGATTCTGATTCTGATAATTATCATTATCATTTCGATGAAGCATCTATTGAACTCGAGGAAGGAAGCGAAGACAACGAAGATGATTATGAATATTATGGGAATGAAGATTCTCATATTCTATCTGAAATCCCGGCATATTTCCTTGAAAACATTTTATTCATTTAAACAAACATTTTTAACAATCCACTAAATAAAAAGGAGAAAAACATGTGGACAACAGAAACACAGAACGAAACAGAAACAACTAATTCCTGTCTTCAGGTAAACTGTAACGGTAACAATTATAATCTCGGCTCAATGTCCGGATTTGAACTTGTTGAAAAGATCAGAAGCATTGCCAGAGAGAATGTCATAAACAAATACGACATTTTGGATTCGACCGGCACAAAGATTTCCCCCATAGATGTTGAAAATGGTAGATTTACGGGTCCGCTGACAATAATACGATTTAATGTAGCTGCACTCTAAATCATATCTTTTCAACATGGCAAAATAAGGGACATCTTAAAAGGTGTCCCTTTCTTATTAATTGCAAATAATTCACACAAAATAAAAATGGAACAACAAATTGTTGAAAATGACCCAAAATCAGGGTTTTTGATATCAGTAAATGGAGAAACACCAAATTCTGAAACTACAGGGTATGAAAAGAACCATATTATTGAAATACTGGAATCTGAGGTAAATTCGCAGGAAATACTCACAAAGCTGTGGAATACTGAGCAGGAGAAGATCAAGGTTAAGACAATAATCCTGGATTCAAGGCTGGATTTCATAAACTCGGCTAAGAAGCTTCAGGAGGTATTTCAATCTGAGTTAACGGCTACTGTAAATAAGCTGAATGAGAAGTTTAACTCTGAAGTATTGAAGATCAAGCAGCTATACAGAAAAGAATTAATTGGCACTGGTTTAATTGAATTGGTAAATGACATAAGTGAAGAAGGCTGGGTATTAGTTATGAAACAAAACTCAGTGAATCTCTATAAATGTTACAATCCTGCTTATCCAGTTAAGCTGGGTTATTATTCATCAGGAAGTATCAGAGAGTACTCAGACCCAGTAACCTACCTCAGAGGTATATATGTAAACATACTACATCCAATGATCACAACCGGAACAATCTATCTGCAAACAGAAGGCGGAACCCATCCTAATTGTGCCTCCAAAGGATTCGGAGCATCTTGCCCTGGAACACTGCAAGATCGAGAGATTTCAGTTACTGATACAAATGAACTAATCTGCTTATTGGAAGAGATTTCTAATACATATGAGAAAATGCATCTGGATTCAGCTTATTACATCCCATCAGAAAATTATATAGAAAGGAACGAAACACCTCAATGGACAACACAATAAGCGACATATATACAAGACAGGAGGATCTGCTGCAAAAGGATTTTAAAGATGAATCGGCATTAGTTATAGGTTTAGGCGGAATAGGTTCCTGGGTAGCCTTAAATCTTGCGCTGTTAGGGGTAGGAACGCTTGTATTGGTAGATCCCGATACAATTGAAGCTTCAAATTTAAACAGGACTCTTTATAAGCTGAGTGATATTACCCGGAAGAAAACTGAAGCCATAAAAGACCTTATATCCGAAAGGCGGCAAGATACAATAGTTTTAGCTATTAATGATTATTTCTCACCGGAAATGCTGGAAAAATATTCAGTGGATTACATTTTTGACTGCACTGATACTTTAAACACCAGGGATAAACTCAAAGATATAAGCTTTCATGTTAACTATGTTAAATGTGGTTATGACGGCTATTCAGCTACAATATCAATCAATGATTTTGAATCTGGCAGTTGGGGAGAAGGCGGTTCTTATACAACTGTACCAAGTTTCTTTGGAACTCCACAGGTAATATCTGCTCTGGTCATAACTGAAATGCTAATTAATGTTCAGATCGAAACCAGAACAATTAATTTCGAAGTAGACAAGGTTCTGGGAGAGCTTTCAGGAAAGGGGATAACTGAAAATGCAGAGAACTGAAAACCAATGGGAATCAGAATTGAATATAATTTCATGTATTCAGGTAGTAATCCCGGTAAAGCTGTATTTGGTATGTAATCAAATTGCAGGTAAAGTAGGCGGCAATGAATTTTCTATAGTGACAGATATCAAAGAAAAGGATAACCAAAATATTTTACTTACTGACGATTTCTATATTCCCAAGCAGAAGGTTTATCCAAGTAATATTGATTACCTGCCTGATGTATACAATCATTCAGTCTGTATTCATCGGCATCCTGATGGTTGTAATGGCTTCAGTTCTACTGATAAAGTATACATCAATCAAAACTTTGTACTCTCGCTGCTATATACCCGAAGGGATGGTTTTGTAAATGGCATATACAATATGCGGCTTGATGATAAAACAATGATCCAGTTACCGGTTGAAATTAAAGTTGACTATAACTTGGAAGAAATAAACATCGAAAACATCCTCGAGGAGAAAGATTTATTCACAGATGATGATTTGCCTGCAAGATACAAAGGTAAAAAGCATTTGAATAAGAAAGAAGAAGATCTGGACGAGATTGAAAGCAGAATTGATTTTCTGGAGGATGCAATGTATTACAGCCGGTATGATTTGGGAAATTTTTGAATAACAGAAAGGACTAATAAATGATATGGAAAACAGTTTTCGAAATACTGAAGAAAGGCGCAAAGGAGTTTATAAGACTAGTTATGGATGAAATATGCAAACGTAAAGAAGATTAATTTAAACAGTAAAATTACAAAAAACATAATAGGGGGAGTCGTTAATCGGGTCCCCCTAGTATTTAACAAACTAAAAAAAACTATGGAATTATTCACAAAAGAAATAATAGATAAAGCTAAGGCTCAATATCATTTAGGTTCCGATATGGAAAGCCAAATGATTATTGCTAAGTTCTTCAATCCTACGGGAGCCGGGACCTGGTATCTGATGAATATTGACCCGGAGGATGAGAATTACTGCTGGGGAATTGTTGACCTTTTCGAAGTAGAAGTAGGCAGCTTCTCGAAGTCAGAACTTGAAAACTTTAAAGGTCCTTTAGGACTCGGCATTGAAAGAGATTTATATTTTGAGCCCATTAATACAAAAGAGCTGTGGAATAAGTTAATGACTAATGCTCAGGTATAACTACAAAATTTTTATAAATCTAGATTTTATTTTATATAAGTGAAAAGTGTTTAATGTAAAAGTATGAATTCCTTGCGAATAGAAAAATATAAAAAAACATTATATTTATAATACAAGCATATAGAGGGTTTAGCAGCAGGAGATAGCTAGGTAAGGGTGGCTATCGTTATTAGTAATAGATCTCTCAGATTTGTGAAAATACCTGCTGCTTATTTATTATATATTTAAGATTGTATTTTTTCTGTTTAATTTGTCAAAGGGTTTATTCTATAATTGTTATTATATAATTCCTCTAAGGACACAGATACTCTGTTATTGGGATAAATTTCACTTATAGCTACAATAACATTGTTTGTATCTACTCTCAGGCAGAATAAAGGTATGTTATTTGAAGTACAAAAATTCCTTATATCCTGAATTTGAAAATCATCCGGGAATATTCCCTGATGTACTAAAACAATCCCGAAATATTCAGGATTAACAATCAGTAGTTCATTATGCCCGTTTCTCGGTCCTGTTATCGGCTCTAAATCAGCAACTCGTTGCGGTTTTAGAATTCTGGGATCAGCTTCTAGATGGAACAAAATATTTGGAATATTGGGGTCATAACCAATGTCTCCGGAATCATCACATTTCGCATAACATATAATTCCATCTTTCAAAAGAAATCCGAAAGGCTGCGGAAATAAGTTTTCTAAACTATCCTGTCCTAAAATAATTGTGCTCGTACTCAGCATATTGTTCATTGAATTATGAATCTCCAATTTCGCTCTAAGTATATCAATCAATTCTAAATTTCTTGTAAGCCCTAATGCCCCATATCTCGAAAAAAGATTTACTACAATTACGCCCTGCGTTCGTGATAATTCCGAAACCCGAATATTTTTTATTTTCAGCTTTATGTAAATTTTCTTTTTTAAAATTCTACAATTTATCTTTAATTTGTAATAAAGGATACGTAGTTTTTGCATAGTATATAGATAGCTATAATTCTTTATATTCAGTCAATAATGCCGGCTCATCACCTTCGTCATATTCAATGGTTTTTAATTTGTTCCCTTCGGCATCATAATAATGAATAAATTTAATTTCTACCCTGCCTTCAGAATTATATATTACTCGTTCTGTTTCATTTTCTTTTTCATCATATTTATATGTTTCTCTCTGCCTGAGCTTACCATCATACTCGTACCAGATTTCCTCAATCAAATTACTATTATCATCATATGAAGATATAACTTTCGATGTACCATTCTCCGGATTATAAAAATGCATCTCAATTGCGTTCCCTTTGCTATCATTTACAAAAGATGCTTTTGATAACAACTGTCCCTTAGAATCGTATCTATTATGACTTATTGAATAACCTAAGTCATCGTATTTGAATATTTCTTTTTCCAAAAGTTTGCCTTCTGGATCAAGAGTATTTGATTCAGTGATGTTTTTGCCATTATATGAATTTACGGTTTTTGAAACAAGTTTTTCATTTGAATCATACTTATATACTTCTATTTTATTTTTACTTTTATCGTATTTATTTACTATCCTATTATCAAATTTTCCATCTTCATTATATTCGTCCCATTGTATATCATTACCTTTTTTGTCATATAAAGTTATGTATTGAACAACAGGTTTATTAGTGTGAATATAAAAATCAGTATGTTTAACAAGATTTCCTTCCTTGTCGTATTCACATTCAAAAATAACCTTTCCCTCTTTTTTTAGCCGGCCGAATTCATACTCGAAGATAATTTCCTGTGATTTATGTGATTTTTTTCCTTGCATAATTTGTTTTTATTTGTTCGCAGTATCTTATAGATCTAGATCCCTTCTCTTTACCTCAAATAGGGATAAAATTGCTACGATTGAATCTAAAAATAAAGTAGAGCTATATATTTAAATTAAACGTACATTTTATCCTTGACAGGAAGTTTCATTATCCGTAGTTTTGAGAAAGTTTTTAAGTAGAGTTAAAACTATCAATAAAAAAACAATGCTTTTAGGCGAAATTGCTGAAATAACAACCGGACTCAATTACAAACAAAAGGATCTGACGGATAATCCGTTAGATATTCCATTAATTCAGGTCA
The DNA here is from genome assembly GCA_937873695.1 of uncultured Ignavibacteria bacterium. Taxonomy (GTDB): domain Bacteria; phylum Bacteroidota; class Ignavibacteria; order Tepidaquicellales; family OLB5; genus OLB5. The sequence goes on from CALMYL010000006.1 coordinate 203,477, forward strand.
AGGATATCCAAAACAATACTTTACACAAAAATACGGTAATTAATATAAATAAAGAATACATTGATAAGCGTTTAATGCTTAAGCCGCAAGATATTTTGTTTGCAGCTAAGGGAAACCGTAACTTTGCATATCATTACCAGGGAGAGCTTGGCGCTGCAACGCCATCATCTACTTTCTTTATCCTGCGCATTAAAGAAAACGATGTTCTGCCCGACTATTTAACATGGTATCTAAATTCAAAACCGGCGCAGGATTTTTTTAGAGACGGTGTTCATGGAACATTCATTCCAAGTATCTCGAAAGCTGTAATTTCAAAAATGAATATTCCTATACCGGATATTGAAACACAAGTAATGATAATCAAGCTTGGTAGCTGGCAGATAGTAGAGAAGAGCTTAGCAGAGCAAATAATTAATAAACGGGCAATTTTGATAAATGAAATTATTAATAGAAAATTAAGTAACAGTAATGAATAACGAAAGAAAAATACCAACACAGGAAGAAGTTAACAATGCAGCATGGAAAGCATGTGACACTTTCAGAGGAGTCGTAGATCCGGACCAGTATAAAAACTACATTCTCGTCTTCCTGTTTATTAAGTATATAAGCGATGTGTGGCAGGATAAAAAGGAAGAGTTCATGGCCAAATACAAGAACGATGAAGAGAGAGCCAGCCGCGCATTAAAACGTGAACGATTTATTGTGCCGGAGGAAAGCACTTACTTGTATCTGTATGAACACAGGAATGATACTAATATAGGTGAGTTAATTAACATTGCTACTGCTCATCTAGAAGAAGCAAACAGCGGCAAGCTTGAAGATGTATTCCGCGGGATTGATTTTAACTCTGAAATAAACCTTGGCGAGCCAAAGGATAAGAACCGAAGGCTTAAAACACTGATTGAAGATTTCTCAAACCCGGTGCTAGATTTTCGTCCATCGCATATTGGTGAGCGTGATGTAATTGGAAACACATATGAGTATCTGATATCAAATTTTGCTGGTGATGCAGGTAAAAAGGGTGGGGAATTTTTTACTCCTTCTGAAGTATCCGAGCTTCTTGCGAGGTTGTTAAATCCTAAAGAGAAAAACAGGATTTATGATCCTACGTGCGGTTCCGGTTCATTGCTTGTTAAGGTAGCAAGCCAGGTTGGCTCTTCAAACTTTTCTCTTTATGGGCAGGAATCCAACGGGAACACTTACGCTTTATGCAAAATGAATATGTTCCTGCATAAGATAGATAATGCTAAAATTGAGTGGGGTGATACAATAAACAGCCCTAAGCATGTTGAAAAAGATAAACTAATGAAGTTTGATATTGTAGTAGCTAATCCGCCGTTCTCACTGGATAAATGGGGTGCTGAAGATGCTGCTAACGATAAGTTTAACCGCTTCTGGCGCGGAATACCGCCAAAGAGCAAAGGTGATTATGCATTTGTAACACATATGATCGAATCGATGAATGAAACAGGCAGGGCAGGCGTTATAGTGCCTCACGGTGTTTTATTCAGGGGAGCCGCTGAAGGAAGAATACGCCAGCAATTACTTGAAGAGAACCTGATTGAAGCTGTGATTGGTTTACCTGCTAACCTGTTCTTTGGCACCGGAATACCTGCAGCAATACTCATTTTTAATAAACAGAAGAAGAATACCGATGTGCTATTTATTGATTCCAGCCGTGAATATGAAAGTGGAACTAACCAGAATAAACTTCGTAATGATGATATTGAAAAGATTGTAAATACATACAAAGCTTGTGAGACTATTGATAAATACTCCACTAGAGTTACAATTGAAGAGATCCATGAAAATGAATATAACTTAAACATTCCCCGCTATGTAGATATTTTTGAGGAAGAGGAACCGGTTGATATAGATAAAACACGGCGTGAAATTACTGAGCTTGAAATAGAGCTTGCTGAGGTTAGAAATGAAATGGATAAATATCTTGAAGAATTGGGGTATAAGGCATGAAAGAAATTATTCACAGTATTAAGGATGGCTTTTGGAATGCTTATCGAGAGTATGAAACATTTAGACCTCCTGACAGTGATTTTCCAACTAAAATTACTGAATATTTATTTACGGTAAATGTTGCAAGAGCGCTTAATGAACAATTTCCACGTAAGGGAAGTTGTGGAATTTTTGTGGAGTATCCCTATTTACAATTTTTACAATTGGCGAAATCAAAATATATTACTGAAAATATACTTAAAATGGAAAAAGATGTTACCCGAAAAGAAAGAAATAAATATAGGAATAAATCACGAATAGACATCGTATTTCAGGGTAGAGCAATAGGCCCGCAATATACTGAAGATGTATCAAACTTTGCTATCGAACTAAAAGGTATTAACCCTCCATCAAATAAAGTTAAAGCCGATCTTGAAAGGTTAAAGTATGCATTATTAGTAAAAAACAAAGAAGGAAAAAATTATATATCTCAATGTTATTGCGCCTATTTAAAGCGAATTGATTCAATGAAAAAAGTTTATGACGGTAAAGATAAAACTAGAGAAGTTGAGAAATACAACAAGAAGCTTGATGAGATATTAAAAATATTATTTAAGGGATCAAAGATAGATTATAAAATTAAAATAAAAGATTTTGATGCAACTGAATTAAAAGATTATTTAAGTGGTTACCCGGAAGAAGATTTATCTGAAGAAGGAGCAAAAGGAAAAACTGGCTGCATTATGAGTGTAATAATTAGTTTAAAAAAAGCAGATGAAAGACCTTAATAAAAATAAAATAGGTTACAAACATACGCCTGTTGGTTGGATACCGGAAGACTGGGAAGTAAAACCGTTAGGAAATTTTATCAGCATTAAGAGCGGTGATTCTCCAGCAAACTATACCATGGGCTCAACGGGATCCTTTCTATACTTAAAAGTTGAAGATTTAAATAATTCAAACAAATATCAATACTTAAGCCGTTTTTATGTTGAAGAAGGCAGTAATAAAATTGAAAAAGGTAGTATCATTTTTCCCAAAAGAGGGGCAGCTATATTAAATAATAAAGTGAGAATTCTAAGCAAAGATTCATATATGGATTCTAATTTAATGAGTATTAAAGTAAACTCAGATGAGGTTTTTAATGAATTTCTTTATTATTATATAATTTTTGTAAATCTTTCAAAAATTGCAGATACATCAACAATACCTCAAATCAATAACAAACATATTGAACCTTATAAATTTAGAAAACCTTCATATACTGAACAAGTTAATATTGCTAACATACTGTGCAGTTGGGATAAAGCAATTGAAACCACCCAAAACCTTATTGCCGCAAAAGAGCGGCTTAAAAAAGGTTTAATGCAGCAATTACTTACCGGAAAGAAACGCCTGCCAGGATTTAATGGTGAGTGGATAAAATGCAGATTAGGAGACATCACAAAGAATTTCTCAAGAAGGAATAAAAGTGGAATTGAAGCAAAAGTTTATTCGGTAACAAATTATGATGGCTTTGTTTTGCAGTCAGAACATTTTGAAAGAGAAATTGCTGGAGATGATCTTTCAAATTACAAAATTATCAAAAAAGGTGAGTTTGCTTATAATCCAGCCAGAATTAATGTTGGATCTATTGCTCAATTCAAAGAAGATATTGGAATCATAAGCTCTTTATATGTTTGTTTTTCAGTATGCAAGGAGTTAAACGATGTGTTTCTAAGAAATTTTTTAGAACTAGAACAAACTAAATATTATATTAATAGTCTTGGTGAGGGAGGGGTAAGAGTATATTTGTGGTATCCATTATTTTCAAAAATTAAAATTCAATTACCACCGATTGAGGAACAGTTAGCAATAGCAAATGTTTTGACTGTAGCGGATAAAGAAATAGAATTACTAAAATCCCAACTTAAATTTTATAAGCAGCAGAAAAAAGGGCTTATGCAGGTTTTGCTTACCGGGGCAGTGAGGGTTAAAATTTAAACTTTTAATATTATGGAACAAACAGAAGACTTTAAAAAAGAATTTGAAGAACATTTGAAAAAGCAACAAAGCAAATTTGATAAGAATTATGTAAATTCTATTTCTGACCTGAAAGATTTATTTACCAAATATAGTATAAAAGATATCCTTGATTCATTATTTGCAACTTCCTTGTGGTTGAAAAATATTTCTGCCCAAGTAAGGATACAATTGGCATATATGGTATTTACATCCCTTGATAAAAACAGTTTCAAGCAAGATGATAAAATAGCTGGATATAATGATTTCAAGCAATTCTGTAGTAAATTAATTAAAATATTACCTGATTTTCCAATGCTTGAAGATTACGTTCCTGAACCTGATTGGGGCGAGATTAAATATTATCATAATAAAAAGATATACAAGATGTTTTATGGTAACAATTTCGATGGCATATATGAATATTTAGAAGCTTTTCAAATTCTTCATTGCACATTTGATGATACATATCTTTCTGTGACTGGTAGATCACCCATTCATGAATTGGAAAATGTTTTATCATTACAGGAATCTATAATAGATGATATTGGAAAGAATTATGATACTTCTGTTGCAATGGATATTGAACCTGGTTATCTTGAAGTTCCGGAAGGTTGGTTCTGGGAAAATTGCACAACCTATCAACAAAGTAACCGAGCAAATAATTTCGCACCTGCGTTAAAGGATAATTTTACTTTAACCATAGGTGATACTAAACCTGAAGAATTAGATGTTAATAATTTCTTAAATGATTTTCATGAAGATAAGAATTTCCGTTTTATGTTTATTGAATCTGAAGGTATACTATATCCTATACTCCCTCGCAGATATTTATCAATGCTAATTGAAGTATGGGGTGATATATTTCAAAACAATAAGAATGAAGTTTTAAAACAAGAACCGATCTATGAACTTAAGCTAAATCAAAAACTTTGCTCATACATTGAAAATAGAATACCGATGAAAGATGTTTATGAAATCGTTAGTCCTTTTGATAAAGCAATTAATAAGCCTTCTGATTCGATATATTCCTGTTCTATTCAAGTTAAAAATGATCTTTATTTAATATATTTATTAAAGCCCTCCTATGGCGAGAAAGAAATTGAAACAAATTTAAATGATTTTGTAAATAAACTAAATGACGATGTTAAGATACTAGAGCAAGAACCTAGAACACTATTATTGAGAAAAGACAGCCAAGTAGTAGCATTTGTCCCAAAGCATGAACGGGCAATTAAGTTAAATACCCGTTTCTTAATTCTTATACCAAGAATTTCGTATTCTGTTGGATTTTTTCCAATACCAGAAGAACTTTATAAAAAGGTCTTTTTACTTGAAGACTTTCTTGGAATAATTGATGAAATTAATGGAATCGAAGAAATGAAAGATTTCCTTGAATTCATGTATGACGAAAAAAATGGTCGCGGTCCATTAAATACAGCTCTGGATATGTTTGGTGCGTTTAGGGAATCACATGGTTTGCTTATACCCGGTGCAACTGAGCCCACAATGGTTATTCTAGATTCAGGTTGGGGATCAAATTTTCGTTATAAAAATCTTAAAGAATTTTGGTCTAAGTTTCCAGCAAACAATCTATTTAGTCATCCAAGATCATATGAAATAGACGATGTTGGACGTGGTTTAATAAGGTTAGTTTCCAGAAATGTTAAGATGAGTATACTGCATGCTCGGGTTGATAAGACTAATATTTTCATAAATGCTCCTTTTACAGAAATGGGTTTAGATGATGTTAGAATTTCCGACTTATTAATGCAAATTTTGCAAGATGGATTTTTAACATATAATGATAATCTAACAAAATTCAAATTATTCCAAAATCATACATTGATGCATATTTTCATTTTTCCCTATAGAATAACCAATAACGATAGTTTGAAGCACTTAGAACATCTGGATCCTGAAGAAGATTATTTCAAAATGGATTGGGATTTTGCAATCAAGGATATTCCTGCGATTAGAATTGGATATAATTATGATAAAGTATTCATAGCGTTAAAAGAATCGAACGATAGGAGCTTTGAACTTGAATTCTTTCGCAGCACAATAGAATTTGCAAGCAGTATAAACGCTGACGATAGTTCGGGAGTTATAAAATTAATCGAAAGTGATACTACTAAGCTACCGCGTTTCACAATTAATTTATTTGATAAGCTGGCCGCATTTCCTGAACATGAAAAAGTTATTTTACCAGAACAGGGTGATTTTAAGGCTTCAAAGAAATTGATAGCTCAATTAGCATTGAAAAATGATATCAAACCGGGGAAATATTCTGTTGATAGTGCTAAAATCAAATTAAATAAGTTAAAGTCATCATTAGTTGATCATATTAATAATAATGTTAATCAATTAGACTTTGAAAAATCCATCGGTTATTTAATATCTAAAACGGATGCTCTTAATCAACAGTATGAGTTAAAAAAAATAACTTATGAAAAATCGATAAGGCATGAAGTTGATTATGCAAGAGAAGAAAAATATGCTGAAAATCACACTGAATATATTAAAAGTCACAGGAATTTCAGATATCTAATTGAAAAATTGGTTCAGCTTTCTCCAAAAGGATCTGATTTACTTAATGAAACCAACCTCAAAGAATTGCTAGCAATAATAGATTGGTTACACGTTATTCAAATTGCCAGCGATATGATACACTATTCTATAGCGCCAACTGGTATTAACGTAGAGGACGATTTTAGAGTGGATGTTGAATATAAAGAAGACGTTGAATCTATGGAAGACAGTTTTGGAAGAACGGAAGCTCTATTAGATTTAGAATTGATTGGAAAACCTAAAGATCGAGTTGATTCAACCCGAGATATTACTGTATACTTGGATAAAATGGAAAGGGCTTTCAGAAAAGACTTGGGTTTTGGCTTAAGAAATCTTGTTAATTGTATGGAAGTTTTAAAATTATGGCCAAGTCACTACAAGGCAGACAAAGAGAGTGTATATTATCAAGCTAACTTTGATGAATTATTTGAAACAACTAATAACGCTTTATTAGATGTCAAGATTCCGAAGGGTGAGTATAAGAAAATCTTAGATTTTCTGACATTGGTTCCTGAAGAACTTCTAAAAATAATTGGCCAAAATGAACCAACTGAAGACCTGCCTATTTGGGAACATAATAAACGACCAGCAAGGTATAATTTAAAACCATTGATCAAAATAAGTGAAACATATATTTGGGGTCCTTATTCTGTTAGGAAAGCGCAGGAAATATGGATGGGCAACACATCTTCAGCAATGTTTCCGTATGAAATTCAAAGTAAGCACATTCGGAGTTTATTAGAAGAAGAAAGAAGAAACATTAGCGAAGGGCTTAACATTAGAGCCGAAGAAATAATAAAGCGTTATACTCCTTATGTAAAAAAGAATTGTGAAGCTCATAAATTAAATGAGTCCTTTCCTGATAATCTAGGTGACTATGATGTTCTTTCTTATTTGGAAAGTAAGAATATAATACTGAATATTGAATGTAAGGATTTAGAGCCCCCCTTCTGTTTGAAGGATGCAAAACGTTTGAGGGAACGACTTTTTGGAAGAACTACTTCCGACAGAGGATACTTTGAAAAAGTAATACGAAGAGAAGATTTTCTTAAGAACAAATATAACGAAGTTTTGAATGCACTAAAATGGCCTCTAGACAGTTCAAAACCAATCAAAGTGATATCAATATTTTTAATGCGCAGAAATTACTGGTGGACAAAATTCCCACCATTTGATACCGACATGGTTTTTCTTAGGATTGATATGCTTGATGAATTTCTAAGTGAACTAATTAAATAATATTCATATTTCCAAACATCGTTTTCCTGACATCAGGAAAACGTTAATAGGAAATTAACCATAATTTTCACCAAAAAGCTTAATAAATCGTTTTATTATATATAACTATTTAATAATTAATGTTTTATGAAGAATGTCTAATTCCACATATATTTCACCATAAATCATGAATACACCATCATTTAAAGAAGACCATATTTCTCAAATACCAGCAATCCAGTTTCTTATAAAGCTGGGGTATAACTATATCACTCCTGACGAAGCATACCGGTTACGCTATAATAAAAGTTCAAATGTAATTTTAGATGAAATTCTAATTGAGCAGTTAAGAAAAATAAATCGTATAAATTACAAAGGCAAAGAATTTTTATTCAGCGAAAGTAATATATTGAGTGCTGTTGAAGCGTTAAAAAGCTTCACACTCAAAGACGGGCTTATTAGAACAAATGAAAATGTTTATGACCTGTTAACACTTGGCAAAAGTTTTGAGCAGATAATTGAAGGAGACAGGAAAAGCTTTAACATTAAATACATTGATTGGGAAAACTTTGAAAATAACATCCTGCATGTCTCTGAGGAGTTTGATGTCCAACGTGAAAAGAGTGACCAGACATACCGGCCCGATATAGTTCTCTTTGTAAATGGTATACCGCTTGTTGTTATTGAATGCAAAAGGCCTGACTTGAAAGACTCACTTCAGGAAGCTATTTCCCAGCAACTTCGCAATCAGCATGATGAGGGGATACAAAAGCTGTATATTTATTCTCAATTGCTGCTTAGTCTTTCAGAAAATGAAGCCAAATATGCTACAACCGGCACATCAATGGAGTTCTGGGCTAAGTGGAAAGAACATCTGAAGACTGAAACAGAAAAAGCTGAATATGAAAGTGTTTTATCAGAGATAAAGAACAGGACTTTAGAAAATCAAGATAAAGATAAGTTATTCTCATCACGGTTTCGATATGTCAGAGATTATTTTGAATCATTAGAAAATGAAAATATTCTAGTAAGTGAACAGGACAAGATTCTTTATGACCTTTGCAGACCGGAAAGACTGCTTGATTTGATCTATAAGTTCATAGTCTATGATGCGGGTGAGAAGAAGATTGCACGTTATCAGCAATTCTTTACAGTTAAGAATGCTCTTAACCGAATTCGCTTTAAAGATCAGGGAAAACGCCTGGGTGGTGTAGTTTGGCACACTCAGGGCAGCGGTAAATCAATAACTATGGTTATGCTTGCTAAAAGCATTGCACTTGATAAAGCTATTAGGAATCCCAGGATAATTTTGGTTACGGATAGAATTGACCTGGACGACCAGATATACAGAACTTTCAGAAGCTGCGGAAAAGAAGTTACTCAGGCAAAATCAGGCAGACACTTAATGAAACTGGTTAATGATGATACTGAGGAAATCATTACTACACTAATTGATAAATTTGAAGCTGCTGTAAAGATACGGGAATTTAGAAATGAATCTTCTGAAATATTTGTGCTGATAGATGAAGCTCACCGGAGCCAGTATGGTTTTGGGAATATCCAAATGTTAAAAGTATTGCCCAACGCTTGTTTCATTGGCTTTACCGGCACTCCTATAATGAAGAAAGATAAGAACACCATATATAAGTTTGGAGGCTTGATTGAACCTACATATACAATTAATACAGCAGTTGAAGATAAAGCCGTTGTGCCGTTATTATATGAAGGCAGACATGCTGTCCAGGTAGTTGATGAAACCCCTATTGATACTTATTTTGAGTTAGTATGTAAGACCTTGAATGAGCAGCAAAAGGCTGATCTGAAGAGAAAATACGCATCAGCAGACCATTTGAATGAAGCTGACCAAAAGATTTACCGGATTGCCTGGGATATAAGCACTCATTTTAAAAATGAATGGCATGGAACAGGATTTAAAGCTCAGCTTGCAACTTCATCAAAGAATGCAGCGATGAAATATAAAGAATATCTTGATGAAATAGGTTTAGTTGATTCAGAGGTTTTGATTTCACCTCCTGATGACAGGGAAGGTTATGAAGATATAGATAATGAACCTAACGATAAGGTGCTGGTGTTCTGGAAAAATATGATGAAGCGTTTTGGTAATGATGAGACTTACAATAAACAGATAATCAATGCTTTCAAAAAAGACGAATCACCCGAAGTTATTATTGTTGTAGATAAATTGCTTACCGGCTTTGATGCCCCAAGAAATACAGTTTTATATATTGCCAAGAATTTGAAAGAACATAACCTTCTCCAAGCGATTGCACGAGTAAATAGGTTGTGCGAAGGTAAAGACTTTGGGTATATCATAGATTACTACGGTATTTTAGGAAATTTAGATCAGGCATTGACTTCCTATGGTGCGTTAGCTGATTTTGATGAAAATGATCTTGAAAACACCTTGGAAAGTGTGAATACTGAAATTGAAAAACTGCCGGAGTTACACGCACAGCTTTGGGATATTTTTAAGACAATCCGGAACAGACAGGATGTAGAGGCTTATGAACAACTATTAGCTGATGACGCTGTAAGAGAAATCTTTTATAAAAGAGTATCCGATTTTGTAAGAACTCTAAAAGTAGCTCTATCAACTTTAACATTTGTTCAGGCAACACCAAATGAAACTATTGATCTATACAGAAATGATGCAAAGATGTTCCTGAGTTTAAGGGCATCCGTTCAGAAAAGGTATTCAGATAAAATTGAATATAAACAGTATGAAGCACAGATACAGAGGCTGATAGATACTCATATAACCTCAAGTGAGATTATGAGAATTACTGATCCGGTAAATATCTTTGAAACTGAAAGATTCCAGGAGGAAGTTGAAAAAGCTGTTGGGACCGCTGCAAAAGCTGATATGATTGCAACCAGGACCCAAAAGGCAATTACAGCAAAGATGGATGAAGATCCGGCATTCTATAAGAGATTTTCTGAATTACTTGCACAAGTAATTGCTGATTTCAGGGCTAAGAGAATCAGTGATGCTGAGTATTTAACCAGGGTAAAGGATTTGATGCAATCTGTTGTGAATAGAACCGGTGATGAACTACCGGCAATATTGGAAGGTAAGGATATAGCAAAAGCCTATTATGGAATTTGCCTGGAGATATTGGATCAGTATAAAGATAATGGAATTGATCCGCTGCAGCTTGCTGCTGAATGCGGTATAAGGATAGACGAGATAATCAGCAGCAACATGGTTGTTGATTTTCATTCAAACAATGTGATACAAAATTTAATAAGACAGGAGATTGATGATTATCTGTATTCAATTAATGATATGCACCAGTTGAGTTTAACAATAGATCAACAAGATACAATTATTGAGAGATCCATTGAAGTTGCTAAACACAGGTATTAGAATGAGTGCTTCGGAACAGCTTATGACATTACACTTTGGCAGCAGGAAAATTGAATATTCAGTTCATTATTCAAACAGAACGACTCTTGGGATAATTGTGAGGCCGGACCAATCTGTAAAAGTTCGTGTCCCGATGAAGGCAAATCCTGATAAGATTGAAAAAATCGTAAGGAAAAAAGCTCCTTGGATTATCAGAAGTATCGAATATTTTGAAGCTTTATTGCCTAAGCTGCCGCCTAAGAATTATGTAAGCGGAGAATCCTACTACTATCTTGGTAGACATTACAGGCTGAAGGTTCATAAATCGAACTTAGAAGATGTTCGTTTAAACAAAAGCAATATTGTGGTATTTACTAAACATAAATCTAATTCTCGTGTAGTTCAGGTTCTTTTAAACAATTGGTATCGTGATAGAGCAGAAAAGAAATTTAAAGAAAGACTTGATGTGTGCTTTGGTTCATTTAAGAGTTACTACTCTTTTTTGCCAAACTTAAGTATCAGGACCATGAAAACCAGATGGGGCAGCTGCAACACAAAGAATAAAATACTTCTAAACCAGGACTTAATAAAAACTCCAACCAGATGCATAGATTACGTCATTATGCATGAGTTATGCCATTTGGTATATAGAAATCATGATCACCAGTTTTATTCATTGCTTTCAAAACTAATGCCAGACTGGAAGGAAAGGAAGATGGTTTTGGAGAGAAGCGTGGGGAAGCTGTAGTAATTTTTTTAATCTTTTTGCCTTCAATTATTGATTTTTATATGTCAACGAATTTCAAGGATATTTAGCATTTTGATATTTTCGAATCATAGTTTTGTGAAATTTCTGACTGGTTTTAAATACTATAAACCAGAATTCCACAGCCCATATTTTAAATATCACTAATACAGTGATTTAAGCAATCAACTTTCAATAGCAGAATTATATCGGTTATTATTTGCATTTTGATTTTTCAAAATGTATTAGAGATGTATGTAAAATTTTAAACCATATAGGAGAATAATATGCATCAACAATTCAAGATTAAAAACCACACAGCTTTCGCCCATTTTTGGAATTTAGCAAATACCATTCAGACATTTGCTTTCAATATAAAAGGGAAAGAAAATGAAAATGATGAAAAAAATCTGAAAAAAGCAAAAGATTATGTAGAATGCTTAAACGCACTCGGAAAAGTTGCTTTCGGCGAAAGTGAATACAGTGAATTTAAAAAAGGAAACAAAGATGTCCCAACTATACCTAAATCTGGAAGAGTCAAAAAAGGTTAAGAAGATGAAGAAAAGAAACATCAATAAACGAATTAGGTGGTTCAGCAGGAAAAAACTGAATCACCTGAATTCAGCAAGGTTTAGAAATTTCTGGGATAAATACTGCAGCAGGGTAGTATTCTCGGATATTCTTTACGAGATCAATTTCAAATCCAGTTTTTCATTTTATCTCTATCTGTATTTGAAATCACAGGCGGTTGGGTATGATATAGAGGGAGGCTGTGATTTTACAGTCTCCCAACCACTTGATGTAAACTTTGGCAGAATAGTCAAGATCTCAGGTATGACAACTAATACAGTTAAAAAAGCTTTCCGTGAGCTAGTCAATAATGGTCTATTATTATATAGGGATGACTTCAAGCCTAAGTATCACAATAGCACGAAATCCGTCATGGTCCTAAATGATAAACAACTTGTTGGATACGACCGGGATAATAAACGTATCATTTATTCGATAAAAACACACTAAATAAATAATTGTTAAAAATATGAATTATAAAAATGCCAAATACCATATTCAAATTGATAGCTTGTTACTTTTCAACTTAAATGCTAAGTTAAAACAAACATTTCCTATATGGGTATACATTTATCTTAAGCTAAAATATAATATCTTTCTTCAAAGGAAAAAGGAAAAAGTTTTTAATATTGATGCGAATACAATTGCCATGTTTTTCGATATTAACCGTGCTACTGTTTTTGATTCTATAAATTTGCTTATTAACATTGGTCTATTAACAAATATTAAAAGAGGATATTACAAGTTAAATAGTGAAAGAGAAGTTATAGATACAATTAAAGAGTTAATGCAAAAAGATGGTGTTGATGTACCAAATGATAGTTTTATTCCCATTTATCTAAATTTCTTTGTAAATTTCTTTAATGACGGGGGTTTCCCTAAAGAGCTTTGGATTTATTACTATTTAATTAGTAAGAACAAACATTTTGCAATAGAAAAAGAATATTTAGAAATAAATGTAAACCAAAAACAGGTATGTCAAGATTTACGAATGGATCACAGAACGTTTAAACAATGTATTACAAAATTGGTTGAGAGAGGACTTGTTAAAAAGGATGAATTTGGAGTTTTACTTACAAAATTTCATAAACCTTTGAAAAAAAAGAGAACAATTGAAGGAAACAAAGAATTTAATCAGCCACATAACTTATCCAATAACAACGATATATTAAGCAATGGTTTATTTCTCGGTTGGTACAAATCAAAAGATGGAAAAAGTAAAACTGAAATCCTAAAGAGTACAAAATTTGGAATTGTGCTTGGTTCATCAACTGTAGCTGATGGTGTACCGCCGACTAATGAAGAAATTCTGATTCAAGAACACTTAAGAAAGTATGGAATGGTTCCGGAACGACCTGTATTTGAAGCATAATTGGTTTGTAGGCGATTATTCATTGGTATTTGCACGATTATCTATTGGTTGGAGAGTAACTAAGATTAGGTGATAGGCGATTACAAAGGAAAAACAAATAGGACAATTATGCTAAAAATGAAAAGAAATCGCAAATAATGATAATTGCTGCGTCACCCTATAGATATTATAGATTAATATAGATAATAATAGACCTGTTAGGAACAGGTTTTTTGTTTTTAAAAGAAAAAGATCGGTTTATGCTCGGCTTCGCCTCGCTCTTGCTCGCCCTTAGGCGAGCGCCCAACAAATCAGAAAATAGCGGACTTGATTTGAGAATATAGTATATAAGTAAAAAATATATTGAATTAATAGATCTATCTTATTCAATATCATTATTTAAAGATGCTATGAAGCCGGTTCCGATCTTTGGTAATAGACCCAACATTATTTCTTCAATGCTGTCAGTAATTGATAATTTCCGTCCCTTTATAGCTTCTTGTGACAATACTCTAGCGGTATCTTCAAAAGATGCATTAGTGAGAATTCCATCCTTTGATATTGCCGTCTCTCTAATTCCTTTAATACAAACAATATTTTCTTCATCTAAGATGGTTTCTTTATGATTGGATCCTTTAATAATTTTTTGAAACATTTGACGTATAATAATTTCAAAGTGTTTGTTTTTAATTGTAATGCCAGATTCTGAATATATTTTTTGTAAATTTGATATTAAAAAGTTGAATACCTCGTAAACAGGTTTATTATTAAATTTATTTAAGATCTCAGATTTTATTTTCGGCATAAATTCTAATATATTTTCTACCATCGGTAAGCTCCCAGTAATATCTTTTTTATTAGAATCTATTACTCCACCTGTATGAAAATTTCTTAAAGTTAACTGTGTCGCTGGTTCACCTATAGATTGTGCGGCAATTATTCCAACAGCTTCACCAATTGTTACATCTTTAGATGTAGAGATATTCCACCCATAACATTTTGAACATACTCCTCTTAAAGATTTGCAATATAATACGGACCTGACCTTAACTTTTGTAATTTTGGTTTTAATAATTTTAGCGGCTAATTTGTGATTTATTAACTCTCCAGAAATGACAATTTTATTTTTATTGTCATCCATTATGTCATTCACAGAATACCTACCAATTATATCATCATAATCTGATTCAATTTCCAAGCCATTTTTTGTAAAACAGTCAGTTTCTGTTATGATTACATCTCTAGCTGCA
Source organism: uncultured Ignavibacteria bacterium (assembly GCA_937873695.1). Taxonomy (GTDB): domain Bacteria; phylum Bacteroidota; class Ignavibacteria; order Tepidaquicellales; family OLB5; genus OLB5. The sequence goes on from CALMYL010000006.1 coordinate 218,503, forward strand.
TGAACAAGTTTTCGAGTTAAGTATCCCGAATCTCTCACGTTTAATGATTTGTCTATCAGACTTTTCCTTGAACCATGACAGGATATAAAATATTCCTGAACGGAAAGTCCTTTCTTGAAATTAGATAATATGGGGTCTTCGATTACTTCTTCAATTCCTTTGGTTTTTGTAGGCTTCGACATTAAACCTCGTATTCCTAAAAGTTGATTCATTTGTTCCTTTGTTCCTCGAGCACCAGACTCAACCATGATGTTTATTGAATTAAATCCATTTTTGTGCTCTTTTAAGGATTCAGCTACTTTATCTTTAACTTGTTCAATAAATACGGACCAAAACCTAAATTTGTTATAAATATCACCTTGTGATACACTGTCTGAATTTTCTTGAATTTTTTTTACATCTTCATTCATATTGTTATTTTTATCAAAAGGTGAAATTAGTTCGTCCATTGCAATTGTAATTCCACTTTCTGTAGCATATTTAAATCCTATTTCTTTTAAATTGTCTAGAAATTTCACAACTGATTTTGTGGGAACAATATCTATTATTCTTTTAATGAGTTTATTGATAGTACTTTTATTGAGATGCTCATTAACAAAACCAATTTCCTTGGGAATAATTTTATTAAAAATTATTCTGCCGGTAGAAGTTACAATTTCTTTCCCCCCTACTTCGAATTTAATTTTCGTATGCAATCCAATTATTTTTGTTTCATACAAATGGATAACTTCATCATTATTTTTGAAAAGCTTAGATTGACTAATACTATTATTAAACATTGTTAAATAATAACAGCCTAAAACTATATCTTGAGTTGGAGTAATTATTGGATTTCCATCCTTATGTGAAATTAGATTATTTGTCGGACTCATTAAGGTTTTAGTTTCTAACTGTGCCTCTACAGATAAAGGCAAATGTACTGACATTGTATCTCCGTCAATATCTGCATTAAACCCAGAAAAAACTAACGGATGTAGACCAATGGTGTTTTGATTGTTCAGAACAGCATAAAAAGATTGGAGATTGTATCTGTGTAGCGTAGGCTGTCTATTTAAAATTACGGGGTACAGTTTAACTAATCTATTCAAAATCTCAATAACTTCTCTGGATTGTTCAATAACACATCTCTTAAATTTATCGACAAGAGTTTGATTTAGATTAGAAATCAGATCATCTTTATTAAATTCTAATTTCAATATTTCCCTTATAATAAGTGGTTTATACAATTCAATAGCCATTTTAATAGGCAGGCTACACTCAAATAGTTTTATGGTAGGATCAACAACAATTACGCTTCTCCCCGAAAAATCTACCCTTTTGCCTAGTAGATTTTCTCTTAATCTACCTTTCTTTCCTGAGATCCTGTCGCACAATGATTTATAATATGTATCTTTTTTATCCCTTGACTTGTAGTAATCTATTTTTTTGTATGGATTCTTAGATTTCGAATTATCAATTAAATTATCAAATGACTCCTGTATTTTAACCTTTGCCTCTGTAATTAATTTTTCATCCGCTTTATTTATTAACAGCTCTTTTAGAATATTATTTCTTCTAATAATTCTGGAATAAAGTTCATTTATATCCCCAATATATTCTATGCTCTTCTTTTTAGTAACATGTTTATTAGAGTTTAGTTTGTTCTTAATAAATTGTTGATTTTTGTTCTCTTCATCATCATATTCACTTACGTTCTTGAAATCATCCGTATTGATTAAATCAACAATTTTCCTTTCGGACTGTTCGTCAGCGGAACCTTTCCTAAGGTTCATTTTTCTATCATTTTTATTTTTAGTTATTATTCTTAATCCTAGAGGAATTACAGGTAACGTCTCCACAACCATCCATTCCGGCTTGTTGATATTGTCTTTAGTGTTGATACGAAATAACTCAAGACACTCTATGCGAAGTAATAATTCTTCAACTAATTTTTCTGATTTTGTTTTTTCTATACGTAGTTTCAGTTGTTTTATCTCCTTATTATAGTTTAGAGATAATAGCAGATCCTGAATCACCTTGCCACCTGATTCACATTGGATGTTTTTCAGATTGAGACTCTTAATCTCCTTCAGATAATATTCCCGGGTTATAATATCCATCTTTTTAAATTTCGAATTACCCGAAGAGGTTATTAAATATTTTTCATAATATGCTATAGATTCAAGTTCTTTTTGAGTTATTCCTATTAATAATGATATTGTTTTATAAAACCATCTATGCACAACCGGAGATGAGAGAATAATGTGTCCGAATCTATTTCTTCTTTTAACGTCTTTTTCATTAATATTATTGCAAAAAGTGCACATTATGCCTCGATTTTCCCTGCCTTTTACATTTCCACATTTACATGACCATTCATTTTTCTTGCCGAATATATCTTCGCAGAAAAGTCCCCCTCTTTTAAATTTTTGAGTATATTTATCCCAAGTAGCCGATATGATGATTTCCCCCGAGGAATCCTTTAGAATATTCTCTGGATTGATAATCCTAATTGATATTTGAGAATTCTTTTTAATGCTGAAATTTAATTTCTAATTAAATAACTTTGTATAATTAAAGCAAAATTAGTGATTTTTAATGGTTTATTCAGTTGAAAAATTAAAAAATAAATAAATTGTACTACGAGGATTTTGTAAAAATTTACCTTGAGACTGCTAAATTGAAAAATGCAATACCATCTACAGAAGATTTGACGACAAAAACTAGGTCTGTAGGTTGGTGGTCTTCACAGCTTAATGATATTGTATTCATCGTTATGCTTCTTCGAGAAGTAAAAAAGACGATTAATAGAAAATCCTCAAAAATCGAATCTGATGATCATAACGATAGATTGAGATTATACGTTGACATTAGGGATTTCTGCTATGCTCAGATATTAACATCATGCAAAGTAGAATTAGATGAAATCGTAATTAGGGATTTAAGAAATGAACTTCAACTTATAAAAGAAAATGGTTTTATGGATTTAAATGAAAATGACAGCTTACAAAATACAATAGATAGGAGCATTAAATTCTGTAGTATACTTCTTAAAAGGAAATATAAAAAAAGTATTAATAATAATAATAACAAAATTGATCAAGTATTTAAAAATAAAAGTTATTTTAAAACCAAAAACTCGTCATAAGTAATACTGAAAGTGTTTTAATTCATTAAATAATTGTTGTTACAATACATTAATTGTAGTTTTAGTTCTTTTTATACATAAGTAAATCTGAAGCTGGAACAATGTGTGAAAGGATTACTGATTTCCTATCTTCTAGCAATTGACAAACACTTCTAAAAACACACTCCGGATTTAAATCAATCAAAAACTAAAAATCTTCGGTTCAAATAAAACCTGAATAAGGTAATTATATTTAAAAACACCTAAAAACCCTATTTTTTATTAATTAATTTTAAAGGAGCATATTATGCTTAGAGAGATTTCACTCTCAAACCTTACCTCTCAAAAGACAGAGGTAATAAGAGCTATTGATGAATTAAATAGCTCAAACGATACAGAAAACACTTTGAATATAAAATTACAGTCTACATCAGGTTCAATACCTGAAGCGTTGGAAGTAATCGAAAAGATACATACTTCCAAAGTAGATTTAGCAACCGAATCGTCCGGAGAAATAAGTCCTGCCGGTTTGTTAATTGCAGCAGCTGGTAAACCAAAAAACAGAAAAGCACATTTTTCAACAATCTTTAAACTTTCCGATAATACTGAAGAAGGTAAGAAAGGAAAATCAAAAGATCCCTATGCAACCTGCTTAATTGAAACTTTGGGAGGTTTAAGAGCTAGAAAGAGTGAATTAATTGAGATTATGAACACTCAGAAATTCATTACGGCGATCGATGCTAAACGTCTTAAAATATTAGACGATAGTGGCCTAGTCAAAAACAAATATCAGCCAGAAAAAAAGAAATCTACTGAAAATGAAGTAGAATTGGCTAATTAAAAAAATACATTAATTAAAAAGGAGGAAGAGTCAGAAACTCTTCCTCCTTGTTTTTTTAATTTAACCAGAAAAGTAATGACATTAGATATTTCGCCTAGGTTTATAGGCTCTGTGGCCACTATATATACAGACATAAATAGAGTTTTTATGGAATTTATTGATAATTCATTAGATGCTGCTGAAGAATTCTATGATAATAAATCCAACACATATTCTAAGGAGATAAATATTAATATTAAATTTAGTGGCAGATCTTATGATGAATTCTTTGTTGAAATTAAAGATAACTGTAAGGGAATAGCAGATCTTGAAAGAGTAGTTAAAAAAATTGGCAATTCTAATAAAAAAGATATTCCCCAGGTAAATGGTCAATTCGGATTCGGAATGTATTCGTTCCTTAGTGTTTGCGAGAAGCTTATTATTATGACATGCTATAATGGTAATCAATCAAAAAGAATTGAAATTCATAGAGAAATATTTGAAAAAGACACTCTACAAGAAACTGAAGTAAGTATTTTCTCTGAAAATAACAGTGTATTTAGATTAGTTAATGGTGCCCAATTATTTGAAATTGGAACAACCATAAGGCTTCAAAATTTCGATAAAGACAAATATAAACAGATTAATATCTATGAATTAAAAAGAGAAATTGAAAAACATTTTGAAATTCTACTCAAAAGGAATAATTTAAGAATTACACTCATATCTTCAAGCGGTCAAGAATCTATCTGCTTGCCTTTTGATTACGAAAAATATAAAGGAGAGACATATTATAATAAACTTGTAAAATTAGAATATATGGCAGTTAAGAAAACTGCTGAGATTGGAACATTAAAAATTGATGAATATCCTGTTGTTATTTTTATCAAAGTAACTAATGAAAAGGCTATTGATAGGCGACCGTTTTTTGTAATAAAAGGAAGAAGAATTACTGAAATCTCAGATGTTAAGGCTTTTAGAACAAACTCGAAAAGCCTAATCTGGTCTCACCCTAATATCACAGGTTATATTGATGTAACCGGTTGTTTGGAACCAACAATTGCCAGAAATGAGTTCAGGAACACAAAACTACAAAAAGCTTTATTTCATACTTTGCTGCAAGAGGAATCTAAAATAAAAGAATTCATAGATAAGCAGCTCAAATTAAACCTCAATAGTAAATTCAAAAAACTGGAATCAATCCTTGAAAACACACTTAACGATGTGGCAAATGAGTTATCACAGGCTAACAAACATAATACTATGTCTGAAAAAGACATGAGAAATTTAACACAGGATGAGAAAGACAATTTTCAAATATTTAAAATTGAAGACCGGAGTATAAAGAATGAAATAGCAGGTAAGGAATCAATAAATAATCCAAACGGAAATCGTGATACTTCAAAGAAGTTCTTTGAAGTTCATCTTCCTTCCATTAATAACATAAAATCTTCAAAAGATCAAAAAAAAGATATTGGACAAGGTCTTAATATTAAAATTGACTGCGAAAACGAACCGATTAGAAATGAACTAAACCAAAAGATTAGGTCCTCTTTAAACGGAAACGAGATAATAGTATATCAAAAACATGCTGAATTTCTATCCAGATTAGATACTGCACGAGATGGAATACCAAGGCTTACAACTCAGCTTATAAATTATCTTAGCTCTGAAATACTATTACACTACAAGACGCTCGAATTTGATCGAAAAGATAAGCAAGAAGACGTTAAAGAAATCTTGTTAAACTTTTCAGACGCTTTATATAGCTTTGAGAAAAAGCTATATTGCATAGAGGGTAAAAAACTATCAGAATTTAAATAATATTTATCAATGTTACTTTTTTTATTTATGAAATTAATTGAAATTTATTCAATAGAAGATAAAAGAAACTCAACAACATGTTTTGAAATTGATAAAAACGATAAAATGTATCCAAAAATTTATGAGATGGATTTTAAGAGCTTAATACTTAAGCCAAAGTTAAGAGATATTAACATTATGAATTATTATTTTTTTGATGATGCTATCGTTAATGAATGCTCTGAATGTGAAGAACGGGAAGAAGAAATTTCAATTTCATTTTATTCAAGATTTGATGAATCAGAAATTGAAATAGTTTGGAATTCTAAATTAGATGAAGGAGATCCATTAATAACATTAAATTGGAATATTTGGTACTGTTACACAAGTGAAAAATGGTATAAATCGACATTAGCCCTGATCAAAAATGAAGTAATGCCGGATTTAATCAATAAGCTCCTTGCAATATAAAAACTAATTATTATGGGGAGGAATTAAAAAACCTCCTTTTATTTATTTTGTGGTATAACATCCATGGAGGATATTTTTCATGGACAATTTATGTTTAATAAAGAATAAAGTGTATGATATTGAAGATTCAAAGCAGCTTCTAAACCTAAATGAGGCAATAAATACACAAAACATTGGTTTATCAAGTATACCTGAATTTAAGCTTCTCTCAATCAATAAAGTAAGTAAGATGCTTGGCATTCGATATGAGACTGCTAAAAAGCTGGTCAGAACTGGAAAAATCAAAGGAGTCGTAACTACTAATAACAGAATTAAAGTTCCTTACAAAAATTTAATTAAATATTTAGATGTTAACTGTGCAGAACCAGAAGCATATTTAAATGCAATTCCAGTTGAAGAAACACAAAATAAAATTGATGAATTATTAAAGGAGTATGTATAATTTATGGCTTCATTATATAAAAAAAGAAATACGTGGTATATAGATTACTTTCTTGGGAAAAAGAAAATCTCAAAAAACACTCACTTAATTGCTTCAGAAGAAAATAGATCTAAAGCTGAAAAACTAAGGAAGGAAATCGAAAATTTATTGAAAGAGCAACATGAATCAGAAAAAGATCTTGGCAATATAATATCTAAAGAAACAACTTTGAATAAAGCTATAACAATGTTTGCTGATACTTATGTTGTTGGAAGATCCCAATCTCATGTTGAAAACTTTGATTATGTTATGAGACGATTTAAATCAATAGTTTCTGGAAATACAAATGTTAAAGATTTAAAACCAGAACATGTAACACAGTTCGTTTTACAAATGAAAAGAGAATTATCCCAGGCTACACAGGTGACATATTTTCAGTATTTGGCTAGCTTCTTAACATATCTTAAGGAAAATGAATTTATTACTGATGTCCCAATAGGCAAGGGAATAAGACCTAAAAAAGCAATTAAGAACATTATTAGCTTTGATCCAAACGATTTAAGTCGGATATTAGATGAAGCTAAGAAACGGGATATTAGATATTTTCATGCATTTATGATGTTCTTATTAACTGGTCAACGGCCTGGTGATGTATTAAGGTTACAGGTTCGTGACATAGATTTTCATCGAAAAATTATGTATTTTCGTGTTTCTAAGACAGCAAGCGAGTTCAAATTTCCTATTTATGGTAATTTTGAGGGATTTTTGAGAGAGGAATTGAAATTATCGGAAAACTCTGAAAAAGATGCTTATCTGTTTCCAGGTTTAACTGTAGGAGCTGTTGGAAAGGCCTTTAGGAAGATTAAGAAGGTATTAGGGCTCAGTAGAAAGCATTATTATACTCTCAAAACATTCCGCAAAAACTTTGCTACGGATATGAGTAAGATGGGAATGACGATTCAGGAAGTTCAAGCTTTGCTGGACCATAAAAGTCCATCTACAACTTTAAGGTATTATGCTGATGTCAGAGCAGAGGAGCTTTTGAAGAAAATTGACAAGCTCCAGTCAGATAATTGCTGACATTTTTGCTGACAAATTTGCTGACACTTTTTTAGTAAATAATAGCCCGGAAAAACCGAGATTCCGGGCTAAAATCAAAAGAAATTTTTCGGGGTGTGGCTCAGCCCGGTAGAGCGCCTGGTTCGGGACTAGGAGGCCGGAGGTTCGAATCCTCTCACCCCGACTTAAGTAACAATAATGGCTCAGAAGTAGCATTTTTCTGAGCCATTTTTTTAATTTTTTGAGAACCGGAGGTTCTCCCGAAGGGACTCCCTTGGAGGAATCCTCTCACCCCGACTTTTTTCTTAAGCTCAGAAGTTATTTCTTCTGAGCTTTTTTTATGAAATGCGGATAAATTACTTAATGAATGTTTAGGCATAAAGGTCAGTATTGCAGTGATAAAAAAAGCTTTGTCCGTCAGACAAAGCTTTTAGTGAAAAAAAGTATGTTAAAACACTCTTAACCGAAAACCATTCCGATTACGATAATGGCAAGCATTAAAAATATCGTTGTTCCAATATATATATTACTGCTTTTTTTTACCAGTGTCATTTGGTGATCTGTCTGCTGCCTGTTGATTTGTTCTGTGTTCATTTCCTGAAATCTCCCTGGAGTTTTAATATTTTTATTTTCTTTCATGAACAAATTACTACTCATGCCCGTTAAGGACAATCACCTTAACCCGTTATATTCTTTTTATTTGCTTTAATTGAAGTATGATAGGGCGTTTGTTCTTCTGGTTTAATGAATTCTGCTGCCCTGTTTCAGACAGCAGAATTCGTTTTTGCCGGATACATGCTTTCACAATTTCTCAGCCGAAGATCATGCCGATAATTATGATCACAAGAAAAATTGTCAATGTTCCGGCGATGAAGACATTGCTTCTTTTTTTGAATGCTGTAATGTCAGTGTTCATAATTTCACCTCTATGGAAGTAAAGGTTGTCAAGTTTTATTTCAAATACAATACTAAAATACTGCAAAAGTTAGCGGATGTAAATAACGATACGGGTTATACTTTTTTATGTTTTACTAAACCACAGAGTTAACAGTTCTCTCCACTTTCAAAAGATATTCGTCAGCAAAATTTATGATAACTCGCCCGGGAATAAAACAAAGGAGAACATTTTGTTCTCCTCTGAAAAGTAATGATCTGATAAAAATTACTTTATATCTACTATCTTCTTTATTTCAGAAAAGGCTTCATCCAGCAGCCTTTTTTGTGTTTGATTGAATATTGAGTGCGATCCGGGCGCAGGAGCCGGACTTTCATCCCTGCTTACGCCGTAAAGTATCATTTTGCTGCCAAGCTCCCGCAAATCCCGCTTTAGCCTGTATGACATGAATATCAATGCTCCCATATTGTGTGGCTCTTCCTGAGTCCATAATACTTCAGTGGCATTTTCGTAAGTCTTAAGTACTGCTTTTATTTCTGCAGAAGGATAGGGGTAGTATCTTTCTATTCTGATTATTGCCGTATCTGTAATATCGTTTTCTTTTCTGTGTTTAGCCAGGTCATAATAGAACTTGCCGCTAGTTAAAATAATTCTTTTTACTTCAGATTTGTTTATAACGTGTTCATCGTCTATAACAAGCTCATACTTTCCTCCGGCAAATGCGCTCTTCGGAGATCTTGCCTCCGGCAGACGCAGCAGACTCTTGGGCGTCATTACTATAAGCGGCCTCCGGTTATTGTATTTGCCCTGCGATCTCAGCAGGTAGTAATATTGAGCGGGTGTTGAGGGGTTACAAATGGTCATATTATCGTCAGCGCAAAGCGTCAAAAATCTCTCAAGTCTTGCGCTGGAGTGTTCAGGACCCTGACCTTCCTGGCCGTGCGGAAGCAAAAGTACCATATTGCTTGGCAAATTCCATTTATCATGTGATGCCGCGATGAAGTTATCTATTATCACCTGTCCCGCATTTGCAAAATCACCAAACTGTGCTTCCCACAATACAAGCGAAAGAGGGTCAGCGGTGCTGTAACCGAACTCAAATCCCAAAACCGCCGCTTCAGAAAGCAAACTGTCCAGCGGCTCGATCTGTGCATAATCAGGGGCTATATTGTTATGAGGAATGATTTCTTTTTCAGTTTCCATATCAGTAAGCACAATGTGTCTCTGCGAAAACGTGCCTCTTGCGCTGTCCTGTCCGCTCAATCTGACTGGAATGCCTTCCAAAAGCAGAGTACCAAACGCCAAAGCTTCGGCAAAAGACCAGTCAACAAGCACATCTCCGGTCAGAAATTCCCGACGGTTTTCTATGAATTTCTTCAGCTTTGGGTGAAGATGAAAATCTTCAGGAAGTGTAGTTATAATATCCACTACCTTATTCAGCTCTTCCATTGTGATCTTAGGAAGCTGGTTTGATCTAAGAACACTAACCTGTTCATCTGTAAGTCTTATTGGCGTATCTGATTTGAATACCATCTCGCGTTCGTGTGCCTTGGTATATCCTTTATCCATGATCTCATAGATCTTCTCTTCCATACCCTTAACATCATCGGCAGTTACTATCTTTTCATTCAGAAGTTTATTCTGGTATATATTTTTCACCGTGGGGTGATTCCTGATTGCTTTATATAATACAGGCTGGGTAAATGCCGGTTCATCTGACTCATTGTGGCCCAGTCGCCTGAAACTATAAACATCAATTACTACATCTTTATGGAACATCATCCTGTAATCGTATGCAAGTTTTGTAACAAGCATAGTGGCCTCAGGGTCATCACCGTTTACATGAAAAATCGGAGCCTGAACCATTTTTGCCACATCCGATGCGTAAACAGTCGAGCGGGCGTCTACCGGGGCTGTTGTAAAACCTATCTGGTTATTTATTATCACATGAATAGTACCACCGGTGCTGTAACCTCTCAGCTGCGATAGATTCAGCGTTTCGGCCACAATTCCCTCACCGGCTATAGCCGCATCACCATGTATAAGAACCGAAATATATTTATCCCGTTCTGTATCATTCATCATGGTTTGTTTTGCGCGCACTATCCCTTCAACTACCGGATTAACAAACTCAAGATGACTGGGGTTTGATGCGACAGAAACATTGATATCATCACCGTAAATTGTTTCGTAAACACCTGAAGCGCCCAAATGGTACTTTACATCTCCGGAGCCTTCAACGGAATCAGCGTCTGTAATATCTTCAAATTCTGAAAATATTTCCTGCAGATTTTTGCCGATAATATTAGCAAGTACATTAAGTCTTCCGCGGTGAGCCATGCCAAGAACCAGCTCATCAACCTTATCAGCCCCCGCGAGCCCAAGAAGGTAATCTAGTACCGGAATTATCGTTTCTGATCCTTCCAGAGAGAACCGTTTATGACCGATGTATTTCTTATCTACAAACTTCTCAAAATTTTCTGCCTGTATAAGTTTATACAGTATATGTTTTTTCTCATCGTTGGTAAATGAAGGCTGGTTCTTAATTGGCTCCATTCTGTCCTGAAGCCAGATCCTTTCCTGCGGGTCCTGTATATGCATATACTCTACGCCTATATTCTCACAGTAGGTCTTCTGCACTATATCAAGTATATCCCGAAGTGTTGCCGTTCTTAGACCGGCGAGTCTTGGTGTGATAAACTGCCTGTCATAATCCCACACCGTAAAACCGTAAGTATTAGGGTCAAGCTCCGGGTGATATTTGGCTATAGGTTTCAAAGGATCAAGGTTCGCAAGCAAGTGTCCGCGTACCCTGTACATATTTATCAATTGGATAGCTTTTGCCTGTTTTTCTATCTCCTCCAGGTTATCTATGCCGTCAAAATTTTCGGGGTTGTTATCAAGTTTCCATACAACAGGCTTCACCGGCATCTTTAGATCGCTGAAAATATTCTCATAAAAGGATTCTTCGCCGATGAGAAGTTTGTGCATTTTCTGCAGGAACATCCCGGATTCTGCGCCCTGGATTATTCTGTGGTCATATGTACTGGTTATGTTCATTACCTTGCTTATGCCAAGCATTGTAATGATATCTTTTGTAACAGCCTGGTACTCTGCGGGATAGTCAAGCGCTCCGGTAGCAATTATGGCTCCCTGACCGACCATCAGTCTTGGCTGAGATGCCGCAGTACCTATTGTTCCGGGGTTTGTTAATGTAATGGTCGTGCCCTGGAAATCTGAGATCTCAATTTTGCCGCTTCTTGAACGGTTAATGATATCATTGTATGAATCAAAGAATTGACGGAAATTCATCCTGTCAGCTCCCTTTATATTGGGCACTATCAATGAACGAGAACCGTCTTTCTTTTCAAGATCTACTGCAAGACCCAAATTAACATTGTACTTTTTTATTATATGAGGATTACCCTCAATTACAGTATATGCATTGTTAAGCGCAGGTATAGATGCGATAGCTTTTATTATTGCCCAGCCTATAATATGAGTAAATGATATCTTACCGCTGTTTGTCTTTTTGAGGTAGTTATTAATTATAAGCCTGTTCTCTTCAAGAACTTTAACGGGAATAGAACGGAACGATGTTGCGATTGGAATTGAAAGACTTGAAGTCATGTTTTCAATTATTCTTTCGCCTACACCCTTTATCTGGATTGCTTCTTCGCCTTCCTGCGGCTCAGGCATGTTGGCCGGTACTGGAGTGCTTCCGCCAGCGACGTTCCGGTCAGTTATTCCGGGGTGATCTGTACGGGATTCGCCGTTAGATAACTTGTTCTGAATAAATATTCTTCCGTTCGAAGAAATATTCAAACCAGAAAACAAGTTCTGCCAATCTTTGCCAACTGAATTCGGGTTGTTTAAATAACTTTCAAGTAACTCCATGACAAACCATGTGTTTACGCCGAATTCAGCCAGTTTTTCACGCTGCTCTTGTGATAAATCTTCTAATTTCATCTTGATCTAATTATGATAACTGCAAATTTAATTAAAATTAAAACCAAGTTCACTTCATTATTTATAACCCGAACTGGACCGGAAAATTCCATATTTTCAGGAAATTTGAGGTCAGAAAGAAGCAGAATCTGAAGAATTCCTTACGGAATTAATTAAGGGGTACCTTTATTTGGACTGTAGTACCGATGTTTTCTTCGCCTTTGATAGCCCAGATACCTCCCAGTATGAGAACTCTTTCTTTCATACCAAGTATCCCAAGCGAGGTTCCTTTTTCTATCTCAGCGGGTGTAATACCTCTGCCGTTATCAGAGATGGTAAGTATCATCCATCCGTGAACTACAGTCATTTCTATCTGAACTTCTGTAGCGCCGGAGTGTCTTGCTGTGTTTGTAAGTGTTTCCTGGAATATCCTGAAAACGGAAATTGATTTTTCAGGGTTAAGGATTATTTCATCTTCGCAAAGCTTAGTACTGCACTTTATGCCCATTCGCTTTTCAAATTCGCCGGAATGCCATTCTATAGCTTCAGTCAGGCCAAGTTTATCGAGTATATCGGGTCTTAGTTCAGTGGCAATTTTACGTACTTTGTTGATTATATCATCAATATATAATGTTATCCTTTTAAGTTCAATTATTAACTCATCAAGTTTCTTTGGCCGTTTTCCATCTTCGGGCTTGGATGCGTTTTTCCCCAGCATAGTAAGATCCATTTTCAGGACTGTAAGGTCCTGCCCAAGCTGGTCATGTATTTCCCGCGATATGTAGAGCCTTTCTTCTTCTCTTACTTTCTGCTGGTAGTTGGAAAGCGCTCGCAGTTTCTGGGTGGTTTCTTCCAGTTTCTGCTCGTAATTTTTTCTTTCTGTTATATCAGTGAGGATTGCCTCAATAGATACAGCTTCATTGTGCTGGTTCTTAAGAACAACACTCCTCTGGTTGATCCATATCTTCTTACCGTTTTTATGAACTATCATATACTCAAATGGTATAGGTGTCTTGGCATCCTGTATCATCTTCAGTGTAAAGATATACTGCTCTTTCCATTCAGGGTCAACTATACTTTCAAGCAGTCCGGGTTTTTCATAATACTCCTTGGGTGAATAGCCGGTAAGCTTAACAGCCGAACTATTCACATAATTGTATGTCCGGGTCCCCAGGTCCTGGCTGAATATCATATCAGGGGCATTTTCGGAAAGACGAAAATATTTTTCTTCAGCATCTTTAAGTCTTATTTCTACATCGCGTCTGTACATGGCCGAATTGATTGCGGTACCCAGATCCCTGTCATCCAGAGGTTTTGTTATGTATCCATAAGGATTGGTGCCTTTTGTCTTTTCTATGGTGTCTTCATCCTGGTGCGCAGTAATATAAACTACCGGTATGCTGAAACGGTCATTGATTATTTTGGCTGCTTCTATTCCGTCCATTTCACCTTTCAGGGTAATATCCATCAAAACCATATCCGGCTTCTCTTTTTCAGCCGCAATTAACGCATCTTCACCTTTGGCTACGCTGCCAATTGACTCATGTCCTATCCTTTTCAGGGTTGATTCTATATCTTTTGCGATGATCTTCTCATCTTCAACAACTAATACCCTGGCTTTTTTAAAAATTAAATTCATAATGTTGATCTTTAGATTATTTATTGATCTGCATTCTGGTCGAAAAATGTTATTGTTATCTTTGTACCGTTATTTGATTCTGCTGAAATGTCGCCTTCCAATTGTTCTGTCAGTGTTTTTACAAGCTCCATTCCAAGAGTTGTGTTATTTTCAAAACTGATAACATCAGCGCCTTTCCCGTCATCCTCTATTACCAGTGTGTACTTACCGGTAACCTCCCGGAAAAGTTTTACCGTCAATGTGCCGATGCTGTAATCAGGGAAGGCATGTTTGATTGAGTTTGTTACTAGCTCGTTCACTATCAGTCCGCAGGGCAGCGCTGTATCAATCCCGAAATAGATGTCTTCAACTTCTACTTTTAGAGCAACTCTCGAAAAGCTTATATCGTAGGCAAAGAAAAGATAGTTGCAGAGATCTTCCAGGTACTCCCTGAAATCTATGCGGGAAAGGTCTTTTGTTCTGTAAAGCTGCTGGTGGATAAGTGCCATTGATTTTACTCTTTGTTCACTCATCTTCAGATAACCAATGGCGGCCTTATCTGTAATGCTGTCAGATTGAAGTCTAAGCAAACTTGATACTACCTGCAGATTATTTTTTACCCTGTGATGTATTTCTTTGAGAATAAGTTCTTTTTCATTCAGCGATTTCAGGAGTTCATTATTTATCCTCTTTATATCAGTAATATCCTGCAATGTACCCTGCAGACCCGTTAGGTTCCCTTCTTTATCAAAAACAGGTTCACCTACGATCTTTACATTCCTTATTTCACCTTCCGGAGTAATAATTCTGTCTTCGTTTTCATAGGAGGTCTTATTTTCTATCGCGTATTTTATTTTGGTTATTGCAGTTTCTTTGTCATCCGGGTGGATGTGCGACATACCTTCATCAAAATAGAAGAATTCAGGCTCATTTTTAAGCCCGAGTATTCTGTATAATTCACTGGAGTTATAGAGTTTGTTCTCTTTAACATTGTACATCCAGCTTCCTAAGCGGGCTATTCTTTGGGCATTTTCAAGGTGACCCCTTATCTGCCTCAATTCTTCTTCCTTCTTGATCCTCTCTGATATTTCTTTCTGCGCCCTGTTGTATAATTCTGCATTCGCAGCAGCTACAGAAAGATGAACTGATATTGATTCCAGTATCTTGAGGTCGTATTCTGTGTATGCATTCTTTCTGAAGCTGAATACGGATATTACGCCAATTACGTTCTTCCCGATCTTCATGGGAATATACATAGCTGAATTTACAACCGGGTCTTTGGGGTCAATTTCTCTTTTTGATTCCATGTAACTGATAACTTTACCGTTCTCATCAATATAGTACTTATCTTCACGGTTTTCTATCACTTCATTAAAATTATTAACTATCAATGAACTGCCGCTCATAATTACTTCTGCCTGGGTGCCTTTATAGTTTTTACCAATTTGAAGCGGCGGAAAGTTCTTCGGATCATGCTTGGCGTTTTCTACCCAGGCTGCCTTACAGATGATCTTTTCTGATTGCCTGTTATACTCTGATATTATCATTGAATCGCAGTTGATCACTTCGGCTACTTTTCTGTATAATATATCGTAAATTTCCTGAAGGTCCAGGGTGCTGAGAAGCTCTCTGCCGGCGCTGTAAAGAAGGGTGATCTCTTTGTTCCTCAGAGCCAGTTCTTCCCTGGCTTTTTGTTTCTCGGCAATTTCCGTCTGCGCCTGCTTGTACAATGATGCATTAAACGTCGCCGCTGAGATCGGGCTGGCAAGTGATTCAAGCAGTTTAAGGTTAGAGGAATTGTAAGCATTTTTTGTATAACTAAGAAGCTGGATAACCCCGATAGTTTTGCCAACATGCCTCATCGGAACAACTATTGCAGATCTGTACTTTGGTTTTCTTTCTTTAATGAGTTTGTCATCTGTATATCTTAAAGCAGTTACTGTTTTGTTATAGTATTCAGCGTAATTTTCTATCAAAAGTGAATTACCCGTTCTGATAACTTCACTCTGAATACCGCGTCCTTCCGGCGCCAGCGGGATAAGCGGGAATATATTGATATCCGGTTTTACACCGTCTGCCCAAACAGAAAGTATTTTTATGTTTTTGGCCTGTTCGTTATAAGCCGAAATTATCATAGAATCGCAGGGGATCTTGGCAGATATTATCTTATAGGTATTATCGTAAACGCTTTCAATTTCAAGCGATCCTGAAAGAACCTGCTGGGCATCATATAGTATCTGAAGCTCTTCGGTTTTTGCCTGCAGCTCTTTTTCAGCCACTTGTTTTTCATTCAGTTCGTTCTGCAGTTTGTTATGCAGCTGCGCGTTGATAATTGATACTGCAATATGCGATGCCAGCGATTCCATTACTTTTAAAGCGTTCTCCGAAAATCCGCTTTTGCTGTAATTAAGAAGCTGAAGCGTCCCTATCGCTCTTTTTTCATAGATCAAAGGTATTATCATTGCGGCTTCAGCTACATCAAAGGAATCATCCTTTTCATAAGCTACTTTTCCGTTATCTTTAACATAAAACCTGGCGCCGTTACTTTTGATGTAATCTCTGTAATTATCAATTATTCTGGTTTTGTTTGAAATAAGCACGCTGCTTTGCAGCCCTTTTCCCGAGCGGTCAAATTTTATGGAAGGCAGCTCTTTGGTATCTATCTCTTTTCCATTTGTGAAAAGTCCGGTTAGGATTATGTTTTCTTTCTTTTCATCCAGAACAGATATCCCGATATCGCATTCAGGAAATGAGCTGCTTATTATTCTGAATATTTTCCCGTTAAGTTCATCAGCGGTCAGCGCCCCGGTTATATCTTTAGAAATTTCATAAATGTTTGAAATTTCGATCGACGTCTTCAGTAATTCAGATTCTGTTTGTTTTCTGAATTTTATTTCATTATGTGCCTGTTGGTAAAGCACGGCATTGGATGCTGAAACCGCTATTTGCGCGGCCAATGATTCGATAATTTTTACGTCACTTTCTGTATAAACGTTCTCTTTAAGGCTCTTTACCTGCAATACGCCAATAACTTTGTTTTTAAGTTTCAGCGGGGCTACTATCGCTGATCTTTCGGATAGGTTCTTATTATTTGGTTCATCATTTACTGTACCATCCGGTTTGTAATAGAACTTCACTTTTGAGCGGGAAACATCTTTCTGAAATTCAGGAAGTAATTCCGGTTTGCCGGTTTTTATGACCCTGCTTTGTATGCCTTTTCCTGAAAAATTTGCGGGCACAGGAGGAAAAGCTGATACATTAAGCCGTTTTCTTCCTATCCAGGCTGCCTGGCAGGTTATCAAGTTGCTTTGTTTGTCGTATCCCGATATTACCATAGAGTCACACGGCATTATCTTCCTGATGATGCTGTATATACTATTATAGATCTTATCCGGATCAAGGGTTTTTGAAAGTTCCCGGCCGGCACGGTACAGCTCACTGATCTCACGGTTACGTTTTATTAATGCAGCTTCAGATCTTAACCTCTCCGTAATATCGTTGGAAAGGATCAATACAGCTTCATGTCCTGCAAAATTCAATGGAGTCCGTGTGATCTCTACATCTATCAATTCACCTGATTTCTTTTTGTGTTTCCATACACCCGCAAAAAATGCTCTTTTCTGTTTGTTCTCTTTTATGATCTCCTTTCGGTATCTCAAATACCTTCTGATCTCTTTTTCAGGGCGGAAATCCGTGAGTTTCAGGTTCAAAAATTCAGATTCTGAATACCCGTAATGCTTTATTGCTGAGTTGTTTACCGCAAGAATCTTCATGCTTTCAAAATCAAAGATCCACATAGGAAGGGGATTGCTGTAGAAAAGCACTCTGTACTGCTCCTCACTTTTTTTAAGCAGTATTTCATTGGTTTTTCTCGCCGTGATATCAGAGATGTTACCTATTATGCATTCAGCTTTTCCTGACTTTCCGTACATGACCGCCTGGTCATCTGCAACCCATATTTGATCTTTGCCGTTTTTTGTGAAGGGATACTCAAACCTGAAGTTTTTTTTCTTTTTGCCGGTTGAATTTTTGAGCAGTTTGTAATGTGCGCGTATTTTTTTACGGTATTCTTTTTCCAGCAAAGGTGTAATTACATTATAGCGGTGCTTTATAAATGTTTCCGGCGATATTCCCAGTATCCTCTTAATTGAGGGGCTGATATAATTGTATCTCCGGTTCCTGAAATCGTACTCATATATTGCGTTCTGATTGTTGTTAAGAAGTATACTGTATTTATGTTCACTTTCTTTCAGCAGCTTTTCATAAAGGTGAATCTCAGTGTTATCTATCAGGTATCCAAGAAGATATTCATTATTAAGTAATTCTACCTTTTCTGTTGAAATGATCAGGTTCTTTAAATTTCCCTTATGCGAAATAATATCAAGGCTGAAAGAACCGAACTTATTTTTTCTGTATTTCTTAAGGATTTTCTTTTTCTGCAATTCATCTGCCCAAAAACCAAGTTTAACAGGATCATTACCAATTACTTCTTCTTTTTTGCATTCAAACAGTTTCAAAAATGCGCGGTTAACTTCAATGTATTTGCTGGTGTTCAGGTCAAGAAGAGCTTTTGCTACGGGGCTGGAATGAAAGGACTTAAAGAAGGCTTTATGCTTTTTCCGGGCAAGCCCCGGTAATCTCTTTTTCAATTCCGTTTTAACATGAGGAACATTATTCTCAAAAGACTTAACACGAACATTCTTTACCTCGACATTCTTTTTACGAACATTTTTAACCGGAGAGTTTCTGGTTTTGGTCCTGCTGTCGGTCTGCTTTTCTTCTTCGGATAACTCTTTTCTCATTAAAAAATGGAAATAAAATTATTGCATGTATGTACTAGTGCTTGCTCTTTTTTATCAGGATGGAATTGCAGCATTACAATATCTATATGTTAATATAGCGGTTTGAAAGCAAATTTCATATAATTAAATTAACTACAAACTAACCTGCTTATTTTATTGATAGTTAGTAGTTTATTGATTAATTTGCACCATGGAAAATATAATAATCGGCGCTGATCACAGAGGTTTTAACCTTAAGGAAAAACTCAAAGTATTGCTTTCAAAAAAATACAATGTTATTGATGTTGGCACTAGTTCAGAAGACCCCGCTGACTATCCTGATATTGCTGAGGCTTTGGCAAAAGCAATTCAGGGCGGAGCGGGGTCCAAAGGAATAATAATTTGCGGAAGCGGTGTTGGCGCTTGTGTTGCCGCCAACAAGTTCAGGGGTATCCGCGCAGGTATCTGCCACGACGCGTTTTCGGCGCACCAGGGTGTTGAAGATGATGACATGAATGTTATTTGCCTCGGAGGCGGAATAGTAGGTGAGTCGCTTGCCGTTGAAGTTATTAACACTTTTCTTAACGCGAAATTTAAGCCGGAAGAAAGATATGTAAGAAGGCTTGAAAAAGTGAAGAAGATAGAAGACAGCCAGCGGAATTGAAATAGTTTTTTGAACTCAAAACTTAAATTCGCGTTTTACGTTCATTGCCCTTTCAAGTATTTCAAGATATGCCCTCCGGGATATTTCTATGGCCCCGAATTTTTCGAAGTGAGAGGTCATCATCTGTATATCAAACAAAATGTATTTATTGCTTCTAAGCAGTTCATATAACTTCACAACGCATACCTTAGAAGCATTATTTTCTTTGTAGAACATCGACTCCCCGAAAAACGCGCCCTTATAAGCAACACCGTACAATCCGCCTGCAAGTTTACCATCCTTCCATGCTTCCACTGAATGAGCATATCCCCTGTAGTGCAGTTCTGTATATGCTGTCATTATCAGCCTGTTTATCCATGTGCTGTCCCTTCTTGAGCATTCATAGATAACTTTTTCAAATGCAGTATCAATTCTCAGCTCAAACGTATTTTTGTTAATCACCTGCTTCAGTGATCTCGAAATCTTAATTGAGCTTGAACTCAGCTCAATTGGCATAATTGCGCGCGGCGAAGCTTCAAACCAGGCAATGGAGTTTTCATCTTCTCCCATAGGGAAAATGCCCATGGCGTAACCGTTTATTACCTGGTGCCAGTGCAAAGTGTCGTATCTGTTCTTAATGGAGCGCAAGGTTATTAGGCGTTTACTTCAATAGATGTCCGCAGGGCTATCTCTTCCAGTACAGATTGCACCGACAGGCACTTTTCCAATTCGCCGGAAATAACAGCGGCCCTGCCTTTGTTATGCGCTTCAAGTGTGATTGATTCAGCCCTGTCATATCCATAACCTGTTGCCAGCATCAGCTGGTTTATAACTTCGTCAAAATCATGATGCGCGTCATTGAACAATATCAGTGTAAAACCCTGCGTTGTTGTATCAATATCTGTTGGAGATGTTATTTCTTCTGTTTGCTGCATTGATTTATTATTGTTGAATGTTGAGGATCAAATTCTTCCCCGAATTCCGAAGTTTCCCATTATTGATTATTCAGCTGATTCTTTGAAGCTGCCGCTGCTTTTAAATCCGCAATTCAAAAATCCGCATTCCGCAATATTTATGAATTCCACTCTTCGTTCTCATAATCATATGACGAAGAGGAATCTCTGCGGGTTGCTTTATTGAAAAGCATAGCTCCCACCATATCTTTGTACGATACACCGTCATCCAGCTCATCTTTAGCTATTTTTGAATTGTTATGCAGCCCGTCCAGCATAAATTCCATCAGTGAGGCAAGTTCATATTCATTTTCAATGGTTTTTATGTGATTTCTTACTGCTTTTTCCAGCCCTTCAACTCTCATTAAGGTATTAAAATATTCTTCAAATTTCATATCATCATTAAGCTCTATATAATTCCCGTCTTCAAACCAACCTATCACATCCTGGTAAGGTTCCGCGGCAGTATTTCCCTGGTCTGCCTTTGGAATATCTTTCCTGGACTGCTCGCTTTTCTGGAATGCATTTGATGCCGGCGTTTTTGTTTTTCTCTTAAGCGGGTCAGGGAAATACTTCCTGAAAACTTCCCTGATGCTTTTGCCCAGCAGGGCTTTGCTGACTTTCACGGGACCTTCCTGCTCGCCTTCAAATACAAGCTCAATTTTTCCCGTCATTCCCGGAAGTACTGCACCAAGATCTGTAATGCGCGGGAAGATTATCTTCTCGTCGTTTATTATTGATCTTCTTTCGGCATTGCTCACAAGATTTTCCATCGCAGAAATTGTCATTCTTGCGCTTACCCCAGATTTCTGCTCAACAAACTCACTTCTCCGGGCTTCATGAGCCGCTGATTCAATTATTTCTTTCATGTAATAAGGTATTATTACATCTTTATCATGATGTCTTTTTATCCAGCTCTGTGATTCAGTAATTTTAATACCATCTTCAACGCTTTTGGGGTAGTGGGTTATTATCTGTGAATCAATTCTGTCTTTAAGCGGAGTGATAATATTTCCGCGGTTTGTGTAATCTTCAGGGTTAGCGGTATATACAATAAATACATCCAACGGGAATCGTATATTAAAACCGCGTATCTGTATATCGCGCTCCTGCATTATATTAAGCAATCCAACCTGTATCCTTGGCTGCAGGTCAGGTAATTCGTTTATTGCAAAGATCCCCCTGTTGGTCCTTGGTACAATTCCAAAATGGATCGCTCCTTCATGTGAATAATGCAGCCGCTGCGTAGCGGCTTTGATGGGATCAATATCACCAATCAAATCAGCTATTGTAACATCCGGAGTCGCCAGTTTCTCTCCAAAACGGCGCTCTCTGCCTATCCACTCAATTTCAGTTTTATCGCCGTTTGCTTCAACAGTATCCACCGCAAACTTCGAAATAGGGAAGTATGGATTGTCATTAATTTCAGACCCTTTAATTATCGGGATAAACTCATCAAGCAGGTCAACCAGCATTCTTGCCATTTTGGTCTTTGCCTGTCCCCTTAAACCCAGAAATATAACATCATGCTTTGCAAGAATGGCATTTATCACCTGCGGAATTACAGTTTTTTCATAACCGATTATTCCGGGAAATATCTCTTCTTTATTGCGGAGTTTTTTAACCAGATTTTTTCTTAATTCATCTTTAACTGCAAGTACTTCATAACCGGCATTCTTTAGCTCGCCAACTGTTTTCGGCAGATCAACTGTCTTCGTCATTAAATAGTTTTCTTTCTTTGTGTAATTTTCAAAAATTAGCTAAATAAATAATGTAAATCAATTTCATAAAAATTAACAGAATTGACAAATATTGATTTTAATTGCCATTGCAGGGTATTCGGTTTATGGCGCATATCAATAACAAAAGAGGAAGATGTAATCTTCCCCTTTTTGGTACCTGTTTTGAGAAATTGTTTATTTATAATAATAAATATATGAATTCAGGTTTTCTATTTCCTGTTTCTTTTCTTCAGCGTCTTCTGCCATCAGGTCACGCATTGATACTACACCTATAAGCTTCTCTCCATCCCTGACGGGCATATGCCTGATATTTTCCTGCTTCATTATGTTCATGCAGTCGTTATAAGAGTCATGAGCTTCCATAAGTATAACACCCCGGGTCATTACATCATCAACCTTAGTGTTTTCCATATCAAGCCGTTTGGCGGCGCACCTTACCATCAGGTCCCTTTCGGAAAAAATACCCTTAAGTTTTCCTCCGTCATCCAGTACAGGAACGGCACCAATGTTGTTTTTTGCCATCTCTCCAACAACTTCATAAACTGTCATTCCAGTATTTACATAGAACATTTCCTTTTGCGAGCAAATATCACGAAGTGATTTCATATGTTACTCCTTTCCGGCCGGTTTGTAATATAGACCCTGAAAAAAAGTTTGACTTACCTGATTTGGATTGTACTAAAGATAACAATTATTGTGGCGTAATGCAACTTTAAATATTTAACATTCAGGAGGTGTCAAAGTTCTGTTTATCAAAAAAACGTGATTTTTACAGTTTTCTTAAAGGTCAGGTGGCGTTGATTTATGGCGCTTTTCAGTCTTCAAGTTCTTCACAGTAGAAGTTCATTCCGGCAAGTGTCTTTTCAATTGAGCGCGGTGATATCCCGGCTGCTTCAATTCTCAGAATGTTTTCGTTGTCCTCAAGGTCAAAGCTCCATCTGTATATTCCCTTAATGCTGTTTAAATGCGGTGCTATATTTTCAATATGCTCTGTACTTTCTACACCTGTTCTGAATACAAGAATTTCCATTTGTGCGAAGTTAAATATTATTTCTTTTCTTCTTTTGGTTCTGCCTTAGCGGCACTGCTTTCGCAGTTATCGTCGGTAAATGTGAATACGAACCGGCTGTTGCATTTGTTTTTAAATTTTTCTTTCTCTTCCGGAGTCATAGCGTCATATTTTGCCCGAAGCTTTTTCTTCCACATTTCATCCGGGTAGCTGTGGGGCCTTCTGCCTAAACCTCTGCCCATTGAACCGAAGAGTATTTTTGCCAGAAGGAGAAGTCCGGCAGATTGCCAGTAATTCAGCAATGGTCCGTTAAAAATTGACGGAATAAGTGCATTCCATAAAAGCATTACTACAACACTGGTGATTGCCAGTATAAGTATCATTTTAAGTAAAAACAGGGGACCCCTGATAAATTTTCTGTGTTTCATAATGTTACCTGTATAATATTCTTTTTAAATTCTTTAACTTAAGCCTGTGATGTTATCTCATCATAAAGCTCTTTTAATTCTTCCCGCAGGTATAGCTCTGCGTAACGCTTTCTTGAAAGCAAAGTGTTAATTCCAACACCGGTTAACTCAGATATCTCCCTGAAGCCTTTTCCTTCAAACTCATGCATAATAAATACTTCTCGCTGCTTTTCGGGTAAGTTATTAAGCAGCTCTTCAAGCATTGGCCAGAACTCCTGCCTGTTGAACTCAACATCCTGGTTCTGTGTATCTTCAAAGCTCAGGTCTTCAATTCTGTAGGAATTGTTCATCTCATCATCAAAAACAGATTCATTCATCTTATCAAGCGATACGGGTTTTATTTTCCTGTACCAGTCTATTATTTTATTTGATGCAGCTTTAAAAAGCCAGGAAGCTGTTTTTTCTATCGGGTCCTCACGCATCGTCTTTGTAAACTGATAGAAAACATCCTGAAGAATATCTTCCGCGTCAGACTCTGCTGCGACTCTGCGTCTAATGAACCCAAGCAGTCTTGGGCTCTCTTTTTCGATAACTTCCTTCAGACGGGAGTTTTGTTGTTCAAGCTTCTCTTTCAAATTAAGATCTTTACCTGTCTCCCGTGCAACTGCAATTTCCATTTAAGACTTCTGAATTTAAAATAAACATTCCTGCTTTATGATTGTTCAGACGGTTATTGTTTAGTTATATTTTATAATATAGAATATTAAATATCACCGAAAAATTCAATATTTTATTGAATAATTATTTCCTTTTTAATGATAGTGAACTGCAATTAAATTTGTACCAATTTAAAATTACTTTTTTTGCAGGAAAACTCACAATATTACAGGTTTGAAACCCCTCAAATGGAACCCGCCCGGCAGGTAAAAAAGAAAAAGAAATTCGGTCCATGGCTTTACATTGTAATGTTTGCTGCAACTTGTATTACTACAGTTATGGGCGGCGTTTACTGGATGGGGAGAGATCCTTATGATATAAGCAATTTTCAGCTGGGCATAACTTATGCATCGTTGGTAATTCTGTTTTTGACCTTTCATGAATTCGGGCACTATTTCGCGGCTAAGTTTCATAAAATTGATACAACTTTGCCTTTGTACATTCCCATGCCAATGCCCGACATGCTGAACCCGTTCGGGACAATGGGCGCGGTCATTAAGATCAGAGAGCCGATCAAAACCAGGAAAGCGCTTTTTGATATTGGCATTGCCGGACCCATTGCCGGATTTGTTGTTGCCGTGTCTTCTCTGGTATATGGTTTAATGACACTCCCTTCGATCGATTACCTGTATTCAATACACCCCGAGTATGTTTCAGGCGGCCTGCCGCCGGTAAACGGGATCACTTTTGCCAATACTCTGCTCTATTCTGTGTTAACAAAAATTCTGCCATTGCCTCAAAACGCTTTTCTGCCGCCAATGAATGAAATATATCATTACCCGTTTTTATGCGCAGGATGGTTCGGATTGTTTGTAACATCACTTAACCTAATGCCTATTGGACAGCTTGACGGGGGGCATATTTCTTATGCTCTGCTGGGAAACAAACACAAACTTGTCGCCCGGTTCTTCTTCGGGCTGCTGATTTTGATGTCTGCAATAGGCGGCCTAAATGAATTGGGCTGGCTGAACTGGTATGATTATGGTTCGCTAATGTGGGTAATTTGGGTTGTGCTGCTTATATTCCTGATCAAGATAGATCACCCGCCGTTCTATGACACCACGCCACTTGGAGCCGGCAGGAAACTGCTTGGAGGTTTTGCATTCATAATGTTCATTTGTTCTTTTACTCCTGCGCCTATTAATGTATTCTGATCGATCCGAAAGGGATTGTTATCTGTGCAGCATTTGTATTATGGGGCTTCTACCAGCTTCATGTTTTCTGAATTCAGGAACCAGCCAAACTTTCCTTTCCCAGAAGCAGGATCATATTTTATCTTGCATACACTTGCGTTCTTAAAGTTGAGCTGAAGGTCCTTTACCGGGTTATCTTTGATAAGGTTAAGCGAAAATGAATTTACATCTGGGGCGTGGCCAAATACCGCTATGCTGTTATGATGCGAGTGTCTTTTTATCAGCTGCGCGAACCGGCTGAATGTATTGCCTCCAATAAGCTCTATGGCTGTTTTAATCTCATCATCATACTTCAGCACTGATGCAAACACTTCAGCCGTTTGCACAGCCCGTACCAGGGGACTGGAAAGTATACTATCAAACCGTATCTTCATATCCTTAAGCCGCTGCGCTACTATTCTGCAGTGGTTTCTGCCATGAATTGTCAGATACCTGTAACTTTCCTCAACAATTTCATTGTCAAGATCTGCTGCTACACCGTGCCGTATTATATAAATATCCATCTACAGTATTTTTCCTTCAGCAAACAAATAATTATCAGCTGTTTCAATCTCAAAATCCTTAATAGTGTTCTCCAGTGAAATGCTGTGCTTTGTTCTTACTTTAATATAATTATCAGTAAAACCATATATATATTCATCCGGTTTAGCTGTTTCAAAAAGCACTTTGTGTTTATTTCCCGCATTTTTTCTGTAAAACAATAAACGCTTTTTGTTAGAAAGCTCCCGTAAGATCCCGCTTCGTTCCTTTCTGGCGCTCATATCAACCCTTCCCGGGAGTGTTACCGCGAAAGTATTTCTGCGTTCCGAATAAGTAAAAACATGCAGGTAGCTTACCTGCAGTTCTTCAAGAAAATCAAACGTGTTTTCAAACCTGTCATCTGTTTCTCCCGGGAAGCCAATTATTACATCAACCCCTATTCCAACACCGGGAATGCTGCGGTTGAGTTTTTCTATGAGGTTTTCGTAAAAATCTCTGTTATATCTTCGTCTCATTAATTTCAGTGTTTCCGGGTCGCCGCTTTGAAGAGGAATATGAAAATGGCTGCATAATTTGACCGATGAGCCTGCAAGTTGGATGATATCATCGTTCAAAAGGTTTGGTTCAATTGAACTTATCCTTATTCTTGGTATATCCAGTTTTTCAAGTTCGCAAAGCACATCATACAGATTGTTTACCCCGGGAGTACCGTTTTGGTAATTATAGTCCCCGGTATTCACGCCTGTAAGCACTATCTCTTTATAACCTGCGTCAATCAGTTTTTCAGCGTTTTCAATTACCCTGTTCATTGCAAGACTTCTCGATTTTCCGCGCGCCAGCGGTATGGTACAGAATGAACAATTGTAATCGCAGCCGTCCTGTATTTTCAGGAATGCGCGCGTTCTTGATTCAACATCGCTTGAATAAGCGTAATCAAGATTCGTAATTTCCTCAGTCGGTGAAGTAAATACGCATGAAAGCTCTTTCTTTTCAAAACCGTTAACATAATCAAACAGTTTGAATTTTTCATTTGAGCCAAGGACAAGATCAACCCCGTGGATTTCTGCAATTTCATTTGGCTGCAATTGCGCGTAACACCCTGTTACTATTATGTAAGTATCAGGATTCTTATTTAGCACACTCCTTATTATCTGCCTGCATTCTTTATCAGCATTATCCGTAACGCTGCACGTATTCAGCACAAAAATATCGGATTTTTCACCGTAATCCTTCAATTCAAATCCATTACTGTTGAATTTGCCTGCCAGAGTCGATGTTTCGGAGTAATTGAGTTTACAGCCCAATGTATGTAATGATACAGATTTACCCATTATACAAAGTTACTAACAAATTGGTACATATTTAATGGAATTTTATTGTCAGGATTTACAATTATAGTGTATATTGTTTAAATTTATTGCAGTTTTACTGTAATTTAGCTGATTAAATGAAAGAAATTTCAACATTTTTACTGGTTTTTGTACTGAATTTTTCTGCCCTCTCTGAAGAGATAAAAACCATTTGCTTCAGATGGTGATACAAACCCCGGGAAGGTCATCATTTCTAATATAATCGTCGGCTCAGGAAATAAAATTGCTTTAAAAATGGCAAGAGGCGGGGGTTTTGCAATAATGATGAAAAGGAAGTAACCGGCTTGACCCATCTGTATAAACCAGGCAGAATATACACTTCGGGTTAATCATGCCTTAGCTTGCTTACCACCCACTTATGCAGATCGAAATATTCAAATGCGTTCTTTTCATATTTTTCGTTTTTAAGCCTGGCAAGTTTAGTTTCCAGTTTACTGAAGTTATAATTCAGGTCATCATCATTTTTAACATTCTGCAGCTTCAGAATAAAATCAATTATCAGCTGTTCCGTTTTAAATAGTTTTTCATGTTTGAACAAATAGCGGTATATCCTTACAAGCAGGTATTTCAGAAGTTCGTAATTCTTCAGTTCAAAATGTATTACCAGGTTCAGTATCCTGCTGTAAGTTTCATAATCTGCTCTTTTTGCCAGCAGCGGATGTGACATCAGTCTGTTACATGCATCAAGAGCTTTCAGGTAATTTTTTTCTTCGATCCGGCAGACTAATATATAATACAGAATTGAAAGTTCAGTATCTATCTGCAGTTTATCCTTATATGTCACTAGCAAATTTTCCAGTGAAGGAATAAGTTTTGATGCTTTCTGAATTTCACCTTTCTTCAGGAATATTCTGAAATTAAGGTACCCTTTGTAAATATCAAAATCTTCAAGGTTATATTTATCCTTTAGCAGCATATTTTCTATTTCATTAAGGTATTTTACCGCTTCATCAGTCCTGTTCAGGTTTATACAGCATTCCGCAAGCGAGAACAATATATCAGTGGGATAGTGCAGAAGAAAGTTTTTAAACGGATGTGGATTATTAATAACTATGCTGTACCTGTTTAATAATGCTTCATAAGTTGCTTCACTATCCGCTTTTATTCCGGATGAAATTTCCTTGACACGGTAATATGCTTCCAAAGCGCGTATGCTTTGCGGTTTTTCGGGCGAGCTCATTATGCCCCCGGAAGATAGCTTATCAAGTATTGCTGTTTGTGCGGAATCCCTCGTTAGCCCGAAATACCTGTAATTGTTCAGAAGTGTGCCGGCAAGCCTGCTGTATTCAAATACTTCGGTGATCTTCTTTGCTGCTTTTTTTACTTCTTTCATTATTTCATCTGATTTCTGCTTATGGATCATTTCTTTCGGGATAATTATTTTTTCCATATCCAGTATCTGGATCAGGTATCCGTATCTTTCATGTGTATGTGCGAACTGCTTAGCTTTTACAATTGCCCTGAAGTATTTCTTGTACAGCGCCTTGTTAAATAGTATCCTGCATTCTGCTATCATTGCGTGCAGTTTCCCGTCAACTGTGGATGAATATCCATACGCTGTGAGTGCTTTCATCAGCAGGTTATACAGGTTCTTTTTGTTGAATGCAAAATTATTTATGAACTTTTCATTTTTATACCTGCTTTTAAATTTTTTCTCATCGTATTCATTTTGTTTTTCCAGCGCTTTAAAAAGGGAAACATATATTTTACTGCCGCTTTGCAGCTTAGAGCTTATGATGAAATATCTTTTCTCACTTTTGCTCATTGAGCTTATCAGCTCAAACAGGTCATTTGATAGCCTCATAGAAATCTAATATAGTGTGATAATATTATTTAATATCAGCAAAATATGAAATAAAATATGCAATACAAGTGCAAATAGGACTCTAATATATATGCCATTTTCGGTTTTGAGAGTTTTATGCCCTATATATATATTAAATGATATTATTAATTAATCAAAATTCAATTTATGAAAATATTCAATAGTGTAAATGCCCTTCGGCTCATATTTTTTGTTTTAATGCCGGTTTTACTTTGTTTTGCCGGTGAAAAATTATTTACGCAAACGTTTACTAAAATTACATCAGGATCATTTGTTAATGATGGCGGCGCATCCAGAAGCGTGAATTTTATAGATTATGATAACGATGGCGATCTTGACCTGTACGTTAGCAACGGCAAAAGATTTGGACAGCGAAGCTTCCTGTATCAAAATAACGGCGGAAACTTCACAAGAGTATACAACACCGGACCCGTGAACGACAGTCTGCCGTTTGACGGCTCCAGCTGGGGTGATTTTAACAACGACGGGCTGCTGGATTTCTGTACCGTAACATGGTATGATTCCGTAAGCGTGCTTTACAAAAATGAGGGCGGCGGTAATTTTACTTTCATGGCAAACTCTCCCGTTATATCCAACCGCGGATTTTCTGAAACCTGCAGCTGGGGAGATTACGATAGTGACGGTCTGTTGGATCTTATTGTTACCAACAGCAGGTCAAGCAACTCACGCAACAGGCTGTATAAAAATACAGGTAACGGAAATTTTATAAGCGTTGATTCAGGTGCAATTTATAACAGCATCGGACTGCTTTCCAGGGGTGCGAACTGGGTAGATATTGATAATGACCGTGATATTGATCTTTTTATTGCAAATGAATCAGGCGCCGTTGATTACATGTACAAAAATAACGGCGGGGGATATTTCACAAGTGTTACCGGTATTGCGCCAACAACAAGCGGCGGAATTTCATGGAGCTCAAGCTGGGGAGATTATGATAATGATGGAGATCTTGACCTGTTTGTAACCAACTCAGAAAATCAAAAGAATTTTCTTTTCCGGAATGACGGCAATTTTACATTTACACGGATACTCAATGACCCTATAGTAAATGAAAACGGATACTTTGCATGCTCAGGCTGGGGTGACTATGATAATGACGGCGATCTTGATATGTATGTTACACAGGCTTACGGGCCGCCGAACGTTCCGCTGGTTAATCACTTATACAAAAATCTTCTGGTTGAAACCGGTAACCCGGCATTTGAAAAGATCACCGATGGTGAAGTCGTTAATGACCTGGGATATTCCTACGGATTTGCATGGGCTGACTGGGATGCTGATGGCGATCTGGATCTGTTTACAGCCAATACCTATGGAGAAAATCAGAATAATTATGCCTATTTAAATAATGGAAACACAAATAAATGGATCATCATAAAACTATCCGGGGCAAGTGCAACTAATTTCTCTCCTATTGCGTCTAAAGTTAAAGTAAGGGCAGTTCTGAACGGGAATCCCGTGTGGCTGGTAAGAACAGTTGATGGACAATCCGGTTATTGCGGGCAGAATATGGACCTGCACTTTGGCTTGGGCAACACTGCCGTTATTGACAGCATCATTGTAGAGTGGTCTTCAGGCAGCACAGAAGTTTACGCAGGTGTGCAGGTAAATCAGATAATCCGTATTGTGCAGGGTTCCGGTATTATTGGAATTGAAAACAACGGAACTGAACTCCCTGAAGGTTTTAAACTGGAACAAAATTATCCCAATCCTTTCAATCCTGCAACAAATATCAGATTCTCAATCCCTAATATGCTGAGTAACAGGGATATAAGTTTAACAATTTATAATATACTTGGCATCAAGGTTGCCCTGCTAGCCTCAGGAAAATACCCCGCCGGCGTTCATGAAGCTGTCTGGGATGCTTCGGAAAGTCCAAGCGGAATATATTTTTATAAATTGCTAAGTGAGAATTTATCAATAACTAAGAAAATGGTGCTTGTAAAATGATTAAAAAATGTGCAGAATTTGGAAGGAATCGCAATTAAACCATTCCGAAACTACTATCATCATAAATATACATAAGCAGTTATATTGTTTATTATATAAAAATTTATATCTTTGTAACAGCGATAATTGAAAAATTGATAAGTACAGATATTTCTATAAATCAGCTGAGATTTTTATGATTCCCGGAAGTCACAACCTCAAAACAGTAGTGTCAAAGGGTTTATTCTGTGAGAATGAAGGTACCGGGGCATCAATGATTAAAAAACAAATTATTAACTAAACCTTTTATGAAACAGGAGCATCAAAAGGGAAATTCAGAACTGTTAAAAAGTGATTCATTTCTAAACAGACTCGGAATTTCTCCTTCTGGAAAAGAATGAAAGAGCAGTGCGATTGGGCGACGCTTGTTTTGAGGGCTCAAGCGTGTAGGCGGCTTAGTTAAAAGTAGGCTGCTGCCTGTCTCTAAAAGTGTTAACCTGTATTTGACCCATAGGCAATATTTTTTGAGGCAGGCATCGCACAGGCTCTTTTATATTACTCCGGAAATCTTCCTGTTAAAAAAGCAATTTTCAATAAATAATAATTTCTTAAAAGGTTTAATTTTAGATTAATGACAAAAGTTTTTACAAAAACTATTCTGATCCTGTTATTTCTTTTCCCCGTGCCGGTATCGCTGCTGGCGCAGGCGGGAAATGAAATTGCAGGCGATGATAAAACCTCTCCAAAGGAAAGCTCTGCATTAAAAATTGATGGTAAAATTACTGATAATGAATGGAAAGGCGCTAAAGTTTTTACTGATTTTTATATGATGATACCTAAATCAGAAAAAAAAGATTATGACAGCACCATTGCATATATAAAACAGGATAAGGACGCGATCTATATCGCAATAAAGTACTGGCCGCGCGGAAAGATAATCAAACAATCTCTCACCAGGGATAGAAGCACTGATGAAGAAAATGAATTCTTTATTCTGCTTGACCTGGAAAACAAAAATAAAAATGGATATGTGTTTGTTGTAAGTTTCCTGAATAACCAGCGGGATGCGATCGTGTATAACCAGACCAACCAGTCATATGAATGGGACTGGCAATGGGAAAACAAGGTTACAATATTTAAAGAAGCTAAAAACGGTCAGCCCGGTTACTGTGAAATGGAAATTAAGATCCCGGTTGACCGACTGCAGAACAAGAACAAAAAGCAAATTGGCATCGATCTGCAGCTCTTTTCTTATACGCCTGACGGCAATTATACATGGTATGCGCTTACTCCAAACAGTGAGCTGCTGAATCTTAAAAGCACCTATAAATTAGATCTAAGCACACCTTTTGATGAAAAACTGAATTTGCGTTTTAATCTTACTCCGTTTATTGTCGGAAGAAGTTTTAACAATGATACTGCAAGATTCAGGTTCGGAGGCGAGTTTGCCGTCAGTCTGGATAAACATAAACTGAAAAGTACTATTTTCACTGATGAGTCAACACTGGAGGCTGACCCGTTCAGATTCGCATTTTACGGCAGACCGATCTTTCTTCAGGAAAAACGGCCGTTTTTCAGTAAGGATCTGGATATTTACAGAACACCGGTAAACCTGTTCTATTCCAGGGCTATAGATAAAATCCAATACGGATTCAATTATACATACCGCAGCGATAAGTTTAAGATGGGTGCGCTCTACGTTCAGGATACTTTGCCCACGGCTCCAAACTCAATCCGCAGGTTTGCTGTTGCAAGACCCAACTTCAATTTCCCTGATTTTAATATTGGGGGATTGTTTATGTATAATACCAATGAACTTGATACTTCCAAAGAGCAGATGGTAAGTGTTGACAGTAAGATAAACCTGCCGTCAAGATTCAGGCTCATTACACAGTTTGCGCGAAGTTTTCGCAGTTTTGATAATATTAACAGAACTGATAATTCTGAAAGATCAAATAGCGGCAATATGTATAATGCGTATTTGTACTTTGAGCAGAACAGCAACGGCGGTCCATACATGGATGCCGGTTACACCAGGTATGATTCAAATTTCAGCGCAACTACATTGTTCAACAATTACGGCAACAATTACGATGAACTGAATGTTAGCGGCGGTTACCAGTTTGTTAATAATAATAAGTACTTCAGCAATATTAATGTAAGTGCGGGATATTACAGGTCACATGAATTTTCAGAAGGATTTAACTATCAAAACGGGGTTTTTGGGAATTTATACTACAAAGTTACAGGCTGGCTGAGCTTTTTCCACAGCCTCAATTTTGACAGGCCAAATGACAGGGATGATAACGGCTCTATCATTACGCAAAATAACATTTTGACGGAACATAACTTTAAAGTTGTGTTCGGCAACAATTCATTTTCAGCCGGATTCTATGGCGGAAGATATTTTGGAGATAAATTGCTGAATCCGTATGCTTCCGTTGATCTTGCATTTTTCGGTAAATTCAGGCTTGGAGCGAACTATAATTATATTAAGCAGGGTGATAATTTTGATCAGTCGATCTATAACATCAAACTTGATTACAAGGTTATGGATAAACTGTTCCTGAGAGCCTATTACCAGAGAGATACTCATAACAAAAGAGCTCTGCTGAACACGATGCTGCAATATGAATTCTTCGGCGGCAGCAGTGTATATTTGGTATTGAATCTCGATGGCGACAGGCTGGAATATACAAGGCGATATTTTAAGGTCAGTTATGAATTTAATTTTTAGTTCATAAATATAAAATAAGTTTTAATTAACATTCTTTTCCATAAATTTAAAATGAACAGCTATGCAAAAAGTTCTCTTAGCAGCAATTATCTTTGCCCTTCATAGCTTCATATTCGGGTCTTTTTTACAATCCGGGGAAATGTACGCGGAACCCCAGAAGCTTAAATATGAATATAAGATCGAAACGGATCTTACTGTTGAAAAATTTTCAGATGTATTCTGTAAACGACTGAGTACCAAACATAAATGGGAAAGGATCGGCAGCGATGTTACCGCTGATGAAACTTATACAAGCCGGTTTAAATTCAGGGATGAAAATGCGCATTCATGGGAGTGCGAAGTGAGGATACAGCAGGATAAAAGTGATACACGGAAAATGGATGTTGTAATGACCATGGATCCAAAACTGGAAAGCTGATTTTATTTTAAGTTTTCATATTTATTTCCGCCTCAGGCCGCCCTGTAATACAGGGCGGCTTTTTTTATGATATGTAAGCAACAATTCCTCAGAATTTTAAATCTTTAATTGCTATTTTGCGTTTATGGCAGCTAAATTTTTGAAGAAAGAACTATCCTTTCTGCTTGCGCTTATTACAATAGGTGCATTAGCGGCTTTTGGCGCGCACCCTATGATAAAAGAATCACTGTTGATTGAAGCTACTTTATTTCTTGTGGTTTTTACAGTAATAATATATGCTGCTTTAGGTGTTGTTCATCACGCCGAGCTTCTTGCTTATAAATTCGGGGAACCTTACGGTACTATGATACTGACCCTGTCAGCCGTAACAGTGGAAATAATCATGATAGTATCTATGATGACACATGGGGATGCTGACCCGGAGATCGCAAGAGATACGATATTCTCAACACTTATGATCCTGCTCAACGGCTTAACCGGGCTCATTATGCTTATAGGCGGCCTCAAGTATGGCGAGCAGAAATACAATATTAAAAGTACAAACTCCTTCTTTTCTATGATATTCGGCATTGTCGGTGTCGGGTTATTTCTTCCGCTTGTTATTCCTGAAGTAAGCTACGGTATGTACGAAATTTTCCTTGTTATAATATGCCTTCTGCTTTATATATTCTTCCTCAGAATGCAATCGAAGGAGCATAACTACTACTTTAAATTCGAAGGCGCAAAGAAAAATATATCCGGAGAACATGAACACCTCCCAGCAAAGAAAAATATAAGTACTTTTTATAATTTTATAATGCTTGCTGCAACAATAGCTGCTATATCGATCCTTGCTGAAAGCCTTTCGGTTTTTGTAGATGATGGCATTGAAAAGCTGCATATGCCTGCCGCGGCAGCGGGACTGATAATTGCGATAATTATCGTATCACCCGAAGGTCTTACGGCTATCAGGGCGGGACTGCATGATGATATGCAGCGCGTCATAAATATCTCGCTTGGCTCAATGCTTTCAACAGTAAGCTTAACCATTCCCGCAGTACTCATCGTCGGGCTGCTCATAAGCCAGGATGTAATGCTTGGTCTCACTCCGCTTCAGTCTGTTATGGTGATCGTTTCACTTCTTGTGGGCATTCTCAGCTGCAAGGATGGTGAGTCGAATGCACTTCAGGGATTCATACATTTTATTCTTTTTATTACATTTGTATTCCTTATTTTCGTTTAAATATTAATTGTCGTGCTGAAAATATTCATACTGTTATTACTGCTTTCGGGTTACGCAAAATGTGATTCGCTTAGCATACTTTTTTTGGGTGATACACACTTTGGAGATAATTACCAGTATGATCCCAAATTCAACAGGGGAGTGAACATTATAAATGAGTACGGTTATGATTATTTTTTCGAAAATGTGAAAAAAATTCTCCTTACATCAGATATTTCATTCTGTAATCTTGAAACACCGCTTACAAAAACACTCGCGCCGGTAAGCATTAAAAAACCGTATCTGCACTGGTCTGATCCTGTGAATACCATAGAATACTTAAGTAAGTATAATATTAAAAATGTCAGTCTTGGGAATAACCATGTGTTTGATCAGGGTATCACAGGATTTACTGAGACAATTTCATCACTCCAGATTGCGGGAATGTATTATTTCGGCGCTGGCAAAAATTCTGATGAAGCCTTAAAGCCCTTGGTTATTGACGAAAATGGTGTAAAATTGGTGATTTTCAGTGGATTTGAATACCGCGCAAGCTATGATACTTTGTATAACTTCTACGCGGATTCAATTAAAGCCGGAGTTAATAAGCTTGATATAATTAATATGAATGAACAGATATTGAATTGCAGAAAAAAATTTCCCAAAGCTAAGATCATAATTTACCCTCACTGGGGAAGCAATTATAAGCAGGTTAATAATAGGCAAATTGCGTTTGCCCATAGCTGGATAGATGCCGGCGCTGATATAATCATCGGTCACGGCGCCCATACGGTACAGCAAATTGAAAAGTATAATGGTAAGTGGATAATTTATAATATCGGAAATTTTATTTTCAACGCCCCAGGCCGTTACAGAACAACCGGGGCCAAGCCATACGGCCTGATGGCGATGCTGGTAATTGAAAAAGGTAAAGATAAAATATTTCTATACCCGTTATTTACAAATAATAAAACAAATGATTATCAGGTAAGAGAATTAAATAATGAAGAATTCACGGAACTTGAAGAATTCCTTCTGAAAGGAAAATTTATATATTCCGTTTATGAAAATGAATGCTTTGAGCTTAAATAGATCACT
This sequence comes from uncultured Ignavibacteria bacterium, assembly GCA_937873695.1. Taxonomy (GTDB): domain Bacteria; phylum Bacteroidota; class Ignavibacteria; order Tepidaquicellales; family OLB5; genus OLB5. The sequence goes on from CALMYL010000006.1 coordinate 255,168, forward strand.
TATCCCTTAAGATAGTAAAACTTATTGTATTCGAAACCAGTTCGCCTTCCCATGCCTTGATGAATTCTTTGCTTGTGAAATCTGTGTACCTGCCCTTTACGAGGAAATAATTTTCATCTTTGGTTAATTTATTGCGGTATGTCAAATTGAACTTCCAGTCACCCCACGGCGGAGCGCTGCGGCACGGCCAGAAAATATCAAACTCGCCTTCATAAACCAATGAATCATTCGGCGCAACCTTAACAAATGAGCTGTATTGATTATATTTGAAGTATCTTTCCACCTTTTCACCGTTAATTTCGATCGGCTCCAAGCGGAAACAATGACTATATCCTTTATAACCATCACCTATAAAAGTAAGCTCAAAGAACGGCTCGAATTTTATCAGTATGGAATCAGCCGTGTTGTTATGCAATGTATAATTCAAAATTATTGGATCGGTATTTTCATTAAGAGAATAAATTTTTTGATACTCAGATTTATTCGCTGAAATACTTACTGTTACATCCTGTGAGAGAATGTTCATTGTTAAACCTATCAGTACTATTATGATCGTTTTCATTTTTACCTCTGTGATATTATGAATTTTCGGATGTTCACGCAGGTATCTTCAATCATAGCTTTTACCGCTTGAGCGGTATGGGCTGATTTATGCGGTGACATTATAACATTCGGCAATTCCCAAAACGAAAAATTTGCGGGCATTACAGGATCTTCGCTTTTCCCCGGGTATTTGTACCAAACGTCTATTGCCGCTCCAGCCAAAGTGCCATCCTTTAATCCGTTATACATCGCTTCTTCCTGAATTGTTTCACCCCTTCCCACAGTAATTATGTACTTTCCCTTCATTTTGGCGATTTTTTCAGCATTTATAATGTGTTTTGTTTCCGGATTCAGGGGTAAAACGTTAAAAATTACGTCACTTTTTGCTATTACTTCATCAATATTATTCGATATCTCATCCGCAAGATCATTATTATCTAGATCTAAATTCCGCTTAAAACCAATTATGAAACAATCAAAAGCCTTCAGATATTTTGCTATGTACTTTCCAATGTGCCCGTAACCGAGTATCCCGATATTTTTTCTTCTTATGGAAGTCCACATATCATCTGCTTCTTTCGTGCGGTTCCATTTACCTTTTTTAAGGTCATCCTGAAATTCACTTACTTTACCCAGCAGCGCAAGCGCAAGTGCAACGGCATGCTCAGCAACAAACGGAGCGTTTGCGTGAGTATTATACAGCTTAATATTCTTTTTATTTATAATATCTAACGGAAAATTATTCAATCCGGTAAAAGGAACAATTACAGCTTTAAGTTTTTCCGCAGATTCAATTTCTTCTGCCGTAAGCCTACCGGCTATAACTGCATCTGTACTTTCCAGTTCACTAATGCGTTTTTCTGGATTGTCATTAATTCTGAATTCCACTTCGGGAAATTCTTCCTTTAGCTTATTTAAAAGCGCGTTCCAATCTTCGCTAAGTCTGCTTAAAAATAATATTTTCATATTTCTCAATTGACTAACACAGAGGCACAGAAACACAGAGCCTTATTGTTTTGGTAAATCCGAAAATGCAGGTGTAACATAAGAAACAATTTGGTCCTTAATTACTTCAGAATAAAAATTAATAAGCAGCCCTTTTGGTTTATTTGTTAACTTCAAATATGTGTGCAGCTGTGCTTTATGAACAGGCAGAATTGCTTCCACAGTTTTTAATTCAACAATGATAGTATCTTCAACTAATATATCCAATATTAAATTAGAATTCAGAATTTTCTTCTTATACTTAATGGGAACCAGCATCTGGCTTTTTACACTTAGACCTGTGGTAATTAACTCATCTATCAAACATGTTTCATAAACAGTTTCAAGTAAACCCGGACCCAGTTCCTTATGAACTTCAATAGCGCAGCCAATAATTTTATAAGAAAGGTCATTAATACTTTTTTGTGTCATCATTATAATATTTGTTTAAGTTTATTAATATTATCTCTCTGTGCTTCCGCCTGACTTTCGCTTTTTGAAAGTTGCCTCCGTGTTAGTCTGCTTCTCACCAGTTCTCAGAACCTTCTTCGCCTTTAAACGGACCCACAATATTCTTCGTTATCCACCCGCCGTAAAATTTACCGGGCTGCGGAATTACAAGCTCATCATTCACATAACACTCATCCATCTTCTGGGCGTAAAACGCCATATGATCTTGCAGTTTACGGAATGCCGGCACGGGATTTGGATAGTACCAGCATGCATATCTAACCTGTTTGCCGCCGGCATTCAAATGATAATAACTTGCCTCACCCTTCCACTCGCAAAATGAATGATTATCTGCCTTCTCAAGCAGTTCCATTTTAACATCCTCCGGCGGCAGGTAATAAACCGGCGGGTGTGAAGTTTCAAGCACACGTTTGGCATTTGTTGTATCTGCAATAACTATGCCGCCACAGATTATTTTTATCCTTCCGTTAAAATCTTCTATTCGGGGAGGCCTTGGGTAATCCCACACACTTTCTTCGCCGTCTTTTGGTTTAATTGGTTTCATAATTTTTTTTCTAACACAGAGGCAACTTTCCAAAAACGCTACGCCTTAAAATCGCGTAGCGGGAGGAAGGAAAGTCAGGCTAAAGCACAGAGCTTTTATTTGTGCTTAACAATTCAACAGCTCAAATTGTAAATAATACAAAGTTAAGTTGTATGTTTATCATTAGATAGCCCACGACTTCAGTCGTGGGACCAATAAAGTTATAACATTTAAAACCGTTTCAACGGTTTTAAAAAAAAGATCTCTTTCTTTGAAATTCTACGCCGTGTTAGAGAATTACATACAAAAAAAGGCAGAATATATCTGCCTTTCCAAAGAATTTTTTAACTTATTATGCCAGCACTTCATCACTAACAAGATAAAACCTCTCGATGTTCGCCTCGAACTTACTGCCGTCTTCCCGCATCATGGTATAACTGCCTTCCATTGTGCCCCAGTTTGTGTTAATTGGGCAGTGGCTGGAATATTCAAACGATTCGCCTGCTTCAAGCAGAGGGGTATAGCCAACAACACCGGGTCCATCAACCCTTTCCTGGTCACCTTCTGCGTTAATTATCAGCCAGTGACGCGAAAGCAGTTTTACTTTTGCCGTGCCAAGGTTGGTTATTATGACCCTGTAGGTGAAAGAAAAGCGGCTGACCTCCGGGCTGGATTGCTCCGGGATGTATTCAGGAAATACCTGAATTCGAACCATTTCTGTGGTGGTATCAGATCCTATCTGATGGATTGCGGTAGAATTTTGCATGTGTAATTTTAACACAATATTTAGATATAATCAATGAGTTTATAATGAGTGACAAATTTTTGGATAAAACAGGAATACAAAAAAACCCCTCTTTTGGAGGGGTTTAGATCAATCTACTATATATTTATTTTATCAAAACCATCTTCTTAACATCCTTATACACACCAGCCTCAATAGAGTAGAAATATATACCGCTTGCAAGCTTTGAACCATCAAAGCTTACTGAATAACTGCCTGCGTTCCCGTATTCATTATTAACCAATTCAGCTACAACCTGACCAACGGCGTTATATACTCTTAATATAACAAAAGTATTTTGCGGCAGGTCAAATTTGATTTCAGTTGAGGGATTAAATGGATTTGGATAGTTTTGTGAAAGGTTAAATTCATTGGGTGTTAAATTGCTTAACAGTTCAATTCCAACAAACTGCCCTCCTGTTGTAGTTTTAAATATCTGTCCACCGCCGCCAACAACCCAGCCTGTTGTATCATTTATAAAATTAATATCATTTCTAAAGCCCCCGCCAGTTATTACCTGCTGATACCAGTTAAATCCCCCGTTCGTGGATTTATAAATATAACCATTTGTGCCGCCTGCGTAGCCCGTTATCAAGTTCGTAAAAAATACCGAATAGTTTCGATTACCGCTTGGGTATTGTATTCTTGCAATACTATCCCATGTATTCCCAAAATTTGTTGTTTTGAATACAAGCTTGCCCAATCCAGAATTATCACCTTCTCCAATTGTCCATCCAACATCTCCAACAAAACTAAGCCTGTATAAGTTAGGAGCGTCCATCAATAATGGAAGTAATACCTGGTTCCAGGTTACACCACCGTCTGTTGACTTCATTGTTAGAGCACCGTCACCGCATAAAACGCCCGTTAATGAATTTTTAAAATAAATATCCCATAAAAAGGTAAATATTGTATGAGTAGAATCAAATGAATTTCCGCCATTTGTTGTTCGCAGAATGTAATTGCTCTTTAATATCCATCCTGTATTCTGATCTAAAAAATATACTTTCCTGAAAGTAGGTACCGGGGTAGGCTCGCTTCTTATTATCTGCCAGTTGTTTCCGCCATTGGTGCTCTTTAATATCGTATTCCACCAGCCTACACACCAAACCAGGTTCTGGTCAACTGCATCAATACCTTCAAGCCTGTTTGTTACTCCGGAGGTCTGCAGCACCCAGTTAACACCGCCATTGGTAGTTTTTACAATTACACCGTTATCACCGCAAGCCCAGCCTGTATTTTCATTCACAAAATCAATATCAAGCAGGCTGGTGCCTACTCCGCTTGTTTGCTGTATCCATTGGCAATTGGCGAAATTGTGTGATAATGAAATGGCGAGTATTATGTAAATTACTTTTATCATAAAATCTATTTATTAATAATGACTTATGTTTATAACAAAAAAAGGACTGCCCCATTTTATGGGGTAGTCCTCTACACGCGCGTTTTTAAATATAGCAATATTTACATTTACAAAAAACATAATATTATCCATTTATATTCTTAACTTAGAAAACAACAAATAGCCCACATTATAAAACTATGTGAAGCTGCTCACCAATAGAACTATAAGTTATTTGTTAAATTTTTTGGTACTGTTACAAAAAATAATATTTTATATAATCACCGATGCAAAGGTGGTTATGGGTAGTCTTGAAAATTTTTCTATAATTTCGTCCGTAAAAAAAAAAAAAATGATTTCAAATGCAAGGGTAATTGTTGGTCATAGCCTTAATACGGTAAAAAGCAAAGTTACTTTACCGCTTCCTTAACCTTCATGTCTGGTGCCGCCGGCAAACCATTGCCCTCCCGCCTGTGGCGTTCGCCTATCTGCTGGCGCCACATTGCGTAATAAAGCCCCTTCATTTCAAGCAGTTCCTCATGTCTGCCTTCTTCTACCATGCTGCCTTTTTCAAGAACATAGATTCTATCGGCATGCATAATTGTCGATAGCCTGTGTGCTATCAGTATTGTGATATGATCAGTCCTTGCTGATACATCGCGAATTGTCTGGCTTATCTCTTCTTCGGTCAGTGAATCAAGCGCGGAAGTTGCCTCATCAAATACTAACAGCCTTGGCTTCCTCAACAGCGCGCGCGCTATGGATAGGCGCTGCTTCTCACCACCCGAAACCTTTACGCCGCCTTCGCCTATAACCGTATCAATGCCCTTATCGGCACGCGCTAAAAGATTCTGGCAAGCCGCTTTATTCAGCGCGTCAAGAATATCTGCATCAGTTGCATTCGGATTCACAAATAACAGATTTTCCTTTATCGTACCCGCAAACAACTGTGTATCCTGTGTTACAAATCCAATTTGATTGCGCAGGTTATCAAACTCAATTTCCTTGCCCGGCACACCGTTGTAATATACAGTGCCGCTTTGCGGCGTGTATAAACCAACCAGTAATTTTACCAGCGTAGTTTTGCCCGCACCCGAGGGACCCACAAACGCAACGGTCTGCCCCACACTTGTTTTAAATGAAATATCCTCAAGCGCATGGGTTGATGCGCTTTGATGTTTGAATGTTACGTTTTCAAACTCAAATGTTTCAATCTTACCAATTGAAACGGGCTTCTCCGGTTTTTTCTCAAGCGGCGTTTCTATGATATCCTTAAAGTTATTCAGTGATACTTCGGTTTCTCTGTAAACATTAATTATGTTGCCAAGCTCCTGCAGGGGACCGAAGATAAAAAATGAATATATATAAAGTGAAAAGAACTCACCCGCTGTTATTACCCGCGAAAAAATCAGGTACATCATCAAAAACAGAATTGACGTCCTTAGGAAATTTACAATTGTACCCTGTATAAAGCTAAGGCTTCTTACAAATCTTACTTTTTTAAGCTCTAAAGCCAAGATCTTTTCCGTGGTCGTGTTTAGTCTGTTTATTTCCTGACCGGCTAAGCCCAGACTCTTAACAAGCTCAATATTCCTCAATGATTCCGTTGTTGTTCCCGCAAGCGCAGTTGTTTCACCGACAATTTTTTTCTGTATGACCTTAATTTTTTTGCTGAGCTTTGAGCTGATAAATGCTATCAGCGGAGCGGTTAACGCGTATACAGGGAATATCACCCAATGAATTGAAAATGAATATATCGTCACAAATATTAGACCAATGAGCGTTGTATAAACTATGTTTATTGAAAGGGCTATGAGCTTTTCGACATCTGTTCTTACCTTTTGCAATACACCCAAAGTCTCGCCGCTGCGTTTATCTTCAAATACCTGGTAGGGCAGCTCAAGCGAGTGTTTTATGCCATCGGCGTACATTTTTGCCCCAAGCTTCTGGGTTATCAAATTAATATAATAATCCTGGAAGTTCTTGGCTACCCTTGATACAAACGCCGCGCCTATGCCGAGCCCAAGAAGGAGTCCGACCCCCTTAAAGAACTGCTCCGAGGTGTATTTATCGAATTTTGTGGCATAATCATCAATAATGTACCTTACTATCAGCGGGTCCATCATAGAAAACATCTGGTTTATGGCTGCCAAAACGAGGGCAAGGATTATAAATCCGCGGTAATTTTTGAGATACGAAAGAAGTAATTTCATCTAAATTTGGTTAGGCTGCAATTTTAACTAAATTATTTTAACTAAAAAAGGTATTACACATTAATCTCTCCATGATAACAGATCATGGAATATTGGCTCCCCTCTCCCTCTCCCGAAGGGACTCCTTTGGAGTGGGAGAGGGGTCAGGGGGTGAGGGCTACGCCTTACTCCGTGTTAACGGAGGAAGGTGAGGTCTACAATGCATAAGACGTAATTAACTATTTTTTATTTTGTTAAGAATTAGTTATCTTTGTAGAACTTCCAATAAATAATTAATAACAATTTAACTTTCAATCAAATGACAAGAGAAGAAATTATTGCAAAAATGGCAGAAGATGCAGATACTACAAAAGTAGCTGCTAAAGCCGCATTAGATTCATTCATAGGCTGTGTTACAAAGACGCTTAAAAAAGGCGGAAAAGTATCACTTGTAGGCTTTGGAACATTTTCAGTTTCAAAAAGAGCTGCAAGACAGGGCAGAAACCCGCAGACAGGCGCAACAATCAACATTGCTGCAAGAAAAGTTGCCAAGTTCAAAGCCGGTAAAGGACTTTCAGATACAGTTAACGGCAGATAATTTTATCTATTGTTGATGAGAAAAGGACGGCATGCCGTCCTTTTTTGTTTTACTCAAAAACTCTCTCAGGTGACCAATCAAATACTTCTACATATCCCTGAAGCTCGCGCTTGCTATCAGCAGCTTAACGGTCATGTATATAACAACAATTGTTGAAAGCACCAAAAACCAGATCAGCGCTTTAGAAACCAGGCTTGTTTTTTTAACTGATTCATCCATAATGAAAATAGTATTAAGTTATTGATCAAGTTTAATTGAAATTACTTTCTCCGGTTTACCAATAAAATCACCGGGTTCACCATCTTCTGTAGTTGTTTCACCAATTTCCCTTTTCATCACAATAATTTCATTATCTTTTTGAATTGCCCAGTAATCTATTCCCGTTCCAGCCCACCATCCGCGTGTTGCAATAATGGCATCAGCGGGAATTTCATATGATTTGTAATCTGATACAGGCATTTCACTGAAGCTGTAATACTCCTTGGCAATAAAATGTTTTTTGCCGTTCACAATTATATTCACATCGTTTATTGGAGTATCATATTCACCCGTGCCGACTCGTTTGAACTCCCACTTCAGCTCAGGTTTGCCGGGCTTAGTGTTTTCAGTCTTACCTGTTGAACCTGTTTCATCCTTCTTCTGCGTTGAGCTGTTTCCCGTTTCCTGTTTGCTATCCTGTGTTGTTGTGGTTTTTTCCTTTTCGCTTATTGTGGTTTTATCTGACTTTCCGCAGGCAATTAATATTGTTGATAAAACAACAAGCGCGGTTAAAAATTTAGTTTTGTTAAGCATTGTAAATTTTTTTTAATGATATAATTATTTCCCCATTACAAATATTACCGGCTCTTTGCCTAGTGTAATGTTCTTACTTCTTAACTCCTCAATTGTCCCGGTTATTATCTCTTCAGTTTCCATTGTCAGGTTTTTTGAAATTGAAAGAATAATATCACCGGGTGAGTTACTCAGAATATCGACAAGCAGTTTATCGTTACGGTGTGGGGCTTCTATAAATATCTGTGTCTGACCTTCCTGCTTGATTTTGCTGCCAAGTCCTTTAATTTTCTTCGCCCTTGCGTTTTTATCAATAGGCAGGTAACCTATGAAAGCAAAATTTTGCCCGCTTACCCCTGATGCCATTAACGCGAGCAGAATCGAAGATGGTCCGCTTAAGGGCACAACCTGTATCCCTTTTTGATGCGCCATTTTAACAATTACACTTCCCGGGTCAGCAATACACGGCAGCCCCGCTTCGGAAATGAGCCCCGTATCATTACCTTCATCAGCTGCATCAAGGTAGGTTGTTATATCTGATTCCTTACTTTTTGCATTCAGCACATAAAAAGTAAGCTCGCGCAGCGGCTTATTGATCCCCGCAAGTTTCAGGAACTTAGCCGCAGTCTGAATGTTCTCTACTATATAGTGATCTATTGTATTAATTACCTCTTTGATATACGGCGGAATGACTCTGCCGAGATCATCGCTGCCCAGAGAATTGGGTATTAAATACAGTTTTCCTTTTTGCATTATAGAATTTGCTGTGTTAAAGTATATTTGCGGATTAATTGATTATAAAATTTTCTCTCCTTAAAACAGGAGTGAGTACAATACATTATTTATCCATTAACATAAAATATCGAATTTTCTCCCCCCTCTCCTCTTCCCGAAGGGACTCCTTTGGAGTAGGAGAGGGGCTGGGGGCGAGGTCAACAACATGAATCTACTTATCTATATTATCTCATTTTTCAGTTTCTTTGCATGCAATGATACTGAATTGAAGCAAAATCTCAAAAATAATGAGGTAAATAAAACAAATTATGAGCAAAATAAAAAGGTAAAGAGTTCTGATAGCTTAAAGAACGTTCCCGAAGGTTTAAAAAGACTCCTCAAGGCGTACCCTGATTTCCTTAAATCAGCCGATGAAAATAACTTATATTGGCATGATGGCACTGTTATGCAGTGGGATGACGGCATTACAGGCAAAAGCCACGATGAAAAGCTCGATAACCCCGACCTTGAAGATATGATGTCACAAAAATATACCAAAGGGGCTGATTGGGATTCACCCCCCGCGGAAGATTTTGAGCCCGGCAGGGTGAGGTATGAGCCCTTCTTCACAAAAATGTATGGCTCTTCATCAGGTGAAGTGCAGAATAACCTGGTGAGCGTTAAATGGCTGCCATCAATTTGCGGATGTACAATACAGTTCAACAACATCAACGGCGCAGCGGATAAAATGCGCGAAGTATCAGAGGAAATTGAAGCGACACTTGGGGCAGAATACCACAAGTACGTAAGCAAAACCGCAGGGACCTTCAACTGGCGCAAAATTGCGGGCACAAACCGCATCAGCACGCATGCCTTCGGCACTGCGATTGATATCAATACAAAGTACAGCAATTACTGGCAGTGGGATGGCAATATGACATGGAAGAATCAGATACCGATTGAAATAGTCGAGATATTTGAAAAACACGGCTTCATCTGGGGCGGCAAGTGGTATCACTACGATACCATGCATTTTGAATACAGACCTGAACTGCTTGTGGATTGATCTTTAGTCCATTCCCGCGAAAGCGGGAATCTATATTATTTTCAGGAGCAAAGATCTTACTGATTAACCAAGGAGATGTTTTTAAAATGCTACCGTCATGAATTATTTTGTATTGCCACGACCTTCAGGTCGTGGATCCAATGAACTAAATTATAAGGGACTTTCTCCAACGGAGTGCCTTCGGCAAGCCCCAGTTTAATAAAAATTTAATTCCCCTCCAAAAATCCCAGGAACTTCCGCTTCGCAACAGGAAGTATTGTTTGCTGATATGAAAAATTCAGCTCGGTATCCAGCATATATATTATCTGGTTAATTATGTCATCCGATATCATGTAATTCCGCAATATTTCATTGGGTATTGTTATCAGCTTCATCTCACGGTTACCCACTTCTTTAGTCTTTAATATTTTATACAGATTCCGGCTGTACTTAATTATCCTCAGCAGCCTATCCCTGTTATCAGGCAGGATAAAATACCCTTCGGTGTTATGTTTCGTCATAATTCCAATTGATTCTATCTTAATGCTCTCATCCACAAAATCATAAATAGCCTTGCCCTGCTCCATAACGCGGTTAAAGTGCGCAAATGCCCAGTGCATAAGCTCAAAGCTTTTTTCAAGCTCATTGTTAATGAGCATCATCTTCTCATCCATTTCTTCTTCACTAATGGCATCGGTATATTCTTTATTGAATATCCTGTTATGGTTCTTCATAATATCGCCCAGCTGCATGTATATATTAATTAACATCTGGTAAGTGGGGTAAAGCCTTGTTTCGTTGAATTCCTTTTCGCAGAATTTGAATTTATTCAGCAAAAGGTATTTAGAGCTTTCAAGATCATTTATGCCGGTAAAATCTTTAATGGTGATGTCAATTAATTTGTTATCCATATTATTGGTAGTTTAGTTAACAAAAAATAAATGACTGCCTTTTAAAAAGCTGTGACCGTTAAAAAGTGTTACCTGTATATTTCTATTGTATATCTCCTTAGTGTAATTTTAATGAAGTTTTCAGCATTTGTCAAGGGCATAATTAAAAATAGAATTGAAACTTTAATTCAATTTAGTTTGTATTTGTTAATTAAATATTCTAACTTTGGTTTTATTAAGGTATGACTAAAAAAGAGAAAACAATTAGGGGCATTGGCTTAAGCTTTGATTTCATAAGAGAAATCATTAAAGATCCCAAAATTATCGAATCAATTCCTGACAATACCAATATTGATTTTATTGAAAAGGATTTTACGAAAATTGAAAAGGTAAAGCCTGGAAAGACTAAATATTTTAAAGTAAAATCTGTGTTTGAAAAAGTTTCAAACTAACTCTCAACCCACTCCTTAATTCTCTCAGCAGCTTTTTTACCGGCACGTTTTGCAAACTCATCGTAATCATTCTTTACCATTATTTTAATATTATCAACTGAGCCGAACTCTTTCAGTAATTTTTGCGCTGTGGTTTTGCCGATACCTTTGATATCTTCCAATTCACTTCGCAGAGTGCGCTTATCGCGCAGCGAGCGGTGGAAAGTTATCGCGAACCTGTGCGCTTCATCGCGGACGCGCTGAAGCAGCTTAATGCCGCTTGATGTTTTGGGTATCGACTGCGCCTCATGAGCCCCCGGCAGAAATACTTCCTCCAGCCTTTTTGCAAGTCCGATAATATTAAGATCACTCAAACCAATATCACCCAGCACCTTCACGGCGCTTGATAGCTGCCCCTTGCCGCCATCAATAACGATGAGATCCGGCATTGTGTCAAAGCTCATATCTGCCGGTGCTTCGCCATCCGGCAAATTGCTTTCGTGGGTTTGAGGTGATTCAGCAATTTTCTTCTCCGCCAGCTTCCTGAACCTTCTGAAAATAACCTCGCGCATTGAGGCAAAGTCGTCGGGTCTGCCGACTTCGTTCAGGGCACTTTGTATCTTGAACTTGCGAAAATCACTTTTCTTCGGCCTGCCATCCATAAAGACAACCATCGATGCCACAGTATCGGTGCCCTGGATATTGGAGATATCGTAGCATTCAATTCTGCGGGGAAGTTTTGTAAGCCTGAGATCACGTTTTAACGATGTAACAGAGTTCGGTATGAACTCTCGCTTTAAGCGCTGAAGCTTCAGCTCATCAAGCATATATCTTGCATTGGCTTTAACCATTGCAAGCAGCTGCACTTTTTCGCCGCGTTTGGGAATTTTGAAATCAACTTTCTTGCCGAAATTTTTTATGAACCACTCACTGAATGCTTCAATGCTGTTCTCGCCGGTATCGGCATCCTCCGGTAAATGAATTTCATCGGGAATAAATGAGTTCTCGCTGTAATACCTGAATATCACATTCTCCAGAATTTCACCGGGCTCCTTATCTTCAACGGTATCTATGTAATAATGCCGTTTGCCTATTACTTTGCCATCACGGATGTTGAGTATCATAGCGCATGCATCATCTTCTTCCTTCACAAAATTTATTATATCCTTATCCAGAAAATCTTCAGATACAATTTTTTGTTTTTCTGTATATACGGTCAGTGATTCGATCCTGTTCCTTATAAGCGCGGCTTCTTCAAACTTTTCGTTCATTGCGGCATCGCGCATTTTTGCCTCAAGCTCTTTTATCAGCGAAGCGGTTTTGCCATGCAGTACCTTTTCAATCTCACCCGTCATTTCATTATACTTCGCCTGCGATACAAGTCCTTCGCATGGTCCCTCGCATTTGTGTATGTGATACTCCAGGCAAACCTTGAACTTCTTTTTCTCAATTGCTTCCTGGGTTATATTCAGGCTGCATGTTCTGATCATAAAAAGCTCGCGCAGCATTTTGAGCGAAAATTTCATATTGCCAACATCGGTATAGGGACCGAAATACTTCGAACCATCATTGCGCCTTTTGCGCGTTGGGAAAACTCTCGGATATGGCTCATTGGTAATTACAATGTAGGGGAAAGACTTATCATCTTTAAGATTAACATTATATCGCGGCTTAAGCTGCTTTATCATGTTCATCTCTAGTATAAGTGACTCCACTTCGCTATCGGTATTGATAATTTCCACATCACGGATAAGGGATATCATTTTTGTTAAACGCGGACCCACCGGCTTCGCCATAAAATATGAGCGCACACGGTTGCGGAGATTCTTAGCCTTGCCAACATAAATTATCTTCCCGTTCTTATCCTTAAACTGGTAAATCCCCGGGGTTGATGGCAGATTGCCAAGCTTTATATCCAGCGGATTTCTTGGAGCATCAATTGTTGTATTTTCCTGGATTGTATTTTCGGTGTTTTCTTCCGGCATCAGTTTTAATAATAGTAAAGATTGTTAATTAGTTCGAAATTTTAAAGTCTAATTTATGTCAAAAATTTATAAAATTATCTCATTGTAAATCATATAATTACAGAAATATTTTCCCAGCAAATCTTGACAAACTCAATTTCATATATTAAATTGCATTCAATTATTAAACGATGTTCAATATATAAACGAGGTTTACATAAATTGGGAACAGAAGATAGAAAAGAACGCGAAAAAGAGCAAATGCGGCAGCTTATCATCAAGACTGCCATGCAGTTATTTATTGAAAAGGGTATGGATAATGTTTCAATCCGCGCCATTGCTGAAAAGATAGAATACTCACCCGGTTCAATTTATTCATACTTTAAAGATAAGGGTGAGATCATTCACGCTATTCATACCGAAGGATTTGAAAAATTGTATGCGCTTCAAAAGACGCTTGATGGCGTCGAAAATCCCGTGGATAAGCTTGCGCAGATGGGCAGGCTTTACATGAAGTTCGCCCTGGAAAACAGGGACTATTACGACCTTATGTTCATAGCAAAAGGTGTTGCCGAAAAAATTACCGAAAAGCAGGAGTGGGAGGTTGGCAACCGTTCATACGATTACCTCCGTGAAACGGTTAAAGCATGCATTGAGCAGGGCTACATCAACGATCCAAATGTTGATGCCGTGACTTTCGGTATATGGGGATTCGTACACGGAATGGCGGCTTTAATTATCCGCGGCAGGTGTGCAATGATGCCCGAAGAATTCGTTGAACAAACAGTAAACGGCAGTTTGAATTTTATGTACACACACTTGATTACAAATAACAAATAGTCTGCCTTCGGCAGATTTCGCTTTACTTCGTAAAGCTCAATAAATACCAATTATTAAGTCCCCTCCTTACCAAGGAGGGGATTTAGGGGAGGTCTGAGAACATGGCACAAATAATCAAAGGAAGAAAATTCGCGAATGTACAGGGAGACTTTGTTGTATTCCTTATAGGAATGAGAGTCAACAACTGGTTAATGATACACAAATGGTTTCCTGTTGCAATGGCTATGCCAAAGATGATAAAGGAGCTGTATAAAAATCAATTAAGCGGATTTATGGGCGAGAATAGCTGGTTTGGCAGAACAACAATATCCGTGCAGTACTGGAAATCATTCGAACATCTTGAAGCATATGCGAAGAATAAAGATATGGAACACTTCCCCGCATGGAAAGCCTTCAACCTGAAGGCAAGGCAAAGTGGTGTGGTGGGAGTGTGGCATGAAACATACAAAATCTCACAGGGCAGCTACGAAAATATATATGTAAATATGCCTCTCTTTGGATTAGGTAAAGCAGGTTCCGTGAATGAAGCTGTCGGTAAAAATGAACACGCAGCCGGAAGAATTAACAATGAGCAATGAGCAATGAGCAATTAACAATGAGCAATGAAAAATAAACAATGAATAATGAGTATTCCTTAAGCAAATTTCGCTTTACTCCGTAAAGATTAATAATAATCAACTAACAAAATACAAAAAGAATAATAATAGCATGCAGACGATATTAGGTTCGACCGGAATAATAGGTAAAACACTCGCAAAAGAGCTTGCGCAGTATACGGATAAAATAAGGCTCGTCAGCCGCGATCCAAAAAAAGTAAATCCGGGCGATGAGCTAGTTAAAGCTGAACTCCTGAACAGAGAGCAGGTAATAAATGCTGTTAAAGGTTCTGAGATTGTCTACCTCACCGCCGGTCTGAAGTATGATACAAAAATATGGCAGACTCAGTGGCCCGTTATTATGCAGAACGTTATTGATGCCTGCAAAGCCTCCGGAAGTAAACTTGTATTCTTTGATAATGTATACGCCTACGGCAGGGTGAAGGGATGGATGACCGAAGAGACACCATATAACCCCGTAAGCAAAAAGGGTGAAGTAAGAAAACACATAGCAGAAATTCTGATGAATGAAGTTAAGCAGGGCAGCATAAATGCTATGATCGTCAGAGCCGCCGATTTTTACGGTATTGATACACTTGCAGTGATAACGGAGACTGTATTCAAAAACTTTGCAGCCGGCAAAAAAGCGCAGTGGCTTATCAGCGATAAATTCAGGCATTCATTTACATACGCTGCTGAAGCAGCCAAAGCCACTGCAATGCTAGGCAATACACCGGATGCTTTCAAACAGGTTTGGCACCTGCCAACAGATAAAAATGCTTTGACGGGCAAGGAAATTATTCCATTGATAGCATGTGAATTTGGTATAGAGCCCAAGTACATGAATGTCCCCAAATGGATGCTTCGCATCATTGGTTTGTTTAATGCTAATATTAGAGAATCGATCGAAATGCTTTATCAAAACGATAGTGATTATCTCTTTTCATCCGATAAGTTTGAAAAAGCTTTTGATCTTAAACCAACTCCTTACGCAGCCGGTATAAAAGAAACTGTATTTGAAATGAAAAAAAGTAATTCTTAAAATTTAATAAAACTATGATAAGAGTATTTTTGCTCCTGTTGATATTTTCAGTTGATGCATTTGCTCAGGAAAAGGGCACCATAAACGGCAAAGTTACCGATAAGGAAACAACAAATCCGGTAACTGAAGCCACAGTTACCGTAGTTAACACATCATTCAAAACTGTAACAGATGCCGGGGGTAATTTCCGGTTTGCCGGCATACCGCTTGGCACATACGAAATCAAAGTCACCTGCCTTGGATATGAAGCATTCATTCATACCGATGTTGTTGTAAATTCTTCAAGGCCCGCAGATGTTCAAATTGAACTGCTGCTTTCAAATATCACCACAGAACAAATTGATGTTGAAGGCAAGTACTTCCAGAAAAATACCGATGTAAGTACAAGCAGCTACAGCCTTGATTTTGAAGAAGTTCGCCGCGCTCCCGGCGCAGTTGAAGATATTTCCAGAATGGTGCAGATAATGCCGGGTGTATCACCCGCAAACGACCAGCGCAACGATCTTATTGTGCGCGGCGGCTCACCCGCTGAAAACCTTACCATGATAGACGGCATTGAAATTCCGAATGTCAACCATTTCCCCACGCAGGGCTCATCCAGCGGACCCATTGGAATGATAAACGTGAAGTTCATTGATGATGTAAATTTTTCAACGGGCGGATTTTCAGCGCGCTACGGAGATAAGCTTTCTTCTGTAATGGATATCAAATTCCGTGAGGGATACAACAAAAGTTTTCTGAGCGATATAAATCTATCAACCGCAGGTTTTGGAGGTATTTTTGAAGGACCATTATTCACAAAGAAAGGATCGTTCATATTTTCCGTCAGGAAAAGCTACCTGAACCTTATCAAGGGCGCAATAAGACTTGCTGCTGTGCCTGATTACTGGGATTTTAATCTTAAGACAGTTTACAATATTGATAAAAATACAAAAATATCGTTTGTGGGAATTGGCGGACTGGACAAGATAAGTTTTGAAGGTGAATCGCCGGAAATAAGCGATGATAATCCGTACGGAAAAGCCAAAGGAGACCAGCAGCAGTTCACAGCAGGTTTCAACCTTAAGAAACTTTTCAAAAAAGGTTTCTGGCAGACTGTTCTTGCCAATTCATCCGCATTCCTGAATTATACTAATTATGATCTGAGAACAGATGAACTTGTGTTCAAATACGATTCATATGAAAGCGATTTTAATCTTAAGAGTGAAGTTTTCTACCAGCTGAACAAGTCAAACAATATTATAATTGGCGCCACAGCACGATACATAAAATTCAGCAATCAAACTTTCTACGCTGCAGATACAACAGCTTTTGGTGACCCGATACCCGAGGCAAATATTGATGTAAAAGATAATTATTATAAAGCATCCGGATTCGCGCAGTACACTCTTAAGCTGCCGGGAAACAGGGTAATATTAAATGCCGGCGCAAGGGTTGATTATTTTTCAGGCATCAAAAAAAATATCACTGCATCACCAAGGTTTGGTGTAAGTTATACTTTGTTTGCAAACACCACTCTAAGCGCATCTACTGGAATTTATTACCAGTCACCTGAATATATCTGGCTGACTTCCGATCCCCGCAACGAGAACCTGAAGTTCATACAGGCAAATCATTTTGTCGTTGGTATCGAGCATCTCTTTTCCCCTGAACTGCGGCTATCAATAGAAGCGTATTACAAAGATTACAAAAATTACCCTGTCAGCACGGTAATTCCCACATATGTGCTCATAAGCGGTGGAACGGAAAACGGTCCGAACCTGATGTTCGGCGAAGCGGTCAGCGAAGGCAAAGGAATTTCACGGGGAATTGATTTCTCTCTGCACAAAAAGCTTACAGGCAACGGATTTTACGGTATGATAAACTACTCCCTTAGCGATAGCAGGGTTACGGCACTCGTTGGCGGTGAGAGACCCGGCAGCTTTGATTACAGGCATAATTTGACAATTATTGCGGGTTACCAGTTAACCAACGACTGGCTGGTTGGGCTGAAATTCCGCTACACAACAGGCAGACCCTATACGCCGTTTGATATAAATGCCTCAACGGTTGTTGGCAGGGGAGTTAGTGATTTTAATAATTTCAACGGCTCCCGCTATAAAGATTACAACAGGCTGGACCTTAGGGTGGATAAAAAATGGAATTTCAAAAATCTCAGTATTGTGACGTATATTGAACTGCAGAATACATTCAACACCGAAAATGTCTATTCATACTTCTGGAATGAATATAAAAACGAGCAGGGCACTATCTACCAATGGAAATTCCTGCCCGTAGGCGGCTTCAGTATCCAGTTCTAAAGAAATTACTCATAGGGTGAGATTAATCGTAAAGCGGCCGATTCATGTCATCTGATGAGTTTAGTTTTGGGAATAAACCATGCCGGTTTCATTTTTACTTTCTATGATTGGTTTTCCCTGATATTTAGTAGTAACAATTACTATCCAAACATGCTGATTTTGGCCTGTTTTCATCATTTATTTTACCCGCTTCCCAATTATAAGACTCTGTTCGTAGTGGATTCACGTTAGAACATTTCGGGTTCAGCCTTATACAGTGATAACATTAAATATTCGGTTTAAATGGTAATTTCATTTATACTGCACTATGCCGATTGTTTTAGGGTTCACCCGCCGGCTATATTTGTATCACTAATTCGGTAGGGAAAATTGTAGCAGAGAAGATTTTTAAATCAACTAATTTAAAAAACTCCTCAGAAAGGAAATCTACAAAGATGAATGCTATAACTTCCCAGTTCAGTAAGAAGCAATTGATCAGTTTATTATCAGGGCTTCTTTTTTTATTTGTTACAGTTTACACAACAACAGCCCAGGTAAACATTCCGGGCGGCATCAATTCATGGAAACCAAATTACTTACCCGGCGTACCCGGAGATAATCCTTACACCGCAGTTAAAACCGATTTTACGATCACAATGAGAGACGGTATAGTTATTGACTGTCTTAAATGGATACCCGATGCACCGGCACCCGCAGGCGGATGGCCGACAGTTATCATGGTTCACGGCTACGGCGATCATAAAGGCACATTATCTGAATTCTGCCGCCAGCAGGCTGAGTATGGTTACTACACCATGACATTCAGCGTTCGCGGTCAGGGTTTATCAGGCGGACTTTCAAACCTCATCAGCAGAACAGAAGCAATGGATCTGCAGGAAATAGTGAATTTCGTAAGAAATGATACTGCCAGCGGCGTTGGCAGGGATAAAATACTTATCATGGGCGGCTCCCAGGGCGGCGCTTTACCGCTTATGGCTGCATCAATGCCCGGCGGCCTTAATGTTAAGGCAATTATCAATTCCGTTGCTCCTCCAAACTTCGCATCAAGCTGGATAGAGAACGGCTGCGTAAAAATGACATTATTATGGACAGTTGAATATACCCCGGATACAGCAAGATATAACGGACAGGTTAACCGTATGTCTGACTGGATCTACGCTGAAAACAAACAGTACTGGGATAGCCTTGCATACTGGCTTCCAAGAGACAGAGATTTTACATCAATACTGCAGAACAATACAGTACCGCTTTTGGTTGAAGCCTCATGGCAGGATAAGTTCTTTAACTCCGATGGCTGGCTCCAGAACATTCACCTTGTAAACTCACCAATGTCATCATACATGGGCGCAGTTCAGGGGCATGGCGGTGAACACTCATTAACCGAAGACCAGTGGCACATGGATTGGTTCAATAACTTCTTCTTCCAGAATTTATGGGGAATGCAGACAAATATTTTCACAATTGATAAATACCAGTATGCTTCAACTACTGCACCCGTTGGTACCAACGCATGGACCTTTGTTCATGACAGCTCAAGCACTCTTCTTAAGAACATTTCAGCCAACACAAGGCTTTATTTTAACAGCAATCGCAGACTCAGAACAACAGCAAATCATAACTGGTTTCTTCCGGATGTTGATATCCTGAATAATGATGTAAGGAATAATTACACAATTCAGGAGGCTGTTTATGAAGAGTTCACAGGCACAGAGTTTAACGCTAACTTTAAAATAGATAACAACATATACGAAACAACCGCATTAACTTCAGATGTTGAAATGACAGGTACACCTTCAATTAAGATTGATTACATTTCAACCGCAAAACCGTTCGTTCAGTTCAACTTCCAGGTTTATGAAGTATTCCCGAACGGTACATCAAGATTTGTAACCAGGCTTAACTACGAAGACAGGAACAACAATTATAACTTCCTTCCGTCAAGAAAACAGGTTACTTTCCGCGGCCAGGGACATTCACACATCTTCAAAGCAGGCAGCAAGATAAGGATCAACATGACAAATCTTGACAGGACCACTGAAGACGCTGCATTCTTCGGAACAAATCCGTTCGTACTGCCTTCAATGAAACGCGGCAACAGCATTATGCTGCTCACAAATAATTTTTACATAGATCTTCCGATAGTTGCCGCAGGCAGCAACAGGCCAAACGGTGAAGGTTTATTTGCTGATGATAACGGTGTTGTATCAGAAAACAATGTACCGAACAAATTCGAGCTTCAGCAGAACTACCCGAATCCGTTCAACCCCAATACTGTTATCAGTTATTCAATTGCCAAAGCAGAAAATGTTCAGATAAAAATTTACGATATGCTTGGCAAAGAAGTACAGACGCTTGTTAACGAAGTTAAAAACCCCGGTTCTTATAATGTTATGTTCAATGCTCAGAACCTTTCAAGCGGTGTGTATTTCTACAGACTGACTGCAGGAAGCTTCACAGACATCAAGAAAATGACATTAGTGAAATAACAAAGTTATTTCACTACCTTGTTTCTAAGGTTAGTTAAATAGTTGCATTCATCGTGTTGTGGCGGGCCGGAAATTAAGGGAAGCCGGTTCGTTAAGCCGAAAGTTAAGGGGCTCATTAATTCAGAACATACAGAACATGAGCCCAATAACCTGAAAATGATTCAAAAGGAGAAGCTCAAATGCAGTACAGGATGAAACAACAATCAAAATTCGCAACAAAAATGCAGCAGTAAACAGATTTACAGAAGCAGTAAAAAAGCAGATAACAAAAAAACGAAAACAATAAAGGAGAGTTTAATAAAATGGAAGCAATTATAATATTAGGATTCACAATGTTCGCAGTATTACCGTTTGCGGCAGAAGGAATCAGGATCTATTTCAGCAAATAGGTCACATTGCAGATAATGCTGTTACCCCCTGCTCGGGGGATATGAAAAAAAATTATCCCCAGGCAAGTAAACAGCTTCAGAACCCGGTCTTTAAACAGGCCGGGTTTTTTTATGTGATGTATGCCACAAATACCCCTTCATTAGCCCCTATTAAGCATATTTTGGTCAAATTTAAGGTTTTATGCCATTACTGAGCTTGTTTCAATGCTTAAAAGCAGTTGATCTTCAGTTATGGCTGTACTAGGGAGATTCGGTGATATGCCTGTAACCTTCGACTCGAAATCATGCGTGATAGTATCAGAAAAGGCGTGAGGGTATACATTTCGGCCTGGATTTAAATCAATAAAACCCTCAAAAATCTTCCAAAAACACCATTTCTCACAAATTTCGGCTACCGTAAATACCCCTATTATGTGTAGGGATATCGGTTAAAATCCCCTGCGGGATTTCATCATTTTGGCATAAAGTGAATGGGCTAAAAGCCCCTACAGTGAATTGCTGATTCATTCGGTTTGCGGGGTAATTCCGTATTTACTTAGGTTTACGATTGTTTTAGGGTCTCCCCAAATGCTATATTTGTATCACTAATCGGTAGGGAAAATTGATAGCAGAAGAGATTATTAAATAAATAAACTTTCTTCTAAGGGGACAATTAAAATGAAAGCTATCAACACTCAAAACCGCACATCAATGAAGCAAATGGTTATTTTATCATTTATGCTTCTTTTTTTATGCTCAGCATCAGCTAACGCATCAGATAATACCGCAAAGAACCCGGTAGTTCAGAAAACAACAGTAAGCACAACATTAACAGCAACCGAGCTTAACAGCGAAATGCTGACAGTTGAAAACACAATGATCTTCAGTTTTTCAATTCAGAAGACTGATTATGTAAGATTTTCGATATTTAACGCAAAAGGCCAGGAAATCAACATTATGGTTGATGACATAATGAACTCCGGCGACTTCAGCGCAGATCTGGGTCAGTTGAATCTTGAAGCAGGCACATATTACTACCGTTTGGTAGTTGGCACTAGCAAAGAGATAAGAAAACTCAACGTTATTTATTAAGATCCCCGGTTTTTTTGCGATTTTGCAGGATATCTTTCATTTGAATTACATTAAACCCATAACCCCTGTTTTACAGGGGTTTTTTATTTTTCACTATTACGAAACCTGCCAGATCTAAAAGACCTGGCAGGTTTATGGCATAGTTCTGATCTGCTGCTTGTCAAAATCGCAGCTATTCAAAAACCTTCTAGCGATAATTTTACCCTCACTAGCGATAAGTTTCCATCAAATAACGCATAATTATCAATTGTTTGAATTCTTTACTACCGATATCACGTTAGATAATTTGGGAGATAGAGCATACAGTGATTAGTGGAAAATGTAGGTTATGGCGGTAATTACACATTTACTTAGGTTTACGATTGTATTAGGGTTAGCCCGAAGGCTATATTTGTGTACTAATTCGTAGGGAAAGAAGCAGGAGAAGAATATAATTATACTCCAAATAATGATTATTGGTCAAATGAAATCAATCAGATCCCAAATTCAGGTAATCAGGCAATTGAAAGCGGCTCTTTCAATTATGCTTCTTTTTTTGCTGGCTGAAAGCTCAGTTTTAGCAGGTGATATTGATAACCGCGCAGCCGGCGCATATGAGATGCTTGGCGCCCTAACAAGTGAAGAGATCTCAGCCGCGGGCAATCTATCCGTTGCGGCTAATACTCTTTTCAGCTTTTCTATACCGCAGAATGAATATGTCAGATTTACCGTGTATGATACAAAAGGAAAAGAAATTGCCGTGCTGATAAATGATTTCAAAAGAGCAGGTGATTTTTCAGCTGACCTGAACAAAGCAAAACTTACCAAAGGCACATACTACTACCGCCTGGTTGTTGGCAAGTACAGAGAAATAAGAAGGCTTGATATAATAAAGTAACTATCACCACATCACAAAAAGTGTAACCCCTGTTTATGAAAATAAGCAGGGGTTTTTTGTTATGGTATGGGGTCAGCTCGACGGGGCGAATTACTGCCTTACGTATCTGTTCTTAGATTTCAGCTTCGGAGGAGCTGCATATTGATTTTTCTTGTCTACCCTAACAATTACATTCCGCAAAGTCTTCAATCCCGCTTAAGCAGAAACATGGGACTGCTCCGAAGGTCCGAAGGACTCCTTTGGAGAGTCCCTTCGGGACAAAAAGCGCAGAAAACGAGAGACTCTGTGGGGACGTAAAAAATTGCAAAAATACCCCCTCTCAATCTCCCCCTGCTGGGGGGAGAAGAGCCCGCCTTGGGCGGGCGAAGTAGGGGTAATTGCAGCTCAGTAGTCACGGTTAATACTTTTGTTGATTACATACATAAAATACACAAAAATGCATTCTCACTATGAATATTCATAATGAGAATTTTCACGTTTCTAAAGTGCTGAAATATCAATCCATTCTCACTATGATTCTCACGCAGAAACCATTCTCAACATGAATATATTCATAATGAGAAAACAAGAAATAAGAAAAACGGGCAGTAATCGCGAAATACTGCTCCCAAATCCCGCAAAAAAAAATATCGTTTTCATAGTGAGAATCATAGTGAGAAAGTTCAGGTAATCTAAGCTATTTAAACTGCCCTGATCCGGTGCTAATTGCTGCAAAAACCAAGATAGTAAACATATATAAATCAATGAATAATGAAAAATCCTTTAAATTCATCAAAATTTTCACCTTCATAGCTCACCCTATCACGTTAGAAAATATCGGGCTACCGTTATACAGTGAATCAAGGATTTATTAGGTTATGAGGGTAATTACATATTTACTTACACTTACGATTGTATTAGGGTCTTGCCGTGGGCTATATTTGTAACATACTAATTCGTAGGGAATGCGATAGCAGACAGATTATTTTATTAACTAATCTATCTGAAAGGATATCTATTAAGATGAATGCTATCAAAACCCACAGTACCAGGAGACTTTTGATGATTTGCTTATCAATGGCTCTTTTTTTTATGACCTACACTGAGGTTACTTTTACCCAGCAAAAGGTTATGAATAAACCAAAAAACCTTAACACATGGACTCCATCCTTTTTACTGCCCAGCACCACAAGCGATGCTAATTTAGTAGTAACACGCACTGATTTCACAATAACAATGCGGGACGGCGTTATAATCGACTGTTTAAAGTACGTTCCCGAAGGAACACCGCCTGCAGGCGGCTGGAATACTGTTATTATGCATCACGGCTACGGCGATCACAAAGAAACACTCGCTGATTTCTGCCGTGCGCAGGCTGAGTATGGTTATTATACTATGACATTCAGCGTTCGCGGCCAGGGACTCTCAGGCGGCTTATCAAACCTCATAAGCACAATTGAAGCTGACGACCTGATCGAAATAGTTAACTGGATAAAACGTGATTCAGTTAACGGCTCAAATCCTTCAAAGATCCTAATCATGGGCGGTTCACAGGGCGGCGCAGTTCCTATGATAGCTGCTACAAGAGGCATGCAGGTTGCTGCTATTATCAATTCAGTTGCTCCCCCTGATTTTGCATCAAGCTGGATAGAGAACGGCTGCGCTAAAATGTCATTATTATGGACAATTGAATATACACCTGATACAGCAAGATATAATGCTCAGGTTGACAGGATGTCAGACTGGATCTACGCTGATACCAAACCGTATTGGGATAGCTTAAAACACTATATGCCTATTGGCAGAGATTTTGTAACAGGTCTTAACAGTATTACCACACCTCTGTTAATAGAAGCAGCATGGCAGGATAAATTCTTCAACGCGGATGGCTGGATTCTGAATATTGATAAAATCTCAAATGCTCCGATGTCTTCATATCTGGGTGCAGTTAGAGGTCACGGTTCAGATATATCATTGACTGAAGATGTTTGGCATATGGATTGGTTCAACAATTTCTTCTTCCAGACACTATGGGGAATGCAGACACCGATATTTGACCAGGCTAAATACCAGTATGCTTCAACACATTTTCCGGTTGTAAACAACCAGTATTTTTCATTCACACATGATAGTTCACATACGCTTTTAAGAACGTCATCTGTTCCGATGAAACTTTACCTTAACAAGAACGGCGTTTTAAAAACAACAGTTCAGTCAGGCAGTAATACTGTAACATTAAAGAACAGAATTACAAACGGCTATACTTTACAGCAGGCAGTAAATGATGAGTTTACCGGAACAAACTTCCAGAGTAAGTTCAAAAAAGATTCAGTTAAGTTCACATCTGCATCATTAACAGCTCCGCTTGAGTGGACCGGTACACCAGTTGTAAGGCTTGATTATAAATCAGCAGCACAGACATTCTGCCAGTTCAACTACCAGATATATGAAGTATTGGCAAGCGGCGAAAGAAGATTCATAAACCGCGCGAATTTTACAGACAGGAATTACACAAAGGGTCAGAGAAGACAGGTAACATTCCGCGGTCAGGCTCATTCACACTTATTCCAGGCAGGAAGCAAGATCCAGATAATCATCACAAATCTTGATAAAGCGCATACAGATGTTGAGTTTTTCGGAACAAATCCGTTTGTGCTTCCTACAATGAAAAACGGCGACCACACTGTATATTTAAGCAGCAATTCATATGTTGAACTGCCGATAATTACAAATGCAGGCGCAAGATTTGATCTCGCTTTCGAAGAAGATAGATCAGAGAAGAATACCAATCCGTATTCATTCAGCCTGTCACAGAATTTCCCCAACCCGTTCAACCCAAGCACAATGGTCCAGTACACACTGGCAGAAGCGCAGAACGTTGAGCTTAAGATCTATGATCTTTTGGGAAGAGAAGTACAGACATTAGTTAACACAGCACAAAACCCCGGTTCGTACAATGTTATGTTCAATGCTCAGAACCTTTCAAGCGGTGTTTATTTCTATAAACTTACCGCAGGAAGCTTTACAGACATTAAGAAAATGACTTTGGTAAAATAATCCATCGTTTCTGAACAGGCAGCAGCCGGGATGTTTAAGCAGTTTATACAGCAGGGATAATTTAGAGATAAATTAGGGGATATCCCTGCTGATCTGAAAAGAGAGAACGAAGCAGCATGAGGAATGATTCAACAGAGAACATGAAATTAACACAGGAGAATTAAAAATGTCACTTTTAGTATTGCCGGTAATTTTTGTATTCCTTTTATTACCGTTTGTAATTTTAGGATACCTTTTTTACAGCAATAAACAGATCCGCAAAGCATGATACAAAATCGGATCGGATGCAAAATATACAAATGATCTGATTTTTTAATTAGAATCAGAAATTACTGAAAAATACTGAATTAACCCCGCATTCATTTTGCGGGGTTAATTTCGTTTTATAGAGTTATTATATCAATGGTGAATAGAGAGTAAGTACAGTTAATTCAGGTGCATCTTTGACTTTTATTATTGTATTGGAACAAAAAGGCATAATAGTTAAATTTATGTATTATATATTAGCAGGGAATACAAAATGAGATCAGCCAGATTTACAATATTGGCTGTGGTTGTCATTATCCTTTTTACAGGATTAAGCAGCTCACAGCAGAAAAGAGCAAGGGATAGTTACGAATTCTTAAAGCTTCTCCCCAAATACTCCAATTCAGATGCATTGCCGGTTACAAGGGTGGATTTTACCGTTACTTTACGTGACGGCACTATATTAGACGCTCTGAAATTTATACCTCAGGGCACGCCGCCTGCGGGTGGCTGGCCGACCGTTGTTTTTGTACACGGGTATGGCGATAACAAAGAAACCCTTGCGGGTTTCGCGGCTGCACAGGCTGAGTATGGCTACTATACCACAACTTTCAGCATGCGCGGGCAGGGGCACTCAACCGGACTTTCAAATCTTATTTCAACCACCGAGGCGCAGGATATGATAGAGTTTATTGATTTTATCAAACAGGATACGAAAAGCGGCATCAATCCAAACAATATCCTGGTAATGGGCGGTTCGCAGGGCGGGCTGGTTCCCTTTATGGCTTGCACAATGGGTATGAATGTAAGGACCATTATCTCAGCGCTTGCGCCCCCGAATTTTGCATCAAGCTGGATAGAGAACGGATGTATTAAAATGACTTTGTTGTGGACAGTAGAATATACTCCTGATACCGCAAGATATACCCCGCAGGTTGCAAGAATGAGCGACTGGATCTATGCTTCTGCAAAACAATACTGGGATAGCCTTGCATTCTATTTACCGCAGAACAGGGATTTTATGACGGGTATAGCTGACAATAGGGTACCCCTGATAATGGAAGGCTCATGGCAGGATAAGTTCTTTAATGCTTCCGGTATTATGAAAGCATCTGAACTGAATACCGGGTCAACACTCAGGCTGTATCTCGGTGCAGTGCAGGGTCACGGCGGTGATAATTCACCAACCGAAGATACATGGCATATGCAGTTCTTTAACGACTGGTTCTATTACTGGCTTTTTCCGTACAACGGCACAAAGCTGCCGCAGGCAAATTTTGATTATGCTTCTACGCAGTATCCTGTAAATGGTTTGTACTGGAGCTTTAAGCATGACAGCTCAAAGGTCGCGCTGCAGAATATCACCACACCATACAGGCTTTATTTCAATACCAATAACAGGCTTACAACAACAGCCGGAACTAATAACAGCAGACGTGTTTCCATAAGGAATCGTGTTACAGGCGGGCTCACAATGCAGGAAGCGGTGAATGAAGAATTTACCGGTACAACTTTCACTTCAAAATTCAAGAAGAATTCAGTATCGTTTACAAGCGCAGCGCTCACCTCAGATAAAAAGTGGCTTGGCACTCCCAAAGTGAATCTTGATTATTTATCAACAGCGTCAACTTTCACGCAGTATAATTTCCAGGTTCTCGAGGTAATGCCAAACGGCAAAGAGAAGCTTATCAACAGGATTAATTACACTGACAGGAACTATACGGCCAGCAGCAGAAGGACAAAGAATTTTGAAGGGCAGGCTCATTCGCATATTTTTAAAACAGGCAATAAGATCAAAATAATTATTACAAATCTTGATACCCACGCGGATGACGCATGGTTTTTGGGTACAAATCCGTTTGTACTGCCGGTGCTTAATAACGGGTACAATTATGTATATTTGAATAATAATTCATACATTGATCTGCCGCTGGTAAATGCAGTGAACGAAATTTCAGATAACACAGGTGTTAATTCACCGTATACGTTTTCGCTAAGTCAGAATTATCCAAATCCCTTTAACCCTGTAACAATGATAAATTATAGTATACCCCAAAAAGGATTAGTTACAATAAAAGTGTATGATGTTACAGGAAAGCTGGTTAAAACTTTAGTTAACGAAACAATGGAAGCCGGCAGCAGTTCAGTTTTGTTTGATGCTTCATCACTTTCCAGCGGGGTTTATTTCTATAATATAGTTTCCGGCAGTTATACTGATACGAAGAAAATGATTCTGGTTAAATAACATTAGATAATTCGGATTCATTTCAGAGCGGGTTTATAACCCGCTCTTGATTTATGAAATCAGCATTTAACATGGAAAAATTAAGCGAGCAGCAGATTACGGATGCATTAAAAACATTGCCGGGCTGGTATTTTTCAGATGGCTCAATAAAAAAAATATTTAAAACAGTGAGTTTTCCGGCAACAATGGGATTTGTTGCCGCCGCCGGCGGTTTTTGCCAGAGAAGAAATCACCACCCTGATTATATTCTTATG
This sequence comes from uncultured Ignavibacteria bacterium, assembly GCA_937873695.1. Lineage (GTDB taxonomy): Bacteria > Bacteroidota > Ignavibacteria > Tepidaquicellales > OLB5 > OLB5. Next base: position 283,802 of record CALMYL010000006.1, read on the forward strand.
AAATTCAGGGAAATAGAAGTATCGTTTTCAACTCACTCCGCCGGGGGAATAACTCAGAAAGATATAGAAATCGCATCAGATCTTGAGAAAATTCCGTTATAACGGGCATATTTTACAGAATGTTGCAAATTTTCTCACTTTTATTATTTTTATTTTTAATATAAGTTGCTTAAATTAGCTGAAATGAGTAATTCAAGGATCGAAAACCTGAGAGCTATACTGGCGGCAGACCCGCAGGATACATTTGCAAGGTATGCTTTGGGTCTTGAGTATCTTTCTGTGAATGATGTAGATTCCGCAAAAGATATGTTCGAAGAGACTAATGTATTGGATCCTAATTATGTTGCGGCGTATTACCAGCTGGGGAAAACGTACGAAAAACTGGGTGAAGATGAAAAAGCAAGAAAAGTCTACGAAAAGGGTATATACGTAGCCGCTTCGCAAAGTGATGAACATACCAAGAGCGAGCTTGAGCAGGCATTAAGCGAATTAATGTAACAAAATATAGAACTTCTTTTAATATTACTTTGATCACACTGAATTCAATTCCAATCAAAAATAAAACCAGATCTGAAATATAGATTATACCTCTACACATTCTCTAACTTAACTTTAAAATGATGCTGAAAAAACTCGTTGTATTAACAGCTCTGTTTGTAATTAGCGCTTCACTGTTTTCACAGAATTCCACAGGCGGATGGAATATTTATACTTCATTAAGAGAGGTGAAAGGGATTTCCCTGGGAGGTGATCAGGTTTGGGCGGCTTCATCTGGCGGTTTGTTTAATTTTGATCCCAATAATTTTTCAAATATAAAAAAGTACACATCTCTTGATGGACTTGGCTCCAATGAGCTGACTGCTGTAACGGCCGGCAGTAATAATAGTGTGTGGGTAGGCGCTTTTGATGGTTCCATAAGTGTACTTAATGCCGGTGACGGCTCTTGGAGGCAGATAACCGATATATATAACTCAACCGAGCCATCCAAAAGGATAAATGCCTTTTATGAATATAATAATCTGATGTTCTTTGCCACGGAGTTTTGTATTGTGAAATTCAATATCCCGCAGTTCCAGTTTGTTGACCAGCCTTATACGAGGTATGGCAATTTGATTTCACCCTCACCGGTATATGATATAATGGTGGTTAACGATACGTTGTGGGCAGCTACAAAGAACGGTATTGCTTATGCTAATATTAACAATAACCTTCCCATAGCATCTAACTGGTTAACTTTTACAACGGGGAATTCAGTGCTTAAGAATGACAAGGCGAACAGTGTTGTTTATTTTGATTCCAGAGTTTTTATTGGAACTGACAGCGGTATGGTCTTTTTTCAGAACGGTACATTAAGTACGTTCGCCCCGATGTTCAACGGAAATCCTCTCATGGACCCTGTATCCAAAGTAACAGTATCAGGCAGCACAATGTATTTTTCTGTTTTTTCATATAACGGAAATGAAAGAACAAATTTCAGATTATTCAAGGTTAGTCTATCAAATATCAATAATGCTGAGCTTATTGAGACTGGTACAGATGTAAACTCATTGAAAGTAAACTCCGCGGGTGATCTGCTGATAGGTACACAGAATAATGGCGTAAATGTTTACAGGAATAATTCCGGAAATTACGTTATTCCTAACGGACCATTTTCAAACCTTCAATCAAGCTTGACAGTAGATGGCTCCAGCAGATTGTGGTCAGTTTCCGGATCGCTGGGTGACTGGACTCCAAGATCAGGTATATATGAACTTAGCGGTGACTCATGGACTAATTTCACTTATAGTTCAAATCCGGTTATTGGTAATGGCTGCTGCGGTTGGGTTAATGTTTATCCAGATAGACTTGGCAATATGTGGGTGGCAGGCTGGGGCAACGGGTTGCTCAAAATCAACGGGAATGATATTACCAGGTATGATGAAACCAATTCAGTACTTGCATTTGCGGGAGGAGCTGGTTTTGTATTAACATATGGTCTTGATGAAGATAATTCAGGGAATCTTTGGGTGCTGAATAATTTTGTACAGAACAGCATTGTTAATTTCACTCAGCAAGTTTCTTATCCCGCACCTGTTGGAAATACTGCGGCATTCTTTACAACGCTGGCAATTGATAATTTTAACACAAAATGGATGACATTGCATCCCATTGAAGGCGGTGTGAGAGGGCTGATGTATTTCAATGAAGGTACATCTCCAACTGGCGCACTTATTAATTACTCACAGCTTGGTACCGATGTTGGACAGGTAAACCAGGTTGTTACAGATAAGAACGGTGAAGTTTGGGTAGCCACAAATAACGGTGTTATAGTGATACCCAATCCGGAACAGGTTATTAATAACCCCGGATCAGTACCAACGCTGTTCAAAATGAGGATCATAGAAAATGGAATAAGTACGCCTTTGACAGAAAATGTTCTTTCAATTGCGGTTGACGCTTTGAACAATAAATGGCTTGGTACAATTTCTGACGGCGTTTTATATGTATCGCCGGATGGCTCTACCCTGCTTGCAAGATATAATACATTGAACTCACCTTTGATCGATAATAAGATCTTATCGATTGCTGTTGATAATGAAACAGGTACTGCATATTTCGGAAGTGAAAAAGGTATTGTCTCATATAAAACCATAGCCGTTAATCCGCTGGAGGAGTGCGACAAGATCAAAGCCGGCCCGAATCCGTTTATAGTGCCTTCAGGGGTTACATTGAAAATAGACGGCCTTGTTGCAGAATCTACAGTTAAGATCCTTAGTATCAGCGGAGTGCTTGTAGCAGAATTTGAAACACCCGGCGGCAGGATAGCTGAATGGGACGGTAAAGACCTGAATGGCAATTATGTTTCAAGCGGTATATATATTATTGCAGGATATAATAAAGATGCCAGCAAGGTTTGTACCGGTAAAATTGCAATTGTAAGAAATTAAACTGCTATGCTTGTAATACCCGTAATAGATATACAAAACGGCAGATCAGTTAGAATGGTCGAAGGGCTTGAAGATAAGACGGTATATTATTCCGAAAGCCCTTTGAATATGGCGCGGCTATTCCGCAAGGAAAACGCCAAAGTTATTCATATCTCCGATCTTGACGGCGCTGTTTCGGGTAAACGCAAAAATTATGAACTGATAAAGGAAATCACTGAAACAGTCGGCGTGCCCATACAGCTTGGCGGCGGTATAAGGACTTTTGAGATCGCCAACCAGTTGATACGTGAACTGGGTGTTTACAGAATTGTTATAGGAACTTCTGCAATTGATAACATTGATCTTATTAAAAAGCTCATTGATGAATTCGGAAAAAGCAAGGTCGCAATTAGTGTTGATGTAAGGAACGGTTTTCTTGTGAAAGATGGGTGGGGTAATGATACAAATATTCATGCACTTGAATTCGCATTGGGAATGAAAAAACTTGGTGTAGAAAGAATAATCTATCAGGATGTTGCAAGAGTTGGCACTCTTACCGGACCCGATACAGAGGGGCTTAAACAAATTGCTTTTGAGACCGGATTAAAAGTCACAGCAGCCGGTGGCATTTCCAGTTACCAGGACCTTTTGAAGATTCAGGAACTCGAAAAATTCGGAGTTGATTCAGTTATGATGAGCCGAGCCCTTTATGAAAATAAATTCCCATGCCAGGCTATCTGGCGCGAACAGGAAAAAATCGATACATCACTTGAATTGCCGAGGGTAAAATAAACAAATTGATGTAAAATTTAGAACCGTCTTTGCACCTGTTAAACATTCTTTAAAACCCTTATCTTTGTACCTTAATCCTGTTAATTACTATGTCAAAACGAATAATAAAAGCTCCAACCGGCTCAGAACTTTCCTGCAAAAACTGGATATCAGAGGCCGCTATGCGTATGTTAATGAACAATTTAGATCCCGATGTAGCTGAACGCCCGGATGACCTTGTTGTATATGGCGGTGGCGGCAAAGCCGCAAGGAATTGGGAATGTTACGATGCAATTATAGATTCACTCAAAAAGTTAAATGATGATGAAACCCTGCTGGTTCAATCGGGTAAACCGGTTGCTGTATTTAAGACCCATACGAACGCTCCCAAAGTTATAATATCAAATGCTCAGCTTGTGCCTGCCTGGGCTAACTGGGATGAATTCCGCAGGCTTGATGCGCTAGGACTCACAATGTACGGACAAATGACTGCAGGCTCATGGATATATATTGGCTCACAGGGTATTCTGCAGGGGACATACGAAACTTTCGCGGCTTGCGCTGATAAACATTTTAACAGTGATCTCTCCGGCAGATTTATTCTTACAGCTGGTTTAGGGGGAATGGGCGGAGCACAGCCGCTTGCGGCTACTATGAACGGTGCAGTGATTCTTGGAATTGATGTTGATAAAACGAGGATACAAAAAAGAATTGATACTGGTTACTGCGATGTTATAACAGAAGATATTGATGAAGCTATAAAACTTGTGGAGGAAGCTAAGAAGAATAAAGAAGCTAAATCCATTGGACTTGTTGGCAATGCAGGCGATGTTTTGCCCGAGTTATTGAAAAGAAATATTATTCCTGATATTGTAACTGATCAGACTTCAGCTCATGATATGCTGAACGGTTATGTACCTATGGGAATGACATTTGAAGAAGCACTGGAACTCAGAAAATCTGATCCGGATAAATATATTAAGCTCTCACGTGATACAGTTGTTGTTCATTGTAAGGCAATGCATGATTTCCTGAAAAAAGGCTCTATTGTGTTTGATTACGGTAACAATATCCGGGGCGAAGCATTAAACCATGGTTTCAAAGAGGCATTTGATATCCCCGGCTTTGTGCCTGAATACATCAGACCGCTTTTCTGTGATGGCAAAGGACCTTTCCGCTGGGCTGCTTTAAGCGGTGACCCGAATGATATATTCGTTACCGATGAATATGTTCTCAAAACATTCCCTGAAAATAAAGCGCTTGCAAGATGGATAAAAAAAGCGCAGGAAAAAGTTCACTTCCAGGGGCTGCCTGCTAGAATCTGCTGGCTTGGTTATGGTGAACGTGCTAAAATGGGTAAGATATTCAATGAACTTGTTCGCAATGGGAAAGTGAAAGCGCCAATCGTAATCGGGCGCGACCATCTTGATTGCGGCAGCGTTGCCTCACCAAACCGTGAAACCGAAAAAATGAAGGATGGCAGTGACGCAATTGCAGACTGGCCGATCCTTAACTTTGCATTAAATGCAGTAGGCGGCGCAAGCTGGGTATCTTTGCATCACGGCGGTGGCGTGGGTATAGGGCTATCTATCCACAGCGGAATGGTTGTGGTTGCTGATGGAACCAAAGAAGCCGAAGAACGATTGGAAAGAGTGTTAACATATGACCCGGGAATGGGTATAGTACGCCATGCGGATGCAGGCTATGAGCAGGCAATAGATAATGAAAAGAAATTCGGCATTAAAATGCCCATGATAAAGTAGTAATTAATAACAGTTATTCTTTAGTTATGAATGGAATGAACAAAGAAAAAATCATCAGTATTCTAAAGGAACACATTACTATTCTTAATGATAGGTATCATTTGAGGAGAATTGGATTATTTGGTTCGTACGCTAAAGAATCTCAAACTGAAAGCAGCGATATTGATCTTGTAGTGGATTTTGACAAACCCATAGGCTTAGATTTTGTTGAACTGGGTGACTATCTTGAAAATCTTTTGAACAAAAAGGTTGATCTGATTACTTTTGAAGGTTTGAAAAACAGCAATCTGAATTTAAAGACTAACCAAATAATTTATGTCAATTTGGCAGGATAAAGATCTTTTAAAAGATATAATTTCTTCAATTGAAAAGATTGAATCCTATTGCGAAGAGCTCAATTATTCGGAGTTCTTAAAAGACTTCAAAACTCAGGATGCAATTATAAGGAATATAGAAATTATTGGAGAAGCCGTTGGCAGATTGTCAAATGAACTTAAAGTTAGCCATCTTGAAATACCCTGGAACAATATCAGGGGAACAAGAAACAGGCTTATTCATTATTATTCGGGCGTAAATATTGATATTTTATGGACTATTGTAAGTGAGAATTTACCTGACTTATATTTGAAGATCACAAAAATCACATCAAATGAAGAAATTTGATATACCCATATATTACCGCAGCCCTGTAATTTCTGTTGTTAAGAATGCACGGAAAATAACTGATCCAAGAAAGAAGGATTATGCTCCTTCTGTGCTTGATTTCGGTCCCGTCAAATTTCTGATTGCCCGGCATTTTGGTTTCTGTTACGGCGTTGAAAACGCCATTGAAATTGCGTACAAATCACTTGAACAGAACCCCGGAAAAAGGGTTTTTTTGCTGAGCGAAATGATACATAATCCCAGTGTAAACAGCGATCTCAGCCAAAGGGGCGTGCGGTTCCTTCGTGAACATAACGGCAAGCAGCTGATTCCGTGGGATGACCTTAATTCAGAGGATATCGTAATTGTTCCCGCATTCGGTACTACCATAGAAATTCAGCAGATGCTAGCCAACAGGGGAATTGACCCTTATAAGTATGATACAACCTGTCCCTTTGTAGAAAAAGTATGGAACCGCGCTGAAGCGCTTGGTAAAAAAAGTTACACTATAATAGTTCATGGTAAATACAACCACGAAGAAACAATTGCTACTTTCTCTCATTCACAGCAGAATTCACCCACACTGATTGTCAGAAATATTGAAGAAACAAAAATGCTATGTGATATTATCCTCGGTGAGATACCTCCATCAGAATTTTACACATTTTTTGATGGTAAGTACTCGGGAGGTTTTGATGTTGTGCGTGATCTGGATCATATTGGAGTTGTAAATCAAACAACAATGCTCGCAACCGAAACACAGGCAATAGCGGATATGATAAAAAGAGCTATGGCTGAAAAATATGGTGAGGATAAAATTAAGGATCACTATGCCGATACAAGTGATACATTATGTTATGCAACCTACGATAATCAGCAGGCAACTTTAGGATTACTTAACGGCAATGCGGATTTCGCGATAGTAGTTGGAGGTTACAACAGCTCAAATACATCTCATATTGTGGAGCTATGCGAAAGCAAATTACCCGTTTATTTTATATCCGGAGCCGAAAAGATAAATTCTGAAAAGATGATTAGTCATTACAATATTCACAAAAACGAAGAAGAGACTACAACTGATTGGCTGAAAAAGGGAAGTGATAAACCTACAGAAATTATCCTCACAAGCGGAGCATCGTGCCCTGATGCGATACTTGATGAAGTGCTACAGAAGATAGTTTCATTCTACCCGGGAGCATCTTCAATTGATGAAGCTCTGTTGCCTTTTAAAGCAGAAAGCCTGAATTAAGGGTTCGAGCGTTAATTATTCAATTTCGCTGTTAAGCAATACGTAATGTAAATGATCTTCCCATACACCGTTGATATTCAGATATTTCTTTGATATTCCCTCGTAAACAAATCCGGCTTTTTCTATGGCTTTGATAGAGGCAATGTTGCGCGGAATGATGTTGGCTTCAATTCTGTGGAGCCTTTTTTCTGTGAACATATATTTACTACCTGCTATTATTGCTTCTGATGCGTAACCCTTGTTAAGCTCATCTTTATCGATACGGTATCCCAGGTAACATGATTTGAACGGACCCATTACAATATTTGAAAATACTACTGAACCCATCATCCTTTTCGCATCTGATTTCAAGTATACCCCAAATTGCACCAAAATACCTTTTAATGCATCTGATTCTATCTGAATTAGATTTTTCCTGTGGTAATCAGGGTTAAAATAATCTGCCGGATAAGTAGGGCTCCATGGTCTGAAAAAATCAGCATTGCGGATTCTGAAACGAAATAGTTCATCAGCGTCTTCGGTTGTTATAGATCTTAATTTCAATCTTTCTGATTCAGTATAAGGAAGTTCCATACTATTCATTGAATTTCACGATCTGCTTTATAGAGAGTATATGCATCAGATATGCAAACGGGACTATGAACGCAGGCAGCCACACGAAAGGGAAGTATGCAACAATTGTATTTGGCGGTTCATTGAAGAATTGCCTTAATGGTCCGGGTGTTGATAAAAATGCCACAAGGAAAATATTAGTTACCAGGATCAGTCCCGCAAAATTCCACAGTACAGCCACAATTCGGGGCCACTTATTCTGACTTAAAGAATAATATGCTACAAGCGGAGCACTGAAGCCAATTAAGATATCATAATTCAATCCTTCAAATGTCATTTGTACAGGAATGATGTTTTTGGCAAAGAGCAACCATAAAAACATTTCAACAAGAATTCTGAACGACTGGATATATACCAGCCACGATGAAGGAATTTCCTGGATCAATGCATTCACGCGGGTTGAGCTGCTTAAGTAACTTATAGCAAGTACCGGGGGCAGAACGATCAGCATTAACTTCGGGGGAGTTGAAGTAAAATCAAACAAAGTACCGTTGAATGCGATCAATGCAGAAGTTAGAAGCCAGCCTGTAATTATGACTGCTGTAATAATGTAATATTTATTTTTCTTTCCGGCAGGTGCGTTCATTGTTGAAAGAGCATACTTCAATGAATAAAAAACAAAAGCTAAGATTAACAACACTGTAATAAATAGCAAAGCATTAATGTAGAAGGGTACGTTCGGATTCATTTTATCTCGGGAATATCATTTACGGAAAAATACACCGGCAAACCTTTACTTTCAATAATTCTGCGTTCATGATCAGCACCTGGGGATGAACCCACTATTAGTATTGCATCACAGCGCTCAACGATTGCAAAAGAAATATCAGAAATAACCTGCCTGCGGTCAAGCTCAGGAAGCTCATCTGCAACATACAGCGAAGCATTCACGCCAATTACGGGGACATGCCCTTTTTTGTAAACAGCGGCTGCTGCAATATTCATAGCTTTAAGGTTCAGGGCTTTCTCTTCATTTGTGGCAGCATTATACGGACCTGCAACAACTATCAGCATATTGTTATTTTACTAACCTGCTTCAGCTTTGATGAAGCAATTTCATTAATTATTCAGCTTATTAAACTCTTCTTCTGTAAAATCTTTCAGGGTTCTGAATCTGATATCGGCAATTGCGAATTTAGGATTGTAAAAATTTGTCTTTTCAGGATATGCAGCGGTCTTCATTCTTGCGGCAACAGCAGAAACTACCCCGTTAAATGAATCTTCTATGGCAAGGCAATCCTGCGGTTCAACTCCAAGCATTTTTGCTGTTGATAAATAAATTGCAGGATGCGGTTTGCCGTACTCTTCATATTCGGCTGAATGGATAACTTTGAAATACTTTGCGATATCAAATTTATTCATTACCGCATCAATTATCTTTTTATCGCTTGATGATGCAATTGCCATTGGCAATTCTTTTGCTGCGAACATTTCAAGTAATTCTGCTACACCGGAGTTTATTACTCCCTTTTGCTTTATCAGTGCTATCAGCGAATCAACTATTTCAGCACCGACTCTTTCAAAAGGATTTTCTTTTAAATCCCACGGATATCTTTCATGCCATAGCTTTACAACATCAACAAGGCGCATGCCGGTTGTGGTTTCGCACATTTCTTCGGTCAAAGGTACACCTAAGGAATTGAATATTTTTATTTCCGCTTCTTTCCAGAACGGCTCTGAATCAAGTATTACGCCGTCCATATCAAAAATTACTGCTTTTATCATATAAAAATTTTTTCCGTAATATTTACATTTCTCTGAAATATGTGTACCATACCGGTATCCACTTGCCTTCAATATTCACATAAAGCCTTGTTACAACTTCAACTATTTTGCTGTCCTGAACTTCATTGTACCAGAAAGCATCCAGTACTTTATCGTTATCAAGATCAATTCCGGTTCCTTCAATATTCTTTCCGGAGCTTGTTTCAAGCTCCTCTTTTTTTGATGATGCCTCAAGGTTGTAAGGAAGCTCATATGTCATTTCATCAAGCGGCAGAATTGAAAATACCATAATCGGATTCTTTAAAATATAGGCAAGGTCTTCGTGCTGCTCATCAGTGTAGTTTATCCTTAACGGAGTTGGTTTAGGGAATGTATACGGATATTTCGGCGAGTAATCCAGTTTATTTCCGCATTCCCAATACTCAGTGTAATTATTGAAGGTAGTTTCGAACACTGTATTGTTTTCAAAAATCTTAAAACCTATGGGGTTACTCCACCTTACAAGCCGCAGTTTTTCTTCATTCACAAAGTATGTCATGGAATCAACCACTTTGTACTGCAGGTTTTGCTTTTCTGTTTTATAGCGCATGAATTTCAGCAGACTGTAATCGCAGTCTTCCAGGTAAAGGTAGGTTGAATCTATGTGAGATAAAAATATGTACAGATTCTTCGTATTATCCTTTGTGAAAATCGATGGTTTTGTTTTCTTGAATTTCGTCGTATTCTTCAGTTCATGCAGTTTTGAAGCCTCTGGGTATTTATCATCCTTGCATATAACTTCAATTTTATCAGCCAGCGGCTGCTGAAGCGATTTGTCACCATCCGGAAAAGTCAAAGGCATTCCCATTTGTACGATCAGAGTAAGTATTTTTAATAATTCCATATATTATTATTAATTGAAAGTTCAAATATAGGAAAGATTTTAATTTATCTATTACCTATTCTTTTTCTCTATTAATTCATGTTTTCTTCACTGCTTCTCATTTGCATTTTCAGTATTTTTGTGGTTTATATTAAGGAGCAAATTTGCAGGCAATAATATTAGCTGCGGGTATGGCAAAACGGCTTCGCCCGCTTACAGATAAAACACCAAAGTGTTTGTTGCAGGTTGGCGGAAAAAGTCTGCTTGAAATGACGATCAATAATATCCTTAAAAACGGGGTTAAGAGCTTTGTTATGGTTACCGGTTACAGGGAAAATATGATAAAAGAGCATATTTCTGAAAAATTCCCCGGGCTGGATATTACGTACTTAACCAATAGCGATTACGAGAATAATAACAACAGCTATTCGCTTTGGATGACGAAAAATTACATAAAAGGAGATTCCATTCTGTTGGATAGCGATATATTGTTTGATTACCGCATTATTTCGAAGCTTTTTGAATTTCCGCATACAGATTGCCTTGCCGTAAAACGGGGACATACCCTAAGCGAAGAGGAGATTAAAGTTATAATTGATAGTACCAACAAAATTGAGCATATTGGCAAACATCTGGATATTAATGCAAGTTACGGCGAATCAATCGGCATTGAACGGTTTTCATTTGATTTTTTTACCATGCTTGGCGAAGTGCTCGAGCGCAAAATTGTGCACGAAAATAATGTAAATGAGTTCTATGAAGCATCGTTCCAGGAGCTGTACGAGAGGGGGAACGCTATGTATGCTGTTGATGTTTCAGAATATAAATGTATGGAAATTGATTTTCCTGAGGACCTCAAGCGGGCGCAGGAAGAAGTAAAATTTCTTGCGCAGTAAATTTTCGGGGCAGTAAAACTTTCAGGGCAGTAAAATTTTCAGCGCGGTAAAGAGTCTTTTATAATAAATGGGAATATTTAACTCACAAAAAGACAGGTATACTAATCAGAACTTAAGGTATAACAGACCTTCAATGTTCGGGGGATTTTCATTTTTCCCGCCGGTCATTAAATACCTGCTGATATCAAATATTGCCATATTTATTTTTCAGCATTTTATTTTTGCGGGATTCAAAGTAGGCGGCGTACCGATTTCAGTTTTCTTCCTGAAATATTTTGCGCTCAATCCCATTGGCAGTGAAGTTTTCCCGTTCTACCCATGGCAGTTGTTCACATACCTCTTCATGCACGGCGGTTTCTGGCACTTATTCCTCAACATGTTCGCGCTGTGGATGTTCGGCATGGAGCTTGAAAATATATGGGGCTCAAAAAAGTTTTTGATGTACTATTTAATGTGCGGCGTTGGCGCGGGACTTGCTACAATTTTACTTACTCCATTATTCAGCGGACTTAACCTGCCGACAGTAGGTGCCTCAGGCTCGGTTTACGGAATACTTGTTGCTTTCGGTATGCTTTTTCCCAACAGGGAGATTTACCTGTACTTTCTGCTGCCGATCAAAGCAAAGTATTTTGTAATAATTTATATGGCAATTGAATTATTTTCTGTTGGCAGTAATACCGGTGTTGCGCATCTTGCGCATTTGGGCGGTGCATTGGTTGGTTTTGTATATATTCTTATTACAAGGAGCAATATTAATGATCTTTTCAGGTTTGATAAAACTCCCAAGGTAAACCAAAAACGACCGACAAATATTTACCGTAACAGGTATTACGAAAAATATAATACCACTTCTACCGGTGAAAATATCAGTGATGCTGAGTATTATTCCAAAGGTAATAATTATTCTGATTCCGATATCACACAGGAAAGGGTTGATGAAATACTTGATAAAATTGGCAAAGATGGCTACCAGAACCTGACCGAAGAAGAAAAACGCATTTTATTTGAAGCAAGCAAGAAGATACATTAACGATCAATTCATTATATGACCCAACTTGAAATAAAAACGAATTTTCATAAGCTGATAGATGAAATTGATGACCAGAAGGAGCTTGCGAAGCTTTATGAATATTTTATTGCTTTGAAGCAGAATTTTGAAAAATCGGGCAGTGACTGGTGGGATGAACTGACTGATGAACAGCGTAAAAATATTGATATATCTATTGAAGAATGTAATGACCCTTCTAAACTGATACCCCATGACCAGGTAATGAAAGAAGCCCGAAAATGGTTAAAGAAGTAATCTGGACTGAACAGGCAGCTAAAGATTTCAGGCAGGTACTAAACTTTTTAAATACAGAATGGAATTCAGTTATTGCCGAAGAATTTTACAATAGGGTGTTTTGGATAATTGATCTTTTAATTGATTTTCCTGAAATGGGAATATTAATTAAACAGAGACTTCGAAAGCGGAAAATCCTTATTACCAGATTTAATTACTTAGTATATCAGGAAAACAATAATTAGTTATATGTAATGAACTTTATTGATACAAGAATGAAATAATTTTTATGGAAGTCATAACCACATCTAAAATATACAACAACTCTTTAACAAAATACTCAAGGTTTAAGACCCGTGAAGTAATGGTTGGTAATATTGGCATTGGGGGCAACAATCCCATCAGAGTGCAATCTATGACAACAACCGATACTATGGATACAAAAGGTACTGTTGAGCAGTCAATACGTATGATTGAAGCGGGCAGTGAGCTGGTTAGAATTACAGCTCCCGCCGTGAAGGAAGCAAAAAATCTTGAGAATATCAAAAATGAGCTCCGTGCCCGCGGTTATGATACTCCATTAGTTGCTGATATCCATTTTAAACCCGATGCTGCTGAGCTTGCCGCACGAATTGTAGAGAAGGTGCGTGTTAACCCCGGCAATTACGCAGATAAAAAGAAATTCAAAGTATTCAGTTTTACCGATGAGTTGTATAACGAAGAGCTTGAGAGGATCTATGAGCAATTCTCACCGCTGGTAAAGATTTGCAAAGAATACGGCACCGCAATGAGAATTGGAACTAACCACGGCTCATTGAGCGATAGAATAATGAACCGCTACGGCGATACGCCTATTGGAATGGTGGAATCTGCCTTGGAGTTTGTACGCATTTGCCGTGAGTTGAATTACCACGAGATAATCCTTTCGATGAAATCATCCAATACGCAGGTAATGGTAGAAGCATACAGGCTGCTGGTAAACAGGATGATCGAAGAAGGAATGAACTATCCGCTGCACCTTGGGGTAACAGAAGCAGGTGACGGCGAAGACGGAAGGATAAAATCATCTGTTGGAATAGGCACATTGCTTGAAGACGGACTTGGTGATACTATTAGAGTATCACTCACTGAAGACCCGGAGTTTGAAATACCCGTATGCAAAAGGATAGTTGAAAGATATAACAACAGGGATGATCATAAACCGATTGTTGAAGTGTATACTGAAATACCATACGATCCCTTTTCATATCAGCGGAGAAAAACATATGAGACAGATAAAATAGGCAATCATCATGTACCTGTTGTTATTTTGAGCCTTGATGCGAAAAAGCTTTCTGAACCTTCATCACTTGAGAAAATTTCGTACAGCTATTCCAAGGAGCTTGATAAATGGAACATTGGCGATTTGGCACCGGATTTTATTTACCTCGGGGCAAATGACCTTCCATACGCACTGCCGGGGACACTGAAGAAGATATTCGATTACAGCTTATGGAAAACACTCGAAGATAAGTCTGATTCATTTCCATTGTTTACACCCGCGGAATATTTAACTGCCGAAAGAAGATCGTACAGGATAAATTTTGTTTCAGTTACAATTAATGAGCTTACTCCTGAACTGCTTAAAGCTGTGAAGAATGATAAATTCTGTGTGCTTGTGATAAATACTTCCAATCAGCACGGAATGGGCGAAGAGCGCAGGGCAATAATTGAGCTCATGCAGCAGGGGATCGAAACACCCGTGATAATATCGCGAAGCTACGCCGATATTGATGATGAGGACCTCACTATCAGCAGCGCAACAGATTTGGGCGCTTTGTTAATTGATGGAATAGGTGATGGCATCTGGATAAAAGCAGAAAACAATATTGATGTAGTAAACCGAGTTAGCTTTGGGATACTTCAGGCGACAAGAACCAGGATATCTAAAACCGAATATATTAGCTGTCCATCATGCGGCAGAACACAGTTTGACCTGCAGGTAACAACAGCCATGATAAAGAAACGAACTGACCATCTGAAAGGCGTAAAAATAGCTATTATGGGCTGTATTGTAAACGGTCCCGGTGAAATGGCGGATGCTGATTATGGTTTTGTAGGCTCAGGTCCCAACTGGATAACTCTATACCGCGGAAAAGAAGTTATTGAGCGCGGCATTCCGTACCCCGAAGCGCTGGATAAGCTTATCGGTATAATGAAGGAAGACGGAATATGGGTGGAGAACTAACTCAATTTGCGAGCGAAGCGAAGCAATCTCATCAATCATTGAATTGTTTAATATTGCATTAAGATTCCTGCTTGCGCAGGAATGACAAAAGAAGAGGGGATATATTCCCCTTTTTTATTTTATGGCAAGACTTTAATTTTACAGATATTTAATGAAATGCAAAAAATCCTCGTGAAATGAAAAGAAAATACATTTTCATTATAGTACTTCTTTTAATATCCTTATTTAATTACTCAATATACTCACAAATGTTCGGGCAGGAGCCCACAGAACGCAAAAGCAATTATGACGTTCAGCATATATCTATTAGTATCGGAATTCATTTCGAAAGTAAAGAAATATCTGGAGTTGTTAGGACAACGCTTCTTCCGCTTGAAGATAATTTTAAAGAATTTGAATTAGATGCTGTTGGTATGAGAATAAATGGAGTCTGGCTTAACCAAATTTTAAATCTTAAATATGAATATAATGGCTCTAAAATTAAAATATTCTTAGACACAAATTACAGTAAAAAAGATACTATAAAATTTTCAATCGGTTATAATGTCACTAATCCGGAAAAGGGATTGTATTTTATTCATCCAACCCCTGAATTTCCAAACAAACGTTATGAGGTATGGTCACAAGGAGAAGGGGAGGATAACAGATACTGGTTCCCATGTTATGATTACCCGAATGATATGGCTACTACAGAAATGTTGATTACGGTAAGGAGCCAATACCAGACAATATCCAATGGAATTCTTGTAGGTAAAACAGATCATCATGATAATTCTTCCACATGGCATTGGGTCAACGACAAACCGCATGTTTCATACCTTGTAATGCTTGGCATTGGCAATTGGGATACTATTAGCACTTCATGGGATGAAATTCCGGTCATATCATACGTGCCGCCCGGCAAAAAGCAATGGGGTGAAAATGCGTATGAGCAGACTGCCGATATCGTAAAATTCTTCTCTGAATATATCGGTTACCGGTATCCGTGGCATGAGTTCCGCCAGGTGGCTGTGCAGGATTTTATTTACGGTGGCATGGAAAATACCGGCGCTGTTGTACTGTTTGAAGGCTCTGTGTATGATGAAAAGACCGAGCCTGATTACAACGCAACCAACCTTGTAGCGCATGAGCTTGCGCATCAGTGGTGGGGTGATGTTGTAACATGTAAGAACTGGAATGAAATTTGGCTGAATGAAAGCTTCGCAACTTACTTCCAGTGTCTTTACACGGAGCATTTATTGGGAAAAGATGAATTTGATTACAATATATACCGCAATGGCAATGATGCAATTAAGGTTGATTCAACTACCCGTAAACCTATATATATCCGTGAAGGGCTGACTACCAATACTTATGATAAAGGTTCAGTTGTGCTGAATATGCTGAGATACCTTGTGGGAGATGAGAAGTTCCGCAAGACCATGAATATTTTTATTACAAAAAACGAGTTCAAACCTGTAGTTACAAAAGATCTTTCCGATGCGCTGCATGCAGCGCTTGATAATCCGCTATTAGACCAGATGCCTGCAAATATGAACTGGTTCTTTAATGAGTGGATATATAATGCGGGTCAGCCGGAATTTAAGGTCGACTATACTTATGATGAAAGCAGCAAGGAAATTATTCTGAATGCTCTACAGGTTCAAAGAATGGATTCATCTTCGGTATTTAAAACTCCCGTGCCAATTGAGATAATCACAGAAACCGGCAGGCAAAGTATCACGATGGAAACTTCTCAAGATGTGAAAACATACAAAATTAAAGTTGATTCAAAACCGCTGAATGTTAATTTTAATAAAGGCAATAAAGTTCTTTGCAAGCTTTATTTCAGTAAACCCAAAAATGACTGGCTGTACCAGTTAAACAATTCCACTGATGCTATTGATAGACTTACCGCACTTAACGGACTGAAAGACTTTTTAAATGATGATGACGTCGTTATTGCTATCAAAGACAAAATGAGAAATGACAGCTTTTGGGGAGTGCGTTGTGAAGCCGTTAAAGTTCTTTCCGTATCAAAAAACAAAGCCGTGACTGAAGTTTATATGAAGAACATGATAGATGAGCGTGATTCCCGTGTAAGAAGAACATATTTGCTTCAGTTGGGAACGTTGTTGAACAATCACCCCGAAGAAAAAAAGAACACGGCCGTGCTGCAATACTTTCTTACCAATCTGATAGCCAATGAAACAAGCTACTATGCAGCTGCGGATGCAGTTACTGCACTTTCGGATATCCTGGAAGCTGATAAGATATATGACGCGGTTATACCGTACATTGAAATGGATTCGCACGTAGATATTATCCGCAGGAGTGTGCTTACAGCCCTTTCCAAATCCAAAGATCCCCGCGCGAAGGATGTATTTTTAAAATATGGTGAAACCGGCAGTACAGCAAGGGTCCGCAATATTGCTATAAGCGGTCTTGATGGTTACTTAAATGATCCCGGAGTTATTGATTTTTTGAACAGCAAATTGTTTAATACCCCAAGGAGTACTCAGGGGGTGGTTTTGGGTCTGCTTGAGAAGGCAAAAGACCCATCATCTTTGCCTCTTTTGAATAAACTTATGGAATCATCAAATGATGTTAGATTCAAAGAACGTGTGAGTAAGGTAATTCAAGTGTGTAAGTAACATTAGTTTAAGTCCCCTTATGTGGTGCTTTCCCTGCCTTGAAACTCTCCGGAAAAATCGGCATATTTGTAGTCTTTCCACGAAATTTTTGAACAAAAACCGGAGTGGATTTTGAATTAACGCTCCAGCCGCTAAAAGAACGCGGTTTGGGGAATTTTATTAATTAAATTTATTTTTAACGGAGATTCCAATAAACGATGACTTCACCAACAGATACACCCAATGCAAATGGCACGATTGAAGAGGTAAAACCGCCTGTTATCAAAACCAAGGATTTTGTAGCAAAAGATTACAGCGAAGAAGAGTTCAAAAAATATATTGAGCTTTACGAAAAGACCTTTAACGTAATAAAGGAAAACGAAATAGCAAAAGGAAAAGTTGTTGCTATTTCAGGTAATGATGTTTTAATTGATATTGGCTTTAAATCGGACGGCAGGGTTTCAATAGATGAATTCCCCGACCCCGATAATATCAAAATAGGCGATGAAGTTGAGATCTTTGTAGAAAAGATCGAAGACCGAGAAGGACAGCTTGTACTTTCACGCAAACGCGCTGATATTATCCGCAACTGGGAAAAGATCACAGCCGCAAAAGAGAACGATACAGTTATACAGGGTAAATGCGTCCGCAGAATTAAAGGCGGATTTGTTGTTGATCTCGGCGGTATCAATGCATTCCTTCCGGGTTCACAGATAGATACAAAGCCTATCCGTGACTACGATGTATACGTAAACAAGATGCTTGATTTCAAGATACTGAAAATAAATCATCCCAACGAAAATATTATTGTTTCACACAAGGTTCTGATAGAAGAATCGATGTCAGAGCAGAGAGGAAAACTCCTTGCTACACTTGAATCAGGTCAGGTAATGAGCGCAACCGTAAAAGCTATCACAGATTTCGGTGTGTTCGTTGATCTTGGCGGTGTTGATGGACTTATCCACATCACAGATCTCTCATGGGGCAGGATAAATCACCCATCAGATGTGGTAAATCTTGATGAAACAATTGAAGTAAAAGTACTTGAGTACGATAAAGAAAAGAAACGTGTTACACTTGGCTTAAAACAATTGCAGCCGCATCCATGGGAAAATATCGAAGAGAAGCTTAAGATCGGCGATAAAGTTTCAGGTAAGGTTGTATCAATTACAGATTACGGCGCATTTATTGAAATTGAAAAAGGCATCGAAGGCTTGATTCACATTTCAGAAATGTCATGGACACAGCATATAACCAATCCAACCCAGGTTGTTACTATGGGGCAGGTTATTGAAGCTGTAGTGCTCAGCCTTGATAAGAACGAAAAGAAACTCTCTCTTGGTATTAAACAGCTTACACCTAACCCGTGGCAGTCATTACTTGACCGCTTCCCTGTTAATTCAAGACACAAAGGCAAAGTTTGCAACATTACAAACTTTGGTGTATTTGTTGAGCTTGAAGAAGGTGTTGACGGACTTATCCATATTTCAGACCTTTCATGGACAAAGAAAATATTTAACATAGAAGACTTTGTTAAATTAGGCGATGAAATTGAAGTGATGATACTTGGTATTGATGTTGAAAACCAAAGGATCGCTTTAGGACATAAACAGCTTACCGATAATCCATGGGAGAAGCTGACAGATGAATTCAAGCCCGGCACTGAGGCTAAGTGCAAAGTACTTAAATCAATTGAAAAGGGCATTATAGTTGAGCTGCCTGCAGTTGTTGACGGGTTCATTCCCGCTTCACAGCTTTCAGTTACACCTGTAAAGAACTTTTCCGAACTGTTCAAAACCGGTGAAGAATTCATGGCTGAAGTAATTGAATTCGATAAGGAATCCAAGAAGATAGTACTTTCAGTGCTTGAATACCTTAAAGATAAGGACGAAGCTGAAGTAGATGAATATGTTGCTAAATTCAAACTTAAGAAATTCACTTTGGCAGATGTTGTTGACAGGACAAAAACCGCTGTTGACGTAAAGGAAGAAGTTGATTTCAAGATTGATGATGTAATGGAAGGTGCTCCAAAGGAAGAAGCAGCCCAGTAAATTTGAAGCTGAAATAATTCAAATGGTTAATTAACAATTAAAAGCATTCTGCTGTAAAGGGCAGAATGCTTTTTTAGTTTAAAGCGGTAATTGTAGCGGAAACAAACCGCAAAATGGAATGTTATACTTACAGAAATGGAAAATTCAGATAAACTAAGGGAAGTTATGTTCAAAGCCGCTGAAGCGGCAGCTGAAATACAGCTTGAATACTTTGAAAAAGACTTCGAAATAGGCAGGAAAAAGGATTACAGCGATCTGGTAACGGAAGTGGATAAAAAATGCGAAGCAAAGATAATTGAGATAATTCATAACACTTTCCCCGGGCACAATGTTTTGGGCGAAGAGGGCGGTGACCGGCATAAAAAGTCGGATTATCTATGGATAGTTGACCCGATTGACGGTACGGTCAATTATGCTCATTCCGTACCAATATTCTGTGTTTCTATTGCAGTGGAGCATAAAGGAGAGGTTATACTTGGTGTTGTACTGTCACCAAAAACCCGCGAGAAATTTCACGCGGAAAAAGGGAAAGGGGCTTATTTAAATGATAAAAAAATTTCTGTAAGTGAAATCGATCTGCTTAAAGACAGCCTGCTGGTTACCGGCTTCCCATACGGCTCTAAGGATAACTATGATCATTGTATAGACCACTTTGTGAACTTCATAAAACTTGGGTTACCAATACGCAGACTTGGCTCAGCTGCGCTTGATATCTGCTATCTTGCCGCAGGCAGATTTGAAGGCTTCTGGGAAGTTAACCTGAACGCATGGGATGTTGCCGCAGGATACCTGATACTGCTTGAAGCAGGCGGAAAAGTGACCAATTTTGAAGGCGGGCAGTATTCTGTGTATGATAAACAAATACTGGCGACAAACGGAAAGACCGTTCACAATGAAATGATAGAGGTACTTAAAAAAGCGTACATTTAACGCTATTTTTAGATTTCCGAGATTTATTTTTGCAGGGGTTTTTTAACTCAAAATGGATTAATATTGTATAATATTAATCCATTTTTTGTTTTAATAAATAACAGAGGAGGAAATCATCATGATAGCCTTGATAATATTTTTATTGATAGTAGCTTTGGTTGTAAATCAACTGAAGAAAAATGTACCGAATACCTCAACACAGAAGCTTTTTTCGGTCATAAGGAATGCGTCTTTCTTAGGGGTTTTTATCGCGGTTATTTTATCCTGTGTAGCGCAGGTGGGTCCGGGAGAGGCAGGTGTACAGGTACTTTTTGGCAGCGTGCAGGATGGTGTGCTTAAAAGCGGTCTGAATTTTGTAAATCCGTTAGTGAATGTTGAAACTATGGATATAAAAACTCAGGCTTACACAATGAGTTCCGTTAGTGATGAAGGCAGCCAGAAGAATGACGATGCTATTTCAACTCTTTCAAGTGACGGATTATCTCTCCGGCTTGATGTTACTATATGGTACAGGCTTAACGAAGGAGACGCACCGCAGGTTTACCGCACAATTGGTCTGGATTATGTAGAAAAAATTGTAAGGCCTGCAATAAGAACCGCGCTTAGGGATGTTTCTGTCGGTTATACAGCGACGGATATTTATTCTGTTAAAAGAGAGGATTTTGTAAGAGAGGTAACTAAAAATCTTGAAAACGCATTTGATGGAAGAGGGATTGTTCTTGAAAGAGTACTCTTGAGAAACGTAGAATTACCTGAAAAAGTCAGATCAGCAATAGATGAAAAAATTGCTTCAGAGCAGCGCGCACAGCAGATGGTTTATGTATTACAGAAAGAAAAGCAGGAGGCAGAGCGTAAAAGAGTTGAAGCGCAGGGTATTGCTGACTATAACAGGATAGTATCACAAAGTATTACGGACCAGGTGCTGCAGTTAAAAGGAATAGAAGCAACACTTGAGTTGGGCAAAAGCCAGAATTCCAAAATGGTCATAATGAACGGCAAGAATATGCCGTTGATATTCGGGCCGGGCGGATTTTAAAACTGAAAAATAATTAGTGGCACAGACATTCCTGTCTGTGCTGCCAAAGAAGGAAATTTATGAAGGGTGTACCATTAACAGAAGAACTGTATAAATACATTACCGATACATTTATACAGGAAGATGAGTTATTAAGACAAATTGTAATTAATACCGAGGCCAAAAAGATACCGCTCATTCAGGTATCACCTGAAACAGGTAAGCTGCTTGGTATGTTCATCAAAATGATAGACGCTAAGAATGTACTGGAAATAGGTACTCTCACTGGTTACAGCACTATATGGATGGCAAGAGCCCTGCCGCCTGAAGGCAGAGTGGTGACACTTGAGCTTACCAAAGCTCACGCCGATGAAGCATTAAGCAATTACAAAAAGGCGGCTTTGGATAACAAAATTGAACTGATTTTGGGCAAGGCATTGGTTTCACTGGATACACTTGCCGGAAGGAAATTTGATTTGGTATTTATTGACGCTGATAAGGAAAACTGCGTGAATTATTTTAATAAGGTAATTCATATGGTAAGATCGGGCGGATTGATAATTACTGATAATACTTTGCGAAGAGGTGAGGTTATTGACCCCAACCCGGGTCCGGGGGCACAGGGAATTATTGCTTATAATAAACTTGTGGCAAATGATAGCAGGGTGGAATCTCTTTTAGTACCAATAGATGACGGTATAACATTAAGTTTTGTGAAATGATAAAGAAATGGCATGAGTTTACCCGTCCGATAGTAATTTGCCTTTTCAGCAATAACGGCAAAATACTTGCGGCTAAAGGAACTGATTCCGTTAAACAAAATCAATTCTACAGGCCGCTTGGCGGAATGATAGAATTTGGAGAGCGAAGCAGTGACGCCTTAAGGCGGGAGATTCTTGAGGAAACCGGCCAGGAAATTATGAATCTCAAATATATCACAACGGTTGAGAATATTTTTACATATGAAGGCAAAGCGGGCCATGAAATAGTAATGATTTATGATGCGGAGTTTAAAGATAAGTCGTTATATGAAAAGGAAGATATAGATGTAACCGAAGGTGATATATGGTGCAAAGCATACTGGCTTAATATCAATGACTGCAAATCAGGAAAAGTTATACTTTACCCTGAAGGAATTTTAGAGGGATTTTAATTTTGTCAATTCCTGAATTTAGCATATGCGGCATCTTCCGGATTTTTGAATTTTATCCAGCCCTCAGCGGGTAAATGAGAAATCCGGCAGAACGTTTGAAGAGTATTTACGATTACCGGATATATTGCTGATATGAATTTCATAATTTTATGCATTGTGAGGTTATCCGCGTTATTTTTTTTACCTGTCACCCGTAATCAGTTTTACAGTATTTTTTTTCAGATCATCAAAGGCTCCATTATCCTGGTTGCAGCAAATCACCAATGTTATATCATACTCAGGGAAATACCGATATTCAAAATTTACGCCTCGCGTGATTCCCCCGTGTCCGTATGAAACCCCGTTTTTACCGTAATTTGTTATTTCAAATCCGTATCCATAACCAATAGCGTCTTTGTATCCATAGACTTTATCCTTCGTCATATTATCAAGTTCATCGCGTGAAATTAGAACATTGTTTTTTAAAGCTGAAGTGAATTTCAGCATATCATAAAGAGTTGTGTAACATCCGCCTGCCGATGAACCGCGTGAATTACTTTTGGATCTGAATAATTCTTTCCAGCCGTCTGAACTTCTTTCAAGTGGTAAGGCAATTGGCTGCTCATCTGTACCATAGTAATAATAGTCCGTGGAATTCATACCAGCAGGAGCCAGTATATGATTTTTGACATATTCATAGTATGAAAGGCCTGTAATTTTTTCGATGATTAAGCCTAATAGTATGAAATTTGAATTTGAATATCCAAATTCTGTATCAGGTTCAAACAAAAACCCTTCTTTATATATCAAGGGAAGATATTCAGAAAGTGAAGAGAAATTTGAAATGATACTTCTATTGTTTTCAGTCCAGTATTCTGCAACTCCGGAAGTATGAGTAAGCAAATGATGAACTGTGACTTTATCTGACTTTCCTTTATCTTCAAATCCCGGAAAGAAACCGGCAATTTTATCATTGTATTTTAACAGTCCTTCTGCAACAAGCTGTGCAATTGCAATTGCTGTGAACATTTTACTGCCTGAAGCCATATTCATACGGGTACCGGCATCAAAATTGAGAGTTTTTGACGGATTTGAAAATCCCGCGTATTTTTCAAACAGAATTTTGTTTCCTTTGGAAATCATCATACTGCCGTAGAACGAATTCTCGTCCTGCAATTTTTCAAAGTACTTGTTAAGCCATTCAATTGTCTGCTGCTGCTCAATTGAACCGTTAGGAAGGTAAACCGGCTCGGTTACTTCAGCGATAAATACAAGTTTTAAAATCTTACCCTTTTCTTCTGGATCAAGCTGCAGTTGAATATCATTCCATTTTTTACTGCCCTGTACAGCGGTAAAGACATGCATTATGCTTCTGGTTGTCCCGTCACCCAATTGAGTTTCTGTAACTTCACTGCTGTGGTATACGGTTTCTCCTAAGGTCATCTTTAAGCCTTCAAATAAACTAAGTAATCTTTCTTCTCCGGGATCTTTTAATGTCTTTGAAGAAAAAATATTCCTGATTATATATAATCTTTCATCTTTTGATTCACTTCTCACAGCGTCTATAAACAGCTGACCGGGGTCACTATGTATTCTGAATACGTCCTGCCGGCTTAAATACTTGTTTTGTGCTTCGCTGATAAAAAGATTGAACAATATTGCTAAAAAGGTTACTAAAGTTTTTAAACGGACTTTTGGTTCAGTGTATTTTGATCTCATTGGATATTTTTTTTGGTGTTCATTTTAAACAGATCATTTTTCTTGTTCTCGAAGAATTTCCGTATGTTAATGTATAAAAATAAATGCCGCTGGGAAGCTCGGTTACATCAAAGGGGTACTCGTATAAACCAGCTTTTAGGTACCCATTTACCAGTACGGCAATTTCTTTTCCTGTAATATCATATATCATTAGTGATATAGCATCCCTTTCGGGAATACTAAATCTAATCTTTGTTGAAGGGTTAAATGGATTAGGGTAATTCTGGTAAAGTTCGAATTTTTTCGGAAGCTCCGTCAACGGAATAGAGATACCAATAGGAATATCTATATAAAGATCAGCATTTCTTACGTGAACCGGGGCTCCTGATATTATTCCTTTACCTTTTATATTTATCCCGTATATCCCTTGGGTTACGTTTCCAGTTGTCTTTATTTTTAAAATTAATGAATCCGGAAAGGTGGAGATAGAATCTCTTCCGTTTCCGAAAGTGATCTGCAATGTACCCGACTGCGGTAAGGTGTCAATTTCTGCAGTAAATCTCACTCCTTCTTCGAAGGGACCTTTTACAGAAGGAATTGTTATTGTATAAGTTGTGCTGTCACCTGTGTTGATGCTTCGCTGTGATGGATTAACAGTCATTGCGAAATCAGGGTAATATCCAGCATAGCTTCCTAAATTGTTATTGCGTCCGTCTGCCCACACATTGTAACTTGTGTACCCTATGGCTGAATTGCTGTAATAATCCCCGATATATTTCTCGCCTCCCGGCAGCGAAAGCGCCATCGCGTTTGGGTCGAATGATACATCAGAGATATTTACGTTAGGCTCAAAACTGATTCCTCCATTTGTGGATACAGCGCCGTATATGCGTGTGAAAATATTGCTTTCGGGGTCGACCCTTGAATCGTACCATGAAACGAAAATTTTTCCGGAGTTGTTATCCACTGTGATTGAAGGCAGCCATTGGTCTGTGGTGGTATTATCGTCATTAACCCTCAAGCCCGTCGACCAGGTAAGGCCGTAATCAGTAGAACGTGTTATGTAAATATCACAGTTATCCGGACCAACAGGATTTCCGCAGTATACAGCATAAATATTACCTCTTGTATCAGAATACCCGTTATCGACTGCAAAACTTGGTATATGATTCATTCTAATACAGTTTTTAACAGTTCTTCTTCCTGCGCATGGTATACCCGGGGGATCAACTGCCGCCGCCAAAACCTGCGGTAAAAATGTTTCTCCGCCATCTGTAGATCTTGAAATTACAATTGTGTTACCATTTGTCGCTCCAAAGTAAACACTCCCTCCGGGAATATTGCCGTCCGGTCCTATTGTAATAAACGCATTCTGCGTTCCGTTAATAGTTAATGGTGCAGACCAGTTTACACCGCCGTTAGTGCTTTTTACAAATCTCATACCTCCGGTGCCGTATTGCCTCCATCCCAAATATAAATTATTGCTAAAGGGACCTCCTGTTTGATCGGCGGCGATCCATTCTTTGTCAACAAGCCCGGCAGTTGTACTGTATACGTTATACGGTCCTAACCAGTTTACACCCTTGTTGGTAGTTTTCATTATCGCAGTTCCGTATGTAGAGCCATTTTGGTACAACTGAGAATAATAACAATTACCCGTACTGTCAAATGTTACCACAGGGTCGCCTAGAATATTGTATCCCGAAAATGAAGGGCTGTTCCGTATCCAGCTGTATCCGTTAAGAGTGTAATACATTCCATTCACGTTAAAAGCGCAAATGCTGTTAAGAGGATCACGCGGATTTGTTGCAATACTCCCTTCACCAAAATCTACACCTAAGTAAAAGTTATCATACCCGCCTGTTTCCACGACGGTACTCATGGTTCCGTTCGCTGAAACGCTAATAAATGGAGGTGGTACAATTATACTTGGTTTTTCATCAAACTGAGTATAAGATATGTGACAGAGGGCCATAAGTATCAGCAGTGTTTTTATCATTCTGATTTTTTTTCATTTTTAAAAAACGGATTATTTTAGAAGAATCATTTTTTTTGTTTCAGTAAATTTCCCGGTATTTAACCTGTAGAAATATACGCCGCTTGGGAAATTTATTGCATTCCACTCATATTCGTAAATTCCCGGAGCCAGTTCCCGATCTGTCAATGTTTCAATGTTCTTTCCAAGGGCGTTAAAAATTTCTAGTTTCACGGTTTCAGGATTATCTTCTGATCGCGGAATACTGAACCTTATTTTTGTTGCCGGATTGAAAGGATTAGGAAAGTTTTGAAACAGGCTGTATGATAATGGAATTTCTGAACTGATTTGGTTTATTCCTATTACAATTTCCTGCAACCCCTGACCTTCTGTTGCGGTGTAAAATGAGTTTACATTCACATTAGTGTATTTTTCTGTCAGCCCTTTTGGCCACTTAATAATAAGCGAATCAATTATTGAACTTTCACCCAATCCGAAGTGTACACGAAGATCATTCTGTCCCTGGAAAGAGTTTTGAGCGTTAACTTCCCTCATCTGCCAAAACGGCGCACCGTTTATTGTGGATTTAATACGGATTATTGCTCCTAGAGCAGACCTGTTGGAAAAGGTTCCGGTTAATTTAATATTCACCCATTTCCTGTTACCGGCTGCGGTATCATTCCTGAATAAACCTACTGAGGAATTATTTCCATTATTTCCAACCCCGTTAAAAAATACATCAAGATCTCCGTCATTATCATAATCACCGTTTACGGCGCCGTTTGTTGCTGTAGGAGTTGAAAGGCCGCCCGGCAGATAAATGAATGTTCCGCCATCATTCCTGAAATATCTGGTTGGCGCATTGTCATTCGTGATAATAACATCAAGGTCGCCGTCATTATCATAGTCACCCCAGCAGTTCGCAATGTTTGTTGTAGCATTTGTGAAAGGAGTACTGAGCTGTGTATATATCCCGTTATCATTGCGGTATAATCTGGTTGGTATGCTGAAATAATTGGTGATACATAAATCAAAGTCACCATCATTATCATAATCAATGAAATTATAGCATTGTCCGTCCTGATTTTGCTGAGCAAAAAGTTCGTTTGTCATAGGGTAAAGTGTATCAATGCCAAGTTCAATTTTCATATTTTTGTAACACGGGTCAGGTGCACCAATCCCGTCTACCGGGCCGCTTGCAACAAAAAGATCCATATCGCCATCCATATCATAGTCACTCCAGTAAGGATTCGTATAGCTGCTTAAGTTCTGAAGGAATGGATATCCCGAAACCTGCATGTATATTCCCAAAACAGTATCAGGCTGAAAATAGAACCTGCAGGGTTCTTCCTGTGATCCCGGATGAAACATTTCTGCGTGGGTCAGAAATACATCAGGCATTCTGTCTTCATTATAGTCACCAATGGCACAGGCCCAAGAGCCATAAGCAGCGAGTCCGGGAAAAAGATGTGTTCCATTGGAAAAGATCCCGTTTCCGTTATTGAAAAAAACCCGGCTCGGGGTACATGAAACCACACAGTCATTATCCCCGTCATTATCAAGATCAGCCCAGCTGCTTCCTGCTATACCTACCAGAGGTGTAAAATTCAGATCTGCCGCCCTTGTAAAGTTTCCGTTTCCCTGGTTCATGAAAATTACTCTGGGCGCAGCGTGAATATCAATAAGATCATCATCATTTATGTCAATAAATGAGGCTCCCGCATAGGGAAAGATAGTGGTGTAGTTAGAAACAGCATTTTGGGGATCGGTGATCTTAACCCAACCGCCTTGTGAATATGAAATTGAAGTTAAGAGCAGAATCAGGAGGGCTGAGACTGAATGGAATTTCATTTTATTTGTTTTATCTCATTCTTTAAATAAAAGATCAATATAGTTGTTTATCAGTTTTGATGCGTTTTCTTTTACTGAGTAGTATTCCGGAAGTACAAAATAGAGACGGAAAATACCGTTAGTCAGAGCTATCAAGTGCGATTTAATTTCAAGTGGTACGGCTCCGGCATCGAGCATTCCCTTTTTTTTCGCTGACTCAACTATCCCCATAATAATTGATTGAGTTGCAGCGTTCATTTCTTCTGTTACAGGAACTGAGAATTTGTATGGATCCTGCTCAACCCTGAACCACCTTAGTTTAACGAAACTTCTGAATCTTTCATTATCATAGAAAGTATCAATTATGTTTGCCATAACCTTTTTCAGCTGAGATCTCGCATCAGGTTCATCAAAATGTATTGAATTCAGTGATTCCAGTCTTTGTGAATGCTCTTTTTGAATAATACTTCTGAACACTTCATCTTTATCTTTGAAGTGCCAATAGAATGCTCCTCTTGTTAAGTTCAGCGATTTTACTATATCTTCAATACTTGTTTCTGAGAACCCTTTTTCAAGAAAAATATATAAGGCTGCTTCAATGATTCTCTCTTTTGTTTCTTCAGATTC
This sequence comes from uncultured Ignavibacteria bacterium, assembly GCA_937873695.1. Classification (GTDB taxonomy): domain Bacteria; phylum Bacteroidota; class Ignavibacteria; order Tepidaquicellales; family OLB5; genus OLB5. Next base: position 312,607 of record CALMYL010000006.1, read on the forward strand.
TTCCTTGGTTCTTCTCAAATTTGTACATTTAATTTACATACATACACAAATGTATGTAATAAATAGCCCAATGTCAATACAATTTGAGGAGATTCAAAGATCAGAAATTGTGCAATTACTTTTCCTTATTTTTCGAAAAGGCAATAAATTCTGAATTGTTATGCCTATAATTATATGTTATATTTGTGTTTAATTTTGCCGAAAAATGCCAAAAATAACACAAATCAAAGCAAGGGAAATCCTCGACTCAAGAGGTAACCCCACAGTAGAAGTTGATGTAATTTTAAACGATGGTACATTAGGAAGAGCAGCGGTTCCTTCCGGCGCTTCAACAGGTCAGAAAGAGGCTGTAGAGCTTAGAGATGGTGATAAGAAGCGTTATATGGGTAAGGGCGTTCAAAAAGCCGTTGCCAATGTAAACGATATTATCTCAAATTCTTTGCTCGATCTTGACCCGACCGACCAGCTAAAGCTTGATTCGATTCTGCTCGAGCTTGACGGCACAAAAAATAAATCGAATTTAGGCGCAAACGCTATACTGGGTGTTTCACTTGCAGCTGCTAAAGCATCTGCTTTGTATTACAAAACACCGTTGTACAGGTATATAGGCGGAACCAATGCCAAGGTATTGCCTGTTCCTATGATGAACATAGTTAACGGCGGCAAGCATGCAGATAACAACCTCGATTTCCAGGAATTCATGATCATACCTGCAGGCGCAAAGAGTTTCCGCGAGGCTTTAAGAATGGGAACGGAAGTTTTCCATTCATTAAAGAATGTGCTTCACAAAAAGAACCTGAGTACCGCTGTTGGTGACGAAGGCGGATTTGCACCTGACCTTAAATCAAACGAAGAAGCATTTGAAGTTATAATAGCAGGTATCGAAGGCGCAGGATACAAAGCCGGCAAGGATATATATCTTGGACTTGATGCTGCATCAAGCGAAATGTGGAACAAAGGCAAATACGATTTTTATAAATCACACCAGCCTTCTAAATCAGCCGCTGAAATGGTTGAGCTCTATAAGCAGATGGTAAAAGATTTTCCTATCATTTCCATGGAAGACGCGATGAGCGAAGAAGACTGGGATGGATGGAAGCTATTGACTGAAGCATTGGGTTCACAGATACAACTTGTAGGTGATGATGTATTTGTAACGAATAAAGAGATCCTGAAAAAAGGAATTGATAGCGGAATATGCAATTCGATCCTTGTAAAAGTAAACCAAATAGGCACACTCACAGAAACACTGGAAACTATTGAACTGGCCAAGTCAAATGCATACACAAATGTTATCAGTCACCGCAGCGGTGAAACTGAAGATGTAACAATTTCGGATATTGCCGTTGCTACTAATGCAGGACAGATCAAAACAGGTTCGCTTAGCAGGACAGACAGAACCGCCAAGTATAACCAGCTTCTGAGGATTGAAGAAGAACTGGGGGAAATGGCTGTATTTCCCGGCAGAAGCATTTTCAAAGGATTGAATTAATTAATTACGTATATATAGAAAGCATAAATGAAATCAACCGATTTTAAATTTTCCATACCTAAGACCCTGATCGCGCAGCATCCTAAACTGCCAAGAGATGAAGCCAAGATGATGGTAATAAACAGGAAAACAAAGGAACTGGAAAATAAAAAGTTCAAAGATATAATTGATTATATGGATGAGGGCGACTGCCTGGTTCTTAATGATTCCAAGGTATTTGCAGCTAAGTTATTTGGCACCAAAGAAAAGACTAACGCAAAGATAGAAGTGTTTCTGTTAAGGCAGCTAAGCCAGGAAGAAAATATATGGGATGTTCTGGTTGACCCGGCAAGAAAAGTAAGGATCGGAAACCGTATTTTTATTACTAAAAATCTTTATTGCGAAGTTATAGATAATACAACCTCCCGCGGAAGGATTGTCAGATTCAATTACCGCGGAGACTTTCAGAAATATATTGATAAACTGGGGAAGACCCCGCTGCCTGAATACATCAAACGCGAACCAACCGATTCTGACAGAGAGAATTACCAGGCGGTGTTCGCTGAAAATATCGGCTCAGTTGCCGCTCCTTCTGCAGGCCTGCATTTTTCAAAAGAACTGTTAAGAAAGATAGAGAAAAAGGGTATTAACCTGCTTCCTGTAACCTTACATGTAGGTTTGGGTAAGTTCCGTTACGTGGAAGTTGAGGATCTTACCAAACACAGGATGGATTCTGAGTTCTTCGAAATTCCCGACTATACCGCTGAGGAAGTTAACCGAGCAATAGAGGGGAAAAAGAAAATTATCGCTGTAGGAACATCAGTAGCCAGGGTGCTTGAAGCCAATACAACTGCAGGAAGATTCATCCGCTCAGGAAAAGGATGGACAGATAAATTTATTTATCCGCCGCAAACAATGAAGGTTGTTGATAAGTTCGTCACTAATTTCCACAATCCCCAATCAACAATGGTTATGATGGTATGCGCGTTTTCTGATAAAGATATTGTTATGAAGGCATACAAAAAAGCTGTGAAAGATAAATACCGCTTTTACAGTTATGGTGACTCGATGTTTTATATTTAATTATACAAAGTTAAATAAAAATTGTAAGTATAATAAATTAATACCCCGATCTGAACTTTTCGGGGTATTTTATTAATATGAAAAACGACGTTCATGTAATTCTAACTGCCGGCGGAACAGGTTCCAGGTTCACCAAAAGCAAGCAGGCGGTTTCTAAACCTAAACAGTTCCTTAATTTGCTGGGGAAACCTGTTATTCTGCATTCACTCATCAAATTCCAGAAAAACAAAGAAGTTAAGAGTATTTATATTTCTGCTTCAAAGGAATATTTCAGCTTGATTCACTCAATGGCCGTCAAAAATAAGATCACCAAATTAAAAGCCCTGATCGAAGGCGGCAAAACCAGGTTTGAATCTGTACGTAATGCATTTAACCAGGTGGAGTGCAGGGGAGATGATATTATACTTATTCATGATGCGGCGAGGCCGAATCTTTCAGTTCAAGATCTCTCATCATTGATCAATGCCGCCCGAAGATCAGGGGAAGCTATACTGGGAGTAAGAGTGAGTGATACTGTAAAGAGGACTTCAGGGGGAACAGTAAGGGAAACTATCGATCGCAATGAACTATGGCTTATTCAGACTCCGCAGGCATTCAGATACGATGTACTGAGCAGATCTTACATTATAGCCGGCAGCAAAACGGATTTTACCGATGAAGCTTCTTTGGTAGAATTTGCCGGTTATGATGTTACGATAACCGAAGGCAGCAGGTTCAATATTAAGCTCACTTCTGCTGAAGATATGCTGCTGCTGAAGAAAGCAATGACTTAAACAGGAATTACGCAATAGCAGGGTTTAGCTTTTGGTAATAAAAAAAGGGACTCATTTTCATGAGTCCCTTTTTATTATTTTATTATGATGATTATTTTACCAGCATCATTTTCTTAACTGATGTGAATTCACCTGCATCAATTCTGTAGAAGTAAATACCACTTGCGAGATTTGAAGCATTGAAATCAGCAGTATGGAAACCGGGCTGTTTCATTTCGTTTACAAGTGTAGCAACTTCTTTACCCAGTAAGTCATATACCTTCAACGAAACATTAACAGCTGTTGGAACTGAATATTTTATTGAGGTTGTTGGGTTGAACGGATTAGGATAGTTCTGTGCCAGTGAGAAATAGTTCGGAATTTCAATTGTCTGAATTCCGCCTACCAATGCCTGGTATGTAACCTGTATGCACCATGCTTTTAACAAACCGGTATCGCCTGTTGCATTGTCTGTTATTGTAAGCACCCATGAACCGTTAACAGGTACTCCATTTAATGATGACAATGGTGATGACGGGATATATGTTCCTGTGAAAGGAGCAGTTCCTGAAGCGATAGGTGTTGTTGCCGAGTCATTCAGTACGGTATTTCTGAAATTATCTCCGGAGCCTCCGACTGCGCTGATTATATTGCAGCTTGCTGCGCCTCTTGATAATGTGAAAGAAAGATCTGAATCCCATGTGTGGTTCAGTGTATCTATTCTTACATTAACATCAACTACATTAAATGCGTTAGCAATGTTTACAACTATTGAATCTTTTACAGTGGAGTTATCAGGAATAACCAGATTTACATTATTTCTGCAGATCTGAGTCTGTGAATTCACTAAACCGGCAGGCTGAACTGTTACAACCTGTGTTATAGTATCATTAGATCTGTTTTCGTCTGTAGCTGCACCGCTGAAGATCTTTAATGTATAGTTACCAACAACTGTCGGTGTCCATGTGAATGATGATGAATCAACTGCGCCTGAAGGAAGGCTTGCAATTGTGTTTGTTGTCTGAATTGTACCGTTTACTGAGAATCTTACAGGAAGATTTGTCTGGCCGTTTGTACCGCCGTTGGTAACTTTACCTCTGATAGTACGAGCCTGGTTAACAGTAAATGATGACGGGAAGCTTAAGAACGGACCAACTACAACATCATTTGCCGGGGGAGGACCGTATGTGATACCAACTGTCCAAACCTGGTAGATGCCTGATGAGTTATCAGCCCAGAACGGGAATATTTTACCGGAGCCTGATGAGAATGTGCAGCCGGTGTAGTCACCCTGGTATCCGCCGGCTAATCCCGGGATCGGAGCAGGTGTGAATGTATGATCGCTTACTGCAACGTCAGTCCATGTTGAACCGCCGTTTAATGAACGTGACATCCAGAATTCTGTTACAAATCCTGAAGTGTTTCTCTGGTCATAGTATGATACGTTTACGCCGCCATCAGGAGTTACGCATATTGCAGGCATATAATTATATCTGCCTGAGTTATCCTGATTGACTTTTGAATGTGTCCAGCTTGTTCCGCCGTTTGATGAAATACAAATAGTAACGTCAGATACGTCTGTTGCCGGAGCAATTGTTTTTTCAGAAAGAACTGCATATAACCAGCCGTTCCTTGCGCCGCCAGTCATATCAATAGCTAAACGCGGGAAACCTGATGCGCGGATACCGTTGAATAAGTTTGAAGCACGGATACCGTTAACATCAACTGCCGTGTTTGTAGCTGTTGGCCATGTAACACCGCCATCTGTTGATTTTGCATATCCTAAATGATCTTCTGTTGAGTTCTGTCCGTTTGTTGTACAATGAGCCCAAACTACGTAAACAACGCCGCCCGGACCTACTCTAACATCGCAGCCCTGCTGATGGTGACCTGAAGCAGGAACCGGTGAAACCGGCTGAGCTGCTGACCATGTTGCGCCGCCATCTGTTGAATATGATCCAACGATACGGTTAACATATGTGCCGCCAAAGTTTGTCCATACTGTGTAAGCACGGCCAAAGAACGGACTGCCAGATACATCATCAACTGCTGAGAAGTTCTTATCAAAACTTGATGCACCAGGGAAGTTCATATCAAATACCCATGATGTACCGTTGTTTGTTGAGTGACCAAAGCCCTGGATACATGAAAGTCCGAGTCTTCCTGCCCATGTGCTACCGGTAGGCCATATTATAGCGCCCGGGTCACCACTGTTTGGTGTATACATCTGGAAGTTACCTGACCATGATGTACCGCCGTTATTTGAAAAACAGAAACCTGTTCCCCAGAATGACGGACCGTATGAGTTCCATGATGCGAACATTACAGAGCCATTGCCCTTCATAGTTGTTGCATCAACCTCACTCTGTGTTGCTGTGTGAGGGAAAGGTCTAACGTTAGGAGGAAGAACTAATAATTCTTCGCCTGTGTTAACTACTCTTGTAGTAGTGTTCGGATTCTGGTAGTTAACCTGATCCTGTGCCTGCGGTAAATTGTAGTATTCACCTGTCGGATAGACTTTCGTCATAGGTGTTTTCCATACATAATCAGGCACATCCTGTGTAAATACATTGCCCGTTAATATCAATGCACACACAATGAAAAGTGTTGATTTTAATTTCATCATTTCCTCCTGGGTATAATATTATTACACCCAAATGATTTTAGTTTGGTTTATTAAAAAGTGATTTTAAGTAGTGCATTTTAAGGTAATAATTCCAAAAAAGCAAGTTTATTTTTCGTATTTTTCTAAGAAACTCAGCTATTTATTTTAAGGTAGTATATGTGATAGACTAAATAAGCCGGATAGTTTTATACCTGCCTTAAAAATGGATTTTGTGGGTCTATTTTTGTAAAAAATTAGTTATTTTATGCTATGCGAACTACCAAAAGGTTGATCTTTCTGCTGTTAGTTTCAGTTTTTTTTACAGGGAATTGCCTGACACAGGAGTATTGGCTAAGTCAACCCTCACCTACTCAAAAGAACTTAACCAAAAGCCTCTTTGTAGACTCACTTTATGGCTGGGTAATTGGTGATTCCGGCACAATTTTGAACACCACCAACGGCGGGCTTAACTGGAGTGTTCAGCCTTCAAATCTTCACAGCGCTGAGCTTCAGGATATTTCATTTGTTTCAAGAACGACCGGCTGGGTACTTTCATTTGATTCCACCTATAAGAGTTTTTACATTAAGACAACAAATTCCGGTACATCCTGGGTGAAGACGTATTATCCCGATACAACAACGATACTTAAGACCATTTTCTTTATCAATACGCAAACCGGATTTGTTTCCGGGTTTAGCGGAAATATATACAGAACTACCGACGGAGGTAACCGGTGGGAAAACTGTTACATTGATACTACAAGTTGTTTGTATCTTTTCCCAAAGAATGATATATACTTTATTAACGATCTTACAGGCTACGCCTGCGGCGGCGTGCTTGACCTGCAGGGAATCTTTCTTAAAACAACCAATGGCGGTACCGGCTGGTTTTCAATGTGCGTAGCGGCAGAACCACTGAATAAAATTATATATTTGGGAAACAACAGGATAGCCTTAATGGGAGGAGACTACGACCTGGGGAGTATACTTGCGGTTTCGTCAAACGGGGGTTCTAACTGGTCTTATGAGCAGACAGGCTGTTATGGCAACGCAACCGGATTTTCATTCAGGACACCCGGTGAAGTATGGGCCGCGCTGAATTTTTCGTGTAAGTTCGCTGTCAATCAGGATTCAATGAAACCGGGGACAGAATGGAAATGCTTTGATACCCCCGGAAATACAGCTGTTAACGATGTGGTTTTCCTGTCATCATCAATCGGTTATTCATTCGGTGAAGGCGGCAGGATCTTTAAGTATAATCAGAATATTATCGGGCTTCAGGGTAATTATCATTCAGTTCCGGTACAAAGTGAATTGTTTCAAAACTATCCAAACCCGTTCAATCCTGAAACTGTTATAGAGTATTTTGTTTCCGAACCTGCATCTATTGAGCTTAAGATCTTTGACGCAAGCGGAAAAGAAGTGAGAAGTTTTAACGAAGGATACAGGTCAGCGGGAAGATACAGTGTTTCTCTGGATATGACCGAACTGCCATCAGGCGTATATTTTTACCGGCTGAATGCGGGAAGCAAAGTGTTCAGCAGGAAAATGGTATTGATAAAATAGAGCGGTATACTGTTTTTAGTGTTTCAACTGCTTCTACTGCTTCTACTGCTTCTACTGCTTCTTGTTGCTCATTACTTTCCTTGTAATATCACTCATACCAAGATAAAAATAACCCTGCGGTTCTTCCGCTGATTTTCTTTTCATTTCATTTTCCAACGCAACAGGAAAGCTTAACAGATCTGATTCAAATTGTTTTTGCTTAAATACCGCAGTGTAAGGATTAAATATTTTGTATTCATATTTCGAGATAAGTTCTTCATGCTGCGGAGCTCTTTTTGCAAAAAGCATTGAAAGGTCATCCCAATAGATCAACGCCCACTCTTTGTTATTAAGCAGAAACTCCGTGACTTGCTGTTTCATAATATTCGGAAACCTGCTTAACCTCGGTTCAAAGAATATTACAAGGTCAAATCCGTATCTATCCAGTTTTTGCTGGAATCCCGGCTGCATTTTTAGAATTGAATAATACTCATTGAAGATCTCATCATTTATATTTCTGCTGTCAATAAATACATTTTGATCAGGAAAAAGCCACTTAAAGTAACCGCCGGTATCAAAATTATTGTACGTAGTTCCTTTAATTTTATTTTCAATCATAAAGTTATACAAACCCTGCGGAAAGTAACGGTTGCTTACTCCCAAACCTGCTTCGCGGTTATACTGCAAAGTGATGTAAAAACTATCCGTCTGGAACTGAACTGCCGGATAAAGCATCACAATAATTAATGAGATCTTAATAACATTACCATTAAAAACTTTATTTAACTTTAAAGTTAATTTATTGCTTTGCCTGTTAAACAGATAGTAATTCAGACTTACTGCAAGCAACGGGATAATAACAATCTCGTAATCAACAATAAACCTTATTGCCTGCAGCGAATATACCGCAAATGCTGAACAAATCAGAAAGAATGTCACGTCACGTTTTTTGTAAGAATAGAGCAGTACTATTAATCCTGCGAATAACAATACTTTGTATATTGTTAACACAAAGGTTGATTCTATTTGCCCGCTAAACGGACTCACCCATTCAGCTATCTGTTCAAGCATTTTCATTTTTGAATGGTTATAGGCATATGTGTAAGTCCTTATACCGTGCGGGTTTATTAATAGTACCCCAGTGGAGGCAATGAATATCATGACAAGTTTCTTCAGGTGTGTTTTTGATATTACGCCGGTATCCTTATTCCCGAATTTTTTGGGATAAAAGAAAGTAACTGTTTCTGAAACAACAAAAATAAGAAAGAGCAGTAAACCGGTTATTACTCCTAAATGAAGATTACCCCAAAAAAGAAATAGTACAGGTAGAAAATATAGTCTTTTGAGATATTTTTCCCTGTTTATGTATTTATAAGTAAAAAGCAAATATAAAAGTACAGCTAATGATAAATATGTAAATAAATGGGGGCGTGGTGAGAGCCTGTCAAAAAAAGCAATAAGCAAAAAGAAAAAAAGTATTGTTGTGATAACAGGATTTACCCTGAATTTTTTAAGAAGCCTGAATAATATCAGGAAAAAAATACAGAATAGTATTGATGTAAAGATAAATATTCCGTTCAGTCCGGTCACTTTGTACAGATTGTAAAAAAAAAGATCAGATCCCCATTCAAATGGTATCCACTCGGCATCCTGTGTGGCTAATCCAAAAACATCTTTATCGGGGATGAAACCGTTTTCTGTGATAAATTTTCCTGTTGATAAATGCCAAAAAACATCGTCATCTTCGAGTTTATGCGTTGAGACAGAAAAAACACATAACAGGAAAACCAGAAACATCCCCCATGTCAAGTATGCATTTTCAGCAGGCAGAGCGGATTTTGTTTTTGCAGATTTCGGGATCTGTTTCAGATCATTTCTTTCAGCTTTCTTCAATTCTCAATAATTCGATTATTATCACCGGAATTCAGCTAAATTAATGATTTTTCTCCAACATATATACTCTAAATATTGTGAATTCGTTTTATACCCCGGACTAATACGGTGGTAACTCCACACCATTTACAGGTGTATTATATTGCTGTCAGCTATTTCCATTTCCGAACCTCCATCAAAAAAGGGCGCTAAATCAGCGCCCTTGATTCGGGGTAATACTACATTTGAAGCTATAATACTATTTCACAAGTACCATTCTTTTAACTGATGTAAAGTCACCGGCATCAATTCTGTAGAAGTAAATTCCGCTTGCTAAGTTTGACGCATTGAAATCAACTGAGTGAAAACCGGGCTGTTTCACTTCATTTACAAGTACAGCAACTTCCTTACCTAATACATCATAAATTTTCAGTGTAACATTAGATGCCTTGGGAACTGAAAACTTGATTGAGGTCGAAGGATTGAACGGATTCGGATAGTTCTGTTCAAGTGAGTAATAATTCGGTATCTCAACGGTCTCTATACCGCCGGTTATAGTCTGGTAAGTTAACTGCAAACACCATGCTTTAAGCAGACCGGTATCTCCGGTTGCGTTATCGGTAATTGAAAAAGTCCACGTGCCGTTCACTGCAATTCCGTTAAACGGAGTTAAAGCAGATGACGGTCTGAAGTTTCCTGTAAAAGGTGCAGTTCCGCTTGCAATAGGAGTAGTTGCGGAGTCGTTAAGCACTGTCCCAATAAAATTATCTCCGCTTCCTCCTACGGCCGAAATAATATTTACATTTGCAGCTCCCTTTATTAACGAGAACGAGAGATCTGAATCCCATGTATGAATAAGCGTATCTATCCTGACATTTACATCTACAACGTTAAACGCGTTTGTAATATTCACAGTCATGTTATCGGTTACTGTAGAATTATCAGGGATCAAAAGATTTACATTATTTCTGCAAACAGTAGTTTGTGAATTCACAATACCTGATGGCAGAACTGTAACTACTGCTGTCACTGTATCATTTGACCTGTTGTTATCAACTGCAAGGCCGTGTGCTATTTTTAAAGTGTAGCTTCCGGTAACCGTAGGTGTCCATGCAAATGTAGCTGAATCATTACCGCCGGCCGGCAGGCTTGCAATTGTAACTGTTGAACCTGTAATCGTACCGTTAACAAAGAATCTTACCGGGACATTTGTTTGACCGCTTGTACCAATGTTTGTAACCCTTGCTTTGATATTGTACGCTGTGTTGACTGTAAAACTTCCCGGGAAACTTAAGAATGGACCGCAGGTAACATCGTTTGCTGCCTGCGGGCCAACTGCCAGAAGCGCCAGGTTTGCATCAACAATTCCATAACCCATTTCATTGTTCCATGTATTGCCAAGCTGCGGCAGCGGACCTGCGGAAGTATAAGAATATGAACCGTACTTCTTAGCTGTTCTGTTTATTCTTGCTCTTACAGTATCCCATGTTTGAGTTGAATCCTTGGAAAGCAGTAATGCGCAAACGCCTGATGTATTAGGCGTAGCGCTTGAAGTTCCGTTAAATGAATTTGTGTATCCCCCGCCCTGTACTGTTGCCCATATCTTTACGCATGGAGCAACAATATCAAGACCTGTGCCGTAGTTTGCACCCCACCAGTTTTCTAGGTCGCAGCTTGATGGTGATTTCCTTTGGTTACACGGACTTACGCCGCCGACTGAAATAACTTCCGGCTGGGTTGCGGGCCAGCTTACCGAAGAGTTCCCGTTTCCTGTTGCAAAAACCCATACTATTCCTTTACCGTTTCTGCCAAGATTAACACCATCAGTGATAGCATTGTTTGATGTCGGGTCAGGTGATCCGCCGCCCCATGAGTTGCTTGAGATCCAGGCATTACCGAAAGTTCTGGCGCCTATTAATGCGTTCTGAATTGCTGTTGTTGTTGTTGAGCCGCCTGAGTTAAATATCTTAGCTGAATAAACCTTTGAGCCCGGAGCTACGCCGGATACACCGATGCCGTTGTTTCCGACTGCGGCAACTATCCCCGATGTTGAAGCGCCATGACCGTAATCATCATATCCGCCGTAAGTATTTGAATAATAATTAAAATTATATCCATGTACTACATTTGCTGATAGATCGGGATGTGTTGTATCAATGCCTGAATCCACTATCTGAACGCGGCATTGCGCTATACCTAATGTCTGGTTCCATGCGGAATCAAGTCCCATATCACAATCAGCAGTACCGTTGCCTGTAACCGGAATATTTGTTCCTGTGTTAATTGCTGACCACTGCTGCGGAAAGTTAGGATCATTTGGTATGAACTGAAGCAGGTTAGTGTAGCAGAAACCGGGTCCTGAATAATTTACCATACCGCTTGACCAAACCTCGTTTGAAAAATCCATTGAATTTGTGTTTTCAACAGATGGAATTTCTATCTGGAATGTTAAACCGCCTGTTACATCCAGCTGTTTGATTATTTTCATTCCTTTGCTGTTAAGATATTGCATTATCTGCTGCATTGAATACTGCGGTTTGAACTGTGCAGAGATGTTATTTTCGCAGCCCTGTAAAGTATTTGCGTTTCCCATTCCTTCTCTAAGACCAAAAACGGGTGATGAGTATTCTACCAGCGGATTTGTTCTTAGCCGGTTAACAATGTTGTTTAATGCTGCATTGTTTACTGCGTAGTTAAGCTTTATGAACTGTTCTCTTTCGTTATTTGCGAATTTCTGGATCCGGTTATCGCAAACACCAATAGTGCTAAATGCGTTATTGAAATCTGCTTCAGTCATCGGGTTCTTTAGCTTGATATAAACCATTTCAGGTTTATGGACAAGGTAATACCTTGAGCCTTCATAATAGTAGTAGTCGGTCACATTAGCTGAATTACTTTCTGTCTGAAAGTTATTCCAGCCGATAAAACTTGCTGATACCGCGAGTACTGCCAATAACAGTATTCTGGAAAAGTTTTTCATATAAGAAATCTCCTGATTTAATTTTAAATGTGTGATGATACAGTTTATGCCCGGATAATTCGTGAAAGGGAATGTAAAGTTACAGGTCAAAAAAAAAACGGAATAAAACCTGAACAATTTAATATTATATAATATTAAAATTACTTTACATCGCCCGGAATATCCAAAGCAATAGAAAGCATTGTTCATTTTATTCCTCCTGGATACAAAAAAGCAAACTTCAGTATCCAATAAAATGAGATCGTTTTGCTGTACTAATTATGTAATTTGCTATTTTTGATTTAAAATGTCAATATTAATAGTAGGTCATTATTCTTTTAAAAATAATCTGGTTTTTTGATCAAGAATTGTCTCTTCTGCCAGGTTTAGCATATTAACAAAAAGGGGATTCCAGACATCGGAATCCCCTAAAATATTGTAATAATATATGCTTATAACCTATTTAACCAATACCATTTTCTTTATAGAAGTGAATTCTCCGGCATCTATTCTGTAGAAGTAAATACCGCTTGCATAATTTGAAGCATTAAAATCTACAGTATGGAAACCCGGCTGCTTCATTTCATTAACAAGTGTGGCAACTTCTTTTCCTAAAACATCATAAATCTTCAATGTAACATTTGTTGGTTTTGGCACTGAGAACTTTATGGAAGTGTTAGGATTAAACGGATTCGGATAGTTTTGAGCCAGCGAGAAGTAATTTGGTATCTCAACTGTCTGAATGCCTCCCGTCAATGTCTGGTATGTTACCTGTATGCACCACGCTTTAAGTAAACCTGTATCGCCAGCAGCATCATCAGTAATATTAAGTACCCATGTACCGTTTACAGGGATATCGTTCAATGCAATTAACGGTGAGGATGGTCTCCAGGTGCCTGTAAATGGCGCTGTTCCTGCCGGTAAAGATGAAATTGCTGAATCATTAAGCACTGTGCCTATAAAGTTATCGCCGCTTCCGCCAACATGGTTAATTATTGTGCAGCTGGAAGTACCTTTAGTTAATGTTAATGCAAGGTCAGCATCCCAGGTGTGTATCAAAGTATCAATTCTTACGTTAACATCTACAACGTTAAACGCGTTTGCGATATTCACAATTATTGAATCTTTTACCGTGGCATTGTCCGGTATCAGCAGATTTAAACCGTTCCTGCATATTTGTGTTTGTGAATTCACAAGGCCTGCCGGCGCAACTGTTACTACCTGCGTTACAGTATCGTTAGCCCTGTTTTCATCAATTGCCGCTGCGCTGAAGATCCTTAAAGTATATTCTCCTGCAGCTGTTGGAGTCCATGCAAATGATGATGAATCAACAGCCCCTGAAGGAAGACTTGAGATTGTATTAGTTGTAAGTGTTATACCGTTTATCGAAAATCTTACAGGAAGGTTAGACTGCGCGTTGGTTCCGCCGTTTGTAACTTTAGCTTTTATTGTGTATGATAAGTTAACTGTGAATGATGACGGCATACTCAGGAATGGACCAACAACTACATCATTCGCCGGCAGTGATGGCGGGGGACCGACTGCAAGCAGTGCAAGGTTCGCGTTGATAATGCCATATCCCATTTCATTATTCCATGTATTGCCAAGCTGCGGTAAAGGTCCCGCTGAAGTATATGAATAAGCTCCTCTTTTCTGCGCTGTTCTGTTAAGCCTTGCTCTGACTGTATCCCATGTCTGGGTTGAATCTTTTGAAAGTACCAATGCAGCAACACCAGAGCAGTTAGGAGTTGCGCTTGAAGTTCCGTTAAATGTACTTGTATAACCGCCGCCCTGAACGGTTGCGTATATTTTTACACAGGGTGAAACCAGGTCTGTTCCTGTTCCGTAATTTGAACCCCACCAGTTTTCAAGGTCACAGCTTGTTGGTGATTTTCTTTCGTTACATGGTGAAACACCGCCAACTGAAATAACAGTTGTAAGTGTTGCCGGCCAGCTAACCGCACCATTCCCGTTCCCTGTTGCGAAACACCATACAATACCTTTGCCGTTTCGTCCAAGTGTTGTACCGTCAAGTATAGCGTTATCCGCGGCGCTTATGGGGCTTCCGCCGCCCCAGGAATTGCTGCTTATCCAGCAATCACCAAATGTCCTAACGCCAATCATTCCGTTTGTAATTGCGGCTGTAGTAGTACTTCCTGCCGAATTGAAAATTTTTGCAGAAAACACCTTTGCATTTGGCGCTACGCCGGATATTCCAATTGTATTATTGCCAAGTGCTGCAACTATACCGGCGCATGAAGCGCCATGGCCGTAATCATCAATGCCGCCATATGTATCGGCGTAATAATTGTAATTATAACCGTTAACTACGTTTACAGAAAGATCAGGGTGAGTTGTATCAATTCCTGTATCAACAATAGAAATTCTGCATTGCGGAATTCCTGTTGTCTGGTCCCACGCGCTGTCAAGTCCCATATCATTGTTTGCCGTACCATTGCCTGTTACAGGAATGTTTGTGCCTGTATTAATTGCAGACCATTGCATCGGGAAAAACTGGTCATTGGGAATTACCTGAAGCAGGTTTGTGTAAAAGAACCCCGGGTCAGCGTAATTTACAACACCGTTTTCATAAACTTCATTTGCAAAATCAATTGAAGTTTTGTTAGGGATATTTGGCACCTTTACTATGAAAGAAAGTCCGCCGGTAAGTTCCAACTGTTTTAGAATGGTCATATTCTTACCGCCTAAATACTGCTCGATCTGCTGTTTGCTGAAATTTGGTTTGAACTGAAGTATTATGTTATCTTCGCAGCCTATCAGAGTATTGCTGTTGCCGTAACCGTCACGAACTCCAAAAACGGGTGAAGCAAACTCCACAAGACTGTTTGTTTCCAGGGCGCTGATTACAGTATTGAGTGAAGAGTTATCCAGCGAACCCCTCAGTTTGATAAACTGCCTGAGATCATTTTTTTCGAATGAATAGTCAGCGGGGACTGAGCCATAAGAATTTACTAAGTTCTCAAATTCATTTCTGCTGATCTCATTTTTAAGCTTAACGTAAATAAGGTCAGCTTTATGGTTCAGGTAATATTTGTGTCCCTGGTAATAATAAAAGTCTGTGATATTACCTGAATTTGATCCCGGGCTGAAATTGTTCCAGCCTATGAAACCTGAAGATACTGCCAGCACGAATACCAGCAGCAATTTGGAAATCTTATGCATAAATTAGCTCTCCTTTTATTAGATGAAAATTTTTTTCCCGGATATTATAGAACGGTCAAATTTCAATTTTTAGAAATTACAGATGTAAAGATTTAATGCCATTATCCGAATCCAGCTATTATTATGTGAAACCTTGAACCAAGCCAACTCAAAATTCGTGCTTTTTGGGCAAATAGTCAAGATTAATATCGTGAAAACTCTAACGGGATTCGGTATTTTTCAGCTATTTTGATGAGATTCAAAGGTTTGAAGGAAGTTTTTTATGTACATTTCTTTCACAATTGTCATATTTGCCTTCTTACCGGTCAATTTTTCTATGCTTGTAACGCCTTTGTGGAATATCCCGCAGGGGATAATTTTGTCAAAATAACTCAAGTCAGTATTAACATTGAATGCAATTCCATGCATTGTGATCCAGCGTGAAACCTTAATGCCAATAGCGCATATCTTCTCTTCTCCAACCCAGACGCCCGTGAATTCCTCTTCGCGGTGCGCTTCTATTCCCATTTCTTTAAGTGTTAGCATAACCGTCTCTTCAAGGGCGCGTAAATACCGGTGTGTATCTTTGTAATAATTGTGCAGATCCAGTATCGGGTAAACAACCAATTGCCCCGGTCCGTGGTAAGTTATATCGCCACCGCGGTCTATTTCATAGTAAGAAATTCCCCTGGCTTTCATTTCATCATCTGAAATGAGTATATGATCGCGTGAACCTGTTTTACCCAGCGTATAAACGTGGTTGTGTTCTACGGTGTATAGTATATCTTCAGTCGAACCTTTCTGTTTCTCCAGGTGAGTTGCTTTCTGCAGGTCCCAAACTTCCTTGTATCCCGCCAGACCAAGATCCTTATGTATTATGGGCATTTTTGATCGTTAAATTGTATCTTAAGGGAACAAGTTTAACTTAAAAAGGTTTTAAGTAATATTCACTTCAAAATCACTAAATTTATAAATAAATCGGTTGCAGGTAATGCTATGTATATTATATATATACGAATTGCGGGATTTATTTAATAAATAACTTGATTTTAAGAGTTGAAATTTTTATATTCGGTTCTGAAATTGGCGTATTGGCAAATTTAATCAAGGAGAAAGCAATTATATGAAAAGACTATCGGTCCTTCTTTACATATTATTCGCCTTCATCTCACTTCAGTATCTTGCAGGATGCGGAGGTTCTAACGTGGATGAAGAAGAATCTGCTGATAAAAAGAAGAAAAAAGACTCGGTGAGTGTATATACAGCGCTTGAAAATGCTAGGATACATTACACCAAAGCTTTGCAGTTCAACGAGCAATCTGACTCAAAGGCTTCAAAAGAGGAATTTGAAGCGGCACTTAAACAGCTTAACAAAATTGATACCAAAAATCTTGAAAAACATTATGCATGGGAAAAGGATTATAAAGAAATAGCCACCAGCGTAGTACAGGATTACATTACGGCCAATGCAGAGCTGGAAGAGAACCATAAAGTATTTAAGCTTGCCGGTAAACTTGGCATCAAATACGAAAAGATAGAAAAGAAATCATACACTAATTCATTTAACCCTGATGAGCTGCCGCAATGCACAGAAATACCTCTTGTTGAAAACGGTCCGGTGCAGGATTACATTACCTATTTTACAGGAACCGGCAGGAAATATATGGATAAATGGCTTTTCAGGCTGGGAAAATACTCTAACCTGATGCGAAGCATCTTGCGGGAAAATAACGCTCCCGAAGAACTGATATATCTTTCTATGATAGAATCAGGGCTTGATCCCAAGATTAGTTCATGGGCCGGGGCAATAGGTTTATGGCAATTTATGCCTACAACAGGCTCGGCATATGGTCTATATTATGATGGCAGCACGGATGATAAACGCGATCCGGAAAAAGCCACCGATGCAGCAGCAAGACATTTGAAAGATCTATACAAATCATTCGGCGATTGGTACCTTGCAATGGCATCATATAATGCCGGACCCGGCAGAATTACCAGCGCAATAAGAAAATCGGGTTCAACTGATTTCTGGACATTGCGCGAATACCTTCCTAAGGAAACAAGGAACTACGTACCGCAGTATATTGCTGTTGCCCTGATCTGTCTTAACCCATCCAAATACGGATTTACAGATGTAGAGTGGGGCAAACCACTTGAATATGACAGGGTAGTTATCAAGTCTGCCTTAACGGTTGATGAGATAGCCTCTTTAAGCGGCTCAGATGTTGAAACCATACGAGATCTGAATTCGCAGATGCTGAGCGAAATTACTCCGGTATTTGATGACGGTTACCTGATAAAGATACCAAAGGGGAAGTTCAAGGAATTCAGCGAAAATTATGAAGCGGCAAGCCACATAGAAAAATACAGTTTTAAGCCTGTATACGACGGCAATGAAGGCACTGCCTCTGTGAATCACGAAGAAAGCTACACGTATTTTAAAGTAGCAGACTATCACGTTGAAGACAAAAGATACATAATCAGCACGGCAAACCGTGAACTTGTGTTCCATGATATTGCAGAGACCGAAGATCTTTACAATGTTTCACTTAAGTATTCCGTGAGACCCAGTGACCTGAGATTATGGAATAATATTAACTACGGCATTTATCCCAAAAAAGGAGATAAACTTTCCGTTTGGCTTACCAAAGAGAAATACAAAGAGCTTTATGGATCAGTTGAAGAAGAAAAAAAATCCGGGGACTTAACAGAGAGCCCTATTAAAGATCCGGGTAAAGATGAAGTTATAGAAGAAACAAATTCTGAGGGGACAAATGAAACTGTACTTGTAAACAAAGAACACAGAAATGACAGTGAAGTAAAAAAAGAAGTTGAAGTTAAGAAGGACACAGAAGTTAAGAAAGAAACTGAAGTTAAGAAAGAAACTGAAGTTAAAAAGGACGTTGAGGTAAAGAAAGATACTGAAGTAAAAAAAGAAAAGAAAACCACTACAGATACAAAGAAGAAGAAGCAGAGTTACCAGACTTATACTGTTAATGAAGGTGATAACCTGACTGAAATAGCTGATGCATATGATGTTGATATTTCCGATATCAAGGACTGGAATGAGCTTGAATCAGATAAAATAATGGTTGGACAGAAACTGAAGATATATTCCGATAAGAAGGTTACCTCTTCAAGTAAAAAAGCAAAGACCTATACAGTAAAAGAAGGCGACAACCTTACGAAAATTGCTGATGCATACGGCGTATCAGTTGCAGATATCAAAGAATGGAACGGCCTGGAAAGCGATGTAATTCAGGAAGGACAGGTCTTAAAACTGTATTCAACAAAAGAAACAAAGAAAAAAGTAACAAAGAGCAAAACAACATATCACACCGTTAAAAAAGGTGAGACTCTTGGTAAAATTGCCGATAAATATGACTGCACGATTGCGGACCTGAAAAAATGGAACAAAATAAAAGGTGATACCATTGAAATTGGGCAGAAACTTATTGTTAAGAAGTGAAATGTCAAACCTTTCTCCAC
This sequence comes from uncultured Ignavibacteria bacterium, assembly GCA_937873695.1. Lineage (GTDB taxonomy): Bacteria > Bacteroidota > Ignavibacteria > Tepidaquicellales > OLB5 > OLB5. The sequence continues at coordinate 331,548 of CALMYL010000006.1, forward strand.
TGCGCGCAGCAAAGCGCAGCGTGAAATGTAAAATATTTAAGGCGAGTATAACTCGCCTTTTTTATAGTAAAAATTATCATTAGGAAATTAGTACCCCTCTCCTTTGGAGAGGGATAAAACGCACAGCAGGTGCGTTTTGGGAGAGGTCAATATGAATCAAAACACAATTTCTCTTAAAATTGCATTACAGGAAGAAGCAAAAAAAATTAGTGCTCTTGTAAACTCTGTTTACCGCGGTGAAAACTCCAAAAAAGGCTGGACAACAGAAGCGGATTTTTTGAGCGGAATAAGGATCACCGAAGAAAAAGTTATGGAAATGATCGGGCGCAAAAATGATCTTATAATTCTGGCAATCATTGACGGTGAAATTACCGGCTGCGTTCACCTTGAAAATGCAGGCAGTTATTCATACCTTGGAATGCTTTCAGTTGATGTGAACCTCCAGGATAAAGGAATCGGCAGAATATTGATAAATGAATGCGAACGGATAACAAAACATGATTGGAAACTAGACGAAATAAAGATGAAAGTCATAAGCCGCCGAAATGAGCTTATTGAGTACTATAACCGGCGCGGCTACGCCGCAACAGGTGAGATAGAGGAATTCGGCGCACAAGGTGATACATTTGGGGATACCGGAGAAGAGCTCTGGTTTGTTACGCTTGCAAAAAAACTTTGATCATATTTAACGGCTTTTTTATTTAATTGAATATAATACCCAAAATTGGTATTATTGGTAACAATTCTAATAAAAATTTAAATTTTATCGCCCATGAGAAATTTATTTTTCAGTATGATAGCCTTAACGGCAATTGCAATTTTTACAATTTCAGGCTGCAACAAAGGCGGCGGAGATGAGATCCTGATCGGTGAATACGGTTCTTTAACCGGACCGAACGCTACTTTCGGTATTTCTTCAACCAACGGCTTAAAGCTTGCCGTGGAAGAGCTCAATAATGCAGGCGGATTGCTTAATAAGAAAGTTAAACTAATTACATATGATGACCAAGGCAAACCCTCGGAAGCGCAGACAGTTGTTCAGCGTTTAATTAAAAATGATAATGTTGTTGCCGTAATTGGTGAAGTAGCTTCATCAAACAGTAAGGCCGGCGCGCCAATATGCCAGCAGAACAAAATTCCGATGATAACACCTGCATCAACTAACCCGGAAGTTACGGCAATTGGCGACTATATATTCAGGGTATGCTTTATTGATCCGTTCCAGGCAACAGTTGTAAGTAAATTCATACTGAATACACTTAAGCTGAAAAAAGTAGCTTTGCTTAAGGATGTTAAGAATGCGTATTCAACAGGACTTGCAGATTTCTTTGAAAAAGAATTTAAGAACATGGGCGGCGAAATTGTTGAAGTGCAGTCATTTTCAGCAGGCGATAAGGATTTTAAAGCGCAGTTAACATCAATCAAAGCTAAAAATCCCGAAGCAATTTTTATTCCTGCTTATTACACAGATGTAAATTTAATTTCAATTCAGGCGCGCGAAATAGGCTTAACAGTTCCTTTAATAGGCAGCGATGGCTGGGAATCAGAAAAATTAACCGAAGGCAAAGCGAAAGATGCGCTTGAAGGATGCTATTTTTCAACACATGTATCGACTGAAAATCCCGACCCTAAGATACAGGAATTCATAACAAAATATAAAGCTAAATATAACGCAATGCCAGACGCTATGGCATTCCTGGCATATGACGCGGGTTTAATACTTTTTGAAGCAATGAAAAAAGCCGGCACAACTGACCCTGAAAAAGTAAAAAATGAGCTTGCAAAAATAAAAGACTTCTCTGGTGTGACCGGAAAAATTTCTATCAATGAGCAGCGCAACGCTATAAAGCCTGCAGTAATACTTGAAATAAAAGGTGGCGAATTCAAATTTAAAGAAACAGTACAACCGTAAAATTGTGAAATAGTGATTTTTGAAATAGTGAAATAGTATGACATATTCCTTTAGTCATATTTCTTTTTAAACTTAAAATTAAGAAAGGTGTTTCTATGGGATTTAATGATGAGTTAAGAGACCGTACAAAACAATTTGCTTTAAGAATTATTAAGTTATTTCGTTCACTGCCTAAAACCAATGAAGCAAGGGTTATTGGTAAACAACTATTGAGGTCGGGCTGTTCAGTAGGAGCAAATTTCAGAGCTGCAACCAGAGGCAGATCAAGTGCTGAATTCTATTCAAAGTTATCAATAGTTGTTGAAGAAGCTGATGAATCTGCATTTTGGATGGAACTCTTAATGGAGTCAGGAATTGTATCTGAGAAGAAATTATTGCTATTGTATAATGAAACAATAGAACTGACAAAGATCATGGCAGTATCAAGAAAAACAGCAAAAACAGGAAGAAAATGAAAATTCACTATTTCACTATTTCATTATTTCACTTTTAAGTATGACAGAATTCATTCAGCAGGTATTTAACGGACTCTCACTCGGCAGCATTTATGCTTTGATCGCGCTTGGATATACTATGATCTACGGTATCCTGCGGTTTATCAACTTTGCGCACGGTGATGTATTTATGATCGGCGCTTTTTCGGGGTATTACCTTGGGATTATTTTCGCTTTTGCCTCAGTATCCGGTTTTGCTTCGCTTGGAATGGCTTTGCTGATCATGATAGGTGCAATGGTAATTTGCGGCCTGCTTGGTTTTACTGTTGAAAAGCTTGTATATAAGCCTCTCAGGAAATCACCTAAGCTTACTATACTTATTACCGCAATTGGTGTTTCATTGTTTCTTGAATACGGCGGACAGTTGGTATTTGGCGCAGACCCCAAATCATTTCCTTCGCTGCTTGAAAATAAACCGGTGGTTAATCTTGCCGGCGCCGTGATTGGCTCTAACCCGCTGGTTGTGCTGGTTACAGCAGGAATCCTGATGGTTGGTTTGAGACTCATAGTAATGAAAACAAAGATCGGTACTGCTATGAGGGCTGTTTCATATAACCCAACCGCTGCCAGTTTAATGGGAATCAACATTAACGCAGTGATCAGTTTTACATTCATAATCGGCTCCTCGCTGGCAGGTGCAGCGGGTATTTTATACGGGCTGAATTACCCGAGTATCGATCCGCTTATGGGCATTCTGCCCGGACTGAAAGCCTTTGTTGCGGCAGTTCTTGGCGGCATAGGTAATATTCCAGGTGCGGCTTTAGGCGGTATGATCATAGGATTACTCGAAACTTTCGTTACAGGCTATATTTCACCCACATACAGAGATGCTATTGCTTTTGGAATATTGATATTGATATTACTTTTCAAACCTACAGGTTTGTTAGGCAAAAAAGAGATAGAAAAAGTATAGCCATTTGTTCATAGATCATCTGATGATTTAAAGTCATTTGGTGATTAGGTTTGGAGTGAGTCAGCTCACTCCTTTTTTTTGAAAAATTATGAAGACAGAAAAAATCATCAGGCAGGATGTTCTTGTCAGGATAAAAAAAATACCAATTGTAGATACCCTTGGGTTTGAATTTATTGAAATGGACAATGGCATATGCGTAGCTGTTGTAAAACACCGGAAGGAGTATGATGGTATCTATGAATCATTCCATGGCGGCCTGCTTATGACAGTGGCTGATTCCATAAGCGCGTTCGCGCTGCTTACCCTTGCGGGTGCCGATTCAAAAATTACAACTACCGATATGAATATCCGTTTCCTGGCGGCCTGCAGAACAGACGTACGGGCTTTTGCGAAAGTCATCAAACACGGCAGAACGCTTGCACCCGTTGCAGTTGATATGTATGATATGAATAATATTCACGTTGCAGTTGCGCAAGTGAATTATATTATTCTTAACAAATAGTGCATCATCTGATGACTTAAAGTCATCCGATGAATTAAGTAAAATAAAAACTTTTAGCCCCCGTCTTTATTAATACAAACTACTTAATTAATCTTTGAAGAAATCTCAATTTGCTGTATTTTTAACCATAGTACTTAGCGTTTATACTTTGGTTAACTATTATATATTTATTACCGGGCTCAACTCCATTCCGGATAATTACAAATTTTTGTATTCCGCAATTTACTTATTCTTTTTCCTGTCTTATATAATAGGCAGATTCCTTGAGCATAAATTCCTGAACACGGTTTCAGCATTTTTTGTCTGGGTTGGTTCTTTCTGGCTTGGAGCAATGGTGTATTATTTGCTTTTTGTAATACTGATAGATGTTATCAGGTTACTTAACGCCTTTTTCGGATTTCTTTCGGCTTCTTTTTATACTAATGAATATCAAATGCTGTTTTTCCTTATTGTAAATGCTGCGGTTATTGTTATCCTGGTTTTCGGATATCTGAACGCAGTAAGCCCCGTAATAAAGAGGCTCAACATCAATATCGGCAAAAAAGCAGGATTGCTGAGATCGCTTAATATCGTAATGGCTTCTGATATTCACCTTGGGACTATCATAAACAGGAAAAGGCTTAGAAAAATTGTTAATATGATAAATTCCCTTGAGCCTGATTTAATCCTTTTGCCGGGCGATGTTGTAGATGAAGATATTGAATCTGTGGTTAAGCAGAATTGCGGCGAGGACCTGCGCGCGCTGCGTGCGAAGTACGGTGTTTTCGCAATTACCGGTAATCATGAATACATTGGCGGGGTTGAGCCGTCGGTAAGATACTTGACTGAACATGGCATAATTGAACTGAGGGATAGAGCAATTAAGATAGCCAATTCATTTTATATCATTGGCAGGGAAGACCGCGCTTCAAAAGGTTTTGCGGGGATTCTAAGAAAGCCTTTAAATCTGCTGCTTGAAGGTGTTGATAAAAACCTCCCGGTAATACTGATGGATCACCAGCCGGTAAAATTAGAGGAAGCTGAAAATAACGGCATTGACCTGCAGCTAAGCGGACATACCCACCACGGGCAGTTGTGGCCTTTCAATTTTATTACTAAAAAGATATATGAAGTTAGCATGGGGTACAAACAGAAAGGAGATACTCATTATTATATATCCCCGGGTGTTGGCACATGGGGTCCGCCTGTAAGAACAGGCAACAAACCTGAGATAATACAGATCACTTTAAATTTTGCTGCTTAAAATCTGAAAAATGGCTTGGCTGAAAACGGTGAAAATGGCCATGGCGTCATAAGCAAAATTAGTATTACAGCTATAGTAAACCAAACAGCAAGCGCTTTGAATTTGGCATGGTCATCCTTTTTCTTCTTAGATACAACAGAACCAATTGTTATCAATACTATTGCCAATATCATTACAATTGTGTGTTCCATACCGTAAAACCTTATTTCACGCACTTTCACTGCCGTGCTGAAGCTGCTCATAAAGTATTTTGTTATTGGACTCAGGAAATAAAGTGCCAATCCAAGCACCAGCTGAATGTGAGCGGCAATGACAGTGTATTTTCTTGTCTTCGCGTCTGCGGGATCGAATGAACGCTTGCCGAACATACCCGAATAGGCTCTGTACAAAGTGTACAATACACCTATTACCACCAGCCATCTGAAAATTGAATGCAGCGAAAGTAATGTTGTGAACATAGTTTGAATTATTGAAGCATTTTAGTTTACACTTGGATTTTCGGGGAAGCTGGCAAGTATGGCGAATTTCTTGCCCATTCCTTTCAGTGTTTCGCGCCACAGTTTATCCGGCTCACCGGAAAAAATATTTTCAATTGAAGTATCTGCTACTATCCATGAATTTATGGCAAGTTCATCATCAATTTGACCCTCTGTCCAGCCTGAATAACCAAGGAAGAACCTGAAATCAGCAGGGCTAACCGCCCCCGATGTTATGAGAGCTTTAAGTATATCAAAACTTCCGCCCCAATATAATCCCGGCACGATCTCAATCGAGCCATCTATGACACTTTCACCCTTATAAATGAACTGCAGCGTGTTCAGCTGTACGGGTCCGCCATAATAAACCACGGAATCAAACTCGGGGAATTCTTCAATAACCTCATGAATGCGATAATCGGTGGGTTTATTCATTACAAAACCAATTGAGCCTTCTTCACTATGTTCGGTCAGCAGAATTATAGTCCGTTTGAAATTGGGATCATTCAAAAAGGGTTCTGATATAAGTATTCTGCCTTTTGCGGGTTTCTTATTCATTTAGTAAATTTCCTTCCGTAATATAATATGAAATATATCAATATTAAATAACGATTATTTCCGGTATAAATTCTGAAATTGAATAAGTCAGAATTTTTATTAACTTTTGTGTATGCATCAGAAACTAAATTTGATCTTTAATGGAAATAAATTCTGAATTTATACTTTATGTTTCAGATCAGAAGAACAGCAGGGATTTTTACTCCAAAGTACTGAATATGGAACCTGGGCTTGATGTTGAGGGAATGACTGAATTTCAGCTTTCCGGTAGGACCAAACTTGGACTGATGCCTTATGCAGGGATAAGAAAAATACTGGAAAAGTATACTCCTGATCCCGGGTCAGCTGCCGGTATCCCTCGATGTGAATTGTACCTGCTTTCGGAAAACGCGGCAGAATACTGCAGTCGGGCTTTGGCCGCAGGGGCAATTGAAATTAGTCCATTGAAAATAAGGGATTGGGGAGATAGTGCTGCATATTATTCAGATCCCGATGGTCATATAGTTGTCTTTGCCGAGAAATTATTTACAGATCAAAAATGAATGATAATTCATCTCATATTAGCATCAGCATACTGGAAGAAGGGGACCTCAAAACTCTTGTAACCTGGGCTGAAGATGAAAAAACAATGCTGCAATGGTGCGGACCGGTGTTTGATTATCCTTTGACTGTTGAACAACTGAGTGTGTATTTTGCAGAGACCCAAAAACCTGCACCCGGCAGGATAATCCATAAGGCTGTTGATACTAACGGTAATATAGCGGGTATGTGTGAACTTGGTGCAATTGACAGAAGAAACGGTATAGCATCATTGTGCAGGATATTTACCGGCAAGAATTACCGCGGAAAGGGAATTGCAGAATTGATGATATCAGAAATGATAAATTACGCGTTTGGTGAGCTTGATTTGCGCCGGCTTGAACTGAACGTTTATACCTTCAATCTGCCTGCAATAAAATGTTACGAAAAACTGGGTTTTAAACAGGAAGGTTTAAAACGTAAAATTACACAGTATAATAATGAATATTGGGACGGTTACTTCTATTCATTGCTGAAAGAAGAATGGAAAATCTGAATTTTCCGGATGCTTTTATTTTTCCTGCCCGGTTATTCTAAGTAACCTTTCTATCAGCGGAATCTGTGTTCCTTTTATCTTTTGTTTTGCTTCTTCAATACCAAAGAACCCCACCTTATCAACCTCGGGAAATTCTCTGTATTCCCCCGAGTTTGGCGGCCATTCTTCTTCAAAAAAATTGCACTCATGTACATAATTCTTCGGCAGGTCGCTTTCAAATGCCCATGCAAATACTTCTTTGCCGCCTTTTTGAACAATTGAACCAAGGGGGATAAACTCACCAATAGGCGTTATTCCTGTTTCTTCCTTAAACTCGCGTATAGCGGTTACAAGAAGTTCTTCTTCAGTATCAGGTTCCCCTTTTGGTATGCTCCAGTGTCCATCATCTTTTTTGTGAAAATACGGTCCGCCCGGATGGGCAAGAAAAACTTCTGTTTCGCCGTTTACCCTGCGGAACATGATCAATCCCGCGCTCTTTCTTCTTCCTGCCATTTTATGAAGTGTAATATTTAACTAAATTATTTATCATTATATCAAAAGTGAAGACTTCTTCTGCGCGCTTTCTGCCAGCCAACGCGAATTTTTTTCTCAGCTCTTGGCTGTTGATGAGTTTTTCCAGCGCTTCGGCCTGCCCGGCGGCATCGCCCGGTTTAAATAGTAATCCTGTTTCGTTCTCTATAGTGATATCAAGTACACCTGCAAAGCCGCTTGCGGCTGTCGGAATTTCCAGCGCCATAGCTTCCAGCAGAACCCTCCCGAATGATTCATCATGCGAGGGGAATGAAAGAATATCAATTGCCATCATTGTTCTTTCGGGCACGGGGGAGTGACCGGTAAACAGAATATTCCTGAGTTTAAGTTCATTGGCTAATGCCCTGATACTCTTTTCGTAATCTTCTTCGCCGTAACTTGCACTGCCAATAACAAGAAAATATATTTTATCAGCGTATTTTTCGTTCAGTATCTTTGCAGCATGCAGGAATTCCTCATGGCCCTTGCCCGGTGTCATTCTGCCGGTAATTCCAATTATTAACCTTCCTTCCGGCAGAGCAAGTTCCCTTTTGACTGCTTCAGGGCTAAACCTGCTTTTGCTGAATCTTGTCAGGTCTATTCCAACGGGCAGCAAAATTATCTTGCTCTCCGGCAGCGGTACGGTGTTTTCAAGGCTTTGTTTAATGTAAGTAGAAATGGCAAATGCAGCATCAAGTCTTTTGTAAAGGTATTTATGAACCAGATCATTTTTTTTAACTCCGCTTGCCATATGTTTTGTTAAGTACAATTTGGTTTTACTGCCCGCCAGGTTTAATGCGGGTGTTAATACCCAAAGGTCATGCGAGTGGTTTGAATGGATCACGTCAGTTCCGGAATTTACCAGGTACTTTTTCAGTTTAAAAACTGCTGACGGGATATTTTTGTTATTTCCAAAGTAGGGAAGAGCTTCAAAACCGGCTTTTATAGATTCTTCGTAAAGTTTTGAGTTTTCAGTACACAGAATTTTTACATTCATCTCCTTTTCAGTAAGCTTTTTTGCGGTTTCAAGAGAAAACATTTCCAGCCCTCCCCAGGAATATGAACCGCAGGAGATCAAAATATTTAATTTATGATTATTTTTCTGCATATTTATACAAATTTAACTGCAATAATCGAGAAGATAAAGTAATTGTAAAATATATCTTAGCAAGTAACGTTTTGGCGGTATTGAAGCTATACCGTATTAATGCTAACTTAATAATCCATTTCAGAAGATTTTAAATGAAGGTTCATCAAAACAGGGAAAAATGCAGAAAAATGAAAAATTCATGAGGTAGAAGAAAGTCTGACTTACAGACTTATAAAAATATACGTAATCTTGGAAAAAAATATGTTGAAAAAGAGGGTACTTTAAGTGAGTGAACTTAACGGAACCCCGCGTATAATGGTAGTTGAAGATGAGGGTATAATAGCCCAGGACATTAAGAACTGTCTTGAGGGCCTTGGATATATTGTGCCCGATGTTGTATTCACCGGAAGAGAGGCTATATCCCGGGCGGAAGAACTGCGCCCTGACCTTGTATTGATGGATATTGTACTTAAAGGTGATATTGACGGAATTGAGACAGCGGCCGAAATAAGAAAAAAATATAATATTCCGATTGTATATTTAACCGCTTACGAAGATGACCGCACGCTGAAGCGCGCCAAAATGACCGAACCCTTAGGTTATATATTAAAACCATTCGAAGAACGATACCTGCGTTCAAGCATAGAAATGGCGCTTTACAAGCACCAGATGGAAACCAAGCTTAAAGAAAATGAGCGCTGGCTCAGCGCTATCTTAAAAAGCGTGGGTGATGCAGTTATAGTTACCGATCAGTTTGGCTTCATAAAGTTCCTGAATCCGGTAGCCGAAGCGCTTACAGGCTGGACTTTGAAAGAAGTTGCAGGCAAAAGAATTTATGAACTGCTTCTTTTGCTTGATGAAGATACCCGGGAACCGATGGCAAATCCTATTGAGAAGGTGCTTTCGGAAAACATTGTTATTGGAAGAAGTAACCATACTGTGCTTATAGCCCGTGACGGACGGGAGATATCCATTGACCACAGCTCCTCGCCACTGAGAGATGACAAAGGAAGACTTACCGGGGCAGTACTGATTCTTCAGGATATAACCGAGCGTAAGATCTCTGAAACAGCCCTTAGGGAAAGCGAAACCAAATTCCGTAACCTGTTTGATTATGCTACTGACGCAATATTTGTCCAATCGTTAAACGGCAGGATAATATCGGTCAATAACCAGGCAAGCAAATTGCTGGATTACACAAAAGAAGAACTCATCAAGATGAGATTTTCTGAACTGATAAATGAGAATATCATTGATAATACCTTTATGATATACTCGTCTCTGAAAGAAAAGGGAAATTACCAGTTTGAAACTCAGTACAGACGCAAGGATAATACTTATGTTGATGTTGAAATAAGTATGCGTTTGATAAAAATGCTGGATGAAGAAGTGGTTCAGCTTTTTGTGAGAGATATTACCGAGCGCAAGCAGGCGCAGGAAAAAATAGATATGCTTGCTATGGCAGTTAAAGGTATATCTGAATGCGTAAGCATAACCGATCTTGACGGTAAAGTAATATTCATTAACGACGCTTTTGAAAAAATTTACGGGTACACCAAAGAAGATATAATTGGCAAAGCTATTAACTTTGTAAGAAGCCACAACAATCCTCCGGATATAAATAACGACATACTTGAACAGACTCAGAAAGGCGGCTGGCAGGGAGAGCTTCTGAACAGGGCTAAAGACGGGAGAGAGTTCCCCGTATATCTTTCAACATCAATACTCAGGAATGAAAAGGGTGACCCGGTTGCCCATATAGGTATTGCAAGCGATATTACCGAAAGGAAAAAGGCCGAAGAAGCTGTTAAGCAAAGCGAAAAGCGTTTTCAGGATCTTTATGACAGTGCGCCTGACATGTATTTTTCTATTTCGCCAACCGGCAAAGTTAAATCTGTAAACCGGTTCGGCGCTGAGTATCTTGGTTACGAGATAAATGAACTTATAGGCAATGAAGTATGGAAAGTGGTACATCCCGAGGACAGGGAACTGGTTATTGAAAGGATAAGCGAGATCTTTTCGAAGAAACTGGAAAGCGCAAAACTTGAATTCAGAAAGCTTCGGAAAGATGGCAGCGTTATATGGGTAAATGAAAGCACAAGGCTGATTTCTGATATTAACGGTATTCCCCGTGAATTGTTCATTATTTGCCGCGATATAACTCCTAACAAAGAGTTCCAGATAGCGCTTCTTGAAAGTGAGAAGAAGTACAGAAACCTTGCGCAGAATGCACCTGTATCTGTTGCGAGATTTTCTATGACTACCAATGATTTTGAATATGCCAACGATGAATTTGCCAGACAGATGGGATGCTCGGTGGAAGAATACAGCCACTTGCCAAGGGAAGATAAAACAAACATTATCTTTGTTGAAGACAGAAAGAAAGTACAGGATAATTATGACCTTTGGAAGAAGAATGGTTTTAAAGGGATGCTTCATTTTGATTACAGGATACTGAACCGTAAGAATGAATTGATATGGCTTGATACCTTCATTTATGCTGATTTTGACGATTCCGGCAGAGCTGTGATGATGAATGAAATATGTATTGATATCACTGAACGCAAGAAAGCCGAACTGGCCATACTTGAAAGCGAAAAGAAATACAAAAATCTGGCTGCCAATGCTCCAATCGCGGTTACGCGCATAAACGCTGAGACCATGAAATATGAGTATGTGAATGACGAGTTTTCAAGACAAACCGGTTACAGCATGGTTGAGTATAATTCTCTTGATGATATCTCTCTTAAATCAATGGCTTACCCGGAAGATAGTGATCGTGTAAAGCAGTTCTTTAACAAGTGGCGGGAAGATGGTTACAAAGACACTCAGCATATTGATTACAGGACATTTAACAGGCTTGGCGATCTTATTTGGGTTGATACGTTCCTGTTTGCTGATTTTGATGAAAAAGGAAACGTTGCTGCCATAAACCAGATTTGTATAGATATAACAGAACAGAAAAAGGCGCAGGAAAAGATAATTGAGAATGAAAATAAATACAAGAATCTTGCGGCAAATGCGCCTGTAGCTGTTACCCGGGTTATGCTTAAGAGCGGTGCTTACGATTTTGTGAATGATGAATTCATAAGACAGTCAGGTTATTCAATGGATGAATTCAATCAGTTAACTGATAGCGATCTTGTGGATATGATACATTTGGACGACAGGGAAAAAGTATTTAATTTTTATAAAAACTGGTCAGCAGAAGGATATACAGGCACCCAGCATATTGATTACAGGATTGTTAACAGGCATAAACAGGTTATTTGGCTTGATACTTATTTGTATGCTGAATACGAAAAGAACGGTGAGGCCGTTGCAATAAACCAGATTTGCATAGATATCACCGAACGCAAACGGGCTGAATCAGAGCTATCTGAAAAAGATAAGAGATTCAAGGCGCTGATAGAAAATATAACTGACCTAATTTCTCTGGTAGATCAAAGCGGTAAAATAATATATGCAAGCCCTTCTGTTACAAAAATTCTGGGCTACGACCCTGAGCATTATATCGGCAGGAATATCTTCGAGTTCATCAACACAGAAGATACATTAACCGCCGAGGCGCTGTTTAAAGATGTTCTTCAGGAAGAAGGCAGAATTGTGAACAATGTACAGTTCAGGTTCAGGCACAATGACGGGCATTGGATGTGGCACGAAGCTACAGCGCACAATCTTATTAACGACCCGGCGATCGGCGCGATCGTTTTTAACTACAGGGATATAACTGAGCGTAAAAAAGCTGAGAAGGAGATCCTTCTTCAAAAATCTTACTTCCAGCAGCTGTTCGAGAACTCTCCGGAAGGTATAGTTGTTTTGGATAACCAGGATAGAATTCTAAATGCCAACAAAGGGTTTGAAAGGATGTTTCAGTTCAGCGCCGAGGAAATTAAAGGCAAAACTCTGAATGATATCATTGTTCCTGAAAGTATGCTCGAACAGGCAACTCAGATGACACTGTTTGTGCTTAAGGGCGAGATCATTCACAGGGAAACTGAACGAAAACGCAAGGATGGCAGTACGGTTGATGTTGCGGTACTTGCCTATCCCATAACGCTTGAAGAAAACCAGATTGGCGTTTACGGAATATACAGCGATATTACAGAACGTAAAGAGACCGAAAAGGCTTTACGGAACAGTGAAGAGAGATACAGGGCTTTTGTAAAACAAAGCACAGAAGGTATCTGGCGATTTGAGTTCCTTGAACCTGTTTCAACAAAGCTGCCGATTGATGAGCAGGTTAAAAATGTGTTCAGATACGGCTACCTGGCAGAGTGTAACGATGTATTTGCAAAAATGTACGGGTATGAAGCAGCCGCGGATATTGCCGGCGCCAGAATTGGCGAGCTTCTTATTGAAACAGAACCCAAGAATATTGATTACATTCGCAGAAGCATAATGAACGGATATAAGATCGATAACATCGAATCGCTTGAGCGGGATAAAGACGGTAAAACCAAGATATTTATGAATAACCTGGTAGGTATTGTTGAGAATGATGCTCTCATCAGAATGTGGGGTTCACAGCGGGATATTACTGAATCCAAAAAAGCCCAGGAAGAATTAAGTAAAACACAGTTCAGGCTGGCAACATTGCTTAAGAACCTGCAGGATGTAGTTTTATACGAAACCGGAGGCGGAAAAGAATTTATGTCTGAAAATGTGTATGAAATGCTTGGATATAACGCCGAGATGTTCAGTGACCGTGACTTCTTCAGGACAATTACACACCCCGGTGACTGGAAAGCCATCGAGGAAAAAACTAAAGACTGGAATCGGGCAGGCTCTCCGGGTGTACTGAATCTTGAATTCAGGGTAAGAAGAGCAGACGGCAGGTACATATGGGTTGAAGATCATATGATAAAAGTACGCAATAACGGAGACTCACATATGGCTGGTGTGCTGATTAATATTACTGAACATAAAACCACCGAAGAAAAACTAAAACAGCTGGCCGAAAAACTCTCTCAATCAAATAAAGAGCTTGAACAGTTTGCATATGTTGCATCTCATGACCTGCAGGAACCATTAAGAATGGTAGCAAGCTATATCCAGCTTCTGCAAAGAAGGTACAAAGGAAATATCAGCGCCGAAGCGGATGAGTTTATCAATTATTCAGTTGATGGTGTTGTGAGGATGAAGACACTTATTAATGACCTGCTGGCATATTCAAGAGTTAATACCAAAGAAGCTCCTCTTGAAGATGTGGATGTAAACAAAATAGTGGCACAGAACCTGAAGAATCTCGCTGCATCAATCGGGGAAACGGGAGCGCAGATAAACTACGGGGAGTTACCTGTAGTAAGGGCTAATAGTCTTCATATTAATCAATTGTTCCAGAACCTGATAAGCAATGCGATCAAATTCAGAAAACCTGATGTTAATCCTGTAGTTAATATTTCGGCTAAACATGCAGGTGATGAATGGCTCTTTACCGTATCAGATAACGGTATCGGGATAGATAAAGAATTCAGCGATAAGATATTTGTCATATTCCAGAGGCTGCATAACAGTTCAGAGTATCCCGGAACAGGTATTGGACTTGCTATCTGCAAAAAAATTGTTGAAAAACTGGGCGGTCACCTTTGGGTCGAGTCAGAACCCGGCAAAGGATCTACTTTCACTTTCACAATTCCCGATAAGGAATAAGCTGCCTCCGGGTATACGTTTTTCTTCCCCCCTAAACTTCCGGTAAATCAAATTCTCTAACCTTGTTGTTGGTAGTTAATTTTGGTATTTTTGAACTGTATGCATGAAATTAAATAGATAAATGGACCATATTCCAAGAAATTTGCAGGTACTGCTTGTAGAAGATAACGAAGGTGATGTACGCCTCATAAAGGAAGCGTTCAGCGAAAGTAAGATCGATAAAACTTTTTCTGTTGCCCGTGATGGCGAAGAAGCATTAAATTATCTGTACGCGCGGGGCAAATATGCCGAAAGAACCAAACCCGATATTATTCTGCTTGATATAAATCTGCCAAAAAAGAACGGCTTTGAAATACTTGAAAGCATCAAAAATGATCCTGTTCTTAAAAAGATCCCGGTGATAATGCTTAGCAGTTCCAGTTCAGAAGACCATATAACAAAATCATATGATCTGAATGCAAACTGCTATGTTACAAAGCCGGTTGATTTTGATGAATACACTCAGGCTGTTAAGATAATTGAAGACTTCTGGTTCCAGATGGCAAAGCTTCCCGGATAGCAAATATTAAACTAAAATAAAAAGCCCGCAACGGTTATCCGCTGCGGGCTTTTTTTGATTCTGCTTAAACCTAAAAATTTTAATCCAGCAATTTTTTAACTTCTGTTTCAAACTGCTCATATGTCTTGTTTCCCATGAACGTTTTTGAAAGTTTACCTTCTTTATCATAAAAGCCGGTGTATGGAATTTCTCCCTGCCAGGATTTATCAACATAAGTCATTAGTGCTTCCGGATTGCTGAAGTTGCCAAAGTATGAGGTGAAATCAACCCCTTGTTTTTTTAAGAACGGAAGCAGTTTGGAATCATAATCTGCTTTATCATCAAGTGAGATAAATACCAGCACGAATTCCTTATCCTTGTAATCTTTGTAAAGTTTTACAAGTTCAGGGAACTCCTTTACGCATGGCGGGCACCATGTTGCCCAGAAATTCACCAGAACCACCTTGCCTTTAGAGCCATCAACAACGGCTTTATACTCATCAATACTTGTGATGGTTTTTACTTCCTGTGAATATGAAAATGAGATTAAAAATAATAATGTTATGAGGCTTACTGTATTTTTCATTAATTAATTGTTATTTTTCAACCCTTTTGATCCCGCAGCCAAATGATTTGGTTTCTTTTACTGTAACATCTTTGCCAGAAGAAATTTCATCTACTGCGATTTTCAGATCATGCGTGTTTTGTTCTGCCGCGGATTTGTTATCTGATATCCTTCCGTGATACATTACAGTGTTATCTTTGCTGATAACAAAAACCTCCGGTGTTCTTGTTGAGCCGAATATATCAGCAACAACGTTATTATTGTCCTTTAACATCGGAAACGAATAACTGTTCTTGTTTGCATGTTCTTTAACAACATCAGCACTTTCTGTGTTATTGGAATTTATAGCCCAAACGGTAAATCCTTTTTCAGAATATTCTTTCACATAATCATTTATCCTGTCATTGTACGGCTGCACCCAGGGGCACTCGGTTGACCAAAACATTACTATCACTCCGGAATTAGAGTTCTTCAGCGCTTCGGAGAGGTTGTATGATTTACCGTCGAAATTAGCAATGGTAAAATCTTCTATCTTGTCTCCGGGCCCTTTCGTAAATGCAAATGAATCCAGTGTAAATGCAAAAATTGCTAAAATCAGGCTTAAAACCACTTTTCTTGACAAATTTTCCTCCTGTATGCTTATTTTAGTTAATACAATTTATAAAGATAATTTAATTATAAAAGTTTCAAAAATAGTGAAAGAAATTATTTTTTTTGGCGTAAGAAATTTAAGATTTTTTGATTAATTTTGAAAAATCACTTAAACAAGGGATGGCAATATGAAAAAATTTACAGGTTTAAATTTTAGGGTTATTCTATTCAGCATCCTTACTATTCTTGCTTCAAATATCGATCTGCATTCGCAGGTTTGGCAGCAAATGGGAACCGGAACCGGAGGTGTTGTAAATGCAGTAACTGTATACAATAATCAATTGGTAGCTGCAGGTTATTTTGCAGTTGCAGGCGGTCAGCTGGTTAATAACATCGCAAGGTGGACAGGTTCTGCATGGCAGCCGCTTGGCCTGGGTACAAATGATTCGATATTTTGTCTTGCAATATATAACAACACTCTAGTTGCAGGCGGAAGGTTTACTTCGGCGGGTGGTGTAAACTGCAACAAAGTTGCCATATGGAACGGTACATCATGGAGCACGACCGGTGTGACAATAAACGGGAATGTTCTTGCGCTTGCAGTATCAGGTGCTAACCTGGTTGCAGGAGGCAATTTCACAATAGTCAATTCAAGGAACATGGCAAGAATTGCACGATGGAACGGCGCCAACTGGGATTCATTGGGTGCGGGATTTAATGGTACTGTAAATGCGCTTGCGCAGTTTAATTCTGTACTTTATGCAGCAGGAAGTTTTACAATTTCTGACGGCTTTCCTGTGAACAGGATCTCCAGACTTGTCGGCAATTCATGGACAAATGTGGGTGTTGGTGTGGATGATGGAGCTGTAAATTGTCTGCGTGTATTTAACAGCTCGCTTTATGCCGGCGGTTCATTCACTACTATCGGAGGTTCAACAACCAACAGGATCGCAAGATGGAACGGGACCAGCTGGTCAAACGTAGGTTTTGGATTCAGCGGTAACGTACACGCATTGCATTCACTGGGTACTAATCTTTATGCCGGCGGTGAATTTGATTTCGCCGATTTTCTGCCTGCAAATAAAATAGCTGCATTTAACGGTACTACCTGGTCAGCATTGGGGACAGGTATAGGTGGCAGCTCTCCAAGGGTAAAAGGTATTGCAAGCTTCCTGGGTGATATTATTGCAGGAGGCACTTTCACAACAGCCGGCGGAGTTGCTGTGAATAATATTGCAAACTGGAAATTGACCGTGGGAATAACGCAAACAGGTAACAACATTCCTGCGGCGTATTCACTGAGCCAGAATTATCCTAATCCGTTTAACCCGCAAACAAATATCAAATTTGATCTGCCTTCAAATGGTTATGTAACTTTATCTGTTTTCGATTCAAAAGGCGAATTGGTTCAGATTCTGGTTAATAATGAGTTAACAGCCGGCGGCTACGAAGTAACAATGGATGCTTCGGCACTCCCAAGCGGTGTATACTTCTATAAGCTTAATACCGAAGGATTTACTGCGACAAAAAAAATGATACTGGTTAAATAAAAGATATCATCATTTATATAAAGCCTGTTCAGTTTTGCTGAACAGGCTTTTTTTACGGGGTTATTTAACTTTCAATTATTATATATTATATTGTATTTATGAAACAATTCCGCTGCGCTATTTATTGTTTAATTGTTTTATCATTTAACCCGGTTTTATCACAGCCCGTAACAAGGTTCGCGGCAATTGGCGACTACGGCAGATGGTATACAGAAGGCGAAGCCCTTGTATCACAAATGGTGCATGGCTGGAACCCTGATTTTATTATCACGCTTGGTGATAATAATTACGAATACGGCGCTGATTCTACCATAGATTCCAATATAGGGCAGTTTTATCATGATTACATAAGGCCTTATTTCGGTGTTTTCGGCAATGAAGCACCGTTTAATAAATTTTTCCCTTCGCTTGGTAACCATGACTGGTATTCTGATTCAGCAAACGCTTACCTTGATTTTTTTACACTTCCCGGCAACGAAAGATATTATGATTATATCAGGGGTAATTGCCATTTTTTTGTGATTGACAGTGACCCTAATGAACCCGATGGGATCTTGTTTAATTCCTTCCAGGCTATGTGGCTAAAGGGCAAATTGGCTCAGTCAGGCTCAAGGTTTAAAATTGTATACTTCCACCATCCTCCTTATTCATCGGGGCAGCATGGTAATTCAACTGACATGCAGTGGCCGTTTAAGGAGTGGGGCGCAAATGTTGTCCTTTGCGGGCACGAGCATAATTACGAAAGACTTGTTGGGGAAGATGGGTTAACATATTTTGTAAATGGTCTTGGAGGAAAGGATTGGAGGGAGTTTGCTTCTGTTGTGCCTGAAAGCAGGGTAAGGTTCACCGGCAACTATGGTGCTATGCTTGTTACAAGTTATGCGGATAGTCTGAACCTGAAATTTATTGCATATCCTGATTCAGTTAAAGATGATACCACGATTGTTTTGCCTCCTATTGGTATTGACCCGGTTTCGGAAGTCGCAGACAGGTTTGTACTTAAGCAGAACTATCCGAACCCATTTAATCCTTCAACATCAATTAGTTTCCGGATTCCTCAAAATGAACAGGTTAACATAAACATTTATGATATAAACGGAAAACTTGTTGAAGAGTTGGTGAATAAAAGTTTATCGGCGGGAAATCATTTTATTGAATGGAATGCGGTAAACTACACAAGCGGAATTTACTTCTATAGAATTACTGCGGGTAATTTTACTGACGTAAAGAAAATGATATTAGTCAAGTAGTTAACAAATTTACATATATTTATTGAAGCCTTTTGCTGTTTGCAGCGAAAGGCTTTTTTACTTTTTGGGGATATTAATTATATAATAGAATTATTCCAAAAACATTGATATTATTGAATATCTAAATTTCATTATTATGAGAACTTTGATATTGGTTTTATCGGTACTTTTTTTCCTTACTTTAGATATATTTTCACAGAACTGGATAACCACAGGCGGCAATTTGCAAAGAAACGGATTGAGTGAAATTACAGGTCCAAATTCAATTGCAGGCACGTATTGGTCAGTCAACAGCACAAATAATACCGCGTGGGGCAATTCAATTTATACTTACGGCGATAAGTTTGTTACATCGCGCATAGTACTTTCACCTTACACCGGTAAAATTGAACTCAGAAATATCAACACCGGGGCGTTAATCTGGGAAAAGATGATAAATTCAACATCCCGAATGTACGCTGTTGGATTTACAGAAGACGCAGTGTACGCGCATGATTATTTATCGGGGATATTGTATGCTTTGAATATTTCCGATGGCTCAGTGAAGTGGTCTATCGCATCAGATATGTTTCCCGGGAATACAGGTTTGCTTTTTGCATGTGATGGCGACCCCATTGATAAGGGTAGAAGGATAAATAAAAATACGGGCGTTGCCAGGTGGACTAATAACTATATTATACCGGTTGGACCCGACGGCGGTTTCTGTTTATATGGCAATACCTATTATCACTGGACCGGTTCCGTAGTTACTCCCAAAAAGCTTATTGCTATAGATGTGAACACGGGGGTAACCAAATATACGTCAGCTGACCTGCCGGGTGATGGTGACCAGGAAAATGATCTGTGTATCGGTCCTAATGGTACCATATATATATGCAGAGATGGAGGTGCGCTTTATGCATTCCAGGATAACGGTACGGCGTTTGTACAGTTGTGGAGTCATACCCCGGGTTATGTAGTTAAGGGTGTTGGCAAGGATGGTTCACTTTATGCTTCTAACATCAACGACCCATCTCAATTCGCAAACAGCAATATTTACAGGCTTGATCCTGCAAACGGGAATATTCTCGACTCAGCGCAGATCAGAACACCGCTGGCCTATATGTCCGCAGGGGCTGATTCAACAATCATAGTAACCACAGGTGAAACCGGAAACGGAAGATACGTTGCATTTACACCAAACCTGCAGACAATAAAATGGTCCCTGAATGTACCCTATAATTATTATAGCGGCTCTAACCTGGGGCAGAATGGAATTTTTATAGCAGCAGGTGCGGGTGCGGAAATTAAGGCGTACAAAACAAATTACAACATTAAGCCTGTTGCTGATTTTAAAGCAAGTAAAACACTCATATTCATGAGTGAATCAATTTCATTTTCTGATCAATCTTCTTATAATCCAACATCATGGTCATGGCAGTTTCCGGGTTCAAACACTCCGAGCTCCACATTGCAGAATCCTGCGAACATAACATATAGTTCACCGGGTATTTACCAGGTTACGCTTGTTGCTTCAAACAGTTTTGGCAGTGATACGCTGATTAAAACCTGTTACATAAATGTGCAGAATGAAACGGGGATCAGTATTATTGAGTATGGGATACCATCAAAATTCTCTCTTGGACAAAATTATCCCAATCCGTTCAATCCAATGACAAAGTTCAAATTCCAAATGCCAAAATCGGGATTTACAAAACTTGTCATATCTGATATTGCCGGTAAAATAGTTGCAACACTAGTGAATGAAGAACTGTATTCCGGTACATATGAAGTTGACTGGGATGCATCGGAGTATTCAAGCGGGGTATATTTTTATACTTTGACTTCAGGTGATTTTAAAGAAACTAAAAAGATGTTGTTAATAAAATAATGATCATGAAAAAAATTATACTTATGCTTTTAATACCCTTTTTAACATTTTCACAGGGTTGGTTCATTCAGACGACATTCAGCCCGGCACAGTCATTGCAAACAGTCAGGTTTTATGACCAGAATACAGGTTATACCACTGCCCCGCTGTATAACGGTTCAAACTTTAATATCCACAAAACCACTAATGCCGGAGCTAACTGGTCTGACCAGAACTCAGGATATACTTCAATGCGTTTCATGGCAATATGGATCCAGCATCCGGATACTGTTTATATGAGCGGTAACGACGGGAAGATCATCAAGACAGTTAACGGCGGCAGTAATTGGGTGACAGTTTATTCCGAAACGGCTCTTCAGTTGTGGGGATTGTTCTTTGTGAATTCATTGACGGGCTTCACGGCAGGCTCAACAGGAAGAATAATGAAAACTACAAATGCGGGAGTTAACTGGGTTACAATGACATCCCCGACTCAAACCTCACTGAGCTCTATCTATTTTATCAATGAAACCACCGGTTTCATTTCAGGTTCAGCCATTGCGCTTAAAACCACAGACCAGGGCGCAAGCTGGGTCAACATGAACGCGCCGTTCATAAGTGGTTTTGAAAATTTCAGGGAAATATATTTCTTTAATGAAAATCTTGGATTATATGTAAGCGATGCGGGCAGAATTGTCAAAACTACAAACAGCGGTGCAAACTGGAATTTGGTCAATTCAGGTACAACGCAGTCTCTGTTTGGAGTGAAGTTTATTGATGTAATGACCGGTTATGCCTGCGGGAATGCAGGAGCGATTGTGAGAACAACTGATGGAGGAGAGAACTGGTTCAGTCAGAGCTCGCCGCTCAGCGAAATTCTGACTGATGTTTGGTTCACAAATGCCAATACAGGATACATTTCATCATGGTCGGGGAAGATACTTAAAACCACAAACGGCGGTATTACTTTTATAGAGCCGATAGGGAGCGAAATTCCGGAAACATTTTCACTTGAACAGAATTATCCAAATCCGTTTAACCCAATAACGAAGTTTAGATTCAGCCTGCCTGTTTCAGGAAATGTTATTTTGAAAATATTTGATATTTCAGGAAGGGAAGTTACAGAACTTGTAAATAAACCAATGCAACCCGGAACTTATGAAGCTGATTGGGATGCATCTGCATTTTCTAGCGGAGTATATTTTTATGTAATATCATCCGGTGATTTTACACAAACAAGGAAAATGGTGTTAACTAAATAACCAATAATAACTTTGTTATTAAAAGCCACTCAATTTAGATTGAGTGGCTTTTTTTGTTAAACTTTCTGCCTTCTGGTTTGTCTTATCAATAACTAATAATTCAGGAGGCAGAAATGAGATCATTTAAATTCACTGTGATTTCACTTTTTATTGTTTATTCATGCTTAAACACGGTATTTTTTTCGCAGCAGTATCCGCCGGTATACATGACACTGACTTCGCATAATGAGGATAATTCTCAATGGACTACTTTCAGTTTTTACAAATCCAAAAGGGATCTGCTGGTTCAATTGGCGAATACTGTGCAGTTAAAAGGCGCAGCGTGGAGCTTTCAGTCTGACTGGAAATTCCTTCTGGGTGTTATGATGTTTGATACAGGCAGCGTTGTTGCAAATACAAACGGCAAGAACCTGATCAAATGGATGGTTGAAGATAAAGGTGTATTCTGCGACCCGCACTCTCATGAAGCAAACGGATATAATTATGCTGATGTTGCTTACCTTCATCAGCAGTTAGGCATAACACCTACCAAAGTTGTCGGCGGCTTTCTTTACGATACTGTCATTAACGGGAATAATTGGGAAGAACTGGAAGATGGCCAGTTTGGCAGAATGTATCCTTCATATTTCTGGCAGCCTGATATTTTATGGGGTGGCGGCACGCCGCTGCATGTCAACGACCCTAACCCGCTTGGGGCATGGAAACCCAAGAGCATGGCTGATTTTTATTCGCATGATTCAACGAAACATCTTTTACTGCTTGGACATGGATGTGAAAACCATATAGAAGATACTTCCAATATTCATTACAATACAGAGATAATCAGGAATTTGATATACCAGCTGAACAGCGGAGCTTTACCGGCAACAGGCTTTTATCCGGCGTTTTCAATCTTCAATGTCGGTGACCTCAATTCCGGCAGGGTAATAAAAATTTCGCAATTCATTGATTCAGTGAATTCGCTCACTACAGGAGGAAGGGTTCAGTGGAAGTCATTATCCGAAATCTACAACATTTGGAATTCATCATTCAATAAAAAGCCGTATTATGTAATGTGCGAAGATATCCCTTTGGCGGTAGAACAGATCAGCACTGAAGTCCCAATTGGATATTCTTTGCTGCAGAACTATCCAAACCCGTTTAACCCTGTTACAAAATTCAAATTCAGCATTCCCGTTTCGGGGAATGTTGTACTTAAAATATTTGACGCAGCCGGCAGGGAAACTGCGGAGCTTATAAATCATTTTTTGCCGGCAGGTATATATGAAGTAGATTGGGATGCTACGTTATTTTCGAGTGGGATTTATTTCTATTCGCTTTATGCAAATGATTTTGTTCAGACCCGAAAAATGGTACTTGTAAAGTGATTTAGAATCAAGCATTATATAATAGCCACTCACCTAATATGAGTGGCTTTTTTATTGAATTTAAGCCACTATTGATAACAAAGATTTATACCCTGAAAAAGCTATATGTATCAATAATATAGTTAACTATTTTTAATATGAAAGGGGGTTTAGAAATGATAAAATTTCTAATTTTTTCAATAGTATTAACTTTTTCCCTTAGCATAAATTCACAAAGCTGGGTTCCGGCAGGAAATGTAACCAGTCCCGGTACAAGACCAAGTATTAGTGTGTGCGGAATAAATTCAGCATATATTGCAGACGGAAGTCAAAACGCACCAAAGGTCTTCAGGACAACAAATGGCGGTTTAAACTGGCTTACTGTTCCGGTTGGCGGAATTACCAATGAGATTTATTGTGTTTGGGCTATAAACGATAACCTTGCATTTGTTGGTGAAGGTTATGTAAATGGTAATGCCAATCTTTACAAAACCACAAACGCCGGTGCTAACTGGTCATCAATTTTAACAACAGGCTCAAATAACGGACATTTTACCGGACTTGCATTTACCAAGATTAACGGCAATCTTTTTGCTTTGGCAATTGCCGAAAAAGTTTATAGAAGCTCAAATTCCGGCAACAACTGGGTTGAGCTTAGTGCCGGAGTTACAGGAGTATCAAATGCACAGAACTCTTTGATGATTGTTGATAATGATTTCTACGGCTTTGGTTTAAATAACGGCGCCGCAAGAATACGCCTTACTACCAATAATTCCACTTCATGGACAACGCAGCAGATAAGTGTTTCAGGTAATTACACTTCCGCAATTGCATTTCATTCTAATAAATTATACGGGGTGGCTGCGACATCAACTTCATTACCTATGATATCCAGAACCACAGATGGCGGACAAACATGGAGCAGTGTTAACATTGGAAGCGGCGTTACCGGAACCTGTTATTTGGTTTGGGTACCAGCTACGCCTGTTGTATATATTTTAGGAGAGAACGGCGGAATAAAGAGAAGCACTGATAATGGTATTTCATGGGTTACAACCCCTACACCCGGAGTAACCAACCTGACACATTTTGATTTCCATCAGCAGGGAATGGTAGTATACGGATATGCAGTTTCATCAAACGGTAATGTAATAAAACTGGCAGATACACTGAACATTCTGACTGGTATTAATAGTAACAGTAATATCCCCGGCAATTTTTCTCTTGAGCAAAACTATCCAAATCCGTTTAACCCTTCAACTTTGATAAAATATTCAGTTGCTGAAAACGTGTCTGTAAGGCTATCGGTATACGATGTTCTGGGAAGGGAAGTGGCTGTACCTGTAAATGAATTCAAAACTGCCGGCAGCTACGAAGTTTCATTTAATGGTGATAATCTGGGTACAGGTGTTTATTATTACAGGATTGATGCAGGAAGTTTTACGGAAACAAAAAAAATGCTTATGATCAAATAAGAAAACGAATTATAAATATAAAATTTATTCTTTTAAAGCGGCTAACAGCCGCTTTTTTTATTCAGCGCAGTCTCTAAGATGCTCTTATCGCACTCAGGAAAATTGTGCCGAATATCCATCCTGTCACAAGGATCCAGTACGAGATTGTCAGGAAGGTACTTACAATTATCGCTTTCCATAATGTTCTGTGATATACTTTCCTTATAGCCATAAAAAGGTATAATCCCGGAACAAAGTACCACCAGAAAAAAACAAAAGTCTCACCCAGCCCCTGGCAGATAACGCCAAGTAAAAAACACCACAGGGTAAATGTAAAAAAGTGCAGAGTAAATACAACATGCTCTGAATAAAAATATTTTTTCGGAAGGTAAACTATCTTAAGCATGAATGAAAATATCAGCATAATGAAAAATATGTAAAGTGTGATATTATCGTTGAACTGGTTGTTGAATTCTTCTGCATAGAGCTCATGTGATTTGCTGCCGGCATTTTCCTCTTCCAATATGAATTCCTTAAGAAAATTATCATCGCCTCCTTCTGTTACCAATGACTTGTACTGGTCGGGGTCGCCTTTTATCATAATGAAAAAAAGGATGAATGACGAAAAAAGGAACATTTTTAGCGGCGAAACATATTTTTTATGTCTTCCTGAAACATATTCATGCGTAAGGTAACCGGGTTTTAAAAACAGGTATTTTATGGATTGAAAAAAGCGGGAATCCCAGGTGAATAATTCCTCAAAAAAATGACCGATAATTGTAAATACCGATTTATCAAATGCGGCTTTGCCGCTTTGACCGCAATTATCACAATAATTGCCCTTTAGGTCAGCACCGCAATTCTGGCAAATATGCTTAATATTTTCAGTAAGCTCATTCATTCTGTGTAAAATACAAAGATAATTACTCTTTAAACACGGAATATTCAGTTGTTAATAATTTCTGAAATTTGCATTGTTTAGAGGGCATTATTTTGTTAAGTTTTATTAATTTATTTCACCTTGTTATGAAAAAATTAGTTTTTACTTTTCTGCTTCTATCCATCTCCACATTGAATATTTACGCCCAGCAGGGCTGGTTCTGGCAAAATCCGCTGCCGCAGGGGAATGCATTAGGAAGAGCATTTGTTTCAGGGAACAATGGATACATAATCGGGCATTTAGGGACTTTTTTGAAAACAACTAACCTTGGGTTAAACTGGATAACACAATCTAATATTCCATTTTTTGAACTCAAATCGTCACAATTTTTTGATTTGAATAACATTTATTTAGTGACAGATAATTCGTATCTGATGAAATCTTCAAATGGCGGAATTAACTGGAGCACATTACCAATCTTAACGGGTGAAACACCATACGTAAATTTTATTGATCTTCAAACAGGGTACGCTTTGACGCATTCTTCCATAAGTAATTATTCCGGTACATGGACCCTATATAAAACTACAAATGCAGGATTTAGCTGGAATTTGAATAAGAATGACAGTTCAGCTAACGTTTGGAGTTTTCATTTCCCGACATTGCATACAGGATACGCAGTAGGCAGGGTAAATTCACCTTTGAACATGGCAAAGATATTCAAAACCACAAATGGCGGAGCAATCTGGGATTCAATTCATACAGGAATAAGAGCAGAAGCAAGAAATGTATATTTTGTGAATGATGAAACAGGTTTCATTAGTACTTATCATCCCGGATATAAATTGTACAGAACAACAAATGGTTTTCAAAGCTGGGATAGTGTTTATTCTATGAGTAACACTTGTTCTTTCTATTTTATAAACGAATATACA
The DNA here is from genome assembly GCA_937873695.1 of uncultured Ignavibacteria bacterium. Lineage (GTDB taxonomy): Bacteria > Bacteroidota > Ignavibacteria > Tepidaquicellales > OLB5 > OLB5. Next base: position 358,193 of record CALMYL010000006.1, read on the forward strand.
GGCTATGCTTATGATTCTTATACAAAGATCAAGACAACCAATTCGGGGCTAAACTGGTTTTCTGTTCAGCTGCCAACCAATGGTATTTATTTTAATGATCTCGGGACAGGTTTTGCAACCGGATATAATGGAGAGATCTTCAGAACTACAAACAATGGGCTGAACTGGAATAATTATACAAGCACAGTATACTCAAACGGATTATTGAATGATATTTTTGCAGTCAATGAAAACATCGCTTACATTGCTTGTGATAATGGTAAAATATTAAAGACAACAAACGGAGGATTTAACTGGCTTGTTTATACTGATTCTCAAACAGACTTTTTTAACTCAATTCATTTTTTTGATGAAAATACAGGTATAGCGGGTGTATTTCCATTGAATGCTACTTCAAGAATAAAGAAAACCACCAATGGAGGAATTAATTGGTATTCAGCCAACATTAGCATGACTGACCAGATAACTGACATAGATTTTCCAGATAATACAACAGGTTTTGCGGTATCCAAAGTCGGTTACTTTACACGAAGCACAGACGGAGGGGAATCATGGCAAACACCTGTTTTTATTTCTCCAATTTGGAGCGGGGATATTAAATTCATAAATTCTAACACCGGGTTTTGGGTCGGTGAAAACATAATAAGGAAAACCACGAATTCTGGATCTAATTGGTTTGAAACTATATTTGATTCTCTTGATGGTTTTAGCTGTATTGACTTTGTGGATTTGAACACAGGATTTGTGACTGCATTTTCTCAGCCAAATGGTAGTTATATGGGTGCTATTCTTAAAACGACAAATTCCGGGTTGAGCTGGACAAGGAAAGATTTACCAGTTAACCGAATTTATGAGATTAAAATAACAGATAATGAGGTTGTTTATGCAGTTTGTGATGGTGGTAAAATCCTGAAATCAACAAATATGGGAAACTTATGGAGTGTACATCAATCTTGTTATTCAGGTACTTTATTAACAATGGATTTTACAAATTCTTTAACAGGTTACGCAGCTGGTTTGAACGGAACAATCATCAAAACCACAAATGGGGGTGGTGAGCCTATAGGGATTGAACCAATCAGCAATACTATACCCAAAGAATTTAAATTATTCCAAAATTATCCAAACCCGTTTAATCCGGTAACTAAAATAAAATTTTCAATTCCCGTGAATTCTCAGTCAGATGCCGTGAATATTCATATATACGATGTAACAGGAAGGGAGGTCAGACACTATCCGTTGGGTAATCTGAAAGCCGGTATATATAGTATAGATTTTGACGGAGAAGATTTGGCAAGCGGGGTATATTTTTATCAATTAGTAACCGGTAGTTTCTTTCAAACCAGGAAAATGGTATTGATAAAATAGTTGTTTAGTGACATTTTTTTAAATTATATATCAGAATTTTTTTAGGTGCCCTTCAAATTGCTCACTTTTCCCAGATATATAGTTTATTTCTCATATTATACCGAACTTATCCCTTTTTTCACACCTATAAATTCTTTATAATTGTGCTTACCCAGCCACCAATATATGGTTTTTTCGCCTTTTTTGAAGAAAAAGCCTATTTAAAAAAAATAAGTTTTTAACTGATTTTTATTTGAATTAAGTTCTAAATCTATAATTATGTCAATAAAAGTAAGCAATTTAACGAAATACTACGGTGACTATCTGGCCGTTGATAATATTTCGTTCGAAGCAAAAAAAGGAGAGATCCTTGGATTTCTGGGACCCAACGGTGCCGGTAAATCAACTACCATGAAAATTATCACAACATATTTGCCCCCAACAACCGGAACAGTGGAAGTTGACGGCTATGATGTTGAAGATAAATCGCTTGAGGTAAGAAAAAAACTTGGATACCTTCCGGAGCTTAATCCGCTTTACTATGATATGAACCCGGTTGATTATCTCGATTTTGTCGCGAAGCTTGACGGCATTCCCGATAACGAGATCAAGAAAAAACGCGAGGAAATGATAAGGGTTTGCGGTCTTGATTCAGTGCGCAAAAAAGATATCGGAACACTTTCCAAAGGTTTCAAGCAGCGCGTAGGGCTTGCGCAGGCGATGATAAACAATCCTGATGTGCTTATACTTGATGAACCTACTTCAGGTCTTGATCCTAACCAGATCATTGAGATCAGGAATCTTATCAAAAAACTTGGCAGGGAAAAAACAGTAGTACTTTCCACACATATCCTTTCAGAAGTTACCGCAACGTGTAACAGGGTAATAATTATTAATAAAGGCAAAATTGTCGCAAACGGCACCCCTGAAGAACTTCAGGCAAGATCAAAGGGACAGAGCCTTGTAACGCTTGAAGTTAAGAATAACTGCGATAAGAACGCACTTTCAGGCGCCTTAAAAGAAATACGAAATGTTAACAAGGTTGAATTTGTTAAGGATAACGGCGATTCATTCCTTTTCAACATTTACGGAGAGCATGGCGCTGACCTGAGGGAAGTAATTTCAAACAAAGTTATGCAGCAGAAAGCAACTGTACTTTCAATGCAGGCAAAACACTCATCATTAGAAGATATATTCAGGGAGTTAACAAAGTAATACTATGAATACACAGAATATTAAAACAATTTTCACAAAAGAGCTTAAATCGTACTTTAATTCTCCTATTGCGTATATAGTTATGATAGTTTTCATGGCTATATCGGGATTTCTGTTCACGATGAGCTTTTTTCAGATAAATATCGCTTCAATGCGCGAATTCTTCGGAAGCTTCTTTATTCAGCTTGTACTGTTCGTGGTATTTATACCCGCAATAACAATGCGCAGCTTTTCTGAAGAGAAAAAACAGGGTACACTTGAACTGCTGCTTACCAAACCTATTACCGATATTGAGCTTATCCTGGGTAAGTACCTTTCAGCTCTTACTTTAATAGTGATCACACTTTCTCCGACTATACTATACTTCATTATCATAAAAATGATCGGTCCTATTGATTTCTGGCCGTTCTTAACCAGTCTTTTGGGTTATATATTGATGAGTGCATTTTTTATAGGTATCGGGGTATTTGTTTCATCGCTCACAGAAAATCAGATAATAGCATTCATAGTTAGTGTGCTTATTTGTCTGTTTTTCTTCCTGTTCGGCAAGCTGCTTATGGTCTTCCCTTCGTCAGTAGTTTCGTTCTTTGAATACCTGACGACGGATTATCACTTAAGCAATATTTCAAGAGGTGTCATTGATTCACGGGTACTTATTTATTACTTCTCAATGATATTCTTTACTATTTTTCTTACTAAAGTTTCACTTGAAAGCAGAAAGTGGTAATTGCCGGAGGCAATGGTATTAACAATCCAATAAAATAAATAAACAGCATTTTAATATACATATATGGCAGAAGAATTAGAAAATAAAGACGAATTGCAGAATGAAGAGGAAGTAACAGAAGAATCTTCCGAAGAAATTGTGCAGGATGAAAGGCTTACCAGCAGAAAAAAGAAAACCGAGTCCAAAAGGCGCCAGGCTATAATAAGTGTTTTACTTGTTGCCGGAATACTGGTGGTTCTTAATGTTATTGCTGTTAAGGTATTTTTCCGCTGGGATCTTACTCCAAACAAGATATACACACTTTCTGATGCAAGTAAATCAATAGTATCAAAGCTTGATGACAAGCTTGTTGTTAAGGCGTATTTTACGGATAATTTGCCTGCGCCATACAATAATAACCGCAGGTATTTGCAGGAATTGCTTGATGATTACCGCAATGCATCTGACGGTAAGATAACATACGAAATTATCAGCCCAAGCGACCAGGAAGAACTTGAAAAAGAAGCGCAGAAGTACGGCATTCAGCCTGTTCAGGTGCAGACGGTGAAAAATGACAGGGCAGAAGCTTTGAAAGCATACATGGGGCTTGTTATGTTATTTGGCGGCAAGCAGGAAGCTTTGCCTTTTATAGGAAGCACCGAAAACCTTGAGTATGAAATTACAGGCGTAATTAACCGGCTCACTCAGCCTGAGCTTAAAAAGATAGGTATATTAACCGGTAATGGTATGCCCGGCGTTGAGAAAATAAGCAAAGTCAATCAGTATCTTACCAAGTTCTATAATGTTACAAATGTGGATGCTTCCAAGAACAATCCTATACCGGCAGATATAAAAACTCTTGTTGTATTTTCTCCAAAGGCGCCTCAGCAGCAGCAGCAGCAGATGGGCATGCAGCAGACCCCGCCTCCGGTAGTACCCGAAAACGTAAAATTTGCTATTGACCAGTTCATCATGAACGGCGGAAAAGTTATTTTTATGATGAGCAGGGTGAATGTTTCTTCGCAGCAGCAGTTCCAGATAGCGCAGGTTACAAATACGGGACTTGAGGATCTGCTTGAGAGTTATGGCGCGAAGATAAATAATACTATAATTACTGATAAAGAATGCGCATTTGTTCAGGTTCCTGTTCAGCAGGGTCCGCTGCAAATGTATACCCAGATACCTTTCCCGTACTATCCCAAGATCGTAAATATAAACCGGGATGTGCCTTCTTTTGCCAATATAGGACAGGTGTTCCTTGGTTTTACAAGTGATATCGATTTCAATTTTGCCGGAACTAAAGGTATTAAAGCAATACCGCTGTTAACCACTTCACCAAAGACCGGAATATCAAATGAATTCGCTATCGTACAGGCATCAGGTCAAATGCTGCCTGATAGTATGTTCAAAACAAAAGATCTGAGTGTTGGCGCAATTTATGAAGGCGTATTCAAAAGTTTTTATAACGGCAAAACAATTCCCGTTGATACAGCTGCCGGTTCATCGCCTGCTCCAACAACCGTAAAACCAGAAGGTCCGGGCGGAAAAATAATTGTGCTGGGCAACGGTGATTTTCCGCAGGATGATTTCCGCGGGCCTGATGAAAGTCTTCTGTTCTTTGCTAATATGATAGATTATATGAGCGATGATGCGGGGCTTTCTGCCATAAGGATGAAGGACGCAAATCCCAAGCCGCTTGATTCAATTGAAGACAGCACGAAAACAATTGTAAAATACGGTATGCTTGCAGGTCCTCCTGTATTGGTTCTGCTTTACGGATTGCTGCGCTGGAGAAAAAAGAAAGCTGCAAAAAGCTGAAAAAGCTGTTAGCAGATGATGACCTGATTAACATGATCGAATTTATTAAGTTAAAAAGTTAAGTTATAACATAAGCAGTATTATGAATAAAACAATTAAAATTTTGCTCGCAGTGTTTGCGGTACTTATTGCCATCTATTTCCTTTTCTTCAGATCAAGCGAAAAAGTATCTACAGAAAAAATAGACGCGAAGCTGTTCGTGGCGGATTCATCAAAGATCGATAAGATCGAAATAGTTAAGAACAGTGAAACTGTTGTACTTGAAAAAGTAAATAACCAGTGGAAACTGACTCAACCAATTGACTATCCTGCGGATACATCAAATGTTTACCTGATGCTGAGCGATCTGAAGAATTTTACTCTTGAAAGCGTTGCCTCAGAAAACCCCGTTAAGTTCAACGGGTATCTTGATTCGGTTAATAACGCCAGGATCACAACTTACCAGGAAGGTAAACCGCTTGGTACATTCATTCTGGGAAAATCTCAGGCAAATGATAATTCATATATCAAAAAACCTGAAGAGAACAGAATACTCCTGGCTTCAAATCTTACGGCGGCTTTGTTCACAAAGACCTCTAAAGATTACAGGAATAAATTTATGTTTTCTATCCCAACTTATTCTGTAAACAGCGTATCGTTCAAATCAACTGATTCAAATAATGTTGATATGACAGTTACTAAGTCAGGTGAGAACAAGTGGACAATCGGCGGCGATTCGGTCTCTTCCTCTGTGATGGAAGGATTTCTGAATATACTCGCTAATTTCAATACTGATGATTTCAAAGATACTGTTATGACTACTTTCCCGGTTCCTGTATATACTATTACTGTCAATACATCTTTGGGTCAGCCAACAGTGATAAATCTGTATAAAGAGCCGCTTACTGACCCCAATGGTGTGCAGGCTTATATTACACAGGTAAGCGGTAACAACCAGCTTTTCAGGCTGTTTGCTGCGCTTGCAACACAGTTAATGAAAAAAAGATCAGATTTTATACCGCCGGCACCAAAGCCCTAGAGAATATGATCATGAGTTTTAAAAAAAGACCTGCTTTTTTAAGCGGGTCTTTTTTTGTTAAATATCTTTACATCATAACAAACCAAATTTTAGGCTTTAGAGCGTGTTAACGATAATAATGCTGCAAATGCAGCCAGGTAACATACAGCACCTGTCCAGTAAGAAGCTGAAATGCCGTAGTTCATTGCTATTATGATTGAAAGTACTGTTGCAAGTACGCTCATTACTCCGTTTATGCCCCAAAGCCATGGAGTGATACCCGCTGAGCGGCTGCCCGCAAGTTTCATCCCGGCAGGAAAAGCCATCCCCAAAAATAACCCCATTGGGAATAATGTAAGCACAGATATCAGTACCCGTACTTCAGTTGAATACTCTCTGAAGGCATGAATTATGTATGGTGTAAATATCCCGAACAATACTAATACCAGAAGCAGGATCGCAAATCTTATCCTGCTGCCCGAAATAAAATCTGGCTTATCGGCGCCGCTGAAGTAGCTGCCAATACCGCTTGAAATAAGCATTGTGAAAAGCGCGGCCGCCAGGCTGTATGTGGGGTGCCCAAGAAAAATATTAAGCCTCTGTATCTGCGATATTTCTATGAGCATAAAACCCAGACCTATTGCTATGAAAAATACAAAAAATCCGGAAGTACCTTTCAGTTTAACTTTTTTAGCGGTGATCTTCAGCGGAATTACTATACACAAAAATGAGAGCAGTGACATTGTACCTGCAAGCGTAAGCAGTATAAATATAGCTTTGGCATTAAAGCCCATATCCCATGTATTCCAGAACTGCGTATTCGGCAGGTCAGAGAAATTCATATAATGAAAAAAGAACGGTTTATCATCGCTGGGTGAAGTAATATTAAGCGGGAAATTATTGTTAAGATTGCCTCTTAAGTTCTCATTGGTGAGTTTTACAAATATTGAGTCAGCCGCATGCCGGGGAGATATTATATCTTCAAACTCAAAAGTTTTGCAAAGGCTGTCAACCATGTTAAGATCATTGCTGCTGAAAGGAGACCGGCTGATAAGAAGTGTACCAGTGCCGCTTCTGTCTTCAATTCTTTCCTGCTGCTGGCACTTTATCAGCATTACATGGCTGCGTATATCATTTATGCCTGATTCGGTAAGCGCGTCAGCGGTAATATTCATTAGCCTGTAATGCTCAATTGGCTTGGCGCGGTAAAACCTGGTTACTGTCAGTATGCCGTCAGGCTTGAGTCTGCTGAAGAGCAGCTTCCATGTTTCGGTGGTATATAATGCGTTTTCCGTCAGAACAAATGCTCCTGAAGCAGCAGCCGACCAGTTATCAATTACAGAGACCTGTATTATATCAAACTTCCTTGCAGTATCCATTCTTTGAATGTAACTGCGGGCTTCATCGCCAACAAATTCAACATTCGGATATTTATCCAGGTGACCTGTGAAATTCCCGAAATCATCGTTTATCGCACTTATCATATCCTTGTTGATTTCTATGCCAAGGATATTCTTTTGACCGAATGCCAATGAAGAGAGGACATCTCGTCCGGCGCCGCTGCCAATTATCATTATATCGCCATGCGGCCTTAAATACTGCGCCAGGTTTGAGACATCATATTTAAGATGAGAGAGCTCTGAAGTATCTCCGTTAAAGTGCGAAAGCACTGTAGTTGAGTGCGCGTCAATATTCAGCATAAGCTGCCTTATCTTCCGCGAGCGGTCATACTTATTGCTTAATCCCCAGCCAAAGGGTGTTTCGTATTTGGTTGAGTCGCCATCAATACTAACGCGGCTGAATGAATTCCACTTTTCATATAATGGTTTTTCGGACCATTCGCCGCGAACCCAGAACAATCTGAGAAGCGGTTCATGTTTCTGCACTAAAATCGTATGAAATACAGCAAATACAAGAATTACCAATGAGAAGACTGCAATTCCTTTGCCTAAAGAAGTTTTGATCTCTGAATTTTTTTTGAATGAGTATGCAGCGGCAGCGGAAAATAACGCGGTAATGAATACGCCCGTGGGTCCGCCGGAAACATTAAGGACCACAACAACCAGTATGCAGCCCAAAGATGCACCAATAAGATCCGCAGCATAAAGTTTATTCACTGAGCCGGGAAATCTTGTAAGCAGCAGTGATATACATATTCCGCTGAAGACGAACGGTACTGATATTTCAGCGTAAGTAAAAGCTGTGACTGCCATACCGAATAATGACATTCCGTGAATGAAGGGAATAAACAAATGGATAAGGAAACTCAGCAGGGTTGCCAGACTAAAATAAAGCGCCTGTTTGGTTAGTATTGTGTTTATTTTTTCCTGGGGGAATTTATGCGGGAAGATATAAACTATTATTGCGCCTACTGTCATCCCGAACATAGCCAGTGATACAGCCATAAACGCAAAATGATAGCCCATTGTAACGCTGAATATTCGGGTTAGCAGAATTTCATACATTAACGTTGAAAGCGCTACCAGAAATATACCTATATAATTGCTGCGTGATACCGGTGTCTGATTTTGGGCTGAATTCATTGAATTTCCATAATTTAAAGCCCAAAATATAACGGAGTTATATCAATTTAAATGTAAAAATTTATGAAATACCGGCTTACTTCAGCACTACCATCTTTTTTGTTTGGGTAAATTCAGTTGTAATTAGCGAATAAAAGTACACTCCGCTTGGGATATTTTCGGCGTTCCAGTCAATTTCGTAAATGCCGGGCTTGAGATTTTCATTCACCAACACTGCAATTTCTTTGCCGAGTACATCGTAAATTTTAAGGGAGACCCCAAGTTTGTCTCCCACTGAAAAACCAGTTCTTCGACCTGACAGGGGGAGATTTAGAGGGGGTATTTGAAAACGAATTTTTGTTGCCGGGTTAAACGGATTCGGATAATTCTGGAACAGCTCATATTTTTGCGGGATTTCAGTATTTATCGGTTCAATTCCAATTGGCACGCAAGTCCTGAAATCGTTGTAATAATATTTCAGGGCTGAGTCTGATAACGATAGCAGCGCGCATACATTTTGGAAATTATTACCTCCGTCACGGGTTATCATATAACTCAATACTACAATTTGAGTATCAGCAGAGTTCATTGTAACAGGACCGGTACTCATGAAATGCCTGTAATCACCAGCCACGCTGTCATACCAACCGGTTCTCTCACAGGCATTGCCATTATATCTAAAACATGTTTGCGCCCCGGTTAAATAATTTATATAAGGTTCACTGCAACCGTTAAGACCTCTCATATAATGGTAGGCCGTAATTGCATTATCAGGATCTGAAATACAATAGTTTGTGCTTCCCGAAAAGAAGTTGAACGCGGTTAACCCATTCTGCTTGAATCCAATTAAAGTATCGTAAGGTAATTTAGCTGTATCAAAATTATTCCCCGTAAGTTTCAAAGGACTCTGTAAAAACCTTATCCCTATAGAAGGCGGATTTATACCATAGTCAATATCGTTATTATCAAAATTATAGTGGAATCCCATACTACGAACTGTATCGCAACCAATGGCATCATCTTGCGAATCACCTAAATCCGGATCATTTACCATTGTAATAAATGTACTATCCCAAACCAGCGAGCTTTTATTGATTATGCGATATTTAATAAAATACATATCACGTAGAGGTACACAATTGAAGTTAAATACCATTTGTTGAATTTCTACTCCCAAGGGTAGGGTACCTCCCGGAAGGGAAATTTCAGATGAGTGAATATTGTTAGTACAGTTAGTGTAATCCATGAATACCATAAACAGCAGCTCTTCAGGTCTGGCTGTCATCCCGTTTCCAATTCCCGGCCTGTCGCCATTCCATGCCGGCTGATAGCCGGGTATTCCGTTCACTTCAACATATGGAGCTCCTTTTTGTACGGGCCACGCTGCCCAGGAATCATAATTGAAAGTATATTGTCTTCCTCCTGCCATTTTGTATCGTGTACCGCCTGAAAACAGGGATTGATCATTTAAATGTACATAATAACCGCGCCATGATGGATCACTGCAAACAGATGATGGCGGCACCTGACCAATTACGGGAATGTTTCCGGGTGAATAATGTGTATTATAGAATGACGCTGCTAAGCGAAGTTCACGCTGGGGTCCGACCTTTGCGCCTATATACATACCTGAAGTAAACACTGCAGTTAATCTTTGTGTTGCACCGGCGGGCCAGATAAATCCCGCTGCGCCACTGGAAAAGGTTACTTTGTCATAATTGAAATATCCATCAGTTCTGAAAACTGCGTTGATGTTGTTGCCCTGCATAAAAATGCTTTGGGCAGGGGCTAGGCTTTGTGCATTAATGCTTAATGAAAATGCTAGCAAAATCAGAATAAAAGTCTTCATTTTAATACTACCATCTTTCTTGTTTGGGTAAATTCAGTTGTAATTAGCGAATAAAAGTACACTCCGCTTGGGATATTTTCGGCGTTCCAGTCGATCTCGTAAATGCCGGGCTTGAGATTTGCATTCACCAGCACGGCAATTTCTTTGCCGAGTACGTCGTAAATTCTCATGGAGACGTCCCGCCGGGTCGTCTCTACAAAAGCAGGAATACTGAATTTTAATTTTGTTATGGGGTTAAATGGATTCGGGTAATTCTGGAACAGCTCATATTTTTGCGGGATTTCAGTACTTATCGGTTCAATTCCAATTGGCACGCATGTTCTGAAATCGTTGTAATAATATTTCAGGGCTGAATCAGATAATGATTGGAGCGCGCATACATTTTGGAAATTATTTCCGCCATCGCGAGATATCATATAGCTTGACATAACAATTTGTGTATCTCTGGAATTCATAACAAACGGACCAGAGCCAATGAAATTTTTCTTGTCAGCCGGCAAACTATCATACCAACCTGTGCGCTGACAAGCATTTCCGCTGTAAAGGAATTTTGTCGGATGCCCGGAAACCCAGTTTATCATCTGCCGACCGCATTCATCTAATCCTGTCAGATAGTAGTATGCTGTTGTATCTTTATCGGGATCACCATGACACAAACCGTTTTTAAATGAATTATGAGTCGTCATTCCGATTTGTTTAAATCCAGAAAGAGTGTCATATGGTAGTTTTGCTGTGTCGGTATTAACCCCGGTAAAACGCAACGGACTTTGTAATAATCTGATACCAACAGTCGGTGGATTTGTTCCATAATCAGAGTCATCATTATCGAAGTTGTAAACAAATCCTAAATCCCTCGCTGTATCACAACCGGTTGCATCATCTCCTGCATTACCAAGATCCGAATCACTGCAAATTCCTATGTAAGTACTATCCCAAACCAGTGAACTTTTATTGATAATTCTGTATTTTACAAAATACATATCCCGCAAAGGGAAACAATTAAAATTGAAGACAGTTTGTTGTATCTCTACACCCAATGGTCTTGAGCCCCCCGGTAAACTTAACTCACTTGTATGAACTGAATCGGTACAATTAGTGTAATCCATATAAACCATAAACAAGATCTCTTCCGGTCTTGCTGTCATACCATTGCCGATACCGGGTCTGTCACCATCCCAGGCAGGCTGGTAACCGGGAATTCCGTTGACTTCTACATAAGGGGCGCCTTTTTCTACAGGCCATGCAGCCCATGAATCGTAATTGAATGTGTATTGCCTTCCTCCTGCCAATTTATTCCTTGTACCGCCTGAAAACAGGGATTGATCATTTAAATGTACATAATAACCGCGCCAAGAAGGGTCACTGCAGATAGATGATGGCGGTACCTGCCCTATAACCGGTATATTGCCGGGTGAATAATGTGAATTGTATGTTGATGCGGCCAGTCTCAGTTCATGCTCAGGTCCGGCTTTCGCGCCAATCCATATACCTGTTGCAAAAATTGCAGTCATTCTTTGAGTAGCTGTTACGGGCCATATAAATCCGGCTACACCGCTTGTAAAAGATACCTTATCATAATTAAAATAGCCGTCAGTCCTGAAAACTGCATTAATGTTATTACCCTGCATAAAAATGTTCTGAACCGGTGCGAGGCTCTGAGAATTAATGCTTGAAGTTAAGAAAAGTAAAACTAATATTAAAGTTTTCATTTTACTATCACCATCTTTCTGGTTTGTCTATAATTATCAGTAAAAAGTGAATAGAAATAAACACCGCTTGTGAAATTCGAAGCATTCCATTCGACTTCGTAAATTCCGGATGTGAGATTTTCGTTAACCAGCACAGCAATTTCTTTACCGAGTATATCGTAAATCTTCAGTGAGACGACCCGCAGGGTCGTCTCTGCAAAAGAGGGAATACTGAATCTTATTTTTGTTACCGGGTTAAACGGGTTTGGATAATTCTGCAAAAGCATAAATCTTTCAGGAATTTCTGCTGAAATCGGGGTTATTCCAATTCCTCCGTTTGTAGTTCTCATTATTCCGCCGTTATCACCCACAACCCAGCCGTGGTTTTCATCAATAAAAAATAGCGAACTTACTGAAATTGAATTGCTGTCAGTATTCTGTATACTCCAGTTCACGCCGCCGTTGGTGGTCTTCCTTATTATGTTGGAGGTGTTTACCCAGCCGGTTTCTGTATTGATAAAATACATATCTCCTCTGTAGCTTCCGCCTGTAGGGTATGATATCCAGTTTTCACCCATGTTCGTTGATCTCATAAAATTCCCGGCAGCAGAAGTAATGGCAAAACCAGTGACTCCAATAAACTGAATAGTTTGTGTTGTATTAACCAGAACCCTGTACCAGTTCACTCCTCCGTTTGTTGTTTTAAACATTCCGCTACCGCCTATAAGACCCGTATTTTCGTTGATGAAGAATAAGTCATTCACATACATATAACTTATTGGAGGGGTTGTTGTGATTGCGGTTTTTACCCAGGAATTTCCTGAATTAGTGGTTTTTATAATAGCACTGGAATTTCCTGCTGCCCAGCCGGTGTTTGGATTCAGGAAGTGAATAGAATTTATTTGTAATGAATCCCTGTAAACAAGCTGCCAACTGGCGCCCGAGTCCGTTGTCCTGAAGACGATACCCAAATACCCCTGTGTACCTCCGATATATCCGGTGATGTTGTTTACAAACAGCAGAGAGTTCAATGTATTTTCTGTACCAAGATTCCGATAATTCCAGTTAACGCCTCCGCTAGTAGTGGTAAGCAAAACACCGTGAGTACCAACTGCATTACCTGTTGACTGGTTATTAAAAAAAACTGATTTGAGCCTTTCTTTGGTGAGATATTCTCTGTGTGCAATATCCCAGTCATTTCCATTGTTGAAAGATCTGAAAATTATTCCGCTATCAGAAGCACACCAGATCGTATTTGCTTCAGCAATTGAAGCGGAGTAAACAATTGAAGAGAGTCCGTTTGCGTTATTTTGAAACCAGTTATTTCCGCTATTTGTAGTTTTCAGAAATGCGAAAGGAGCGCCGAAAATGTATCCTGTGCTGGCCGAACTGAATTCGACAGTATTTTGTATTGAATAATTGGTAAAGTATGGCAGCCAGTTGGTTCCGCGGTTTGTTGTACGGTAAATAATACTGCCGGTACCCGTAACAATGCATGTTTGATTTCCCCCAAATTTTACGCCTGTAAAAAATCCCGTATAAATATCGTTAAAAAGATTCCAGTTAGCTCCGCCGTTTGTTGTAAAAAGTATTGTACCCCAGTCGCCACCACAGACCCCAAACTCGCTATCTGCAAATGCTATAGCGTTCAAATTATTGGCTGTGCCTGAACTTAAACTGACCCAATTATAGCCTGAGTTGGTGGTTTTCTTTATTACTCCTCCATAACCGCAGTACCATCCATTATTGCGGTCAAGAAAACAGATACTTTTTACATTGGAAACTGTTGTATCTGTCGTGATCCAGCTATTGCCGCTGTTTGAAGTGAAATGAATGTACTTTTCCTCAAATACCCAACCCGTATCAATATTAAGGAATTGAAAACAATTCATTGAGTTGTAATTGTTGTGTGAAATTGTATGCTTGATCCAGCTTTGGGCGGCATTTGTTGTTTTCCTTACGTCATATTGCGTTAAAACCCACCCGGTCTGCTGGTTAAAAAATATGAGATCTTTGAAGTATGGACCGTAAATATACTCGCCTGAATAGATTAATTCCCAGCCGCCCTGGGAGAATGTTGCTGTTTGAGATAAAATAAAAAGTAATGTTATAATAGTCTTTTTCATTTTAACACCACCATTTTTTTTGTTTGGGTAAATTCATATGTAATTAGTGAATAAAAATACACGCCGCTTGGAATATTTTCAGCATTCCAGTCAATTTCGTAAATGCCGGGTTTGAGATTTTGGTTTACCGGCACCGCGATTTCTTTGCCAAGTACATCGTAAATTCTCAGGGAGACGACCCGCCGGGTCGATTCTGCAAAAGCGGGAATACTGAATCTGATTTTTGTAGCAGGATTAAACGGGTTCGGATAATTCTGGGACAGCTCAAATTTTTGGGGGATATCTGTACTTATCGGCTCAATTCCAATTGGCACGCATGTGCGGAAATCGTTGTAATAGTACTTTAACGCAGAATCAGATAGCGATTGCAGTGCGCATACATTCTGGAAATTATTACCGCCATCGCGGGTTATCATATAGCTTAATACTACAATTTGTGTATCACCGGAGTTCGATTTAAAAGGACCGGAATTCTGAACATATCTTCTTTGACCCTGTACGCTGTCATACCATCCAACTCTTCTACAAGCATCTCCGTTAAATCTGTATTTAGATGGTGCACCTGTTACCCAATTAATTAGCTGATTTCCGCACCCATCTAAACCCTGCATGAAACTATAAGCTCTTACTGCGTTTTCAGGATCACCGGTACATTCATTACCGGCATTCAAGAATTTATTATATGAAGTCATTCCTATTTGTTTATATCCAACTAGGGTATCATATGGTAATTTAGCGGTATCTGAATTACTTCCTGTAAAAACCAATGGGCTTTGAACAAATCTAGTTCCAAATGAAGGAGGATTTGGTCCATAATTTGGATCTGTATTGTTCATTTTGTACTGAAAACCAAGATCTCTGGTTGAATCACAACCTGCCGGCTCATCTGAAAAGTTTCCAATATCTGGGTCATTAGCAGAAGAAAAATAAACACTATCCCAGTTTAATGAACTTTTATTGATTACTCTGAATTTTGTGAAATACATATCACGCAATGGAATGCAATTAAAATTGAATACAATTTGCTGTACTTCTACACCCAAAGGTAATGTCCCTCCCGGAAGACTTAATTCACTTGAATGAATATTATCTGTGCAATTAGTATAATCCATAAACACCATAAATAAAATTTCTTCGGGCCTTGCTGTCATTCCGTTGCCAATTCCGGGTCTGTCTCCATTCCAAGCGGGCTGATATCCGGGTATTCCGTTTACTTCAACATAAGGCGCGCCTTTTTGTACAGGCCACGCTGCCCATGAATCATAATTGAATGTATATTGCCTGCCACCTGCCATTTTATATCGTGTACCGCCCGCAAATAGCGATGGGTCAGTAAGCTGAACATAATATCCTCTCCATGATGGGTCACTGCAGACTGATGATGGCGGAACCTGTCCAATAACCGGAATATTGCCCGGTGTATAGTGTGTATTATAGAATGATGCTGCTAGTCTAAGTTCCCGCTCGGGACCCACCTTTGCGCCTATCCAAATACCTGAAGTAAACACAGCGGTAAGCCTTTGCGGGGATGTTGCAGGCCAGATGAAACCTGCTTGACCGCTTGAAAAGGTAACTTTATCATAGTTGAAGTAACCGTCAGTTCTGAATACTGCGTTGATGTTGTTGCCCTGCATAAAAATGCTTTGGGCAGGGGCCAGTGATTGCGAATTTACGTTAATTGAGAAAAACAGAATTAGTAAAGATATCTTTTTCATTTTAAAACCACCATTTTTTTTGTTTGGGTAAATTCTTCTGTAATAAGTGAATAAAAATACACACCGCTTGGAATATTTTCAGCATTCCAGTCGATTTCGTAAATGCCGGGTTTGAGGTTTTCGTTAACAAGCACAGCAATTTCTTTGCCGAGAACATCGTAAATTTTAAGTAACACACCCCGTCCTTCGGACACCCCTCTCGAGAGGGTAATATTAAATCTTATTTTTGTTATGGGGTTAAATGGATTCGGGTAATTCTGGAACAGCTCATATTTTTTAGGGATTTCAGTACTTACTGGCTGAATGCCTATGGGAATGCATGTTCTGAAATCGTTGTAGTAATACTTCAGGGCAGAATCAGATAGCGACTGAAGCGCGCATACATTCTGGAAATTATTCCCGCCATCGCGGGTTATCATGTAGCTTAGCACTACAATTTGTGTATCACCGGAGTTCATTGTAACCGGACCCATATTTGAAAACGATCTCTTATCACCCGGCAAGCTGTCATACCATCCCGTTCTTGTACAGGAATTCCCTGAAAACCGGAAAGTAGTTTCCTGATTTGTTAACCAGTTTATGATAGGTTCACTGCAGCCCCATTTGCCTCTCATATAATGATATGCATTTAAAGCATTATCGGGATCACCCTGACATTGATTTTGACCTCCAATAAAACCATTAAATCCTGACATATTGGTTAATTTGTACCCAATCAATGTATCATAGGGGAGCTTTACGGTATCAAGATTACTATTAGTATATTTCATCGGTGATTGCAATATTCTAATGCCAAGAGCCGGCGGGTTAACGCCATAATCATAATCATTATTGTCAAAATTATAAGTAAAACCTAAATTTCTGGATGTATCGCATCCGTAAGCATCGTCACCAGCGTCCCCAACATCAGGATCGTTTATATTTGTTATGTAGGTACTATCCCATACGGTATTACTTTTGTTAATTATCCTGTATTTAATGAAATACATATCACGCAAAGGGATACAATTGAAATTGAATACCAATTGATGAACTTCAACTCCCAAAGGCAAAGTACCGCCAGGAAGATCAATTTCAGATGAATGTATAGTATCCCTGCAGTTAGTGTAATCCATAAAAACCATGAAGAGCAGTTCTTCAGGTCTGGCCGTCATTCCATTGCCTATTCCGGGTCTGTCGCCATTCCATGCAGGCTGATAGCCGGGGATTCCATTGACTTCAACATATGGCGCACCTTTCTGCACAGGCCAGCTTGCCCATGAATCATAATTGAAAGTGAATTGCCTTCCTCCTGTTGTCTTATATCTTGTGCCGCCCGAATACAGAGAAGGGTCAGTTAGCTGGACATAATAACCCCGCCAGGAAGGATCATCACATACTGAAGATGGCGGAACCTGCCCAATTACCGGAATATTGCCCGGTGTATAGTGTGAATTAAACATTGAAGCTGAAAGCCTCAATGTTCTTTGAGTACCGGTTTTAGCTCCAATCCACAGTCCCGAAGCGAATACATCGGTTAATCTTTGAGGTGCAGTTACCGGCCATATAAAACCGGCTACACCGGAAGGGAATGTAACTCTATCGTAATTAAAATAGCCGTCAGTTCTGAAAACTGTGTTAATATTGTTGCCCTGCATAAAAATATTTTGAACAGGTGCAAGACTTTGTGCATTAAGACTTAATGAATATGTAAGTAAAAGCAGAATAAATATTTTCATTTCAGCACCACCATCTTTTTTGTTTGGGTAAATTCAGTTGTAATTAGCGAATAAAAGTACACTCCGCTTGGGATATTTTCGGCGTTCCAGTCAATTTCGTAAATGCCGGGCTTGAGATTTTCATTCACCAACACTGCAATTTCTTTGCCGAGTACATCGTAAATTTTAAGGGAGACCCCAAGTTTGTCTCCCACTGAAAAACCAGTTCTTCGACCTGACAGGGGGAGATTTAGAGGGGGTATTTGAAAACGAATTTTTGTTGCCGGGTTAAACGGATTCGGATAATTCTGGAACAGCTCATATTTTTGAGGGATTTCAGTACTTATCGGTTCAATCCCAATTGGCACGCATGTTCTGAAATCGTTGTAATAATATTTCAGGGCTGAATCTGATATCGATTGCAGCGCGCAAACATTCTGCAGATTATTGCCGCCATCGCGGGTTATCATGTAGCTTAGCACTACAATTTGTGTATCACCGGAGTTCATTGTAACCGGACCAGTATTAAATAAACCTCTGGAGTCTCCCTGGCTGCTATCATACCATCCAGTTCGGTTGCATGCGTTACCTGAAAACTTGAAAGAAGTAGGCTTACCTGTTACAAAATTGTAAAATGTATTTCCACATCCATCTTTGCCCCGCATAAAATTATATGCATATTCAGCTAAATCCGGATCACCCGTGCATTCATTACCACCTCCAACAAAATAAGTAAAGCCGGTTAAACCTGTTAATTTAAATCCAATTAAAGTATCATATGGTAATATTGCTGTATCACTATTTAGACCGGTATTATTGATTGGACTTTGTACAACTTTCATACCCACAGCAGGTGGATTCATACCATAATCCTGATCGTTATTATCAAAATTGTATTGATAAACCAAATTCCTAACAGAATCACTTCCAACAGCATCGTCTGATGACTCACCTAAATCGGGATCATTAGCCATTGATATATAAGTACTATCCCAATTCAGAGAACTTCTGTTAATAATTCTGTACTTAATAAAATACATATCACGCAGGGGAAAACAGTTAAACATAAAATTAATTTGTTGTATTTCTACACCCATAGGTAATGTTCCGCCGGGAAGAGATAACTCTTGAAAATGCTGAGTATTTGTACAATTTGTGTAATCCATGTAGACAAAGAAGGATAGCTCCTCGGGTCTTGCAGTCATTCCATTGCCAATTCCCGGTCTGTCACCATCCCAGGCAGGCTGGTAACCCGGTATACCGTTTACTTCAACATACGGCGCGCCTTTTTGTACCGGCCAAGCTGCCCATGAGTCATAATTGAAAGTGTACTGCCTTCCTCCTGCCATTTTGTATCGTGTACCGCCTGTAAATAGTGTAGGGTCGGTTAGCTGAACATAATAACCGCGCCATGAAGGGTCACTGCACACTGATGATGGCGGCACCTGGCCAATTACAGGAATGTTGCCCGGAGAGTAATGTGTATTATAGAATGACGCTGCTAAGCGAAGTTCACGCTGGGGTCCGACCTTTGCGCCAATCCAAATACCTGAAGTAAACACAGCGGTAAGCCTTTGAGGTGCAGTTGCCGGCCATATAAAACCGGCTACACCGGAAGGGAATGTAACTCTATCATAATTAAAATATCCGTCAGTTCTGAAAACTGCATTAATGTTGTTGCCCTGCATGAAAATTGACTGTGCGGGTGCCAGAGACTGTGATTGGATTATTGACGCTGCTGCCAATAAGAGAATAATAAGATATACGAGGGTTTTCATATCTTTTTTTTAAAACATAGCTAAAAAAACAAGAATTGTCAATAAACAAATGAGAAATTATTAATTTAAGAGGTCATTGATTCCCGCAGTTGCTCATTAACTAAATGAGGTAATATACATCGAAAATTTTGAGAAAATATCAGGGAATTCACATTTTTTTGATAGATTTCCCAAAAGGGGCTTTTTCTCTCAAAGACAGAAATTCTATTTTTTTCTCACATAGCCAAAGTAATTCAGCCAAAATGTAACCGTGATGAAAGCCAAAACTGCAATGATTGTTGTAAGCATACTTTTATATACAAACAACTGCAGCAGAATAACAATTGTGCCATATATGAAAGGATAAATAATTGATGTCATTCTTTGCAGGGAATTGATAAGTGTGTTTTCACGGGTGAATGGTAAGCTTCTGCTTAACAGGTTATATATAGAATTGTACAAATTAGCCGCAGCGAAAATGAATATTGTATGCAATAATGCCTGGTGCATCGGTATCTTTATTGTAAAAATTATTCCAAGTCCTATACATGCGGGGATAAGCAGGTACACCACAAAAAACTTCCTGAAGCCGTTTCTGAAATTTCTTTTTGATCTTGTTGGATATGAATCATAAACCCACGAAGCGCCGGAATAATTTGTTACCTTAACCCCTATTATGGCAGTGTTTAAAACTACCAGCAAGCTCAGCAAAAGTGAAATATGGAAAACAGGTTTGATATCAAAATAATTTTTATCGAACGGCGGGGGCAGCTGATTTGTTATCAGTGCAAATATTCCAAGACCCAATGGAATAATTATCATAGGCAGTATTGCCAGCCTTACGGTTTTATCTTTGTAATATAATGCGCGTATCAAACCGTATGAAGAGCGCTCAGTGTTATTGCGCAAATATACGTTCTGAATAAGATCACTTATCATTGTGAAGATAAAAAACCTCTTTTTCTCCGTTCCGGCAGATGAAATGATCCTTGAGTTCAGGAACTTATCTCTGATGTGCACGTAGTTTTCATCAAGGTACATTTTGAGGCTCAGGTAACTTAAGATAGTGATCAGCAAAGGCATAATAAGTTTGATTATCAAGCCCGCTTCAAGCAGGTACTGATTGCGCGTTGTTAAAAACGCGAACCATGCAGGCGGGAAGTAATCAATTACTCCCTTTTGTTGAAGTGAAGCTATGTAACCGTTTACGCTGCTTCCGGGTCTGCCTGTTATGCCAAAAGAAATGAACTGGTAAGCCATTATCAGCAGCAGTATCATCCCTGCCTGGAATATCATAGTGTATGAACCAATACTTTTTGTCCTGAAAACCTTAAGAGCCATGCTGTACAGCAGTATAAGAACATTGGCAGTGAAAAAACAAAGCATCAAAGCTGAAATATAGAAAAGAAGTGCCCGCGGAAATGAACGCAATATAGCATAGTAATAAATACTTCCCGGCAAAAGCAGCGGTAACGATAATAACAGAAGGTAACGGGTCATCATATACATTTTTGCATTCACAAGAAGTTTCAGGTCAATAGGCATTGCTGCAAGAATTTCAGCCTCAGTTTTGCTGGTTATCAGGTTATCAAGCTCAGTAATGATTGTGAAAGCGATAATAAGCGAGTAGAACAAAAATGTTAAGAATGAGAACTGGAATCCTGTCGGGTCAGCGTTTTGTTTAAGCAGTATCCAGGGTAAAAATACCCCCGGTATGAAATATGAAATATTGAGCAGCAGCATCTTTCTGCCGGAGCCGGTCTTGCTCCTGGTTTCAAGCTTGAGAAGCAGGCTGCCAAGTATTTTTACTTTATTTATCAATTGTTCCCTTTTAATTAAGGCTGTGAGTTCTGTTTCTTTTCTTCAAGCTCTTTTAAATACTGCTGGTAAAGTGTTATGTTCTTTTTGTGTTCATCGTAACTTACTGCGAACCTGTGTGAACCATCACCTTTTGCCACGAAATATATATAACTGTTCTCTTCAGGCTCCAGTGCAGCTATTATTGAGCTTAATCCCGGGTTATTTATCGGACCAGGCGGCAAACCCTTATACAAATATGTGTTGTATGGCGATTCAATCTTAAGATCACTGTACAACAGCCTGTTTTTAGGCCCCCCGGGTAAAATGTACTGTACTGTCGGATCAGCCTGAAGCTTCATTCCTTTTTTTATCCTGTTGTAATATACTCCAGAAATAGTTTTTTTCTCAGCTTCATATCTTGTTTCACCTTCAATTATCGATGCCATTGTAATAAGCTGGTTCAGGGAAAGATCCTTTGCTTTCATTTCTTCGCGCATTTCATGCGTTACCTTTTTGCGGAAAGTCGCTGCCATAAGCGAAATAATTTCTTTTTCGCGGTTTAAGGAATTGAACTGAAACTGGTATGTATCAGGGAATAAATATCCTTCCAGATCTTTGATTTTATTTTCATCATTAAAGCCCAGCAGTTTTATCAGGCTGTCGTTCTTAGCTTCTTCAACAAATCTGGCGGAATCAACACCTATCTGCCTCTGAAGAAGTCTTCCCATCTGGCGGATGTTCAGCCCTTCAGGTATCGTTACCGTAACCGTTCTGATGATTGTTGGGTCGGTTATTGTACTAAGTACATTCAGGTAAGTCAGCCCGTTGCCGAATTTATATTCGCCGGGTATCAGGTTATCCTGTTTGCCGAAGATTCTGCCGATTGCAATAAAAACATATTTGTTGTATATGACCTGGCTTTGCTCAAGTTTTTCAGCCACAGTCCTCAGGTTATCGCCCTTTGTGATCTTCACCGCAATATCGGTTGATGAATTATTGTATCCACGGTTCAATAATCCCAGCTGCAGCGCAAAGAACACTGCAAAAGAGAATAAAAAAACTGAAGGATAAATAATTCTGCGTGAATTCAATATAGGTTTGCTATTTAGAATTAAACTTTTCCGTATTTACTGAATCCATCTTTACAGGATCCAGTTTGTTGAGCTGGTTTATGACCGCAGTATCCTGCGGATTAATGGCCAGGTATTTATTGAGGACACTGCGCGAATCTTCGGTCTTTTGCTGTATCCTGTAGAGATTGCTTAGAGAAAGTACTGCATCTTTATAGTCAGGGTACAACTCTATAGCCTTCAGAAGATTTTTTTCCGCTGAAGTGCCGTCGTTTGTAAGTGAGTTGACGTACGCCATCATAAAATACGTCAAAGAGCTGTTAGGATCCATGGCTGCAAGCTGCTTCAATACATTCATAGCCTGCGGGTACTGCCTGGAGCTTATCAGCTGGCTGGCATATTGTATTCCGCTGTTCACTTCAGTGGAAAGCAAATGAGTTTTGCCGGGAATATATTTGTATACCTGCATTATTTCAAAGGCGTTCTCGCCTGCAGTAAATAGTGCCGGCTGATTTACCACCTGGAACCATTCTTTCAGGAACGCCATGTAGTTTACATTTTGTTTAATTATCTGTTCCTCAACAAATCCGGCAAATTCTTTAGTGTTGAGTTTTGAAATGAATTCAGGATTGATCAAACCAACAACATCCACAATTTTCCGATCGGAATAATATGCAATAGCACCTACATCGTGTGTTGCAATTATGGATCCTTCAGGGGTATTATTCTTCAGCCATTTTGCCGTTTCAACCTGCCTTATATAGATGTGGCGTGACTGATCCTGGAATATTTTCCTGGTCTTGTAATACTCTGAACTAAAGTAAACAAGCGTTCCCGCTATCAGAATTACATTCAATCCGTTAACAAGTTTACTGTCGCCAATGTAATTGGCAAACCACCTGAAGAACTCCCTTCCGCCATAGACTGAAAGCAGAATGTAAAACGGGAAGATAGGCATCATGTATCTGCCGAAGCGGTGTGCATAGGGAAGTTTGTACCAATACATGAAAATCAGCAGCGCAATAAATATAAAAGCCGGAATGAGGGCGTTATATTTAAGTTTGATAGTATCAGAGCCGAGTTTGATCACTCCGAACAAAAATGGAATAAAGATCAGCAGGTAAGCTGATTCAGTGAAATATTCCCAAACTTCAACTTTCATGAATTCAGCACGGCTTCGGAATTCAGCAGAATAATAAGCCAGCTTCGCGCTGTATGTGTTGGGAAGCAGCGAACCTGAAATCAAAAAGTTCATTGCAAAATATGCCCCCACAATGATCCCGAAAATACCTGCAATTTTATAAAGATCTTTCTTCGCAAAAAGTTCAATTCCCGTATTCTCTTTTGGTGAGCGGTTCTTAAGATAAACCCTGAAGAAATAATCTGCAGCAATAGCAGCAATGAACGCGAGCGCGTCGGGTCTTGTCCAGAAAGTCAGCCCTAATGTTACTGCAAAACCAATTGCATTCATTTTGCGGTAATAATAATAGCTTGCAACCAGCAGGAAAATGTAGAGCGTAGTTTCCATTCCGGTTACCGAAATGAAATTGATCCACTTATCCAGAACCAGCAGCAAAGCTGCACCTATTGCCAGCCAGTTATCTTTCGGGAAAAATGTACCGCTGAGCCTGTAAAAGTAGAATACTGAGAGAGCAAAAAACAGGATCCCGATAATATAGCTTAGCCACATTTCATTTTTTGTAACAAAAAATCCTGCCGCAAGTATTATTGTATAAATAGGAGAGGTTGAGCCGGCAGTAACTAGTTCATTTCTGAAATATGAAAAACTGCCGTACTCTGCCAGGTTTTTCGCGAACTGCAGATGTATCCACGGGTCATCCAGCGGAAAACTGTTGTAGTGGTTTACCGAATATGCATAATGTACGTAATAATATGGCAAAACAACTGAAAATATAAGCAGCAGTGCAATTATTAAGAGGCCGGTTGTGTGTGTTAAATTGATATCAAAAGATATATCAACCGTTTTTTTTTGATTTTTTTGTTGTTTTTCCTGTTTTTTTGAAGGTTTTGCCATTTATTGGTCAGTACCGGTTATTTTTTTAGAAAATTGCAGATATGAACTCAAAAATAGCAATTTTATGCGTGTTATTCAATTTAAATGAGAAATCTTTTAAGAAGTATTGTGATTACAAATAATAGTCAACTGTAATCTAATAAGTACACATAAACTAAAGGAGAAAAAAATATGATACAAAACCACATTATTATGATAGTAAACGCCGTTGTATTGATTGCACTGGGAGTTTACGGATATTTTACATCAGGAAGTCCGACTGCATTGATAGCTCCTGCAATAGGCGTGATATTATTTGCTCTTTCATTTCCAACTAAGAAAGAAAACAATACCGCGGCTCATATTGCCGTTGTTTTAACATTGATAGCCTCAATTGCATTTATTGTCATTGGATTCAGAAGAGGCAATGCAATGGTAATCGGGATGGGTGTATTTACGTTTGTTTGTTTTGATCTTTATGTGCTGAACTTTATCTTAAGAAAAAGACAAAGAGAGTTAAATAAGGCCGGCAAGTAAAAACAGAGTCTGATAGTGAGTATGATAATAAAGGGACATTATGAATGTCCCTTTATTTATTTATACCAATTGGTAACTGTTATTTTAGCAGCGTAAGCTTTTTTGTATCTTTGAAAGCTTTTCCGCTTTGTGTTTTTGCTTCAAGTATATAAAAATATATCCCGGAACCAAGGCCGGAGGCATTCAGGCTGGTGCTGTATCTGCCGGCAGAGTATTCACTGTTTACAAGTGTCAATAATTCTCTTCCAAGCATATCATATAGTTTTAATGTAACAAAGCCCGCTTCTGGGATCGTAAAATTTATCTGTGTTGAAGGATTAAACGGGTTTGGATAGTTCTGTTCAAGCCGGAATACAGCTGGAGAATTATTGTTACCTATGGCAAGCGGTACATCGTTTGTATCTATGAAAACATTGTAGACTTCTCCGCCATTGCCAAATGATCTTGCATGGATAGCCTTGCCGCTTGCTATGACGGTACTGCCATCATCTGAAGTATTGCACCAGAAAAATGAACCGGGTGATGAAACCCCGAATATGGGTGCGGCTGCGGGGATACTTGTTTTAAAGACAAGAAGGTCACTATTGTTATTTCCCAGATCACCGTAAGTGGATGCTGAAAGTATTTTCCCGTTCTTAGAAAAAGAAACGCTTGTTACCTGGTCGCCTGTGTTTGGATAGGTCCACACGGCAGTTGAGCTTGAAGTATTGAAGTATTTTATCCTTCCGTCAAATCCGCCACCGCTTACAAACACCAGCGTGCCGCAGGCAATTTTTGTTCCGTCATAGCTGATATCAACCGCTGTCATCCAGGAGCCGCCTTCTGCGGCCTGCCAAAGGAAATTATAAGTGCTTCCGTTCCACTGGTAAACCCTCATTACACCGCTGTAATTTATTGTTGCAATATAATTGCCGTTCCCGCTGATGCCCTGCTGGAACTGCGTTCCGCTGGTTGCAGAGGGGTTTACTGAACCGGAATATACAAGCTGTCCTGTATAAGTTCTGAATACGTAAAATCCAAGATATGTGTTTACAATTACAAGCGAATCATTGCCTGAGATCTTTATACCCTGGATAGTTGCGCCCCCGGTATTGTTTGTCTGCCCAACCCTGTAACGCCATACCCAGTTTGTTGAATTCCTGTTGAACCCGAAGATCCAGCTTGAGTCGCTTCTTGAAGCGCAGGCAATGATGAAATCTCCCTGGGAAGTTATATCAACCGGTCCCGCTATGCCTGTATCAGGCAATTGTGTTTCCAGGTTAAAGTTGAATATCGGGGTATTGTTAGCGCGGTTAAAAATATAAATGTTATGGTAACTTCCGTTTACAATAAAACCTCCGGAATCAGATATAGCCACATAATTCACAGAAGTGTTGGGATTTGATGAATATTCCCACAAGGGAGTTGCCGAAGTGTTGTTGTACAGGGAAACTCTTTCTGTATACAGACCCCAGCCGGCTGCCTGGAATAATCCGTTTTCGCTGGAAGCACACCTGTTGCCAATTGCGATCGGATCGCTGCAAATCCATCTGATTGTTGAAGCATTAAGCAAGTTACTATGCGGTATCACTTGCGGTGATGAATATATACCATGTGGTGGATTCAGTATTACTGATCTGCTTTGCTGCTGAGCGCCTGATTGGACAAATTGAGTCTGGATCTGGGGCAGCTCCGGGTTTAATTGCTGGCTGTAGGATGGTGCGGCAGAAAGCACAGATGAAACTACAAACAGAAGAATTATCTTGTTCATAACTGAAATATTAGTTCTCTCAAAAATGTTGTAATAGCAGCTGCATTTTAATATAATTTTAATGTAAAAACAATTTAATACCCAATGCAGGTTTCATGGCATAAACAAAAAAGGGACTCAATTGAGTCCCTTTTGAAAAAACTAATGATAAAAAAAATTATTTTACAAGGGTAAGTTTCTTGGTGTCTTTTAAAATATTACCGCTTTCGGTTCTTGCTTCAATGCTGTACAGGTATATTCCTGTGCTTAAGCCATTGGCGTTCATATCAACTGCGTATGTGCCTGCAGAGAAATTTCTGCTGGCAAGCTCCATAACTTCTTTGCCAAGCATATCGTAAACCTTAAGTGTAACAAAGCTTCTTTCAGGTATTGAGAAATTTATTTTTGTTGAAGGATTGAACGGGTTCGGATAGTTCTGTGAAAGAGAGAAGTTTTCTGCAACTTCGGTAATTGGCGTAACGCTTACAAGGTTACTCCATGTTTTGAAAACCCGGATGCCATCAATTAACAATACAGGGGCATTGGAAGCAGTACCCTGTCTTAATGCAACTCTTCTGATATTCGGAGCATCTCCAATTGCCTGTGTAACCGGACCAACGAGCGGAGCCGGCTCAGTTCCGGGAACTGCACCGGAGAATACAAACAGGCTTACTTCATCATTGCTGGCGCCATCAACAAATGTGTACTTTATTACAACCAGGTACGTAGTGCCGTAATTATAAACTGGAGCAGCGTATACAATCGGATTTGTTGCCTTTGCAATACCTAACCTGAAACCTCCTGTAGTATCCTTAGCATAAAACCTGCCTGTGTAATTACTTGTTGAATTATCCGGAAGAAGGGCGAAGAAATAATCTCCTGTTGCTGCAGTTGAATCAACTCTAAGCATAAAAGATACATATACATTTCCGGTTGAGTCACCAGTGCCTGAAAATTGTTTGTAAGCATCCTGGCCTGTACGCTGTACCCGCGCCGAGTTTCCGATACCCGAGAGCGCGTAACCTGAATATGTTAAACCGGGTGTAGCTACAGAAAGTACGTTTGTGCTTCCGCCGCTGAATGAAACCCAGCCGTGTGCACCAAGCGAATCGCCGGCGGGGTAATCAAAATTCTCTGTCATTAAGATCTGTCCTGATGCCTTCTCAGCTATTACCAGTGACAAAAAAGCCACTATAAGAAGTAATGTTCTTCTCATGAATTCATCTCCTTTAATAATAAGATATTTGTTTATTGATTATACAAATATAAGGATTTTAGGATTAATTAACCGTGAGGAAATTGTTAGGAATAGATTGAGAAAAGTATTGAAAATGCTCCAAAAAGCGGGTTTTTTATACTGTAAATGAGTGATAAGGACATATTTGTTAATAAGTTAACGGTTAATTGATCGTATCTTTTCAAGATACTTCTGGATCAATATTTCATAATCTTCGGTATAATTCTCCTTCTGAAGTTCAAGCGCATCCTGGTTGATTCCATTGATAATATTCGGTTTTGATATCACTATCTCTGGTGGAGAGGACCTGTCGAAGTTTTTCCCGGGGCGTGATTCACGCTTCTGTTCAAAATCCTTTTCACGGGTCGATAGCTGGAAATCAAGCATACGCGAGAGAATTTTTTCCTGGCGTTTTTTGGTTTCAGGGGTAACATTGTTTTCCTGCAGGTCCTTAATTATTTCCTGCATATCTTTCTGCACCTGGTCTAAATTTCCAAGCAGTTTTTTACCTTCAGACTCCTGCTGTTTTTTGAACTCCTCATTAAGCTGGTTTACTCCGTCTTTTATCTGCTGCTGCTCCATTGCAAGTCTTTGCATCTGCGCCATCTGTTCCTGCGAAAGTTTGCCCTGGTTGCCGTTGGGGCTCATTCCCTGCATCTGGTTATTCAACTGCTGCTGTTTGGCTATCATTTGCTGAAGTTGCTCAAGCAATTGCTGCAGGCCCATGCCCGGTTTTTTACCGTTACCCGGTTTTCCGTTCTGGCACATCTGCGCCATTTTTTCTGCGGCTTTATCAAGTGATTCCTTGGCATTACCCTGTGATTTATTCGCGTTCTTGCCGTCTTTTTTGCTTAACTGGTCAGATGCTTTCTGCATTTCGTTAAATGCATCACCCAGATTTTTGCTCATCATCGGGCTCATTCCCATCTGCTGGGCCATACTCATCATTTCTTCGGTCAGATTCGAAAGCTCATTCTGCAGTTTATCCTGCTGCATTTTGTTATCCTGGAAATCTTTTGGATCAGTGCTCTTATCAAAATTCTCAGATTCATCCATCAGTTCCTGCTGCTTCTTTGACATTTCTTTCAGCCTGTCAAGGAACTCCTGCATCTTTTCCATCATCTTGCTGCTTTCTTTATCCATCATGCTTTGCAGCATATCCTGCATCTGCTGGTTAAGGTCGTTCAGGTCCTTTGATATCTCTTCCTGCTGCTTTTGTGACTGATCTTTATTACCCTGCTCAAGGTTCTGCTTGGAGTTCTGCATTTTCTGCTCCAGCATCTTTTTCATTATTTCCTCAAGCATCTTCTGCATTTCCTTTGACATCTGCTGATCGCCGGATTTCTTGAAGTTCTCTGAAAGCTCCTTCATCTGTTTCTGGAAATCCTGCATGTTGTTCTTCACATCTTCCTGCTTTTTTGACTGGTCATTCAGCGCGTTCTTATCATTCTTATCGGTTGCTTTGGTTTCTTCCTTTAGGGCATCCTGTTTTTTTGTGATATCATCAAGCTTCTGGGTCAGCTCTCCCATTTTCTGCTCATTCATTATTTTATTGAGCAGTTCCATGGTTTTTTCAAGCGACTTCTTAAAATTCTCTTCATCAAACTTAAAGTTCTTCATCGCTTCTTTAAGCTGGTCCTTATTCATGTTTTTCATTGCATCCTGCAGCTTCTTCAGCGCGTCGCGCAGTTCCTTTGAATCGATCTTCTGAAACATTTTCTGCAGTTCCATATACTTATCAAGTGTCTCCTTCGAGAGCTGGCTGTTCTGCTGAAGTTCCTTCATCAGCTCTTCCATCTTCTGCTGTGTTGTGTTCAGGCTGTTCTGAATGTTCTCCAGCTTCTGCTGCATTTCCTCGTTCTTCTTCGGGTCGTTCAGCCCCATTTCCTCAGGGTTCTTTTCCATCTTATCCTTAAGCTCATCAAGCTCCTGCTTCAGCTCCATCGCGTCTTCCATGGCTGATTTCATTGAGCTCTCAATTTCTTCCTTGGTCTTTTCGGTCTTTTTAAACAACGATTCCAGTGAAGGATATATCAGCCGTCTCACTTCGCTGCGGGACATTTTAGGTCCGCTGAAACCATCGTTATCATATACTTCAACAAAATACTCAACTACATCTTCAGAGCCCAAATTGAGTGATGATAAATTCCATACATACGGTACTTCAAGTCCTGTTGCATCAGTATTTTTTACGGGAATATCACTATAGCGGTAATCTTTATCTGTAGGTCCGAATTTTGAGCTTACGGTCTTATAACCAATACGCATTTTGGTGAACCCAAAATCATCCGTTACCCGTGATCTTACAAGCAGCTCCCGCTTACCCTGAACATTCAGGTCGTTGTTATCAGGCTCTAATATAGAAATAACAGGGAACTGGTCAGGGAATACCCTTAATGTAAATTCTTTCGGATTAGTTGCGGAAAGTTCCTTACCGTTAAAATCTTTAATTACGTTTACGCTGAAAGTACCGTTTGATACTGCTACAAATGAACCGCGTGCGGTTTTACCGGTAATTTCCATTGTAACAGGAGCGGTTGCGCCGGCAAATTGTATAATGGAGCGGCTTAAGTCATCGCTTGCATCAACTTCTACATATATAGTGCTCCCCGCAATTGTTGTGATTTCATTGCCATCAATTGTTCGTGATGGCAGCTTGGTGTATGCAGGTGGATAAACGGTAATCTTAACACTCTTTATAACCGGCCTGTTTGTAATGGTTACTGTGTAAGTGCTGCTTTTTACCCCTCTGTATTCAAACCAGTATATTGTTTGTGAATTGATATTCTTGATAGTGGTCTTAAATTCGTTGGTACCTGCTGCCTGTATCTTCTCTTCGTTTTCTGATATTTCAATTCCGTCATTTGTAACTTCCTTTGTGTGGAATGTAATTTCCTCTGTGGTGTAGTTCGGGTCATGGAATTTTATCAACGCGGTTACTTCAAGGCTTTCACCTTTGGAGATTTCTACATTGCCCGGCTTAATATCAAAGGCTATGCCAAGCGAGTTATCCACAAACGTAAAATTATAATTCACTATTCTGTTTGCCGCCGCCAAAAAAGTATTCGGGAAGGTAAACAATAAAGCGTTAAATAATATCAGTGCTGATACGAATAAAATTACCAGCCTGTTATTTTTTTTGAATGTTACTGAATTTTTAAAATCAATTGAGCGGGTGTTTTCATTAAAACGGTTTATTGTTTCTGCGGCAAGGTCGTTAGAAAAAATATGATCAGCCCTGTTTGTATATGTATAAAGCTGAATGGCATTCAGCAGGTTATCTTTAATTTCAGGGTACGAGCTGCCAATTTTTTTTGCGTACCGCGAAATACTATCATTTGCATTTAGCTTACCGATTTTACTGAAGAAACTCAGCAGTATCATTCCCGCAGTTGCAGCGAATGCTGAAATGAATCCGAAAAATATGATTTTACGAAGTGTGGTTGAGAGTTCGAAAATCGCTTCAAGGGAAATAAATACAAATGCCAGCATAAGGAAAGCAGTGAGCATCAATAATGCATGACGCATAGCGGTAAAAAGCAGGTCCTTTTTGCCGGTGTCAGATATCCTGGTTATAAAACTGCGGTACGTAAGCTCTAAACTGCTCATAATGTTATGTTTAGAGGGCGTGTTATTTGCGGTTTATTGATGGTTTCTTACCTTTTAAAGCCTAATTATGCTAATATTGTTCCCAAAATGCAAGATAAATTATACAGGCTGAAAATCAGCATTTAATATCATATCTGGTTTGATTTGTTGAAGAAATGTTATTATATTAAAAGTGGGAATTCCCACAAAATTATAATTGAAACAATGGCACTGAAAGTAATAAAAAAATATACTACCAAGCTTGATTCAAAGAAAAGAATGACAATAAAGGGGCCAGGTTATGAATATTACCAGGTGAATATTTTTGATGATGGTAATATTTTACTTGAGCCTAAAGTTTTGGTGGATGCGCACGAGGTTTCTGTGAACACACTCAATATGATGGATAAATCTATCAGGAACATGAAAAAAGGTAATGTTTCAAAACCTGTTGATTTCAAAAAGTACTTATCTGTAAAGGATTAAGTGACTTTTAAACTTTGAAATATTAATGGGTGTTCCGGAAATGGAAAATATTTGAAAAAGTCTCACAGCACTTGCGGAAAAAGATCAGCTGAAAGGGAATGATAAGAAGTTGTTCAGACTGATAGTTAAATCATTAAATTATCTTTCGCAAAATCCAAAACACAACAGCCTTAATTCTCACGAAATATTTCCTCTTTCACAAAGATATGGAATAAGAGTGTGGCAATCGTATCTTGAAAACAGGACACCTTCGGCAGGCAGGATTTATTGGGTTTATGGACCCGGGAAAAACCAAATTACAATTATCGGCCTGGAACCGCATCCTGAAGACAGAAAAAGTAAGGGGTATGAAAAGATTGTGTTATCTGCATTGCCAAGACAAAACTGAAATAATACGCTTCACAAACCCATTCTGTTCGTATTCAGCCCCCAAGTTTGTCGCATTTACACAACTACAATACTATGTTTATTGACGAGATTTGTATCGAAACAAAACCAATACAAAAAATGTTACTAAAGTACAATTAGCTGCAGAAGGTAAAATAATATGAGAAAAGTAATTGTCTTTTCAATGATCACTTTAGATGGAGTTATGCAGGCTCCGGGCGGACCCAAGGAAGATGCTTCTGGCGGATTCAAATTTGGCGGCTGGGTTGCACCCTATGGTGATAAAGTTTATGGCAGGATAGTAAAAGAAGAACTGAAACCCGCAGAATATCTTCTGGGAAGAAAAACATTTGAGATCTGGGAACCATACTGGCCCTTGCATGCTGACTTCTGGCCGGGCATTAACAATGGCACCAAATACGTTTTATCCAAAACGAGAAAAAAATCAGATTGGAAGAATTCAGTTTTTATCAAGAGTACTGCAGATATTAAAAAGCTCAAAAGATCTAAAGGTCCTGATCTTCATGTTTGGGGGAGCGGTAAGCTTATTCAATTGCTGTTAAAAAATGATCTGGTCGATGAGCTTCGACTTAAAATTCACCCTTTAACTTTAGGGAAAGGAAAAAAGCTGTTTGAAAGCGGTACGGTTCCCGCTGCATTTAAATTAGTTAAGAGTACTATTACAACAACCGGAGTTATTATAGCTTATTACAAGCGGGTTGGAAAAGTTAAGGGTTAATTCAGGTATTTAAGGAGATATTGGCAAATGTGTTTTGTTGAGTCTCTAAAGACTAATCCATCTGTCTGTGCTCTCTGTGTTGAAAGTGATTCTAATTATTCAGCACATACACAATAATATTCGTGCCCATCTTAAAAGATTCTTCACGCTTTTCCGGGGGATCTTCGTGTTCGCGGGGTTCTGCCCACCCATCGGATATATTTGTCTCGTAGGTATAATACACACACAGCCTGCCGTTTAGGTAATAGCCAAAACCCTGTGGCGGCTTGCCGTCGTGTTCATGTATTTTCGGGAGTCCGTTGGGAAAGCTGAATTGCGAACTGTAGATTTTGTGGTCAAATGGCAGCTCCTGCATTTTCTGGTCAGGGAAGACTTTTTCCATTTCACGCCTGAAGGCTTTATCCATGCCGTAATCATCATCGGCGTATAAAAATCCGCCGCGCTCAAGATATTGCCTTAAGCGTTTTACTTCTGAATCGGTGAATGAAATATTGCCGTGTCCTGTAATTAATATGAAAGGGAAATTGAAAATATCATCAGAATTAATATCCACTGAGTAGAATTTAGATTCATCAACATCTATCACCGTATTTTTCTTCAGGTAATCCATCATATTAACTTCTGCAGAAGGGTCGTTGTACCAGTCGCCCCCGCCGGAATATTTAAGCCGCACAATCTTAAATGATGAAGACAGCTTGTTTATTCCATCGTTTTGTGAGTAAAAAGTTGATGTAACAAAGAAGGCTAAAATTATGAGGAAGATTTTTTTCATATTAGAATTAAAAATGATGCAGATGAATTTACATTAGCTTTGATTAATTGAATGTGGAACATTCGAATCGATTTCATTTTCAGTATCATTCAGCAGTCCATCAGCAATAGTAGTTTCGAAATCTTTTATCAAATCAGAGTCTTCCAGACTTCTTCTCTTATATCCTTCGATCATCTGTTGTTCAAGTTCATTCATATCAAACACTAAATAATTTTGAAAAGTTCAATATTCAAGATTCCTGCCTTCGCAGGAATGACAAAGTTAAATACTCAATCTATCTTTTTCATTCTAACAGCAGAGCGCGATAAAAAATGCCCGCCGGCTTCGCCCCATGAATAATTGTAGCTCAAATCATTGTCATCCCATAACTCAATTGTTATTTCCTCGCGGAAGATATTGTTATCTTCAGGGTCGCCATAACCGAAAATAAACAGGCTGTGCTTCGATGAAACCTGCCTGTATCTTCTAAGATCAAACCTCGCCATTGTGCCTATATTATTGTTTAGCGTCCATAATGTTAACCTGTTTTCGTTATCATTGCATATAATTGTATACTCTTCGTTATATAAAACAGTATCTTCGTTATAAAGACTTGTATCTTTGTTGAATTCCGTGCCCTCCATTCCGATAGCTTTATATCTGAATGAAACACCCTTGTGATTTACCACAGATTTCACTTCAAGTATTCCTTTGAATTCTTTTTTTTCGTGGTTAATGCCAATTCCAACATATTTGCCTTCGCGTTTTGTAAGCAGCTCCAGCAGGTTAATTTTTTTACCTTTTGACACTTATTTAATTTTCTCTAATTGAATTTGTTCCCATTCTTTTCTAAGCAGACTGTAGAGCTTAAGATCGTGATACTCGCTTTTTGCAAAGAGCCTCTTTCTCAAGATCCCTTCATAGCTAAGTCCGCATTTTAACATTACCCTTTCAGAGGCGGTATTGGCAAGTTTGCATGTTGCTTCAACGCGGTTCAGCCTTAGTCTTTCAAAGCCAAATCTGATCACTTCTTCAAATGCTTCTGTGGTGTAACCTTTGTTCCAGAAATCTTTTGATAATGCGTAACCAACTTCTCCGAACCCGTTGGGCAGTGACCAAACATGATAACCGATAGTACCTATCAGTTTGCCGAGCTCCTTATGTATTATGCCCCATGGACTGGGTATCCCATCCTGGTATTGCTGTGTAATAAACCTTAAATAATGCATTGAGTCCGAAATATTTCTGTGGTATTCCCATGTAACATGCTCTGCTACTTCAGGCACAGATGCGTAAGCAAAAACATCCCCCGCATCACGCATCGAAAGTTTCCGCAGTCTAAGCCTGTGGGTTTCCAGGATCGGAAGGTTCTTGAATATGTCGTAAGCTCTTTCTGTCATTATTATCTTATGCAGAAAGCAAATTTATCTTTAAATGATTTCATATAATAGGAAATTAGGGTTACTTAAATATAATCATATATTTTAATAATAATTTAACCGTTACTTATTGATTGTTTGGATTGTTATTTGAAACAGATATGAGTAATTTTGACTTTAATACACAAAAATGGCTGAAAACTACATAAAAATAAAACAAATTTACGAAGGTAAAGCAAAAAAGCTTTATACATTAAAAGGGCACAAAAACCTGTTATTGCAGGAATTCAAAGATGATGCCACTGCTTTTAACGCTTTGAAAAAAGGAAAGATATTAAACAAAGGAATAATAAATTGTGAAATGACAACATTCCTTTTTACTTACCTAAGGAAAAAAGGAATCAGAAATCATTTTGTAAAGCAGGTTTCTGCAAACGAAATGATAATAGACCGCCTGAAGATTGTACCGATTGAAGTTGTTGTAAGAAATATCGCGGCAGGCAGTCTGCTTAAGAAAACAAATTTCAAAGAAGGGCACCAGCTTGCAAAACCGATCGTTGAGTTCTATTACAAAGATGACTCACTTGGTGACCCGATGATAAGCAACTCACACGCGCTTGCGATGAAAATTGCCAGTGAAAAAGATCTGAAGACACTGAAACAAATGGCTGAGAAGATCAATTCAATACTTAAGCCATTCTTTTTGAAGAGGGGATTAAAGCTTGTTGATTTTAAACTTGAGTTCGGCAAAGATAAATCAGGCAGGATCATGCTGGGCGATGAAATAACACCCGATACATGCAGACTGTGGGATAAAAAGACCAACAAAAAGCTTGATAAAGACCGCTTCAGGTTTGATCTTGGGGGAGTTAACGAAGCATACGCTGAAGTAAGAAAACGTATTTTAGGAAAGTAAACAGGTTCAGTTAAGATTTGAGACTTACTATATATGGCAGAAGTACTGTAATTAAAGCGCTTGTTATAACTTTAGCGCTTGATCTTGCAGCGCTTTTAGTGCCAAATGAAATTGCCAAACTTGTATTGCTGGTAATTTCGATAATTTTCATTTCATTCACGCTTTATTTTTTCCGCGACCCTGTAAGGCAGATACCGGAAAACCTGAAAAGCGGCGATGTACTTTCACCTGCTGACGGGAAAGTGATGATGATTGAGGAAGTTCAGGAAAGTGAGTTCATAAAGGGTCCAGCTAAAGTTATAGGGATTTTTCTATCTCCTCTTAATGTTCACGTTAACAGGGTGCCAATATCCGGCACAGTGAAATTTTACCAGTATATAAAAGGTGAATTTATAGCCGCCTATGACCATGCTTCTGCAGATAAGAATGAAAGAACAGTAATTGGTATTGAAGGCGAACGGTTCAAGGTGCTTTTTAAACAGATCACAGGTTTTGTAGCAAGGCGTATTGTTTGTGAATTAAGAGTTGGCGATAAAGTTAAGATCGGCGAAAAATTCGGGATGATAAAATTCGGTTCAAGAACTGATGTTATCATGCCAATAAATGCGAATATAAAAGTGAGTGTTAACCAGAAAGTAACGGGCGGTATCACACTTCTTGCGGAGGTTCCTGAATAAGTGAAGAACCGCATGGGATTCATACCAAGCTTATTCACAGTGCTGAACCTGTTCTGCGGGTTTATGTCAATTATTCACGCTGACGCACTGAATTTTGAACAGGCCGCTTTGTTTATACTCTATGCCGGTTTGTTTGATATGTTTGATGGTGTGGTCGCAAGGTTTACCGGCACTTCCTCAAAATTCGGGGTAGAGCTTGACTCTCTGGCTGACCTGGTTTCATTTGGTGTTGCTCCTTCGTTTATTTTGTACAAAGTATATTTCTTTTCGCTTGATGGAATTGGCATAGCGCTATCAGCGCTGATAATGATATTCGGCGCGTTACGCCTTGCGAGATTCAACGCCCAGCTTGTTGGATTTGATAAAAATTATTTCAGCGGCGTACCTGTACCAATTCCCGCTGTTACGGTTTCATCATTTATTCTGTATTACTACAACCTGAATTTTAACTCACATGTAAGTGAGATTTTTATATACTGTATTGCGATTGTACTGCCGCTGCTTATGGTAAGTAAATTTAAGTACGATACCACTCCAAAGTTCAATAAACGCGAAGTTAAAGAGCACCCGGTTAAGACTATCATTGTGATACTTTCTGTTATTTTGATTATTGCAACGAAAGGGGAAGGACTCTTCGCATTTTGCCTGTTCTACATAAGTACGGGGATATTCCGCAGCACCAAAAACCAGGTGCGTAAATTTTTTTTCAGCAAAAAGGTGAGCAGTGATGAAGCTGATGCTGATGAAAACCTGAAGTTGAAGGAATCGAATTAGTTTTAAACGATTATCTCTTTTAATCCCTTTATTAAACTTTCAATATCTGCTTCTGTATTAAATCTGCCAAATGATATCCTTATGGATGACCGGGCAGTACTATCATCATATCCGATGGCTTTAAGTACATGTGATGGCTGTACTGAGCCTGATGTGCAGGCTGAGCCTGATGATACCATGATTCCTTTCATATCCAGCTTTATCAGCAATGTATCCGGATCGATCGTTCTAGTTTTGGGATCAAATGAAATACTTACTATGTTTGGAAGGAACACACCATCCTCTTTCACAGAATTAACAATAATCTTATTGCTGAAATGAGAGTTTAATTCAGCCAATAGCTTATTTCTCAGTCCGGATGCTTTCTCAAAATCAGAGTTCATCTCGGCTTTCAGTAATTCGATGGCTTTCTTAAATCCTGCAATACCCGGAATGTTTTCCGTCCCGCCGCGTCTGTCACGCTCCTGCCTGCCGCCATGCATGAATTTATCTATAGGGGAATCTTTCTTAATATATAACACTCCTAAACCTTTGGGTCCGTATATTTTATGCCCTGAAAATGACGCGAAATTAACTCCGCTTTCTGCTATGCTGAACTTAACTTTTCCTAATGACTGTACCATATCACTATGAAGCATAATACCGGTATCTTTAAGCAATCCCGCAATTGATGAAATATTGTTTATTACACCAAGCTCATTATTTGAGTGCATCACAGAAATTAAAAAAGTACTATCGGTTATTGATTCTTTTAATTCGTTCAGGTCAATTTCGCCATGTTTGTTGGTTTTAAGATAAGTAACATTAAAGCCGAACCTTGTTTTGAGATACTCAACTGTATCTATTACTGCAGAATGTTCAATTACAGTAGTGATAATATGATCTTTTTTCCCAAGGTTATAAAATGCTGAACCTTTTATGGCAAAATTGTTCGCCTCGGTTCCCCCTGAAGTGAAATATATCTCTGATGACCGTGCTCCTATGAATTCAGCGAACTCATCACGGGTATCTTCAAGCATTACCTTGGCTTTCCTGCCGGCTTCATGCACGGATGAAGGATTCCCGTAATTTTTTCCAAGCCAGAGGAGCATAGCTTCCTTGACCCTGGGATCAATTGGTGTAGTTGCGGCATTATCTAAATATATCAGGCTCATAAGCAGCAAAGTTACCTGAAAATTCGGGGTTGTTCAATTCACTTTATTGTATTGTAATACTTACTATCAACATAGCACAAAAAAATATTTTCAGCTATCTTTGCTATACAATGTATAAAAAAATTATCAGGCCGCTTTTATTTGACTACGACCCCGAAAAAGTTCATAATTTCACAATAAACAGGCTTTCCGGTTCATTATTCCCTTCAATTTTGAAGATGTTTTTAGGTTTTGAAGATAAGAAACTTGAGACTAAAGTTGGCAGGCTAATTTTCCGCAATCCTATTGGACTTGCCGCCGGAATGGATAAAAACGCTACTGCGCTTGCCGGATGGGACGCAATGGGCTTTGGGTTTGCTGAAGCAGGCACGGTAACTCCGTTACCGCAGGATGGTAATCCCAAACCAAGGATGTTCCGCCTGCCGGAATACGGCGCGGTCATAAACAGGCTTGGATTCAATAATGCTGGAGCAGATGAGTTTGAAAAAAACCTCGAGGCTTCAAAGGAAAAAATAAGAAAAGATTTCATTGTAGGCGTAAACATCGGGAAGAATAAACATACAGAGCTTGATGATGCTTACCAGGATTATAAATTCTCGTTTGAGAAGTGTTTTGAGACCGCTGATTATTTTACAATAAATGTCAGCTCACCCAACACAGAAGGATTACGTCAGCTTCAGCAGAAAAAATTTCTTGATGAAATCTTAAAGCATCTTCAGCAGCTGAATAATGAACTTGATACAACATATTCAGATACGGCAAAGGATATTTACCTGAAAATAGCCCCTGACCTTACAGAAACGGAGCTAGATGATATAATTCAGGTATCAATTGATAATAATATTACCGGGCTCATAGCTACAAATACAACCATCTCGCGGGATACACTGCCTGAAGGGAAATATGAAAGCGGGGGACTTAGCGGTAAACCGCTTGAACCTATTGCTAATTCAGTAATAAAATATGTGATGGAAAAAGCTGACGGCAAACTAGTTGTAATTGCCTGCGGGGGGATATCAACTTACGATGATGTAAAGGAAAAAATGGATCTTGGCGCATCACTTGTGCAGGTGTATACAGGGCTGATATATGAGGGACCGGGAATGATAAAGAAAATTAAGCAGAAACTTAAATCAAACTTATAGTACACTTATGCATGATTCATTAAAAGATACAATTTCGGCTTTAAAAGAAAAAGAGCTCACATTAGAAATTTTGATTCCGTTAGTGGAAAAGTTACATCCTGGTAGAACTGAGTATACTCACTCTACTATGGAAGCAGGAAGAGATATTGTTTCATTCGGGAAAGATTATTTAGGTAGGCAACATATTCTATGCATTCAGGCTAAGGCTATAAGAATTTCTTATGGGGCATCTTCATTTCAAGAAGTTGTCAATGCAGCTCAATTTGCAAAAAACGAAGGAGTAACTTCACAAGATGGGAATATTATTCTCCCCGATGAAGTTTGGATAATCACCTCTCAAGTATTCCCTGAACCGCAAAGAAAACTTGTAGCAAATAATTTGAAAGAATTAAATAATAAGGGCATAAAATTGATAGCTTTAGATGAACTATGTCCACTTATTATTCAACATATACCAGATATTGCTACAAAATTGTCAAAATATACAGATTCTTCTGTTACTCAATTAATCTCCGCGTTTTCTAAACATAGTGATAGTCGTGCATTTGGTTTTGCTATTGACAGACTTCTTGAAGATTTTTATATACCTGTGACATTCGCACCACATGCTAAATATGCGAACCTATTGTTAGAAGGTAGTATAGTAATAGATGCTGAATTAAAAAAGGAGTATCATTTAAGCCTAAAAACTCTAATGCCAAATGATGAAATTAATGAAAAAACATCAAGTATATATAAAAAAATTTTAGAAATCATAAACAAGAAACTATGCACGTTTAGCGTTAATAAACAGACAATAGAAATTAAGCATACTTTATTTGCAAATGATAATTATAACAAATATGAAATTATAGACTATAAAAATACTTTCAAAAAGATACAAGTACTGGAGCAAGAATTAAAAGCTAAGAACAAACTTACAAAAAAGGATAAAGAAGAAAAGGAATTAAAGCTTAAGCATTTAAATTATGAATTGAATAACTATTACTTTAATATTACTATTGATTTTGATTTAGTAACACAAATTGCGTTGCTAAAAAGACAAACTAAAGCAGCCATTAATACTTGTCCAAAAGTTTTAGGACAACACATAGACAAATTTATTGAAACTTATGGTAAAATAACTTTCTCAAATTCTTTTGTCAAATACTTATTAAATGAATTCGATGAGATAAAAGTAAAAGAAAAGTATTATGAAGAAGAAATAATTAGAATCAGGGTACCAGAACCGATTAGAGTTTTAGAATTGTCCGATTTTATTTTGATAGAAGGTCCACCTGGAAGTGGAAAAACCACTTTTTTAAAAGTGTTAGCTATGAATGTATTAGATAATGGTGGTAAAATTCTATACGTGCCTTGTGGTTCTATCCCAATTGCATATGCTAAAAAGAGCTTAGATTTTATAATTAGAAAATGCGAAATGGGGAG
Source organism: uncultured Ignavibacteria bacterium (assembly GCA_937873695.1). Classification (GTDB taxonomy): domain Bacteria; phylum Bacteroidota; class Ignavibacteria; order Tepidaquicellales; family OLB5; genus OLB5. Next base: position 399,441 of record CALMYL010000006.1, read on the forward strand.
AATTGGTGATAAATGGAAAAATGAGGATTCAATTTTGATTCTGGATGGTTTAGATGAAGCACCCTTTGATTTGGCAGATTTAATATTGAATAATCACCATAAGTACAAAAAAATATTTGCTTCTGCACGTACTGCATACAGTACCAAAGTGAGGGATGAAGCTTTTAATATTGGTTTAGCGATGTTTAAGGCAAAAGAGAGAGACAAATATTTTGAAAGATGGTTTTTCGATAATGAAAAGGCGCTAAAAGATGTAAAACAATTAATAAAAAAGTATGAAGACATTGATTACCATACTAGATTGCCATTAATCGCAACTTTAACTGCTTCTTTGATAGAGAATGGTTATGAACCAACTACAAGGTCTGAAATATACAACTATAGACTTGATTTGCTACTTTCTAAATGGGATAGATCGCGTGGGGTAGAAAGAAACAGAATTGATAATCCTAAAGCTAAGAGAATGTTTCTTATGACTTTAGCTTTCAATGTACATAATTCGATAAATAGAAGGAGGTATTTTACGTTAGACGATGTAAGAATTGCATATGAACAAGCATTAGGCAATTGGGGCTATGAACACGATTACCAACTATTTTTGGATGACCTCATAGTTGGAAGTGGAATAATATTTGAAGAGCAAGCAAAAATATATTCTTTTGGGCATCTTTCATTTCAAGAGCATTTAGCGGGTGAATATCTAAATTTTCACAATTTCAATAATTCAAAAATCAAGGATTTATTACTTCTTGAATGGTGGAGAGAACCGTTATTATTTTATGCTTCTGCTATTGGTGATATTACTAAGTTGGTGCAGTATATATCACAAGATGAAAATTTTTTTAATTTTTCTGAAATACTGAATCAAATGGCGGTTTATGCGCCATATACTAATCCAGGTGTAATAGAAATTGTGAAAGAATCAATTATTTTAGTTGATGAAGAAAGAATTCAAGAAGAAAATAGTAATTCAGTTTAAAATAATTGCGACTCAAGAATATCTTGTAAAGCATAAAGTATCCTTGTTTTCTTTCCTTTCTTCTGGTTATTGGCCTTTCCATAGCGTACCAAAAATTCCCATAGAAAAACTGGAAAAGCAGTATGCCGAAGGTTATTTTAATAGCGAAAGTAACAAAACATTCCTGATATTGAATGAAGTCGGATCGATTATCGGTGTAATTAGATTGTTCGATCTCGGCTCAGGAAAGGATGACGATGAAACACCGCTATTTGATATCAAAATTAAAGAAGAATACCGCGGTAAAGGCATTGGCAAGCAGGCTTTAAGCTGGCTGACTGATCTTGTATTTACAAACTATCCTAATAAACTGAGATTTGAAGCCACAACAAGAGTTGATAATATTGCTATGCGGAAAGTTTTTGAGTATTGCGGTTTTGTGAAGGAAGCCCATTATCGCCAGGCATGGCCGGATGCTGAAGGGAACAGATACGATTGTACCGGTTATGCAATTTTACGAAGTGACTGGCTGAATAAAACCAAAACACCCGTTAAGTTTGAACTTTAGCAATTGATCCTGTAATTTCTTAGATCTTCCCGTTTAATCTTCTGAATATCACTAAAATATATTGAGTAAAAGTGAAAAAAATGCTGCTTTGTTAGGCAGATTTTGAAACATGTATTATGTTAATTGTACTTACTCATGCATCTTCAGCCAGGCAATCGCATCTTCTCTGTTGTAAAAGATCCTGACATTATACCCTCTGTTCAGACATGCGTTTTCATAGAATTTTATATTCTTCTCAATAAACTTGTTCTCCGGCAGGATCAGGGCCTCGGAAGTTCTGTTATCTATTCCCATTTTTTCAAACATATTGATGGAATCATATACGTTCAGTATTGAAGGGGTTACGGTCATTTCCCGGAGGTCTGTTAAAACCAGCAGACACTTTTTCCGGGAGTTGAATTCTATGAACTCAGCTATCGCTCTGCGGAATTCCTCATCTGAAACAACCCCCGAGTATGTTACCTCTATTCTATCGGGGTTAGTTGCTGTGTTTATTTTAAAAGGCATTATTGTTTTATCTAAGGCTTTTCAGATCTTAGCCGGGTTAATTTTTGTAAAGTTATTTTTAATATCACCTGTATTTATTGTACCTGCAGGTTCAAACAGCATTACAGATACTTCTTCTGTTGCCAAAGGGCAGTGTTCTACACCTTTTGGAATAATAATGAATTCGTTTTCATTTATATCGATATCACCATCACGCAGTTTCATCGTGAACCTGCCTTTAACTACATAAAACATCTCATCTTCATTTTCATGTTTATGCCATGTAAACTCACCTTTAAACCTGACAAGCTTTATATGCTGACCGTTCAGTTCACCCGCAATTATAGGATCCCAATGCTGTTTGATCAGATCCAGTTTTTCATTAACTGATACCTTATTTATCATTGATCAACAAGCTCCATTCTATAAAGAAAAAGTTCTTCCGGGTCACCGGGTATATTTATTTTTTTGTCAAATTTCATCCCCAGTTTTTCCAGAAGTTTTATTGAAGTAACATTTGATGGCATGGTAATTGCAGCAAGCGTTTTTATTTTCAGTTTGTTTTTTGCATAACTTATTACTGCCTCTGATGACTCAAATGCGTACCCATTATTTTCATATTGCGGCAGCAATGCAAATCCAATATCAATATCATCCAGACCATCCCGTTTAACCAATCCGCACATACCTGTCTTTTCTCCGGTAGATTTCAATTCAACCAGATAAAATCCAAAACCTGATTCGCGGTAACTTTTCTGAAGCTTAGCTTCAATATAGTTCACAGCATCATCAATAGTAGCTATAGAACGGCTGCCGATGTTTTTCAGCCAGCCGGGTGAATTGAGAAGTTCAAAGATCAATTCTCCGTCTGTGGAATTGAATTCCCTTAATTTTAAACGTTCGGTTTCAATAATGTAAGTGTTCATATATTACAGGTTAACTGCTATTAACTTTTCAAAACTTCAGAACTTTTGCCTTATCTTTCAGCAGTTTTTTTGCATCTTTCCAATCCGGAAGAGTTTCTGAAGTATATGTATATGTCCTGACTTCAGTGGCAAGTTCACGCGTGCGTTTCATTGCAGCGGAGTGTTCGCCGCTGCGCGCAAATCTCTTCAGATCACCCTCGCTTTGCCAGGCCGAAAGTGTGAAATGTTCATACCCAAAGCCCGTATTCTTCATCTTAATAAAACCGCTTTCAGATGCAGCCTGTTTCTGGATCCTGTATCCAAACAGGCTTAACCTGAAAAAGTACCATACACTTCTGAGTTTTATTGAAGTTACGGTTATTACCACCTTTAGAGATTTGGTTTATTTTACACTGATCATAAAATACCTGTACTCATCACCCTTGGCATCATGGATAATTTCCCATTTCGCTTTGTAGGTCCCGGCAAGTTCAATCGGGCCTCCGTGTATGAGAAAAGGCTGGATCTCATCTTTAGTAACTGAACGAAGGTTAACGGAATCGCCGGCAAACAGCTTGTATATTCCGCCGTTTATTGATTCCCAGATATTCTTTCGTTTTGTAATGAATACTTCAGTGCATGTATCATATCCCTGACCCTTCAGCTGTTCAAGGAATTTGAGATCCTGAATTACACGGTAAAGATCTACGTGACTGGCATTTTCATCTTTCGGCATTTTGAGTTCAATTACATGCTTCTGAACACCGCTTTCTATAATGAAAATATCAGCTTCCTTGTTTGCAAGCTTAGGTATAGGATTAAACATACGTGATACTGGGTAATCAAGTTTTACGTTCAGCTCAGGGTAGTATTTCTTGAGGAAAATACCAAGTTCATGCCTAAAACCTGATTCATTGTACAGTTCAAAAGGGGATTGTGAAAAATATTTAAAGAAATGCTGAATAATTTCCTTCATGATAATTGACCTTATAGTATTAATTCGTTAAAAATAGAATATGCACATATTATCGGTAAGTCGGTGCAAATATACCAATTTTAATCAATTTTTTTTCTATATAAATTTTTACACTTTTCTGAACCGTAAAATCACTAAATTGCAGCTGAAAGCGCATTTTTGGTAGTTAGTGCGGACTACTAATACCTTTGTTTGATAATTTGCATGTGATGAATCGGGTGCCCGACTACAATGAAACCAATGGCTCTTGCGGTAATTGGATGAGACTGAGTTCTTGCTGCGAATTTTGATTCATTATCGCCTAAATTCTCAAAAAATACTTCAGATGAGGCCCTTAAAGCGCTGAATTCCTCCAGAATACCTGACAGGGTGCGGCCGGTTACATCAGCATTTGCAGCATACAGGTTTTCATCCATATTACACAGAATTATTTTATCATCACGTCTTGCAGCGGCAAGTGCACGGTACATCATAACACGTTCGGTATCGGTTATGTGCATAAGAATATCCTTAATGCTCCATTTGTCTTCAGCATATCTATAGTTGTGTTTGTCTTCGGGAATACTTCGGAAAAAATTAACAATCTCTGCGGTGTTTTCCTTAAGTACATGCATGTATTCACCTTCAGGCACCAAAGAGATGTACCTGCTGAAATATGGATTATATTCTTCCGGTTCCGGTTTCTGCATTGATCTATTTTAGCCTTACATCATCAGCAAGAATTCTCTTCCACTCCGGGTGACGGGTAAGATACTTGCCTACAAATGGACATAGGGGAATCAGTTTCAGACCTCTTTTTTCAACTTCTTCCAATGCGAGCTCTACAATAATTGAGCCAATTCCTCTGCCCTCTAGTTCTGAGGGTACTTCTGTGTGAGTCAGGAATATTTTACTCGCCATGATCATATATTCTATTCTTGCTGTGTGACCTTCGATAACCAATTCAAACTGTTTGCGTTCCTGATTATCTTTAAGAATGTAATTCTTATTTTCTTCGCTCATTAATTTTAAGGCAAAATCAAATTATAAGTATAAATTTTCAAGTTATAATGCTGTGTATAAAAAAACTGCCGCAGTTTTTCACAATGGCAGTTTAAATTTATATCAATTGTACAGTTGCGTGTTAAGACTGAAGCGATTCAAGATAATCCCGCATTCTTGCCAAATGCTGAATCGCACCTTCGTAAGCTCCGTATTCTTCAACAACCTTCGTAAGCATCTCTTCGGTTTCCATTATCATATGCATCGTTATCACAGTTTTGCCGTTGTCTTCTTCAAAAGTGACCTCCGCTCGGAATCTTATTGGTTCAACACCTTCATCATCTGAATGCCTGTATACAAGTTTAGCAGGGCGGCTGATTTCTGTAAAAATGATCTTGTTCGGGTAGTCTCTGCCGTCGGGTCCGTGCATGGTGAAAAGCCATAAACCTTCAGGTTTAAGCTCAAACTGTTTGCTTGTAGTTGTGAAACCATCCGGTCCCCACCACTTTTCCAGGTGTTCCCTGATTGTCCATACATCAAACACCAGTTCGCGGGGTGCATTTACAACCCGTGAAAATATCATTTCCTTTTCGGTTTTTAAATTTTGTTCTGCTTTCATATTGAATGTTAGTTAATGGATGAAGTGATTTGTTTATTTTTTCTGAAAAGAATGTTATCAAGGCTGTACCTGCCGGCGCCAATGAATACCAGGCCCATGAATACACCGAATAGTTCCATAGGGTGTACCGCAACATGCCAGGGATCCATCATGGATAAGTGAGTTACAAACGCCATAAGCATTGTAAATGCCATTAATGCCGCGGCCATACGTGTAAATAGGCCGAGCAGTAAAAAGATGCCGCCAAAAAATTCACTTGCCGAAGCAAGGAATCCCCAGAAAACATAGCCGAAGTTTATTTTTATATTAGACATCGCGCTGCCGACCATCTGCCACATTTCAGGTCCGCCTTCTATTTTCATAATTCCGTAAACAAAAACGAATGGTATGCCGATACCTATTCTGATAAACAGGATTCCCGCATCAGAGTATTTTTGAAAAAAGTTCTTTATCATGATTCCTGAGCTTAATGATTAATTTTCTTAAAACTTTCTTCCATTTTATCAATAGAAGTATTCCAGCCTATATTCGCACCGGTCTTTAGTTCGCCTTCAGGTAATCCTTTGTGAATTATCGTCATTTCGGTTTTCCCGTTTGTTTCTTTTATAAGTACTGTTACCAGCATTTCCATGGGAATACCTTTCATCCCGTATACTTCAGAAGAAATAACATTACTTTTCTCATCCGCAAAACAGTCAGTAAAAACTATTTTTTCATACGGAATAATTTCTTTGTAAACACCCGTAGCCCAAATTTTATTGCCTTTATCATCCATCATACTTGCAAGCCACTTGCCGCCTACTTTAAAATCTATAGTGCAGTCCGGGCAGGAGAATTCTTTTGGTCCCCACCACTGTTTAAAGTGTTCCTCATCGCTCCATGCATGCCAAACCTGTTCTTTGGTTGCATTAAAGTTTCTCACTATCTTTAGTTCATCCCGGTTATTCATATCAATTATGTTGTTAGTTTAATAAAAATTATTTTATATCTGTTAAGTATGAGCGCATTTCTTTGATCTTTCCGCTTTCAAGCCTGTAGATATCAAAAAACCTGCATGAAAAATCGCTGCCATCTTTCTTTTTGCTCTTAACGCTTCCTTCAACTGCAACAAGGTCACCCTCTTCAAGCTCGTTTGTAACTGTAATTACAGGCAGACCGGAAAAAGCATCATTATGAATTTCCTTCCGAAAGGCATCGATGCCTTTGTGTGAAAAAAATCCGGGACATTCCCAGGTAACATCATCAGCAACATATTTTAGTATCGCTTCAGTATCACCGGAGTTAAATCCTTCATTCACTTTTCTTATGATCTCTTTATTTGTCATTTATTTCTCCTTCTGCCTTTGCGGTGTTTGCAATTTTTCAAGGTATGCTTCAAGTGAATCAAGTTTCCTGTTCCACAATTTGCGGTACTGCTCAACCCAGTCTGAAACTGCTTCAAGTTTTTCCATTTTCGCGTGGCAGAATCTCTCGCGGCCTGCCTGTTTTATTTCAACAAGGCCCGCTTCCCGTAAGATCTTTAAATGTTTATATACTGCAGCGCGCGTGATTTCAAAATGCCCTGATACTGCATTTACGTTCAATGACCGGTACGCTATCATACCCAGTATTTCGCGCCTGGTCGGATCGGCAATTGCCTGGAATACATCTCTTTGCATAATAAAGTGAATTAATTAATATGAAACCTTATGGTTGCAAATATACATGAAACCTTTTGGTTTCGCAATGGTAATCCAAAAAGAAATGTTGTTACAAATTGATTTTTAATAATTTACAAAAATGGATTTTAAAAAATTATTTGTAAAGGAAAACTGCAGATTGAAAAGTGAAATACATGAATAGTTTTAAACAATATGATTCATAGTCTGCTAATTTTTTCTTTGCTGCAATTCTTTGAGTATCACTTCAATTCTATCTGCCAGTGATTCAGGTGATTCGTTTTCAACTTTATCCAGTTTATTTAATTCATTCTCCAGTTTATCCATCATTTCATTAAGGAAATTGAATTTTTCCAATAACAAAGCTTCATCAGAAGTATCCCAATATGCACCTTCATCAATTACTCTTAAATTACCCATGAATTTCTTTTTCAAGTATCGCAGAAGTTTAATTATTGTGACGTGAATCTCGATAGGAGCAAACTGGGTTTTAATACTTACATGTGAATAATCATTTTCTAACAGGTCATCATGAAAAAGTACGACGATATTTTTCAACTCACCATTTACATCAAAAATAAAACTAAGGCTCTCGGATTTTGAATGCGGTTTAATTACAATACCTGAAATACCCTTTTTTTTATCGTTGATGAGTTCATATTTCCATTCAAGTTCTTTTGCTATTTCCGTCAATTCATTTGAAGCAGTTTTGATCTGCTCCTTATCATCAAGTTTTCCAAGGTAATGAATAGTAATTCCCATTATTTTTTCATTTCAAGTTTTAATTTGCTGCAAAGCTGAACTATCTTCTCTTTGCTAACGGAGCTGCTTTCAGATACTTTTAAATACATAAATGATCGTGAGCTTGAGTATATCTCATCAAAAGCGCGGGTTTTTGGTATTATATGAAAATGAATATGTTTGAACCCTTTACCTTCAGAAAAACAGCAAAGATATTCTTTCTTCGGTCTTAAAAGTTTCCTGATACATTTCATGAGTGAATAATTTATTTCACCCAGCTCATTCCATTCATCCTTTGTCAGATCATGAAGAGCTTCGGAGTGACGCTTAAGCACAATAACAAGCCATCCAAGCAGACCCGTAGGATAGGCATGCTCAACCACCCAATAGGAACCATTGTAGATCTGCACACCCGGACTTATTCTCCTTTCACCATTATTGGAAAGGCATGATAAACATTTGGCCATTTTTTGAATTTCGAATTCTGTTTTGCATAAGGATAAGATCATAAACATCATTATCATAAAGGGTGCTTAATAATTTTATGTTTACATTTTCGGTGTAAATATAGTTATCGCAATAATGTATAACTATATAATATACAATACCGCAAAACAAAGGAGTGGTTTTAGAAACTTTCTGTTTCAATTACGCTTAATATGTTACCCGCTGGATCAGTAAACCATGCAATATCCGGACCGTTACCACGCATGACCCCTTTATGATCGGTCTTAATTGTTTCATTATCATATTTCAAAAAGGTAATGCCTTTTTCTGTAAGTTCATCAACTGCTTCATCAATATTACTCACTGGAAAGTTAAGTATCGTAAACTCAGCAGGCACATGATTTGGCTTAGGATATACAATAACTGTGCTGCCACTGGCAATTATCAGGTTCAAAGTTCCCATTTCGCCATCTTTGACCTTCATTCCAAGAATGCCGGCATAGAACTCCTTTGTTTTGGAAATATCATTGACTGAAAAACCGCTGAATGCATTGTTTGGTTTGAACATGTTAAATTCCTTTCTGTTTTATTATAATTTAACATCATTCTCTGCCCTGCGGGTTCTGTTGATGTAAAAAAATGTTTCTAACCCGGAAGCAATTCAGTTATCAAACCGGCAAACAATTCTGCCGCAGGCGGATACTTGCGGAGCCATAAAGCAGGCTCAAATACTTCCAGCTCACCCAGCGAGAGCTTCCCTGAGTTATCCCGCATAACATCAACCCTTGCGTAAACTATCCCCGGTTTAGCTTTTTCTACCACCAGCTGCGCAAAATTTATTTCTTCCTGTGAAGGATGGTACCCGTGTATAGTACCTCCGAAATTTTCCTGTACCCTGAAATCACCGGTTTTTCCTTTTTTTAGAATTGCATGTGTGAACTTACCGCCAAATACCATATACGATACCTCGCCTTCATTCAATATGCTATTTTGATATTCCTGCACCAGCATAGACTTATCTTTTACCAGCTCCGCAAATAACGCTTCGTGTTCAGCTATATTTGTACTGTTCATTCTGTATGTATGCCATGCGCCGCCTGATATTGCGGGCTTTAAAATAAACTCATCCCAATTAAGCTCCGCGGTTATTTCTGTAAGCTGACGCTTATCGCCCGGTTCAATAAAAACGGTTGGGGGAATATTAATTCCCGCACTTTCAAGCTCAAGCATGTAATGCTTATCGATGTTCCAGTTTATAATTTCCGCTGAATTGATAAACTTTGTTACCTTACTAGTCTTTTCAAACCAGGGCGCAAATTCATCGTAGCGGTTGAAGTAATCCCACGGCGTACGAAACACAACACATTTTGTCTCAGCCCAGTCAAATTTTGGGTTATCCCAATTCGTACGGGTTACAGTAAGCCCGCGCTTTTCAAGCGCGATTGTCAGCAGCCTGTCTTCTTCAAGTATTATTTCAGCGAATTCATCACCTTCAGCTGCAGATAAAAAATCTCTTGAGGTCAGCAGCGTTACATCAAATTTTGGCATTAAGTGTTTTTTTATATTTGTAGAGTCCTGTTATCAATCCGGCGATGCCGATCGCAAAACATACAGCTGCCCAAAGAAAAATATTATAACCTGAAACACCGGCTCTGTAAACTGCAGTGAAGAGGAAAAGGGCAAGACCCGTAATTTCCCAAATGCGCATATTCTCAAATCGGTTTGGCTGCGGGATCACGGGGGTTTTATTCACAAGGATTTTTAGTTCGTCCCAATCCCATAATACAAGCAGTATGTTTGCAATCAGCATTAAGCCGGTTATTACGGGAGTGCCCCTGAAGTCATACGAAAGGGTTATCACAAATACATTAGCTACAATGGGAAGGAACATAAGCGCACCAAGCTTCGCGTAGCGCTGCGTCATAAGCAGCAGACCCGCTATTAACTGTCCTAGCCCCATTACTTTCCACCACAACCCGGATTGGTACAGCGTTTCAAACATATGCCATGCGGAATTTATTGGCTCATTGATGCCATCAATTGTAGTGAAACGTTTACCCTGTATTTTAACAACACTCGCAAACACAAATGCTGCTCCGATAAGATAGCGGGTATAAATAATGAATAGCTGAGGGAGTATTTTGTTTCTTAAATTATTCATCTGTTATCTCAACTGAACTCACTTCCATGTATTCAGCATCAACTTTATTGAAACATAAGTTAATTATATAAATCTCTGATCCGCTTCTGTTTCCTGTATTGTAATTTATCAGAAGTTCAATTTGTGCTTTCAGATCTGCTACGTTGATATTTTTAAATGTTATCTTTGTTTCTTCAATGCCATCCGGAAACAATTTAAACAAATTTTCAGCAAATTCATCTTTGCTATAGCTGACATTATTTAGCATAATGTTTTCCTTTGCTGACCATAATAATGCTTGTTCCTTGTCTTTGTTCCTCAATCCCCAAATAAAATAATCAGTGCAATCCTTAATGTTAAGTTTTGGATTTGGATGAAATTCCTCATATATAAAATTTGTGTTCATTCCCGGGACATTCATGAAATCCGTTTCATGCTCCATTAACTCTTCAGTCAGGAATATATAAAAATCTTCAGGACTAACGTCATCTTTTTCTATAATTCCAATATTATAATTATGTTCAGCATATTTATTCAGGATCATTTCAATTTCTCCTTCTATTGCTGCCGGATCAATTTCTTCAATTTTCCTGAAAACCGGATTCCCGAGTATATCTCTGATCTTTTTTCTTTCAGCCTTTTCCCATTGTTCCTCAAATTGCTGAACGTAATTCAGGAAGTTATTCATTACCTCAGGCGGTGCGTCTTCTGAACCACCTGAACCCAACATCCCGTATTTTTCTTCCAGTTCCTTTTGTATCTTCTTGTTCTTTTCATTAAGATAATAATTCTTTGAATCTTCAGAGTAATTTTTGGGTGACATAGCCTTTTTATTCAGTTTATTAAAGAGAATACATATTTATAAATAACGAATTAACAATAATATATATGGAATATCTTGATTTTACTCATTAGAATTAGTAATTTTACTCATTAGAACTAGTAAAAATAGTAAATTGTCATGTTTGAAAGAAAACAGCTTAAAATATTAAGAAATCGGATAGAAGAAAAGACAAATCATATTCAGATTTTATCCGGTACAAGACAGGTAGGCAAAACCACTCTTGTTGAACAATTGCTGCAATATATTGATTATCCATATCAATTCACAACTGCGGATAATGTACTTTCAGGTGATTCAAACTGGATCTCCGCACAATGGGAGTCTGCCCGGATCAAATTAAATTCAACAGGTGCAAAATCTGTTCTTTTGATAATTGATGAAGTGCAAAAAATTGATAAATGGAGTGAGGCTGTTAAAAAGCTTTGGGATGAAGACAGAAGAAATTATACAAATATAAAGGTGATATTGCTGGGTTCATCTGCATTATTAATAGATAAAGGTTTAACTGAATCTTTAACTGGAAGATTTGAAATAATTTTCCTTCCGCACTGGGATTACAATGAAATGCATGACGCATTCGGGTTTAATGAAGACCAGTACCTCTATTTCGGAAGTTATCCGGGTTCCGCCGGTCTTATCCATGATGAAAAGAGATGGAAGGACTACATATTGAATTCAATTATTGAAACAACAATATCAAAAGATATTGTAATGCTGACAAACATCAAAAAACCGGCATTACTTAAAAATCTTTTTGAAGTCAGTTGTATGTATTCATCTCAAATTCTTTCCTACACTAAGATAATAGGCAATCTGAGCGATAAAGGGAATACGATCACTCTGGCGCAATACCAGTTTCTTCTTGATAAGATTTGGTTTACTTCAGGTCTGCAAAAATATTCAGGTTCTAAAATATCACTAAGAAATTCAATACCCAAATGGAATGTTTATAATAATGCATTTTTTAATGTTTATTCAAATTTAATTCATAATGATTGTGAACCGGGTAGTGCAATTTACGGCAGGTTGGTTGAATCAGCTATCGGGAGTTACCTGCTTAATCAATGCAGGATTAATAATATCAGTTTATATTACTGGCGTGAAGGAAACAATGAAGTCGATTTTATATTGAAGAAAGGCAGTAAATTAATCTCTTTAGAAGTTAAATCAGGCACAATGAAAAATAATAATGGACAATTACTATTTGCGAATAGATTTAAGACTTTTAAAACAATTGTTGTAAGTAACGATACTATAAGCTGGAAAGAATTTATTAAACTGGATATTAACGGATTATTTGACTAAAACTATGCCTAAACCAAACAAACTAATTAACGAAAAATCGCCGTACCTCATTCAGCATGCTTATAATCCCGTGGAGTGGTACCCGTGGGGCGATGAAGCTTTCCAAAAAGCCAAAGATGAAGACAAACCGATATTTCTATCCATAGGATACTCAACCTGCTACTGGTGCCATGTAATGGAGCGCGAAGTGTTCGAGAACGAATCCATTGCCAAAGAAATGAACAGGATGTATGTGAATATTAAGGTTGATAGGGAAGAGCGCCCCGATGTTGACCGTGTATATATGTCAGCCCTGCAGGCTATGACGGGCTCCGGCGGCTGGCCAATGAGCATGTTTTTAACTCCGGACCTAAAGCCATTCTATGGCGCTACATATGTGCCGCCTAAAACAAAATACGGCCTGCCCGGATTTGAAGAGCTTATCACTCAGCTGTATGAAGCGTGGCATAGCCGCCGCGATGAAGTGCTTGAATCAGGAAATAAGATTATTGATCATATCCGCGAAGCTTCGCAGAATATAACTGCGGCAGGCGAGCTGAGTAAAGAAATGCTTTTAAAAGGCGCTCAGCAGTTCAAAAATGGTTTTGATGATGAGTACGGCGGATTTGGTGAATCGCCAAAATTCCCAAGACCGCCCGGGATTAATTTTCTGCTGAGAGCATATTACAGGTTTGAAGACTCCGAATCGCTGCAAATTGTTATACGCACACTGCTGCAAATGGCAAAAGGGGGAATGTATGACCATCTGGGCGGGGGATTCCATAGGTACAGTGTTGACCGCTATTGGCGAGTGCCGCATTTTGAAAAAATGCTGTATGACCAGGCGCAATTAGCCGTAAATTATCTTGAAGCGTACCAGATTACCGGCGATAAATATTTTGGTGATATAACCCGTGATGTGCTTGCTTATGTTGGCAGGGTAATGACGGATGCAGATGGCGGATTTTATTCCGCAGAAGATGCTGAGTCAGTGATTGACCCCGCTGAGCCGCATGAAAAAGAAGAAGGCGCTTTTTATGTTTGGAGCAAAAGCGAAATTGATACATTACTTGGTGATGATGCCGAAATATTTAATTACTTCTATGGTGTGAATTCTCACGGCAATGCACCGCAGGGCAGTGACCCGCACAGCGTGTTTGTTGAAAAAAATATATTATACAAAGCGCACTCAATAAGCGAAACATCAAATAAGTTTGAGCGCTCAACAGATGAAATAAATAATTTGCTTGAAGATTCAAAAAAAATATTATTTGACTCCCGCGAAAAACGGCCGCAGCCGCATAAGGATGATAAGATTCTTACTTCTTGGAACGGTCTAATGATATCAGCATTTGCGAAAGCTTACGGAGTGTTTAATGAACCTGTATATCTTGAAAAGGCACAGAAGGCTGCTGATTTTATTCTGGGAAATTTATATAATTCCGCTGAAAAGAAATTGCTTCATCGCTGGCGCGATGGTGAAGCAAAGATTGACGCCACACTTGAAGATTTTTCATTCTTTTCGCAGGGATTAATCGATCTTTATGAAGCATCATTTGATGAAAAGTATCTTAAACTTGCGGTTGAACTTACTGAAGTAATGATTAATGATTTTTATGATGACGCTGAAGGCGGATTTTTTGATACATCCGGCAAGGATAAGAGCATACTGGTTAGAACAAAGGAAGATTATGATTCAGCGGAACCAACCGGCAACGCAGTTGCCATAAATAATCTGCTAAGGCTTTCAGCCTTAACGGGTAACACCGGCTGGTACGATATGGCGTATAAATCAGTGCTTGCATTCAGCGGTAAGCTTAAAAAAATGCCGTATGCCATGCCGCAAATGCTTGTTGCGCTTGATTCATTACTGCATAAGCCTAAGCAGATAATTATTGCCGGCGGCGATGATGAAACCGCCTATAGAATGCTTCGCGAAGTTCAGACGCGCTTCATGCCCGATAAAGTTGTTGTAAAAATTGATCCGAATGATTTGGCAAACAGCATTACATTTGCCTCAAAAGTTGTGCAAAGCTCCGCTGAAACGACGGCTTACGTTTGTGAAAACTTTGCATGCAGGCTGCCTGTTAAGACTCTGGAGGAATTTATAGAACTGCTTGATTGACCTATTATGAAGAACCTTGAATTGAAAGTAAAATGTGTAGACCACAAAGCAGCACTTCGTGCCGTGAAACTGCTGAAAGCCAGGGATATGGGAACACTGAATCAGCGGGATGTTTATTTTAATATTTCTCCCGGCAGGCTTAAGTTAAGATCAATTAATGATTCAGTTCATCAGTTAATTTATTACAAACGGGCAAACAGAGCAGCGGCAAAGTTCAGCAACTATTACATTTCTGAGATAATACACCCAAAACGGGTTGAACATATTTTAAAGGAAATTTACGGTATCAAAGTAATTGTATCAAAAAGAAGAAAATTGTATTTGTGGCAAAATGTAAGAATACACATTGACTCGGTGAAAGAACTGGGAAAGTATTTGGAATTTGAAATTTTATGCAGAACTGCGATTCAGCAAAAAAGATCAGCTGAAATAATGAAATACCTGAAAAAGATATTCAACATTAAAAACTCAGAGATACTAAGTTCATCGTACTCTGATATGATGAAAATTTAAAATGAAAGGAGTTCAATTATGTACCTTTGTCAATGGTCACTTGATATTCAGTTCGGAAAACTCGGCGAAGCGCTTGGCATAATTAAGCAATGGGGCGCTGAAAAGATGCGGAGCTCGGGTTTCTCAAAAGCTTCCGCCTGCAGAGTATATACAGGATACATCGGTGAATCCGCCGCGCATATAGTTGATGAATATGTATTTGCTTCGATGGATGAATTTGAAAAGGCGCTTTCGGATATGTCTAAACCTCAGTTCAGGCAATTTGCTGAGCAGATGGCAAATGTAATTATACCGGGCTCTCAAAAATGGCAAATATTCAAAATAGTATCGTAATGTAGTAGCCTTTACGTACTACCGTAAAATAGCTAATTTAGTTATGGTATGTGTTTACCCCAAATAGCATATTCGTTGGGGGTGAAATATGAGAACTATAACAACCATATTTATTCTTTTTCTTGCGGTATTTATTTCGTGTGATGGCCCGGTTGATCCCGGCAGGTCAGGGGATAAGCTAACCGGCTATGTAACACATTACGATTCTATCCTCTATATGTCCGGAGGGTATTATTCGGTATCATTATACAATGCCGATAGCGTTAATCCGTTCAACCGCGTTCCGGTAAGAACAGATTCGCTGAATTTAAAAACCAGGGACTGGTTATATGAAACTCCATTTTCAATGGAAGGAATTCCCTCAGGCAGATATTATCTTGCAGCAACGTGGTCCAGTTATCCCAGAGATCCAAACGAAATTCCGATAGTACTTGGAACACTTGGCTGTGATACTGCCATGAATTGTACGAATTATAAACTGCTGGTGTATCCCAACTACGAAGGAAAATTCAGGAATATTACTGCGTGGACAAATCCGGCGAAAAGACTGAACTGAGCAGGCTGAATTTTGCAAAAAAGGCGGATCTTTGATCCGCCTTTTTGTTTATCAGTTATAATGTGAACGACTTAATATATTCTCAATTACCTGAAATTCTATATTTGCTGTATTTCTTTTTTTCTTTATAGTTTTATACTTCCCTGTGAACTTTTTCAGCAGTAAATGCAGGCATACACACAGAAATGTATTCTACCGGTTCACTGAAGGGATTAGAGTACTTTACCCTTGTGCCTTTTGTTACACAGATTGCCTGATTCTTTTCCAATACAATATTACTTCCGTCAATTTCGAAATGCTTCTTCCCTTTTATTATGTAAGTTATCTCGTCAAATTCAGGTGTTTGGAATGGTTCGCTCCATCCCGGTGGAGCTATCATATGGGCGAAACTCATTTCACCACCGGCTGTGTTTAAACTTGCCAGCCCGAAAAATTCTTCTATCAGTTTATTATCAGCTGCCGGTACAACAAAGGGCTTTTTCTGAATTATGTAATTCCGCTTCATTGGTTTTTTTTAATTTAATTGTGAACTTTGATCCTTTTTGCTCAATGGAGCTGAGCATGATTTCCGCGCCCAAGAGATCACACAGTTTCTTGACAATAGAAAGTCCTAGACCGGTTGAGTGTTCGTTGCCGGTAGGTTTTGCGCTTAGTTTGGCAAAATTTGAATAAAGCCTTTTCCTGTCACTCTCAGAAAATCCGGGCCCCTCATCTTCAATTTCGAATAGATCATACCCAACGTTATTAAAACAGCGAAGGTAAATACGGGATCCCGGTGGTGAGAATTTAATGGAATTGGAAAGCAGGTTTTCAAGCACCTGGTACAGAATTTCCATATCGGTCACCAGTTTCATTCCGCCGCATGTACATTCACTGATTATTTCAATATCTTTTTTGACAGCATTTATTCTCGCATTTTTCATAAGCTTTTCTGAGAGCTCTGTGGAAACGAATGAAGAGATATTAAGTGGAATGCTCCCGCTTTCTATAGCTCTGTAATCCAGCAGTCTGTTGATCAGGTTCAGCATCCTGCCTGATTGCTCTTTGATATTGTTCTCCATCTCGTCCCGGAACCCGGTATCTTCTTTTTCCTGCCGTATCAGCTTTAATGATGAAAGTATGCTTTGCAGCGGGTTCTTCAGGTCATGAGCAAGTATCCCCATCAGGCTGTTCTTTTCTTCGTGCATGGTTTTTAACTCGTCATTAAGAGCATTAACGCTCAACAATGCTTTTTTCAGATTTGTATTATTCTCTTTTTCGATCTCAATTTGTTTTTTAATCGAAGCCGATTCATTTTCCAGGTCTATTTGTTCGATCTTCAGTTTTATATCATCTTCCAGATGCTTAACGTGCTCTTTATACAGCACAGGATAAAGTTCTGTGATCTTCTCCTTGTTTCCGGTTATTTTGTATGTTTCTATCATATTTTGCAGTGCTGCAAATCGGATCGTACGGTCACCTTTGTCTTTAACCACATCCAGCGTTTTCTGAAAGTACTCCAGGGCTTCGCTGTATTTACCATTTTCAAATCTAATTCTGCCAAGCTGTCTTAATCCCAGCGCTTCAAATTCATGATAGTTGTTTTCACGGCATATCTCTATCTGTCTTAAAGCCAGTTTTTCGCTTTCTTCATAGCAGCCTTCATCAAATTTTATATGTGATATAAAATGAAAGGCATTTGCTTCCGCGAAATCATTGCTTGAAAGTTTAAGCGATTCATCAAGATACTCCCTGGCCTTATCATATTCTTTCATTTTGTAATAACAGGCTCCTATAGACATCAGTGATGCCTGCAGCGGCCCATCTTCGCCACTTTGTAAAGCTATTTCAAGCGATCTTTCTGTATAAGAAAGAGCCCGTTTGTAAAGTTTAAGTTTGGTGTACAAAGAGGCAATTCCCTGGTATACCATATGAAGGTTCGGCATGTTCCAGGATTGAATACTCGCGCTTTCAGACAGGTAAAAATATTTCAGGGCTTCCTTATAGTTATACTTTCTGGCGTGATTGCCGGCTATTCCGCGCAAAATCTCCGCATACAGCTCAGGATTATTCAGCGCATATTCCGTATTAAGCGCTTTCTGGAAATAGGAAATTGACTTATCATAGTCAGTAAGTATCAGATATGTGATTGCTATGTTAAAAAGGGATATAGCCATGTATTCTTCATCTGAGTTCAGCTCAGATTCACTAAGTGCCTCTTTAAACATAACAAGTGCATCCGCAGGCATACTTTGCCTTATCTTTGTTCCTTCATCAATAAGAGTTGACAGGTTTTTCATTTTATCTCTTTGTTTTGATATCCCGTATAGTGAATTCCGGGCTATAAGTGTTATTGAAAAGTTATTTAATGTTATAGTGGATCTTTAAAGATATTATACAGGGTCCACCAGGATCCTGAATTTCGCCCCGCTGCCCGGTTCGCTTTCCAGAACAAGCTCTGCGTTTATCAGTCTGCTGAGCTTTTTTGCGATAGCAAGACCAAGTCCGGTAGAACTTTCTCCCATAGTAGGCTGCGCGCTAAGTTTCGAAAACTTCCGGTACATCTTCTTTTTGTCATCTTCACTGAAACCCGGGCCTTCGTCCTTTATCTCGTACAGTATGCGGCCGTTTTCTGTATTCAGGCTAAGGAAGATATTTTTGTTATTAGGAGAGAACTTTATTGCGTTTGATACCAGGTTGCACATTATCTGGTATAATATATCATAATCTGTGTTTAATTTATTGCCGTTGCAATGGTTGATGAAATTCAAATTAAGCTGTTTCCGCACGGCAGCTTCTCTGTAATCATTCATAACATCCCTCAAAACGGATTCTGCCCTGAATTCACTCTTGCTGATCTTTATCTTTCCTTCTTCGGCGATATTATGATCAAGAAGTTTCCTTATAAGGTTAAACATGCGGTCTGTTTGCTGCATTATGTTTTCTGAAAGGTCAATTATGTTTTCCTCAGGGCTGCTTCTCCTTATGAGCCTTGCTGTTGAAAGTATGTTTTGCAGTGGGTTTTTCAGGTCATGCACCGCAATTGCCATAAACTCATTCTTTTCAAGATTAAGAACCTCAAGCTCTTCATTCAGCTTTTTTACTTTATCAAGCGCTTCTCTAAGTTCAACGTTTTTCAGCCTTTCAATTTCCGCTTCATCTTTGGCTTTTTCTATCTGGTGTTCTGAATTCAGCTGCTTTATCTTCAGTTTTGACCGGTTTTCAAGATACTCAATGTGATATTCATACAGCTTCTCGTATGCTTCAGATTTTTTTATGTAATCACCGGTTCTGTCATAAGCTTTTATCAGGTCCTTGTAAAGACTGAAGTAGATCCTTTTGTTGTCAATCTTCCCGGATATTCTTATTGCTTCTTCAATAAATGCGATGGCTCCTGCAGGGTTCCCTGATTCAAGGAAAATAGATCCTTTCATTCCGGTGCAAAGCGCATGATAGTCATTTATCATGAATTTTT
This sequence comes from uncultured Ignavibacteria bacterium, assembly GCA_937873695.1. Taxonomy (GTDB): domain Bacteria; phylum Bacteroidota; class Ignavibacteria; order Tepidaquicellales; family OLB5; genus OLB5. The sequence goes on from CALMYL010000006.1 coordinate 419,029, forward strand.
CAGAAACCGCTATACCTTCATTTGCAAAATTAAGCGCTTTTGTATTTTCCTTTTTATCAAAATACAACTTTGAAAGGTAATAGCAGGCATTTGCCTTTGTGTAATTGGTTTGTTCACCCGAATTAGCTTTCATCAGGTATAATTCAGCTTTGCTGCTGTCTCCCATCAGGTAATAGCATGAACCAATTCCAAGGTAAGAATAATTTATCATAAGATCTGAATTCATTTTCTTTGCGAGTTCAAGAGACCTCAGTTCATGCTCAAGTGCTTTATCGAACATTTTAAGCTGTATATAAACCGAACCAAGTGTGGATTCCACCATGTGCAGGTTCTCATCATAACCGCAGCTTTTGCTCACACGTTCGCTTTCATACAGGTAATTTATGGCATCTTCAATTTTGTTCTGCCTTATATACTGCACCGCCAGGCATCTTAACAGGTTTGATTTGAGGAAAAGGTCTTCATGTCTGAATTTATCGCTGAGTGCCAGCTTAAATATTGCCGCAGCTTCTGTATGCAGTGAAAGATCGTGCTTGGTAACACCCAGCTCAAAAAGAGCTTCAAGCTGTTGGTTCTGGTCACCTGAAGTTATAGCAATCCCATACGCTTTTTCAAATAAACTTAATGCTTCATTCGGATTGGATTCTCGTAAGTTTTGCCCGTTTTCAAGCAATTTGCTAAATTCTGCTCTCATTCTGTTGTAAAGATATAAGGCTTTTAAACAAATGGAATAACGTGAATAAGTTATGCGGAAGCTTATATTTAACAGCTATTTACTACCAATTTTTTAAACTAATTGTGAATTTTGCCCCTTCATCCTTTTTGCTTTCAAGTTTTAAAGTCGCGCCAATCAGCTCACAAAGCTTTTTCACAATTGAAAGACCGAGACCGGTTGAATGTTCATCCCCTGTAGGTTTGGCGCTCAGCCGGGCAAATTTGCTGAACATTTTCCGTTTGTCTTCATCACTGAACCCCGGGCCCTGGTCTGCAACTTCCAGTTTTATATTCTTTTCATCCGCGTATACGCTCAATATTATGTTTTTGAATTCCGTAGAGAATTTTATTGCATTCGAAACAAGGTTCTGAAGAATTTCATACAGGATGACTTTATCTGTATTGATGCTCACTTCTTCCGGGGCTTTACGCAGCATAAGGTTCAGTTTTTTTCTCTCTGACTCTTCTTTAAAATTGCTGACAATTTCTTCAGCCAAAGAATTGACATCAAAGTTGGTGATCTTAAGTTTAAGTTCACCCTGATCTATTGCATTATGATCAAGCAGCTTTTTGATGATATTGAACATCCTGTCTGTCTGGTTAATAATATTTGCAGTAAATTCATCCATTTCAGATTTCGGGAGTTCGCTGCTTCTTTTCAGTATTCTTGCTGTTGAAAGAATATTCTGAAGGGGATTTTTAAGATCATGCACAGCAATAGCCATAAATTCATTTTTCTCATCATTAAGTTCTTTAAGGTTCACATTCAGTTTTTTTACATCTTCCAGTGCCTGCGCAAGTTCTATATTTTTCAGCCTCTGAATTTCCGCTTCTTTCTGCGCCTGTTCAATTTCAAGTTGTGTTGATATGTTTCTTGCTCTTATTTCCGCCTCTTCCTTCAGAAGTTCCAATTCTTTCCTGTATGCTATCTTGAGATGATACAGCGCCTTTGCAGAATCTTCAATTCTTTCATATGCGTCAGAAAGCATTTTATGCAGTTCGTGAACAGATCTCTTTATTCCCAGTTCAGTGGCCAGCTCAAGCGCTTTTTCAAGGTTGGCTTTTGCTTCGGTCATATTATTCTCAAGCAGGTGCATATGTCCAAGTGTGCTGTAAACTTTTACCAGGCCGCGTTTGTCTTCAAGCTCCAGTTTCAGTTTCCTGCTCTCTTCAAAAAGTCTGAATGCTTCACCGGTTTTGTTAAGTTTGATATTTGTATCTGCAATATGATCCAGGGCCAGCGAGGCTCTTCGTTTATCGTTTGAGTTTGTTGCCTGGTCAAAAGCATCGTAAAGAAACTTCAGAGCCTCTTCAAAATTGCCCAGTTGTGAGTGAGTTAAGCCAATATTAATATTGGTGATAAGCAGAGACTCAGCATCGTTTTCTTCTTCCGCGATATCAAGCGCATGTGAATAGAACTTTAATGCATTGCGGTAATCCTTAATATTGGTATATATCAAACCGATATTAGAAAGGACAATTGCGGTTTTTTTGTTCTCCTTTACATCTTCATAGATCTTCAGCGCCCTGAAGTATGCCTTAAGTGCGTTAGAGTAATTATTCAGGTTATCATGAATTACGCCAACGTAATTAAGTGCATCTCCCATTATCTTCTTTTCACCAAGCTGCTGCGCTAGTTTTATCGCCTCAGAAAGGAATTTCATTGCCTGAGGGTAGCTTGAACTGATCTCGTGGCACACCCCAAGTACATACAAACAGTTTGCCTCCAGCACTTCATCGGCTGATTTGAGCGCCTGTACATACACAAAATTTGCAAGTTCAAGCGCCTTCTGAGGTTCGCTGAATTTCAGCTTGTGTACTTCTTCAAGCAAATTATAAAGTTTTCCGTTATATCCGGAAGGAAGATTCATATGATCATTTTATTATTTTTACAAATATTGTAAAGATTATGTTAATTTAAAACCCTTTTGAGGAACTATTCACGTTATTTTATAGGAATTCTTATCCTGTTACATTTATGTTTATTCTGGGTTTGCACTGTTTTTTGACTTGAAGTACTGTGTAAAGAACATAATATTGTAATGTCTGCTAGAAATGCTCTTTTGAATGGGGCTCCCTGATTTTAGTTATTGCACTGAGACCCTATATTTTTAATTTTCGAAAAACAGAATTCTCATTATGAAAGAAACATCTCGTTCTGATACGGCTGTACGTGTTTGCGGATATATAAATATCATTACAGGTATAATGTTCTTTACAGGTCTTATTCTGGGTATAGCACCGTTTCTGAACGTTTTGCCCGGGTACGTTCCTATGAATTCTGTAACCGCGCTGTGTTTTATTGCCCTGGGTTCTGCTTTGGTTTTGCTGGCTGCAAAAAAACGGCACAGAAATCTGATAATATTGATCTCGGTTTTCGTAATAAGCAATTCAATGCTGGCACTGCTTCATTATGTTTCAGGGGTTTATATTACTTTAGATCTTATTATCCCGCCGGTACTTCAAAGTTCAAGTAAGATGGCTCCTAATACCGCAGTTCTTCTTCTGGCAGGAGGAATTGTGGTCCTTTTTTTAAAAAATCCCAAACCACTTATCAGGAATATTGTCCAGTATACTTTATTTGGCGCCGGCTTTGTTTCGTTGTTCGCTGCACTTGGATTCCTTTACAAAATTTCCTCTTTTTACCATGTTGGCAATTATACGCCAATGGCACTAAATACTTCTGCAATGTTTCTTGTATTTTTCGGAGGGGTGACCCTTGCCGATAAACAAAGTTTTTTCATGCAGCTTGTGAACGGCAATTCGGCAAGTGCAGTCATCAGCAGAAGAATGATTCCCTTGGTTTTAATTCTGCCTGTGATTCTGGGGTGGCTTAGGATTTTTGGAGAAAATGCGGGACTTTATGGTTACTCAACAGGAGTGGCAATTTTTGTAATTTGCGTTATTGCGGCTCTGTTCATCATGGTGATATATAATGCCGCTCGCCTGAAAAAACAGGAAGACGAAAAAAGCAAATATGAAAATGATATTATAGAAAGTGAAAGGAAGTTAAGAGCGGTAATTGATAATTCAACTTCAGCAATTTACCTTAAGGATCTTAACAGAAGGTTCATAATGGTCAACAAGGCAACTCAGCAGAACCACGGACTCAGTGAAAAAGAATTCCTTGGAAAAACACTTACAGACCTGTTTCCCGGGCACCCTGATGCCGTAAAGGTATATGAAGAACACGACCGCATGGTAATTGAAAGCCTTAACCCGCATGAGTTTGAAGAGACCGCGGTGTTACCCGATGGTATTCACACTTATCTTTCTCAGAAGTTTCCGTTGACTGATGTTGGAGGAAAAGTATATGCTATGTGCGGAATTTCTACCGATATTACCGAGAGAAAAAGATCTGAAGAACAGACAATAACGCTGAATACATTACTGCAGCAAAGCAACAACGAGCTTGAATCATTCAGTTATTCGGTGTCTCATGATCTGAGAGCGCCGCTAAGGCATATTATTGGATTTGGAGAAAAACTGAAAAGAATTTCTGAAGACCATTTGAGCGATGAAGAATTGAGATTGCTGGGCAAGATAAATACCAGTGCCGCTAAAATGGGTAGACTGATAGACGACCTGCTCATGTTCTCAAGAGTTGGAAGAACGGGACTATCTTTTTCCAGGATCGAGTTGAACGATATAATAGATGAATTTATTTCTGAGTACAACCATAATCCTAAAGATGATGATATAATCTGGAATATTGAAAAGCTGCCGGCCGTAAATGCCGACCCGTTCCAGATGAAGATCGTTCTTGATAATCTGCTTTCGAATGCGGTTAAATATACATCAAGATCTGAAAAGAGAATAATAAAAGTCTCAGGAATAGCTAATGAAAAGGAGAATGTTTATACTATCAAAGATTCTGGCTGCGGTTTTGATATGAATTATGCCGATAAACTATTCGGAGTATTCCAGAGGCTGCACAGGGATGATGAATATGAAGGAACAGGCATAGGGCTTGCTACTGTAAGAAGGATAATCAGCAGGCATAACGGTACAGTATGGGCCCACAGCACACCCGGAGATGGAGCCTCATTCCATTTTTCATTACCCAGGTAACAGAAAGCAGTTTTTTTATAATATAATAACTTAAACACAATGGCCGTTGATAATTTAAACAGAATATTAATAGTTGAAGATAATGAAAATGATCTGGAATTAACGATTGACGCGTTATCTGAGCATAATTTTGCGAATTTTATTGATGTTGCAAGAGATGGAGAAGAGGCGTTAGACTATCTTTATAAACGCGGGAAGTTTTCAGGCAGAGCAAACGGAAATCCTGTAGTTATCCTTCTTGATCTTAAATTGCCGAAAATAAACGGGCAGGAGGTACTTGATGAGATAAAAAGTTCACCTGATTTTAAATCGATCCCTGTGGTTATTTTAACATCATCAAAAGAAGAATCGGATCTTATAGCAAGCTATCAGAAGGGCGTGAATGCATATGTTGTTAAGCCCGTTGATTTTCATGATTTTGTCGATGCGGTTAAGAACCTTGGAATATTCTGGGCTTTGATAAATGAAACTCCGCGGTAATCTTTTTTAAATTTATTTATACTGTTATGTCTGATAAACTTAGTATTTTGCACCTTGAAGATAATGATAATGATTCGGAACTCGTGATCAATGAACTTGAACTTGCCGGCTGGAATTTTGACTACAAGAGGGTTGATAACGAAAGGGATTTTACAGATTGCCTTGTTAACTCTGATTATGATATAATCTTCAGTGATTTTAGTCTTCCTTCGTATAATGGACTCAAAGCCCTGGAAAGATCAATGAGCATTCGACCGGAAATACCGTTTATTCTTGTTTCGGGTACAATGGGTGAGGATGCCGCAGTTGAATCAATGAAAAAAGGAGCTACAGACTACGTTCTTAAGAACAAGCTTTACAAACTGCAGCCAACCATAAACCGGGCTTTAGTTGAAGCCAGGGAAAAGAAACTGAGAGAATACGCTGAAAACAGGTATGGGCTTCTTATCGAATCTGCAAGAGATATTATCTATACTTTATCCACAGAAGGGATCATCATTTCTCTTAACAAAGCATTTGAAGAAATTACCGGACTCAAAAGAAAAGACTGGATAGGCAGGAATTTTTCGGGGCTTATTCACCCTGATGACCTTGGATTGGCGTTAACCAGATTCAGTGGTACAAAACAAGGCAGCAGATCGCAAAGCTATGAAATGAGATTTGTCAATTCCAAAGGAGAGTTTCTCTATGGAGAGGTTCTTACAACACTTATGGATCGCGGAATTGTGAACGGAGAGATTCTTGGTATAGTAAGAAATGTTACTGAACGAAGAAACGCCGAATTGATTATACTTAATTCATTGAGAGAAAAAGAGGTACTGCTTAAGGAAATTCACCACCGGGTAAAAAACAATCTGCAGGTTATAATCAGCCTGATAAATATGCAGTCTGCTGAAATAGAAGATCCGGCTGTTTTAAATTCCTTCCGCGAAATTCAGAACAGGGTCGTATCCATGTCGCTGATCCACCAGAGTTTTTACCAGTCAAACAGCCTTTCTGAAATAGACTTTTCGCTGTATATTAAACGCCTTGCTGATAATCTTCTAAAGATCTTCGGGGTAAGCAATGAAAAAATTGAACTTATTATTGATACATCCGGTATAAGAATTAGTATTGATACGGCTATTCCGCTTGGGCTGCTTATTAATGAAATATTTACCAACTCACTTAAGCACGCATTTGCAGACCGTGGTTCAGGAAAAATATACTTTGAATTGAAGGTAACAGGTCCTGAATATTTTCTGAAAATTGGCGATAACGGGGGAGGTCTTCCTGAAGATGTTTTGCCGGGCAGAACAAAAACTCTTGGTATGACCCTTATAAAAATGCTCTGCGATCAAATTGATGGTGTGATAGAGTGTAACATAGATAGCGGAACTGAATATCTTATTAAGTTTCCTTCCAAAAGTTACCGTGATAGACTTGATGGTATCAGGAAGTAAACTATCTGCTTGTAATTAATTAAGTTAACGCGAAATATGTAAGGAATTTATTATTATATATTAAAACCAGGCTGTGCACCTTATATTTGTACGGTGTAACTCGTTCTAAAAAATAATTCTTACACCAGGAGCTAAAAACATGAAGCGCTTTACTGCAGCCGTGATTGCTGTTGTTTTGCTGTGCACGGCAGTAAGTTTTGTTTCATATTCGCAAAGCATTAACAGCGTTAAACTGTCTAATGCGCAAAACGGGTATGAAATAGAATTCAGCCTTCCGGCAAATAGTTTACAAACCGTAAGCAGGGAAGGTGAATCATTTGATATCATAAATGCAGAAAATTTTGGTATCACCCCAACTGAAGGCTTGCCAATGTTACCCCAGCTCACTTTCATCCTCATCATAGATAAAGCAGAAACATCTCCGGAATTTTATATACAAAACCAATCTGTTGAAGAAAAGTATCTTCAGCATAAAGTATTTCCCTCCCAGGCCCCCTGGGAAAAATCCAAAGCGCTGGATGACCGTCCGTTTACAATTAACCGTAATTACTATACTACATCCGGAAGTATTATGGATCCGCTTGTAAGGATTTCCGAACCGGTTGTGATCGGCGGTGTTAAAGCGGTTTTGATATCTATATTTCCGTTCAGGTATGATCCGTCAACCGGAAGACTTTCTTATACCAGGAATGCGCGGATCAATATTAAGCTTTCCGCGGGTGTACCCCGGTATTCGTCCATTGCGCCTTCTTTCAGAGAGATCTTCAATGCGCTGGCTGTTAATTCAGAAACAGTTGATTACACGGGTACAAATAATTACCTCATAATTACACCGCCTGAATATGAATCCGTTATGGGACCCTTTGCTGCATATAAATCAAGCATGGGGTATAGCGTCTTAATGGTAAATACCAGTACTACGGGCACTACAACTACAGCTATACAGAGCTATATTCAGAACAGGTATAATAACATTTCTACCCGCCCGGAATTTATTCTGCTGGCCGGTGATGTAGATAAAATACCTGAATGGACAGGTATCGGTTCTGATAATCCGCACACAGATCTGAATTATACTTTGCTTGAAGGCAGCGATCCTTTCGCCGATGCTTTTATTGGCAGATTTTCATGTGCCAGCACCTCGGAATTAACCAATATTATCACTAAAACAATATACATGGAAAGTAATATTGGCGCGTTGCCCAAGAAAAATATTTTCATGGCTTCAACGGATAACTGGGCTATTACAGAAGGTACTCATAATTTTGTGATTGATAGTTTCTTTACAGCTCCCGCATATACAAATGTAAAATTATATACTCATACTTACAGCGCAACTACCCAGCAGCTTATTGATGCCCTCAACAATAACCAGGTATTTGCAATTTATTCAGGGCATGGCAGCACAACAAGCTGGGCTGACGGACCGCCGCTGAATCAAACACAGGTAAATGCGCTTAACAACAGCTATTTCCCGTATGTTTATTCATTTGCCTGTCTTACAGGGCAATATCAGAATTCCGAGTGCTTTGGTGAAACATGGATACGCAGACCCAAAGCAGGTTCAGTATTCTGGGGCTCATCTGTTAATTCATTTTGGGATGAAGATGATATTCTTGAGCGCAGGCTTTACAGGGCAATGTTCACCGATGGATTGAAAAAAACCGCACCGATGTTTGTAATGGCAAAATATTACCTGGTGCAGCATTACGGCAGTATTACAAGTGATATAAGAAGATATCTTGAAATGTATAATTGTTTCGGCGATCCTTCCATTTACCAGGCTGCATACGGTCCGGTTATTGCGCACACCTGTTTGCCTAATACCGAAGACCTGAATGGTCCTTATAATGTAAACTGCGTTATAACTCCTTCGGGTTCAGCAATTGATCCTGCGAAAACTAAGCTCTTCTGGACAAGGGGTAGTAATTTTACTGATAGTATTGCAATGACAAATTCATCTGGCAATAACTGGAGCGCCTCAATCCCAGGCAGTGGTTCAGCCGCCGTTTACAGGTATTATTTAAAAACATGCGATATGCTTAACAGGGTAACAATACTGCCCCCGGATGCGCCTTCAGGATATTTCACTTTCACTGCTTCAGCAGATGTAACTCCTCCTGTTATCACTCACACACAGATAATGGATGTAGGACAGCCTATGTGGCCGGTTAATGTTACCGGCAATGTAACTGATAATATAGGGATTGACAGTGTATGGGTTGAGTGGTATAAAAACTCACCTTCTCCGCTTAAATCGTTCAGGTTAAATAATACCGGCGGCAGTACTTTTACAGGCTTGTTCAATTCCGCCAATAGCGAAGTTACTCCGGGTGATTCTATTTTCTATGTAATCAAAGCCAGGGATAATTCTTCTAACCACAATACCGGAAGTCTCCCTGCATCAGGATATTTCAGGTTCAGCATAACTACACAGGCCTCACAGAACTTCTGCAGGCAAACCTACCTGCCTATCAGGGATAATCAGATATCTTATGATACATTATTTATTTCACAGTCAGGCACTATTGTTGATCTTAATTTTAAAATGGAATCACTGCTTCATACATATGACGGTGACATATCATTCAGTATAATCTCGCCGACCGGAATCGAAGTATCACTTTCCAACAGGCGGGGCTCAGGGGGTGATAATTATATAAATACTTTGTTTGATGATTCCTCGGCCGTTTCCATATCAACAGGAACCGCGCCGTTTACAGGTACATTCAGACCCGAGAGTCCGTTGAGTGTTTTTAACGGACTTGATGTTCACGGAAACTGGATACTTAAAGTACACGACCAGGCGGCAAGTGATACAGGCAGGGTTGAAAGTTACTGCCTGAACATAATATACAATGCTGTTTTAGCAGTAAACAATCAGCAGATACCTGTTAAGTTTGAACTGGCACAGAATTATCCAAACCCGTTTAATCCAATTACCAGGATTAAGTATTCCGTTCCGAAACAATCATTTGTAGCAATTAAAATATATGATGTTTTGGGCAGGGAAGTTAAGACACTGGTTAATGAATTAAAAACAGCGGGAAATTATGAAGTAGAATTTAATGCTTCTTACCTTGCAAGCGGTGTTTACTTCTACAGAATGGAATCAGGTGATTTCACTGATGTGAAAAAGCTTGTACTTCTAAAGTAAGAGAAATTACAGTAAACTAAAGCCCGGCTGCAGCCGGGCTTTTTTGTGAGCAATAAATTATTCCGTAGCAGTTGGATCAATTGTTATATAGATAACTATATATATCACCCATATAATTGGAATAAAAAAATTTATAATACTTAATTTTAAATAAATATCTTTTATTGCTCTGAAAGGTATCACTATCAGTGAAAGTAGTGCCAATATGAAGTTTATAGGAAATAATATAAATGGATTTACAAAGTAAAAATAAGGATTTGGGATATTAGTAAATAATGAATCATATAATCCTATAACAATTGAAACATAAAGAAATATTGAATAAATATTAGAGCAGAATATTAAGATTACTGAGGTTTTGTATATTTTTTCAAACATTTTGCGGAGAAGGTGGGATTCGAACCCACGATACCCTTGCAGGTATACTACCTTTCCAGGGTAGCCTCTTCAACCACTCGAGCACCTCTCCTGAACAGAATGAAACAAGGGGTTACAACCCCTTGTTTATAATATATTTGCGGAGAGCGAGGGACTCGAACCCCCACAGGCTTGCGCCCGGCGGTTTTCAAGACCGCTGCAATACCATTATGCGAGCTCTCCTCTATAATGATTAGAGGCAAATATACTTATTTTTTACATTTTGTAAAACCCTCTTTTTTTGTCCACAAACCAGGTAATTTAGCTGATTTATTAAAAATTGAATTGAATATACACTTATTAAATGATACTTTTAAATACAGCAAAATTCGAAAATTTGTATCTCATTTCTGCCTTCATCCAAAGGTATGTTTCCAGAAAAATTCAATTTATCCGGAGGAAGGATAGTGAAATGAAAACACAAATATTAATTTTTTTGTTTACAATTTCTTTTATTTCCTTTAACAGTCTTTCTCAAACAGATGAATTCGGTGAATTAAGTTACAATGGTTACCTGGCTGGTCTTAACAGTAACAGTAATTTTGTAAGCGTACCATCGAATACTTTATTCAACCAAAACACGGGCGGCTCAATGGAAATGTGGATCTATCCGTTGAGTGTTTCCGGGACACAACAGCTTATTGGTAAAGGTGTTTCTTCCAATGTGCAGTTCATTTGGGGTCTAACCGGCAATATTCAGTTTTTCAGAATTGGTAACACCTCTGTAGTAAATAACGGCGGAGCGACTATTGCAGCAAACCAGTGGACCCATATTGCTGTTACATGGGGCGGCAGCGGTCCGTATAATATCAATTTTTATGTAAATGGTTCTGTCAGTGGGTCTACTCAGGTACTTTCAAATGCCTGGGTAAGCAACACCGATCCGCTAAAGATCGGGGGAACTTCAGGTGGTTTCACTACCCAATTCTTTAACGGTTTCATTGATGAAGTAAGGTTCTGGGATCCGGAAAGAACAGCCCTTGAAATTAAGGATAACCGCTTTGTCGGAATCGGCGACGGAGCGAATTCCAATAGCTCGGCAGCTTTAACAAGTTCATCTTCTTATACCAGTTTAATAGCCTCATGGAGTTTTAATACATCCGGAACTGCGTTTGATTATATTAACGGACTAAATGGAACCTACACAGGTTCAGCATTTTCACAGCAGGCTTTAGGATCTCAGCCTATACCTTATAATTTTGCACTAAGATGTCCGGGTTCTGGGAATAACTCATTTGTAACTATACCGCATAATACAAATTTCAACCAAACAACTGACGGCACTATGGAGGCATGGGTTTATACTGCCGTAAATAATCAGCAGAAAGTAATAGTTAGCAAGGGGAATTCGAGCAATGTTTCTTACCTTTTCGGAATGGCAAGCAATGGCAAGCTTTTTGCGCGTTTCGGTACTTCGGCCATCACAAATAACGATGGTGTAACTCTGCCGGTTAATCAATGGGTTCATGTCGCGTGGACATGGTTTCTTAATGCCGGATCTTTTTCTGTCACTTTTTATGTGAACGGTCAGGTTTCAGGTACGCCGCTTTCCAACGGAGGTACATTCAGTGTAAACAGTGACCCCATGACAATTGGCAGCAGCGCTGCTTTTACATTTGAAACCTGGAATGGATACATTGACGAAGTCAGATATTGGAGCGATATTAAATCGATTGACTGGATCAAAGCTAATATGTTTGGCTCAGTTCGCGGTAAAACAAGTAACGCCGGTTTAGTTGGTGCATGGAATTTTGACGGAAATCTTCTGAACAGGTCTTCAATATCGGGAATAAACGGCTCATTTAATACCGGAGGTACTAACGATTGCCGGTTAAGCGGCTTTGTAAATGAAACGACAGCAGGCGCTTTGGGGCTGGCTTATATTGCGCACAACACAGTTGTGAACAGGCTCGCTTCCGGAAATCCGTTTCCTGGTGGCTTTGCAGTGCGCGCACCATTTAAAAATATACCGGACCTTATTACAATAAAAGATACTATCACTTTAGGAGGAAATGCATTCGCCAATTCAGTGGAAGTTTTCCTGTCTGTAAGGCATCCATGGGTCGCAGATCTTACTATTGCGCTGACTGCACCAAACGGGCAGGTGAGAGAACTCACATCAGGCAATGGCGGCTCCGGCGATCATATCCTGACGTTTTTTGTCGATGGCCAGACCAGCGTAACCAATACTTCCTACCTGCCGCCGTGGTCAAATATCTGTGCATCAGAGCAGACTTTCGGGAATTTCGGAAATTCTCTTGCACAGGGTAACTGGGTTCTTACTGTAAGCGATGTGGCCTCAGGTGATCTTGGGGTGCTGCAGGGCTGGGGTATCAGAATAAATAATGGCGTTACCGGAAATCAGCAGGCTGGAAACACAGTCCCCGCGGAATTTTCGCTGTATCAAAATTATCCGAATCCGTTTAATCCTTCTACTTCAATTAAGTATGATATAGCCCGGAACTCTGATGTAAAAATAGCTTTATATGATATTTTAGGAAGGGAAGTTCAGATTCTTGTAAACCAATTTCTGAATGCGGGCACATATGAAGTCAATTTGGACGCTTCTAACTTTGCTACAGGGACCTATTTTTATAAGATAAGCGCAGGTAATTTTACTGATATCAAAAAGTTGGTTATTATCAAATAAAATTAAGCTGATAAGCTTTAATCGTTAACCCGGTTCAGTATATTGAACCGGGTTTTTTATTATACTTTGGCGATTCCAATTCAAAAGTCACTTTACCTGAAAATAGATATACGGTGTGCCGTTTTGTGTAATGCACCTATTGTTATAATATATAGAATCATATACCTTCCATCCGCCCGGCATATCAAAATTGATTTTCCCTTTATAGATACCGCCGCCAATGTAAACAGGATTTTCATTTCCTTCAGATGCATGGTTCAGGGAATCAAGTTTTGGAGTCAGAAACATGGAAGCTGAATTTACCTGCGTAAAATTTACAAAATCGGGAGATTCATGCAGCAGGCATGAGAAATCATTGATTCCCCTTGACGGCTCCTGCGGAGCAGTCATGGTAATCAAATAACTAAGCTGCGCGCCTAAATCTGTAAAAATTTTAAATTTTGTTCTTGAATCCCATCCTACATCAAAATTTGCAGAATCAACACTGATCATGTCGTTATAATTATAGTAACCATACCATCGGCTTGATGTATCTGAAGGCATCAGCATTATAATGTAACCCGTGAACATCCCAAGCGCCGCATCGTAATTGTATTGAGGTTCTACCGGTGTTGCATGGAAATCTGTTGAAGTGAAATGAAACATCTTCGCATAAAATTTAACATAGCCGGAATTCTTTTCATTGCCGGATTCATATACTTTAAACCCAACTTTGTTGTATCCGGTCATCAAAGTATCGTTGCCTGTTGTCCATACTTCAAATCTCAAATTCCCGTCTTCCGCGGTGATTATTTTCTGATACACCTCACCCTGAGGGCTATTAGTTAAGTTATCATGACCGTTACCACAGCCAGTAATGCAGAGAGAAATAATGATTGTTATATACAGAAAGTTGTTCATGTTCATGAATAAAAATGCAATTTAATGAAACTCAACTGAAAAATTAATGATATTTGTCGCTATCTATTCTGCATAAGTAAACCCGTATTGATATATGTCATATTAAAATATGATTCTTATCTTTAATTAATATTTAACTGTTTTTGGTTAGTTTGCATCTCAAATGCAGAAATTATATTTGAATCAGATAATTTTAAACCTTTGCTTTAACTTTTATGAAAACATCAATACTACTTTTACTTTCTTTTGTTTGTGTGCCTTTTCTTCTGTCTCAATCAAATTCATACAATTTCAGCAGTTCGTCAGGTTCATTTTCTGCAATAAGCGGAGGCACTGTTTTAGGATCAACTGCTAATGATGATGAGGTCTTTAATAACAACACTTCCGGTGAAACAGGTACCCATACAGATATTGGATTTCCTATAGGATTTGATTTCAGTTACAATGGTACTGTTTACGATAGGTTTGCAGTAAATACTAACGGCTGGATAAAACTTGGTTCAGGTACTTTCACAATTGGGAATACTTATACACCAATTAGTTATTCAGGTACAACCGGATTTGAAAATATTTTTTCAGCCCTTGGGCGCGACCTGCAGGGGCAAACAGGCTCTCAGCTGAGTTATCTGCTTACCGGCAGCTCACCTAACAGAGTATTAGTTATTCAATGGTTAAATTACAGGAAATACAACGGTTCTTCAAATGAAAGCTATGATTTCCAGATCAGGCTAAATGAAAGCAATTCTTCCGTTGCATTTGTTTACGGTGATGTAACCACTGCAAACACAAGCACATCAACATCAAACAATCCTACTCAAGTTGGCATACGCGGGCTTACAAATACCGATTACAGGAACAGGAGCACAACAAGCAGCTGGTCATCCAGTTCAAATGGTTCATCAAATACTTCAACTATGAGACTAACAACAAGTGTAAAGCCCTCTTCCGGACTTACTTACACTTTCACACCCGCCAATATGTCTTATAGCTCCTGCAACACATTACTTGCCGATACATCAGCAGTAAAGAAAGGTTCAGTGAATAACCCGGTCATAAGAATTCAGGTAGTTGTAAGCGGTCTGCTGAATCCTTTGTCAGTAACTTCAATTTCCTGTAAAACCAACGGTACAACAAGCACATCTGATATAGCAAATGCAAGAATCTGGTATACCGGAACTTCGCCGGTTTTCTCAGCAGCAAATCAGTACGGAAATGTTATTACCAATCCGGGCGGAACAATAAATTTCAGCGATACCCGTTCTTTAAGCAGCGGTACAAACTATTTCTGGCTGACATACGACGTTCCCCTGACGGCTGTAACAGGTAACTCAATTGATGGTGAGTGCAGTTCAATAACGGTTGGCTCATCCAGAACACCATCAACGCAGGCTCCATCAGGAAACAGGAAGATCGCAAGCAATCCGCTTGCAGGTACCTATTCTGTTGGTATTGCATTGTTTAATCTGGTATCAGGTAAAAACCTGCACTACAAAAAAATTGAAAAAACGGTATCAATTACAAAATTCACAAAGGATGTTTTGAAGAACGGAAAATTTCAAAGTGATAAGGATAATTTTGATATCTTTCAGAATTTAACAGCTTCTGAATTTTCATCTGAAGTTGATACGTTCATTCTGATGGACGGCAGTGTTCAGTACACGGCGCCCGGCTATGTGGAAATTACTCCAGAATTGAGGACCCGGTTCGGAAGATCAATATTGGGAGATGAGATCAACGGAATTTATTCCAGTCTCACGGCAGCAGTGAATGACCTTGGAAGCAGGGGTATTCAGGGTCCCGTGCTGTTCAGTCTTGTTGATGAATTGTACAGCACAGAAACATTTCCAATTACTTTGAACAGCGTTTATGGAACCGGCGGCGAAAATACAGTTACATTTAAACCTGCTGCTGGTGTATCACCTCAGATAGTAATGAACTCAGGCACATCGGTCTTTAAAATTTTCAATTCAAGTAACATAATTATTGATGGATCAAATACAGTTAATGGAAGCAGCAGGGATCTTAGTATAATAAGCAATTACTCAAATGTATCAAACTGTATCTGGGTTGGTTCATCCGGAACGGTTGAGGTTACTAATGTTACGATCAAGAATTGTAATATTAAGACAGGCGAAAACAGCCTCGGTTCATCTTCTATTATGATTTCAGATGGTTCAGTTGCCGGGAACGAAGGATATTTTTCTGATATCACTATTAACAACAATTCCATACAAAAAGGGAGGCAGGGGATATATCTAAATGGAGGAATAAATCCGCAGAATGGATCCAATATCTATATATATAATAATGTGATTAATTCTACGGGTGCAGATGCTACAGGATACCTGGGAATTTATATTCAGGGAGTGAATAATGCAGTCATACGCGGCAACGAGGTGGCAAATTTGAACAATACTGCTAATGAAGATGATAAAGCCATTTGGGTCGCTAACGGTTCACACGGTGTAATAGTAGAAGGAAACAAAATTTATGATATTGGTTATTCAGGATCAAATGGGCAGGGAGGTCACGGAATTTATGTATCCGCTAATCACGTGAATGCTGATGTAACTCTTAAGAATAACCTTATATATAACATATATGGCGACGGATGGAATCACAATGATGCTTCTTATTTTCTTGATAATCCCGCCGGAATAATGCTTTATTCATCTACCCCGCAGAGCGGAATTAATATATTCAACAACTCAATAAATCTCTTCGGAAATACTTTAAACAATGTCTCAGCTGTTTCCAGCGGTATTTTCCTTACTTCGGGAACAACTGCTGATATCAGAAATAATTCGATCGTCAATAATCTTGGAGTGAACAGTGACTCTGCTTTCGGCAGTTGTGCTGTGTTTGCTCAAACCGGTGCATCACAGTTCCTGAATATTGATTATAATAATTATTATGTTTCCCCTTCCGGAAACGGCGTAAAAGCGATCGGAAAGATATCAGGCAGCGCTTCATTAACTCTGCAGCAGTGGGTTATTGCAACGGGTATGGACCGCAGCTCACTTAACTACAATCCCGGCTATTCTTCAAATGAGAATCTCATTCCGGATATAAATAATTCAGACTGCTGGTCTCTTAACGGCAGGGGAACACAGATCTCTTCAGTAAACAATGATTATTCAGGTAATGCCAGAAGCACCTCACCGGCGGGGGGAGCGCCTGATATTGGAGCTTATGAATTTACCCCGTCAGCAGAACCTCCTGCTTTGAGCCAGTCAGGTTCAATTTCTGAAGGCGGCACTACCCTGTTCATGTTTGGAGGCGACAGCGTTGCCGCGGTTACATGGCATGGCGGCACTCTTCCTGTTTCTGTAACGGCAAAGTACTACTCCGGCACAAATCCGCCGCTTGCTTCAACCGGCAAGTTCGGAAATGCATATATTTCGTTTGCTCCGGTGGGTGGTAATGGGTATACTTTTGATATTAAATTATACTACGATCCTGCACTAATAGGTACTATTTCAAATGAAAACAGGATCTCGATGGCCAATTATGTGAACAGTGAATGGACACATTATGATACCGAACTTGATAATATGTTAAGAACTGTAAATAAAACAGGACTTGCTGATCTTACTTTATTCTCGATAGATGATTACGATTACCCGATGCCTGTACAGTTAGAATCATTTACAGGCTCTGTTTCAGGAAGAAACGTTTTTTTAAACTGGAAAACAAGTTTTGAAATTAATAATGCGGGGTTTGAAGTTGAACGGCGTTCTGAATTTGACAGTAAATGGAAAAAAATTGGATTTATTCAGGGCAATGGTACCAAAAACAGTGAAAGCATTTACAGCTATAATGATATGGATTTGAATACCGCCAAATATAATTACAGGCTGAAACAGGTAAATTATAATAATAGTTTTGAATACTATGCATTAAACAGCGATATTGTTATAGGTAAACCTGCTGAATATGATATTTCCCAGAATTATCCAAATCCTTCTAATCCAAGTTCACAGATAAAATTCCAGCTGCCGGCTGATGCAAATGTTACATTGAAAGTGTATGACATACAGGGAAGGGAAGTAAAAACTTTGATAGAAAACTATCTTGCAGCCGGGTATTACTCTGCATTATTTGATGGTACGAATATTGCAAGCGGTATATATTTCTACCGCTTGAAGGCAGATGGCTTTTCAAAAACTCTGAAACTGATTCTGGTAAAATAGATTTTTTAAACAAATGGAGTAAAATTAAATGAAACCTTCAAAAGATACAAATAGATCGATCTTCAGATACAGCATATACACAATTATGTTTTTAAGTATGTTCTTATTATCGAATTCATTATCCCAGCAAAGGCCTGCTGGAAATGATCTGTGGTGTATGGAATTTGTTGATGATGTTACGGGAATAACCATTGGTGCAAACGGGACAATTAGGCAGACATCCGACGGCGGTTTGAATTGGGTAAACAGAACGAGCGGGACAATAAATACATTGAAAAAAACCGCAATTTTGAGCGATGAGGAAATTATTGTTGTTGGAACCAGGGGTACGATCCTGAAAACCACTGATCTGGGTTCAACATGGTCGCCAAGAACCGCGGGTGTAAACCTTGACCTTTACGGAGTTTCATTTGGCGGGAGGCTTTCAGAAGTTGGTGTTGCTGTCGGAGATAACGGTACGATCCTTAGAACAACTGACCGGGGTGAAACATGGGCAGCGGTGCTTATGGACGTGAATGTTCCTAAACAGGTAAATTTCCGCTCTGTTGCTTTTGGCAGCGGGAACAATGGCGTAATTGTTGGACAGAACGGCGTTATTCTGCTTACTTCCAATGGCGGAATTTCATGGTTCAGTTCTCCTTCTTATACACCGAATGTTGACTATGTATTTGCAATCATGGTTGATGAATATACGGCATTTGCTACCGGAAGCAATGGTGTTATAATTAAAACCACCAATATGGGCGAGAGCTGGCAAACAATAGCTACCGGGGTTAATAATACCTTATACAGGATACGATTTGCCGATGATCAAAATGCAATTTCTGTAGGAACCGAGGGGACAATCCTGAAAACGACCGATGGCGGTGTAAGTTGGGTTAATCAAACAAGCGGTATTTCCAATAACCTTAATTGCTTATTTGTCGTCGATGATCAGATCTCATATACCGGCGGCTCAGATGGAATAATTCTCAAAACAACTGATGGCGGCATTACTTGGTTTGCCCAGGGCGATAACCTGTCATCATTCGGTATATCAAACTCTCAGGAAGTACAATTAACAGTATTTCCAAATCCTTCAAATCCGAATTCAATTATCAGCTATACGGTTTCAGAATTATCTTTCGTATCTATGAGAGTATTTGATATTCTTGGCAAAGAGCTTGATATAATAGTAGATGAAATTCAGAATAAAGGCTCGTACTCTGTGAATTTTGACGGAACGAAGCTTTCAAGCGGTATGTATTTCTGTACACTGATTATTCAGAATTATAATGGCATCACGGCTAAAACGATGAAGATCATTTTAGTTAAGTAAAGGTAAAAAAAGCCGGTATGTTATTAGTGCCGGCTTTTTGATTTTTTATTTTACTTTTCTGTACCTGTGGCAATCAGTCAAATGATCATTCACCATTCCTGTTGCCTGCATGTGGGCGTAACAAATTGTGGACCCCACGAACTTGAATCCATCTTTGATCAATTGTTTGCTCATCGCGTCTGATTCTGGGGTTCTTGCCGGAATCTCTCTCAATGATTTCCACCTGTTTAATTTAACTTTTCCATCAGTAAACTGCCACAAATAATCCGTGAACGAACCCGTTTTATCCTGAATATCCAGAAATGCCCTGGCATTTGTTATTGTTGCTGCAATTTTCAAACGGTTTCGGATTATGCCCGTGTCATTCAGCAGTTTTGTTACCTTGTTCTCATTATATCGCGCAATTTTTTGCGCATTAAATCCGTCAAATGCTTTCCTGAAATTTTCGCGTTTGTGAAGTATTGTCCTCCAGCTCAATCCCGCCTGAAAACCTTCCAGGATCAGGAATTCAAAAAGTTTATCATCATCTCTTAGTGGTACACCCCATTCTTCATCATGGTATCTCATATAAATCGGGTCAGTGCCGCACCATCCGCAGCGTATAATTTCTTTTGGCATTCCGTTTTCTGCAGGCGGCGTATATTAATACGCCATTAGTTTACGATAATTATTCAAAATTATTAACTATTATGTAAAAAGCCAAATCATTAAATTTGCAGCAACATGGAACTGTTCAAAATAGGCTTTATTACCGTAAATTTAATTGACATAATTGATATAATTATAGTCACTTATATATTTTACAAGCTATACCTTGTAATGCGCGGTACTATTGCCTCGCAGATCTTTCTTGGGTTAACGCTCATAATACTTGCCTCTTTAATTGCACAGACATTTAACATGAAATCCCTTGGCTGGATCTTCAGCCGGCTGACAGATATATGGGTTATAGCTTTCATCATTCTGTTTCAGCCTGAAATAAGAAGGCTGCTTCTGGTAATTGGCAGAACAAGGATAGCGCGCTATTTTCTGAAGATTAATGCCAGTGAAACCATTAATGAAATTGTTGAAGGCCTGAGCGAACTTAAAGATCGAAAGCAGGGAGCATTGATTGTTATTTCAATGGGTGACAGGCTCACAAGTTTTGTAGAAACAGGTGAGCAGCTTCAGGCAAAGGTCAGCAAAGAACTGCTTGTATCAATTTTCAGCACTAAATCACCCCTGCATGATGGCGCGGTGATTATTAATAATAATATTATAGAAGCGGCACGCTGTATTTTACCGCTCTCATCCACAGAAAAAATAGGTACGCGCAAACTTGGTACTCGCCATCGCGCCGGACTTGGCGCATCAGAAGATGTAAATGCTATGGTGATAATTCTTTCAGAAGAAACAGGCGGTATTTCTATTGCCGAAGACGGCAAACTGAAATTTGTAAATTCACTGGAAGAGCTGAAACGGCAAATGAAGAAAGAACTGGAATCAACCGACGTTAAAGAAGAGGTGAAGGAAATTTTCGAAGAAATGGACGAGGAGTAGTATCTATGCTTTTGCTGGAAGAAGAAAAACGGAAACTCGTCGAAGGACTATGGGATAAAGGAATCAAAGATGAAAGTGTGCTTAAGGCAATATATGATATTCCCCGCGAAAAATTCATTTCTGATGCTTTAAGGAAATTTGCGTATGATGACAATGCCCTCCCAATAGAATGCGCTCAAACAATTTCGCAGCCCTTTACGGTAGCATATATGACACAGGTTCTTGCGATAAAGCACGGTGATAAGATTCTCGAAATCGGCACCGGATCCGGTTACCAGGCTGCCGTACTTTGTAAATTAGGAGCGGAAGTATATTCTGTTGAGAGAATTGAAAAACTGTATGAAAACGCATCAGGTCTTCTTCGGCAGCTGGGATATAATGTACATCTGAAACTTGATGACGGCACCCTTGGCTGGGAGGAGAATGCGCCCTATGATAAAATTATTGTTACTGCCGGCGCGCCGGATATTCCCCATCATTTGGTTGAACAGCTTAACATTGGCGGAAAATTGGTGATTCCTGTAGGCGACCAGCAGACTCAGCGGCTGCTTGAAATTACAAGAACTGAAAAGGGCGTTGAAAAAAAATTTTATGAACATTTCAAATTTGTACCTCTTATCGGCGCCGAAGGCTGGAAGGCTTAAGCTGTGGTATGAAGAAACACAAAGTAATAGTTATCACAGGTCCAACCGCCTCCGGGAAAACATCTCTTGCATTACAGACAGCGCAAAATATTAAAGATAAAACTGGCAAAATTGTTGAGATAATCTCTGCTGATTCAAGGCAGGTGTATAAACATATCCCCATTACAACAGCACAGCCTGCCCGGGAAGAATTAAGCAGGTTCAGACATCATTTCGTAAATACTCTGGAGCTTGAAGAAGAATTTAATGCAGGTGAGTTCGGCGCACAGGCCAGGATTCTGATTGATAAGCTGTTCGATGAAGGAAAAATTCCGCTGGTTGTTGGCGGAAGCGGTCTGTATGTTAATTCACTGGTGTACGGATTCTTTGAAATTGGCAGCGATGATAAGCAGCTTGCTGAAAAGTTTAAAATTATGCGTGATGAAATTTACAAACTTAAGGAAGAAAAAGGTTTTCCTTTTTTGCTGGATGAACTTAAGAAATATGATCCTGTTACTTTCGCCCGGATGAAAGAAGTTAAAGAGAGGCGCGTTATACGCGCGCTGGAGGTGTTTTACGTAACAGGTATTCCGATCTCCCGGCACCAAAGCCATAAAATTGATGTGAATTTTGATGCTGAAATGTACTGCATTCAAATTGAGCGAAGCGAATTATATGAGAGGATCAACAAAAGAACAGATTTTATGTTAAACAGCGGAATGATTGAAGAAATTAAATCACTGAAGGACTTGGGGTACAACTACAAAACTCATAATTCATTAAATACAGTTGGAGCCAGGGAAATATTTGATTTCCTCGATGGACTGATTACAAAAGAAAGAATGACCGAACTTATTAAACAAAATACCCGCCGCTTTGCAAAACGGCAATTGACCTGGTTCAGAAGAGATGAGAATATTAAATGGATAGAAAAGGATTCTGAAATCTTTGGAATGCACTGACTGAGTCAGTGCGCATTGACGCAGTCAACGCACTCCCAAAAAGAATTAATTATAAAACCTCTTTTTCAAATTCACCATTTCCTTTAATAATGGGTGCGGCCTGTAGCGGTCTTCACCAAGATCACGCTGCAAAGCAGCAAGAATATTGTAAACCAGCTCAACTCCAAGTCTGTCAGCCCACTCCAAAGGACCGAACGGGTAATTGGTACCCAGCTTCATTGCAGTATCAATATCTTCCTTTGATGCTATTTTTTCGCTGTATACCTGCGCAGCCTCATTTATTATCATCGAAACTATCCTCGGGAATATCAACCCAACTCTATCCGGCACAATAGAGTACTTTACCCCGGCTTCGCTCAAAAAATTTTCTGCATTTTTAAGTATTGCTGCATCTGTTATTTTTGATGGCGCTATTTCAATTCTTTTCGCATTCGAAAAAGTGTTATATAAGCCGATACCTAACAATCTTTCGGGGGCTTCACAGCAGGTACTCTGCTGCGATACCGGAAAACAAAGTGAGGATGTAAATACTGGGACTTCTTTGGTTGAATGAGACTCTATATATTTCAGTTCTTCCTCAATTTCTGAATAAGGGAAATTGGTTGTATTAATAATTATTTCAGCTGTCTCTATGCTGTTAATGAATTCGGCTTTTCCGTGCAGAAACGTTTTGATCTCGTTATTTATTGATTCTGAACCTGTTAGATAAACTTTTGTCATTTCAATATTGAATAATTCTGAATTAAAAGAAAAATTAGAAGCTCACTATAAAAACTACAGGAAAAAATTTTCATCCAAAGATCCTGTCTGGATACTTCACAGGTTCAGTGATGAAAGAGATATTGAGCTGATCGGGCTGGTAACAGCTGCATATGCTTACGGTTCCGTTGAAATGATAAACAGCTTCATCAACCTGCTTCTCCGAAAAACCGGCAATAAACCATACGAATTTACCATTAATTTTTCCAAACGAAAAGATAAAAAGCATTTGTCAGGCCTTTATTACAGGTTCAATTCTTATAACGATCTGCTTGATATGTTCAGCGCATTAAAAAATGCGCTTGTAAAATATGGTTCGCTCAAAAACTTATTTCTTTCACATATTAAACGCAGTGACCGTAATATTATTCCGGCCCTGACCGGATTTACAAGCGAGCTGAACAAGAACATTCCCGTATTTTCAGATAGATATTACCATTATTTGTTCTCAAATCCGGCTAACCGGAGCACCTGCAAAAGAATGAACCTTTACCTGCGCTGGATGGTTAGAAGCGATGAAATTGATACAGGGCTGTGGAAAGAGATAGATGCTTCGAAACTTGTGATGCCTGTTGATACCCACATCGCAAAGATATCCAAAGCGCTTAAATTGACCGAAAGGAAAACTATAGACCTGAAATTTGCACTGGAGCTCACTGAAAAACTGAAGCAGTTCGATCCCCGCGACCCTGTTAAGTATGATTTTGCGTTATGCCACATTGGTATTGATAAAAAAGAATTTTGAATCTGATCCGTCTTAATATAAAAGGCTATACTTGGGTGTTAGTAACTATAAACATTAATTCTTATTTTACAACTCTCAGTTAATCAGCGATCCAGGAATTTTTCTAAATACATATTATTTATGAGAATAGGTATTCTTTGTTATCCAACTTACGGCGGAAGCGGAGTTGTGGCTACAGAACTTGGCATAGAGCTTGCTGCACGCGGCCACCAGGTACATTTCATTTCTTACAATATGCCCATGAGATTAAATATGGGCTTTTCAGATAATATATCATTTCACAAAGTTGAAATGGCTTCTTACCCGCTGTTTGATTTTCCGCTTTACAGCATCGCGCTGGCAAGCAAAATTGTTGAAGTAGCAAAGTTCAACGGGCTCGATCTGGTTCACGCACATTACGCAATACCCCATGCTACAAGCGCGTATCTGGCCCGTGAGATCATTAAGGAAGAGGTTCTTTCGAAGAAAAAGAACAACAGGAACATTAAGATCATCACTACGCTTCACGGAACTGATATTACATTAACAGGATTGGAAATAAGTTTTCTGCCTACAATGAAATTCTCTGTTCAGAAATCTGATGGTGTTACCGCAGTTTCAGAATTCCTGAAAACCAAAACACAATCGCAGTATGAAATAACCAAAGAGATCAAGGTAATTCCGAATTTTATCAACCAGGATATCTACAAGAAAGTTGATAACAACGAGACGAAATGCCTTAAAGAAAGACTCTCAAAAAATGGTGAAAAAATACTTGTGCATACTTCCAATTTTCGCCCGCTGAAACGGGTTGATGATGCCATAAAAGCTTTCAAAATAATCAACGATAAATTGCCTTCAAAACTGCTGCTTATTGGTGACGGACCCGAGCGAAGCAAGTGTGAATACCTTGTAAAGGATCTTGGACTGGTAGATAATGTAAAATTCTACGGTGAGCAGGAGTCATTTACAGAAATACTCTCAGTTTCAGACTTATTCCTGATGCCTTCGCAATCCGAGAGCTTCGGCCTTTCAGCCCTGGAGGCAATGGCTTGCGGTGTACCTGTTATCTCTTCCAACGCGGGAGGTTTGCCTGAACTGAATCTGCATGGTGAAACCGGTTACATTGCCGAAATTGGCGATGTTGACAAAATGGCCGATTACGCATTAAGGCTGCTGGAAGACCCCAACAGGTACAAGGTTTTTTCTGAAAACGCGCTTGATAGAGCCACCACGCTTTTTTCCGCTGAAAAAATTATTCCTGAATACGAAAAGTACTACGAGGAAATTCTTTCTGAATAAAAAGAACTAATTAATACGTGAAATTATGCTTGTTGAGCTTAGCCTTGTAATTATCGGCTTCGCTATTGGAACGTTTGGAACACTTGTTGGTGCCGGCGGGGGTTTTGTGCTTATGCCCGTACTTCTGCTTATGTTCCCTCAACAGGATCCGGAAACCCTTACAAGTATTTCGCTTGCAGTTGTTTTTTTTAATGCGGCCTCAGGCTCTCTTGCATATTCCAGAATGAAAAAGATCGATTACCGTTCAGGACTGGTTTTTTCGCTTGCTGCGGTACCCGGGGCAATTGCGGGTTCATATTCCGTTAAGTACATCAACAGAGATATTTTTAATATTATCTTTGGTCTCATCCTTGTTGGGGTTTCAGTTTATTTATATTTCAGAAATGCAAGGGCAGTTGTGTCAAGATCCGCACCAGGGCATTATGCCAAAAGATATATAATTGACAGTGAAAACAATGAATATGCTTACGCATTTGAACATAAAACCGGCATAATTATAAGTGTTCTTGTTGGATTTGTTTCAAGCCTGCTTGGTATTGGAGGCGGAATCATCCACGTACCGGCAATGGTAAATATGCTTAACTTTCCTGTGCATATTGCCACAGCAACATCTCATTTTATACTCGCTATTATGGCTTTCGCGGGAACTTTGACTCACATTTTTGACGGTTCATATACCTGGGATAGTGCATCAAAAACGCTTTACCTGGGTATTGGTGTTATTGCAGGGGCACAGCTTGGTGCAAAACTTTCTAAAAAAATGAAAGCAAATTTCATTATCAAAGCATTGGCAATTGCATTATGTATTGTTGGTGTAAGGATATTTCTACTAACTTTAATGAAGTAGAGTAAGGCTTTTCATAAATTTTTCAATTCGCCGGCTTTTTCAATCAGCCAGGATTTATGCGGCAGCATACTTGCTGCAGCCAATTCGTTCCTTATTTCGTTATTCTTCCTGGAATTCCCGCTTTCTGCCTTTGCTTTCAATATTTCCCTGTAAAAATTCAGGAATCTCAGATAGTTATTTATTTCGTTTTTCCTTATTTTTTTGTTTGAAATAAGAAAATGCGAAAATGAATCGATGAGTGAATACGCTTCTTCAATGTAGTTCAGTTCATAATAGAGCTTTAACATCAATACTTTTACAGGAAGCTTAAGCCTGAATAGTTTTAATTTCACCTTTGAAAGCGAAGCAAGTGATCTTTCGAATTGTTTTTTGCTGAAAAACAATTCTGCGAATGAATACCCTGTCATATCTTGAGAGTATTCCGGCGAGATCTGCTCGCCATATTTCCGCAGAAATTCCGCCGCCCAGTCGCTTTCGTTAAGCTGCAGAGCTGTCTGGAAAATAATTAAAAAATTATTTACATCCATATATTGCGCTGTATATGATGTATATAGATCAAGTGATGCCGCTCTTTTTATTATTTCAAAGTTTATTCTTTGATATTTTTCATCGTTCAAAGAAGTTCGTTTCCTGTTGCAGCATGTCGTAAGCATTAAATGAAGGTTCTGCAGTTCATTTTTCCCGAACATATCCGAATACATCCCTACATAGTCGTTCATTTTGTTGAAATATTTTTCATCTTTCTCATCCAGTATGGTTATCATAAAACACAGGTATATCTTAAGAACTTTCAGCAATCGGCCGTTTTCGGCAACTGCTTCTCCGTTGTTTTCATTAACTTCAATAAATTCGAGTATCTTCCTGTAATTAATATTTCTAAGATACTCAAAAACTATGTTTTCTTTTAATGGTATGTTGTATGACTGGCTTACCTGGTGCAGTATCTGGTAAACATGAGAAAGCTCAACAAACGAACTGAAAAGCTGTACTTCACCCCACTCATATCTTTTTTCAAGTATCGGTTCCTGAATATTAGAAAGAAAATAAAGCTGGTGCCATATCAGATTAGTATCCTCTTTGTTATAAATATACTCGCCGCCAATTAGATTATTTTTGTCCAGCACGCTTTCAAGTACTGCCAGATTTTTTCGCGCCAATCCAAATAACCTGCGTTCAGTCATGTCATCAATCGTGTATTTCTTCATCTCTGTATCGTTTCTTTCAAACAGAGATACAGCAAGGTACTTTTCTAACAGGCTGTATAATGTTGAAAGAAGGTAACGGTATGTTTTTTCATCATACTTTCTTGAACCGTAGATCTTTCTGAACAGTGCCTCAGGGCTCGTTCTTCGGGCGGTAATATCAAATTCAGGATATAATGCTGCTATTAATTTAAAAAGTTTTATGACGCTTTCATTGGTATTAAAATAATCTGAACTGATGAAGCGCCTGAATTGCTTTAATTCAGCCTTATCAAACGTTTTTAATATCTCTGTAAGTTTTTTTAGAAGCATTGTCCCGCTTTATTTTCTGAGGGAAATTACTTGAATTTTAAATTAAAGTAAATGCCGTTTTCATAGAGATTTCAGTCATTTTCAGCTCGTTCATAGTAAAGAAATCACTCTAATCTTTCAGAAAACTTCTTTGTCAGGGTGCACACTGCCGGGTATCTTTGTAACATAAAAAGTGCACGTGCACGTTATTTAGAACCGAGTATGAGAAAGAAACAGAATAACATAACTGAAGCGGTTGCAAAGGGATACAGACTGAAACCCGAAACACACGAATTGGTTGAGAAATTAAGCATTAAGATTAAGGGTACCAAAAACGATGTTATTAGCAGAGCCTGCAGAATGTTTGAAAGTTCAGTTAACAGATCAATCAAAAGAAAAAACAGCAAAAACATAATCTAACAGAATAAATTAACAATAATATAATCATCAACTAAACAAAAAGGAGTAATCAAATGAGACACTATTCATCCATTAAAACCAGGAGTTCACTGTGCTTTATGCTCTCTGCCGTACTTTTGTTTCTTTTCACATTTAACTTAAGGCTAATAGCACAGGATAAATCCGGGGTAGATATCCCCGCGCAGTTCAACTATTCAACCAGCAATACCGGAAGTACATCGGAGCCAATGATGACTTCTCTTCAGCCCGGCGAACAGCAGTTTGCCCCGGAAAAAAGATCGTTACTTGACCAGTTAAGGAATGCAAGACTGAATAATGACCTTGTTAAGGCAGAGGAGCTTCGTACAACTCTTGATCAATTGGACGGTTTAACAGCATACGTACCTCAGGAAAACAATGATCCTTCGAACAATCCTATAAGGGAAAAGTTTGTAACCATGAATGTTAAACCTCCGTTTGTGTACGAAGGTGATTTTTCGGTTTCAACAATTTCATCCGCGGGAATTTGGGCGGTAGCAACAGCAAGCTCTAACCGTTCAACAGCTATCTTTGCCGCTACTACAGAGTATGTTAGCGGGGCAGGTGATAATGTTAAAATATTTGTATCTTATAATGGCGGCGCAACATGGAACCTGAAGTATACTTATAACGGTTTTGCCTCAGGGGTTGATTGCCGTGCTGGCGAGCTTGATATTGAACCTATCATCAGCGGAAGCGATACTTTAGTATATTGTGCAGTTGGAATAAATTATAATAGTCATGCCTGGTCAACAATGATTGTTGCAAATATAGGTACCGGGGCAGGCTCCGGTGCTACATGGAGTTTTGGAGGATATTTGAGTGCAAATGTTAATTATTATAATCCAAAAGTAACAAGCGATAATACGACTTATTCAAATGCGTCTTATATTTATATGACCTCCTCATTTGATTCGGCCGGCACTACACGCTATACCACCAGGTATCTTCTTGTTACAAGTCCCTTTACAACTTCACCAACTTACATCTACAGGCAGCCCAATGCTCCTAACGGTTTCTGGTGGCAATCAAATGGACTTACTCCGAATACTTATCTGCATCAGGATATATGCTATTATAATACAGGGAGTGTTGACAGAATTTATACTGTTTATAATCATGCGGGTACCGCAACAGACAAAAGAGTTTACATAGCATGGAGCAATGATTATGGTGTAACTGTTGGCGCGGGCAATACGCTTACACTTACTGAAACAAATAATATACTTAGTGCAGTTTGCGCCGCAAACGGGGGAATCGGCAGGCAAACAGTAGCAATAGGATACAGGATGCTTTATTCTGCCGGTGACTGGGATTACCGCATACAATATTCACCCTCAGGCGGAACGTCTTCGGGAGTTTTTACGGGTCAGTATATGGAATATACAAGCGATACATCTAAGCTTATAAGTCTTCAGGCTGTTGATCTTGCTAACGGCAAGTTTGTAACAGGGAATGCTATGAATGGCGGTGAGCACTACTACAGATCGTTTAACGGAACCGCTGTGGGAACAATATACCAGACAAACAATATACCGGGTGATTTCAGTTACGGCGGATGCCGTGCCGGCTACTGGAACTCAACGAATCCTGATTCATGTGTAGTAGTATGGTCGCCAAACCTTGGCGCAGGAGCGCTCTGCTCACGGCTGATCTGCAGTACCGTTGGGATACAAAATAACGGTAATGGTGTGCCATCTGAGTTTTCTTTAAAGCAAAATTATCCTAATCCGTTCAATCCGGTGACTAATATCAAATTCAGCATACCAAGATCATCATTTGTAAAGATCACAGTGTTCGATATTACAGGAAAAGAGATCGCAAAAATTGTTAATGAAAATATGAACGCTGGTACTTACACGGTTGATTTCAATGCATCTAACCTGGCTACCGGAGTTTATTTATACAGGATTGATGCCGAAGGATTTACTGATGTGAAGAAAATGATGCTGATAAAGTAAAGCTGATCAAATAATGTAATTTCATTTTTGCCCGGTAAAAAATGTGAATGTGTGACCGGAAATCAACAATAGCGGGAAGGGAAATATACATAAAATTCTTCTTACACTTCACAAATATTGATAAAAAGAGACTTCCTGATAGAAGTCTCTTTTTATTAAACAGCTTTCTTTTTTAAGATATTCAGCATACCGGTATGCGTAAGCTTGCTTTCAATCCACGAAACAAAATCAAACTGCTCAAGAATATTCTTTTCAAATTTGTCATTTGATATTTTCTCTATTGAGTATTTCAGTTCTTCGTATAACCCAAGTCTTTGCTCATCGCTGCTGTAATTCATTGCGCGTGTTATAAAATCAAGTATCAGCTTCTCGAATTTGAATATTCTGTTAGATCTTTCAAGGAATCTGCGGGTTGATCTTACTGTGTATTCCAGCAGGTCATAATTGCCTGCCTCAAAATGCACTATCAGGCTTCTTATTCTGGCGAATATATTCTGCTCGGGATCAATTTTGGGATTGGAAACATTCAGTATACGGTTCAAATAAAAAATACATCTGTCAAAATCTTTCATCAAAAAATATGCATATGCCATCCTGTTGTATATAGAAAGCTTCCTGTTCTCGCTGATGGATTTTTTGAACTTTTCGAAACCAGATTCAATACTGCCCGTAATACTTTTAAGGCTGTCTGTTTTCAGAGATCTTATCGCGTAATTCAGCTCCAGATCACTTGTGAGCAAAAATATCCTTGATTGGATCTCAATGTATTCCTTTTTGTTTTCAAACTGCTTTGAAAACAGCTTGAGTTTCCTCATGTAAATATCAAAATCAGAATGTTTGCCGGTAATTACACAGGCATGAAGATAATTATTCAACGCAAGAACATAACTTCTCGGGTTTTCACGGATGTACTTCTTATCACTTTCCATCAAAAGAACAAGTTCTTTGCGGTATTTAAGCCACTGCGGACGGTCATCAATAATCCTGTAATAATGACCGAGTACTGTGTAAAATTTGAATTTTGAATCAAAAGTCTTCGCGCAAGATACATCTTGCATCAGATGATTGTTGACAATGCTGTTCAGTTTTTCCAGGTCTTTTTCGTTGCGTATGTTCCCGGTTTCTTTTGTGAACATAAACATATCATTATATATGATGTGATATTGTTCGTTAATGCTCAGGTTCTCAAGATTTTCAAGGGTATTCCTTTTCAGGGCCGCATAATTCACTTCATCATTGTTGGCATAGTAATCTGTCGCAAGGCTTGTCAATGCCTTGTTGTATAGCAGCGCCAGATAAAAAGGCTTGTCATTTTCTCTTGCCATTGCAATAGATTTATTAAGAAGGGTTCTGAATTGTTTGTATAGCCCCTTTTCAAACAGGACATTCAGCTCTATCATCATCATATTCAGTTTTGATACCGCGAATTTTTCCGCGTGGTAAGAACTTAGAGCCTTAAGTATCAGATTAAAAAGGTAATTTTTCGTTGAATAGAGTTTTTCAGCGAATTTTTCACCTTTAAATCTCACTTTTATCTGCGGTTCGTCATATTCGCTAAGAGCGTCTATCGCATCAAAGAGCTTTACATATGTATTTTTTTCACCGATCGTATGTTTTGATGCAAATTTCTTAAAATAACCCTTTTCTGATTTGCTCATAGATTTGATCAGCTGGAACAGATCATCTGATGTTCTCATCGACTTCTATAAACCCCCGTCCTATTTTCTACGAAAATATGCAAAAAATGAACATTTAACTGTGTAATTAGCGGTATTGACTTATGAAATATTCAAAAGAATGATTTTTTAAGCAAATTAACTGAATATATATTTGCAGTAATTAGGGGGAATTAATTAAACTAATATAAACGGAGAACAAAATGAAACGATTCAAACTTCTTGCAGTTTTAACTGCATTTTTATTCAGCGGGATTCTTTCCGCACAAGACGAGATCGGCTCCTCGCCGAGTACTAATCAGCCTACGGCCATAGAACAGCAGCGTGGTCAGTTCAATGAAGGCGACAGGTTTTACCCGGCGTACCTTGATGACCAGCTTAAAGCTGCCCAGGAATCAGGCAATGAAATTGAGGCTAAACGAATTATGGAACTGATGGATAGTAAGATTCCAGCCGTGAATAAATTCAACGCTATGGATCACAAAGCTGGGCTTGAAGTTCCGGTGCAGACCGGATCTGTTCAGCCGCCATTCAATTCTGACTGGTATAGCAATGATGTAACTGTTTACTCGGGTTCAGTTAAGTTTGGTGACCCGTATTTCAGACAGGTAGATATGAAAATGGGTGAAGACGGTAACATGTATGTTGCATATAACCGCGCCCCGGTATCCGGAACAAACGGCAGAATTGACGTTTACAGGTCATCTAACGGCGGTGCGTCGTGGGTATATACAAACGGTATTCAGTATGCCGGAAGCTATATAGGTACTGTTAGCTTGCTTGTAGAGTTAAGAGACGGTGGCGGAAATCCTGATTCAACAAGGATCTTTGTATTCTACACTGTTTCATCAACAAGTAACAACGATGGAGCAACAATGTCTTTTGGCAGCTGGAGAAGGAACGGATCCGCCTGGTACGCAGGCAATATAGCTTCTCCGCCGGCAGGACAGGAGTATTCCTTTGCATCTGCAGTAAGCGATGGTGCATTCTATACAACAGCAAC
This sequence comes from uncultured Ignavibacteria bacterium, assembly GCA_937873695.1. Classification (GTDB taxonomy): domain Bacteria; phylum Bacteroidota; class Ignavibacteria; order Tepidaquicellales; family OLB5; genus OLB5. Next base: position 451,698 of record CALMYL010000006.1, read on the forward strand.
CTGGATCGGCGTTATGTGCACAGAATCAAACAATGCACTGACAACCACCAATAATTTTAAATATTACAGAAGCGTTAACTGGGGTCAGACCTGGACAGGAGTTACATTTTCTTCAGGATGGAATGATTTCTATCCAAGTGCTGAATTAAGACCCGGTTCAGGCTCATCAAGTGATTCAGTGTGGATTGCCGTAGAAAGACGTTTCAGCGCTACAAATTATGAGATCAGGATAATCAGGACACCATGGACACCTGTGGCATCAAATAATACATACTTTGTTACTTCAGGCGGTTCAGGTGTAAAATATGAAAAACCGTCACTTACTGTTAAACAGAACAGGTCATGTGACTCTGCTATGTTTACAGTAACCAAGAACGGTGTTTCATACTATTGCCCCACAGTAAACGGCGGAGGCGCATGGAGCGTTGACTTTACACTTGGCGGTACAAGTAACGGCAATAACAAAGCATTTACCTGGTGTTCGTCAAATCCAAATGGTAACGAGCCTTTCAATGGAATCTGGGTATCCAGTGATGGAGACTCAATTAACTTAAGAGTTGGCGGAAGGATTGGAAGTCTTGGAGCTACTGTATACAAAAGGAACAGTAATACTGCATCAACATCCGTATCGCCAACTTGTATGGTTTATTCACCTGCACCCACTACCAGTTTATGCGCATTTTCATATGCCGGTTTTGGGCCAACCAATATATATGCAAATCAGGAAGGTTTGATTACAGGTATTAATCAGAACAATACAGAGGTACCTGAACTGTATTCTTTAAGCCAGAATTATCCTAATCCGTTCAATCCGGTTACCAATATCAAGTTTTCAATTCCCGCAAGCGGAAATGTTAAACTGACAGTATTTGATATTACCGGAAGGGTAGCTGCTGTTCTTCTGGATAAGAATATGAATGCCGGAAATTATACCGCTGATTTTGATGCGTCGGGGCTTTCGAGCGGTATATACTTCTATACTTTATCTTCAGGTAGTTTTACCGATACCAAAAAGATGATTCTTGTAAAATAATTGAACCGCCGGCTTCTTTTCGTTAAGCTTAAGAAATAAGTTAATTGAAACAGAGCTTCTTTATATTACCCCCGTAGTACAAAGGAAGAGGAAGCAGCGAGGACAAAAAACCGGCGGCGGGAATGGCCGCCCCGGTCTAAAGGGAGGGAACTTTATTCTAAAGTTCCTTCTTTTATTATGTAAATACTGCATTTTCACAGAAATTGCAGGTGCTAAAATTACAGGTTTTATCGTTTGAATTGCCCCGGTTTTCTTTACATTTCTTTACATTTGTAGTAGTATTAATCAATTGATTTAATAACCATTAATTATTATTCTGTATTTAATAAAATAGCAAAAAATGAAAAAAATAGCATTAATAGCAGTTATTTTAGCCCTCGTTACAGGTATTTCATTTTCGCAGTTTAAAGAGATCCCAAATAAGACCAAAACTAAGCTTAAATCAGGTAACGGACTTCTGCTTGGTTTCATAAATCCCAAGAATTTCTCTATATCTCATTCATTCAGTATGAATGTTATGACAGGCGGAAATACTTCAGTAAGTCTTGCATCTTATACTGCAACTATGAATTATAAAGTGTTAAAGAACCTGAATCTGAGCGCTGATGTAACTATGCAGTATTCACCATATGCGTCAATAGGCTCAAACAATCCTGCTATAAATAAAGATTTCCAGAATTCTTTGAACGGAATTAATCTAAGCAGAGTATCGCTTGATTACAGCCCAGCAAAGGATATGCACATAAGCATAAATTATTTTAACACCAAAGGCAGTTATTACGGTTACGATAATTATTACAACAGTTATTACAATCCATACTGGCTTGGCAGGTAAAAGCCGGAGCCGGTTACAACATTCATTTAATTAATACGGTTATTAATGCCACAGGCAAATTCAGGTGAATTTGTAAGTAAGTTCAAAAATTATTCCATTAACATTTTAATTGTTCTGCTGGCAGTTGTAACAATTTACCTTTTCTATAATCTTTTTAAGCGCCTTACAACTCCCCAAACAGATGTGAAAACGCAGGTAGTTGATTCAACTACCTATCTAACCAAGCAGCCATCCGGCGGCACACTGCAAATAGATGTGCAAAACGGCTGCGGAGTATCAGGCATAGCCGATAAATTCACAGAATACCTGCGCACAAAAGGATTTGATGTGGTTGAAATGGGCAACTTCACTACCCAGGATATTAAAACAACTATGGTTATAGACCGCGCCGGTAATATGAAAAACGCCAAACGCGTCGCCCAGTCTTTGGGTGTGTCTGATAAATTTGTAATTCAGCAGATGAATAAAAACTATTTCCTTGATGCGACTGTTGTTATAGGGAAAGATTACGAAGAACTCATGCCGTTTAAGCACCAAACTGAGACTCAAACAAAACCATAATTTCTTTCTTGGAGTGCATTGACTGTGTCAATGCTCCATCAAATTTTAAAAAAAATATATAGAAAGTTTATACAATTTGGATTCCAAAACACTTGCTTTTAAACTCGCAGAGCTTGCCTTGACCAAAAAGGCTGATGATATCAGAATACTTGATCTTAGGAAAATTACCACAATTGCGGATTTTTTTGTGATATGTACGGCGCATTCAGAACCGCAGGTTAAAGCTGTGGCAGATGCTGTACTGGAAGGCGCAAAAAAGGACGGTGAAACCGTTTGGCACAAAGAAGGCACAAATATGAGATCTTGGGTGCTTCTTGATTTTGTTGATGTTGTAGTACATATATTTCTTAAGGATACACGCAGTTTTTATTCCCTTGAAAAACTGTGGGGAGACGCCGAGATCACTGAAATAACGGACGAGGCACCTAAGGGAAAAGTTATGACAAACGCAGCCAAACCGAAAGCGGTAAAAAAGCCTGCAGTAAAGAAATCAGCAGCGAAGAAAAAACCTGCACCTAAAAATCCGGCGGCTAAGAAACCAGTGGCAAAAAGAAAGCCGGCTTCGAAAAAATAATTAATTATTTTCACCATATTAGTGGAAACAAAAACGGGCTTTAAAAAAGCCCGTTTTAATTTGTAATTTGTAATTTGTAATATTAAATCTGTAATCCCTATGCCAATCCGTATTTTTCAATAAAGCTGGTATCAAAATCACCGTCAATGAATTTCTCATGACGCATAACCTTTTTGTGGAAAGGTATTGTAGTATACACGCCTTCAATTATAAATTCATCCAGTGCTCTGTACATTCTTTTGATCGCTTCTTCCCTGTCATCAGCTGTTACTATCAGCTTTGCTATCATACTATCGTAGAACGGCGGTATATAGTAATTCGCATAAGCATGAGTATCCACACGGACTCCGATACCGCCCGGCATATGGAAAGAGGTTATTTTACCGGGTGAGGGAGCAAAATTTTTATCAGGATTTTCAGCATTTATTCTGCATTCAATTGAGTGTCCGGTACGTTTTACATCCTTCACTTTCAGCTTTAACCCCGAGGCGACAGCTATTTGTTCGCGGATAAGATCTACACCTGTAACCTGTTCGGTTACCGGATGCTCAACCTGTATACGGGTATTCATTTCCATGAAATAGAAATTTTTGTTCTTATCAACTATGAACTCAACAGTGCCCGCTCCTTCGTAATTAACAGATTTGGCGCCCTTTACGGCTGCTGCGCCCATTGCCTCGCGAATTTCATCCGTAATAAACGGCGAAGGGGTTTCTTCTATAAGCTTTTGGTGCCTGCGCTGAACAGAACAATCACGTTCACCAAGATGTACTACATTCCCGAACTGGTCGCCAAGCACCTGTATTTCAATGTGCCTGGGATTTTCAACAAACTTTTCAACATATACTTCACCGTTTCCAAATGCGTTAAGAGCTTCATTGGTTGCCATATTGAAAGCAGTCTCCATTTCGCTATCCTGGTTAACTATCCTCATACCTTTGCCCCCGCCTCCGGCAGAAGCTTTTATAAGTACGGGGTAACCAAACTCTGCGGCTATCTTCTTTGCGTCTTCAACGCTTGAGATCACTCCATCGCTGCCGGGAACAACGGGTACACCAGATTTTCTCATTGTGTCTTTTGCGTAGGCCTTATCACCCATTGATTTTATCATATCAGCGGATGGTCCGATAAACTTGATCTCTGATTCCCTGCAAATTTCCGAAAATTCAGCATTTTCGGCAAGGAATCCGTATCCAGGGTGTATTGCATCCGCATTGGTAATTTCCGCCGCGGCAATTATTCTGGGAATACTTAAGTAACTCTCTCTTGATGGCGGGGGGCCTATACATACCGCCTCGTCAGCAAACCTTACATGCAGAGATTCTTTATCTGCTTCGGAATATACGGCAACTGTTTTGATGCCCATATCCCTGCAGGTCCGTATTATTCTCAGGGCTATTTCGCCCCTGTTGGCAATTAATATTTTATTTAACAATTTTTTAGGTAGTCTTTATAATATTTTTAAAGAGCCGGAAAAATTTCGGCTCCATTGCAGTGTATGAAGCCTCTTTAGTTGGGCTCTACAAGGAAAAGTACCTGGTTGTATTCAACCGGCTGTGCATTTTCAACAAGTATCTTTGTTATTTTGCCTTCGTATTCGCATTCAATCTCATTCATCAGTTTCATAGCCTCAATGATACACAGTATATTCCCTTTTGAAACCTGCTGGCCCACTGCTACGTATGGATCTGCATTTGGAGAAGGGGCGCGGTAGAACGTCCCCACTATTGGTGAACGAACTTCAATTAAGTCCTTTCCGCCGGCAGAAATGTTTTCTTTCTTCTCATCGGTCTTAACTGCCGGTGCAGTTGGCGAAGCCGCTACGGGAGCTGCTGCCTGTGGTGCCTGCTGCATCGGTGGTGCAGCATAGGTTATCATCTGCGGTGCCTGCACGGCTTCCTGCGGTTTTGATTTTACAACTCTAACCCTGGTGCCTTCTTCTTCGATCTCGATCTCATTGATCTCGCCTGATTCCAGGATCTTTAAAAGCTTTTTGATGTAGTTTAGATCAGTTTTCATTTGCTTTAATTTTATCCTCACATTGTTAATAGATTGTGGGTGTTAGACATTTTTGTCTTCAATTTTTACTGCTTATATTCTTTAAAAAATCTGAATTTATGTTTCTAATGTTTTTTGTTTCCTTATTTGCTTTTGACTCTATTTTTGCTTTCAGCTTTTTCACTTTCTGCGTTTCCTGCAGTCCCGCTTTTTTACTTAGCGGGATGTTTTTATTACTTCTTCACTCTCTCAAGATAAGCGGCATTCCTTGTATCAACTTTAATTACATCACCTTCATTAATGAACATTGGTACATTCACTGTTGCCCCCGTTTCAACTACTACGGGTTTCGTACCGCCTGTTGCGGTATCGCCTTTGTTGCCGGGCGGTGCTTCTATTACTTTTAGTTCTACGTGAGGGGGAATTTCTACTGTAACCGGTTTTTCACCGTCAAACATAATCTGGCAATTTTCGCTTTCCTTCAGGTACTGTGCCTGGTCGCCAACTATATCATCAGCGATAGATACCTGGTCATAATTGTTGTTATCCATAAATACATAGCCTGAACCATCGTGGTAAAGGTATTGGTATTCGCGTGTTTCCATTCTAACAACTTCAATTTCTTCCCCTGAACGGAAGCGGTTTTCAATTGTCTTTCCATTTTTCAGATTCTTCATCTTCACCTGGTAAAATGCTCTCAGGTTTCCGGGTGTTCTGTGTTCCCATTTGATGACGATGTGAAGCTCTCCATTGTACTTTATTACTAAGCCGTTGCGCAGATCTGATGTTGAACCCATAAAATGCCCAAATTCTCCTTATTTTATTGTTATCGATTTTGAGTGATTTTTACTCTGATTTGATTGAAATTACGGGCATTTTGATCAAAAACACCTCAAAATACCCTCATTTCGGTTAAAAACATTCACAAATATACTTATCTGCAGAGTTAATATCAATGTTCTATATCATATTCTAGGCAGCCTGTGATATCTGAGAGTAATTGTAAGTTCTATAGAACATAATACTTTCTGAAGCAAGTAGGTATTATATATTTTATTAACTATCTTTGCAGTAACATTTTAATAACCAATAAATAAAACCAAATGAAAAGAATTCTTGTAGCAGCTTCAATGTTGGCAGTTTTTTTCCTTTTTGCCGAAAGCAGCACCCAGTCTCAGGCGCTTTATTTCTTTGTAACCAATAACACCGGTGTTACGCTGAATAACATCTACGTTACTCCCGCGGAAACAGGTAACTGGGGAAATGACATTCTGCCAAACGACCTGTTTGAAAACAGTACATCTGTCAGGGTTGATATTCCTGCAGATTACGGCGCAACTTGCATGTTTGATATGAAAATAACCGATTTGGCAGGCAATTCTATTACTTTTTCCGGCATGGATGCCTGCAAGCTGCATACCCTGATCCTGAATGCAGATGGTACATACACTGCCATGGAATAATTCAGCAATCCTGCATAATTTTTTGTGCCTGCCCCTCTTTACCGGGCGGGCTTTTTTATTTTACATTGAATAAATCTGCATTTTTCGGTATTTTTACGTTTTACTTACTGAATTTCTTCAGTAATCAAAGAACTTAAAAGTAGAACAGGAGTTTAACTTACAATGGCTGCAAAAGTTGCAATAAACGGATTCGGAAGAATAGGCCGCCAGGTATTAAGCGCTATGGCAGAACGCGGTGTATTAGGTAAAGAAATTGATGTGGTTGCTGTTGTTGATGTAAGTACCGATGCTAAATATTTTGCTTACCAGATGAAATATGATTCAGTACACGGCCGCTTTAATGGCACGGTGACAACTGAGGGCGATGATGTGCTTGTTGTTAACGGTGAAAAGATCAAATGTATCGCCGCAACTAAATCACCGGCTGAATTGCCGTGGAAAGAACTGGGAGCTGATATTATCTTGGAATGCACCGGTTTGTTTACTGATATGGAAAAGGCTAAAGGACATATAGAAGCCGGAGCCAAAAAAGTTATCATCTCAGCTCCGGGTAAAGGCGGCGTTAAAACCCTTGTGATGGGTGTTAATGATAATGAATATGACCCCAAAGAACACAATATTATTTCAAACGCTTCATGTACCACAAACTGTCTTGCCCCGGTAGTATATGTACTGCTTAAGGAGGGAATAGGCATTGAAACAGGATTGATGACAACAATTCACGCTTACACAGCCACCCAAAAAACAGTTGACGGACCAAGTAAAAAAGACTGGCGCGGCGGAAGAGCTGCAGCTATCAATATTATTCCGTCATCCACAGGCGCTGCTAAAGCCGTTGGTGAAGTGCTTCCTGTAACAAAAGGCAAATTAACCGGTATGTCATTCAGAGTGCCTACGGCAGATGTATCTGCAGTTGATCTCACTTTCAGAACTGAAAAAGAAACCTCAATTGAAGAAATTGACGCGTTGATGAAAAAGGCTTCTGAGACATATTTAAAAGGAATACTTGGCTACTGCAATGAAGAGCTTGTATCAAGTGATTTTATTCATGATGAAAGGGCTTCTATTTATGATTCACTCGCAACAGTCGGCAATAACCTGAAAGGTGAAAAACGTTTCTTTAAAGTAATTTCATGGTATGATAATGAATGGGGTTACTCCTGCAGGATAGTTGATCTTCTTCAAAAAGTTGTTAAAGCAGGATACTGATCTTTTCATTGCAATAAAAACCACTGAAGTGGTTTAGTGAAAAATATAATTTTATGGCCCACGGCTTAAGCCGTGGGCTAAGAATATAAATGATAATTGAAACCGTTTCAACGGTTTCTAAAAGTGAATATATGAACAAACTAACAATAGAAGACCTTTCGAAAAACGGAGAATTAAGATCCAAACGGGTTTTGGTTCGTGTCGATTTCAACGTCCCGATGTCAAAGGAAACCGAAGGCAGAATTACCGATGATAAAAGAATTGTTGAATCATTGCCGACAATTACAAAAGTGATATCCGAAGGCGGAAAGCTCATTTTAATGAGCCACATGGGCAGACCCAAAGGCGAAAAGAATCTCAAGTACTCACTCAGACCCATTGCAATGCATCTTTCGGAATTACTGGATAGACCCGTTCTTTTTGCGGATGACTGCATTGGCGAAAGCACTGAAGCAATTGTAAATGACCTGCAGGACGGTGATATCCTGCTTCTTGAGAATCTGCGGTTCTATAACGAAGAAGAAAAAAATAACCCAGAGTTTGCCAAAAAACTCGCATCATACGGTGATATCTATATTAACGATGCTTTCGGCACCGCTCACCGCGCGCATGCTTCAACAGAAGGTGTGACGAAGTACATCACTAAATGCGCAGCCGGATACCTGATGCAGAAGGAGCTTGAGTATCTTTCAAAAGCTGTTTCACACCCTGAGCATCCCTATGTTGCGATACTTGGCGGCAGCAAAATTTCAGGTAAAATTGATGTAATAAAGAACCTGCTCGGCAAAGCTGATAAAATACTTGTTGGCGGCGGAATGATATTTACATTCTACAAAGCAATGGGATACGGGATTGGCAAATCACTGCTTGAAGAAGACAGAGTTGAGCTTGCAAAAGAGCTTATTGCCGAAGCCGGAAATAAATTAATGCTTCCGGTTGATATTGTTGCTGCAGATAAGTTTGAAAACGATTCGGCTTACTCAACCGTTGATGCTGATAAAATTCCCGCTGATAAAATCGGAATGGATATCGGCTCAAAAACAATTTCATTGTTCAAAGATGAGATCCTGAAAGCTAAAACAATTGTGTGGAACGGCCCAATGGGCGTGTTTGAAATGGATAACTTTGCGAAGGGTACCTTTGAGGTTGCGAAGGCGCTTGCTGAAGCAACCAAAAAGGGCGCTGTAACTGTTATAGGTGGCGGGGATTCTGCTGCAGCTATAGCTAAAGCAGGACTCGATAAAGATGTAAGCCACGTCTCAACGGGCGGCGGCGCAAGCCTTGAGTTCCTTGAAGGAAAAGTCCTTCCCGGGGTTGAGGCACTAACTAATAACTAATTTTTATGGCAAAAGAAAAGAAAAAAGCAAAAAAATCATCCGGTACCAAAAAGTCAGTTAAAAAGACAAAAGCAGATAAAGGCAGCAAATATCCAAAAGAACCTTTGTTTTTAGATAGAAATGAATCTCAGACCGGACCTGTTCCGGAAGTGTACAAATTCCTTAAGAATGTGGATATGCAGCTGCTTTCATGGTATTCCCGCGATTTTATGCAGGGCATAAAATCAAGGCTCTCAAAAAGGATTGCTGATGATTTTGGCTTCGATGAAAAACATGTACTCTTAAGTTACGGCTCAGAAGATCTTCTGAAACAGATCATTCACTGTTATGTTAATCCGGGTGATAAGATACTTATTCCCCGTGAAGCATGGTGGTACTACAAAAAAGTCGCCTCCGAGCGCGGCGGAACAAATGTTGAGTACCCGATGAAAAAAGGTACAATGGATGGTATTCCGTATTACCTGTATGATGTTGATACAATGATACAGATATACAATGATACCAAACCAAAAGTTGTTGTTATTGCCTCGCCAAACAATCCAACTGGCAACCGTATAGATTCCAAAGACCTGAAAAAATTCCTTGATGCTACCAAGGATACTATCACTATGATAGATGAAGCATACTGGGGATTTGGCTCAACTGAAAATGAATACGTTAAGCCATACATTGATGAATATCCAAACCTGATTATCTGCAGAACTTTTTCAAAGTTCTTCGCACTTGCAGGTTTCCGCATAGGCTTCGCGTTTGCCGGCAAAAATCTGGATGTACTTATTAACTTCACAACCAGGTATCTTGGCTACAACCGTGTATCAGAAAAACTCGGTGAAATTGCACTTGATAATATTAAGTGGTATCTTAAAATTGGCAAGCAGTATGAAAAAGACAAAGAAATGATGTACAGAACATTCCTGAATTTGAAAGGATTTGTTCCTTTCAAATCCTATGCCAACTTTATGCTGGTTGATATTCCCGTGGATATACGCATGGGATTGAAAAAATACCTTGATGACCGTAACCTGCGGATAAAGTTCCTTGATGAGGATGCGTTCAGAACTGAAGCGAGAATTTCTCTTGGAACAAAAGAAGAGAATAAACTGCTTATGGATACAATTGTTAAATACTGCAGAGAGATAAACTGGAAATAACTTATGGCACGGGCCGCTATTTACGAACTGAAAAATAAATATTGAGTCTATACAGCCAATACAAGTCATCTCTGAAAGCTATTGAGGTCGAAGAAATATTCGACCTCATTGTTTACCGTCCGCTTGCCTTCCTTTTTGTTAAGGCAACTTACTCATTGAATATAACCCCAGATATGGTTTCTTTAGCTGCGCTTTCAATCGGCTCAACTGCGGGAATAATGTTTGGATTTGGCAGCTATACATTTCTGGTCATTGGTGCGGTCTTATATTTCACCAGCAATGTGCTTGATTGCGCCGACGGGCAGATTGCCCGTCTGAAAAAGAACGGCACAAAGGTCGGCAGGATAGTTGACGGATTTGTGGATTACATAGTAAGTATATTTGTATTCATTGGTATTGGTATCGGGCTGGCAAAACAGTATCATTGGCATGAGGTTAATCTTTGGGGAAATTCTTTTTTGCAGTGGGATCCCGTTGTGTATATATGGGTAACGGCAATACTTGGAGGAATTTCATCGGCTGTACAGGCGTTCTATTTTGATTTCTACAGGAACAAATTTCTTGAAGTTGTTTACGGAAGGGCGCAGAATATCATAGAGGAGATCAGGGAATATGAAGAAGAAAGCCAGCGACTTAAAGAAAACGGTTCACATCCTTTCCAGCGGTTTTTAATATCTGTGTATCTGAAATATTCGGCTCTTCAGCTTAAAATACAGAAAGACCACGAAGAAAATCACAATGAACAGAAGCCGAATCCAAAAGTTTATTACGCTAAGAACCGCCTGCTTCTCAGGCTGTGGAGTTATGTTGGCTCAACAACTCACATAACACTGTGCGTAATTACTGCCCTTCTTGGAAATATGGAAGCTTTCCTTATAATCTGCATTTTGCCTTTAAATTTACTTATGTTAGTTTTATTTTTAGTACAGAAACAGGTAAATAAAGTTACTGTTTAAATAATAGGCTGCAAGTTTTCCCGCAATCGGGATTTCAATCAGTTTTTTAAACTGATTTCAACAGGTGACAGGTTACTAGTTACAAATTGCAAGTGACAGGTTATAAGTTGTTTTTGCATTAGAGCAGGATCTGTTGTTAAGAATTATAAAATTTTTTAATCAAAAAAAATTATCAGATAAGTCATGAAAAAGGTAAAATTTACAAAATTTATTTTACTTTCGTTTTTGCCGGTTATTCTGTTCATTTCTTCGGGATGTTTTGATGTGAAAAGAGATATCAAAATGTATCCTGATGGTTCAGGTGACGAGAATCTTTACGTAACGCTTGATAAGGAATTTTTTGAACGGATGGATATACTTGCAACCAGCGATGCCACGGGTAAATGGAAAAAACGCGCTGATAGCGTTAAAAATAACAGCATGATAGAAGACCGCATCAAAATGGATATGGGCAGGGTTGGGGGAACATCTGTAAAAGAAGTGAAAGTTACCGATAACGCAGATGGTTCTAAGGAAATTTTTATGCAGTACCATTTTGATGAGCCGATAGTACTGCTTAAGGTAATTAAGGAATGTACTTTCAGCTGGTCTAACCAGCTTCCGGTGCAGTTCAGTACATTAAAATTCCAGTATGATGAAGGAGACCTGTTCTTTAAACACACAACACGCAAAGCTGATCGCAGCTTTGATGATGAACTGATGAACAGCGTATTCAGCCCGACCTATCCCGCAAAAAGAGTTACTTATACCATTGAATTCCCGTTTGATGTAAAGGAATCCAATGCAATGACTTCTTCCGGCAGGATACTGACCTGGGAAATGACTATGGAAAATATCATGTTCAACCAGCAGACCGATACCGCTTCGCTGGTGAAAGACCCGACTTTAGAATTAACGTACGCTGAAAAAATTGACCGGTCAATTGGCAAGGTAAGCCAGAAAGAAAATCCTTTAATAAGAGTGCAGGTTTATAACAGGAATAAAGAACCCGTCAAAATAGGAACCGGAGTTGTATTAAAAGAAGGACTGTTGGTTACCAATTTTGAACTTATGAACCTGATAGAAGGGGCAGGTTTCTTCAGTGTCATATTGCCTTCTGATTCACTTGCGGGTATTGATGATATGAACGAAAAAGATCTTGACCAGAAGCAGGACCTTGTGTTCTTAAGATACGGTGCGCCTGATAAATTTAAATCAATTAAATATGCTTTATTATCCTCGGCGAAGTATGGCGATAAAGTTAAGTTGTTCTACTATCCTAACACGCTCTCTTCAGTAGTGTATTCAATGGATGGAATGATGTCCGCAACTAAAAAATGGACAAACAACACGAGTGTAATTGAGATTAAACCCAACAAACCTATATCGCTTGATGGCGGCGCGGTATTTAACGAGGCAGGTGATTTCCTTGGAATGATAACTAAGGCTTATGACGGAGAAGTGGGCAAGATTTATCTTGTTCCTGCGGAGTATATTAAATCACAAATACCGGGTAAGTAAGGTTATCATAATAATCAAAATTTTTGAAAAGTCAGGTTACAACCTGACTTTTTTTATTTAAAATTTATTTCCTGGTTCCAATATATAATTTAATTCTTGGATATTCACCTTCAAGCATAAGAAAAATTATTCTGTGGTGGCATATCTATCCTCCTTTATTTTATCAGAATCATTTTTTTGCTTTCTGAATATCTTTTAATTACTACCGTATTTAATGTTGTTGCATCAATTTTATATAAATATACACCGTTTGATAAGTTACTTCCATCAAACTCAACTTCATATACTCCAGTTTCAAAAGTGCCCTTTACTAGCGTTTTAATTTCTTTACCTTGTATATCGTATACCTTTATATCAACTTTAGAAGGATTACCAAGTTTAAATTTAATTTTTGTTGTAGGATTAAACGGATTTGGATAATTTTGCAATATTGAAAATTCGGTTGGTTTTTCAGTTATTGTATTTTGAAGCAACCAGTTTTCTCCTGCGTTTGTCGTTTTATACAGCAAACCGCCCGGATAAATTTGCCCAACAACCCAACCCGTGTTTTCGTTTAAAAAAAATATATCATAAAATTCAGAGGTATCCACAAAAACCTGCTCTTTCCAGGTAAGACCTCCATCTGCTGTTTTTAGTATAATACCACTACCTCCTGCAGCAAAACCTAAAACAGGATTAATAAATTCAATAACATTCAAATTTGTATTTGAATTGATATAGTTTTCAAACCAGGTTTTACCGGAATTCTCGGTTTTAAGGATTAAACAATTATTAGAATTAGTTATATATCCCGCTGCATAAGCTATATTAGAATCTATTGCATCAACACTGAATAAATTATAATAACTGAAAATTGATTGAGTAATGGTTTCTCCGCCATTTGTAGTTTTTAAAACTATTCTGTTCCCAACTGCATAGCCTGTATTTCCATTTATAAAGTCAACGTCCCCTAAATCTAAATTTGTATCTAGCGGTATATTAATCCAGTTAACACCTCTATTTGTGGTTTTAAGAAATGCAGGATTAAAGAAACCAGCCCCGCTCATATATCCTATATTATTAATGAAACAAATTCCTGATATTCCCGTGAATGTATTATAAATATTATTCCAGGTATGTCCCCCATCCGACGTTCTAAACAAAGACCCCCCGCCAGTAACAAATATATCATTTTGGTCAAAAATCCAAAAATGAGAGTAGATAAAAGACGGATCATTTTGCAGCATTAACCAGTTTAAACCTCCATTAGTGGTTTTTCTGATTTCACCTTGTATATTTTTATCAGCTCCCGCTGTGAAACCTGTATTTTCATTAATAAAGTGGACAGTAAACGGTCTTTCCATAAAATTTCCAGTCACAATTTGCTGTGTTAGGGAAAAATTATGAAAACAACATATTGCAATACCGAATAAAAATACTTTTTGCATTTTACAAAAGTTCATAAAATTGTTTTTTAAACCTTTTGTATAATTTTGAAGAGCTGCTATTTAACCAACGTGCATTAAGTTTCTAACAAAAGGGTTTCCGCAATAATGAAGCTGTAATATATAACTAAGGAAGCCCATTTGTGAATTGATTAGTTGGTCAAATATAATACAAACATTTTCCAAAAAAAATGATGGGCATCATAGAAAAGAATGATGACAAGATAGAGTAATCCTTTTTGGATTATTTATAACGGTTAATCTAACGTGTAACAATGAATTTTCCGGCATCATAATTTATTATATGCCGCTTACAATTTCTCCATCAGGGAGCACATCGTACAGCAGTGCATGACACCAACAACTAGGTATATAAAATGTAATTTGTATCACAAAAAAGCGCTCATTTAATTGTACGCTTTTTTTGCTTTCTCAATGAACTTCATGAAATATTTAATCTACCGGTTTGAATTGCTCAAATGCGTTTAGGCATTCATTGCAGTAATGCATTGAGCGGCACAGGGTGGGTCCGAAGGGTGTTTTAAGCGTTGTATTTCTGCTGCCGCAATGTGGACACTTTACTTTTTGAAGTATTTCTATCTGTACCAGTCCGTTATGTTTTTCCGGCGGGGCGAGTCCGTGTTTTTTTAATCCTTCAATTCCCTTTGGCGATATCATATTGGTGCACCACGGTGTATCAAAATTCGTTGTAACCTCAACACCGCTTATGTTCATAAGTTCAATTCGTTCCTTAACCATATTTTCCATTATCTTGAGCGCCGGACAGCCTGAAAATGTAGGAGTCATTGTAACCTTTACAAAATTATCATCATCTACTTCAACACCGGTAATTATACCAAGATCAACAACGCTAATGGTCGGAATCTCAGGATCTTTTACATCCTGAAGCGCTTCGAGTACATATTCTTTGGTAATATTGATCAATGTGCTGAATCTCATTTACTTACTGCTTTTATTGTTTTTTGCCTTTCCGGCGCTGTTTGCCGGTCCCGCGCTTCTGCATAGCGGGATGACATTTCACGCTTGCCTTAATCCACGCAGTGGAGGAAGGCTATTACCATTCCGCCTTCGGATCAAGCCTGAAAACCTCACCCATTTCCTCAAGCATCGGCTCAAGATACTCAGTGTGATACCCTTTTCTTCCGCCGTAAACCGGCTGCCATGCCGATGGCTCCGGTAATACAAGCGTTGACTGCTCAAGCAGGGGAGTGATCACTTCTATCCATTTATACTGCAATTCTTTTTCACCGGGGAAAATATTAAGATCTTTTAATGTATCAGCAAATTCACTTTCTTCAAATATCCCAAGCGCAAGGTTGAATGTTTCATTCAGGGCTGTCTGCATTCTGGCGTAGCTTTCTTCATTTGCCCTGCCCAGCTGCTTAACCCATGTATTGGCATGCATTGTGTGATACTTTATTTCACCGCGGTATTTTTTAGCCAGCTTGGCAAGCGGCTCAAGTCCGCAGTTTACCAGCATTTCAAATCTTATCTGCTCCGCGTGGTTGAAAAGAAAATTACGCATCAGACTGAAATCATATTCACCAATGGGGTACTCAGCCAAATGGCAGCTCTTAAAATCCGCTGCATTGCGAGTGAATGCGATCGTGTCGGCATCCGCTTCGCCGAGTGAATGAAGTATCTCATATATATGCTGCGCCTGTCCGATCTTATCCTGCGCAATCGATGAAAACGCGATATCTTCTTCAACCAGCGGACCCAATCCTGTCCATTCGCTGTTCCTGTGACCTATGATAAGCTGATCATCAGCAATTTTATACAAAAGTTCCTTTACTGCCTTTAGCTGTGTTTCGTTATAATTCATGGCTTAAACTGACTCCTTTTTCTTTCTTCTGTCTTCTTTGCGGTCATGAATACCGTGCTCCTGCTGGTATTTCCTGATCCTATCCATGCAGTAATAATCACTTGCTTCGCGGTAGGTTTTCTCAGGGGTAGTTTCAAAAATGTCTGAGTCATCATATGAAGTAGCGGTCACATCACGTGTTTTTACAACCCACAGGTTTGTTGTCTGCCTCCTGCGGGCGTACTGTTCTTTTGCAAGCAGTAATGCCATTTCAGCCGAAGCTGCGTGAACTATACCAACGTGCACGTGCTGGTCGCCGCGCTTTTTCTGGTGGAATACTTCGTAGGTCTCCCACTGTTCAAGTTCATCAAGTACATTTTTCCCGTCGTCATTTGCGGGCAGGTCGAGTCGGTTTATTCTTGGATCAATTGATTTTTTCATATTGCAAATTGCAGATTACAGATTTCAGATTATTTATTATTGTAATTTTTTAAATATTGGATAAAACCGAATAATTGTTTTGAAAGTGAAGATACTTTTTCATATAAAAAGGAATATCTGTCTTTTTCAATAAACTCTATCCTTACCAGCAAATTTAACATATTTCTTACTTCGCCTGTGGATCCCTTGGAATACCTTAAAAACTTTATGAAATCTTTCTTATTGTCATATTCAAATCCTTCGGCAATATTATTTGATATTGAAACAGCTGCTCTCGTTATTTGATCCTTTAATCCGTAATCTTTTGATAATTTTCCTTGTGAAGTTAACTCATAAACATAAATTGATATATCCAATGCATTTTTATAAACTTCTAAATCTTCAAATCTTTGTATTTTTGCCATTTAATATTATAAGTTATTTTTTAAATTTGCAATCTGTAATTTGAAATATGTAATCTGAAATTAAGCTAATGGCACAGTATACTTAGATTCAGCTTTCAAAAGCGCTCTTCTCACCCATGCGCCCTTTTCTTCAGCCCACCTTCTTACCTGAAGGCGTTCTTTGTTGCAGGGTCCGTCTCCGTTTATAACTCTTTTGAATTCTTCCCAGTCAGGCTCTGTGTATTCCCATACTCCGGTTTTCTCATTCTTTTTCAACTTGTGGTCTGGGATTGTCAAACCAAGATCCCATATCTTTGGAACATATTCTTCAAGGAAACGGTGACGCATATCATCGTTTGAAGCCATTTTTACTTTCCATCTCATAAGTATCTCAGTATGGTCGCTTACCTTATCCGGCGGGCCGTGGAAGTGCATGATCGGCTGCCACCACCTGTTAAGCGCATCCTGAACCATTTCGCGCTGCTGGGGTGTGCCGGTAGCTAGGAATACAACATTATCATGTCCGTATTTTAAATGGAATGATTCCTCGCTGCAAATCCTTTCAAGGGCGCGGCAATATGGACCGTAGGAACCCTTGGAGTTTGTTACCTGGTTGATAATCGCTCCAGCATCTATAAGCCATGCAATTATCGCAGTATCTGCCCAAGTCATAGCAGGGTAATTAAACACATTTGAGTATTTTGATTTCCCGTTTATCAGGTCATTTATCATATCTTCGCGGGTTTTGCCCAGCGTTTCCGCCGCACTGTATAATAATTGCGCATGCCCGACTTCATCCTGAACCTTTGCCATTAACGCAAGCTTTCTTCTGAAGCCCGGCGCGCGGGTTATCCACGTGCCTTCAGGCAATGCGCCGATAATTTCGCTGTGTGCATGCTGCTCTATCATTCTGATTAGCTGCTTACGGTATGCCTTTGGCATCCAGTCTTTTGGTTCAATTTTATCACCCGCTGTTATTCTTGCTTCAAACTCAGCAAGTTTTACAGGGTCTTCACCCTCTGTAAGGCTCTTTGCCTTATCTTTTGTGTCGATTTGTGCGTTTCCGTACATAGTTTTCATCCTGAGCCCCGCATCAAGTGCGGGGTAAACTGCGCGAAGGATCTCATCGCGCTGTTATTAGTTTATGGATTCTGGTTTCTTATTAAATTATTCAACGGATAAACCGCAGTCATCCGATGAATTTTTCATACAGCTGCCTTGACTCTCAGCCCTGTTGTAATAAATCTGTACAAATGCACCGATATTTCATCAGGTGTCATATTACCTTTCGGACTGTACCACTCGGTTATCCAGTTTACTGCTGATAGTATCGTAAGCACCGCGAATTTTTTATCCGGCGCCTCAAATACATTTTCATTTTCACCATTGATGAGTATCTGCATAAAGCCGTCTTCATATTTGTTGCGGAGCTTAACGAATTCCGCCAGCTTGCCTGCAGGAAGCCTGCGCCACTCACGAAGAAATACCGTTGATGAATCAAGATCATCGGTAACAATCTTAACATGATTTTTAATTGCAGTGGCAAGTTTTTCTTCCGCGTTAAAGTACACGTCGTTTACTTCATCAATGGCTTTAATAAGCTCATCAGCCATACGGAAACATATCGTTTCGAGTATCTCATCTTTACTTTTTATGTGGCTGTACAGACTCGCCGCCTCAATACCAAGTTCAGCGGCTATATCTCTCATTGAGGCTGCTTCGAAACCTTTTTGCCTGAAAAGTTTTGCCGAAGTGGTTATTATTTGCTCTTTTCGTGAAATAGTATCCATTTTTTAGTAAAAATCTACATTTACCGGAATTACTAACGTTTGTTAGGCAAAAATAACTACTTTATTGCAAATATGCAAATCCAGTAAGCGAGAAGATAATTGGGTATGTTAAATTCTTTGATAAAGGTACATTAATAGATTCCCGCCTACGCGGGAATGACGAGCAGGCTAATGTATATCAAACTTCTCTATGGGCGATTCGACCGGTTCATCAGGTTTTTTCCCAAGGGCAAACTTACGGTTTTTCCATCTGCCCAAGCGCCACCAAAAAGCTATTAGTACACCTTTTGTAATCGAAGTTGCGAATATCGCGATCCATATCCCGTTCATGCCGTACTCCGGAGCGAGTATTGCCGCAAGCGGTATCCTTAGAGCTGTAACAGGCAAGTATATAGCCAAAGGCGGCAATGAGTTGCCCGCTCCCGCAAATGCGCCGGAAAATATCTGCTCGCTCATAGCGAAAAATATGCTGAATGCCGCTATCATATTATAGATTTTTGCTGTTTCAATTACCGACTGGTCGGTTGTGAATATTCCAGCTATCTGCGCAGGAAAAAAGAACAGTACAACACCATAGATTGCCATTGGTATCCATGAAAGATACAATACGCGCCATGCGCCCTTGTTTGCGCGGTCATAATTTCCCGCGCCAATGTTCTGACCCACAACAATTGAGGCGGTTATTGCGAATGCTTCGCCGACCTGGTAGGGGATGGCCTCCGAACGGTGGCCTATGCCGAGCGCTGCCAGACCCGTTGTGCCGAAATCAGCCACATAGCGGCTTACGAATATGTAAATGAAAGAAAACGCGAGACCCTCAAGCGATAGCGGCAAACCTATCTTTATGGTTTCCTTTGTGACCTTCCAGTTGTAATTAACATCTTTTATTATCTTGGAAAATTTCTTTTGTACTGAACTGATGAAACCTTTTCTTTTTAACAGAACCAGCATTATCAAAAAAACACTTCCGTATGATGTCATTGTGGCAATTGATGCGCCGCGAATACCGAGATCAAATGTGAATATAAGGAGGGGGGAGAGTACTATCTTTAATCCAAATACAACCAATAATAATCTAAATGGTGTTTGTGTATTACCGTGACCCCTGAATATGGCACTGCCTGATTCAAACAATATAATTGCCGGAAGTAAAACAAGTATCGGGAAAAGATATTCATTGGCTAGAATTGCCTTTGGTGCATCAAGATTTGTGAAACCGTACAGTACAGGCAGTAAGGGAATCATTATAGCCGCAATTAACAATCCCCATATTACGGAATTCACAAGATTAAGCGTGCCAACATGCCGGGCGGAATCTTCATCCTTGGCTCCCACTGATTGCGATACCAGCGCATTTGTGCCTATCGGCACAAGTTCGCCCAGCGCAAAAGCGCCCCATGAAAGGAACGTGCCCACAGCCAGCGCGGCAAGATGCTCGCTGGATATCTTGCCTATCCAGTATGAATCTAGTATCGCCACCGCAAGACTCCTGCCAAGGTTCTGCAAAAACACCGGCCATGCAAGTCTTACTATCTGTTTATTTAAATTTCCTGATGTAGTTAGCAAAGATTTGTCTTAATTTGTAATTGTTTTCGTGCCACGAATATATTTAGAGTTATCTCTGAATAAATATGTAATCAGGGTTCATATAATAATTTCTGCATAGCCGATTTCGTGGCACGAATAGCTTCGCAAAAATATCAGTCAGATCTATCTCTTCACATCAAAAAAACTTCTCAGCAGCTCACCGCATTTATCATCCATTATGCCTCCGGTAACATTAAGCCTGTGATTCAGCGCCTTATTATTTGTTATATTCAGCACGCTGCCGCATGCCCCTGATTTATTATCATACGCCCCGAAGAACAGTGCATCCAGCTTCGCAAGCACAATTGCGCCTGCGCACATTGAGCATGGCTCAAGTGTTACATACATTGTACATCCCAGCAGTACCTTTGATGTGAGGTATTCAGCCGCTGATGTGAGTGCGATGATCTCAGCATGAGCTGTAGGATCCTTAAGTGTTTCAACCTGGTTGTGACCCTTACCTATTATCATGTTATCAAAAACAATTACCGCGCCAATGGGGATTTCACCCTTTTCATAAGCCTTTTCAGCTTCGCGGTACGCGTACTGCATCCATATTTCGTGTGGTGACATGTATAAAAAAATTATTTAACAACAGAGTAACAGAGATTCAGAGAAACTGAGAAATATGTTAATTTCAAATGTCTCTGATTCTCTGTTGTTCACTTGCCTTTGTTCAGTTACTTAAAAATTCTCTTTAATTGCCTTATCTAAGTTGACAATAAATTGACATCAGTTTATTGATTTATTCCAAACTCAGTGTCTCTGATTCTCTGTTGTTCATTTGCTTTTATTAAGGTCTTTTGAGATCTTCTTCAACTCCTGAAGTTTATTCAGTGCGTCCAATGGAGTCATATTCTCAAGGTCTATTTTATTCAGGATATCATTCAGTTCATTATCCTTATATTCAAACAGGTTTATCTGGAATTCATCCTTCCTTCTTGTGCGCTCTTCGCGTTTTTCAAGGTTACCCAGAATTTCCTTTGCGCGTTTTGTTACCATATCAGGCAGACCCGCCATTTGGGCAACGTGAATTCCAAAGCTGTGGTCAGCGGTACCTTCATTTATCCTGTGAAGGAAAATCACTTTTTCGCCAACTTCCTTAACCTCTACCCTAGAGTTTTTTATCCTTGGGTACAGACTCGCAAGCGCATTTAATTCATGGTAATGCGTTGCAAAAAGTGTTTTGGCTTTTGCATTCGGATTTTCGTGGATATACTCTGTAATTGCCCATGCTATCGATATACCATCATATGTGCTTGTACCCCTGCCAACCTCATCAAGCAGCACAAGGCTCTTAGGCGTTAAGTTATTCAGTATATTTGCTGATTCCTGCATTTCCACAAGGAAAGTACTTTCACCCCGTGCAATATTATCCATAGCTCCAACACGGGTAAATATTCGGTCACAAATTCCGATGGTAGCCTTCTTTGCAGGTACAAATGAACCAATCTGAGCAAGCAGTACAATTAAACCAACCTGCCGCAGGTAACTCGATTTACCGCTCATGTTAGGACCGGTAATAATTATTACCTGCGAATCATCAGGGTCAAGTGTTGTATCGTTGGGTACGTACTTCTCTCCCGCAGGAAGCAATTGCTCAATTACTGGATGCCTGCCTTCAGTTATTCTAAGATCATTATTATCGCTTATATCAGGTTTGGTGTATTTACATTGTCTTGCGATTTCAGCGAAGCCAAGAAGTACATCAATTACGCCTATCATTGCGGCGTTCAGCTGAATATCAGCGGCAAATTCCACAACACTCTGCCTTACATCAGCAAACAGCTTCGATTCAAGCGCGGAAATTTTTTCATTGGCGGTTAATATCTTCTCTTCGTATTCCTTTAATTCCTGTGTAATATAACGCTCAGCGTTAACAAGCGTCTGCTTGCGTATATAGCCTTCAAGCCCTTCGGCTTTATCCTTATTGGCTTTTGATATTTCTATATAATAACCAAATACTTTGTTATAACTTACCTTCAGCGAGTTTATCTTTGTGCGTTCGCGCTCCCTGCGCTGGTAATTTTCCATCCACGCTTCGCCGCTGTTAAGTATGCTGCGCAATTCATCAAGCTCTGCATTATAACCGGGCTTTATAGTAATGCGTGTATCAGTGGTTAATGGACTCTCCTCATTAATACTCTTATCTATCAGCTCAACAACTTCTTTTAATTCCTTAAGATTATTATTTATATCCTTCAGCGTTTTTGCCTCAGCCTTTAGAAGCTCCTGTTTTACCTCACTAATATTTTTAAGAGAATATTTCAGGTTGATCAGATCACGGGCAACTGCCCTTGCAGTCGCGATCTTTGAAATGAGCCTTTCAAGATCGCCGATATTCTTAAATTGCGCGGTAAGATTCCCCCAAAGAGGTTTGTTCTCATAGAATTCCACAACGCACTGCTGCCTTTTGTGTATCTGGGAAAGTTTCTTCAGCGGGCGCGATATCCAGTTCTTAAGCAGTCTTGCGCCCATTGCTGTCTGTGTTCTGTCCAAAATTGATATCAGTGTACCTTCGCGGGAGCCGCCTGCCATTGATGAAATAATTTCAAGGTTACGTTTTGTGGAATCATCCAGTATTATATAATCGCTGGTATCGTAATACGCGATTTTGTTAATATGGGTTAAGTTACCTTTTTGAGTTTCGTTGATGTAACTCATTATTCCGCCGGCAGCAATTACGCCAAGCGGGTATTCATCAAGTCCGTAGCCTTTTAACGATTTAGTTTTAAACTGCGCGAGCAATAATTCATTGCAATAGTCAAAATTGAATATCCATTCATCAAGCTTGGTTATAGTCATACGCGCCTGTACCAATGGATTATGTTCCATATCAATCACATTCGCAAAGAGCGCTTTTTGTGATTTGGAAATAATTATTTCAGCAGGACCGATCAGTTCAAGCTGATCCTTGACATTCTTGAATGCAATTTCACACGCAAGAAATTCACCGGTTGATATATCACAAAAAGCCATGCCGCATTTTTCATCGCGTGTAAACAGGCAGGCTATATAATTATTGGTTTTGTGGTCAAGCAGCTTATCAGAAAACGTCAGGCCGGGGGTAACAACTTCAACAACATCACGTTTTACTATTCCTTTGGCAAGCTTTGGGTCTTCAAGCTGTTCGCAGACGGCTACTTTGTAGCCTGCTTTAACAAGTTTTGGCAGGTAATTATCAATGGCGTGGTGGGGGAAGCCCGCAAGCGCAACATCGCTTGCGCCGCCGTTTGAGCGTTTGGTAAGCGTTATCCCCAGTACTTTTGATGCAATGGCGGCATCAGTATCAAACGTCTCGAAGAAATCACCCATGCGGAATAACAGGATAGTATCGGGGTACTTTGCCTTAATTTGGGAATATTGCCGCATAAGCGGTGTCTGGGTTTCTGCCATTAAATCACTTTAAAATAATTGGGAATTTGTAAAAATACCTTAAAATTGAGGGAGTTTCAATTGAGAAATGGGGATATTAATTAATTGATATTCTTTCACGCCAGTTTTTGGGGTCTCTGCTAAGATGAGTTACTGATAATATATTCACAATTTCATTTTCAATTATATAGTATATCCCAAACGGAAACTTGTGCAAAAGTGCTCTTCTTACGTTTTTATATACAATTTGGTAAAGCATTGGGTTTGTTTCTAACAACAGTAAATTAGTTTCAATTTCTTTCAAGAACGTTTTTCCGAGGCCATCTTTTTCATTTTCGTACCAATTGTAAGCATCCAGCATATCAAGTTCTGCTGAATCTTTTACATTAATTCTGTAATTCATTTAGACCCCAGAATGCGTGCTTTTACTTCATCCCATGAAGATCCGCTTTCCGGGTTCTTATAATGAGCCTCAAGTCTTCTATCTAATTCCTCTTTTTGTTCATCAGTAAGAGGAATATCGTTTGGATTAGATAGGCTATCCCAAAGATCTCCAATTAATTCCAATTTTTCAGCATCAGGTAATTTCAGGACTTCTTTTAAAATATTTGTATCCATATGATATGTGATTTTCTTAAATCTATAAATTCAAATTAAAAAATACAATGTAAAGTATATCATTGTTCCTTTATCAAATAAAGCCTGTTATCTTCAACAAGGTACATCATCGGGGCGATCTTTATTTTGGGATAAACTTTCCTTAAGCGGATAGTTTCGCTGAGTATAAAATCAATTTCATTCCCAATCTCAAATTTAGGCGCTGATTCATCAAATTGTTTTTCAGCCTGTTCCCTTGTCCATCCCGCGCGTTCCATCAAACCTTTTATGAAAATATCCTTCTTCGAGGCAAGATCCACCATGCCACAATGATTATGTCCTATCAAGGCGATCTGTTTGGCTCCTCCCACGGATATTGCGAAGGATACTTTGAACTCACTGTAACGCAGGTTTGCGCCTCCGGCGCGGATGATGAAGGCGAAGTTATCCGGAATATTCAGATGTTTACGGTTATCCATACACATACCAATAAGCAGCTGCGCGCTGGTATATGCCGTGAACGGCTTGTTTAAGTTATGATATTCCAGCAGGTTGCCAATCGGCTGATCCTTGTACTCAGCAGGAATATCTGTAATCGCTTCTATTTTTTGCAGTCTGTTCATTTTCTTGCAGTTTTTAAATTTTATCAGGCAAAATATAAAAATTTATGATACCATAAAATGTCAATTTAATTAAACCAATTAAATAGTTAATTTAAAAGGATTTTATAAAATTTTTTGGGCTGAAGTATATTTATGTTTATTACATTTGAGGGACTGGATTTTTCGGGGAAGTCAACACAGGCACGGCTGCTGCATGAATACCTTAAGAGAAGGAAAATAAAATCGATATTACTGAGGGAGCCCGGCGGAACAACCATATCAGAAAAAGTACGTGAGATAATCCTTGACCGGGAACATATTGAAATGACTCCGCTTACTGAATTTATGCTCTTTTCGGCATCACGCTCACAGCTTGTAAGCCAGGTAATTAAACCTCATTTAAAAAAAGGTTATGTTGTGATCTGTGACAGGTATTATGATTCATCAACTGCATACCAGTCATATGGCGGCAAAATGGAACTTAAGCAGGTTTTAGAGGTTAATGATATAGCAACCGGCGGCTTAAAGCCTGATATGACCATACTTATTGATATCGGACCCAAAGCAGCATTTGCCCGAGCAAATATGAGGGGCAATGCCAAGGACCGCATGGAAAACAAAAATCTGGCTTTTTATACCAAGGTTTATAAAGGATTTAAAGACATAGCAAACCATAATAAGAAAAGATTTGTTGTAATTAACGGTACTCTTACGATAGACGAGATACATCATACCATCACTCAAAGAATAAATAAAAAATTAAATATATCAAATTAATAGTTTAACATGATCAATTTAAAAAATTTCCATAAGCTCTCACTAATTTTTCTTATCTTTTTTGCTTTCACCGGCGCAAGCCTGCCGGGCGGAGGTGATGATGATGTATACACGCAGATAAACCGCAATATGGATGTGTTCGGCAAGCTGTATAAGGAAATCATGCTCGATTACGTCGATGAAATTGACGGTGATAAGTTCATGAAGGCAGGCATTGAAGGAATGCTTGGTACACTTGATCCGTACACGAACTTCCTTGATGAATCCCGCAAAGATGAGATAGATCTTATCACTACCGGCAAATACGGCGGGGTTGGCATTACAGTCGGTATGAAGGACAGCATGATAGTTGTAACCGATATTCTTGAAGGTTATTCTGCGCAAAAAGAAGGTTTAAGAAGGGGAGACAAGATTATTGAAATTGACGGCACTACTATGCTGGGTAAAAAAGTTGGTGATGTAAGGACATATACCCGCGGTGAACCCGGCACCCAAATGAAAATGAAGGTACTAAGAGGAGAAAAGGAAGTTGATTTTACTCTCACCCGCCAGGAAATTCAGCTGAAAAATGTAAGTTATAAAGGTACTTTGGAAGATGGCATTGGATATATAAAGCTTGACCGCTTTAGCCGTTATGCTGAAAACGAAATAGTTGATGCTATTACTGAGATAAAATCAAAAGGTGAAGTGAAGGGAATAATCCTTGATCTAAGAGGTAACCCCGGCGGTTTGCTTGATGCGGCGATCGGTATTCTGAATAAATTCACAAATAAAGGCGACCTGCTTCTTACAACCAAGGGAAGAAAGCTTGATTCAGAGCGGAAATATTTCGCCACAGAAAATCCAATGCTCAGCAGCGATGTACCACTTGTTGTCTTAATTGATGAAGGATCTGCTTCCGCCAGCGAAATTGTTGCGGGAGCTATACAGGATCTTGATCGCGGCGTACTTGTTGGTACAAAATCATTTGGCAAAGGTCTTGTACAGGTTTTCCAGCCTTTAAGCTTCGGCAATCAGTTAAAGATCACTAATCAGAAGTATTTCACCCCCAGCGGAAGGTGGATACAGGCTAAGAATTATTTCAAGGAAAACAAGTACGGGGTGTTCAAACCGAATCCGTATTTTAACCAGAAGGAATTTAAAACTCTTGGCGGCAGGATAGTATTTGCCGAAGGCGGCATAACACCTGACCGGGTTATTGATATAATTAAAGATAATGAACTGCTTGAAGCTTTGAACTACGAAGATATGTATTACAGGTTCGCAGTGAAGTTTACCGAAGAAAATCCGGATGGGAACAATTTTGTTATGAATGATGATATTATGAACAGGTTTCTTGAATTTATAAGTACAACCGATTTTGCTTTCAATACCAGCGCAGAGCAGGAGCTTGCACAGTTGAAAAAGAACGCTGATGAAAAAATGTATTCAGAAAAAGTGAAAAGCTACATCGGACTTCTTGAAGGCGAACTTAAGGCAGAGAAATTCAAGGATTTCGAAAGCTCAGAGCCTGTCATTAAGCAGAAATTAGAAATTGAAATATTGCGGAAATATAACAAACCCGAAAAAATGATTGTAGAACTTTCTGCAAAAGATGACCAGCAGCTGCAGGAGGCATTGAAGATAGTAAAAGACAGAGGCCTGTACAACAGCATGCTTCAGCCAAAATAGGATACTTAATCAGGATAATTGAGCTTAGAGACGGTATTAATACTTGTATCAATAGGCATTGCAGCCGGAGTGCTTTCAGGATTGTTCGGAGTTGGGGGCGGTATCATTATCGTCCCTTCGCTTCTGGCTGTGTATGGTTTTAACCACTTTGATTCTCCTTATATTGTCCATATTGCTATTGCAACCAGCCTGTTCACAATAATATTCACAAGTCTTTCTTCAGCACATAAGCATTTCAGCCATGGAAACGTTGAGTGGAAGGCAGCCCTGTTTATAGGACTAACAAGCGCGGTAACGGTTTTCCTGTTTTCAAAAATCGCCATATTATTACCGGGTGAGACCCTAAAGCAGACTTTTTCTGTGGTATTGATAATTGTCGCATTAAAAATGCTGTTCGATAAAAAGGAAAAACATGATGATAATGCGGATAAAAGACCTGAGATGTTCAGGCCATGGCTGTGTTTGGGGATTGGCGCCTTAAGCGGCGCAATTGCCGCCTTTTCCGGACTCGGCGGGGGAGTATTCGTAATTCCATTGATGCATTACCTGATGAAAGCGCCTATCAAAAAAGCAATCGGGACATCATCGGCAGCCATATTAATAACAGCCGTCGCGGGAGTATTAAGTTATTTTGTGAACTCTCCTGCAGGCGCAAACAGTATACCGTATTCGTTCGGAATGGTTGATACTTTAAGCGCACTGCCTGTCATAGCGGCTTCAATTCCGTTTGCCAGGGTTGGCGTGTACATAAACAGGAAAACACATCACTACCTGCTTACAAAATTATTTGCCGTTTTCATCATTATTGTTTCCGTCAAACTCCTCTTTTTCTGACGGAAGTTTACTGCTTGCGGAAGTATCTTCCGGTTTGCCGTTTCCATTTCCGCTTGTCTTCACAGAAAACTCCTCGTAAGCATTTATTATATCTTTTACCAGCCTGTGCCTTACAACATCCTTCTTTTCGAGGTAAACAAATGC
Organism: uncultured Ignavibacteria bacterium; assembly: GCA_937873695.1. Classification (GTDB taxonomy): domain Bacteria; phylum Bacteroidota; class Ignavibacteria; order Tepidaquicellales; family OLB5; genus OLB5. The sequence goes on from CALMYL010000006.1 coordinate 479,765, forward strand.
TACTCCTTCAACATTCTTTAATATGTTCTGAATTTGTACAAGCCCGGAAGTTTGTTTAGCCGGCAGATCTATCTGTGTTATATCGCCGGTGATAATACATTTGGAATTTATTCCAAGCCTTGTTAAGAACATCTTCATCTGCATCGATGTTGCATTCTGCGCTTCATCGAGTATCAAGAACGCGTTGTTAAGCGTTCTGCCTCTCATGTAAGCCAGCGGAATAATTTCAATTATATTCCGTTCGAAATATGTTTTCAGCTTATCCATCGGTACCATATCTTCAAGCGCGTCAAATAATGGCTTCAGGTAAGGATTCACTTTCTCTGAAAGATCGCCCGGCAGAAAACCAAGGCTTTCGCCGGCTTCAACAGCGGGTCTTGAAAGTACAATTCTGTTTACTTTTTTGGCTTTAAGCGCAGCAAGGGCTATTGCGACGGCAAGGTATGTTTTGCCTGTACCTGCGGGACCGATTGCAAATACAATCTCATTCTGTTTGGTATTCCTGAAAAGCTCAAGCTGCCCCATGGTTTTGGGCTTAATGAAGTCACTTTTTTCTACTAAAATAACATCATCCAGCTCTTCCCTTTTGATGCCTGTTCGCTTTTCAAGTGCCTGGTCTTGTGAGCCCGTAACCAGTTCAATTATAAGGTTCACATCGCCTTCTGTGATCTTACCCTGTCTTTTCTGAAGAAGTTTAAGCTCCTTTATTATGGTTTCAAGCTGAGCGACTTCATCATCTTCGCCTTTTAAGTAGACATTTTCACCCCGAAGAGTTATATTAGAGGCAAAGCGCTCCCTGATGAGATCTATGTTCTTTTCGTTTATACCGGCAAAATTGACAAGGTCTACATCTTCCAATACTATGTTCTTATCTGTGATAGGCAATTATTTAATTCCTTCATTTTAAAATTCTGAAAACTGTAATACTGCAGTTCAATTGTGTATAATAAACAAGCCCTTGAACCGAAGTCCAAGGGCCTGAGAAATACTTTGCTTATTTGTACAGTAAGACAAAGTCAGATCAAATTAAGCGTTAATTATTTCTTAACGTCTTTCTTTTCATCTTTCTTAACGTCTTTCTTTTCGTCTTTCTTTACATCGGTCTTTGTATCAGTGGTAGTCTTTACTTTTCTTGTTTTTCTGTACTTCTTTGACTTCATTTCAGCTTCTTTTTTCTGAGCGTCTGTGAGTGTCGGGATCTTCATGCACTGACCAGGATAGATCAAGTTAGGATTGGTTACCTTTTTGTGTCTAGCATTTTTCAGAGCATCAGCGTTAGCAACGCCATTTTTGTTAGCATCCCAAATTGCCGGCCAGTAATACGGTGAACCGTATTTCATCTTGGAGATTTTCCATAAGCAATCACCTTTAACAACAGTGTAGCATGCTTCGGTGGGTTTTACTTCCCAATCTTCAAGTTTCTTCTTCATTGAAGCATATCTGTCCTGGAATTCAGGTAAGCAGCGAGCTTTATCTTTTGAAATTTCATCAAAGTACATCTTACGTGCGTCAGCCGGTGTTCCAACTTTGCCGTTGATCTTCTTTTCTGTTTCTTCAAATTTCTTTCTGAAATCAGCAACACCGCTCTTTGTTGTACCAACTAAAGCGTAAAGATCTGACTCGCATTTTTCGAGTTCTTTATCTTTGTTAGCTGAGGTTGATTTCAAGCCATCAATCTCGCCGTTTAAAGCAGCCAACCTTGTTGTTAAGTTGCTCTTTTCAGCATTAAGCTCGTCCATCTGTCTCTGCCATTCTTCTTCATCCATTTCCTCCATCTGCTGATCGTCGTCGTCATCATCATCATCATCATCCTGTGCAAAAATGTTAGCATTGTTTAATGATAAACCTAATGCTAAGAAGAATAAAATAAATAATTTATGTAATTTCATTATTATTTACCCATCCCGTCTACGCATGACTTGGTTTTTGCCATATCGTCATTGCATTTTTTGATTTTTGCATCTTTGTCTGAAATCTGTTTCTGCAAAGAAGCTTTTTCGTCTTCTTTACCTTTTACCTGAGCGCGTAAGCTTTCAACTTCTGCTTTCAGGTTGTTTAAAGCTTCCATCTGCTCTTCGTCAACACCGCCGCCGCAACCAACCATGAAAGCTGATCCGGAGAACATTGCTGCTATTAAGAGCATATAAAGCTTGCTTCTTAAATTTGCCATTGAAATACCTCCTGTATTAAATTGGCTTGTTTATAAATTGGTTAATTAACGTAACAAATATAGCATTATTGTTATCGTTTGTCAAGTACTATTCTAAAAAACTATACAGTCATATTTTGCGAAAATGAGGAGAAAAGGGCATTTATGGCTCTACTGTACTAAAATTGATACAGTCGCAAGAACACTTTTTTTGTCGAATTTTGAATTTATTAATGAAGTTTTTTTTGAAATTACTTCTCCAGAGGAATTTTCAGCCGCTGACCGGGATATATAAAATCAGGATTATCGACCTCGTTTTTGTTAGCTTTCCATATCACATCCCATTTATCCACAGTTCCGTAGAACTTCAGAGAGATTCCGGTCAAAACGTCACCATATACAACCGTGTACATATCTTCAGAAGTGCGGGTGACCACGGTATATTTTTCATTATCAATCCTAAGGCGCAGCGCCGCAACTCTCTCGTTAAATTCAGGAAGACAGCTTATCCGGGATTTTGAAAGCACGCTTACAAGATCTCTTGCTGCATCATCCGGTGCGCTGTTTTTTGCAGTTAATGTTTCTGCCTCGTCAAGTTTTTTCCTGTAATCAGCAACCTGTTCTTTGGTAGCTCCAACAACAGCGTAAAGTTCGGCTTCGCAGTCAAAATTTTCAGTGTACTCCTTAAGCAGCTTAAGGCTGTCTATTTCAAGGTTAAGGGTATCAAGTTTTGCAAGAAGAAGTATCGCGTCAATTGCGTACATATCCCTTACATATTCCCACTGCTTCTGGTTTAGCTCATCCGGAAGCTTATCAGGCAGCTTATCTGTCTGTGCGAATATTCCCGCAGCGCTCAATATTATCAGAAGTACTTTAAGTAATTTGTTCTGCAATAAAATTTCTTTTCCGGTTCGGTTTATTTAGAAAGTTTAAATGTTTCAACAAGCTTTATCCCGTCATCATAACGCAGAATGTTAAGCTCTGAATTGATGCCGTGGTAATCTAATGATATTTTTGATTTAATTGCATCGTAATTTACTAGATTTTTAAGCGCTGTATTCAGCGCATCTCTTGTTTTGGCGCCGTCTCCTATCAATTTGAATATCAGTCTGCCTGAATCATACCCAAAGAGAAAGTTCTTTGAGAGCTTGAATTTTGATTTCTTCAGCGCTTCTTTAAGAGATATGTATGCAGGGTCATTGTCATTCGGGAAGAATTCAGACTCAAACACAACATTTTTCAGATATACTTTATTATCCTCAAGAATTTTTTCATGGTTCCAGTCACCTGTGCCGGCTATATACATGCTCAGACCGTCTGAAAACAATTGCGGTACAATTACATTTATTTCATTCGGATTTGCAATAGGTATATATATTGCATCAATAACTCCCTGCACAAACTTTATGGTTTCCGGCTTAAGTTTGTAAGGTTTGATGTTCATGGAATCAACTGTTTTTTTTGCATTTTTGCCGAACATATAATAGATGCTGATATCCATATTCATTGAAACCGAGGAATCTATCAATGACCAGCGAACACCGCTTAATTCAAGCTTTTGCCTTTGCGTAAGGTTCAGGTTCGCGGCATTAATGAAAAGGTCATTTTCTTTGATATACTTTGTGATGTTGTTCAGTTGTTCTGTAATACTTTGCGGGTCCTTTTTGTATGATTGAGAGATAAGAACTCTGCCGCCCATCGTTTTTACTTCTGTCTCAAAATGCTTCCTGAAGTTATCGCCGTAATTTTCCTCATAAATAACGGCAAAGTTCTTGAAGCCGTTCTTCTTAATCAGGTAATCAGCCATAAGTTTGCCGCGTACTTCGTAGCTTGGATTAAGCTGGTAAACATAATTATAACTTGCGGCCAGTTCATCGCCGGTTGCTGTTGGAGATATTATAGGCAGGCTGAACTGCGGTCCGTTGGTGGCAGATTCTGTCAGTTCACTGCTGAATACAGGACCAATAACACCTATAATACTTTCATCTTCACCAAAACTTCTTATAACATCACTTGCTATTACAGGGTCGCGTTTTGTATCCATTACTTCCAGGGTAACCTTCACCGGAGCGTTTTTGCTGTATTCCTGCAGTGCGAATTTTATACCATCAAGTATTTCATTACCCAATACTTTTTTTGAACCATCCTCAGAGTCAGAGAACATCGGAAGCGCTACACCAATCTTTACGTTATTTTGTGCGATGGCATTTGAAGAACCAACAATTATCAAAAGACATATTAAAACGGAAAGTTTGATATTTGTTATCTGGTATTTGATATTTGTTATTCCCATTCTATAGTTGAAGGCGGTTTGTTGCTTATATCGTAAACCACCCTGTTAACTCCTTTTACATTATTTGTGATACCTGTGGATATTTCCTCAAGCGCTTTTGCAGGCATGGGGAACCAGTTTGCTGTCATTCCATCAACACTCTCAACTGCCCTTAATGCCACAACTTTTTCGTAAGTACGGCTGTCGCCCATTACCCCAACAGTAGAAACCGGCAGCAGAACCGCGAATGCCTGCCATATTTTATCATAAAGGCCGTGTTTATGAAGGTTTAACCTGTAAATATAATCTGCTTCGCGTAATATGTCAAGTTTTTCCTTGCTAAGATCACCCAGTATTCTTACTGCTAGTCCAGGTCCCGGGAACGGGTGCCTGCCGATTATTTCTTCGGGAATCCTGAGCAATCTGCCTATTACACGCACTTCATCCTTGAATAGTTCCCTGAACGGTTCTATTAACTGCATATGCAATGATTTTGGAAGTCCGCCTACGTTATGATGTGTTTTAATAGTAACACTGGGTCCATGGAACGATGATGATTCAATAACATCCGGGTACAGTGTTCCCTGTACCAGATACTTGATCTTTTTTTTGCCCTTAGATTGTTTCTTCGCGAAATCCTGAAATACATCAATAAATGTTTTGCCGATAATTTTGCGCTTCTTCTCCGGATCAATTACACCCTTAAGGCGGCTAAGGAATAATTTCGATGCATCAATGAATTTTAAATTGAGCTTGCCCTTAAAATACTTCACAATTTCGGCGCTTTCATTTTTGCGCATCAGCCCGTTATCAATGTGTACGCAAATAAGGTTTCTGCCGATAGCTTTATTTATCATGTAAGAGGCTACAGCGGAATCAACTCCGCCGCTCATTGCGCAAATGGCCTTTTCATTCCCGACAAGCTGCTTAATTTCTTTTACCTTCTCATTGATAAATGAACCCATCTGCCATTTATTCTTAATGCGGCAGATCTTATACAGGAAATTATTGAGTATTTTTATTCCCTGCTGTGTATGGTTTACTTCTGGGTGGAACTGCACTCCGTAAATTCTTTCCTTCACAGCTTCAAAACTGCTTACAAGTCCGTTTTCGCTTCGCGATGTGGCCTTAAATCCACGGGGTAATTTTTTTATGTGATCATTATGGCTCATCCATACAGTCAGGTCACTTGTTACACCTGAGAGTATTCCTTTGCGTGATGTTATGTGAATATTCGTTTTGCCGAACTCCCTTGTTTTGCCGCCCTTAACACTGCCCTTAAAGTGATGTGACAGCAATTGCAGTCCGTAGCAAATTCCGAGTATAGGCACATTCAGACCCAATATCAGCTCTGCAAGTGAATAAGCGTTTTTCATGTAAACGCTCTGCGGTCCGCCTGAAAGAATTATACCTTTTATGGTTTTATCGTTTACCAGTCCCGTCATATCAGCTGTACATGCAATTACTTCTGAGTATACGTGGCACTCCCTTACCTTGCGTGCTATGAGCTTGGTGTATTGTGAACCGAAATCAATTATTATTATTTTATCATGCATATTCTGAAAGAAGTGAAGAATCTATTCATTGAATCAGATACTTTTTACAACAGAGAAACGGAGTTACAGAGTCTTAGAAAAACGACCCCACCCGCGCATCACCTTTGGTGATGCTTGCCCTCCCCGAAGGGGAGGGAGGATAGTTACAGCTATCATAGTATTTTCTTCTGTTATTTGTTTTTTTGTTATTTGATATTTGATATAGCGTATTTCACTGCTCCCCAAACAGGCGCAAACTCCGGCTGAACAAGCTTTATATTAGGGAACAGTTTTTTAGCCGCCTTCTTCAATTCATTTGCCAGCAGCTTTTCCTCTGCAAGCAATGAACCCATCATAGCTATTGTGTACTTCTGTTTCTTTAACGGAATAAAATGCGTCAATAGATTTTCAGCAGCTTCTTTAATTATTCCCTTTGATACTTTATCACCGTTTTCAGCGCAGCGGAAAATATGTCTGGTTAATTTTGATATTTCAAAATTGAAGTGATACACATGTTTGATGATATTCGCTTCATCAATACCGAATTCTTTTTTCATTACCACTGCAAGTTTTTCTGCATGCAGTCTTTTATCGTAGTGTTTTGTAACTTTGTACAGCGCTTCGCGCGCTATCCAGTGACCCGAGCCTTCATCGCCAATATGTCTGCCCCATCCGCCTATGCGGTTAATTTTTCCGTCACCTGCTCTATAATAGAGGATTGAACCTGTCCCCGCTATCAATATCCCGCAATTTTTCACATTTTTCGCAAAAGCTGCTTCAAGTGCTATTTCTGTATCGGGCAGTATAAAAACTTTCTTTATCCCGGTTGCTTTCCCTAAAGCTGCTGCCAGTCGTTTCCTGTCCTTTTCGTACCTCGCGCCTGATATTCCCGCCGCAATCGCAGCAATGTTCTTTTTACCCGCGACCCCTGAAACATCCTTCACTATCTTTTTCAGCCGTTTCAGTGATTCATCATATCCCAGCAAATTCAGGTTAATGAACGGGTATTTATAAATTTTCGCTCCCCCCCTTACAAAGGGGGGGATTAAGGGGGGATCACCAACCGGGTACAGCAAAACCTCACTTTTTGTCGCGCCTGAATCGATAGCAATAACATAACCGGCATTTTCGGGATATTTCAACTGGTCTTAATACGAATTGTTAGGGCAAAAATAAGGATAAATGCGTAAAAAGAATATGACTTTAGATTTCTGATTGTAAATACTTACTTTATGTATTATTTTTGATCCGGAGGTAACTATGAAATTCTCTTTCTTTATAATTTTACTAATGATTTTAGCAATAAATTCTTTTGCCCAGGTGCAGCAGGAGTGGGTGAGGACCTTTAACAACACAAACAACTCTGATGATTATCCCGTTAATATAGGTTTCGATTCATTGGGAAATGTATTAGTGTTAGGAACTAGTGAAGTGACCTCGATTTTGTAGACAAGAAATTAAGGTGTATATTCGTAAAAGAAA
>CALMYL010000007.1 GCA_937873695.1 uncultured Ignavibacteria bacterium
TATTCCTTACTGCTGCCTCCCGTAGGAGTCTGGACCGTGTCTCAGTTCCAGTGTGACTGATCATCCTCTCAGACCAGTTACTGATCGTAGCCTTGGTGGGCTGTTACTCCGCCAACTAGCTAATCAGACGCAGGCTCATCTTCAGGCGCCGAAGCTTTAACAACTGTCTTGATGTCAAGCCGCTGCATCATCTGCTATTAGCTCCGGTTTCCCGGAGTTATGTCAGACCTGAAGGCAGATTACCTACGTGTTACTCACCCGTGCGCCACCTCCACAAGATATTGCTACCTTGCTTCAGTTGACTTGCATGTATTAGGCACGCCGCCAACGTTCGTCCTGAGCCAGGATCAAACTCTCCGTAGTAAATTTTTTTAATACTTTGGAGTTTGATTTTTTTATAACCGACACAATAAGCGAACTTATTGTTGGTTGTTGATGAAACTCAAGAAGAAATTACGCACACAAACTTATTATGTTTGCGTGTTAAAATTGTTGAAAGAACGTAATTATACTAGTGTGATTGTTTTGAATCAGGTATAATTAATCAGGGTTACAAAATTACCTGTATTTCTTCTAAATGTCAAGGAACAAAACAGGTGAAGGGGGGTAAATATTTTAATGGTATTACACTTAGGTTAGCTATCTGTTAAGCAAATAATGCAGATAGCATTCCACTTTTTTTTGAAAAAAAGTTTAATTTTTTTTATTTTTTTAGGTTTTTTAATTATTGGAAATTGAAAAATGGTTCCACCGACCTCCAAATATTCTTGTATATAATTTAAATACAAGGGTTTATATCCCGCCAAGGCGGGACTGCGAAAATGTCTAAAGACATTTTCTTGAATGCGGTTTAAGTCTCAAAAATGCGGTTCCCGCGCTAAAATCGCTAATTATGTTATGGATATAGCGCTTAGCTGGAGGGTTTGAGATTTAGTTGATAATTGATAGTTGACAATGGATAGTGGATAGGTGGATTGAAGGAGGGGGCTTTACAGCGGAGCCTCAGATTTAATCATCTCCCCCTGCAAGGCCGAAGGACTGGCGAAGACACGTGGGAGATAAAGAGGGGGGATTGGGGACGATTGCTGCGGCATCATGAAAAATGAGGATTGCTGATCTCCGATGGGGGTATGGGGTTGTCAATGCTTCTCAATCGGCCTATGAAAAACAGCGTTTAAAAACTTGAGAACGCATAATATAACAGCAAAAAACTGTTTGACCCGCCTTAGGCGGGGAGTTTTTTTTGCGGCAAATGCGTTCGAAAAGTTTTAGCTGTTTTTCATCAGCCTTGATTTTTTTGGTACTTTTTGTATCAAGACAAAAAGTACATAAGCACATTTCACCCCTACGGGGCTCTGTCTATAAACGGATTTCAAACTCTACAAACATTTCACTCCTACGGAGTTAAAAGCTCAAAACAGAAGTGTATTATTCCGATTTTCTTTACAGGAGAATTGCTGGTTTGCAAGTCAACTCAAAAAAATATCATCACATGATACACATATATGCATTAGGCATAGGTATATTTACAGCAAGTGACAAATACCATCCCGCTAAGCAGAAGCGCGGGACCAGCAAAAAACGCTGGAACGTGAAATGCGAAACGAAAGACAAGTATCAACTTACATACTTTTATAAATATTAATTAATAAATTGGTGCTGCGAATGAGATCCTTCCTTCCTCCCTCTACGAGGTTTTAAGGCAGGCGTCGCTATAGTTCCACATGATAAAAAAAATTATAACATAAACGAAAAATGGGGTTAATCGAATGAGATCCTTCGTCGCTTCGCTTCAGAGGATGAACTTTTATGAAACAATTTAACCAACAGCTTCACGACGATATCGCTTTGCTGAGAACACTGCATGCAAAGAAAGATAAACACGGATTCAATGTGATGAAAGCGGAAATTATGAAGAAACATAATATCAGCAAAGCCACGGTTTACCGTGAGATGAAAAAAGACACTCCGGGTGAGTATAAGATACCGAACTACAATCCGCCTAAGATGGATATAAGGATGCCGGAAATTTTAATGGTACGCGAGCTCCTTTTAAGCGGCAGGCAGGCAACTGAGATCATTAAAATAATGAGCAAGGAGCTTGATATAAAATATCACTGGGATAGATTTGACGCCGTAAGAAAACTCGCTGAGGAACTGCCCGAAGATGAATACGACCCGAAGCAAACCGCATTCGCAAGCGGCGGAAGGAAATTTTTTACTGAGCTGTTTAACCTGGAATACATGGCGCCGGGTAATTACGATATATTTCCGGTAAACGGTGAAATGATAAAAGTATCCCGCGAAAATTATGATCTTATCGTACTCATTGTAATGGATGATAACCCGCCCGATGGGGAGGATATAACAATGAAAAAATTGAGGGAAGAAGTGCTGGCGCATGAACTGCAGAAAAAGAACACCATGCGTGCAATAAAAGCACTTACAAACAGCGGTGAGCCCGGCAGCGCGTACGCGCTTAAGAGTCTGAACGAAACATATGAGAAACTGCTGGCTAAGGATAAACGCATTGAAGAAAAGAAAAAATACCTGCTGCATCACGCCAAAACCTGCATGGTTGATAGGTTCTACGCCACTGAGAACCTTAACGATCCCACTGATTATGAGCCCGATGAAGCGCTTGAGGCATTAAAAAAGGATCCGCAGGATTTGGAAAATGCAAACGCAAAATCAAAGAATGATAAACCGCCTACACTCAGGACAATTAAAAACATCATGCTTAGAGATGTATATGAAAACTATGTAAACAGGCAAAACGGGATAAAAAGCACTGACGGCTTTGAGCCTGACGAAGAATATCTTATGGCTGAGCGCGCACTGCTTGAAAGTACGGGGTTAATAGAAAAAGAATCTGATAACGAAGTAAGAGCAGAAGATGAAAAAAAAGCGGGTGAAGAAGAAAAAAGAAATGACGAAGAAAATATAACAAAATAAACTTAACTAACACTTATTTATAAACAAAAACAAAAAACAAAATGAAAAAACAAGTTAAGGCAGTAAAGGAAGTAAAGACATCAAAAGAATTAAACAAATTGTATGAAGAAATAATGAAGCCTGCAACTGCGAGGGAGGGCAGAGGATTCAAATTGCCGGTTGGTAAAGAATTTATTCTTGTAGGCGGCGATGCTATAAAAATGGTACACGAAATAGTGATGGGGTACGCGTTAATACCGGGTGAGCTGCCGGAGGATAAGATAGCCAGAAAATACAAGGCACAAAAAGCAGTGCTTAGATGCCGGGTACGTGAACATTTAAATAACATGAAATTCTGTGTACCGGCTGAAGAGCTGTTTGATATGTATACTATTGTTACAGCGATCAAAAGGAATAAAGTAAACGAAGATATTTTTAAACTGGCAAGGAAATATTTTGAAGTGCCAACTATAGCAGAAATTTAACTAAACTTTCTACTTTGCGTCAGGTCGTAAGACCTGACGCCACAGGGGTCCGTGGTATAGGGACTTTCCTCCCGGCACTCAGATTATTTTTTTATAAACCAATAAACAATAACTTTTATGATAAAGAAAAAACTCACGGTAAACAGGGCAGTAAAGGCAAAAAAGCGAATTAAGGATCATGCAGAAAATGATTTTAAGGATTGCGATAAGCTGATAGCGAACATTGGCGGCAGGAAAATCGAGCTGAATAAGCAGCAGCAAAAGGAGGTATTGGAGTTTATATATGCCATTGGCAGTCGTTAACTAAAAAGCAAAACCAAAAGACTGCCACAAAGACTCAAAGACTCAAAGAAAAGCAAAAAAAAGGGCTTTTGCAAGGACGACCCGACACCCTGTAGAAAGATAAGCAGGGCAGACCTTAATAGCCGGGCCGCCACGCCTTACTGAACGCAGTTAAGGAAGGTCTCACCCTTACGTTACTTTGACTTTCAGGAATTCACGGGGTGATTTCGCAGTCCCTGTTTACCCCCTTGGGGCTGAAAGCGGGAAAATAACAAAACCAAAACCGTTATATTTGCATTATGGCAGATGTGCAAGCTTGTTTTAAGAAAATATTAAATATATATTTATATTATATCTTTAGGGAAAGATGATAAATTTAACAATTATTGAAGTTTAATAATTCATTAACGCAACAAGCTTAAAAAACAATGATATTACCAACAAATATTACAAAAGATCACTTACTAAGGGCTATTGAAAAAATTGATGCAGAAGGCATTCCACCAGATGGACAATCAAGATATTATGATGTTATCTTTATGGGAAAGCGATATCCCCCAAAACTAATAATTTCTTATTCAAATTTTTTTGCAAATGGAACAATATTGGAGAGAAATAGTTTTCATGGTGGTATTGGTTCCCAAGGTTTTAAATTGTTAGAAATGAACGGTTTTGTGATACAAGAAAAAGAAAAAAAGAAAACTCATTGTTGGATTGAAAAAACCCTTGTAGTTGGAAGGAGTGATAGAAAAGAAGGACCTCGAGCTTTAGGTAAAGTACTATGGTCACCAGAAAAGTCAAAAGATGGAAAAGATATATATTGTAATATGCGCTTTGTAGAAAATGGAGATATTATTCTACATCTCATAGACAATAAGGAGTTTATCGGAGTATCAATAGCAAAAGAAACCTATGTTCAAACTACTGGCTTAGAAGGAACAAATTGGGAAGGCCCATCATATTTAATAGAGCTAGAAAATTATGCAGAACTAGAACCTCCAATCCAAAGAGAGGATATTTTTAACGAAAGAAATAATAATGAATTAAAAAAAATCATGGGGAACTCAGAAGTCTTCTATACTAGTGATTTTAATTTACGACAAGGAGCGTATCTGACTCCATGCCCTGATGATCTATTGTTTATTTTGAATCAGATATATAAATCTAAATCTCAAAAAAATATTCCTTACATAAATTTAAACGGTTACTCAATAATTATGGAATCATTCAACTATAAGAAAATCTATTCTGATTTTATAGAAAATGGATTATATTTTTCGGACAGATTAATCTTACGATTTGTAGCTTCTTTGATTACGAAACCTTTTGTAATTTTAACTGGTCTCTCAGGTTCGGGAAAAACAAAACTTGCACATGCATTTGCTCATTGGATTTCGGAAACTGAAGGACAGTATTGCATTGTACCGGTAGGTGCAGACTGGACAAACAGAGAACCTTTGTTGGGATTTCCCAATGCATTAAACAATAATGAATATATTAAACCGGATAATCAAGCACTGGAATTGATTCTTGCAGCAAATGATGATCCAAATAGACCCTATTTTTTAATTCTTGATGAAATGAATCTTAGCCATGTAGAGAGGTATTTTGCTGATTTTTTAAGTGTTATGGAGACAAACAATAAGATTTCATTGCATTCATTAGACAAAGATAAAGTAAAAATACCTAATGAGTTAAACATGCCAAAAAATCTTTTCATTATTGGTACTGTCAACATAGATGAGACCACATATATGTTTAGCCCCAAAGTACTGGACAGGGCAAATGTTATCGAATTCAGAATTGAAAAAGATGAAATGGAGAAATATCTTGAGGGTTTTATTAATATGGATTTTAAATCGCTTCAATTTGCTGGTGCATCAATGTCGGGTAATTTTTTAAAAATAGCATACGATAACAACATCAAAGTTAATAATCCAAATGAAATAGTTTCAGCTTTATTGGAATTTTTTGATAGACTTAAGGAAATCGGTGCCGAATTTGGTTACAGAAGTGCAAATGAAATATTCAGATTCACGGGGGTAATAAACGCAATTGAAAAGGATTGGCATGAAAACGATATCATTGATGCAGCTATAATGCAAAAACTGTTGCCAAAGGTACACGGTTCAAGGCGCAGGTTAGCACCTGTTCTGGAGACACTTGGGATTCTTTGTTTTAGGAACGAGATAGATGAAAAGGAAAAGATCAAAGAATATCTTAATCCTGTCAATGAAACAATAACAATTCCTGCGCTTAAATATCCATTATCATTTGATAAAATTTCGAGGATGTACAGAAACCTGATCAATAATGGTTTTACCAGTTATGCGGAAGCTTAATAATGATTAAAGATTGTTTAAAGATTCCGGTCAATCTGGATAACGGCAACTCAATAGAACTTAAAATCGAAAGTACCTCAAAGGCTTCGCTTTTTTTAATGACCGGCAATGAGATTATTGATGGGGAGTCTCCTTTTCAGATTATTGAAGGTAACTGTTACGACTACGAAATCCCTTCTGAATATACTTTAAGAGACACTCATGGCATAGTAATATCGAATAAAATTAATAATTCGTATGGCACTATTGCCCCGAATATTTATGTCGGGACATTGTCCTTGGATATCTACCGCAAAGCAGAAAAGTTCGGTGAAATAAAGCTCGAAGTTAGATCTGTTAAAACTGATTACAGAACTGACTATAGAAAAATGCTTTCGAATATTACTGAACAATGCCTGGATTTAATTTTTCTTCACAGCTCGCCTGTAACGCAAACAGCAGAAACGGATTACGATAAAGATTTCAAAACATGGCATCAACGGTTCGCTTTCGTCAAATCAATTATTGATACAGATGAATTCAGCGAATCAGTTAACAAGATAATATCATCACCTTCAACAAAATGGAAGGAAAATGAAATTGAAAAAGATATAAGAAGTATTGGAAGATTAAGAAATAAAGAAATAAGACAAATTGCTGGAGCAAGAAACAGAATAAACTTACCTGATAACCACCCTTTAAAATCAAATCATTTACAGTCGGTTCCTTCAAAAATAATAATTTCAGGCAAAATAGAAACAGTTGATACAACCGAGAATCAATTTGTTAAATATGCTCTTCAGTCTTTTTTAGTTTTTGTTACAGATTTTTTAACTAGGTTAAGAAGCGAAAGTAAAACAAAGCTCGAAGCAGAAAAAGTAGAATCTCAGTTAGAACAAATACTCGGTCATTCTGTTTTTAAAGAAATTTCAAATCCATCAACAATTCTTCTAAACAGCCCTATTCTGCAGCGCAAAGAAGGTTATCGTGAGATATTAAAGATCTGGTTAATGTTCGGTCTTGCTGCAAAGCTAACGTGGAAGGGCGGAGAAGATGTTTATGACATAGAAAAAAGGAATATTGCAGTATTGTATGAATACTGGCTATTCTTTGAACTGTTAAAAATTGTTGATGAAGTATTTGGGTTAAAGCCTGATAAAAGTCTGATTGTAGATACAAATGATAATCTGAATTTACAGTTAAAGCAGGGTGAACATTTTGCAGTCAGGGGAAAATGTGATAAATACTCCAGGAAACTTAATGTTTGTTTCAGCTATAACCGGACATTTTCAGGCAGTGCAACTGATGGAAATTATCCGGCTGGAGGAAGCTGGACAAAAAGTATGAAACCTGATTACACTCTTTCAATCTGGCCACAAAATATTACGGAAAATGAAGCGGAAGAACAGGAATTAATTGTTCACATACATTTTGATGCCAAGTATAAAATTGAAGAAATACTTCAATACCTCGGTGAAGTTACAGATTTGGTTGAGGAAAAGATTGAACAAAGCAAAGGTACATATAAAAGAGCTGACCTTCTGAAAATGCATGCATATAAAGATGCAATTCGCCGAACAGGTGGAGCTTATATATTATATCCCGGAAAAGAAAAGAACACATACAAGAGAAGAGGTTTCAGAGAGTTAATTCCGGGACTTGGTGCTTTTCAAGTACGGCCTTCTGAAAATAATGATACAGGTTCAGAAGAACTGGTAAGATTTTTTCATGAGGTTGTAGAACACTTTATTGACAGAGTTTCACAAAGAGAAAAAGCAGCATACAGGATTTTTGAAATTCATAAAGATGAACCAATGAAAGATAGTCAATTAAAAGAAACATTTGCAGAAGCCTCGGGATCAAACAGAGGGTTTCTTCCTGATGAAACTTTTGTGTTAGTTGGCTTTTGTAAAAGTGATGAACATTTTAAATGGATTGAGGATACTGGTTTATATAATTTAAGACCCGGACCTGAAAAAGATCCTATTTTTTTAAATTCAGAAATAACCGGGGCTAAATATCTGTTGTTACATTCTGAAAAGGAAGCTGTAACTGATATGTTATATAAAATTAAAGATAAAGGTCCAAGAATATATTCTAAGAAAGATTTGATTAATTTATTGTATCCGAACCCCGGTCACGAATATTATTTAGTTTATGAATTGGATAATGAAGCAATACCGGAATTTAAGAATAAAGAATGGGATATAAGAAAATTCAAAAATTATAAATCAGGCCGTCAATCAGCGCAACCATTCACAGCAACTTATTCAGAACTTTTCAGAACCTTTAAAAAATAATACATTAACTTTTTTTTCTTCTCCGTGCCCTCAGTGCCTCCGTGTTGAAAAGCTTATGATATCAATTTTTATAAGCGGTAGTCGTTAAATGAGGAAAAGCGAATGCGGGCGCGGGTTTGCGGGCGTGGGTCTTAAGACCTCCATCTGTCAGAGCCAGATCTACGACATGCAGAGCCATCTGCCGGAGCAGACATAATCTTTGTTTGTTTTTAGAGATTCCTTGACTAATACTATTTTCAATTCAGGGCTAAAGCCCATTCTTTTTTTTACTTAAATCCACGCCCTAAAGGGCGTGGCTACACAAATGCGCTGTAAGGTGGAATTATTATTCTTTGAGTTCCCTTGAGGCTTTGTGCCTTAGTGGCTCGCTTTGGGTTTTGATTTTTAAAGATTCCTGCTTTCTGAGGAATGACAAGCAAAAGCGCTTTGCGACCCCTCGTTCGGCTAACGCCGAACTCTGCCCCTCCTTAAAAATGGAGGGGAGCTGAAGAGCAGTAACTTATTATTTATTTGATATTTAGGCTTTGGGATTTGGTATTGGGTTATACTAAACCTTTTCATTTCAATCTGCATCATATTATTGTAATTTAGGAGAAAATATGCGGTCTAATTTAGCCGAGGCAGGAAATACTGCCGAGGGGGGAGCACTGGAGCTGGTATCTACAAGTCCGGATAGAGAGTTTGAACTGATTCGCCAGGCGGCGGCAGGGAACTCTCACGCATTCAGGGAGCTGTATAACAACAATGTAAAACGTGTTTATGCAGTGTGCCTGCGCGCATGCCAGGATAGAGATACAGCCGATGAGCTTACCCAGGAAGTATTTGTTAAAGCGTGGGAAAAACTTTCATCGTTCCATTTTGAAAGTAAGTTCTCCTCATGGCTGCACTCAATAGCTGTGAACCAGTTTTTGATGATGAAGCGCTCAGAGAAAAGATTCACAGAGCGCGTTGGAGAGCTTACAGAGATTTTAACGCGCGAAAATCCGCAGGCTAAAGTTAAGCAGGGGTATGATTCCAGAATTGATATCGAAGGAGCCCTCGAAAAATTACCGCAGCAGGCAAGAATGGCATTTGTACTTCACGATATTGAAGGATACAAGCATCACGAAATATCAAAACTGATGAATATAGAAGTTGGAACTTCAAAAGCCCATTTACACCGGGCAAGAAGAATGCTGAGGGAGGAGTTAACGAAATGAAAAATGAAACAACTATGAAATATATTACCTGTGAAGAGACAGAACTCCTGGTAGATGATTACCTGGAAGGAATGATCTCGAACGAAAACAGGCAGCTTATGGAAGCGCATCTTAAAGGATGCACAAGCTGCAAAAAATACCTGGAAGAAACAGTTATCCTTATAGAAAAAACAAGCCTCATAGCCGCCGAAGATGAAAAAGGCGAAAAGCTGCTTACCAAAGATAAACAGCAGGCAATGTGGAATTCCATTGAGGCTAAGATAAACGCCAAATTACCCGAGCATGACGATACACATATCTATAACATGAACGGGTTTGAGGATGAATACATTCCTGTAATAAACAACAGCGGCACAAAAGATATTAAATCAGGCAATGATGCAATGCGCCGCTCAGCGTGGGGCAGTATGCGTTATTACTTCAGCGGCATAGCCGCGGTGCTTATCCTTGCGTTTGTTATTTACGGTGTTAACCGCTACATGAAAACCCGCGATAACGGAATTGAGCTTAACACCAATATAGTTGAAGTATCAGGCGGACCCAAATGGATGGTAACATCACTAAAGGGCAGTCCGATGATTAACAACCTTGTGATGAAGGCAATTGATTCACTGGGCGTTGGCGGATTTATCACCACCGATGATTCATCAAAGGCTGAGCTTTACGTAGCAGGTTTGGGCAGCGTTATAATTGAGCCTAACAGCAGGGTTAAGCTAACAAAAAGCAGCAATGAAGAGCACCGCATACAGCTTGATTACGGCGCAATTGATGCAAGCATAAACGCGAAGCCGCGTACATTCTTTGTGGATGCGGGCACGGTTACAGCGGTTGATATGGGCTGCTCGTATAAATTTTCCGTCGATAAAGCAGGCGATGGCCTGCTGTATGTAAGGCAGGGCAAGGTTTCACTGGAATCCGCCGGCAGGGAATCACTGGTACCCGAAGGTAAGTTCTGCGTGACCAAACAGGATATAGGTCCGGGCACACCGTTCAGGGAAGACTCCTCACCTCAGCTTAAAAAAGCGCTGATGGAATTTGATTTCGGCAACTGCGGCGGTCAGTGCATAAAAACTATTCTGAATAATTCCAAAAAGACCGATGCCGTTACACTTGTGAACATGATGCCAAGGGTTGAAGAGCAGTACAGGTATGAAGTTTATAACAAGGTGGCAAATTACGTAGCTCCGCCAAGAGTTATACCGAGGGACAGTATTTCCAAGTTCAGCCGCGTTGAAGATATTGATGAGTGGGTAGATAAAATTATGGAAGAAGTGAATATACAGATAAAAGAAAATATGGCAAGGGTAGAAGAAAATATGAAGCAGTTCGATAACGAAAAGTGGCAGAAGGACTGGGAAAAGAACTGGAAGGATCACTCAAAGAAGAACTGGAATTTCAATTATGTGATACCTCCCGGCAACGATACAATGGAGTTCCTGTATAAGACAGGCGTTGAAGTATGGACACCCGAAGAGCAGCAGGAGCTTGAAGAGGATATGAAGGAAATGCAGGAAGAGCTTAAGATAGATAACGAAGAGTTCAAGAAAGAAATGGAAAAGGTTAAAGAAGAACTGAAGCGCGTTAACGAAAAGATAAAGATAGATATGGAAGAAGTGAAGAAGGAAGTTGAGCGCGAAAAAGAGCTGCACAAAAAGGAAATGGAAAAAGAGCGCAAGGAATCTGAGAAGAACAGGAAACCCGAAGATACGGGTGATGATGATGATAATTAAGGCAGAAGTAAAAAGGCAGAAGGCAAAAAAGGTGATTAGAAACTTCAAGAAAAAAATGGCAAATGTAATCCCGCCGGCGAATCACCAAAGGTGATTCTTGCGGGACTTCGCCCCCAAGGGGCTTGAACGCAAAAAATTATTAATTGAAAAATATAACCCGCCTCGAAACGGCGGGTTTTTTATAACCGGCTGAAACTGATATTGAAGCGCTCTGAACAAAAAAAAGGACACCCGTGTAAGTGAGTCCTTTTAAATAAATCTGAATTTTGATTTGTTACTTATGTGACTGTTTTACGCTGCATGTGTTAGCCCCTATAATGGAATACAGCGGGCAGAAATTCATGAACGCTGTTAACAGCGGAACAATACCTATCAAACCGAACCATGATTTAAAATAAAATCCCGCGCCAATTATCAGTACTCCGAGTACTATCCTTATGACTTTATCTGCGCTTCCTACATTTGCTTTCATTTTACGACCCTCCCGGATGTTTAATTAGTGATATATTCTATTGATACAAAGATATACCATGCAGGCAGGATTATTGTGTGACATTATCACAAAAGCAATTAAGACCGCTTAGAATTGAGCTGTAAGTGATTGTTTATGATTATTTTGCCTCTGTCAAGGATAATCAGTTTTTCTTTTTCAAGATCCTTTAAGATACGGCTGACAACTTCTCTTGAGGTGCCAAGTTCAGAAGCAATTTCAAGGTGAGTGGCATTTAAAACGCCTCCGTTTGAATTGCTGATTATGTAATCAGCAATTCTTGTATCCATTTTGCGAAACGCAACTTCTTCAACAATTTCCATTACGTCAGAAAGTCTGGATGAGAGCAGGTCAAAGAAATATTTTCTCCACGGGTCATATTGTTTAACAAACTCGCGAAGCAGTTCATTTGGAATGAGTATAGTTTCAATTTCTTCTTCAACTTCAGCTTCGGCGGGGAAAGTATTTTTGCTCATAATGCATGACGCTGTAAGAATACAGCTCTCGCCCTTTTCAAAGCGGTAGAGCGTTATCTCTCTTCCGGTTTCACCGGTTTTAAAAACACGAACTCTTCCTGAAAGAATAAATGCAAAGAAAGAACACGTATCACCCTTCAGGAAAATTGTTTCACCGGCTGGCAGTGTTTTTAAAATTGAATACTGCCTGATGTTTTCGGTTTCGATATCCGATAGCGCACCTAAAAAAGGATAGGCGGACCTAAGCTTTTCGAGTATTTCGGGGGTTATCATTATGCCTCACCCGTGTTTTCGCTCATAGCGGCAATTATGCGGGCGCGGAAATTATTTTCGCTCCAAAGCTTCAGTTTGGCGCATAGCCCGGCATACAGTTCGCGCCTTTGTTTACGCAAATGCGCCACGCTGCTCCGCAGCTGCTTTGTGGATAGACGCTGATCGCCATCCTTTATGGTTTGATTAAACAGCCGCACTTCCTTCATATGCAGTGATATATCGGGGATCATTACATCAGCGTCGTGGACTTCGCCCATGAGGTCGAGGGAAAGTTTTACTTCATCCAGGCATAATTTAAAATCGGGGGCGAAACAGTATTCGCCAAGCTCCATAGCGTAACGCAGCGGCTTGCCCGCTTTGCGCATTTCATGCAATTGATTTTTCCGCAAAGGAAAATTTATCACCACCGGCGCAAATGATATAAAATCATCGAACATTTCGGGTATTACCTTCGCGAGATTTTCCTTTAATGATGATTTTTTCTTTATGGAGTATGTTTTTTTCAAATGAAAATTAACAACAATTTTTATAAATATCTAAATTTCGTTCAATCACTTTCACCACCCCGTCACGCCTGCGGCGTGCCTTCCCCTCCTTACAAAAGGAGGGGAGCTATATGTATTTACGAAAGATTTTCGGTAATAAAATTATTAAAATGCTCTTTGTATCCTGCTTTGTTCAGTGTGTTAATATGCTGAATAAGTAATTTTCGTTTCTGCTCGCGCTCAGCTTTTTTGCGGATAATGAGCAGATCAATTGCGCGCGTATCCTTATCACGTAATTCATTTTTCAGCTTTTCAGTTTTATCAATGAATACATCATAATCCCTTACCTCACCAAGCGAGCGGATAAGCAGGCGCAGCTCATTGTATTCAGTTTTGAATTTTTTCTTCGGGAATATTCCGCGGAACATTTTAAACACAGCCTGCACACGCCGCGAAGCGACGCGCATATCATGCAATGCCTCGATATCGCTGCCGTCAATTGTGCCCTGCTCATGCGCGGTCATTTCATCAAACCTTGTGCGCAGAATTTTGAGCAGGCTTACATCTAATGGGTGATTGGGATCAAGCCCCGGAATTTTTTTAGCTTTAGCCATTATTATGCAAAATTAGTTATTTAACGCCTATTGTTTAAGGAATTAATTTGCCCTTTTAGAAATTGATAAAATTGATTAGTATTTTAAAATAAGGAGCTAAAAAATGAACGAAAAAGTAAACGAATTGACGGTTGATGAGTTAAGGAACCTTATTTCAAACGTAGTGCAGGAAAAACTGGATGATATGCTTGAAGATGTGAAATTAATGCTTGATAGTGAATATGTAAATTCAATTAAAGAAGCCCGCGAAGAATACAAACAGGGTAAAGTAACAAGTATTGATGATATCCTAAGCACATAATGCGTAATGTATAAAGTATTATTCACAGATAAAGCAAAAAGAGATCTTAAGAAGTAAAATCCTGCATTACAGAAAGGATTATTGAGAAATTAAAAGAGTATTCAGAAAATCCCTACGAGTATTCCCGCAAATTGAAGGATTCATCTATTGGTCAATACCGGTTCCGCATTGGAGATTACCGTGCTGCGTTTGATATTGATGGTGATAATATTGTGATCTTAAGAATAAGAGACAGGAAAGAAATTTACAGGTAGTACTCTATTGATAGATTAACTTTGTCCTAAATTCTCTTCATGTATGCTTTTTTTAACATTCTGAATGCCAGTATCAATTCATCAATTTGTGCTAAACTGAAAATCGGTATCATGGCTACATCCATATCTTTGCTGTTTTCGCCTTCGGTAACCCAAATAGTAGGTACAACTTCATCATTCCCAAAATCAATCACTATTTCATCTTTATCTCCATTTTTAATCTTTATCCACTCGTTTTTTCTTGAAGTTTCTTTGTGGTGTATCATATTTTTCCCCTTTGTTACCTGGTTCCAATCTTTTATTTTTTATCACTTGAGTCTTAATACTCACGAATAAGTGTTTCAGCGGGTATATTAAGCTCTTTGTTCAATCTGCGAATCATAGGCAGACTTAACTTACGTTTGCCAGAGAGCACTTCTGATACACGGCTTTTATAACCAACGATCTTAGCCAGTTCTTTCCGGCTCAGGTTCATATGTTCCATACGGAATTTGATCGCTTCGATAGGATCAGGTGGTGGAATAGGGTAATGTTCATCTTCGTATTTTTCAACAAGAGTAACAAGTACCTCAAATTCATCACCCTGTGGTGTATTTTTTTTACAGCCCCAAAGCTGCTGTATTCGTTCTAAGGCATTTTCGTGATCCCTTTTGGTCTTAATCGGTTTTATTTTCATTGTTCTGCCTTTATATGTTTTTGACATCTATTTTATCATATTCTTTATGAGTGCCTACAAACTTTATGTAAATAACCTGCCATTCAAAATCAATTTTAACTACAAGCCGGTAATTATTTCCTTTGATATTGAAAACAACCCTGTCATTTCCAACAATACTTGCACTTTTAGAAAAATATTTTACATCATTGAAGTTTTTCCAGTTCTCTTTTTTTGCTTCCGTATACCATGCAACAAGAGGCTGTTTGGCATCTTTATTTTTTGCCCAGAAATCTCTTAGTGTCTTCTTTGCTATTATCCTCATAATTATAACATCTAAATATAATTAAAAAGTTACCAATATGGTAACTAAAAATTTATATATAGTTGATTTTTTCCACGTTAAAGAACTATACTTTCTTCAATGCAATTTTTGCAAGGGGAGTAAGCTTTAATTTTTTTAATTCCTTTTCGGTGAAAATTTCTGCACCAAATGAATCATTGCCGTCAGGCTCGCGTTTTAATTTATCGATATCTTTTGCCTCAGCTTTAAATATCACGCCCGTGTGGTGGAACTCCTCTTTTTTTGATTCATGCGTATATGCCTCAACGGTTATAAGCTTGTATGATTTAAGCTTAAGCCCGGTTTCTTCGGTAATTTCGCGCTTCAGGGTTTGCTCGGGTGTCTCGCCGAAATCGGTTTTCCCCCCGGGCAGGTCCCACCTGCCCTTAAACGGACCCTTACCTTTTTGAATAAGTATATATTTACCCTTATAAGTTAATACAGCGTAAACCCCGAACCTCGTAGATTGTATTTGTTTTTTCTTTGTCATTTTTCCATCCTGAACACACTGCCGAAGGCAGTTGTGAAGGATCTCATCATTTTATTTTACTTTAAAAAAATAACGTGATATTAATTTGTATCAGCTCCCCTCCTTTCTTAAGGAGGGGAAAGAGGCGGACTGAAAGTCCGGCTCAGGGGTGGTATCATATTATCATATTTATTTCGCTAGCCCACGACTTTCCTGTCTGTTTTTTCAGGAGTCGCGGGAAAATGGATTCAATTTCTTCAATAACTGTTTTGATGGTTTTAAATTCCGGCTTACCTGATGAGATACTTCACATCTGCTTTGCAGATGTTCAGTATAATCTCTTCACCACCCTATACGTCCCCGCATATGCATCTACTGTATGCGAAATTGGATTTGAGTAACCGCCGCCTAAGCCGAGTGATACAGGTACACCGCGCGATTTGCACTCACCCAGCACAAGCCTGTCACGCTCCATTAATCCGGCGGGCGTTAGCGAGAGCCTGCCGAGCGAATCTGAGGAAAGAGGGTCAACCCCCGCCTGGTACAATATTATATCAGGCTTCCACTCAAAAATAGCAGGTAAATTTTTCTTAAGTAAGGATAAATATTCTTCATCACCCGTGCCATCGGCAAGCTCAACATCTATTGTAGAGGGAACCTTGGCAAAGGGGTAATTCTTCGCGCCGTGCATACTGAAAATAAAAACATCGGGGTTACTACCAAGGATCCCTGAGTTACCGTTACCCTGATGCACATCCAGATCAATTATGGCGGCGCGGTGTATCATTCCGCATTTTATTAGGTGCAGTATCACAACGGCAAAATCATTGAATACGCAGAACCCTTCGCCGTAATCGCGGAAGGCGTGGTGAGTGCCCCCGGCAAGGTTACCGCCTATGCCGCACTCAATGGCGCTCTGCGCCGAGCCGATGGCTCCGCCCACCGAAGCCAGTGAGCGGTAAAACAATTCTTTGCTCCATGGCAGACCGATGCGGCGGATAATTTTAGGGTCAATGGTACCATTTGCAAATGAGTCGTAATATTCCCCTGAATGCGCAAGGGTTATTACATCACGCGGGGGAAGCTCGGGTTCATACAGTTCACCCGGCTTAAGGATGCCATCAGCCAGCAGTTTTTCCCGCAGCAAACGGTATTTTTCCATGGGGAACTTATGCCCTTCGGGCAGCGGAACAGTGTAATGATCTGAGTAGTATACTTTCATTAGTAAGGTGTAAAGTTATTGGATAATGATTGCAATTTAAAGGGGAATTGAAGAAGAAACTTATTACCGCTGACCTTTCTCTCCTGCGGATAGCAAGGCATGGGCGCGCAGAGATGCAAAGATAAAACGGTTGTATCTGGTAGATAAAACAAATCCCTGTAGAGACGACCCGCTGGGTCGTCTCATATTTTTCATACAAGTGGTATTAAAAGTGTAAGAATCAGAAAACCTCCGTGCACTTTGTGCCCTCCGCCTGACTTTCCTTCCTCCCGCTACGCGGTTTTGAGGCGTGGCGTTTTTTGAAAGTTGTTGAAAAGCTTTTATTATTTCATATAGGCGGCAGGCTCCAAAGGAGTAAACAAAACCATGCCGCCTACGGGGGTTATGCCCCTTTGTGTTCCTTTGAGCCTTAGAGACGGCGCTGTCCCGCACTTGATGCGGGATGGCGGGCTTTGGGCCTGCCTTGCTACATGTAGTGGAGAAAGGTTTTGATTTTGAAACCACCTTCCCGTGTCAAAGTCAGGTCTACGACTTGATCCCGCTTTCAGCCCCTAAGGGGTAAACAGGGACTTCGATAACACTTCCTTCCTCCGCCAAGGCGGATTAAGGCGAGGCGTGTTATCTTGAAAGGAGGGGAGCTTTATATGGGCAAAACAATACCGTAAATTTTTCCCGGGGTAAGAAGGTTTTTTACTTTGAATAAGAAATTGATTAAAAGTATTTTGCAGGATACTTTAAAAGCAAAATCATCCTGCTATACAAGATCATCTGATTTTGAAACACAGGGGTTTTAAAAACATTGAGATTCCCGCCTTCGCGGGAATGGAAACAGTATGATAACATTCGGAAGATTTTCGGACAGCTTTAAACCAAAAGCTAAAATAGATGACTGGAACACCTCGGAGAGGCTTTTCCTTGAGAAGAATTACATGGCAAGCTACGAGGCGTTCTTTAAATATCTAAGTGATGATGAAGTTAAAAACGTTACCTGGAAGCGCGAGGGTGATAGAATTGATTTCCAATTGCTGCAGGGCTCTAAAATTGTGCATGGCACGATTGCCAATGGCGAGGTGATCTGCGAAGCGGATGTTGCGGTGTACGATAAACTTTCCGTGGCGTTCATGCGCAGGCTAATGGAGATGAATTACTCTATGTACTACAGCCGTTATGCCATGAAGGATAACAGAATATGCATTAAGTTCGATAGCAAAATACCGGCGGCTCCGCCTCGCAAGCTGTACTACGGCTGGAAGGAGCTTGCAACCCGCGCCGATAAACAGGATGACCTGCTGGTGGATGATTTCGTTATGCTGAGATCAACCGGCAACACTCACGCCGAACAATTGCCCGATACCGAAAAAGAGATCAAATACAATTTCTACAAAAGCTGGCTTGATAAAACCATATCGCGCATTAATGAGCTTAACGAAGACGCGTTCTCAGGCGGGATATCATACCTGCTGTTGAACACAGCCTACAAGCTTGACTACCTTATTGCCCCCGAGGGCACTTTGATGAACGAGCTTGAAAAAATGAGCTGGGATTACTTCGCGAAGGATAACAAACCATACGTTGAAAAGAACCGCAGAATGAAGGAGGCGCTTCAGAAACTTGCCGATAAGCCAAAGCCCGATGTACTGGAGGATCTTTACAGGGTGAAATCAACTTTCGGTATTGCGAACCCCGCGCCGCACCAGGCGGTGGTTGACCTGTTTGCCAATAACCTGCAGAATGTAAAATGGTATATAGATAATAATTATCCTGATATAGCAATTGTGCTGTATGAGTATCTTGCTACATACTGCCTTTTCAGTTACGGGCTGCCAAAACCGGATGCGAAGCTTTTCCATCTGATGCTGAATGTTACCAACCAGGATTACTTTACCGCGCTTGGCGTGGGTGAGCAGTTATATGATGCCGCAGGCGGGAAGTTCAGTGAGCAGGTTATAATTGATAAAGTAAACGAGATCATCAGAGAGGGTATTGATCTTTATCCGGAGCTGAAGTTCAATACGGCGAATTTGAAGTTTGATTCACTGGTAAGTTTTTTGAGGACGTATGTTGCTGAGATCCAGCAGTTGAATTATAATCAGTAGGTTCAATTAACAATTAACAATTATCAATGAGCAATGAGCAATTGGCCTTCCTCCTTCGGAGTAAGGTTTCGTCCGGCACTGCCGGACTCAATATGTTGCTGAGATCCAGCAGTTGAATTATAATCAGTAGGTTCAGTTAACAATTATCAATGAGCAATGAGCAATTGGCCTTCCTCCTTCGGAGTAAGGTTTCGCCCGGCTTCGCCGGGCTCAACAATGAGCTTACTTTCATGGGTAAGAGTTTCGTTTTGGGTGAGCCGGACACAAAATTTAAAACGCATTGACGCAGTCAATGCACTCCAAAAAAACAAAGATAAAAATTATAAATGGATACACAGCATATAATAGACCGGTTTCAGCATGTGATAATTCAGATAGCCACGCCGCAGGGCACGGGCACGGGATTTTATGTAAAGAAGGAAAACCTGATAATCACCAATGACCATGTAGTTAAAGGCAATTCAGAAGCGGTGATAAGCGGAAGATCGATACCGAAGCAGATCTCACCCGTGTTTTTTAATGACGCGAAGTATGACCTGGCATTTATAAAGGTACCCGATGGTATTGAACTGCCTGATATTGATCTAGCCCCCGGGCTTGATGTGAAGGAAGGCGACCAGGTTATAGCGATAGGTCACCCCTACGGCTTAAACTACACAGCCACAGAAGGCATTGTATCAAAATCAAAACGGCTGCAGCGCGGAATAAATTATATTCAGATAGATGCGGCAATAAATCCGGGCAATTCAGGGGGACCCCTTGTGAATTCAAACGGTGATGTTGTGGGTGTTAATACATTTATAATTGCCGGCGGCGATAACTTAGGCTTTGCGCTTCCGGTAGAGTACCTGCAGGAAGACCTTGCCGCATACAAAGAATTTTTTGGCAGGTACACGCAAAAATGTCCGAGCTGCGGTTTTTATGTAACGGAAGAAAATCTCGATGGTGAGTACTGTCCAAACTGCGGCACCAAGCTGGAGTTCCCGGCATTAAAAAAAGACGGCGAGTATAAACCAACGGGCGCAGCAGCAACAATTGAAACAATCCTGGAGCAGCTTGGTAAAGATGTTAAGCTTGCCAGGAAGGGTCCGTATAGCTGGGAAGTTGAAGAAGGCACAGCGAAAATTTTCATCAACTATAACCAGGATGGATTTATAGTATGCGATAGTTTACTTTGCATGCTTCCCAAAACAAACATTGGCGCGATGTATGAATTTTTATTGAGGGAAAATTACAATCTTGAAGGCATGATGTTCAGCGTTAATAACCAGGATGTGATACTTTCAACATTTATATTTGACCAGTACTTAACCTATGAAACAGGACTTGAAACCATGAAGACGCTGTTTGCAAATGCTGATAAGTATGATAACATTCTGCTGGATCAGTACGGCGCGCAGGCAAGAGTGACGGATGAATCATGAGGCTGCTTTTGTAGGCGTCATGGCTTAGTTTACTCCTTTGGAGCCTGACGCAAAAGAATTGTAATTTGTAAGGACCCGGCTGAAGATGCCGGGTTTTTTTAAGAAACTTTTCATCACCAGCTCACAAAAAAAAGCTGAAAGAGAAAATAGCCGCAGCATATAGCATAAGCATTTTAATACATAAATCCTTATTTTTGGTAAATTAACAGATCAATTTTCGTTAAATAGAATATGAAAAAATATATATCATATTTACTATGTTTATTTATGCTTACGGGGTCAGCAGTTTCATGCACAAAGAAAAATGATGATACCGGCAAGAATGATAAAACACAACAGACAGGTGAAGTATCACAGAATAAATCAGCCGGAAGGCAGGTAAGCGATACGGTTTTTTTCGGGAGGTGGGATGGCAAACGTGTTATTGTGGATGATTATTATAAATACAATTCCAATGAATCACTGCGGGATTCAACCGGTGAAGGATACGATAAATACGGCAGCAGACTAAAAGATATTATCGGTAAGTATCAAAAGTATGATGAAAAACAGGTTGAATACTTTTTTGATGATTTTAAGCCTGAGTTTGCAGATTACACAAGCTTTAAAAAAAGCGATAAAGTATATATTTCGGCATCATCAGGGGTATATACTGCGGAAGTTACGGGATACTATATTAACATGGATGATATGATAGGAGCGGGTACAATATTTTACGCGATGGTCACTCCAACTGCCGGCGCAAAGTTTGATGAAAATGAAATTGTTGTGTGTTCTTTTAACAACAATATGAGCGCGGTAAACCGAAAAGGGGTTACAAACCAAACTGTAATAGATGATTTCAAAAAACTCGTAATGCCAAAGCTAAAGGGTGTAACGGTATCTGAATACAACGACAAGGGCGAACAAAAAACCGTGCCGCTTACAAAAATTCAGAATGAAGATATAAAAATATTTGAAGGAAGCTTTACCGCCAAAGGCAAAAATGAATTTTTGGTAAGTGTAAGGCTTTATAATGATTTCACGAGTTTTACATCGTTCATATACGTAATGGATACTGAGGGCAAAGTGATCTCGGAGTTTATTTCATTGGCTGTGAACAATTTCACTTTCAGCATGGCCGAAGGCGTAATTGATATGAATGGTGACGGTTTGCTTGATGTTATAACATACGATGGTTATTATGAAGGCGGAGCATATAACCTGAATAAATATAATGGCGGCTTATGGAAAACGCTGACGACAGGGTTTGTGTTTGGAGTCTGACAACAATTAACAATTAACATTGAACAATGAACCTTCCTCCTTCGGAGTAAGGTTTCGCCCGGTTAAACCGGGCTCAACGGATTAAATCATATTATATCAAATTCGATTTTTACTATAATTATAAAACACAGTAATCTTTTTAATGGGAAAAATTAACAGAAGGCAGTTTATGAAGCTTGCGGGTTCATCGCTGGCAATAGGGGCGATGGGATCGGCGTTCCCTTCACTTTACAGGTTCAAAGAAATTGCGGGAGGACTTAACAAGTTCGATCATGTAGTTGTGCTTATGATGGAAAACAGGTCGTTTGATAACCTGCTTGGTTATCTCTACACGCCGCAGGATCCGCCGCCGAACAACCAAACATTTGAAGGCGTTGCGTACCACAACCTTTCCAATCCTATACCACCGTACGCTGATTCATCATTTATGGGAAGCGTGCCGGTATATAAAGATTCCATAATGAATAATCCCAACCCTGACCCGGGTGAAGAGTACCCGCATATGAACACATCACTGTTTGGTACGGTATTGCCTGATACGAACCGTTTTGTTGACGCATGCGATATGGTGAGTCCGTGGAACCTGCCGGAAACACTGCCGCAAACTTACCCTATGAACGGATTTTTGACAGACTATATAAATAACTTCAAGGCAACACAGGGCAGAATGCCGACCTACAGTGAGTATAAAATTATCATGAGCTGCTTTCCCCCTGAAGTTGTGCCTGTAATAAGTACACTGGCAAGAGGATTTGCGGTCGCTGATCACTGGCACTGCGCAGTGCCGTCGCAGACTTTCTGCAACCGATCATTTTTAAACAGCGCGCAATCAAACGGGTTTGTTACAAATTCCTGCCCTGATGGATATACCAAGTGGCAGAACAATACATCTGAAACGATATTTGAGCGCCTGCAAAACCGAGGAAAGAACTGGAAGCTGTATTTTGATCACCTTGATGTTTTCCCGATGAGCATGCTTATTCATTTTAACGCCCTAAGGCAGTACGCGCCAACACATATCTGCGGCATGGATTCATTTTTTGATGACTGCGCTTCCGGCAGACTGCCTGAATATACATTTATAGAACCAAGGATGATGTTCTTCCATAACGATGAGCATCCGCCCGCTCCGCTTATCGGGAATGAAGCAATCACAATTTTCCCGTCGTCGGTCACCCCGGGCGAAAAGCTGATACACAAAGTATATAACGCCATTAAGAATTCACACAGCTCAGTTGGCAACAACTGGCAGAATACACTGTTTATAATCACGTTTGATGAAGCGGGCGGAACTTATGACCATGTGCAGCCTCCGGCTGCTGTGCCGCCAGGCAATACATCGGTCAATGAAATGGATTTTCAGTTCAACCGCCTTGGTATCAGGGTTCCGGCAATACTTGTATCGGCTTACATCAACAGCGGGACAGTTATCAGCGACCAGCTCACGCATACATCCGTTATAAAAACATTATCGAACAAGTGGAACCTGGGGAACCTGACACAGCGCGATCTTAATTCACCATCGCTTGAAGGTTACTTAACCCGCTCGGAGCCCCGCAATCCAACTGACTGGCCAACCACAAATCCCAGGCAGGAAAAAATTCTGGGCGATAAGGATTTCTTCCTGGATAAACCGCTTACCGGCTTCCAGAAAGATTTTGTTGGGCTTGCAAACTCACTTGCCAACGGCTCCAACATGGTTCCTAAAGGAATAAACACAATTGGTGAGAGCCTTTCATTCTTAAAAGAGATAATTAAAATTCTAAAGGTATCATACTCATGTTAAAATACAGATTATTGTTTTTACTTCTGATATTATTCTCCACAGCTATCTATTCGCAAAGGATAAAGTGGGAAGAAACATTTATTGATAAGGATATATCGGGCCGCGGGTGGAAACTTGTGAACAACGATAACGGCGCTGCCGATATTGAGCTGTATTCCGCCTTCGAGCTTTTTGGGCTGGGAAACCAGGCTGCGCATGCGGGTAATTATTTTTTTAAGCTTGGATTTGAGAACCTGAACCGGTTTAATATGATAGATGACTGGATAATAACCCCTAAACTTTTTGATATTCACGAGGGTGATTCAATTTCTTTCTGGTGCGGCGCGGTTGACAGGCAGTTTAAGGATTCACTTAAAGTATGGATCTCAACCACAGATGACAGCGTGCCGAGCTTTACTATGATAGATTATTTTAAAGTTCCGGGTCCCGTGGGCAGCTGGCATAAAAAGTCATATGACCTATCTCAATATGCAGGCAAAAGTATTTATTTTGGGGTTAACTATTATATTAAGGATGCTGGCGCATTCGGGCAATCATCTGATGTTGTATGGATAGATCATTTTGCATTAACGGGCAAAGGTTTCGGCAGTGTTGAGCCTGCTGAATACAGACTGTATCAGAATTTTCCTAATCCGTTCAATCCAACAACGGGCATCAGTTTCAGCATTGCAGCGGATTCACGGGTAACAATAAATATATACAACACGGTGGGTCAGCTGGTACGGCAGCTTGTTAATGCTGATTACAAAAAGGGCACCTACACAATTAATCTGGATGGCTCAGATCTTGCAAGCGGAGTATATTTTTACAGGATTACAGCGGGTGATTTCAGTGATGAGAAGAAGATGGTGCTGGTGAAGTAGTGTGAAACGTGAGACGTGAAACGTGAGACGTGAGACGTAACCCCGCTTAAGCATAAGCACGGGAGCGAGTGCAAAGACTCGAAGAGTTGGTTAAGTCGAGAGAAAAAAAGAACACAAAAAATTATCAACTTAAAATTAGCAATATGAAAACTACCTTCAGAATTTTAACAGCGCTATTTATACTTACGGTTGTTTTACAGAATTCATATTCACAAAAAATTGACGGATGGTTTAAAGCAGGCAGTAAACCGGAATCCTATGAATGGGGAAAGGCTGATGAAAAATACAATGACGGCGCGGTTTATTTTCTTAAATCAAAAGAGACGGCAATAGATGGTTTCGGGACAATTATGACCTACATAATGCCGGAAAAATATTCCGGCAAACGCATAAGGCTCACAGGCTATGTGAAAAACGAAAGCATTACAGGCTGGGCGGGAATGTGGATGAGAGTTGACGGCACAGATAAGAACAAATCACTGGGGTTTGATAACATGAGTAACCGCGCGATTGCGGGAACCAATGACTGGACCAAATATGAAATAGTTTTGGATGTCGCACCTGAAGCAATAGGTATTGCTTACGGCTTTTTGGTTAGCGGAACGGGCAATGCGTGGTTTTCGGGATTCACACTGGAAACAGTTGGCAATGATGTACCTACAACCGATATGGATAAATAATTGCTTTTTGAACAAGGGGCTGCAGCCCCTTGTTCTTTTTTTTGAGATAGAAAATCTCTAAGTTACTGTTTTTGGAATCACAATAAATTACCGAAAATTAGTTCCTTACAAAAAAAATTATATAAACTGCTGTTTTTGAGACCGTGAAAAGAGAACTATCTTTTCGTTAAAACTATTTTTATTAATGAAAGGAGACGTTAGTTATGTTAAACAAACTCATTTCATCATTAATGTTCGTTTTATTTATTTCGGCTGCTAACGCACAAAGTACTGAAGATGCTGCATCTTTGAACAGAGGTATCAATGAAAATTATGCACAATCCACAGCGGTGATCGGGTATCCCCCGTACAGTGATGTGTGGATAATGCACAGTTCCGCAAATACCGGAACCAACGCCGTTACTCAGAAATATATATATAACGGTCCGTATTATTACGCGGTACTGCCGGGTGAATCATACGACCCGTACGCAAAATATATAAATGTTTACGATAGGTGGTACGACGCTACAGCAGATGCTGCGGTAGCGGAGGTTCCCGCTAAGCCTGATTTTGTGGTATATAAAAATTACGTAAGACCCTCTGACAAGGAAGATTATGTAATTAATTATCTTGAACAGGCACCTGTGGTTACAACAACAACCAACACGATAGTACCACCGCATGGCGTAAATTATTACCAGCCGGTAGTTGGTAATGATAATGTGCCTATTCGTGACTTCAGGACTGATATATGGCAGTATAAGGATTATACTGAAAAAAATACTGCAGCAGGATATGAAGTCTATAGTATGAGCACATTATTCACCGAAAAAGAAAGTGACTAAGCAATATTTAGCAGCATAAGAATAAGAACAGCATAGCAGCAAACCGAAATAAAACCAAAACCCCGGAGCTTGATGAGAGCTTCGGGGTTTTTTAATGCTATTAGTTAAGAACAAGGGGTTGCAACCCCTTGTTCGTGGTTTTCACTGTACTTCGCCTTCAAGGTCATATTCTTTTGCTTTGGTGATTTTTACAGTGGCGAAATCGCCGGTGCGGAGGTAAAGGTTTGACCTCACCCCCCTGCCCCTCTCCTTAAAGGAGAGGGGAGCAATGTGGGAAAGATTATCTTTTTGTGATTGCTCAGTCCTGCTTAAACTGCTCCCGCAATTAATATAAACTTCGTTATCGACTTCGGGGCTGTCGTACTCAGTGCGGCCGATGAAGTAATCGCCTTCCTTGCGGTCTATAAGTACCTTTAATGTTTTGCCAATTAACGATCTATTATGCGCAAGCGATATTTTCTTCTGTGCTTTCATTATTTCATTGGCGCGGCGCTGTTTTTCCTTTTGGGGAATGTTATCTGTAAGTTTATATGCGTGCGTGTTCTCTTCATGTGAATAAGTGAAAATACCAAGCCGTTCAAACTTTGTATCTATGACCCACTTTTTCATTTCTTCAAAATCTTCCAGAGTTTCACCGGGGTAACCTGCAATCAAAGTTGTGCGGATTGCGATGCCTGGAATTTTTTCGCGGATAGCATTAACAAGATCAATTGTGCGCTGTTTGGTTGTGCCGCGCCGCATGCTTTTAAGCATGTTATCGGTAATGTGCTGTAGCGGCATATCAAGATACTTGCATATTTTCGGCTCGCGCGCTATTACATCTATGGCATCCATGGGGAAACCCTGCGGGAATGCGTAATGCAGCCGGATCCATTCAATACCTTCAACCCCGCAGAGCTTCTCAAGCAGTTTCGCAAGGTTACGTTTTTTGTACAGATCGAGTCCGTAGTAAGTTAAGTCCTGTGCAATTAAAATTAATTCCTTCACTCCCTGTCTGGCAAGATCTTTAGCCTGCTGCACAAGCCGCTCCATCGGAATAGATACATGCTTACCGCGCATTAAGGGAATTGCGCAGAATGAACAGGGTCGGTCACAGCCTTCTGATACTTTAAAATACGCATAGTGCAATGGAGTTGTAAGCAGGCGTTCGCCGATGAGCTCCTGTTTATAGTCGGCGTTCAGTGTTTTCAGCAATCTTGGCAGGTCGCGGGTACCGAAGTATTCATCAATGTTCGGAATCTCCTTTACGAGATCGGGTTTGTAACGCTCCGAGAGACACCCCGTAACATAAACTTTTTCGACCAGTCCTTTTTCTTTCGCATCTGCCCATTCAATAATAGTATTAATTGATTCCTGCTTGGCGTTATCTATGAATCCGCATGTATTAATAATTACAATTGGCGCATCGGAGTTATCGTCTTCGTGTGAGACGGTAAAATCGTTGGCTCGCAGCTGACCCATAAGCACTTCGGAATCGTAAATGTTCTTCGAACATCCGAGTGTGATGACGTTTACTTTATTTTTTCGGGTGGTTTTAGTTCTCAAGTCGTTGGTTTATGATTCAGACCTCCCCTAAATCCCCTCCTTGGAAAGGAGGGGACTTTGTGAAGAAGGAAAGCAAAAATAGTTATATATATAGAGTGATTCGAGGAATTAAATTATACTGAATTGCGTTAATTACAGTAACACCGCACTTTAGAAAAGTGAATCAATTTTATGCAATATTTATTACGCCCCTACAGGGCTGATGTTTGTTCAAATTTTATGATGGGCTGCGCCCATCGCTGTTATATACCGCCCTTTCAGGGCTGTTTTTGGCTTGGTAATTTTTTCAGATGATCAATAATATTTACCAATATTATAAATTACCTATTAATTTTTATAAACAACACATAATTTTAGAAAAAACAATTTATGTCAATAACTATTTACCCGTTTGAGAAGCAGGCTCCCGGGGGATTCAACGACGGCGAAATACTGGAGAACCGCCCTGTGGTTATGACGCATAACCCCGCATACCTGCTGCCGTACTCCAATTTATTCTACTGGGCGCATGCTTGGAGCGATAAAGGCTCAACTATAGGCGAGCATCCCCATAAAGGATTTGAGATTATCACCTTTATACTGAAAGGTACCATTGAGCATTATGACTCACACAACATGAAATGGATT
Organism: uncultured Ignavibacteria bacterium; assembly: GCA_937873695.1. GTDB lineage: Bacteria > Bacteroidota > Ignavibacteria > Tepidaquicellales > OLB5 > OLB5. The sequence goes on from CALMYL010000007.1 coordinate 27,948, forward strand.
CCCATCGGCACCGGCGGTGCGCAGATAATCCGCGCAGGCAGTGGTATAAGCCACGCGGAAAAACTTAATGCGGGCTCGCATGTGTTCCAGGTATGGTTCGATCCAAACATACGCCGATCAATGCAGGCACCAGCAACTTATAATGACTACGAGCAGAAAGATTTTCCGGTAACCGCAAACAACGGATTTGAAATAAGGCAGTATATCGGGGAAGGCTCACCTTTAAAAATGGAATCACCCGGCGTAACAGCGGTTGAAATAAATTTTAAAGACGGCAGTCATAAGCTGGGACTGAATCCCGATAAGATAAGCTCACTTTACCTGATCGACGGCGATATATCAACCACGGCGGGAAAAATGAAAGCGAATGATTTTGCAGTCATTAAAGGTGAGAAGGAATTCACATTTGAAACTGCGGCGGCCGGCAGATTGTTTGTTATAGAGAATCCCGTAACAGTAGATTACCAAACTTACGCGGAAATGAGTTAATTAAAACTAACATGAAATCTAAAGCAATACTAACAATGTCTATCCTGTATGCTGTACTCAGCTTTTTCGGATGCAAGCAGGTAAGATCAAAACCTGAAAATATTAATATGTCAGATAAGTCCACGTTTTACCAGTTTTTGGAAGCTAACCCGAATGCGAAAGTTAGAACAATTGACGGCACAGAATTTGATTACGCCGGACTTAAAGGCAAAAAAGTACTCATTGTGAATACTGCGTCGGAATGCGGATACACTCCCCAGTACGAAGACCTGGAAAAGCTTTACCAGGCATATAAAGATAAACTTGTGGTACTTGGTTTCCCTGCGAATAACTTCGGGGGACAGGAGCCCGGCACAAACGAAGAAATCAAAGAGTTCTGCAAGTCGAAGTACAGCGTAACCTTTCCTATGTTTGAAAAAATCTCAGTGCTGGGTGATGATATGGCTCCCTTATACAAATGGCTCACAAGCAAGGATCTGAACGGGTGGAATGACCAGCAGCCTAAATGGAACTTTAACAAATACCTGCTTGATGAAGAAGGAAATCTTGTGAAGTATTACTCCAGCGCCGTTAAGCCTATGAGTGATGAGATAGTATCACAGTTGAAGTAGATCTCATACTTCAGGCTACAAACAAAAAAATTTGTTATGAACAAAGGGTTCAAACCATACATCTCCTTCCCAAACTCCAGTTTGGGAAGGAAGATTATGAAATATTTATGAACAAGGGGCTGTGAGCCCCTTGTTTTTTGTACGATGTACCCACATTCAGAGACGGCTTTTGCCCCCCTCTTCTTCATTCCCGAAGGAGTACTATTGCAGACCACAGTTTGAAATTCTTTCAGCAAATCCAATTGCGGCTTGCCAAAGGCACTCCTTCGGAGAAAGCCGTTAACAACTTTCACTTTAATCCACGACCTGAAGGTCGTGGCAACGCATGAGTATCATAGTGTTTTTTGCCTCCCATTCCCAAACCGGTCCGCCATGGCGGATTATGAATGAGGGTAGAACTCAGGATTGATGCACGATATTTAATCAAAAACTAAAAACCGCTATATTGCCCTTTCTGAAAATCATTTAAATCCAATGACATCTGATACAAAGAAAAATATTATAAAATATTTTCTAACTGATATAAACGTATTTATCAGCGTTTACCTTTCATTCTTTTCGCTTTCATGGATAACATTTAAGCTCACCGGCTCACCTGCCGCGCTGGGAACAATCGGCTTCGCGCAGAACCTGCCGTTTCTGCTTTTCAGCATATACGGCGGCGTGCTGGCTGATAGGTATGACAGAAAGAGTAACGTTATAAAATGCAATATTGGCTTAACCCTTGTAACAATTGTATCAATAATACTTGTGGTCACTGACCTGCTTTCTTTTCCTTTAATACTGCTGATGGGGTTTTCATTAGGCAGTGTGTTCGCGCTCAACTATCCAAGTATGATAGGATTGGTTAAAGATATCGTTACCGATAAGCAGGAATTCCCGAGAGTTATGGGGGCTGCGGCATCAAATGCTAAAATTGGGCAGGTTGCGGCTTCATCCACATTCAGTGTGCTTTTTGCGGCGTTCGGCGCGGTTGGGACATTTGCCACAGCGCTATTGGCTAACCTCATTGCGCTCGTTTCAATTATACTTCTCAAAAAACCCAAACAGCTTCCTAATCCCGAAAGTGATTCAGTAAAAGTTCAGTTCGTTACGGGAATTAAATATGTGTTCCATTACCGTCCATTGCTGGCGGTGGTGCTGATATCAACAATGATAAGTATAGTGTTCGGTTTTGTTACATTCCAGCTTCCCATTATTGACGCGGATTTCCTTAAGGGCGGCTCGAAGGCGCTTGGTATATTGTATTTGGCGGGCGCTGTTGGGGGACTCGCCTCGGGAATTTACATGAGCAGAAGGAAATCGACTAAAAATATTTTACGCTTCCTCATTATCTGCGCGTTTATATCGGGTATCAGTATTACGGGAATTGCCCTTTCACGAAACATTGTAACAACATTCATTTTCACAATGGGTGTTGATTTTGCATTCATAGCCGCAATGGGTATTAATAACACGGTGCTGCAAATGCTGACCGAAGAGCCAAAGCGAGGCAGAGTGCTGGGCGTGAATACTTCATTCAACTGGGGGGTAATGGCGCTTGTAATTATGGCTTTGGGTTACCTTGCAAAGTATCTTGGAATGGAAATTACTATAATTATTGTGGGAGCTCTGACTATAGCCAGCGGGTTTGTGTTTGCTTTTGTGATGAAGAAACAAATGCCGGTGCTTAAACAGATGTATATAGACCGCGGCGTTGAAGCGGGACATGAGCCGTTTTGAGGTGCTAAAAAAAGCCCTCTGGGAATAATCTATAATATTATATCAAAATGTATTATTTTTAAATAACATTATTTCAACGTGCTTTTTGAAAATATTTGACCGCACAAATTAAAAAGTAAACAGGATGAAAACTTTACTTTCTTTTACATTATCAGTTATTTTTTCAATTTATATTTTCGCAAATCCTCTGTTTCAATACCAGTCATCAGGTGTACTGCATACCGGGATATATTTTACAGATAACAGCACCGGATACATTACCGGAGCCAATGGAAGTATAATAAAGACTACCGACGGTGGTATAACGTGGGAGTACCAGGGAAACTATTCTTCCCATCATTTATTCAATGTTCAGTTCATAAATGCCGCAACAGGTTTTTCAGTTTCACCGGGAGGGTTTTTCTGGAAAACAACCAACAGCGGCGGCAGGTGGAGCGCGGTAAATATTTCTTCAAGTGCGCTATTTGACCTTTACTTTCCGAACTCTCTGACCGGTTGGGTTACGGGAATGGACGGCATTATCAGAAAAACAACAAATGCCGGGACCAGTTGGTTCACCCAAACTTCCGGCACCACTAACACAATTTCAAGCGTTTATTTTACAGACGTGAACACGGGCTGGGCATGTACTTATGATGATAATTCTTCGTGGCCATCCACAATACTATACACATCCAATTCCGGGAATGCGTGGCAAACTCAGTTGAATGCCGGTACGCTTGATCTTAAGGTACTTACTTTTTCAAGCAGCATTAACGGATGGTGCGGGGGAGCACAGGGCAGATTGTACAAAACAACAGATGGTACTTCGTGGCAATTAACCGGTTCAGGTGTGACCGGTACGATTAACGGAATACATTTTATCAATGATTTTACAGGTTTTTTTACAGCCGGTACGGGGGTTTTTAAGACCACGAACGCAGGAACCAACTGGAACCAGACCCTCAATGATATCAACATACTTCATGGTATATGGTTTACAGATCCAAATACAGGGTATGTTTCAGGTTACAGCGGATCAATTTATAAAACTATCAATGCCGGCAACAACTGGAATTTACTAAGCCGCGGAACAGACAGGCTGCTGAATTCTGTATACTTTACTTCTGCTTCAACCGGTTACGCAGCGGGAATTAACAACATGTATAAGACCACTAACGCAGGAGCAGTTTGGGAACAGCTTCCGGACGGATCAAATTACAAAATAAACGACATCTTTTTTATAAATGAAACAACCGGGTGGGGAGTTGGTTTAAATGGTACTTCAGTGTACACCACAAATGCGGGGAGCAACTGGAATATAAGAAGCTTTGGAAGCTATGATTTTTATACAGTATATTTCCAGAATGAAAATACAGGATGGGCGGGCGGTGAGTACACCTATAGAACAACGAACGGCGGACTGAACTGGACCATACAGCCCCTGGAGCTTTGTCATTCGGTTTATTTTGTTAATTCATCGACCGGGTGGGCCGGTTCCTGGAACGGAATAGGAAAAACAACCAATGGCGGCCTTAACTGGACTAATTATTCATTGGGTGTATGGCCTGTTGGCATTGATTTTTTTGATATAAATACCGGTATTTGCAGCGTTGCGCTTGAAGGCTCAATACATTTTACGAGTAATTCAGGAGCAAACTGGATCAACAGAACACCTGTTGTATATGACGAGTATCATTATACCAGAATGTTCACAGGCAGTAATGCCCTTACAGTGGGTACACATTACATGGCGTATACAAACAATTCGGGCGCAAGCTGGAGAATAGATACAATACCTGGTTTTCCTTCAATACTGGGAGCGCACTTTATTAACGCAAACACCGGCTGGCTGGTTGGAGAGAGCGGCATAATATTAAAGACAACTGATGCCGGAAATTTTACATTCTTGAACGAACAAGGCCAGCAGTTACCTTCAGCCCATAATTTTACATCCAATTATCCTAATCCTTTTAACCCTGTAACTACAATTACATTTGATATCAGCTCAACCGCAAAAAACGTATCAATAGATATTTACGATCTTAGCGGCAGATTTGTTACAAATATTTTTGATAAGCAAAACCTGCCGGCGGGGAGATATGAAACTGTGTGGAACGGATCAAACTTTGCAAGCGGAGTGTATTTATACACCGTTAAAGTTGATAATGAAATTGCAAATTACAGAAAAATGATACTTGTTAAATAGCTTTTACTTCACCATAAAACCTACAGGTCCTGTAGGGTCAAGCATTTTGATGAGGCCTTTCCATGGAATGCTGACATTCTGGAATCCCCACACATAGGGTCCGACCCTGTAAAGATTAAACACTATATCAAGCGAGTGTTCATTAACTGTGAATGTATAAAAATTATCTTCTTTGGGTCCCGCACCTTCAAGAATATTTGCTTCGTTATTTTCCAGTCCGTCTTTCTTTGCTTTATCGTTCAGTTCTTTAATGCAGTAATCAGAAATATACTCAAGCCAGCCGCTTCCAAGTGTGAATAGATCGCTGATCGACAGCAGACCCTTGCCTGTATAGCTGTAATTAAATGATGTCCTGAAAGTCATAGGATGCGCGGCGCAGCGGGGATCAGAAAATGTTTCGAACATAAAGCAAAGGTAGCCGTTATCCTTATATATAGTAGAATAATTTATTTCCAAAGTACTTTCACGCCCTGAGCAGGTCATAGTATCTTCAAGTGCCTGCTGTTTGAACGGCGTGAATTGTCCCATTATTAATTTCATTATAGTGCCGTTGATATCTTCGGCGATCCCCCTAACTCCCATAAGCGCATCGGGACCGAAATCAATTAACGGGTAATTTGCCGAAAGGCTGTATTTATGATTTGTATCGGCTTCGCCCATTGAGTATGGCTTTATGTTAAGCGTCTGCGAAGCGGAAGAGAAAATGATAATACATAGAAATAAAGCTGCTGTAATTGTTTTCATGTTCAACATTTGATTTGTAATTATGGCAATTTAATTCATAATGTTGTTGGTCACAAGACCACGGGCGGGGAGGAAATTTGCCGCTCTAAGCGAAAAAGGGCTTGACTTTAATTTTAGGTTTACCTAAATTTGTAATAAAGTTTACCTAATTATTTAATTACGCATGACTACACGCTCAAAAGAGGATTATTTAAAGAATATTTACCACATTTCTGAAGAAGGCGGCAAGGTTAACACGGGCAATCTTGCAACGGCGCTCTCGATCTCGCCGGCATCTGTCAGTGAAATGGTTAACAAGCTTTCCAAAGAAGGCCTGATAGATAACAAGCCGTATCACGGCTTTGAGCTTACCGGCAATGGAAGAAAAATTTCGCTCAATCTCATACGCAAACACCGTTTGCTTGAAGTTTTTCTGCATGAGCATCTGCAGTATGAGTGGGACGAAGTTCACGAAGAAGCCGAAGTGCTTGAGCACGTGTGCAGCGATATGTTCATAAATAAACTTGAAGAGTACCTGGGGTATCCTAAGTTCGATCCGCACGGCGACCCGATACCGGATAAAGAGCTTAACCTGGCGCCAACTCATTTTAAGCTGCTGCTGAATACCGAGCCCGGCAGAGAGTATACAATAGCAAAGGTTAAGGATTCCTCAATTGAAATTCTGCAGTACTTAACAAAGATCGGTATTAAGCTTAATTCAAAAATTACCTTAAGCGAAAAAATTGAGTTTGACGGGTCAGTGGTAATTATTGCAGAAGGTAAAAAAAATCTGTTAAGCAAAGTTATGGCTGAACAGATATTTGTGGCGGGATGAGAATGTGATCCCGCTTGAGCAGAAGCGCGGGACTGCGCCCCCACGGGGCTTGAACGCAAAAGTTAATTCCCCTCTTGAGAGGGGTGGACGCCGAAGGCGGACGGGGTGTGTCAACTGCCCATAATTCTAAAATGTCATAAAAGGTAACAGATATATAAAATTATGAAAAGAATATTAAACTTATTTACAATAATAGCAGCAACACTTATTTTATTTGGATGCGGAAAGAGTGATAACAATTCATCAGACGGAAAAATAAAAGCGGTATCATCCATTACGATCATAAACGATATTGTTAAGAATATCGGCGGTGATAAAGTTGACGCAACAAGTATTTGCGGGGTTGGGCTGGATCCCCACACATATAAACCCAAGCCCAATGATCCAAGGCTGGTTTCACAAAGTGACCTTGTGTTCATAAACGGATTCGCGCTTGAGCACTGGATTGAAGAGATGGTACATAACGCAGGCGGCAATAAAACTGTCGTAGCGGTAACAAACGGTTTAACACCTATGACCGATGAAAAGGGATTTGGTGACCCTGACCCGCATGCATGGTTCAACGTGCAATACGTAAAAACATACGCATCAAACATAGCAAAGGCTTTCATAGAAAAAGATAAAGCTAACGAAGAGTATTATAAAAAGAATCTTGAGAGCTACACAAAAAAACTTGATTCGCTAGATAGCTGGATAAAGACCGAGATACAGAAAATACCGCAGGAAAAACGCGTGCTTATAACTTCACATGATGCGTTCAGGTATTTCGGGAAAGCATACGGACTCGAAGTGCGGGGCCTGCAGGGAATATCAACCGAAGCAAAGGCGCAGACAGAAGATGTAAAAAAACTTATTGATCTTATTAAGGAAAGAAAACTTAATTCAGTTTTTATAGAAACAAGCGTTAATCCAAAATTGCTTGAAGAAATTTCAAGTGAAACGGGGGCGACAGTCGGCGGTACGCTTTATTCTGATTCCGTTGGCGATGAAGGTACATTTGAGGGAACATACATAGGCGCGGTAACGCATAACGTAAACACAATTGTAAAGGCTTTGAAGTAACGCATAAGCTATATAGGTAACACTCAATTATGAATGTAATTACAGTCAAAAATTTAACGATATCATATCACAAGAAGCCGGCAATTAAGGGTGTAAACCTGAATATTGAACCGGGGAGTGTGATAGGAATAATCGGTCCCAACGGCGCGGGTAAATCGACCCTGCTGAAAGGTATGCTGGGTCTGCTGCCCTTTGATACAGGCGAGATAAAAATATTTGGTGAGGATATTGATAAATCCCGCAAGCGTATCTCATACATTCCCCAGCGCGAGCAGTTTGACTGGGACTTCCCCATCAACGTTGAAGATGTTGTAATGATGGGTCGCTACGCGCACCTGCCGGTAGTTGGTTTTCCGAAAGCAGGTGATAAGGCAATTGTTGGGCAGGTATTAACAAAAGTTGAAATGGATAAATACGCGAAGCGGCAGATAAGGCAGCTCTCAGGCGGGCAGCAGCAGCGTGTATTTTTAGCGCGCGCGCTAGCGCAGGAAAGCGATGTCTACTTCCTTGATGAGCCGTTCGTTGGCGTTGACGCAAAAACAGAGCGTGCGATATTTAAGCTGATGAAAGAACTTAAATATATGGGTAAAACCCTGCTTGTTGTACATCATGACCTAAGTATGGTAAAAGATTACTTTGATAAATTAATATTAATAAACCAGACTTTAATAGCGTACGGTGATTCAGAAAAGGTTTTCACTCCCGAGCTTATCAACAAAACATACGGCGGAAGACTGACAATGCTGCAAAAAACAGAGGAGTTAGTTAATTGATAGTTTACAGTTGATAGTTGATAGTGAACAGGTGATAGCTGATAAGTGAAAATTGATAATTTAAATCTAATTCTTAACTAAATATAAATTAAAAGGAGATTAAAATGAAAACCAGAAGTATTGTTGAAGAAAAATCTTACGCATTTGCTTTACGGATAATCAAATTGTACAGACATTTAGCGGAAGAGAAAAAAGAGTATGTGCTAAGCAAACAAATATTACGATGCGGTACATCAATTGGAGCAAACGTCAAAGAAGCGCTGCAGGGTGAATCAAAAAATGATTTTATTCATAAATTAAGCATCTCGTTAAAAGAAGCATCAGAAACTGAATATTGGCTGAATCTATTGCATGATTCACATTATATAACTACAAAATCATTTGAATCAATTACCAATGAGTGCGTTGAACTCATAAAATTAACAACAGCAATAATTAAAACGAGCAGAAAAAACATCAGGAAAAAATAACTGTAAACTGTAATCTATCAATTGTAATCTATCAACTGTAAACTTTCAATTGTGAACTATAAACTATATTGGATATATTATCTAAATATTTACTCGAGCCGGTTCAGTATGAATTCATCCAGCGGGCACTCATCGCATCGGTGACCATTGGTATCAGCTGCGGGCTGATTGGCACATACATTATGCTGCGCAGAATGTCGCTCATAGGCGATGCGCTTGCGCATGCCGTTTTGCCGGGCGTTGTGGTAAGCTTTATGGTAGCCGGTAAAAGTGAAGTAGCCCTCTTTATCGGCGCGGTTGTATCGGGTATACTGACTGTATTGCTCATTGGTTTCGTTAACAGGAATTCGAAGATCAAGGAAGATACATCGATCGGAATAATTTTTACCGGCGCGTTCGCGCTGGGTATTCTGCTGGTCTCCCAGCTTAAGCAGGTGCATATCGATCTTTCTTCATACCTCTTTGGTGATGTACTTGGCGTATCAACCGGTGATATTACGCTTTCAATGATAATTATGGTTGTAATAATATTTTGCATAGTACTCTTCTACAAACAGCTTCTGCTTACGTCGTTTGATCCGACAATGGCAATGACGATAGGAATTTCAACAACGCTTGTGCATTACATGTTAATGACACTGCTATCAATGTCAATTGTTGCGGGACTGCAGTCAGTAGGTGTAATATTAATTATTGCCATGTTAATAACTCCACCCGCCACAGCTTACCTGCTATCAAACAACCTGAAAAAAATATTACTGCTCTCGGCGATGTTCGGTACAATATCTGCAATCACGGGACTATATCTTTCATACCACTTTAATTTTGCATCGGGAGCTTCTATTGTGCTTGTTGCCGTTGCATTGTTTATGCTGGCATTTTTATTTTCGCCAAAAGAAGGCGTTGTCACAAAATTTATCCGCAGAAGGTCAGCATCAAAAATGGTGCTGATAGAGGATGTTATAAAGCTTTCATACCGGTTCAAAGATGAACAGGGCAAAACCGAGCTTGTTGATAAGATCGCAAATGAGTTAGGAATTTCAAACGGCAGGGTTGAAGCCGCTATCAAAACGCTGATAGGTAAAGACCTGATGAGCAGAACTAACGGCAGTTACGCTCTGACTGATGACGGTGTAAAATACGCTTTGCGGCTAGTGCGTACTCACAGGTTGTGGGAAACATATGTTACCCGCGAAAATGTGGTTGATATTGAACACATTCACCCCGAAGCAGAAAAAGTGGAGCATGTGCTGACAGAAGATATGGTTGATGAGCTTGATGAAGAACTTGGGTTCCCTGAAAAGGACCCGCATGGGTCAGAGATTCCCAGGAAATAATTACATCTGCTATGCTGCTCTAAACAAAGCATAGCGGGTTACCAAAACACAATTGAAAAAGATATTTCACAAAGCAGCAATTTATGATCACGGGCAAAACCTGACCGGCTGGAAAAAAGCCGTAACGGTCCCTTCGCTTCCCGAAGTTTTTTCAACAATACGTGTGCCGGGCAACGGGAGTGTTTGGCGTAAAATGCTGGCATTCGCGGGACCGGGTTTGATGGTATCGGTAGGCTATATGGATCCCGGAAACTGGGCAACAGATATTGCCGGCGGCGCGAAATTCGGCTACACACTGCTTGCGGTAATATTCATTTCAAATATTTTCGCCATGGTGCTGCAGCATTTATCACTCAAGCTTGGCATTGCCGCCGAAAGGGATCTTGCGCAGGCATGCAGGGATAATTATTCAAAACCCGTATCAATTGCGTTATGGGTTCTGTGTGAAATTGCTATAGCAGCCTGCGATCTTGCCGAGGTGATAGGTTCTGCCATAGCGCTGAACCTGCTGTTCGGAATTCCCCTTGCTGTCGGCGTTGTAATAACCGTACTTGATGTACTTGTGATTCTGTTTTTTCAGTATAAGGGATTCAGGTATATAGAAAGTATTGTTGCGGGACTTATTACCATAATATTCGCATGTTTCGCGTATGAAATAATCGTTTCCCGTCCGGAGGTATCATCAATGCTCGCAGGTTTGATTCCCTCCCCGCAAATTGTTACAGATCCAACAATGTTATACATTGCTATAGGAATACTTGGCGCAACTGTAATGCCGCATAATCTTTACCTGCACTCAAGCATAGTACAGACGCGCGCGTATAAGCGCACCGAAGAAGGGAAGAAGACCGCGATCAGGTATGCAACTTTTGATTCCACCGCAGCTTTGCTGCTTGCGTTCTTTATTAATGCGGCAATTTTAATTGTAGCCGCAGCAGCGTTCTATAATACCGCCTATTCAGATGTAGCGGATATTACCGATGCATATAAACTGCTTGATCCCGTGCTTGGCGTAGGTGCTGCCGGATTTTTATTCGCAATTGCGCTGCTGGCATCGGGGCAGAATTCAACAATTACGGGAACACTTTCTGGTCAGATAGTAATGGAGGGCTTTTTGAACATCCGCTTAAAACCCTGGCTCAGAAGACTCATAACAAGACTCATAGCTGTAATTCCCGCGCTGATAGTTACAATTTTGTACGGCGAAAAAGGAACAACAAACCTTTTAATACTGAGCCAGGTAATACTTTCTGTTCAGCTTAGCTTCGCGGTTGTACCGCTTGTAATTTTCACAAGTGATAAAAAGAAAATGGGAGAGTTCGCCAACAAGCCTTTATTGAAGTACTCTGCATGGATGATCAGCGCTTTGATAATAGCCTTTAATCTTTTTCTTCTTTACCAGACATTTGGAGAATGGTTATTCTGATGAAATCCGCATGTAATAACAGAAGACCTGCATGGAAAAATTATTTTCAAATACATAAAAATCAGAAAAATAGTATTATATTTGCTGATTAGATATTAAAATACAGGAGAGAACTACCATGGCAGAAGGTACTACAGATCAATCAGCGGATATACCGGAGCACGAAAAAGCGACAAAGCTTGAAGTGATAATAACGGTATTGCTGGGACTGACAACAATTCTCGGCGCGTTTGCGGCATACTGCTCCGCGTTATGGGGCGGAGAAATGCAATCAAGCTACACTCAATCAGTCACAATTACCAATCACGGCAACACAATTTACCTTGAAGCGCTGAGCGACCTGAATTCATTTGAAGTGAACGATATGAAAGATGATATCATTTATTCTGAATGGAAAGATAACACAGAAAAAGGCGACGTTGAAGACGCCGCTTACTTTTTTACCAAGCTTAGCCCTGGGCTGCAGAAGGATCTTGCCGAAGACCCGAAGGATGTAAGCGAGTACGACAAAGAACAGGCCGCCGCGCTTGACAGCATTATGGCAAGGCTGCATGAAGCTGATGACCACAATGATTCAGCGAAAGTACTGCTTACCAAGGGAAATTCCGCCAACAAATACGGAGATGATTTTACGTTATGCACGGTGTTGTTTACGGTTGTATTGTTCTTTCTGGGTTTAGCTTCGCTGAAGACGCGTTCAGCAATGCAGAAAACGTATGTTACGCTTGGTGTGGTAATATTATTGCTTTCGCTTATCAGGATGGTAACTATTCCTTTCCCGTTCTTTTAGTAATTCAAAACCGTTAAAACGGTTTTGAAGCATGTATTTAATCTTTCCCTGCGGATAAATCCGAGGGCTATAATATTATCTCAATTAATTTAGCTTATTAAAATGAAGAATCTAATTGCAATATTACTTTTCTGCGCAATTTTTATTTCACAAAATTTATTTTCACAGGTTGAAGATATTTCAACCGATAGACCTGACCAGAGTGAATCGCCCTACCTTATGGATAAGGGTTACTTCCAGATTGAGGCAGGCGTCACCTCGGAAAATGACGAGCCTGTTAAAGATTTTAAAACAAATACACTTTCGGCTCCGTCTATTTTGCTCAGATACGGCATTGCGAAAAATGTTGAGCTGCGCGGCGGTATCGAGATCATAAATAGCAAAACCACCGTTAGCGGCACATCAACAAGTGAAAATGGTATGGGTCCGATCATGGCCGGAACAAAAATTAAACTTTTCAGCGAAAAGGGTTCAATGCCTGAAACGGCGCTGCTGCTTAGCATTACTATTCCGTTTAAGGATAACAGTGCGTTCCAGTCAGATTACATTGGTACGGAATTCCGTTTCGCTATGACGAACAATCTGACCAAACGATTTTCGCTTTCATATAACATTGGCGGCGAGTTTGGCGCGGGAGCGCCCGGCGCAACGGGTCTTTATACAATTGCGCTTGGAGCAAGCCTGGTTAACAAGCTATCCGGATTTGTTGAGCTCTACGGCTTCATGCCGCAGAAAACTTCGCCTGACCACCGTTTTGATGCGGGGTTAACATATCTTATATTAAAGAATGTACAGATAGATGCCGCATTTGGATTTGGGATATCTGAAAAATCACCCGATTTTTTTGTTGGCGGGGGAGTATCAGTGAGGCTGCCTAAGTAAAATCTTTGAACCATGATTTACCTGATTACGGGATTGCCATGATTTGCAGTGCAGCAACTTCAGGTAATTCTAAAAGATCCATTTAATCATGGTTTGGTTTTTCTATAACACAGTATTGACTCCGTAGGAGTCAAATGTTTATAGAATTTGCGTTGTGTGTTAATAACGGCTCCGTAGGAGTCGAAGGTTGGTTTTTTCTCTCCTTTCTAAATAATTTTTCACTCTAAACGGGGTTTTCTGATTTTTTCTCATACAATCTAATGATTAACATCATTTTATGATTCCACAAATTTCCTCATTTTTGTGATATCACTTAAATAAAATCTTATCATGAAAACAAAGATCCTTTTTCTTTTCCTGTTCACTCTGATATCTAATATATATTCCCAAAATGATTCCGTGGCTTCAGTTGATCACTCAAAGGTAACCTTATCAACTGATATTATACCGCAATGGAAAGTACAGATGGAAGTCGGCGGTACAAGCTGGTACTCGGAAGATACAAAAAACTATGACGAGGGGACACCCTGGGAGTACTTTTTTACCAGGTATGATCTAAGTATGGATCTGCCTTCGCTTACTTTCAGAATAGGAATATTTAAGAACATAGAGGCCAGAGTAGCCGGAGTATTTAAACAGGAGTTTCATATAACGGAATCAAACAGTTTATTAATTTGGGACCAGAGAACCGGTTATTATTCCGGTGGACCGATAGAAGCCGGAGTAAAAATTAAACTTTTTGAAGAAAGCAGTTTAGTACCATCAACCGCAATAAAAGCAGATTTGTTTATACCCGCAGGTGATTATTATTTTCACATGGATTATGTTTCGCCTGTTTTCAGGCTGATGCTGCAGAAGCATGTTTCGAAAAATTTCAGCGTTGGCGCAAATGCCGGCTACGGGTGGAATGTATATGATTACTTCACCGATAAATACGGCAATTATTCAGTATCGCTTAATGTAAATGTAAGCAAGAAGCTTGGTGCATTCGCGGAAGCATTCAGTTACTTCCAGCACCGGCGTACGCCTGATCACAGGCTGGGCGCGGGCTTAAGTTACAGTTTCGCAAAAAATGTTATGGCTGTTGTTCAGGGCGGCTTCGGAATATCAGAGCGCGCGCCTGATATTTTCGGCAGCGGTGGAATTGGTTTTATGTTTCCGTAGGAAAGTCTGTAGAAAAAATAGCACAGACAGGAATGTCTGTGCTACTATACAAATAAACGCAAATTTTCCTAATACACCCTGAAGCTGTTCACGATATTTATGTTGGTATTATAGGCTGTTATCATGTAGTTGTAATTATTAACAACGTCATCGTATGAGCGGTTGAAGTCGTTGATATCCTTTGCTGATGGCGCGTGATCAAAGAACTTTGTGCCTGCATCAAGGAACATGTTGGTCATCTTTACGAAATAATCCTCATAGCTGTATTTCATGTACTTTGTCTTCTCGGAAAATTCAGCATTAAGAACCGAACTTTTATCTTCTTTAAATGAAGTTTCAAATTCCCTGAATTTATCTTTTGCTTTTGAGTAATCGCCCTTGTACTCAAGTCCGTTGAACGCATCGTAGAATTCCTCGGCTTTATCAAGCGTGTTCTCGTACGAGTTCATAAGTATCGCTACAGCTTTTTCATCGGGATTCTTAATTGATTCAATATCCCTTACTTTCCGCTGTGGTTTATACTTCTTAACTGAATTTGAGAACTTATCAAAAGATGATTTATATTTCTCGTAAGCGGCTTTCATTTCACCGTCAAAAGATTCAGCCATGGAAAGATCTTCTTTATATTTGCTTTTGGTGTAATACTCCGCCACTTTTATTGAGGTATTGTAGAACTCATCCATGCTCTTTAGCACATCCTTAAAATTACCTTCAATTTCTGATTTCATTTCAGATGATGCGTTAAGCTTTGAAAGCTCACCGCCATCAAACAGCGAGCGGTTGTATTCTTTGTAAACACGCTCCAGATTATCAGCTGACAGCTTGAAAGAAATTGCCATAATAAAAGAGCTTTTGGTTATTGATTTTGGCGCGGGAACGTCGCTGATATAATCCTTGTATACCTTTTCGCCCGCTTCCTGAACTTTGTTTGATACTACTATATACTTGTTGTAGAATTCAAGGTCAGCCGTGGAAGTAACTTCTTTGGTCTCTTCTTTTGTTGTTTCCTCTTTAGTATCGCTGTCTTTATCTTTTGAGCCGAGTTTTTCTTTGAGTTTATCAACCATAGAGCAGCTTGTGATGATGAAAAACAACACAACCAGCGCTGAAATGAACCTGAACTTTTGCATTATGCCTCCTGTTAGTTTGATCTGTTTTACATTATACAAAAATAACCCTTAAGCCGTTAAATACAAAAGAAACAATTCTGAAGATGTTTTAAATAATAAATCTCACATTATATACCTTCTATCTGCATTAGTTTTGCACAACTACCTGTAATTTCTGTTACCTTGTTTAACGCGTGATAATTAAGTAATTTAGCGAAATGTTTTATACAAATTAACGCACAATTTAAGCAGCTAAATGCATAAAAAAGAAGTATTTATAGTAGATGCAGCAAGAACCCCGATAGGTAAATACGGCGGCGCATTAAAGGATGTAAGGCCTGATGACATGGCAGCGGGAGTGATAAAAGAAGTAGTTAAGCGCAACCTAGACGATAAGGGAATTTCAAAGGAACTGATCGAAGATGTGATATTGGGCTGTGCAAATCAGGCAGGCGAAGATAACCGTAATGTTGCAAGAATGAGCGTTCTGCTTGCGGGATTGCCCATCACCGTTGGCGGCGTAACGGTAAACAGGTTATGCGGCTCGGGGATGCAGGCAGTTATAGACGCCTGGCGCGCAATCATGGCAGGCGAAGGCGATGTAATGATAGCGGGCGGAACGGAGTCGATGACTCGCGCGCCATTTGTTATGCCTAAAGCAACGGAAGCATTCACCCGGACCAACGCAGTTTATGATACAACAATAGGATGGCGTTTTACAAATCCAAAACTTGCGAAGATGTATTACCCTTATTCAATGGGTGAAACAGCTGAGAATGTGGCAAAACGTTACAGCTTATCGCGTGAACGTCAGGATGAATTCGCAATGCACTCCCAGCAGAAAGCCAAGGAAGCTATCCTTGGCGGTAAGTTCAGAAATGAAATTACGCCGGTTGAAATAATAAGTAAAAAGGAAACTATAGTTTTTGATGTTGATGAATTCCCAAGGCTAGATACAACTATGGATAAACTTGCGAAGCTGAAGCCTGCATTCGCAAAAGAAGGCGGCACGGTCACAGCGGGAAACTCCAGCGGTGTGAATGACGGCGCATGCGCGATACTTCTTGCCTCGGCAGAAAAGGCTGACGAGCTTGGCTTAACCAAACGCGCGAGGATAGTATCAAGCGCAGTTGCCGGGGTTGAACCGGATTGCATGGGTTTGGGTCCCATACCCGCAGCGCGCAAAGCGCTTGAGCGGGCCGGATTGAAGCTTGAACAGATAGATCTCATTGAGCTTAACGAAGCATTTGCGGCTCAGTCACTGGCCTGTATAGATGAACTTGGGCTGGATATGAACAAGGTGAATGTTAACGGCGGGGCAATTGCATTGGGTCACCCCCTTGGAATGAGCGGCGCAAGGATACTTACTACGCTTCTGTATGAAATGGAGAAAAGGAATTTAAGATATGGATTGGCAACAATGTGCATTGGGGTCGGGCAGGGAATTGCCACGGTCATTAAGCGGGTATAAAAATTTCAGATCCAGGATTGATGATTTGCGGATCTATTCATCACTTCTGAGATCGTAATATAACACAAGAATATTTAGAGAATCAGAAACCATAAATCCGCAATCATACAGATGAATTTTCCGAACACATTAAGCCTGATAAGAATTTTGCTTGCACCGGTATTTTTATACCTGTTCTTATCCGGCGAAACGGGACTTGTAGCGGCATCGTTTTTTGTATATACAATAGCCGCGCTGACGGATTGGTATGACGGATGGTATGCAAGGCGTTACGGATTTAAAACAAGGTGGGGTCAGTTTATTGACCCGCTTGCCGATAAGATACTTACTTCAGCGGCATTCACAGGATTTTACCTGATGAATCAGCACGATCCGGGTTTTTTCGGTTCATCTGAACCGGTACCTTTTGCGGTACTTATTGCTGTAATAATTTTAAGGGATATTTTGTTAACAATAGTGCGAAGCGTACAGGAGCTAAGAGGCAGGGATTTCAGGACCTCGATGATATCAAAAACAAAGACATTTATACAGATGACATTTATATTTGTTATCCTGGGGCTTATTTCAATATCGGCAATTGCCGCAGGAAGCGAAATAAGTGTAAGTATAAATAGTTATTTGCATTCACAGATTAATTATTATATATTGCTTTTGATAACAGCGCTTACTGCGGCAAGCGGAGCTGCTTATTTCTTTGAATCAGGCGGCAATATTGAAAAGCAGACTTATAATTAAAAGAAGGCAAAACACAAGAGATCAAAATGGCATTCAGATTAATAAAAGAGAAGAACCCAATAAATGATGAGGTAAAAGTACCTCTTGTTATCACGCTGCTTGGCAGCGGGTTTTTTGTCGGGTTTATCCCGGTCGCTTCGGGTACATTTGGCTCGCTAATCGGCCTGGGGCTTTACCTTGCGCCCAAGATGTCTGAGTTCTATTATTTATCACTGCTGCTGTTACTTGTGTTCATAATAGGGATCTTTTGCGCCGAAAAAATGAAGGGGCGTTACGGCGAAGACCCCCCTCAGGTAATTATTGATGAGATCGCCGGTCAGCTTTTTACTTACCTGGTTGGTTCTATTGTATTCGAAATATTCTTCCCGTTCAAATCATTTGATCCCGCAACGGCATTTGATACAAAACTTGTGTTCGGCATAATTGGTTTCTTTTCATTCCGGTTCTTTGATATCATTAAACTTGAACCCGCAAAATATTTTGATAATAAAGATTCAGGTTTTGGCATAATGATGGATGATATAGCCGCAGGGCTTTACGCAGGTATACTTTCAGCTGTGCTTACGCACCTTGCCTGGTACCAGTTCTTGAGAGTATATCTTGGTTAGCAGCCGTATAGAGTGATTAGCATGAGTGGTGCTGATTGTTTGGTGATTATAGGGTACGGAAATTTCAATGTTATACGGTTCGCAATGTAATACGGTTCAGAAATTTAACAAGGCATAATAAATCCTTTAATATACCATAATATACGCTTTCCCGAATTTCTTTCATGAGATCAATAATAATATCAATAGGTGATGAGGTGTTAATAGGGCAGGTTGTAAATACCAACGCTGCCTGGCTTGGCAAAGAGCTTCTTGCCATTGGTATACCTGCTGCCCGCATGGTTACCGTTCCCGATAGTGAAAAAGAGATCCTTAAGGAATTCAAATCAGCGTTCAGGGATTACGATGTAATTGCTGTTACCGGCGGGCTGGGTCCTACCCACGATGATATAACGGTAAAGACAGTCGCGAAGTTCTTTAAAAGCAAATATGTGCTTAACGAAAAGGTACTGAAGCATGTAAAGAATATATTTGCCCGCAGAAATATTAAAATGCCGGCGGTTAATATAGGGCAGGCACTTGTGCCGGAAATTGCGCAGGTACTTGATAATAAAACCGGCACTGCACCGGGTTTACTGATAGATAAGGCGGGAAAAGTGTTTTGCGTTATGCCGGGTGTACCGTATGAAATGAAATATATCAGCCAAACGGGGCTGCTTCCTTATCTTACAAAAAAATACAAAAA
The DNA here is from genome assembly GCA_937873695.1 of uncultured Ignavibacteria bacterium. Lineage (GTDB taxonomy): Bacteria > Bacteroidota > Ignavibacteria > Tepidaquicellales > OLB5 > OLB5. Next base: position 47,028 of record CALMYL010000007.1, read on the forward strand.
GAAAATTAAGAAAGTCATACGGCAGAAAACACTTCATACAATTGGCATTGGTGAATCACTGCTTGCCGAAAAGATAGGCGATATAAATAAAATTGTCCGCAAAGGAAAAGATTTTGAAGTGAAGCTCGCTTTTTTGCCATCAAATTACGAAGTCAGGCTGCGCATTACGGCTATAGCTGCCAATAGATCACGGGCTGAAAGGCTGATTGGCGATGCCGAAAGAATTATTAAACGCAAAGCAGGTGATTATATTTATTCGTTCAGCGAAGGCTCAATTGAAAAGACAACAGGCGCGCTGCTGAAGAGGAAAAAGCTTACAATTGCGGCAGCAGAATCATGCACGGGCGGCTTGATAACAAGTAAACTGACGGATATTGCAGGAAGCTCTGATTACGTAATGGATGCGATTGTGGCATATTCCAATGAAGCCAAGCGCAGGCTGCTTGGTGTGAAAGCTGAAACCATAAAGAAATACGGAGCGGTAAGCAGACAAACCGCCATTGAAATGGCGCGCGGAATAAGGAAACGCTCTAAAACAGATATTGGTATATCTGTTACGGGTATAGCGGGTCCCGGCGGTGCAAGGCCCGGCAAGCCAGTTGGACTGGTATGGATAGGGTACTCGGATAAGAAAACAACTTTTGCAAAGGATTTTATTTTTACAAAGGACCGTTTAAGGAATAAAGATATAATGGCAAAGATGGCGCTTGAAATTGTGAGGAGACAATTAACAATTATCAATTAACAATTATCAATGATCAATAATTTTCTATATATATAATAATGAAAGAAAATGTTGTTTTAGAAAAAAGTTATAGTTTTGCGGTAAACACAATAATTGCAGTACGTAGCTTAAATAAAACAATTGATACCTATGTTCTGGTTAAGCAGCTTTTAAGAGCGGGTACATCTGTTGGCGCTAATATTGAAGAGTCTCAGGGAGGATATTCAAAGAAAGATTTTAAGCACAAATTAAACGTAGCATATAAAGAAGCCAGGGAATGCAAGTATTGGATACGTCTAATAATAGATACTCAAATAAGTACTAAGCAGCAGATTGTCGCATTTCAGAAATTATTAAACGATGCTGATGAGCTCTGTAAAATTATTTATTCAATTGTAAATTCGACAAAATAATTTTATTGTTCATTGATAATTGATAATTGTTAATTGAAAAGAAATGATAGAAATTAAAAATCTTGTAAAGAGTTTTGGCGATAAACCCGTACTCAGGGGTGTTGACCTTAATATTGAAGAGGGCAAAACAAATGTAATTATCGGCGCCAGCGGATGCGGCAAATCTGTGCTGCTTAAGCACATTGTTGGATTACTGAAGCCGGATGCGGGCCAGATACTTATTGACGGTGAAGATATTACCGCAATGAACGAAAAGCAGATATACGCTATCAGGAAGAGGTTCGGCTTTCTGTTCCAGAGCGCGGCGCTGTTTGATTCAATGTCAGTTGGTGATAATGTTGGCATAGCCTTAAGGGAAAACACACTTATGCTGAAGGCGGAAATAGATAAAGTAGTCACAGAAAAACTTGGACTTGTAAACCTGCCCGGCACAGAAAAACTTATGCCATCGGAGCTTTCCGGCGGTATGAAAAAGCGCGTGGGATTGGCAAGAGCGCTGGCAACAAATCCCCAGTACATTTTGTATGATGAACCCACAACTGGACTTGACCCCATTACCAGTGAAACTATTGATGAGCTGATGGATTCCGTTGCAACCAGGAAAGGACTGGGAGTAACTTCTATTATAGTAACACATGATATTTTTACGGTTTATGAAATAGGCGACCGGGTCGCAATGATGTATGAAGGCAAGGTACACTTCAACGGCACTCCTGAAGAGCTCAGGGCAACAAGTGATCCTATAGTGCGGCAGTTCCTGGAGCGGACTGATGAGAAGAAGGCGAAGCATTGAGTTATATGGCTTTCTGCCTTTAGAAGAAGGTTTCACAGCTTCAAGGGTTTCAAAATTAATTGTTTCTTGTTTAAAATGCCCATGAAAATATTCATGGGTTTTTTGTTTCAAAGAGTGGTTTGCTAAAAATGGAGGTGTAATTTCAATTATTGATTATGTGTATAAAACTGAGTATTTTTGTGTATGAGAACAAACATTGAAATAAACAACAAGCTGATGGGCAAAGCCAAAAGGCTTAGCCGTTTAAAAACCAAAAAAGAAATTGTTAATACGGCTCTGGAAATGTATGTGCGAAACCTGGACAAAAGATCGATCAAAGAGTTAAAGGGAAAGATAAAATGGATCGGCAGCCTGGATAAAATGAGGCAAACAGGTTGAAAGAAGTTGTGATCGATACATCTGTGTGGATCGATTTTTTGAACGGAGCTGAAAACAGGCACACTGCAGCAATGACAAAGATCCTTGACGGCGATACTGAAGTTTTTATCACACCGCAGATAATTCAGGAAATACTACAGGGCATAAATAGTGATAGCGAACATGACCTACTGAAGGAAAAGCTTCTCTCGCTAAACGTATTGAGCATAGATCCAATTGAATCTGCAATAGGGGCAAGTTCACTCTACAGATCACTCAGAAAAAAAGGTTCAACTATCCGAAAGACAAACTATGTTCTGATAGCTTATTATTGTTTGTACTTCAACATTCCCATACTTCATAAAGACCGGGATTTTGAGAAAATTGCAAATCATTTCAAGTTAAAAATTTACAAATAATCATCTCTGAAACGGGATTGTCATTTGTTATGTTAAGATAAAACAACAAGTTAAACTAAGGGTTAACTTTTCAATTTAACCTTAAGAAAAATATCATTATTTTTGATGATAATTGTATCTGAATAATTTCATTCTATAATATAGAAAGGATCCACCACAAAGTATGTCAGAGGCTCAGAATGCTTCAAATAATCCATCCAAAAACGAACAGCCGGCAAAACCGGTTTCAAAAGGGGCGATATATTTCCAGGCGGTAAGGGCTTTTTCATTCCCGGCGTCGCTTATTCCCTGTCTGCTTGGCGCAATGCTTGCATTGCTTCAGGGCGGCAGCGCATCATGGTACTTAATGCCATTCATTGCCATTTCATTACTGTTTTTACACGCAGGCTCAAATGTTATAAGTGATGTTGACGACTACAAACACGGTGTTGACGCAAAGGATACACTGGGGGGCTCAAGGGTTCTGCCTGAGGGTTTGTTAAGCCCGAAAGAAATGTTCCGTTTCGGGATGATACTCTTCGCTCTTGCAGTATTGTTTGGTTTACCCATTATAATTGACCGCGGCATGATGGTTCTTTGGCTTGGAATACTTGGTATTGTCGGCGGTTTCTTTTATACCGGCAGACCTATCGGTTATAAATATGTGGCACTTGGTGATATATTCATTTTCCTGCTCTACGGTCCCGCAATTGTTACCGGTACGCTTTACGCATTAACCGGTGTGTTCTCGTTTTCGGCTGCATTGATCTCCATACCGCTGGGACTGCTTGTAACGGGCATTCTTCACGCAAACAACCTGCGTGATATAATAAATGACCGCAGGGCTAACATTAAAACACTGGCCAATGTATTTGGCGAGGGTTTTGCCAAAGGCGAATACATTTTCCTGATAGTGGGCGCGTATATTACCGTAGTATTGCTTGTTGTTTTCAATGTGCTTTCAATCTGGTCACTGCTTGTGTTCTTATCGCTTCCAATAGCGTTAAAGAACATGAACATGATAAAGGGTGTTAAGATAGAAGATACCGGCAAGATCGCAATGCTTGACGCAATGACAGCACAGCTTACTTTAATGTTCGGCGTGCTGCTTTCAATTAGCATAATTATAACAAAGTTCGCGGGGTAAAGTATTTCATACAAGGCCGCAAAAGGATTTAAGATAATAATATTGGAGACAGCTTAAGACTGTCTCTTTTTTTAAAAACCATAAAACTTCATCCAATGAAAAAACCAAATGTTTTACTTGTTCTGCTTATGATCTTTGCTGCGGCAGGAGTTTATTCTCAGGTCAGCAATAATGATAAGCACATCAAGTTCAAAAAGGGCGAAAGCTCAGCTACGGTAGCAGGTTCAGTGGTAAGGGGCGAGGAGAAAACTTATGTTCTTGAAGCTAACAAGAACCAGAAGATGACTGTCACCCTGTTTTCAACTGAAGACAACGCGGTATTCCGAATTAAAGACAGAAGTTCGCGTTACTATCTTGATGGTGCAGGAGAGATAGATGACGCAAGGAAATGGGAAGGAACCCTTCCTTCTGACGGCGAATACAAAATAATAATAGGCGGGACACGTGGAAATACCGAATATACACTGCAGGTATTTATTGAATAAGTCTTTTTCATGCAGATGAAAGAAATGAAAACGCAGGAGATCAGGGAGTATAGTTTTTAAAATTTCCGGATTTGATGCTTTTGAGAAGTTTGATTTGTAAATGTAAATTCCGAAAATACAATAGATTGCTTACTCTTTGATCGCTTGCGTTTCCCTTAATTTGCATTATAATGCGGCTTGGCCCGCATTTTTGTTTATAATCTGTTTACGGTATTTGATATGTAGCGCAGATTTGATTAATTTGTAAAATAAGCGTGTGTTGTTTTACAAAAAACTAATTCACGGAGTTGGCTTGCTTGGAAAATCAAATTTCAAGTCTCGAAGCAAAGATCAATTGTTCATCCTCCCCAATTGAGAAGATCCATTTAAAAATCCTCCTTGCAGGTGAAATACGCGCAATAAATATCGCACAATCACTGGAAATATGCAAAGAAGTTATTTCTCTTTGCAATGAATTTTCATACCCGGAAGGCGCCGCTTTGGGATACAGGAATGCCGGTGTTAGCTGCCGGCTGCTTTCAAGATATGATGAAGCATTTGAATATTTTGGCAAAGCGCTTGATATATATAATGAATTGAATGACGAGTCAGGTAAAGCTAAGGTATACAATTCTATAGGGAATATATATTTGAATCTCAGTGATTATAAATACTCACTGGAGTATCTTCACAAGTGCCTTTCAATAGCAGAACGCTCAGATGACAGACAGTTTGAAGCAAATGTTCTTATAAATATCGGGTTGGCATACCAGGAATTGGGTGATTACACTTCTTCGCTGGAATATAACCTTAAGAGTATGCAGATTTGCGCAAATAACGAGCTCCCCGTTCCCGAAAGTCTGATGAATAATATCGGGATTGTGTATCAAAATCTGGGGGAATATAGTACCTCGCTGGAATATTTCAACGCAAGCCTTAAGCTTGCAGGCGAAAAGGACAACCAACTTGATACGGGCTACTCGTTCGGAAATATTTCAATTGTACATTCGCAAATGGGGCATTACACAGAAGCCCTTGAATATCTTAACAAAAGTCTGGAGATATTCAAAAATTTGGGAAACCGCCAGGCCGAAGCCAATGCATACCTGAATATAGGCAAAGAATACAGAGAGCTGAACGATTTTGAAAAAGCAATTGAGTACGAACTTAAAGCACTATCGCTTCATGAAGAAATTTCTGACCTGAGCGGAAAAGCTTCGACCCTTATCCTGATAGGCAACATATATTTTTCGATGGAAGACCTCCAAAAAGCCCGGGACTATTATGTCAAAGGGCTTCGTGTTGCCCAGGATATAGGCGATACCATCAATGAAACCGAAGCCTACCTTCAGCTTGGCATATTATTCACAAAAACAGGAAACAAAGGCGTTGCGCTTGATAACCTGTTCATGGCCTTAGGGCTAGCAGAAAGCAGGGGAGCAAAAAAAGAACTGAGCAGGGTTCATTTAGCGCTTTACGAAATTTACAAATCAGGCAAAGAGTATGATACTGCATTCGGGCATTTTGAAGATCATTTCATCCTGGAAAAAGAGATCCATAATATTGAGTCTGACAGGAAACTAAAAAGCCTTTCGATACATCACCAGTATCAAAACTCTGAAAAGGAGCGTAAAATTGCGCTTCAGGAAAAGGAAATTTACAGATTAAAGAATGTTGAGCTGGCAGAAGCCAACAGCAGACTGATAAAGCTAAACGAGGAAAAAAATGAATTCATAGGAATTGCCGCTCATGATCTCAAAAATCCGCTTTCCGGTATATTGATCTATTCCAAAAAACTGCATAAGCAGACAGATAAGTATACAAAAGAGCAGATATCCCAAATGGCAGCAGAGATGGAATTTGCATCCGAAAAGATGTTTAAATTAATAGCTAAATATCTGGATATTAACCTGATTGAATCCGGCAGAAAGAATTTCAAACCCTCTGTTTTTGATGCGGCAGCTAAAATGAAAAATATCCTTAAAGAACACAAGCATCATGCTGATTCGAAGAACATAACATTAGAGCTTCAATGCAATGAACCTCTGGAATTATGTTCAGACGCTGATTCAGCAGGGCAGATACTTGAGAATTTGGTTTCAAATGCCGTGAAGTTTACGTTTCCGGGCAAAAAGGTAATTGTTTCAGCCTATAGGACACGAAACAAACTGCGGGTTGAGGTTAAAGATGAGGGTCCGGGACTTACAAACGCCGACAAAGAAAAATTGTTCGTGAGATTTGCCCGCTTGAGCGCCAAGCCTACAGGAAATGAGATTTCAACCGGACTTGGGCTTTCGATAGCCCATAAACTTACTTTAATGCTGGGTGGTAATATATGGTGCGAAAGTGAAACGGGAAATGGCGCCTCATTTATTGTGGAAATTCCGGATATAAAGAAGCCAATTTAGAAGTTCTCTGTTACCCGGTGCCGGGATATGGATCCCGTAAGGCAAGCATCGCTGCAAAAAAAAGGAGCCCATGCGGCTCCTTTTTGATTTAGAAAATTTCCCTGTTGCTGGTGTTTTCACCATCAACTTTTAAAAGCTTTGATGGTTCAAATTATGTTATTGGCCAACTTCTTCTGCTAAAGCAGATTAAGTCTAACAAGACCAAAAACGGTGAATGACTTTTTGAAATCCACATCCTGTATAGAAACCGTTAAAACGGTTTTGTAATCTACAGGCAAAACAAAACCCACGGATAAATCCGTGGGCTAAATACTACATTCATTTAACGGGTAACTCTGCGTTATTTAATCAGCACCATCTTCTTAGTCTGGCTGAAATCGTTTGCCTCGAGTTTATAGAAATATATTCCGCTTGCAAGTTGCGATGCGTCGAAATCATAATTATACGTTCCGGCTGAAAGTTCTCCGTTAAACAGCATTGCTGCTTCTCTGCCTGCCGCATCAAATACCGTAAGTTTAACCAAGCCTGTTTTTGGAATGCTGAAATTAATGTTTGTAACGGGGTTGAACGGGTTGGGATAGTTTTGCTGTAATGTGTATGATTCAGGAATTTTAGATGATAAATTGTTTATTTTAAGTATTTCTGATAGACTGCGTTTGAATAAACCATGGTCATAAGTCCCCGCAAAAATATAATTTCCGTTAATAAGCAAAGATTCTACATCAAGGCCCGTCAAACCTTCATTTATCTGGACCCAGCTTAGACCTGAATTACCCGAGTAATAAATTCCATCATCAATTGTACCCGCAAATACATTATTTCCGCTAACAGCAAGAGAGATCACTTCTGCTGAATTGAGCGAAGATTGCACCCACGTAAGTCCATTATCGCTTGAAATATGAACGCCTTCATTATTAAAGCCGGCATACACCATGTTATTATTAATTGCAATTGCGTAAACGAGATTTGCCCTCGTTAATGTTTGCTGCCAGTTTATACCAAAATTCGTTGAGCGGTAAATTCCGTATGAGCCCGCATAGACCGTGCTGCCAATCGAAGCTAAGGCCGGAAAACTACCCTGGAAGCCGGGAACAAACATCCAGTTCTCCCCGGCATTTTCTGATTTCATCATTCCGTAATTCTGCTGACCGGCGAATACAAAATTTCCCGTAGATGTAACTGACCTGACGCCGTCGGCTCCCATATTATACTGAACCCAGTTCACTCCAAGATTACTTGACCTGTAGAGACCTGCGTTTTGGGTTGCGGCAAAAATTAACTGCCCTTCAATATAAATATCCTGTATAGTTGAACTCAACCCGGCGGGAAACCATGATATGCCGCCATCGGTTGACCTGTACAATGTACTTCTGGCGGCGAAAATATTTTCCTCATCACCTGCCAGGGCACGGATACTCCCTGAATTTAATGCGGTTTGCTGCCATTGCGAATAAACTGATATTGTCGTCAGAAGAAAAAGGAATATGACAAATGAACCTTTTGATAAATTTTTCATTTGTTTTTGTTTTCAATTGTTATGAAGTACTTATAACTTATCAATTGTATCTGTTATTTGCAACACGAAAAAGAATTCTTTTTCGACTTGGAAAGTTTGAGATATTATTAATGATCAAAATTTAATAAAAATGCAGGGTTTCAGTTAAAGAAAACCTGCAGCTTTAGATATTGATATGCCATATTGAGATCTGCATTTTTTGCACAGAAACCGTTAAAACGGTTTTGTAATCTACAGGCAAAACAAAACCCACGGATAAATCCGTGGGCTAAATACTACATTCATTTAACGGGTAACTCTGCGTTATTTAATCAGCACCATCTTCTTAGTCTGGCTGAAATCGTTTGCCTCGAGTTTATAGAAATATATTCCGCTTGCAAGTTGCGATGCGTCGAAATCATAATTATACGTTCCGGCTGAAAGTTCTCCGTTAAACAGCACGGCGGCTTCTCTTCCAGCTGCATCGTAAACTGTAAGCTTAACTAATCCTGTTTTTGGTACGCTGAATTTTATGTTTGTAACGGGGTTGAACGGGTTTGGATAATTTTGCTGTAATGTATAATCAACCGGAATTTCTGTGCTGATAGGATTAATGCCTATGGTTAAGCAGCCTGCTCTTCTTATATTTGCCCTTACAGTATCACCCGGGAAGTGGCCAAATCCCAAAGATAGATTCACAGATGAATTTAAATGGCAATAGCTCATTACTGTTCCAACTCTTGGAATTAACGGTCCGGAGTAACATCCGCCTTCAACGGCGAAACAGGAATCAATGGGTCCGCCCGGCCACGAGCAGTTGTGAGTATGGTTAGAGCCTAAGTTATGCCCCATTTCATGAACAACTACATTAACGGTCCATGAATAAGTAGGGAAAGGATCAAATGTATTTTCAATTACGCTTACGCCATAAGGACCTGATGAATCAGGTGCGTTAAATGGTGTACAAAGTACGCCAACCCAGGCTATCCCTCCGGAAATATCCGTTCTTGTTGAAACATAATGGGCAAGATCTCCGTTAACTGAATTTTGAAGCCTGCCGCCAAGCATTTTTAATATTATTTCGTTATCTGTTGTAGCGGTATATGGATCGTTCGACGTCCAGACAAAGATCTGCTGAATTGAAGTGTTAACGCTATCCTGCGCATACATTGCGGCGCAGGAATTAAAGAATGCCGTTACATAATTATTAACATTAGTAACATTACTTCCAAAATCCTGGTACATTTTAAAATCACATTCAAAGTATTTCCTCACAAGCTGCGGCGGGTTGTTATCACCCTGGTTATTGTTCGCGTTATTATGAGACCAGCCATAGCTGCGTTTATCAAATATCGGCGACTCATCATTTACACCGCAGTTAAAATCTTTTTTATTTATTAGAGATCTATCATTATAGAACACATAATTTTCTGAATACATGGAGTTTTCACTTTTCACAGATGAAAGGTTCCAGTTGCCGCTTCCGTTTGAAATTACGGCCATCACAAAATTATCGAATATGCTGAGTGATGCGAATGAGCTGTTATCTCCCTTAACAATACCGCGGTAATGAAGTCCCGGGACATAACTAACATAGTTTACCGTTCCCTGCCCGCTGAGTGTGCCTGCTTTAAAATCATCAGTGGTCACTTCTGCGCGGAAAAGCTCAAGCGTCATAACGCTTCCCGTGCCTGTTGGAATATCGAATGAGATATTTTCATCTCTGCTGTTTAAAAGCCTATTGCGCATAGCAGCATCAAGCTTAAGCGAAGTAAAGCTGTTAAGATACCGGCCAAGCACGGTGTTTACCTGCGCAGAGCTGTTGAGTGAAAAAAGCTCTTTTGCGGCAAATACTTTGCCAGAATTTTTTAACTGCTGGATCTTTGCGGCAAGGGGTTTTATTTGCGAAGCGGTACTAACGGGGGAAGTAATATCTTTGTGAGCTTCGGGTGAATTATTGAATCCGTACAAAAATAGAACCAAACAAACAGCCGCCGCAAAAAGCGGAAGCTTCAGGAATAAACCGAAGTTTTTGTTTTTCATTGCTGCTCCGTAATTATTGATAGTTTATGGAATATAAGGGGCAAGTTAACGAAAAGTGTTTAAAAAACAAAGCGTTAAAAGAAAATTCATGGTTAACTCTTACGCTATTCTATTTTACCCTGCTTGCGCAAAATAAGATCTATCATTTCCCTTACGCAGCCTCTGCCTGCGGAGACCTTTGTTATATAATGCACTTCATTACGGACTTCTTCTACAGCTTCCGGCGGGCATGCGGAGAATCCTGCCTGATTTAACAGCGGGATATCGAACACATCATCGCCCATGAAGCAAAGGTTTTCATCTGCCAGATTATATTTTTGTTTTATCTCGTTTGCAGCTTCGCATTTATCGCTGCAGTTCTGGTAAAGCTCTTCTATATTAAGGCGCTTTGCGCGCATTTCGTTTGCCACGGCTGTCATACCGGAGATTATCGCGAATTTGAGTCCGTGCAGCCTGCCGCGGTTTATGCCAAATCCATCGTGCGCATTGAATGCCTTGAGCATTTCTCCGCTTGATGAGTATATTATAGAGCCATCGGTCAGTACGCCGTCAAGATCCATAAGTATGAACTGAATTTTCGAGAAATCTACTTTGATGATTTCTTTCATAGTCTTTAATAACGGGGTTTATACATTCCCAAACCGGAGTTTGGGAATGAGGGTTAAATATATTATTATTATTATGTAAATTGCGGATAAATATTGATTATAGAAATGAATAATGAAGTCAACATAACAGGTTGGGATTTTTCGAAACTGACGGATTCAGGAAGGATGAAGGAGACTCCCTTGCCGTGGGATTACCATGCTATTGTAAAACAATATATCCCCGGCGCCGGGCGAATGCTTGATATGGGCACGGGCGGAGGCGAGTTCTTAAGAACACTCGCACCGTTACCGCCGGAAACTTATGCAACCGAAGGTTACGAGCCAAATGTAAAAATCGCGGAAGAGAATCTTAAACAATACGGTGTAAAAGTGATAAGCGATTATAAGGATAGCAAGCTTCCGTTTGAAAACGATTTTTTTGATCTTGTGATAAACCGGCATGAGTATTATGAGCCCGCCGAAGTTCACAGGATATTAAAACCGGGGGGAGCTTTTATAACACAGCAGGTTAAAGGCAATTGTGATAACACTATAATAGAGCTGTTTAACCCGGGAGCAGAAATTGAATTTAAAGACTGGTCGCTTGCCAAAGCCCTAAAAGATTTGAATCAGTTTCAGTTCACAATTTTCCGCAAAGAAGAAGCTGCGGGATATACTGAATTCAAAGATATTGAGGCGCTAATCTCTTACATTAAGGTCATAAGCTGGCTGGTGCAGGATTTTACCCGTGAGAAATACCGGGCTGAATTAGCAAAAGCCGCCAGAATTATTGATGATACCGGTAGTTTTAAAAGCACTTTTGACAGGTTTATATTGATTTGCAGGAAGTCTGAGTAAAGAATTATTAATTTTAGTAAAGCCCCGAAATATCACGAAATCCGTTACTTAAATGCTTTATATTTTATACTATCTTTGATTTAATTATTAGATGGTATCAAATACCGGAAGTAAACATTTCAGGGGGCTCGAATGAACATTTCAATCAAACAAAGCACATTTTCAGAAGATCATCATCAGGTTAACAGTAATGCCAAAAAAATACTTGCGTACATAATTTTCACGGCGGCGCTTTTAATATTAAGCGTGCTGGTTCAAAATGATCTGAGCGCAAATGATAATTCACAGCACAAAGTTTACGTTACGCAGAATACTTTGCAGAAGATAGTTTGGCGTGAAGATATTTACGATCCTAATTTGAAGGGCACCGTAAATGTTATCAAGCTTGATGATAATTATTTCGCGAACATTTCAGGACCCGAAAAAGCGGTGCTGGGATACCTTGCTTCAACTATAGGCAATGAGTGTTACGCTGATGGCAGCAAACAGAACGTGAAGTGCAAAATTCTTTCAGCTCTTAACATGGGCTACCAGTGCAGTGAAGAAAGCAAAACATTTCTGAAGAACTGGTTCCGTGATGACGCCGTTATTGTAAGCCAGGTTGAAAAATGTAAACCGACACTTCCCACAACAATTGAAAAAACATTTGATGAGGTTAAGATATCATCTGCAGATAACAAAATAAGCGTTGAACTTAAGGGTTTGAAACTGAATATAAAAGAAAACAGTGTCAGCCGGTGGAGCGAATCAATGACTTTTAGAGTTGAGGGCGATAAAGTTTCTTTGACAGAAAGAACAAAGAAAAGCGACTAGTTTTAAAAAACGGTTAATGGATGAAAAAAGGAGCTGAAACATAGCTCCTTTTTTTATTTGGAACAACACTCATTTAACAATAAAATGTTATTGCTTTATGCTTATATTTGCAGACAAGAAAAAACTCAAATTAATGGAAAAGCACATCAAAAAAATTTTATTCGGATTAATTGCTGTTGTAACTTTATTGCTTTTTTTGTTCTATTTCGCGGCATGCAATAATGCTATAACATCAAGCTTTGGCACTGTAAAGGCAAAAAGTATTGAGCTTACCGATGACGAAGGCGAAACCATCGCTACAGTGAAAGCTGTTAAGGATGCCGCGGGCAAAAGTGTGGTTAACATTATGGATAAAGACGGCAATATTATCGGGGTATTTGTGGGAAAGTAGAAGAGGCAGTTCGACGGAAGGCGAAACTGCCATTTAACTTCAGTTCCGGCGGGTTAATCACCAGAATCATCTTCGTCACCCGGACCGAGAGGCTCTATAGAATACAAAGTTTTGCCAAGAATACATTTGTTTCCTGCCTCCACTTCAAACGGTTTCAAATTTTCGCTTACCTGTTTAGCGTTGTTGGTATATTCTTCAACCTTTTTCATCATTTCCTCCATTGTTATCTTGCCAGCCTGGAAGTCCTGTGTAAGCTGTTCCATTTCTTTTGCCTTGGCTTCTTCATCGCTGAAATCTTCCCTGATATGAGAAATTTCTACCGTGCCTTCGTAAACACGGACAATATCCGTTGTATCATCCGCTGTAATTAATACTTCGTGTGAATATCTTGTTTTTTTGTGCTTCACAGATGATCTTTTACCCTTTGTTCCCAGTTTTACTTTTTCTGTCGGAGGCGAATCCATTGTTACAGTTCCTTTGATTATAAGTACTTTGCCCATTTCTTCCATCCTTCTTTCCATTACCAGTTCATCGCACATTGAGCCAAGTGTTGGCACCTTAATGAGTGTAGAAGGCTGGGTTGTTATGAACATTCTGCCTAAACTGTTTGGATGGGTTTTCAAAAAAGCCGCAATGGCTACCTGTCCATCTTTACCGGTTTCAATTAATGTTCCGTCAGCAAGGATATCGTCCTCCTTCAGGCTATCCGCTTTAATAATTTCAACTGTATCAGGAACTCCGCAAATTTTGCCGATATCCAGTATGCGTTTCTGTCCGTAAGCAAAGCCCTTAATTTTTACAACCTTCCAGTAGCATTTGTAACCATCATCAAAAAAAAATCCGGTTGAATTTTCACCGTCAAACAGGAGCGAATCATGGGGTCCCCCTGTAAGTACGGGTTTACCGCCTGCCAGGGAAAAATTAAAAGATACGGTTAACACTGCGCATACAATCAGGAATAATAAATTTTTCTTCATAATAATTATTGTTATTTAATTAAAATCATTTTCATTGTCTTTGTAAAACTTATACCATCACCCCGGGCATTGATACTGTAAAAATATACACCTGAAGCAATGTTTGATCCGTCAAACACTACGGTATAATAATCCGCCGCTCGGATCTCATCAAGCAATGTGATAACTTCCCTTCCTGTGATATCGTATACTTTAATTGTAACCCTGCCGTTTACGGGTATTTGAAAGTTTATTTTGGATCTTGGGTTTGAAGGATTCGGATAATTCTGGCTGATCTCAAAATCCCCCGGCGGGGTAATTGCAAGCTCTGTACCCAGCGGGAAATATTCATAGTTACCGTTATAATCCAACTGCTTTAGCCTGTATAAATATTTACCGGTTTTCAGTTTTTCATCTTTGAACAGATATCCGTTTGATACATTTGAAGTACCGTGACCCGGAATGAATGCTATCTTTTTCCATTCAGAAGTTCCCCCTTCGGGGGGATTTAGGGGGGTCGATCTTTCAATATCAAAACCGCTGTTATTCATCTCCCACTCGGTTACCCACATCAGGGTCACATCACGCTTGTTCACACTGGAGGTGAATGATGAGAGTCCAACGGGCAATGCACCTGTACATATTGTGCCGGAGCCTGAGAATGAACCGTTGATGATTATTGCATCCGCGCAAATATCTGCGCCTGAGCCAACATCAATTATCGAACCCGGGTTGTACAATATCTCGCTTTGGGCAAAAAGCATATTGCCGGCAAGCAAACTGATGACTGATAGTATAAATAATTTTGTTTTCATATAGTTTTATCAGACCTCCCCTAAATCCCCTCCTTGTCAAGGAGGGGACTTAGAAACCAAGACTTGTTTATTTTTCGGTCAGTTTAACTTCTTTTATGCTGTAGTTGGTTGATTTCATCTTTTCAATTTCACCTGCCAGCACACTTTGCATTTCTTCAAACTTCGCAAGCTTATCTTTCAGCATGTCATTTTCGGATTTTAATTCCTGAATTGCTTTAACCATCACCGGAAGTAAATTGCCATAGGTTGCTTCCCATTTATCAGGGTTATCTTTCAGTACAAGGTTAAGCCATTCAGCGCCGGCCGATGTTTGTGCTGAATCCAGCTCCTGCGCTATGAATCCCGCTGTAGGCTCATCGTTCATTTTGCTGCCATCAGAAAAATTATCATCATACCATTCGCGTTTATCCCAGTTGAACTGGCGCGGCTGAAGCTTTGTAATGAACTCGAGCCCAAGTGAAAGCTCAGTAATATTTTTTTTATCTCTTGCATCAGAAAGAGAAGTAATGCTTTGTACATTGCAGCGCAGTGAGCTTACGAATTGGTTACCTAATGTTATCTGGTCATTAGCTGTTGGGCTGGATGGGTTGGCGTCAATACCGATGCATGTTAAATTGACGCCGGTAGTAATTGTTGAACCTGAATTATGTCCAACGGCGGTATTATAGTTACCTGTATTATTAACCAGTGAATGGTGCCCTACGGCAGTATTCTGAAAACCGACGATATTATTATACAAGGCTGAATCACCCACTGCAGTATTATGCCAGCCTGTGGTATTTCTAGCCAAGCATACATTGCCTACTGCTGTGTTTTCAAACCCTGTAGTATTATTGCTTATTGAAGACAGGCCAATTGCTGTGTTAGAGTAGCCTGTACTGTTGTTCCATAGCGAATTAAAACCTAATGCAGAGTTATTTGAACCTGTAGTACTATTGTATAAAGATCCATACCCTACTGCTGTGTTATTGCTTCCGGTTGTATTGAATGCCAAAGATGAACCTAATGCTGTGTTATAAATACCTGTTGAATTAGAGTATAAAGAATAAATCCCAAGGGCTGTGTTATAAGAACCGGTCGTATTAGAGCGTAAAGTATTGGAACCTATAGCCGTATTATATGAGCCGTTACTGTTGAAGTATAAAGAATGAGACCCAAGGGCTGTGTTATTACTGCCAGCTATATTAAAGTACAGAGAATTAGTACCCAATCCAGTGTTATTGCTCCCGGTTGTGTTTTTGTATAAAGAAAAGGTCCCAAGCGCTGTATTATAAGAACCTGTTGTATTCAAGAATAAGGAAAATAACCCTAACGCCGTGTTTTGATTGCCGGTTGTATTGAGAGATAAAGTATTTTCTCCCAAAGCTGTGTTTTGAAAGCCAGTCATAGTAAAATTACCGGAATTTACTCCAATGAAAGTATTCTCTATCCCATAATTGTGTATAAATCTATCAGGTCCCTTAAAAATTACGCCAATTGTGCTGCCGGTTGTGTTTTGCAGATTTAAACTTGTGTTTAGAGATAAATAACCTGTTGACTGGCTTAGTGTCAGGTAATCCGAGGATTCGCCCTTTATTTTAAAAATGCCGTTTGTGCCAATTGTATTTGTGATATTCTGCGAATACAGCAGGTTGAAAAAGAGCAGACTGCCGCACGCAAAAATTATGATTTTAAATTTCATAAATGTAATATTATTTGTTTTCGGTTAACTTAACTTCTTTAAGTTTATTCCGCTCTTTCACAGTATTCTCTAACCTGGCCAGGCGTTCTTCTACAGACTTCATGGTTTCAATTTCTGACTTAAGCTTATCATTTTCAGCTTTCAGCTCCTGTATAGCTTTTACCATCACCGGAAGTAAATTACCATAAGTTGCTTCCCATTTTTCGGGGTTATCTTTCAGTACAAGGTTAAGCCACTCTGCGCCGGCGGTACGTTGTGCGGAATCAAGCTCCTGAGCTATGAATCCGGCAGTAGGTTCTTCTTTCATTTTGCTGCCATCTGAAATATTATCATCATACCATTCACGTTTATCCCAGTTGAACTGGCGCGGATGAAGCTTTGTAATAAATTCGAGCCCAAGTGAAAGCTCCATGATATTTTTCTTATCCCTGGCATCTGAAAGCGATGTTATGCTTTGCACATTACAGCGCAATGAACTTACGAATTGGTTACCTAATGTTATCTGGTCATTAGCAGTTGGGCTGGATGGGTTGGCGTCAATGCCGATAAGTGTGAGGTTAGCCCCCGTTGTAACCGTTGAGCCGGAATTGTAACCGATCGCGGTGTTATAATTGCCCGTATTGTTCTGCAAAGAGTGATGACCGACCGCGGTATTCTGCCAGCCGGTGCTGGAGTAAAGAGAATTATATCCTACGGCAGTATTCCCGGAATTAGAAAGATTGGAAAATAAGGATTGATATCCAATGGCGGTATTTTCTGAGCCTGTAATGCTGTAATGTGATGAATAATTCCCGACGGCAACGTTATAATTACCTGTTGTGTTTGAATACAGTGAGCTTGAGCCCAGCGCTGTGTTATCTTCCCCGGTTGTGTTATCGTGCAGTGACTGGAACCCTATTGAAGTATTTTCCGCACCGGAGATATTTGAAAACAACGAGTTAGAGCCTACAGAAGTATTGAAGTTACCGTTATTGTTATTATTTAAAGAATAGGAACCCAGGGCGGTATTATTTTTGCCTGTCGAATTCGCGAACAGGGATTGATTTCCGATCGCAACATTCTGATATCCTGAGCTATTTGTATTTAAAGCTGATACTCCCACGGCGGTGTTTTCATAACCGGTAGAAATATACTGCAAACAGCCGCTTCCAAGCGCGGTATTCATATAACCCGTGGTAAGTGAAGAAAGCGAATATGGTCCAACGCCGGTGTTAAATCTAGACTGCGATAACAAACTGAAGTTCCCCGCGTTAACTCCGAGAAAAGTGTTATATCCGTTTTCTTCTGTGGTGTGATAGGTATGAAGAAACCTGTTTGTACCTTTGTAGATTATGCCAAGATTTGAAGAGGTTGTATTGGGGAGCACAAAACTCCGGTTTAACGAGATATACCCGTTTGACTGGCTTATGGTAAAGTACTCACCGGTTTCGCCTTTTATCTTAAACACTCCGTTTGGCCAAGTGTGTTTATGATGTTCTGGGAATAAAGAAGTTCTCCGGGCTGAAAGACCAGCATTATACCGCAGAAAATTAATTTTATTATTATTGTTTTCATTGCTTCAGTGATTTATTCTTTCCTGAATTGTAATTTTGACCCGAAAGCTGTTTGAAATAAAGCTCACATGACCTTGAAATAACCGAATCGGAATTTTCCTGTGTTATTATAATAAGTTTTCTGATCATATCATGTGTAGTTTTATTAAGCCTGTAACCCCTGGAAATTTTGCCGCTTTTTTTCTTCATTAAATTCATTTGCTGCGCGCTTCTTAATTACCTGCAAAGATACCCTTCAAAGAACGTGCACGCAAAGAAAAAATCCCGCATAAATGAAAGGTGTTTGCGCGAAAATATCTTGATTTACAGCGAAAAAATACTGAATTTACTAAAATTGGAAGCGCAAACTGAAAGGGTTTTTATGAAAGACTCTCATCTTATAAAAATGATGCAGACTTTTACCGGGTCTGAATTAAGGTCATTTTCAAGATTTGTTGATTCACCTTATTATAATACCAGCCGGTCAACAACGCTGTTGTATTATGAAATAAAGAAATACTATCCTGCGTTTACGGGTAGTGACTTTTCACGCGAATTACTTTTCAAAAAAGTGTATCCCGGCAGAAAGTACAGCAGTGACCTGATGAACAGGCTTGTAAGTAACCTTATAAAGCTTGCAGAAAAGTTCATTTCAGATAAAGCGAACCGGTTTGAAGACCTTAACCTGCTTGCGGGATTAAGAAAAAGGAAGCTTAAAAATTATTTTTTATCGGGCCACAAAAAGATAACCGAAAAAAGGGTTTTCAATCTTTATGAGGAAGATGATATAATGCAGCAGCTTCTTTTTGACGAAGAATACGGCAATTACTTTCTGGATGCGGATAAATACATACAGTGGGATAGACATGTAGATCTTGCAATGGAGTATAACCTGATACATTTTCTATACAGGGTGTCCCAGGTTTTCCGCCAGAAAACATTCAGCTCAACCGAAAAGGACCGTAAAACGAATGCCGCTTTTCATCTTGAAGAGTGTATAGATCTTAAGCGGCTTAACAGGCAAATAGCGAATTCGGATGTCAAGAACAAAGAAACAATCTGCCACTATTTAAGCCTGGTTATACTGAATTCAACAAAAGATAAAAAACTGTACGAAGAAATAAGGGATTACATCTTCGGGAATGATCTGATAAACAGCACAAACAACATTTATACAGGATATATTTACCTTCTGGACTTCCTGACTGATATTTTAAAACAGACAAAAGGCGATGTAAGACGGCATTACCTGAAAGAAAAGAACAGGGTATATAAAAAGATCGAGAGTGTTTATTTCGCAACCGGGAGAGTGGAGATGCTGTTTGTCTTTTTCAGGAACTTTGTGCTTTCAGGAATAAATACGGGTGAGCTTGAGTGGAGCGAATATGTGCTGAAGAAGTATCTTAACCAGATAAAGGAAAAAGGCAATGAACCGGTTGGCAAGTATTATGACGCGCTTATACTTTTCCATAAAGGGATGTTTGAAGAATCGCTGGAAAAACTTTCATTCTTTAAATCAGAAAAGTACTTTATGGATAATGACATTCACTTTTATGATATAAGGATATTGAGGTTAATGCTGTACTTTGAGCTTAATTACCTCCAGGAAGCGTTAAGCATGGTTGACGCTTTTACACACCTGCTGAGCAGGAGCCGGAAAATGCCGGCGGCACACAAAGAGTCAGCGGTATTATTTGCAACGGCATACAGGAAACTGCTTGCATGCAAAGCGGATAAAAAGGTAAAGTCGCTGCCCGAGCTGATAAAAAAGATCTCGGAGGGAAGAAGTTATAACGGCAAAACCTGGCTGCTTAATAAAGCAAACGAGCTTCACCTGGAAGAGTCCCATTAACCGGAACAAAACCGTGCGGTTACTGTTAAATATCTGTGCATTTTTAATTAAGGCGGTTTTGCTGATATTTACCAAAAATAACAGAGGTTTAATATGGATATAGCAATAGGTATTTGTTTGGGGCTGGGGCTCGCAGCAAGCTGCGGCTTCCGCGTATTTGTGCCGCTATTGATCAGCAATATAGCCTCAATGACGGGCATAGTAAATATCGGCGGCGGGTTTGAATGGATGGGCTCCTGGCCCGCATTCGCCATATTTTTAACCGCAACAGTTGCAGAAATTGGCGCATATTATATTCCCGTTTTAGATAACGCGCTGGATACAATTTCAGTACCATTGGCAACAATTGCCGGCACGCTGCTTTCGGTAACATTCATAACAGATGTACCGCCGATGGTTCAGTGGACACTTGGTATTATAGTAGGCGGCGGCTCTGCCGCTGTGATAAAAAGCGGCGCAAGTATGGCAAGATTAAAATCAACCGCTTTCACAGCCGGGTGGGCTAACTGGCTAATAGCAACATTTGAGCATGTTACATCATTTGTAATGAGTATTTTAACTGTATTGCTGCCAATAGTTATGGGCGTTATGGCATTGGGAGTGCTTGGATTTTTTGGATGGAGGCTGGCTAAAAAGAAGGACCCTGATCCAAGGATTAAAGGATGAACATGATTTTGTTACCTGCCTAATATTTTTTTGAATTGCGGCTAAAGCCGGGTTTATTTTTGTTTACAGGCCACGACCTAAAGGTCGTGGCAACTCAACTAACAGGATTTAAAGTTAGAGAATATGATTAGGCGATCCTTAGAAAATTCAGATAAATATTGTTTCGTAAAGAAATGTTTTTTTGAGTAGCCCCGCTCTTTAGAGCGGGGGATTAATCTTGTCCCAACTTGAGGGGCTTTAGCCCCAGTTTCATCTTGTTCACTCCGGCGGAGTGTACCGGAAAAT
This sequence comes from uncultured Ignavibacteria bacterium, assembly GCA_937873695.1. Lineage (GTDB taxonomy): Bacteria > Bacteroidota > Ignavibacteria > Tepidaquicellales > OLB5 > OLB5. The sequence continues at coordinate 67,706 of CALMYL010000007.1, forward strand.
CATTAGCTTGAAGACAATGCAATTTTAAATTAATCAAATGTGAATAATGATCAAAGCAGTAATATTTGATATGGATGGTGTAATAGTTGACTCTGAGCCGATAATGGATAAACATATCGCTCCTACCCCGAAAGGGAGGGAGTTAGGTGTTTTTAATTGCTGGTGATCCTGGTGGTATTGGCAGCTCCAACAATAGGTTTTTTTAAAAATGACCCCCTCTGTATCTCCCCCTGACGGGGGGAGACGAAGTGGGGGTATTTTCTTGTCATCACAAAAAAAACAAATTCACGTTATAGTTTTTTGTTAAACAAAAATATGATTTTATGAAAAAATTTCTTCTGATACTTTTTATTCTTCCATTCTTTATCAACTGCTCGAAGTTAAGTGAGCTTACTTCGCGTGACTCAAAAGAAAAGAAAACCGGCACAACCGTTATCACGTCCAATATCAAGCCGGGGGAAAATACATACGGAGTTGTTGCCGGTGCGCTGGAGTGGAAGGACCCCGGTTTTTCGCCCTTCAGTAACCGTAACAGGAAAGATAAGGAGCTATATTCACTCCTGAAATCGCAGGGCGTTAAGCCGAAAAATGTTTCACTGCTGATAGATAACGAAGCAACTGTGGATGCGATGAAATCCGCTGTACTTACCGCCATAGATAGAGCGCCGGAAGGCTCGGAGTTTATATTTTATTATGCCGGTCACGGCGTAAAAGATGATGACAGCAGAATTTATTTCGCAAGCTATGATATCACCACGGGTAATTACAAAAATACGGGATTCGATGTAAGCTGGCTGGGTAATGCCATACGGGATAAGTTCAAAGGGAAACTGGTTTGGCTGCTGGCTGATTGCTGTTACAGCGGAGCATTGCTTGATGAAGCGGAGAAAATAAGCTCCGCGGGTAAGAACGTAATCGTGCTAACTTCGGCGGCATCATGTAATATATCAACAGCCAACTGGACCTTCACGCAATCAATTATTGATTGCCTTTCGGGTCTGCCCCTTGCCGATAGGAACAATGACGGGGTAATTTCAATAAATGAAACCGGCACTGAATTATGTGATGCTATGAAGTACCGTGAAAGACAAATGTGCGGATTTAAGCTGTTCGGCATAGATGAAACAGCACCGCTTGCAAAAACAAGCGGCAGTGTAACTGCCACGAGCGGTGATTTTTCACCGGGCACTTATTACATGGCTCCAAAAGGCGGTGATATGGCGGCGGTAAGAATACTAAGCTCTGACAAAAATAAAGTGGAGTGTGAATTTTACGATTACAGCGATAAATCAACTGTAACATTCACTAAAAACGAACTGCAGCCGATATACTTTGTGAATTATTCAAACGGCGATAAAGTTAAAGTATCATGGGAGGGCAAGTGGTATGACGCGGAAGTTAAAAAGTCACAGAATGATTTCTATTATATAAAATATGCGGGCTATGAAGATTTCTGGAATGAATGGGTGGCGTATGACAGGATAAAAACGGGTAAGGAACGCTCCGCCCAAATAGAACAAAACGGTGTGTGGTACCCGGGTATAGTGCTTGAAGAAAAAGGCGGGAAGTATTTTATCCGCTATGATAATTACAGCTATGTTTGGGATGAGTGGGTTAGTGAAGACAGGATAAAATTCTAAAATATATGGAGTAGCCCCGCTCTTTAGAGCGGGGGTCAATTCAAAGAATATAAACGGGCTTTAGCCCCGATTAGAAAGACGATGAATTCATTCTTTTTTTATACATCGGGGGCTAAAGCCCCTATATTTTCTACTTTATTTCCACGACCTAAAGGTCGTGGCAAATCAATAATCATAAAAGCGTTCTTTGTGATGATAATTTTTATTCTGAAACCAAACCGAATGCCTTAACGTTAAATATGAAAACCAAAATCAGACCATTAATTCCAATTTATGTCATCATTTATCAGCAGTTTAAGAGAAAATAACAGGTTAAGTGTAACCGTTATTCTTGCCATGTCATGCCTTTTGAGTGTATCCATTGAAGCGTTTAGGGTTTATTACTCAGGTTTTAACACCTATTTATTTTTAATATGGAATTTATTCCTCGCAATACTTCCTTATGTCATAAGCACATTTTTTCTGCTCTATTATAAGAAGATAAATTCACTGATACTGACCGGAATAATTCTAACTTCGTGGCTGCTCTTATTCCCCAATGCTCCGTACATTGTCACCGATTTTTTCCATCTTGACCAGAAAGCGGGAATACCCTATTGGTATGATCTTGGAATGATACTTTCATTTGCATGGAACGGTTTGATACTTGGATTTATTTCACTGTATGATATACAGACTGCGCTTGCGCGGCGCTTTGGCGCGATTAAGGGCTGGGCATTCGCGATATTTTCGCTGGTGCTTGGAAGTTTCGGGATATATCTGGGCAGGTATGAAAGATTCAACAGCTGGGATGTACTTACAAATCCCGTGGAGCTGTTTGTTGATATCGCCAACCGTTTTATTCACCCAATGCAGCACCCAAGAACAATGCTTATGACGGTATTGTTTTCGGTAGTGCTGATATTCGGTTATGTGACGCTGGTTGTGATGTTTAAGCCGGGTAAAGAAAAAAACAACAATAAACATGCCGCTCCTACGGAGCTCAATTGATCTATTGCGATTACATACTACAAACATTTCGCTCCTAACGGAGCTGTGTTAAAACTAGAGAAAGAGCCCGATGACTACATAATACTGTTCTGTTTCCCTCCGTCCCAAACTCCGGTTTGGGACGGAGGTTGTTTACCAAACTGGAGTTTGGTAAACAGAATATATGTCATCTCTTTTGGATTTAATGCTTCGCCTCAAATAGCTATCTTTGCCTCTTACCATAAAATTACAAACATAAATACAAATATCGCTGATGGCAGATAATAAAATTATATTTTCAATGGTGGGGGTAAGCAAAACCTACCCGCCGCAGAAGCAGGTATTAAAGAACATTTACCTTTCATTTTTTTACGGAGCCAAGATAGGTATCATTGGCTTAAACGGCTCAGGTAAATCTACCCTGCTTAAGATAATTGCAGGTGTTGAAGATAACTTTGACGGCGAAGTGCATTTTACCAAGGAATATTCTATAGGTCTGCTTGAGCAGGAGCCGTGGCTTGATGAAACCAAGACTGTTAAGGAAATAATCCAGGAAGGCGCCGGGGAAATTGTTGATATACTGAAAGAGTATGAAGAAGTGAACAATAAATTTTCCGAGCCGATGGATGATGATGAAATGACGAAGCTAATCGAGCGACAGGGTGAATTGACAGAGCTTATTGATCACCACAACGGATGGGAACTTGACGCAAAGCTTGAGCGCGCAATGGATGCGCTGCGCACACCCGAAGGCGACGCGCTGATCAAAAATTTAAGCGGCGGTGAAAAACGCCGTGTTGCATTATGCCGGTTGCTTCTGAAAGAACCCGATATACTTTTACTTGATGAGCCTACAAACCATCTTGATGCTGAATCAATTGACTGGCTGGAGCAGCATTTAAAGCAGTACAAAGGGACAGTAATTGCTATCACTCATGACAGGTACTTTCTTGATAACGTTGCAGGATGGATACTGGAGCTGGACAGAGGCGAGGGGATTCCCTGGGAGGGTAATTATTCAAGCTGGCTTGATCAGAAAACCAAAAGATTAGAGCAGGAAGAGAAACAGGAATCAAAACGCCGTAAAACACTTGAGCGCGAGCTTGAGTGGGTAAGGATGTCACCGCGCGCAAGGCATGCAAAATCCAAGGCAAGGCTGCAGAATTACGATACAATGATGAATGAAGATACCAAGCAGAAGGAAGAGAAGCTTGAGATATTTATACCTAACGGTCCAAGGCTTGGAAATAAAGTAATTGACGCAGTAAAAATTAAAAAAGCCTTCGGCGAAAAGTTATTGTTTGATGATCTGAACTTCCAGCTGCCGCCTGCGGGAATTGTTGGTATTATCGGTCCAAATGGCGCCGGTAAAACAACATTGTTCAGAATGATTCTCGGCACCGAGAAACCCGATGCGGGCGATTTTGAAATCGGTGAGACCGTGCAGGTTGGATATGTTGACCAGGCGCATGCTGAAATAGACCCTGAAAAAACTGTATGGGAAGCAATATCCGAAGGCGCGGAATTCATTGAGCTTGGAGGCAAGCAATTCAACAGCCGCGCGTATGTTTCACGCTTCAACTTCAGCGGAACTGACCAGAGCAAAAAAGTTGGTGTGCTTAGCGGTGGTGAGCGTAACAGGCTGCACCTGGCATTAACGCTTAAATCTCAGGCAAATGTTTTATTGCTTGATGAGCCTACAAATGATATTGATGTGAATACTCTAAGAGCGCTTGAAGAAGCGCTTGAAGATTTTGCCGGATGCGCGGTGATTATATCACATGACCGCTGGTTTCTGGATAGGGTCGCAACACACATACTGGCATTTGAGGGTGATTCAGAGGTCTATTACTTTGAAGGCGGTTACACCGATTACGAAGAGAACAAGAAAAAACGCCTTGGCGACATTGAACCGAAGCGGGTGAGATATAAAAAGCTGGTTGAGTAAAGTTAAAAAGTCTTTGTCCGCTCTTCTTAAAAGAAAATCAGCTCCCCTCCTTTCTTAAGGAGGGGGAAGACCAGCCGAAGGCTGGGCTGGGGTGGTAGCTTAAAACATCTTCCCGCAGAGTCCCCAGTGGGAGACTCTGCGGAGACAACTAAGCTGGTGGAGTGATAAATTGGTTAAATGGCTTGTTGGTTAAATGGTTAGTTGGTTAAATGCTAAGTTGGTTAATTGAAGTGGTGCCGGGTATGTACCCTGCGTGCGGAAGGTGAACATCTAAAGACTTTCAGCTTTAAGCCACTTCAGTAAATAATATTGTTTTGATTAACGGTATAAATACATTCAATTTTTCATCAATTGCTCAATTTTCTCAAGCAGCCACTGTCTTTCGTTTATATTAAAAGTATTGGAAATTTCAATATGTACCTTACTTAACGCTTCTTTGCTGCCCGAAAACTTTAATAAAGAGTTATAATATTTCAGAAAATTAGAATTTCTCTCTCTTTGCGCCTTAGGCAGTAAGTTATCCCTTGAAAGGAATTTCCGGTAAGTATCGGCAGCATCCAGAGCCTCAACTATCCTGCTCATTTCGAAATATAACATCAGGGTCAGGTTTTTTACGCCGGTTTTATATGAGGCCTTATCAAGAGATGTGATCCTGCTGAGGTACCTCAGGGCTTCCTCGTGCCTGCCGAAGGCAAGGCTGAGCCTTGCGCGCGAAATACATCCGGGATTTATTTTATATTCCGGATTTAGCTGCGGCTCATATTTCTTTATAAAATTTTCGCACCAATCAGGTTCCTTCATCTGGATAGCCACAACAACTATGTTTATAAAAAGCTGCTCGTCAAAGTATCCGCCTTTTTCGGAAGAACTGTACAGATTATTTTCTAAAATAATTTTATGCAGTTCAAATCTTTCCTTCATATAATCGGGGCTGCCTTTATAAAACTGATCGATTGCAAACGCTGAGAGCGCTGACATGGCATTAAAGCGGTCTATCCATACAATCTTATCCATTTCGGCAACAAGCAGCTCTTTTGTTTTCAGGTAATATTCCGGCCTGCCTTCCTTCAGCATAAGAGCTTTATTAAATACCAGGCTGAGAAGCGTTGAATTGTATTTTTCATAGTTATCCTTCAGGTACTCAAAAAGTGTATCCATAAACTCAAATTCGTATTCAAAATTTACGATCTTTTTCTGTGTGTAAACAAGGCTGAACTCTTTTAAGATCTTAATGAAAAAGAATGTTAATATTGACCTGTATTTTGTGTATGCTTCCTGTTCGGGGAGGTCTTTGTAGTTAAGGAATCTCTGGTTACTAAGCCAATGGGCTTCCCTGAAGGACTGCATGTTATATTTGCTCAGATAAAAATTTTCATTTTTGTATTTCACTTTTTCAAGGTTACCTTCGGCAGCCTTAAGCTTCCTTAAAAAAAGCCCTTCAATATTTCTTTCTTCAAGCTCACGCAGTATTCGTGTTTCCTCCCCCATGGGTTCGTTCCTGTACTGAACGTATCCCAGGTATTCTTCGGCAAGATGTGAAAGATTGAATATCAGGGTTTTCATGAAGCTTTCATTGTATTTTGCTCCCGGAAAAAGCTTTTGGAATACTTTCTCTTTGTTCAGCAATTCGTCGTTTAGATCAGGATACTTAATGGCGATATAGTCATAAAGCTTTATGACGGATTCATTTTTATTAAAGAACGGTGAGCGAACGTAGTCACCAAATTCACGAAGCTCCTGCGATGATATACTGCTTAAAATCTGCAATAGGCTGCTCTTGATCATTCCATTTCCTTTTATTTCCGGTACAAATTAAAGTTTTTTTTAGACATTCTAAACAAATGAATTATTACCATATGGGCATTGTCAAACTTTGACTGAAAAGTTTCCAAATACAATGTTTTTAAACCAGCCCCGTTTTGTTTCCGCGGATTTTTTAAGTTTTTGCTTTTTTTGGCTATAAATGGGCAAAGTGTAACATTTATATAATAAAAGTTCGTTCATATTCATTCAATTTGTTTCTTTGTTCCGGGGCTTAATTGAACATAATTTTGTAAGAAAGTAACGGGAGACAAAAATTGAAAATTGAAAAATTCTACGCAACCCACGGTGATAATGAAGGAGAGATTGACCTTCAGTGGGAGCCATCAAAAAACTCAAAATACTATGTTCTGGAAATGTGTGTTAAGCATAACGGAAACAATAAGTGGAAAACCGTAGACATGGTTTCAAAATCAAGCTACCGGGTTACCGGCCTGAAGAAAAGCGTTATTTACATGTTCCGTGTGGCCGGCGTTAACACAAAGGGCCAGGGCAGCTGGAGCAAAGAAATTTCAAAAAGAACATAAAAATTTCAATTGAACTAATAATTAAACAAATTAAACAATTTAAAAAATGAAAACAAAATTATTTACGTTTCTTATACTTTTATTTGCGGTACAGATCTTCAATATGCGGGTTTCAGATTCGCAGACAGGCGAAGTATGGACTCAGAGATATAACGGACCTTTGGACAGCACGGACTATCTGAACTCAATGACCATTGACCTCGCGGGTAATGTATATGTAACCGGTGGCAGCATTGGCAGCGGCGGAGCATATTTTGATATAGTCACAATTAAATACAGCAGTGATGGCACAGTTCAGTGGCTGCAAAGATATAACGGACCCGCGGATAGTACGGATATAGGAAATTCAATAGCTGTTGATGGCTCAGGAAATGTTTACATAACGGGAGAAAGTTATGGTGTCGGAACAAAAAGCGATATTATAACCATCAAATATAACTCTTCGGGTGTACAGCAATGGCTGCAAAGATATAATGGACCGGAAAATATGCAGGATGAGGGAAGGCAACTACTCCTTGATGCTTCAGGAAACCTGTTTGTAAGAGGTGTTACATTAACCGGCGCAACCGGTTATGATTATATAGTCCTGAAATATAATTCGTCCGGAATGCAGCAGTGGATGAAAACTTATAACGGTACAGGGAGCTCATCTGACTCACCCTCTGACTTAAAGATCGACGCTTCGGGTAATATTTATATCACTGGGTATAGTACAGGTGTTGGTACCGGTTATGACTGGTTAACAATTAAGTATGACCCATCCGGGACACAGCAATGGGAAAAAAGATATAATGGCCCAGGTAATTCAACCGATGTGGCAAATTCACTTGTTGTGGATGCTTTGGGGAATATTTATGTAACGGGCTTTAGCGGCGGCAACGGATCCGGGAACGATATTACAACCATAAAATACAATTCTTCGGGCACGCAGCAATGGCTGCAGACCTACAGCGGACCAGGTAATTCCAATGACAATGCAAGGTCTATCGTTCTTGATGCTTCGGGGAATATATATATTACCGGATACAGCACCGGTGTTTCCACGGGTTCAGATTTCACAACGATCAAGTATAACTCTTCGGGGGCTCAGCAGTGGCTGCAAACATACAACGGACCCGGTAATGCCGGTGAAGACGCTTATTCGGTTGTACTTGATGGGGCAGGGAATATTTATATCACGGGCTCCAGCGCAGGCAGCGGATCAGATCAGGACTATGCAACGGTAAAATATGATCCTTCGGGGGTTCAGCAATGGGCGCTAAGATATAACGGAACAGGAAATTCATATGATGAATCAAGACTGCTGGCAATTGATACAATGGGAAATGTATATGTTGCGGGTACAAGCAGAAGCAGCAATACAGCCAGGGATTATGTGACAATTAAATATTCACAAACCATTGGTATTCAGAATATTTCAGCTGAAATACCCGGGGGATTCTCTTTATCCCAGAATTATCCTAACCCGTTTAACCCGGTTACAAATATTGTATTCAGTCTGCCCAAATCAGGGTTAACAAAACTGAAAGTATTTGATATTACCGGAAAAGAGATCGCAGTACTTGTAAACCAAAATTTATCTGCGGGAACGTACAATGTTGATTTCGATGCTTCGCATCTTTCCTCCGGGACCTATTTTTACATGATGGAAGCAAATGAATTCCGCGAAGTAAAGAAGATGGTAGTTGTTAAGTAATACAGGGTTATTTTAAACGGGGTATAATCTTTTGATCAAAGAATATTTATGTTCTGAATCCCTCCTTCGGAAACGAAGGGGGGATTTTTATTTTACCAGTTTCCTAAGCTCCGCGGTTTTACCAAGAAACCAGTTCTTTCGCGCGGAAAGATACATATTTGCCGATCTTTCAAGCTCGGCAATATCTTTGAGTGAATATTTTTCGGGGTTAGCTTTTATTTTAAACAGCTTTTCAAGGGCAGCAACGCGTGAAGCAAGATGTACTTTTACCTGCTCGGTAAATTCACCGGTATCCTTCATAAAATGTTTCATTGAGTCAATTGCGGAAAGTCCCTGTTCAACATAACCAAGATTATAAAAAGCTACCAGCGCCACCATTTTAACGGAGAATTTCGCCTGGTAATCAGAAAACTCAACATCTCGGATATACTCAAGAACTTTTTCGTTGTTTCCCCTGCCTTCTTCTATTAGCGCCATGGAGTATGCATAAGAACTTTTTCTTTTACTTTCTTCTATGTCGTTCAGATGCTTATCAATTACTTCCAGTGCAAACTCCAGATCTCCCATTATGACAAATATCTCAATTATGTTCCTGAATACTCCCGCCTGAAGGGGGGCAAGCCCATCGGTATTGAACTTCACATTTGTTAGCTGGGTTTTCCTTATATGAGCCAGTTCTCTTAAATTCTCTTCTGAGCTTGATTTAACATAATTATTAAGTACAAAATCAAAAAGAGCCGAGGAAAGGAACCATTTTTCTGAATTGGAGTAATTATCGATCCTGCTGAAGATGAAATCCTTCAGCTCCCTGTAGTTTTCATAATTTGCGGGTTCTTTATAAAGCTTCATCAGTCTTACCTGCAGGCTGATATAATTATAATGTTCTGCTTCCAGTCCTTTGATCTCCTTCAGGAAATTTTCAAAGTCAAAATTCCTGTAAAAAGCTTCAGTTACGTTGATCTCCGGGTTATAATTAAGCTGGTTTTGCAGATATTCCATACCGGCAATATCTTTTTTGATCGTCGCGATAATATCACATGTGCTGAAAATGCTCATTGGGTAAAGTGTAACCGATGCACCGGAGTATTTACTTTTGATAGTATAGTGCTTATGCAGAGTTTCAAGAAGCCTGTTTTTGTTCCTGTAATATTCCGTGCTCAGAACAGAGTATTCCATTTTATCGGTCAGTTTTTTGTATTCAGAAAGAAAAAGTTTTTCAAGTGAGTGTTTGTTGTAGTTCTTAAGCCGTTTTAATGATTCTTCGAATTCAGCCGTTGTATCGCCTTCAATTGGGTGCACTGCGAGGAATTTTTCACACAGACCGAAGAGCTCGCTGAGCAGATTTTTCATTATTCCGTAGTTGTACTTTTTACCGGGATAGATCTTTCCGAAAACTTCTTCTTCGAGCAGGGTTTTTTTCGGAGGGTTCACTATGTATTTGCGGATAAGCTCAAAAAGTTTAATGATTGCTTTATTGGAGTTATAATACGGCGATGTAATAAAAAGCTCGAATGACTTCAGTTCAGCCGGTGAAAACGATCTTATAACATCATATGATTTATTCTTAAACATATTGCACCGTTAAAAAAATTAATAATATTTCTTTTTAAGCTTATCCAGTTCATCCAGGTACCAGGCTTTGGGACTGATAAGCGAGCTTTTTACAAATGAGATCTGCTTATCAAGTTTATCAGCGCTGAATTTTTCGGGGGAAGAGTAAATCCTGAATAGTCCTGAATACGCCTTAATACTATCGTTGAGTTTTTTCCTGAAATCAGGATGAAGCTCCTTAGTATCAGCTACAAATTTTTTGAAGGAATCGATCATAGAAAATCCCTGTTCAAACAAACCAAGCTCGTAACAGCATCTCAGATAAAGAAATTTAGTGCGGAGCTTTATATGAAAATCAGCCTGTCCTGTACGCGCAAGTTCCTTAAGGCATGCTTCATAATCTCCTTCGGCTGCAAAAATATAGGCTCTTGCAAGCCTGTATGCTACATCTCTTACTGAAGGATCGACATCCTTTCTGAATTTTTCGGCGAACACTGATACGTATTCCGTTTCACCAAGTTTTATACCGGATAGTACAGTATCAAGATAGGAGGAGAGAAAAATACAGCCTACTCCATCGCTGTTCATTTTAACAAGTGTAAACATTTTTTTTAAGAGGCTGAATTTTTCAGCGAAAAATTCAGCGCTGCCTTCGGAGGCCCGCTTTTCGGCATAGAGCAGCAGGTAATTATTCATAAGAGTGTAAAGCATCTGGTTTGAATAAATTGCCGCATTGGAAAATATCACATCGCGGAGCTTATAATATATTTCATCATTATTGCTGCCGGATAGCAGCATAATAAAATTCAGTTTTATTAAGATGTCTTCTTTATTCTTAACTGATGAGCTTTCAACAAAGCCTGTAAAATCTTTAATATTTATCCGCGCAATAAATTCCTTAAGCAGGTCAATTTCCGGTTTATAGTTCGCAGAGTGCTCGGCGGTATACAGCATTGCATTTCCATCAGCAAGCATTGAAACTAAGGCCGGGAAAGTATATTCAATGACATTAATGGCATTTTCTGAATACTCTTTAATATTGCTTCTGTTCCTGTGGAAATCTTTGGCAGTTTCATAAAGTCTGCCGGAATTCTCATAATAGCTGCTGCTAATCTTCCGGTTTTCAATTGTTTCTCTGGTTTTAGAAAATGTATGCCTGAAATGATCATCAAGTCCTCTTCTTTCAAGCTCTCCCAGCAGTAAAAATTGCCGGTCAATATCCAATAAGGCATTATTATTAAGATTAATTACAAGAAATTTTTCGGCCTGCTTAAAAAGTTCGCTCATAAGGTTCTTCATAATTCCGTAATTAAACTTTTTTCCCTTAAAAATTTTTCCATAGAGTAATTCTTCCGTAAGTTTTGCGACACTTCCGGCAAGCAATGCTTTTCTTATTTCATTAAAAAGCTTAATTAAAGATTTATTTGAATTGAAATAAGGTGATTCAAGAAACAGGGAAAACTCCTTCAATTCGGGTTCGCTGAGCGTTGAAATAACCTCGATAGCTTTATTTTTTATCATAAATTTTTATGAAAATTATCGCTTCAAAATACGCATAAATTTAACAAAATTCACGTTTTTTACGCAATTGCCTCGATTAATTTCTGTGAAAAATTGGATAAAAATTCTTTGAAACGGGCGACCCTGATGGGCTAACTTTGTACCAATAAAAAATCCGGTGGGGACCAAATGTTCATTCTGAACGAACTTAAAATCAATAATTAAAATTGTTCTCCATCTCCAAATCCCACCGGAGATACGCTGAAAAAAGACCTGCTTGCTTTAACGGGTAAGCGGGTCTAAAAGGCGCAAATATCAAAAGTAAAAATAATTCTTTAAGGAGAAAAAAAATATGAAAAGCTTTATTATAATTATCACATTACTTTTTATTTGCTCACCCCGTGATGCAAACTCACAGGTAAGCCAGGAGTGGGCAAAGAGGTATAATTCAACCGGAACAGCAAACGACTATGCAAAAGCAATTACTTACGATGCTGCAGGTAATGTTTATGTCACCGGTTCGGCAAACAATAATTATTTAACTATAAAATACTCGCCGCAGGGCGATACTTTATGGAAGGCTGTATATGCCGGACCTGCCAATGATGACGATACTCCTAATTCAATTTTTGTTGATGCCGCAGGCAATGTCTATATAACCGGGAAAAGCTTCGGCAATTTTTCTGAAACAGATTACGCGACCGTTAAATATGACGCAAACGGAACACAGCTTTGGATACAGAGATATAACGGCACAAATAATGATAATGATGAAGCGGTTTCTGTTGCGGTTGATGGCTCAGGGAATGTATATGCGGGCGGCTGGTCATCCGCTTTGAACGGCAGCACTGATTTTGTGATAGTGAAATATTCCCCGGCGGGTTCGCAATTATGGGTAAGAAGCTATAACGGACCGGCAGGCGGAAATGAATTTATGAGCAAAATGATAATAGATGCAGCAGGAAACATATATGCAGCAGGCAGAAGCAGGGGTGTATCGAATGATGATTTCCTGACACTGAAATATAACAGTTCCGGAACGCTGCAATGGTCTGCCCGGCTTGACGGAACCGGAAACGGCAATGATGCAGCGGTATCACTTACGGTTGATAATGCGGGAAGTGTTATTGTTACAGGCTATACCGCAGGAAACGGCACTGCCAAAGATTACACTACCGTAAAATACAATAATGCAGGCGTTCAGCAGTGGATAAAAAACTATAACAGGACAGGTACAACCCAGGATGAAGCTGTTGGCATTGTATCTGATAACACAGGTAACATTTATGTTACAGGATTTTGCACAGGTACTGGTACATCAACATTTGACTATGTAACGGTTAAGTATAATTCCAACGGAGACCAGCAGTGGGCTAAAGTTTTCAACAGCGGTCTTGTTGGGGTTGATGATAAAGCAGCTTCAATTGATATAGATCAAACCGGAAATATTTATGTTACAGGCAGTACTATCAGCAGCGGCAGTGATTTTGACTGCGGTACCGTAAAGTATTCGCCTTCAGGAGAAGTTCTGTGGTCGATTTTGTATGAAAATATTTTGGGCGTAGATGATAAAGCCGTAATGGTAAAAGCAGATAATAACGGTAATGTATATATAACGGGTACATCAGGCGGATTTACAGGGATTGATTTCCTTACAGTAAAATATTCACAGCCAATAGGCATTACGCCAATTGGCACAGAGGTACCGGAAGGTTTTTCGCTTGAGCAGAATTACCCGAACCCGTTTAATCCTGTGACAAATATCAGGATCCAAATGCCAAATAGCGGTAATGTAAAACTTACAGTATTTGATATTACAGGCAAAGAAGTTGCGGTACTGGTGAATGAAAATCTTAGCGCAGGAACTTATAATATTGATTTTGACGCATCTCGCCTGGCAAGCGGAACTTATTTTTACAGGATGGAAGCTGGATCATTTACCGAAGTGAAGAAAATGATTTTAGTAAAATAAAATTGAAAATTTAAAATAATAAAAAAATGAAAACAATTATATTAATATTTTTAATTGCATTAACTGCGGAATGCAGCTCACAGATAATGCCGGAGCCATCATATATAAACCAGTTATGGAAAGCGGAATTTGGTGCAGAAAACCAGCTGGGTATGACAGTTGATGCTGCCGGAAATATTTATGTTATCGGTACAATCTTTAACGAAAGCCTTGATTGGCTGATAATAAAATACAGTCCATCAGGTGAAAGACTTTGGTTTTCACAATTCAGTGAAAATTATAGCGGTGAACGTGATGATATACCGCATGCAATAGCTGTAGATAACTTAGGTAATGTTTACGTTACGGGTGAAAGCTATTATTTATCTGCTGATTACCTTACTATAAAATATAATTCCCAGGGTGTTAAGCAGTGGCAAGAAAGATACGGAGGGCCGGGGCAGGATATTGCGCTGGGGATTGCGGTGGATGAGAGCAGGAATGTATATGTTACCGGAAAGGAAATGACAGGCGGCAACCTTAATTGCGTAACGTTAAAATATTCTTCAGGCGGAACACTTTTATGGGAAAAACAGTACGACGGTCCAACCGGTAATTATGATATGGGAAAACTAATTGAGGTTTCAGCGGACGGAAATGTTTATGTTGCAGGCAGCACTGAAAGCCCTGCCAACGGGTATGACTATTTGCTTATTAAGTATAATTATTCGGGAACAGAACAATGGGTAAGGACTTTTGGCGGCCCCGCGCATGGTACCGATGGTGTTCGTAAAATGGTACTGGGATATAATAACAGTATCTATATTACAGGAATAAGCGCAGGCACAGGTACAGACTATGATTATCTTACAGTAAAGTATAATGCCGCCGGAAATATTCAGTGGTCAAAAAGATATAACGGTCCCGTCAACGGTGATGACCGTGCGGTATCACTGGCAGTTGATGATTTCGGGAATACATATGTAACAGGATACAGCATGTCCAATTTGGGCTATGACTATGCGACGGTAAAATACAGCCTTAACGGAACGTTCCAATGGCTAAGAAGAGAAGATGGCAGCAATGCTTCTGATGATTATGCCGGTGATATAGCTGTTGATGAGGATGGTGATATATATGTAACAGGTAATTTTAAAAAAGCCGATGATAACTACATGATGGCAACAATAAAATACAGCTCTTCGGGCAGTCAGAAGTGGGTTAAAAAATATAATGTTTCAGGAAAGGTAAGTGAAGGCCGCAATATTTTAATTGCCGGCTCAGAGAATATAATTGTTGGCGGTATGAGTGACCAATCCGGCAGCGGACACGGGTGGTACGAGAAAATCCTTGTTGTAAAATACACACAAAGTCCGTACATAATAGTGAACAGAAACGGAACACCCTCTGAGTTCTCGCTTTCGCAGAATTATCCTAATCCGTTTAACCCGGTAACAAAAATATCATTCAGTATCCCGGATAATTCATACACAAAGCTTACGGTCTATGATATTTCAGGCAAACAGGTGGCAGAGCTAGTTAACGGTGAGCTTGATGCGGGCTCGTACAATATTGATTTCGATGCCTCGCATCTTGCAAGCGGAACGTATTTTTACAGGCTTAAGACAGGTTCGTTTACCGAGGTGAAGAAGATGATGCTGGTGAAGTAAGACCCCACCCATCACGCCTGCGGCGTGATTTCCCTCTCCAAAGGGGAGGGCGTTCAAACAAGCGAATAAGAAATTATAAATATAAAGGAGCAAAAAATGTCAATCAAAAAAATTACAACTTTCATACTGGGCATCATGCTTTTGGCGGGAACTCTCAATGCGCAGATGTTCTGGAACCAGGCGGCGAAGTTCGAGAACGGTTCATACATTGCGGGTCCTAATACGCTATCGCTGAATATAGTGGGCAGTCTAACAATAGAAGCGTGGGTTTACCCGACAGTCAGCACCGGAGTGAGGTACATTGTGTTCAAAGGGAACGCATCAAACGGTTACTATCTGCGATTAAACAGCAATGGTACAGTATCGCTTGGCACAGACGGCATAAACCGGATAACCAGCACAACAATTGTGCCCGCAGGTAAATGGAGCCATGTTGCAGGCTCATACAATGTGGCCAATGACGAGTTCAAAATTTTCGTTAACGGACTCGAAGATGGTTCAACCGTAAGCGATAACGCGCCAAACACAAATACTGATTCTTTGTTTATCGGAAAATTCGGCGGGAATACTTTTACCGGCCTAATGGATGAAGTGCGCATTTGGACAAAGGCTGTAAGTCCCACAATGATAAGAAGAAGTTTCAGGACTTCGCTTACAATTTCAAACGGTCAATATGTATCGCTTCTGTTTTCAATGCCGTTCCAGAGAATTAACAGTTCAGGTACTTCGTTTACAATACAGGATCTTTCGCTGAACCCGATATCGGTGAATCCCACTTATAACCGCGGTGTAACCGCTGTGGATCTCAGCGGCAGGCCATCGGATTACTTAGGAAATAACGAATCTCTGTTGTTTGAAGGTAACAATGATTCATATGCAGAGATCGCGACTAATACGCTTAACAGTCTTACGGGCGCTATGACAATTGAAGCATGGGTAAATATCACGGGCAGCTCGGCGGTTAATCAATATATAATCCACAAAAACGCCCCCGGCGGCAACGGTTACAGGCTGATGGTGAACAGCTCACAGAAATTAAGCTTTTCAATAAACAATTCAGTCTTCAACAGCGGCTCTGCGGTGATTGAATATAACAGGTGGTATCATGTAGCATGGGTTGTCTCCGCATCGGGCGCATCATCGCTTTATATTAACGGTAACCTTGATGCATTCTACGGTTCTGCAGGTACACCGGCTGCAAATCCCGAACCCCTGTACATTGGCAGGGGGTTAAAAGGCAACATTGATGAATTGCGTGTTTTTAAATTTGAGCGCACAATTGATGATATCAGAAAAAGCATGTATGAATCAATGGATGACGCGAACGCTCCCGCGGGTGATTGTTTTGTTTTCAACTTTGATGGCTCTGCGTGGGCACAGAAAAACCTCCAGATCTATTCACTGCATGGCAATACTTATTTTTCAAATACTGCGGCATTCACAGGTACATCAAGTCCGCTTGTAAGGGCAGATAACATAAATTTCCGTGAAGGATTTTACAAAGAGCTTACGTACCGCAGGATACCTGAAACAGGTACGCAGGGCGCGATGCAGGATGACTCGATATTTATTCCCGATAATGTAACTATTAATGACTTAAACCTTTACCTTAGCCTGAACCATGCCGGCGTTGAACAGCTTACCGTTACGCTTATTTCGCCAACGGGGCAAAGCTACCAGTTCATAAACGGTTATATCAGCCCTTCGCTGGGATACAACTTCACAACAATTTTTGATGACCAGGCAGACAGCACTCTAACAAATAACAGGTATTACAGCCTTCTTCCGCGTATTAAAACACAGGGCAGCATTAACAACGCATTCAGCGGCAATAGTTCAGCGGGCATATGGAAACTGAGGATAAATGATGTATCCGGTCTAGAAACAGGTTATTTAACGGCATGGGGAATTCAGATAAACAACTCGCCCGTTATTGGAATTCAGAATATTTCGGGGGAAGTGCCTGAAAGATTTTCATTGGGTCAGAATTACCCGAATCCTTTCAATCCGAAAACAAATATCAGGATACAAATGCCAAACAACGGTTCTGCAAAGCTGACTGTATTTGATATTGCAGGCAAAGAAGTTGCGGTATTGGTGAACGATGAACTGAATGCGGGTACGTATGATGTTGATTTTGACGGAAGTAATCTGGCGAGCGGAACATATTTTTATAAACTTGTTGTTGGTGAAAACACTAACAACGGGGAGGGTTTTAGTGATGTGAAGAAGATGGTTTTAATAAAGTAAGGTAGTTTGTATTTATCCGCAGAGTCCCTTAACAGGAGACTCTGCGAAAACGACAGTAAATTATTAAAAATATTTAAATAAATATCCCCGCTTACGCTTTAGAAGATAGGCTGGCGGGTAAGGAAAAAAATACAATGGATAAATATGATAATGCAATTGACAAAACCTTTAATACCGTAAACACTGTTTATAGTGCGGGCAGAAGAGTTGGTTACGTAGTAATGGGTCTGTTTTTTTCGCTCACGGCAGTCATCCTGTTTGCCGCAGGTGTATATTTATACAAAACCCGCATAAATGAAGCCGCAACATTTACAAAAACTACCGGGATCGTCACCGAACTTAGGGAAGTAAAAGGCAATGTGGATGTGGGTACAACATACAAACCCATTTTGAAGTACAAAGATAAAAACGGCAGAGAATACATTTACACTTCGGCAAATTCAAGCGACCCGCCGGCATATGATATAGGCGAACAGGTGGAAATGTTTTACAATGAATCGAAGCCTGAAGAAGCGTTCATAAATTCCGTTTGGGAAAAATGGACCGGAACTATTGCGCTGTTTATTTGCGGGGTTGTGGTGTTCCCTATCGGGATTTGGATGATATACTCAGGGTTCAGGAGAAATAAACCATCTAAGAATATGAGTTCTGGTCCCGCGAACGGATCTTCATCGTATGTGAGTATTGGGTGAAAAACTTTTTCAGCTCCCCTCCTTTCGAGAAATCACGGAGTGATTTCGAAGTCTGCACCTGCCGGCGGCATGGCCGCTTTAGCGGGATAAAGGAGGGGAGCAAAAAATTAAAATTTGTGGTGTCGGGTATTTACCCGACATGCGTCAGGTGACTGTCTGGGCTGATGTCACGACAGTCAGGAATACCTGACGCCACAATTAATATTGAATCATCTCCGCAGAGTCCCTTAACAGGAGACTCTGCGGAAACGGAAAAACTTTTTCAACTCCCCTCCTACCTTAGGAGGGGAGCTAAAGCAATATTTTGAAATTCTCTTTAAAACTTTGTACATATTTTTTTCGAAAAAAATCACGATTCGGGGCTTTTATCTATATGCAGTTATAATTAATTTAAACAAAATTCATATGGGAATATTAAACAGCATATTCAAAGGATTTCACCAGGTAATAAACGGCGGCAAAGATGTGCTTGCACCCGTTGAAGGAATTGAGTTTGAAGACTGGGCGAAAGCGAATGCCGGTATAGCTTCGGGCAAATCAGTTGATGAAATTATTAAGCAGCTTGGCGTTGACCGTCCACGCTGGGATAGAGCCAACGAAGAATGGCTTGCCAGAATGAAAAATGACAAGACATTCACGCTTTCAATGAAGTACGCATCTGTTTTTAACAAGAACGCAGCGGGCAACCTGCCGCTTAAAAAGGATTTCAACGACCAGACCTATCCCATTGAAAAGTATGCTGAGGTAACGGTTGCAATGGAATTCCTTGGTAAACAGGGCCGTGATGCACAGGATGTGCTGAAAGATTTCGGGCTCACGGTCGCGGATTATTCAAACTTAGGGAGCTACTATACCAAGAAAATTTTTATGAGCCCGATGGGGCTCGGGATGAAATTCCAGAACTGTATAATGGAGTACCGCGCGAAGTATGAGAAGATCATACAGGAAGACGGCACACATGATGATATAAAGTTTTGATGAATTTGATTTTTGCCTGAATACCTTAATTTCGGTAAAAATCGTTTCAAAACATTCTCCATATTTTTTCCTCAAAAAACACCTTAAGCAGTCTTTTATTATTAATTACTAATAACTATTTTGAAGCCATTAATACATTAAATTAACTAATAAGGAGAAACAACATCATGTCAAGCATATTAGAGCCGTTTGAAGGCGTAACACTTGAAGACTGGGCAACAGCAAATGCAAAAATGGTATCAGGCACAACCAAAGAAGAGATCTGCGGACTGCTTGGAATTGACGCGCCGAAATGGGACCGCGTCAACGAAGAGTGGCTTGCAAGAATGAAAAACGATACATCATTCACAATTTCAACCAAGTACGCTGCCGCATTCAACCAGTCAGCAAGCGGTAACCTTGGCAAAGGCGGCGCTTCAGCGGCGCAGTCAATAAGCTTTGAAAAATATGTTGAAGCAATGGTTGCGCAGGATGTACTGGGCAAACAGGGCCGAGACGCGCAGGACGTGCTGAAAGATTTCGGTATGACAGTTGCTGATTACAGTAATGTCAGCTCACACTGGTCAGGCCAGATGATGAGCGATTTTTCGCTTGCAATGAAAATGCAGACACTGATGAACGAGTATAAAGCAAAGTACGAAGCTATGAAGCCCGATTCACACAGCGATCTGGAGTTTTAAAAGAAATTGTAGATTGCAAATTAAAGATTGCAGATTAAGTTAAGCTAAATAAGTAAATTGAGTAGCCCCGCTTTTTGGAGCGGGGTCTCTATACGAAAAAAATCCGGGCTTTCTCCGAAGGAGTGCCTTCAGCAAGCCCTGAAGAATGTTGTTTTCAAAACCGTTAAAACGGTTTCGATTTTCTTCGTTTATTTATACCCACGGATAAATCCGTGGGCTGATTACCGCTGCCCGGATTTAGGCAACCGGTATTTATGTAACCAGGATTAACAAAACACAATAAATGATTCATCTGTTAGAGTTTTTTAAAAAAATTCTCTGCTATTTCGGTTTATAGCCCACGACTTCAGTCGTGGGAATGATTTTGGAAGTTATGCAAAAAACCGTTTTAACGGTTTTAGCATACAGAATTATTTAACAAATATAGAAATATCGTGAATGCATAATCCCCGGAAATTTACAATGGGGGTTTAAAACACATGGGTATATAATGACAGAATTTAACAAAGAAATTGACGCGGCTTTTCAGAGCGCATGGCATGCGGCCAAAGGCGGCGATGCGAAGTGGTACGAAGTAATGCAGCAGTACGGCGCTGAGCCGCTCAGCGAAGGCTTGAAAAAAGAGCTGCTGGAATCCGAAATGAAGATCGCACGGGGGGCTTTCCCAATTGAGCTGCGCCGTGTGATGGAAAAGATCATGGCGAAGTATCCCAATGATGCAAAAAGCTTCGCGATGGATCAGAAGGTGCTGGAGTATTACCAGAAAATTAAGCCCTTCACAGGGCTTGGCGATATTTTCGCGAATGCATCAACGGGAACGGCTAAATACTCGCAGGGTCTGCAGAAGGAAAAGCATAACACTATCAAATGCAAGAATTGCGGCGCTCCGCGCCTGGAGGAGATGCAGTATGATAACTGTTTGTTCTGCGGAAGCGAGCTGTTTGAAAGAGCGTAGGTCAGCATCCCGCTTACAGCGGGACTGCGCCTCACACCTTAGCGTGAGGCTTGAAATGCAAAAATTTTTTGATTAGCCCCCCTCTTTAGAGCGGGGTGTAAGGCTACCCCTATATTCGGGCTTTCTCCGAAGGAGTGCCTTTGGCAAGCCTGATTGGTATTTATGTAAACTGTTAAAACAGTTATGTATATCTTCACTTTATTTTACCCACGGATAAATCCGTGGGCTAATGAATTAATTAAGCACAGACAGGAATGTCTGTGCTACTAAAAGCAGGATTAAAGAAAATGGCAGACTCATCACAGGCAGTACAGGATCTTGTAACAAGATGGAACGGTTTTTTGAAAAAGATCGAAGCGCGTTATTATGAAGTGCTTCAGCAGACAGAAGCTCCGCTTGATAACGTGATAGCGAACCTTCAGTTCGATAACATTATCATACATAACATTTCAAACGGGTTAAAGAACCAGACGGTGACACAGCTTTCTGAAAAAGTTGATGGCGCAGCAGGAAAGTTTGAAAGTGAAATGCGCGCAGCGGGAGCGTCATCGGGGCTCATCTCGCAGGAGCGCGGCAAGACTCATGTATTAAAAAACTGGATGGAAATTGAATACCTGAAGTTTGAGAACAAGCTTGCGGCGCGCGCCGCAAGGAAGATTCTGGAGAATGTTAACGCGCACATAGATGAATCGAAGATGCACCGCTGCACGCAGTGCGCGGCTGACCTGCACATAAATGTATTTTCATTTATGGCGGTAAATATTAAATGTGAAAGCTGCGGCTCGGTGAACACATACCAGCCGGATGACAGGGTGAGGGCTTTGGAGTGGTATGTAATTACTCCGCTGGCTGAAGAGTACGCCTTTGAGGAAAAACTGAAGGCGCGAACCGATAAAAGCGCGATGAAAGAGTATTACAGAAAGTTCTATACCTACCTTATGGAAAACGTTCCCGATAAAAAGCAGTATTACGAGCGTGATATGAATGAGCGGCTTACCAACCCGATGTTCATGATGTAATATTATTTGAAGGGAAAAATATTCCGCAAAATAACGGCATTTAGTTACGAAATGCAGTTTATTTTCAGGATAATTACGATTATTTTGCCGGCAGTAATGCGGAATTATGAAATAAGTAACTTTGTTTTATATATTAAGAAGCCGGAAAACAGAATAAAGCATACGGGCAATTTATAATGGCTGCAGATAAACAGATAATTATCAACACTCTTCGGTGGATCCTGAATGAAAACAGCGCCGCTGTATTTGCAATAGAAGAACACTACGTCCAGGCTGCAGTTTCTATGCCCAATGAAATTTACTGCGAAGCCGTAAGCCATCATTACCATTCCGCAATTGATATCGGCCTTGAAAGCGCTTTTATAAATATGGGATTTCACCTTGAAGAAGGCGGAAATTACAGCAGGAGATATTATATTACAGATGATTCAGTGCTGGAAAAATTCGCCGATGATGTCATAAAAATTTTTGAAGAATTATACCGTTCAGACCCCGCCAAACCATTTGAAGTTACCGAGCTGTAGAGATACAACCGCATTTTTTTCAGGTTAACGGGAACCGTTTGAAGCACTTTTGCCTTTGCTAAAGATTTCACACTAAATATTTTTAAATTTCCTGCTATATTTGATAATACAGAATATTAAAACGCGGAGAAATTTATTTTATGAAAACTATTATCGCCGGAATACTTCTATTGATTGCGGTTAATGTTGCTTTTTCAGATCAGCTTGCGTGGATAACAGAAGAACAGGCCATGCAAACCGTTGATTACCTGAAGGAAAATAAAGTAAAGTACGTTATCCTTTGGTGCGCTTGCTGCGATAACGATACTAAGATGAAGATCAAAGTAACAAGGGTCTTTTATAAGACGGCAGAGGGGCAGACTTCGTATTTTGAAGTGTGGATAGAAGGCAAAGATAAAGACGGCAAAAAACTGAAACAGCCGGTTGATCTTGCGTACGTTCATATAAAAAAAGCAGGCGAGTGGAATTGCCTGGGAACCATTATGGGGTTCCAGTGTGACCCGTGCACAAAACCGTTTAAGTTATAGGTGACCTGTTACAGGTGGCGGGTGATATGTTGAAATTACATTTAGAATAGGGATGTTCCCGGGTTGCGTTGAGTTATGACAAATGAATTGAAGATGCCGGAGATGCTTGAAGGCAAGAGGGTCAAGTTGATTCCCTTAAGCATGGCACATGCTGAAGAGCTCTGGGAATCAGCTAAGAATGAGGATCTTTGGGAGCATTACACTTTCCGCAAAATGGAAAGTTTTGAGAAGTTTAAGGATTTCCTTTCGGGTTCATTAAGAGAAGCTGAATCAGGTAAAGGATTTACGTTCACAATAACAGATAAATCCACCGGCAAGATGCGGGGCGGAACAAGTTTCCTGGATATTCAGCCGGCGGCGCGCTCGCTTGAAATTGGAAGAACGTGGCTGGCAAAAGATCTGCACGGTACCGGGTTTAATGCTGAATGTAAATTCCTGTTGCTGCGCTATTGTTTTGAGGAACTTAAGCTTATCAGGGTATTCTTTAAGACTGACGGCAATAATATTCGCTCTCAAAAAGCGATGGAAAAAATTGGCGCTAAATTTGAGGGTGTTTTACGGAATCACATGATAAGGGAAGACGGAACATTCCGCCACTCCGCTTACTATAGTATAATAGAAAGCGAGTGGGAAGGGGTGAAGGAAAAACTAAGTGAACAATTATAAAACAATATCAGGTAGCAGGCCCCAAAGGGGTAAACAAAGCCATGACGCCTACATGATTTGGGATTGATTTATGAATTATAAAGCAAGAATAGTTATCGGTGTTGTGATCGCATTAATTGCGGTGGTTTCGTATTTCATGAAGACTGATGAAAACCCGGTTACGGGCGAAAAGCAGAAAGTGAGCCTGACGGTTGACGAGGAAATAAAACTGGGGCTGCAAAGCGCACCGGAGATGATAGCCGAGTTTGGCGGTGAGTACCGCGACAGCAAACTGCAGGCATATGTAGATAGAGTCGGCGGGAAGTTGGTACAATCAACCGAAGCGGGAAGCTCGCCTTATAAATTTGAGTTTCACCTGCTTGCTGATGCGAATACGGTAAACGCTTTCGCGCTGCCGGGCGGACAGATATTTATAACTTACGCTTTGCTGAGCAGGCTGAAAACCGAAGACCAGTTAGCAGGTGTGCTTGGGCATGAAATAGGCCACGTGATAAACCGCCACAGCGCGGAGCATATTGCCAAACAGGAATTGACACAGGGACTGATACAGGCAACCGATATTGCGACCGGCGACCCCGGCATGATATCAAGATTCGTTGGCAATATGATAAACATGAAATACGGCAGGGATGATGAGCTTGAGTCAGATGATTACGGCGTGAAATATATGATGCAGGCGGGCTATAAACCTGAGGCTATGATAGATGTAATGCGGATACTAAAGGAAGCCTCCGGCGGCGGTAATCAGCCTGAATTCATGAGCACACATCCAAGCTCAGATAACAGGATAGAGAAACTTAAAGAGGTAATAGCGAAGTATAAGAAGAAATAGGAGATTTTAACATTTTAACTGAGCGATAAATGAATGATAAAAAATAGATCTTTCAATGCGTTCAGGATTAAAAAAAACTACCATGAAAACAATAAATATATTTACAATTCTTGCGGCTTTATTTTTTGTTATGATCATTAGCGGATGTTCCGGAACGAAAGGAACATCAAATCCAAAAATTGAAGGGATCGAGTGGAAGCTTGAGACCTTAAACGGTAAAACCGTTGCACTGAAAAGCGGAAGCAGCATAACACTAAGCTTTGATGGTACAACTGCAAAAATAGGCGGAACTGCTGTTTGCAATAAATATTTTGGCGGTTATACAAAAACAGATGAAACGCTGGTTTTCAGCGCTATAGGTTCAACAAAGATGATGTGTGATGATAATTTAAATGAATCTGATTATTTCGCAATGCTGGGTTCAGTGGATGGCTATAAAATTTCGGGAGGCAAACTTTCTTTGATGAGCAAGGGCTCTGCGGTCGCGGTATTCAGTAAATAAATAAGAGATATGAAAATACTTCCTGCAGTAATAGCGGTTTTAATAGTTATGCTCGTTTACGGGTGCGGTTCTTCGGGCAGTTCCGGTGATAAGAGTCCTTTAGCGGGAACGGAATGGGTGCTGTTTGAAATGGAAGGCGTTAAGTATGAGCCTGCAAGCGGCAAAAATGTTACCATGATACTTGACGGTACGGCCAAAAAGATGGGCGGCAAGGCACCCTGCAACACGTATGGCTCGGTTTACACAAAATCCGCGAATAAAATTTCATTTGGGAATGTTTTTTCAACTGAAATGGCCTGCGCCGAGCTTGATGCGGAATCAGTTTATTACAAAATCCTGCCTAAAGTCTTTGCTTACCAGGTATCCGGTGACAAGCTGTATTTTTTTGACTCAGGCGGTATGGTGATATTGAGATTTAAAGCTAAATAGGCTGTCCCGCGAGCTGGGGGTTTGCCAACAAAGAAAATTTAAGGTAATTTAATATTTAACCTGCGGTTCACAGTTTTTCTGCGGGCCGCAGGCTTTTTATGTATATGAATAACAGCATACAGAAAGAAGAAAATCCCTGCACCTTTGAAGACCTGGCGAAGCTTGAAACCATGATGTGCAAATCAAAACAAGAGCTGCGTTTTACGGGAATATTTGTGCTTGTAATTTCATTTATACTGCCATTTCTCCCCCCTAAACACAGCGGTCAAAAGGCAATGCTTGATATGATGAGCTATTCACAGGCTGTCGCGGGAATTGTGACGGTGTTTGGCGTTGTGTTCCTTTGGTCGGTTTATTATATGCTTTATGGATTGCATAAGGATCTCAAAAATAAAATAAAGATAACCGTTAACACTTATGTAACATCATGCGGCAGCAGTAAATATAAAGGTAAGCAATATTTCTATTTTTCCGCGGCAGCTCTGCCATATAGGATTGGCAGGATTCCGTTTGGTAAAACTGAATTTGATAAGATCAAAAAAGGTGACAGGGTTGTTGTTGAATATTCTAAATTTGGAAAAAAATTGTTAGGATGGGAATCAAATAGCTTTCCTCATGTAGAGTAAATATAATTGTTAATTGTTGAGCCGCTATGCGGCGAAACCTTACTCCGAAGGAGGAAGGCTATTTGAAACTATTGCAGCCGGGACATAATTCGCACACCACACACTCCGTGCATAGTGGTTTTTTAGCTTTACATATAGCTCTGCCATGCTGACCAATTACGTGTGAATATTTTACCTGCAAATCATCGGGGATAATTTCTTTCAGGTCCATTTCAATTTTTTCGGGTTTATCGTTATCGGTCAAGCCAAGTCTTTGCGATACGCGGTTTAAGTGCGTATCGGTCATAATTGCCGGCTCACCGAAACAATTTCCGAGTACTACATTGGCTGTTTTCCTTCCAACCCCCGCAAGTTTGGTAAGTTCGTTCATTGTTCCTGGGACTTGACCGTTATGATCATTTACCAACGCTGCACAGCAATTTAAAACACTTTTGGTTTTATTGCGGAAGAAGTTTATTGAGCGCAGTTCGTGTTCAAGCCCACCCTGCGTTAGAGTAAGAAAATCAGCGGGAGTTTTATACTTTTTGTAAAGCGGTACCATAACCGCATTCACTCTTTCATCTGTGCACTGCGCTGCAAGAAGTGTTGATATCAGCAGTTCAAATGGATTATTGTAATCAAGGTGACAACCGGCACCGGGATATTCTTCCGATAAGATTTCAAGGATCTTTGATGCTCTGCGTTTTTTAACTTTTTGATCTTTCGGCATAGTTAAGAGCAAACTTAAGTTATAATATCAAATTTAGAAATGCCATTAAATATATTTCCGAAAACAAGCTCACTGTGCCCGGTATAATATATTAGAGCACTTTGTTTAAATGGTTACTTTCTGCTGCCGCATTTAAAATTAATTGACAAAGTCAATTAATTTGCCTAAATTGAATACATGAAGATCAAAAAATCAGCAAAAGGCAGGAGCGCAGGTATGCGATCCGGATCTAGCGGCACAATTAATAAAATTCGCGCTTTTAACAGGTACTATACAGGGCTCATTGGAGTGCTTAACAAACAATTTCTAAACAGTCATTACTCCCTGCCGGAGGCAAGAATACTTTACGAAATTAATTCAGCGGGAAAATGTACTTCCCGGGATATAATAGAAAAGATGAATATAGATGCCGGTTATCTTTCGCGCATACTGAACAATTTCTCTATAAAAAATCTGGTAAAAAAAATGCCGGACAAAAAAGACCGCCGGGTGATATATATTTCATTGACGGTGCCCGGCAAAAAACTTTACAAAAAGCTTACAGAGGCACAGGTTAAAAGGGTTTACGGGCTGATCTCGGGTTTGGGAATAAATGAACGGAAAAAACTGGTTTGGCATATGGAAGGCATAAAGAGGATACTTTGGAAAAAATACAGTGTAAAATGAAGCTAACACTAAAAAATATCTCAAAAACATATAAGAACGGAGTAAAGGCTCTTGATGCACTATCCTGTGAAATAACCGCGGGGATGACCGGTCTATTGGGCCCGAATGGCGCAGGCAAATCGACATTGATGAGAACTCTGGCGACATTACAAAAGCCGGATAGCGGGGATATATTCTTTAATGAAATAGATATTTTAAAAGATCCGCTTTCATTACGAAAGCAGCTTGGCTACCTGCCTCAGGAATTCGGGGTTTACCCGAAAATGACAGCTGAAGAGTTGCTTGGATATTTTGCCGCATTAAAAGGAATACCCTCTGGTAAGGCAAAAGATGATCTGATACATTATGTACTCGAGCTAACCAACCTGTATGATGTAAGGAAAAAGTATGTTGATGGATATTCCGGCGGAATGAAACAGCGTTTCGGCATTGCGCAGCTTCTGCTTTCCGGCCCAAAACTGATCATAGTTGATGAACCTACCGCGGGACTTGACCCAGCAGAAAGGAACCGTTTTTTGAACATACTGAGGGAAATCGCGCGAACAAATATCATAATATTTTCTACGCATATAGTTGAAGACATAAAAGATTTGTGCAACGATATGGCAATAATGAATAACGGCAGAATACTGAAACATGTTCATCCGGTTGACTGCATTAAAGAGCTCCGGGGGAAGATCTGGACGAAGAATATTAATCCGGACCGGCTGGAGGAAGCTGAGAGCGCACATGAAGTTTTGTCTTCGGGTTATAACAGGGATGATTCGGTTAACATCCGTGTGTTTTCAGAACATGACCCGGGAGAAGGTTTCGCTATTGGCCAGCCTGCTTTGGAAGACTATTATTTTGCTGTCTTGAACGGAAATCTAAAATGATCGAAGAATGTTTCTGACAATACTAAAGTCTGAGATAAAATACTGGTTAAAAAATCCCGCGTACTACTTTTATCTGATAATCTTCTTTTTATTGGGAGCTGCGGCTATGGCGGGCGCGGCGGGCGCCTTTGGTGAAGATTCATCTTCTGTAAAAACCGCAAATTCACCTATGGGTATTTTTTCCTTTGTCATGCTATTCGGTAAATTGATGTTATTTCTTCTTCCGGTAATAGTCGGCGTTTCAGTTTACAGGGATCATAAAAGCGGCGTTTATCGTTTACTTTATTCTTTCCCCATCACAAAATCCGGATATCTTTCGGCCAAATTTTTGAGCTCCTTTGCGGGTGTAAATATAATAGCGCTGTTTTTTCTTTGCGGGCTTATGCTGGGCGCGGCACTACCCGTGGTTCCCGCGGGCAGAATTCTGCCTGTTGAAATTTCGGCCTACGCTGAAATATATTTTATTTTCCTGCTGCCCAACCTGCTTCTTTCCGGAATAATTGTTTTTACGGTGGTTGTTCTTTCTGAAAACATTTATGCCGGTTTTATCTCTGTTGTTCTCCTTTTTCTGTTAAGGGAGTCCGCTTCCCGAATAACTGTATCTGCTGAAACAGGGGGTCTGGGTTTGCTGATAGAGCCTTTTGGCGAAGCGGCCGTTCATTATTTTACCCGGAACAACACTATTGTGCAGAATGACATCATTTCTCTGCCGTTAACCGGTACAATTGTATTGAACCGTGTGCTCTGGCTTACAGTCTCAATATTTCTGGCGGCGTTCTTATACCGGGTTTTTTCTTTCGAGGGTGGCTTTTTCAGAAGACTATCCGGAAGAACAAATAATTCTATAGAGCAAAGTTCCGCCGCCGGAGAAAAAATCAAAATATACTTTCCGGAGGTAAAATCTGTCTGGGGAATACCGGACAAATTGAAAACCGCCTGGTATCTTTCTAACGCCGAAATTAAATACATTATTAAGAGCAGATCTTTTTTGATAGTCGTGATCGCCGGCATAATTCTCATTTCAACGATCCTGATGCAGGCAAATCCGCAGACGGGCACAAAATTGCTGCCCGTAACCTGGTCTATACTTGGGCTGCCAGTGTTTTTCTTTTCAATGCTGATAACGGTTTTGACTTTTATGTACGCCGGCGTTTTGATAAACCGCGCCAAAATTTGCCGTATTGATTCGTTAATAGATACCAGCCCCGCAGGCGACGGTATACTTTTGCTGTCAAAATTCCTGGCATTGGTAAAAATGCAGATTATATTACTGCTGGTTATTATGGCATCGGGTATAGGTTTCCAGATTTACAGCGGTTATTACCGATTTGAACTTATTCAATACATTTTTGCACTTTTCGTACTGCATTTAAGCGGGTTCGTTATTTGGGCGTTTGCTTCGCTTTTTGTACAAAATCTTTTTAGAAATTCATACATAGGGCTGTTTCTACTGGTTCTGGCCGCGATAGGAATCTCGAATCTGCCTCATGCGGGGATTGAAAAAATGATATTCAGGTTCAATCAAAATCCCGAACCGGATTTCTTTATGAAACTTTCCGATCTGTCCGGGTATGGATATTCCTTGCTGCCTTTTTTTGTTTACAAGGCATATTGGTTTATATTCGGGATCATTATTTTTCTCTTATCAATTCTTTTCAGCAAAAGGGGCTTAACGGAGACTTTCACAGAAAGATTAACAAATGCGGCATTAAAATTCAGGGGCAAGATAGCCTACGTAATCCTCTTTCTTTGCGGCGGCTTTACGGCCTACGGTTATTTTATTAACGCTGCCGCAACCGGGAACGAAGAGATGATGTTTAAGACAGGAAATCAAGAGTCTCTTAAGAGCGAATTCACGACCAGGTATTCCGCTCTGAAAGAAATAAAACAGCCTCGTATTACCGCCGTAAATGCAAAAATTGAGCTGTACCCAGAATCAAATTCTATGTATGCAGAAGGATTTTATACGCTTATTAACAGAACGCTTTACCCTATAGATACTCTTCTTGTAAGAACGGGTTTTGATGAGATCACCGCAGTTTCTTTTGAAGATGAAATCGAAAGTTTGATTGATGATTCGCTGTTTAATTTTTATGTATTCAAACTACGCAAACCAATTGCGCCAGGCGATAGTATTAAAATGAGTTTTAATATTAAGAACAGGCAAAATACTCTTCTTGTTAAGAACTCAAACATACTTAATAACGGCACTTATCTAAAGAGTGATATTTTCCCTCGTATTGGTTACATTTTTGACGGCTCAACTATATTTAACCACTATCAGGGAAGTGATGCCGATCTTATCAGCCTGGAGTTATTAACAGGAACATCTGAAGGTCAAACCGTAATTGCGCCCGGCAAAACAATAAAGCGTTGGAATGAAAACAACAGAACTTATACTCTTAATAAAACAGATGAAAAAGTAAAGTTTGTATTCGGAATTCACTCTGGAATTTATGAAGTATACAAAGATTATCATCTTGGATCCTTCATAGAGGTTTATTATCATAAACCACATACAAACAATCTAAAACAAATTGTTGACGGTATAAAGCAATCGATGAGTTATAATTCGGATAATTTTGGGGCTTACCCTTTTCGGGTAATAAAAGTTGCGGAATTCCCCCGTTCTGAGGGCTCGTATGCAACAACAGCTGCCAACATTGTCTCTATTTCCGAAATCCGTTTTTTAACGGATATCCGAACACCTGTTGATAACAATATTGATATTTCGTTTTATGTTTCTGCACATGAGCTTTCGCATCAATGGTGGGGTAACCAGGTAATGCCGGCAGATGTACCTGGAGCGCATATGATTACCGAAAGCCTTACAGAATATATTACCGCAAGGATCTATGAGAAAAGATACGGAAAGCAAAGCGCCGAACGTTTCCTAAGTGTACAGATGGAACGATACCTTAAGGGAAGGACCTCTGAAACCGGGGAAGAACCCCCGTTATACACTGTTGATGCAGAAAGATCATATATTTCATATGGCAAAGGTGCGGTGGCATTTTATCTGTTGAGTGAGTACATAGGCGAGGAAAGATTCAACAGGGCAGTAAAAAAATTTTTCGAGAAGTATAAATTCGGAGGACCGCCTTATCCGGTACCCGTTGATCTTCTTGGATTTCTTGAAAATGAAACACCCGATAGCCTAAAGTATCTAATTTCAGATATGTTCAAAAATGTAGTATTCTATGATAACAGGGTTTCAGAAACGCGAATCAGTTCGCTAGGTGGCGGGAAATACAGGATAGATGCGGAATTCCTGATATCGAAATACAGGGAAACAGGATTCAAAGGCAGAAGCTACAACGATGATTCCGGAAAAAGTACTGAATATACTTTATTTTCCGGAGATGTTTTAAGATCTATGCCTCTAAGAGACTATATCGGGCTGGGATATATTGATAAAGACGGAAAACTCATTTATCTGAAAAATTACAGAACGGACGGGATATATAATTCTGTAAGTTTCGTTGTTGATTCAGAACCTGTGAAGTTCATTATAGATCCGAATAACCTTTTGATTGAAACCGAAAAAAATGATAACATGTAAACAGTAATATCGGGCAATCCGTTCTGATGTGCGGTGTTTTTTGCAAAGCAATGACATATAAATTATCATTATTTTATAATATGAGAAACGAATATCTGACAAGTATCATTAAGCAGTTTGAGTATTACAAAATGCTGGGTGATAAAACATTTTTAAATATACCCGATGAAATGCTCTTTTGGCAGTATAACAATGAAAGCAACAGCATTGCTGTTATTGTAAAACATCTGTGGGGCAATATGCTTTCAAGGTGGACGGATTTTTTAACAACCGATGGTGAAAAATCCTGGCGCAAACGTGACGAAGAATTTGAAAATGATATCGGATCGAAGGATGAACTGCTTAAGAAATGGAATGAAGGCTGGGAATGTTTGTTCAATGCACTCAATTCATTAAAACCTGAAGATCTTGATAAGATCATATATATCCGCAACCAGGGTCACACAGTAAATGAAGCAATTTTCAGGCAGCTTGCGCATTATGCGTATCATGTGGGTCAGATAGTTTACATAGGAAAAATGGCCAGCGAAAAATGGGTATCACTATCGATACCAAAGGGTAAATCTGGTACATTTAATGCTGAGAAGCTTGCAAAACCAAGGCATAATGAACATTATACGGATGAATTCCTGAAAAAGGATAAAAAGTAACCTTTTCTGAGAGAAATAGCTAATGAGTAGCATATTCAAATTGCCACCAAAAAGATAAATATACCATGAATTGATATATCAATTATTGATATATCATATTATATTACGGGTATGAAAACGGATGATTTTTCAAACGCTATGTTTTTCAATAATATAGAAAGCGCGCTAAAACAATACAAAAAATACATTCAGCTTAGTCTGATAAAACATAAAATCGATATAACCTACGATCAATGGCAGGTATTGGATATTATTGTAAATAATGAAGATATAAAACAAACCGAAATAGCAGAGAAAACATCAAAGGATACTGCTTCGGTTACAAGGATAATTGAGCTTCTTAACAAAAAAGGCTATGTTGCGCGCCAAACCGACCCGAATAACAGGCGAAAGCTGATATTGGGAGTGAGCAATCATGGTGAAAAGCAATATCATAAAGCTGCAGCGGTGATTGGTGAATGTACCGATAAGGCGCTGAGCGGATTAAAAGAAAAACGACTAAAAAAACTGAAGAAAGTATTTAAAACCATAACAAAGAACTGCAGGTAAAGTGAAAGATCACCAAATTAAATTAAGAACCGCCGTGTTTGAAGATATTCCCGCCATAGTTGAGATGTACCGCGGGACTGTGCACTCAGTAAATGCAGCGGATTACACACCCGCGCAGATACGGGTCTGGGCTGATGGCGCGGTAAACTATCCCCGCTGGGAAAAGGCGATCAAAGAGCAGTATTTTGTTTTAGCTGAAATAGATACCACCCCCGGGCTAAAGTCCGACCCATCCTTGAAAAAGGAGGGGAGTAAAATTATTGCCGGATTTTCTTCAATTGCAAAAGACGGCTACCTGGATTTTATGTATGTAAGCAAGGACTATCAACGCTGCGGTGTCGCCAGTATGCTGCTAAACGAAATAGAGCGCAAAGCTGCGGAACAGAGGAATCCCGAGATATACTCGCACGTAAGCAAAACCGCGCGCGGATTTTTTTTGAAAATGGGTTACGAGCATAAAGAGGATATTCACGACCTGTACAAGGGAGAACTCTTTGTAAATGCGCTTATGGTGAAGAAGCTGAATTAAATCCGGCAATTAAACCTTACTATTTGCATTGTAAAATCTGCAATTCTGCGCTATTTTTGTATATAATAAACCTTAACTGAATGCGCTCATCTTTGGCCAAACCATCCCTTTAAATAATATATATTTCCCAAAAATGAAAACGGCGATAATTTTTAAAACCAAGCACGGCACCACAGAAAAAGTAGCCTACATGCTTGCGAAGCGTCTCACTGAAACAGGCGATGAAGTCCGCGTCATTGATCTTGCAAAAACAAGGCAGCCGCATCTGAACGGGTATGAAAAAATTATAATCGGCGGCTCAATTCACGTAGGCAAGATTCAAAAAGAAATAAGGACCTTTGCAGATAAACATAAAGCTTCGCTTAAAGCAAAAATACTCGGACTCTATATCTGCTGCATGGAAACCGACGGGAAAAAACGGCAGAAGGAATTTGAAGATTCGTTCCCGGCTGAGCTGAAGAAGCATGCTTCTGCAAAAGGTATAATGGGCGGCGAGTTTCTGCTTGAAAAAATGAACTTCATCGAAAGGCTCGTTGTAAGGAAAGTAGCCCACACAAGGGAATCAGTTTACGATATTGATATGGATGCAGTTGAGACGTTCCTTAAGCAAATCAGTCCTCCGGCCAGCTAATAACGATTTTACGGAATACACTTTTATTGTGTTTATTAATCATTATTTTTGCTGATTATTATTCAATTTATAACTACAGTACTTAATGAGAGACCAGTGGGCTAAAGAGCTTTATGTAAGGGGTGAAAAGGCTGCCGACTACGACGCAATTACAGAGATCAACCGTCTTGCCTTCGGCAGAGATGATGAGGGCATCCTTATAAACGATATCAGGAAAACAAGAAGTTACGAATTCGGGTTTTCACTTGTCGCCATAAAGGAAGATGTGATCCTTGGCCACGTTTTATTTTCTAAAGGATTTATAACTCACCGCGGAAGAAGGTTTAAGTGCCTGGTTCTGGGTCCGGTTGCCGTACACCCCGAACACCAGCGGCACGGAATAGGAAAGGCACTTATTAACGAAGGACTTGAGCGCGCCAAAGAAGTGGGGTTCGGCGCGGTTATTGTGGTGGGCGATCCTGTTTATTACGCGCAATTCGGTTTTAAGCCTGCCGTTACAATGAAGCTCCGTACGAGCATGAAAATTCCCGATGAGAATTTTATGGCGAAGGAGATATCCCGCAACGCGCTGAGGGGGATCATAGGAACAGTAATGTTCCCAAGAGAATTTTTGACGCTTGCCGAAGCGGATAAAAAACGCGCAGATGAAAAAGCGAAGCTGGATGAACAAGCCAGGCTTGAAGAAACCATAATGCAGGAAGCAAGGGATATTGCTTCAAACACATTTGGTAAATCAGCCGCGGCAGAAAAGAACGAAGATACAATTACCGAAGAGGTAACCGAGGGGGAGATTACACCGGAAGATAATACCCCGGTTAATGAACCGGTTAACGAAGAGGTTAACGATAGCGATGAAACAAAAAACAGCGATCCCGGGGATGAAAATTCCGGCGGCGGGAAACCCGAAGAAAATAATACGGTGATGTAGAGCGGTTTTGTTTCATAAATAATACTTCAGGGGCTTAGAGCCCCTTTTTTTATTGACTGCGCTCTGCGATTTAAATTTAAATTGCATATTATTATGGTTACTTTTGTAATGTATATTACTTTTTATGTTCATTAAGGGGGTTTTATGCTGCAGAAATATGATTTTTTAAATGGTGCGCTGGCTGAATCAAAAGGAAACGATTGCAGGGTTTGGGTTTACGTCAATCCCGATAACGATGAAAAGGATTTTATTGAAAAAGAATATAAAATTGATAAACATACTGTTGAATCCGCCACTGACCCTGATGAAATATCGCGTATAGAATTTGAAGATGATAACATTTTTATCATCTGGAAGCGTCCCAAGAATTATTTAAGCTCAGATAATTTTCTCTTCGGCGTATCTTCGATAGGTTTATTCCTTTTTAAGGATAAGCTGGTTGTTGTTCTGCCCGAAGATGTGTCGCTGTTTGACCAGAAACATAACCTGCATTTTGGTTCGTTAATGGATATAATAATCAAATTCCTTTATAACTCCATACGCCATTACCTTGATCATATTAAGGCTATGAAGATAATTTCTCGGGAAATACAGATAAAGCTCAACGCCTCGATGGAAAATGAGTACCTTATCCAGATGTTCAATCTGAGCGAAAGCTTAATATACTACATTAATGCTATTAGTTCGAATCTTACCGTGCTTATAAAGCTGCGCAATTACTTCGAAAAGCATTCCGGCAACGGTTACCCCGGTAATGACGAGCGGTTTGAGCAGCTTGAAGATATCATAATAGAAAATAACCAGTGCCTGAAGCAGGCGGAAATTTATTCATCAGTGCTCTCGGGTCTTATGGACGCGCGCGGAAATATTATTAATAACAATATGAACGTGCTGATAAAGAATCTAACTATGATAAACATAATTTTTCTGCCGCTGAACCTGATAGCGGGAATAGGCGGTATGAGCGAATACAGTATGATGACCCAGGGTGTTGACTGGAGGATCTCTTACGGCATTTTCTTTGCGGCAATGGGTGTACTTGGCTGGGTAACGCTTAAGTTCATAAACCGTATAAACGCAATGAGCAGGCAGTCGCATATAGTAAAGCAATCTCTCTTCAGCAAACTTAAAAGCTGGAAGCAGTCCGGCGGCAGCTCCGCAGGGATGTAAATCGGAGCAGCAATTTGAACTCAATTTGCATGAATATTTTTTAGACGATGACGGGTATATTCATCAAGATTCTTAGAATGAGCGCATGGGGAATAAGCCTGCAGATGTTTTTGCCCGTGATTACTTCGGGGGTAATATATTTAGCGGGGTATCCTTTAACGGCGTTTTTAGTTTTCCAGTTATTTATAGAAGCATTTGCGCTTTGGCAGCTTTCCATGGGGATCGTGCTTTCAAAGTACTCCGCTGCCGGAAAGATCCGTGTTTTATTTATTTTTAATATGATCTTTGCGCTTGCATACCGGTTTGGCTCAAATGCTTTCCAGGTTTGGCATTATGTAAACCTTGGCGGTTTTGCGGAAATGGAAAAGCTGTACTGGCTGATACCCGTACATATTTACGCAAGCGCGGGAATGATATATTGCTTCTGGCTGAATGCTAAATGGATACGCGAAAATGAAACAGCTGACGGAACCGGAATTAATGAAAGTGTTCTGAAAACATTTTTCAGGGTACTGATGTTTCCCTGGGGTTTATGGAATATTCAGCCAAGGCTCAACGCAATTGTTTCGAAATATAACCGGAATTAATTAATGAGTGAAATTACTATCACACAGCTTATATATTTAAATGATAGCGGCGAGCAGGGTTTCCTGGAGTACGAATCATTGGTACTGCCCCTGCTTGAAAAGTACCGCGGCAAGCTTGAGCTCAGATTAAGGCCTTGCAGGGATAATTTTATTTATCCCGCCGAGGGCGAGCAGCCCTATGAGGTTCATATAGTATCATTTGAAACAAAAGAGGATTATGAGAGTTTTAAAAATGACCCCGTGAGAATTAAGAATCTGGGATTGCTTAAAAATTCAGTAAAGAAAATTACCGTAATGGAATCATGCGGATAAATAATTGTTTAATATAAATAGTTTAAGAGATGAATTATAATTCAAAACATGTTTTTTTGTTAATTATTTCAATTTTTATGATAGCCGGATTTAATGATGTTTTTTCGGGTGATAACGGCACATATATACAGTATGCGCTAAAGGTTAAGGATTTTGATACAACGGGTTTCTTTATTTCAAAGGGCTCTGATCACGAAATAAATATTAAGAATTCCGCAGGGTGTATTCTAAAATTCCGTGTAAACGATAAGGATGAACTCTTAACGTACCATTGCGGAATTGCCTTTATTTATTTTGAGTTTGCAAACGGTTGGCTTAACAGATATAAAACGCTTGATATAAACGGTGTGCTTAAGGGCGATGATGAATTTGAAGATCTTGCAATTGTTGAATATGAAATAAAGAAAATGAATTTGCTTCATGCGAAGTTTGAAGTGCTTAATGAGGCTGATGGTAATATTCCTATGAATGACGCAAAGGATGAAATAGTGTATACAAAGGTATATGATTCAAAAAATAAACTTATCAGGGAAAATTACATATCATCAAAAGAATACTGGAATGCCAGTAATGTTTTGTACAAACCGTAAGTAGTATTTTCACCTCTTGCGGAGCTTTATGTGAAGTATTGTTTTTATTACGCCCCTTCGGGGCTAAATTAATTTTTTCCTTTTCGATGGGCTTCGCCCATCGCTTGTATATAACACCACTGTCAAAGGCCAGTCCTTTGGCCTCCGGGGCTCCTATTTAATTCTATTAAAGCCTAACTCACTATGCCGCTCTGGGATTGTCTATGATTTTGACCCGCCTTTGAAAATTTCCGTTAAAAAATCTGATTTGCAAATTCAACACAGGAAAAATTGTTTGAGTCACGCAAATCGCACCTATGGTGCGAATCAAGCGTGACGAGTTTTTTTCCTGTAACGCAAAGCAGATTTTAGGAAATTTTCAGGAGCGGGCGATTTTTCTTTGGTTACTTTCTTTTGATCGTTCAAAAGAAAGTAACCGTAAGGTAGTTAGTGTATTGCTTCATATTTTAAGGGATAATTTAAGTTTTTAAATAGGCTAACATAATGTTTATTACATACCCCGTCCGGCAAATGCCGGACACCCCTTTCAAGAGGGGAATTGGATCAAAGATTCCCAAAAGATTTATCATACAAAATCTACTGTAACCAATATCCTGTCTTCAAAAACCTTCCTGTGAATATTTTTAACATAAGGTAGCGAGCGTGTTTTGTGAATTTCGCCGGTTATATCGCCGCCTTTCAAGGTTACGAGCTTGCCGCCGGGCTTGATAAGACTTTTTGACCAGGCGCAGAGATCCTGCAGCACTGCAACGGAGCGCGATACAACATAATCATAGTGATTTTTCATTTTACCGTTCATGAAACCCCCCGATACAAGGGCTTCAGCCCTGCCGCATATCGCGGCGGCGTTGGTAAGCTCCATCCGCTTAATGATATCCGAAACTACACTTATCTTTTTTTGTATGGAATCAACCAGCACGAGATTTACTTCCGGGTGGTGAATTGCAATTACAATACCCGGGAATCCCCCGCCGGTGCCGAGATCGAGTATGTTCAGTCCGGGTTTAAAATCGATGCCATGGAAAAATAATCTTGAATCCTCTATCAGGTCAAGTACGTTTGGTTTTTTCCGTGATACAAGATTGATCTTGGAATTCCATCCGATAAGCAGGTCGTTGAACTGCTTTTCTTTTACAAGTATTTGCCAGTCTTCTGTATGTTGTGTTGTCATTTTTTTTCAGACCACCCCGCCACGAGCTTCGCTCGTGTCACCCCTCCTCATCTGAGGAGGGGAGCTTATTTTGTGAAATGTTCTATTAAAAACTTAATCTGCAATAACTAACCCTTAATGTAGATTGAAAGTATCGATGCATCGGAGGGCGAAACGCCCGCGATGCGTGATGCCTGGCCGATTGAGCGGGGTCTGACCTTATTCAGCTTTTCCCTGCCTTCAGTTGAAAGCGATTTTATTTTATTGAAATCAAACTTCTCGGGTATTTCAACTGATTCCATTTTGTTGAATGCCTCTACCTGCTCAGCCTGGCGGACAATATATCCTTCATAACGCATTTCAATTTCTATCTGGTCCATAATAATTTCGCTCTGCCTTATCTTTTGTATCAGCGCGTTTTCATCAAAATATGGAATCGCCAGAAAATCGCTGAGCTTAACTTCGTTTCGTTTTACGATCTGCGCAAGCTGGTCTGATTGCTTCAGCGGCGATGCGTTTACGGACTCAAGGTATTCGTTCATATCTTTGGGTCCGGCGAAATTTGATTTGAAATAATTTATCCCCTCTTTTATCAGGTCTTCTTTGGCAAGCGTATTACTGTAAATATCGTCGGGAATCAATCCGTATTTATGGCCATATTTCATCAGCCTGCGGTCAGCGTTATCCTGTCGTAATATCAGCCTGTATTCCGCGCATGATGTAAATATGCGGTACGGCTCTTCGGGAATTTTGTTGATCAGGTCGTCGATCAGTACGCCGATATATGCCTCGCTGCGCTTTAAGATAAAGGGCTCTTCCCCTTTTATTTTGAGTGCTGCGTTAATGCCTGCAATGAGTCCCTGCGCCGCAGCCTCTTCATAGCCCGATGTTCCGTTTATCTGTCCCGCTACATAAAGACCCGGTATAAGTTTTGTTTCAAGTGTTAAGTTGGTTTGGTAAGTCGGCAGGAAATCATACTCTACGGCATATCCGGCGCGCATCATTTTGACTTTCTCTAATCCCGGAATTGTTTTAAGCGCAGAGTACTGAATATCTTCCGGTAGGCTTGATGAAAAACCGTTCATGTAAACCACGTTGGAATTAATTCCTTCGGGCTCAAGGAATATCTGGTGGCGCAGCTTATCAGCGAAGCGGAAGATTTTATCTTCAATTGATGGACAGTATCTCGGACCCGCGCCGGTTATTCTGCCAGTGAACATTGGGGAGTCGTCAAATCCCGTACGTAATATATTATGCGTATCTTCATTGGTGTACGTTAAGTAGCATGATATCTGCGGCAGCGCGGGAAAATTTCCGTTTGTAAAAACTGAAAACGGCGTT
Source organism: uncultured Ignavibacteria bacterium (assembly GCA_937873695.1). Classification (GTDB taxonomy): domain Bacteria; phylum Bacteroidota; class Ignavibacteria; order Tepidaquicellales; family OLB5; genus OLB5. Next base: position 107,908 of record CALMYL010000007.1, read on the forward strand.
GGGTTATCATCACCCGGCTGCTCTGAAGTTACCGAAAAATCTATTGTATCCAGCTGCAGTCTGGGCGGTGTACCTGTTTTGAGTCGAGCTGTTTTAAATCCTTGATTTAACAGATAATTAGAGAGCCCTTTGGCGGATTGTTCACCAAATCTCCCGCCTTCATTCTGTTGGTGACCCATATGCATTATTGCATTCAAGAATGTACCGCTTGTGATAATAACGGCTTTACAGGAGATTTTGTAACCGAGCGAAGTCTTGATTCCGGAAATATTTCCTTTTGAATCGCGAACGAGTTCATCAACAGTATCCTGAATTAAAGTTATGTTTGGACAGCTTAAGATATATTCTTTGGCAACTTTCGAATAAAGATCGCGGTCACTTTGGCAGCGCGGCGACCATATAGCGGGACCTTTGGATTTATTAAGCAGGCGGAATTGTATTTCCGAATCATCGGCAATTCTGCCCATTACTCCCCCAAGGGCATCAATTTCTTTAACCAAATGTCCCTTTGCCGTACCGCCTATTGCGGGATTGCATGACATTCTGCCAATAGCGTCAAGATCCATTGTTACCATGCCCACGGTGCAGCCCATGCGCGAAGAAGTCCATGCAGCTTCAATGCCCGCGTGCCCGGCTCCAACTACGATAATATCGAAATGTTTAGTGTTTTGCTTCAATTATTAGTTTAGTTTCGATTCTTCATGAATAGAGACCACCCTCTCGCCAAAGGGGCAAATGCCGACCCGAAATGGGAAAAATAAAGCTCAACCCAAAAACAGAGACCTCTTGTTTGCTGCATAAAGCAACCACCCCGTCCTACGCTTTGCGCAGTCCACCCCTCCTTATAAAAGGAGGGGAGCTTTGGATGATATTTGCTACTCCAGACTCCCTAATGGCACAATTGTTTCACGGGAAACATTGCTAATCAATTGCATGGCTCTATACCCCACTCGCTGGGTTCACCCTTTGACCGGCATTTCCAATTGCGGTTTATGACCACAATCTTCCACATAGTCTCATCGTATTTGGCAACCATTTCAATCTTTTCTGCGTGCAAATTTGGGTCAACCGGATTTTGATTGATCATAACGATCTTTACGCGGTTGTGAGTTTGCGGACTCATCTCATACGTAAGCTTCGCCTCCGGATTATCGTACAGATAGTCGTGATAGAACTTAGCAAGATCTTCGGGAGCTTTTATATCATATCTTGTTGAAAGCACCTTGTTAAAAACCGAAATATCTTCTGAGATTGTGTCTTCCCCACAACCCGAAAAAATCGTTGAAAACAGCGCAATTGCCAAGAATCCCAATATGGATGAAAATGTTTCACGGGAAACAATTGGCGAAAATCTAATATTATTGCGGTTTTTCATAATTTGCCATTACTTACCAATGCAGAACTTTGTGAAGATGTTATTTAAGATATCAACATTTGCGGTCTTTCCTATGATCTCTGAAATGGAATCCATGGCAGCCCTAATTTCAAATGAAATCAACTCGTTACCGCCACCCCTTTCAATCTGCTCACGTGCATTCACAAGATATTCACAAGATTTCAACAAACAGTCCCGGTGCCTTTCGTTTGTAATAATTACATCACTCTGGTTATTTTTGCTAATAAGCTCCTTTGCCTTGGTGACTATTTCCCTCTCAAGTACATCCATTTTTTCGCCCGATTTAGCCGAAACGGCTAATGCAGCATTTGATTTGCCGGGCATTAAATCAATTTTATTAACGACCTTAATGGTCTTACCGCTATTATCTGTTTCAGAGAATGTCTCAACCGCAATATTTGAATTTGTTACGTCATCTACTTCAAGAACAATATCAGCTTCTTCGATCTTAACCTTGGAGCGCCTTACGCCCTCCTTTTCAATTACATCCTTCGTTTCGCGGATTCCGGCTGTATCAACCAAATTGAATTGAATACCACCCATAATTAGCGGTTCTTCGAGATAATCGCGTGTAGTACCGGGAATATCGCTCACAATTGCGCGGTTTTCATCAAGAAAATAATTAAAAATACTGGATTTACCTACATTGGGTCGCCCTATGATTGCCAAATTGACGCCGTTTTTGATAATTTTGCCGCTTTCATAGCTTTGAGTTAGCGATTGAAATTTGGCGATTAACTTATTGACCTTTTCAAGCAGAACATCTTTTTCAACCAGATCGATTCCCTCCTCTGAAAAATCCAGTTCAAGCTCAAGCAGTGAACAGTAATTGATTAGATCTTCGCGCAGCTCTTTTATTTTGCCGGAAAATTTTCCGGTCAGTTGCTGCAGCGCTAATTTATTTGCCTGGTCAGTCTTCGCTTTTATCAGGTCCGCAACAGCTTCTGCCTGCGCAAGATCCATCTTGCCGTTCAGGTATGCGCGCTTTGAAAATTCACCCGGTTCAGCATGAAATGCTCCAAGCTTCATTAACAGATCGCTGACCTTGCGGTAAATATAACTTCCGCCATGAGTAGATATTTCCGCGACATCTTCACCAGTATATGAATTGGGGGCTTTGAAAAATGTTACAACTACCTCATCAATAAAATCCGCCCCGCTGAATAAATACCCATGATGTGTAGTATGTGAGGTGTAGTGGTCAACATCGGCGGGCAAAAACTCGTTATAACTCTTTGATAAACAATTAGATACAAGCGAGAACGTGTCTTTTCCGCTTAGGCGTATGACTGTTATGCCTGACTCCCCTACCATAGTAGCGGACGCAAATATTATTCTGTTATCAAAGCTCATAGTATTAACCTCACCCCCAGCCCCTCTCCTTGGAGGAGAGGGGAGAAAAGATTAACAAAGATAGGGATTAATGATATGTGAAAAAATGAATATCAAAAGCATAATGTCTAATACCAAAGCTCAAACGTCAAAAATTATATTTATGTGTGACCCCGATGGGGTCAATATGCAAACTAATTAATTTAGCTACCTTCCTCTGCCAAAGCATAGTAAGGCGGGTAAATGTTTGACCGCTCTGCGGTCATATAGAAGTACAAATAATTTCGGTTTATGGGATTAAAGAAAATATTATATTACAAAAAACCTTTTGTAATGAAAAATCTATTTGTAATATTGTTTTTTTTGTTTTCTGTGACGGCGCTGTGGGCACAGCAGCCGGTAGTTTTTCATTTCAATTTTTCGTTTGAAAAGGAATACACTTATTTAACAAATGATTTAGAATATTTCAAAATTTCCATATTCGATCCAGATGGAAAAACTATATATAAAAAAAACTTTGAACAGCCTGAATTTTTAAGAGATGAATACGGTGAATGCCTTTTAGTTGATACAGTATACTCAATTGGAAAAACGGCAAGAAATTATTTAGTAAAAATAAACTACCAATTAACAAACAAGTCCTCTGATTCATCTTTTTTTAATTTTGGATCCCAGGATACCGTTAACCAAATTGCGTTTGAAGTGTACTTTGATCAGTCAAGGGTAAAAAATATTGATTATATATGGTATGGTTTTGAGAAAATATATTACGAAGAATACGAATTAAATGAATCGCCAAAGCCGGTTTTTATCATAAAATATTTAAAAAATGATGAAATCTTTCTTATGCCAACCTGGTTTACGCCATTCAGGCTTAATCCGCGTCCAAAATATTATTTACTTAATAACAGTTCTACGGCTATATATTCTTTTAAGCAGGGAATGGAATTTTATTTCGATGGATACTTGCAGAGATTAGACTCTGATAATAAATATAAAAGTTATTTTTTTGGCTTCCTGTGCGGAGGACCCATTGGGGGCAGACAATCATTGCTTCCCGGTGAAACCGACGATATTGTTGAAGGGTATGCCATTGGTGACCACCAAAAAATGATAGACGGTTTTTATAAATTCACAGTTAATTATATACAAAATGAAGATAGCAGTAAATCAGCCGTTACTTATTTTAGTGTAATGTATTCAAAATAATTTAGACCACCCCGACTCAGGCTTCGCCTGAGCCACCCCTCCTTAAGAAAGTCGCAGACCTGGCTTTGACATGGGAGGGGAGCTTTTCAAAAAAAACCTATGTCATTAAATATTATTTTAACGGGAGCAACGGGAATGGTTGGCGAGGGCGTGCTGCTTGAATGTCTGGATAATCCTGCGGTAAGCAGTGTGCTTGCGGTTGGCAGGAGGCCGTGCGGCATGACTCACCAAAAGCTCGCAGAGCTGGTTGTAAATGATCTTGCGGTACTCTCCCCTTCTGAATCAAAAGCACTGGCGGGATACGATGCGTGCTTCTTTTGTGCGGGAGTTTCTTCGGTGGGCAAAAAAGAAGCTGAATATACAAAGCTTACTTATGACCTGACAATTAATTTTGCGGAAGCGTTTAAGGAAGTCAATCCAGGAAAGGCGCTTACGTTCTGTTATGTTTCGGGCTATGGTACTGACAGCTCAGCAGCCGGAAAGTCAATGTGGGCACGGGTTAAGGGTCATACCGAAAATAAGCTGCTGGAGATGTTTTCGGAGGAAGGTAAACCTTCCGGAGGGTATATGTTCAGGCCGGGAATAATGAAGCCCTTCAAGGGTCAAAAGCGCATATTGAAATTTTATTTCGGCTGGCAGGTAACGTATCCCATAATGCGATTCTTAATGCCTAAATTCGCATGTACTCTGAGGGATGTGGCAAGAGCGATGATAAACTGTGCGATCTTAAAACCCGCCAAGCATGTTTTAGAGGTAAGGGATATTATTGAAATAGCAAAGAGCAGATGAACTTTGTTTTATGTAGGCGGCATGGCTCGCCTGCCGCCATTGGGTAAAATCGATTCAGACCACCCCGTCACACCTTCGGTGTGCCACCCCTCCTTAGAAAAGGAGGGGAGCTTTATAATAAACCAAATATCAAAAAAATGAAAAAAATAATATTATTACCTGCAGCAATGCTGCTAACGATTGTACTTGTATTCACTTCATCCTGCGGGAAGAAACAGGATACCGGCAATATGCAAAATCAGACTGACACGACAAAAAAGCAGTCCACCAAAAAGGATGAAGTGAAACAGGAGACCGGAACTCAAAAAAGCGGACTCGATACTTTCCTTATCGCGGGATATATGTATTGGGTACCGCCTGCGATACTGAATGAACACTGGGCTGCGGTAATTACGGGTGAAGTTGTGAACATCGAAAAGCGCCGTATCGGCGCGACGGACCCGAACAGAAACGAAGTATTCGGCATGATAAAGATTGATAAGGTACTTCACTCCGAGCCCACCGTAGAAGCGAACATGAAGGACCAGAAGTATATCCGCACAGATGCGCTGAAGGGTTTTAAGCCCGGCGATAAAGTGCTGGTATATTTTGTTAACTATGAAAACAAGTATGCCATCAAAAGGGATAACGTGAAGAAAATATCGGGTCCGGATGATGAGCTGCTTGGGTTGACCGAGCGATATATCGGCAATTCACAGGACTCCATGAAGATCCTGGAAAACATGAACGAATACAAAGCCTGGGGTAAATATGATAAAGGCACCGCAAGCCGTATGATGCAATTTTATGAGGAGAAACAGAATTCCAAATAGCAATAAAAAATATTGTCTTTTCCATCCCAAGTTTCCGCTTGGGATGGAAATTGGAAACGAAGCTTTGCTTCGGACAGGTATCAGGAAGAAGCCAGATAAGAATCTGCGTTCCCAAGCGGAAGCCTGGGAACGAGGGAAGTAAACCATCAGACCACCCCGTCTCAGGCTTCGCCTGAGCCACCCCTCCTCATCTGAGGAGGGGAGCTTTTAGAAATTGACTCCGCTAGGAGTCAAACATTTATAGAAGAAGGATTATTTTTTAGCTTCCCGACTCCAGCGGAGTCGCACGTAACATAAAATGTGTTACCCCTATGGGGTCAACCTGTTTTATAAATATTTTTGGCTACAAATGTTTGGCCGCTCTGCGGTCATGGTTTTTGTAGCTTAAATAATTAGCGGGTTTTATTTCAAATTGTTAATAAACCGTAACGGGTAATTAACGCTGTACGTGTATTTCATGGAAATCGGGGGTATTTCTACTAAAAACATTGACAAATCTGGTTTTTTTAGCTATAATGCAGGGCGAGTCTGAGATTTTTAATGTTAACAAGTTGTGAATAACTGTTCATAGCCTGTTAAAAATTGTTTAAAACACTCTCCTCCATAAACATCAAACGGATAAAGTTATTAACATAATTATGTTAACAACACCCCAAAAACAGGGTTAAGTTAATGTTTTTTAGCGTATTAAATTTTTGTTTTGATTGTTAATTACTTTTGGATATTGAAGTATTTATATAACTAAAGCGTTTAATTTAATCTTAATATTAAACTAACAAGGTTTACTTGTTTAAAATAAAAACTTAGCAGAACGTTAACACGTTTTTTAACCACAAATTTTTTAAGGCACATTTTTTAAGAGAAGAAATTGAACGGACACGAATTAAAACTGAACGAAGATACCTATTTAGATCCATCAACCGGTAAAGAAGGCAGCATCGGAACTACCCTTGAAAGCGAGCAGATTAAAGATGATATTAATATCCAGGAAGCGTTCAACACATGGACGCGGTTTATGGATATTGTTAAGCTGAATGTCTCTGACCTGAAGCTTAACACATGGTTTAAACCCATAAAACCCCGCTCACTTGATGGCTCAACGCTGACAATCTCCGTTCCCAGCCAGGATTATTACGAAATGATAATATCGCGCTTCGGTGATATTGTTATCCGCGCTATCAGGTCCATTCTGGGTGATGATGCGAAGATAGTTTATATTATAGATCCGCGCACTACATTTTCGCAGGAGCCCGAGCTCATTGAAACTCCACCTGTAGTTGAGCACGGTAACATAACCCGCGCGGGCACTGACCAGAATACATTCGACCCAAATTTTTACAGGCCGGGAATAACTGCTGTACAGGTAACACCTGAGAGCGACCCTGCCCTATCACAAAAATGTTTTTTGAATCCCGAGTACACCTTTGAAAATTTTGTTAAAGGAAAAAATAATGAGTTCGCGACGGCTGCTGCAATATCAATTGCCAATAAACCGGGCGCGCAGTATAATCCGCTCATGCTTTATGGCGGTGTTGGACTTGGTAAGACTCACTTAATGCAGGCTATAGGCAACCAGATAAAAGCCGCTAATCCGCAGATGAAGATAATGTATCTTTCGGGTCCGGATTTTACCACGAATTTCATTCAAAGCATCCGCATGAATAAGGCGCATGAGTTTGAAAGATTCTACAAGTCACTTGATATGCTGATCGTTGATGATATACAGTTCTTAGAAGGCAAAGAAAGTACACAGGATTCATTCTTCCAGATATTCAATTCATTATACCAACTCAAAAAGCAGATAGTTCTATCATGTGATAAGCCGCCGCACCAGCTTGAGGGTCTTGAAGAACGCCTGATAACCCGCTTCCAGTGGGGATTGACGGTGGATATACAGGCGCCTGACCTGGAAACAAGGATTGCCATCTTAAATAAAAAGTGTGAAAAAGAAGGTTTCGGCGTTCCTTATGAAGTGCTTGAATTCATAGCTTTGAATATCAAAGATAATATCCGTTCACTTGAAGGCTGCTTAAAGAGTCTGTTATTTGATGCCGAACTTACCCGCTCCCCTGTTAACATTGATATGGCAAAGCGCAGTGTATTAAAATTCGGAGGCATAAAGAACCGTAAGCAGAATATTGATATCAGCGTAATAATAGCATCGGTTTCAAAATATTTCAATATTGATGAATCGTTATTAAGGCTTAAATCAAAACAGCAGGAAATTGTTCACGCAAGACACACTGCAATGTATTTAAGTAAGGAATTAACCTCATCATCACTGCAGACAATAGGCGCGCATTTTGGCGGAAGGAACCATGCAACGGTAATTCACGCCTGCAAATGCATTGAAGAAGTTATTAACAAAGATCCATCTTTCAAAGATAAACTCGAGCAAATCAAGGAGATGTTATTAACATAAAAATGTTGATACATCATAAATTTATACAAAGCTATCCACATTTCGCGGATAGCTTTTGTTTTTATAATATACGTGTTGAATGATGTTGATTATCTGACATGTTTTGAACAAAGCTGTTAACAGGAATTTGTGTCATATGTTTTATTTTCATTCTATATTTAAAGATAAACCGTTAAATTTATACTTATCAACAGTACTACTACTACATCTTTTTTATTTATATAATAAAGAATAAGTATAGTAATGCGGCCAAAAGGCGAAATAAATAAATAGTGAAATAGTGTGTTGTCATTCTGAGAGAGCAGAGCGATCGAAGAATCCACTTTTAACTTCATAATGGATTTTAAATTAATTCAGGATGACAATAAAAATATAAAATTTAAATTATTCTGCACGAATTATTCAGGATTAATGCTCGAAAAACTCACAATAAAAAATTACCTGCTGTTAAAGAACATTGAAATTGATCTTTCAAATGGATTTAACATAATTACCGGTGAAACCGGCGCGGGGAAGTCGATACTTATCAACGCGCTTAATTTATTATTGGGTGGCAGGGCTGATTACTCAATTATCAGCAAAAATAAGGATAAGATGATAATTGAAGGGATTGTGAGCGTTTCAAAGGAAAATGCAAAAGCAATTGGCGGGATTTTAAAAGAACATGAAATTGAATCAATGATAACCTCACCCCCGTCCCCTAATGTTGATCCCGCTAAGCAGAAAAGCGGGACGGCAAAAAACGCCGAAGGAGAGGGGGGAGAATCCTCTAAAATAAATAAAGATGAAGGCTTAGTTCTTATTATCCGGCGTGAATTGTATACCAAGGCTTACAGCCGGTGTTTTATCAACGATACACCCGTTGGTACCAATGAACTGAAGGAACTCGGTGAGGTGATAATTGATATTCACTCGCAGAACGAACACCAGTCATTGCTTAAAAAAGAAGTACATATTGAGCTGGTTGATTCATACTTAATAAAAAAAGAAGGTAAAAAGTTTGAAGATAAGCTGAATAGTTATAAACAGGGTTATGAACAACTGTTAATAAAACAAAGTGAGTTTGACGAAATTAACAAAAAGAAAAGTGAGCTTGATAACAAACGCAGCTTTATAGATTTTCAGCTGAAGGAAATTCATGAAACCAATCCGCTGGCAGGTGAGGATGATGAACTGGAAAATGAACTTAAGACCGGTGAAAATATTGAAGGCATCAGAGAGTCGCTAACGCTTGCTTACGCGAATTTGTATGATGATACAGGCAGCGTGCTTGAGCGCATTAAAATTGTTGAAAAAGAGCTCGGTAAAATAGGGGAGTATAACACGGATATTCAGAAAATTCTGGGTGATGTAAGCGAATCAACAACCGCCCTGCGTGAAGCAAGCCGGTTAATTGAATCACTGCTTGAAAACCTGAATTTTGATCCGGCAAGAGTTGAAGAAATACGCGAGCGTTTATATAAACTGCAGTTCTTAAAGAAAAAATACGGCGGCTCAATTGATGAAGTCATTAAACTTAAGGAAACGCTTGAAAAAGATCTGAGCCTGGTGGATAATTTTGATGAAACGATAAAGAAACTTAAAGCAGAAATTGATGAATTAGTAAAGGACCTGTTCCAAAAGGCGGGCGAGCTTTCAAAAACGCGTAAGGATAAATCAAAACAGCTTGAAGTTGAAATAGTAAAAATATTAAAAGAAGTTGGGTTTGAAAATGCGGAGTTTAAGACGAATATTGAAAATACTGAAGCAAAGAAACTTAACAGCAACGGATATGATGATGTTGAGTTTATGGTTAAGATAAACAAGGGTGATGAATTTTCTTCCCTGCGGAAGACCGCTTCAGGCGGGGAAGTATCCAGAATTATGCTTGCGGTGAAATCAGTGTTAGCCGGTGCTGATAAAGTTGATATACTGGTGTTTGATGAAATAGATACCGGCATAAGCGGCAGGATTGCGCAGAAGGTCGGCAGGGTTATGAAGGGACTATCAGGTTTTCGGCAGGTTATTGCTATTACCCATTTGGCGCAGATTGCTGCGCTTGCAGATGAACACCTGCTGGTAGAAAAAGAGACGGAAGGGAATTCGACAATTACCCGAATACGCCCATTGGATAAAAACGAAAAAGTTATTGAAGTAGCAAAGTTACTCAGCGGCGAGAAGGTAACAGATGCAAGTATTAAGAGCGCGAAGGAATTGATGTCAGTGTAAGGTATAAACATTTGATTATGATACACTTAACATTATCCATACTTTCAAATACATCTTATTGGTATATTTGTCAAACAAAATCATAACATAATTATTTATTAAATTGAACAATTCTTTTAACAAAATACTTGACAATTTAGTAGAAGGGGAAAAATATAAAACATTGCCCCCTCGTGGACCAATTGATTTGCCATTTCCTTCAGTTTCTGATGAAGAACTTCAGGCAAGCGAAGAAGATATTTACGGGCAAAACGAAAGAGACCCTTTAAACAAAGAAAATCCAAACATTAAAATTGCTGAACAATCAGGAATCTATGAAGTAAAATTACCAGATTCTAAATTACTTGAAGGGTTAAGCGTTATTGGTATAGCTGGAAATAATATTAGAATTCTTACAACATCCTTCCACCTTATATTATCAAAAGCAGCAGTTGTTAATTTTAAATACACTAAAGGATTTGACAAACCATATTTCTACACCAAATTCAGGAACTCTTCTGCTTTAATGGTTTTAGATAACAATATATTTGAAGATAATTATAGTCTATTTACCTATAACGATCTTTCAGAAAGAGATATTTCTGTACCGATATTAGATCATATTTATAAGAACCCTGACAAACCGTTTCGATTTAAATACAATTATGAAAAATCTAAGAAGTCACCAAGTTCTCAATCTTTAGGTTTAGCCGTTAAATTTCAACACACGCTCGAACTTTCGACAATAGAAGACACAAACTTTGATCAACTTGGCACAACAATATGTTTGAAGGAAGGTGCTCTTTTTTCTAATAGTACACAACAAACAGATATTAAAAATGGATTAAAAAAATTATTTCAGTGGGCGGATAAACCAAAAATATTTATTGCTGTTTCGAGTAAAGTTTTCGAATCAAGGGTATTTATTAATACTTTAACTAGTTTGCCTCATTTAATAGAAGATTATTTTCCAGATCAAAACATTACAACTAAGATTATCAATTCATTTGGAACCGACACACTTTTATTAAAAAAAATACTTAAGCCAGGATTTCGAACTCCTTTAATAGAGTATATTGAGAAAACCAGAGAAGGGGTAATTAGCGACCCAGAACTGGAAGGCTTAAAACCTGTAACATGTTATTATCATAAAAGAACAAAACCGTATAACTTTATTCGGCTGGAAATACCTAAATTTATGTGGGAAAAGAATAAAGCCTTGGTAGAATTTGCCATATCGGTTGTTATTTGGCAGTATGAGCTTGGGGGCAGCAAGCCATTGGTGTTAAAAGCAGCTCTTGAACGGTGCGAGCTTGATCACGAGAAAAACATAATAGAACAACAAATGAAGGCAGCATTTGAAAAGAAAAAACTTGATTTAATTGAATTCTTAAGCGTTTCTTAACCATAATGTGCACAAAAATGAATAACAATAATTTAAAAGTTGAAGTCGCTAAACCATACCACGACATAAACACACCGTTTTCTATTGACGAAAAAGGGGCTTTAGCAGAATATATTATTAACGATCCCGAAAAAATGCCACAACTAGCACTTGGAGCCTCTATACTCATAAGGGATCGCATTCGAGAAGATAACACTCAAGAGGATTTTTGGTATGCAGGTAGGATTATTGGATTAAAAGCAGTATCTCCATTTAATCCCGAAAGAACAAGCATGCTTTATCAAGAAGATGAAGAAATGGATCCAACAAAACCTTTAGATGAAATTAATGGTCCGCATACACATCAACCAATGGTAATTCAAGTAGCCCTTACAAGAGAGATTAGGTTAGACAACAATATATATTTAGATTCAGCAATACAAAGACCTCCCTCTGCACACAGTAGATTGTTTTTCCCTAACCTAGAACCGAAAGAGGGGGACAATTCACCCACATTAAAAACAATATTACAAGTAAAGGATCAAGGGCTTTCATTAGGAATGATAGGTTTTGGTAATAAACCATATGGGTGGAAAGATAACAAATTTATTGAATATAAATGGGACATTGAAAAATTAGACAACAAACACATTTTTATCGTTGGCGAAAGCGGCTCGGGAAAAACAGTTTTGCTTAAAAATTTGGCTTATCAGTTAAGAAAACTCGATTCTACTAATAGAATTATATTAACCGATGTACAAGGAGATATTTCACAATTATTGATGTGGGATTTTGTTAATAAAATACCTTCAAGAGATTGGCAACCTGCCGTTTCCACAAAAGACTTTGAAAATGCTAAAAAGTTATTTGGTAAATTTCGTTTAATAGTACCAAAAACAAAAGATGATTTCGACGTTGATGACGTAAATGCTCTATGCAAGTTAGCCTTAAAAAGAGGTGTTGACGTTAGACGGATTGGATTACGTTTCCAGGATTTAGACTCACCAAAAGATGCCGAATACCTATATCGTACAAGTTCAGACCAAGCTGCATTATTATTGGAAGATTTGGCAGAGGGACTAAAAAATTCAGGTGAACCACCTTCATTGTCCAGGCTTCAAACTGCTATATCGCGATTATTATCAAGAAATACAGGTAATCAAATAACCATACCCACTTCAGGAGGATCCTATTACCGAAGCACCTTTGAAGCTAGCAGAAGAGCATTAAGAAGTCTAGAAGAATTTTTTGATTTAGATCCCGATGCTCAACAAGAAGATCAAAATCCATTAGATAACTTTGATTTTGACGGCACAACAATTTTATATTTAGATCATTTAAATCAAGATGAAAGATTTATGTGGGAAATGCAGTTAGTAAATTGGTTATATAGGAACAAGAAAAAAATGCATAATTCTTATGTGTTTTTTGATGAAGCTCATCAAATCATACCATCTACTAAACATACTGGTATAGGTAGTTCAGCAGAAGTTTTTAACAGATTAAGATCCAATTTTGAGAAACTTGCAAGAGAAGGTCGTAAATTTAGACTGAATTTAATTTTAAGCACACAAAACCCACAGGATCTTCATACAATAGTGCCCGAACAATGCCCTACAAGGATTGTAATGAAAATTAATCCTAAAAACGCTGCACACACCTTTTTAGATAAAGAACTTGCTTATATAGCTAACAGTTTTAGCCAGGGTCAGTTTTGGATTCAGAGTCCCTTCAACGGAACACCTGACTGGGTTAGGGTTCACAGCATTGCGCCCCCAATTCCACATGAATCTATGGAAACCTATAGAACTAAACTTATGGAAAAAGCACGCTCGGAAAAATAGAATTTTTATTATGAAACTTAAGAGAAGAAAAGCCACAAACTTACCTATAGATTGGACAAAAAAAGAAGAGCAGACTCTTTTAGATGTTCTTGCAAACCAAAAGCTCGAGGGAAAAAGTATAGCCAAATTATTTCCTAAAAGATCTATGGCAAGCATAAGAAGTAAAGCAAGAAAATTAAAAATAAAACATGACTTGTTTGGAAATCATTATAGACAGAAGAAATCAAGTTTTACAATTGACCTTGCTTCGAAAATAAATCCACAGAATGTTTTTGATGCATATGCCGGCGCAGGTCATCAAAGTTTTGAATGGATAAAGTTTGCTTCAAGAGTATATGCCTCGGAGTCCATGAAAACCAAAATCAAACAATTTGATTTAAGCGCTAAAAAAAATGGCTTTTTAAAACTCAAAAAGAAAAAAGGTAATTGGTTTCAATATACAAAAAAAAACAAAAAAATATTTTTACTTAATGGCGACCTTATTGAAGCCGCAACAGATTTAAGGTTTAGAAAAATAAAAATAGACACTGTAGATTTAGATACTTGTGGCTCTACAATCCCAACCCTTCCGATATTGTTAGCTTTGCTTAAACCAAAACATTTACTCATTACACATGGAGAATTTCATTCAATGAGGTTTAAGAGAGAAGATGTTTTGAGAAGACTTTTTACCCATAGAGATATAAGTAAAAATCCGTTTCCTTTAAAAGTTGATGAGATGAGCAAAGAATTAGATAAAAGCGTTAAAACCTCTGCGTTAAGAGCACATAACGAAACAAGCAAATCTTTCTGGCTAGTGCTAGTAAAAGAAACATGGTTAGGTAGCAAATTCCATGGCATGTTAAGAAGATACTATTCTGTTAAAAAACCCCCAGCAACATCAGACTGTATAAATGTAATATCAAAATAAATTTTTTAAATGGCATTACCGGTAAACATAAAGAACTTAGTAAACGGAACAAGTGTTGAGTCTGAACGCATAGAATTTAAAGAAGGATTTAATCCCGAAGCAATACTTCATTCTATTTGTGCTTTTGCTAATGATTTAAATAATTGGGGTGGAGGATATATTATCATTGGCATTAAAGAAGATTCTGGGAGACCAGTGCTTCCCCCTATCGGATTAAATCAAAATCAAATTGACCCATATCAAAAAAAAGTAATAGAATTATGTTACTTAATTGAACCATTTTATTTTCCCCAAATTTTACCATATGATTATGATGGAAAAACAATTATTGTTATATGGGTTTCGGGTGGAGATAATAGACCATACAGAGCTCCCAAAAGTTTGGGCAATAAAAAAGATAAAGCTCTATATATCAGAAGAGCATCCACATCAACGATAGCAAATTCTACCGAAGAAAGACATTTGTTAGAACGTGCAGCGAGAATCCCCTTTGATGACAGAGTCAGTCATTTCGGCAAGATGGAGGAAATTAACCCCAAATTAATTCAAGATCATCTAAGAGAAATTAAAAGCGATCTTTTGGAAGAATCACAACACCTAACCACAATTGAATTTTATAGAAAAATGGAAATTGTTAGAGGTCCCGATGAAAACCCACGTCCACTAAATATTGGTTTATTATTGTTTTCAAATAAACCCGAAATTCACTTTAAAGGTGCTGTAATTGATGTAATAATATATGGTGACGAAAGCACAACCGTTTTTATTGAAAAACAATTTAGCGAACCTGTCCATATTCAATTAACTAATGCACTTAATTACATAAAGACGAATGTAATTCAAGAACAAGTTGTTAAAATATCCGGACAAGAACAAGCAAAAAGAACACTAAACTACCCTTTTGATGCAATCGAAGAAGCACTGGTAAATGCAGTTTATCATAGAAGCTATGAAGACCATAGGCATACAGAGGTTAATGTATTTAACGATAGAATTGAAATTTTAAGTTACCCAGGTCCATTACCACCAATAACCAAGGAAATTCTATTTAACGATAGAATAATTGCAAGAGATTATCGTAATCGAAGAATAGGAGACTATCTTAAAGAACTAAAACTTTCAGAAGGCAGAGGATCTGGAATTCCAACCATTAGAAAAAAAATGGAAGAAATAGGTTGTCCACCACCCGAATTTATAACAGATGACGACAAATCATATTTCCTGACGATTTTAAAAATAAATCCAGAATGGGATAAAAAAAATAATGCTAGACCAAATGGACACAGTATCGTTCAATTAACCAATAACGAACAATTGTTGTTGGAATTTTGTTTAAATGAATCTAGAACGTTTAAAGAAATCAACTCTATTTTTATCAAGCTTAATTCTAAAGAAGTGAAAAAAATATTGGATTCTGTTCTTGAGATGAAATATATTTCTGAAAAGAGAATCGCTAAATTTATTGGTATCATGAAAATTTCTGTGTACACTACAACAAAAAGAGGTATAGATGTTCTTAGTACTTCTTTCTAAATAATAGAGCTTCTTAGTTATTAATTAAGTAACATTTCTGGATAATTCTGAATATTTATATATACTTTTATTATGGAACATTTACCCTACCTTGAATTATACAAGTTACTGAAACATAAATTTGCATCCGCAGAACGGGAAATTAATATACCCGAGCTGCAATTAAAAATTACGAGTAGTAAATTCCGCTCCGCGGGGTCAGCGGTGCTGCCCGGAAAGAATAACTATTATTGCCGGAAACATGATATCAGCTTTTCAGGCGAAACAACTTATGAGGGTCTGCCGGAAACAGAAGAAAGATCGATACTGCTTGTGCATGACAGTGAGATATCGTGCAACGAGGAATTTGATTATATTATAATAAATAACAACACACCCGCAGAAGCAAAAAGCGCAATAATTCTTTTTCACGGACTCAACGAAAAGAAGTGGGATAAATACCTGCCATGGGCTTACCGGCTGCTTAAAAACACCGGCAAGCCGGTAATATTATTTCCGCTGGCGTTTCATATGGACCGCGCGCCTAAGGAATGGTCTGTAGCCGCAAATATGAATGCCGCAGCCAAAGAGCGGGCGCATACCGACTTGCTTAACAGCCACACATCATTTGTGAATGCGGCAATAAGCTCACGCTTAGAAGCAAACCCCCAGCGGTTTTTCTGGTCAGGATTGCATAGCTATATTGATGTATCTGTTTTTCTGCATGAACTGAACCGGGGCAGGGTAAAGGGTTTTGCGGCGGGTACCGCTGCGGATATTTTCGGGTATTCAATTGGCGCGTACTTTGGACTTATACTCATTATGGCGGGCGCCGGGGGACTTACTGAAAACTCAAAACTCTTCACATTCTGCGGCGGGGCTACACTGGACAGAATGTATCCAATTTCAAAATACATACTCGATGCGCATGCGGCATCCGCCATCAGCAGTTATTACCTTGAACTATTGAACAACGACTTTAAAGGTACGCCCAGGATGCAACATTACTTAAGCGCGGAGCATCCCGAGGAAGGTTATTTTAAATCGATGCTGCTGTATCACCATTTCAAAGAACTGCGCGAGGGCCGTTTGCGGCAGATCTCAGCGCGCATACGCTCGGCTGCGCTAAAGCATGATTCCGTTGTACCGCCGGTTGAAGTAATGAACACTCTTCAGGGCGAAATGCGCGATATAGATATTACTGTTGATATTGAAGACTTCCCGTACCCGTACTCACATGTAAATCCGTTTTCGCCGGCAGAAAAGCATTCAATTGAAACAAATAATGCGTTTGTAAAAATTATGGATAAGGCAAGTGAGTTTTTGGGGTGAGAGGTGGCAGGTTACATCCCGCGGAGCGGGACCGGTAACAAACGCCGGGGTTACAAGTTACAGGCGATATGTTGCAAGTTTCTAGTTACCATTCGGGCTTAGAATCATGTCGGGGCGGGATTTCAATCAGTCTTTCAAACGGATTTCAATGAGTTACGGGTTTTAAAGGACTCCGTCAGGAGTCCAATGTTTATAAGTATCTGGATGACAAAAGATTTCGACTCCAGAGGAGTCGCACGTTACAATCACTGTGTGACCCCGATGGGGTCAGATTTATTTATTGAACAAAACTATAAATGTGTGACCGCTACGCGGTCAGTAATTATTAAACAACTCCGTCAGGAATCAAATGTTTGCAGTAACGGGTATAATAAAATACTCAGGTTCCTTAGGAATCGAAAGCAAACAAATTATGAGCATTTAACCGCTTTTTGGTCTACTCATGCTGTCGCACTTCATTCACTTCCCGGCGCCTAATCCCCAAACCCACTTGTGAATATTGTGTGGAAAGCCCGGGTGATCGAGGAACATTAAAATACACTCGCCGCTTACCACGTTTATTCCGCTAAGCTCGCAAAAACGCACTGCCTTTTCGCTTTCAGCGCCCTGCTGGAACCAGATATTTTTTATACCCGCAACAATAGCCTCATTGGCGGCATGTTCCGCTTCATGGGGAGGGATAACAATAATGGCCGCATCCGGCACGCGCGGAAGCTGGTGCAATGAGTTATAGGCTATCATGTTATCTATTAATTTTGCGGTGGGGTGAACGGGGTAAACACTGTATCCTTTTTTCTTCATGGCGGCAAGTATCATATTGCCGAACTTTTTCTTTTTCGCCGATGCGCCAAAGAGCGCGAACGAACGAAGTTTCAGGAAATCCTTTGTTTGCTGTATATTCTTTTCTTTTTTCATGGGTGTTGTATTGTGGTACATCCAACAAAATTAAGTTAATTAAGGTGACATATGGTATGATTGGTATCAGATGAAATTATGATAAATAATCCCGAAAAGTTTAATATTTTGCATTTTTTAATTGTTTTGCCGGATGTAAATTTGCATAATGGTTATTTAAAAATTTCAAACAATACTAATTTCTTATTAATATGAAAAAACTGTCAGTTGTTGTTTTGGGTTTATTTATCGTTTTGGTTTCATCAAATATTTTCGCAGGCGAAAAATGGGCTGAGCTTGAAGCGTTTCATAAGATAATGTCCTCAACATTTCACCCTGCTGAAGAAGGAAATTTTGAGCCTATAAAAACGCGCATAGGCGAAATGGTTGAAGCCGCCGGAAAGTTGAACACCAATCCCGTACCCGCAGAGTATAACAAACAGGATATCCTGGATGCTGCAAAGAAACTTGAAGCTGATTCAAAAGCTCTGGAAGAGAAAATTAAAGCTAACGCAACAAACGAAGAGATATTTAAAGATCTGAATGTACTGCATGATACTTTCCATACGATAGTTGGATTATGCAACCCGAAAGAAGAGCATAAGGACGAACAGAAATAGCTTCTCTTTGCGAAGTAAGGTTTTGCCGCAAAAAATGCGGCTTAACAAATTGAATATTACAAAAAATTCCCGTTTAGAGCGGGGATTTTTGTTTGTGTTACTCGTCCGATGACTGCACAGGAAAGATCGATGAGATCCTTCGCCTCACACGTCATTACATTCCGGGTCCCGCACAGGTTTGGCGGTTACTTCAAATACTCTTCTTTCAGCAGGTAATAATACGCAGGCATCATGTGGTGAACGAAAGCCCCGGCGATTC
This sequence comes from uncultured Ignavibacteria bacterium, assembly GCA_937873695.1. Lineage (GTDB taxonomy): Bacteria > Bacteroidota > Ignavibacteria > Tepidaquicellales > OLB5 > OLB5. The sequence goes on from CALMYL010000007.1 coordinate 126,810, forward strand.
CCCCGGTTGATACAAACTTCTCTTTATAGGAATCCGTTGGCATTAATATTACCGGTGAGCCGGTTACGGTGTAATCCATAGTGGTTACATATTTGGGTTCCTTAAAATCCGGAAGGAAAGTTTTGATTATTTTGTAGAGCTCCGCGCCGGTATATTTTATTAATATATCCCGCGCGTCATCCATATCACCAAGTACCGATCTTTGTATGAGTCCGATCACCACCCTTGGGAAAAATCCCAGGTTTGCGGCTAAAGTTGAATCAACCGGCGTAAACGGATCGTTATGTTTGAAGTCATACCTTGTCTGCACGGTGGGCGGCATTTGCGGAACCCAGTCCATTTGGTTTACTACACGGTGAGACCAGCCGCCGCGCGTGATGAACTCAAAATCATACGCGTAATACAGGTTACCCGGCTTTGGCGCCGCGCTGCAGTAAGTTTTAAATGTTACATCATTTGGAATTGTGCCGTAAGGCAGGTAATAAAAATATGAGCGCATCAGGTACGCAATTGCAGCGCCCTGGCTGTGCCCGAAGATAATAAAATCCTTTACACCCTTTGCGTAATACTCATTTATTTTTTCTATAATAGATGGCGCCAGGAATTTCATGCCGAGCAGAAATCCCGTATGCACCGCCGCGTTCTTATCTTCTGCAAGCTTATAATTGAAAGTTTCTTTGCCGAACTTCAATGAACCCTCTGCGGGCACCATTGGTGCATAGAAATCAAGCATCCAGGATTTTTCGGTAGCTACGGTTCCGCGGATATTAATTACCGCGACGGAGTCACTGCTGAGCCACATATCCCACCGGTTATCAAGCCCGACTGTATCGCCAATGTAAGCATGGCTCCATCCCGCAGGATACGGGTCAGCCGGCGGTACCTTGGTTGTATCGGCAAAACGCTCGGTCATTTCAAGTCCGCGCGCGTATTCGTTTGCATCAAACCCGGGCTTAAGTTTTTGCGAAAAGGAAGATGAGATAACAATACAAAGAAGAAACAGGTAAACAGTATTTTTCATATTAATATAATGTTATTCTGCGAAGTTAAGTGAAAAGGCAAAAGTAAAAAGGCAAAAATGGCGAAAGTCAGGCTTTTTCTGGCGTACCCGGTTTGTTTGGCGCGATAATTATTAACAGAGGTTCGTTCTTACTACAAAAATTTCTCTATTTAACCATTCTATAATAAAAGTTATCTTACGGGGTTGTTAGACCCCACCCCTGACCCCTCCCCGAAGGGGAGGGGAATCATAATTACTGTTAAGAAAGAATCAACAATGGATATTACTTTATTTAATACATTAGGCAGGGAAAAACAGGTGTTTACTCCAATAACTGAAGGTAAGGTTGGGCTGTATACATGCGGACCCACGGTCTATGATTACCAGCATATTGGCAACTTCCGCACATTTATGTTTGAAGACCTGCTGAAGCGCGTGCTGTTATACAACGGCTACGATGTTACGCATATTATGAACATTACCGATGTGGGTCATTTAGTAAGCGATGGCGACGAAGGCGAAGATAAAATGGAAAAGGGCTCCGCCCGTACCGGCAAAACCGTTTGGGAAATTGCGGAGTACTACACGGGATTTTTCCTTGATGATGCTAAAGCGCTGAACATTATACCGCCTACAAAATACACCAAGGCTACCGACTACATTCAGGAGCAAATTGATATGGTGAAGTGCCTGGATAATAAAGGCTACACATATGTAACAAGCGACGGTGTTTATTTTGATACATCAAAACTTAAGGATTACGGCAAGCTTGCCAATCTTGATATCGAAGGGCTTGAAGAAGGCTCGCGCATACAGTTCAGCACCGAGAAAAAAAATAAAACCGATTTTGCGCTGTGGAAATTTTCACCGAAAGATAGCGATACGAAAAGGCAGATGGAATGGGATTCCCCATGGGGAAAAGGTTTCCCCGGGTGGCACATTGAGTGCTCCGCGATGAGTAAAAAATTCCTTGGTGATACGTTTGATATTCACTGCGGCGGAATTGACCACGTGCCTATTCACCACACCAACGAGATCGCGCAGTCTGAAGCGTGCAACGGCAAGATGTTTGTACATTACTGGCTGCACGGCGCATTCCTTGAGGAAGAATCCGGCAAAATGAGTAAATCAAAGGGTGAATTTTTACGGGTTAAAACACTGATTGATCACGGATACTCGCCTTTAGATTACCGCTACCTGTGCCTTGGTACGCATTACCGCAAGAGGCTGCTCTTCAGCTGGGAAATACTTGAGCAGGCAAAAACAGCGATGACAAGGCTTAAACAGAATGTGCAGCAGATACGCGATGATGCGAAGAAGAATTTTGACTCTCGCGACGCATCAATGCCCGAAGGCGAGAGGGAGAAATTCCTTGAAGCTGTGAACGATGACCTGAACATGCCGCAGGCGCTTGCAGTGCTGTGGGGTGTAGTTAGAAATGATAAGCTCTCGAGCATCGAGAAGATGAATCTGATAAACGATTTTAACCGCGTGCTTGGACTTGATCTTGATAAAGATATTGAAGCCGGAAATACAGACGTTCCCGCGGAAATTATGGAGCTTGTTGATAAGCGCATTGCCGCAAAGAAGGCTAAGGATTTCAAGAAGGCTGATTCATTGCGCGATGAGCTGAAAGCGCTGGGCTGGGAAGTTTTGGATAAGAAGGATGGTGTTGAAGTAAAGCAAATTACGGGTTAGGAGTAAGTATTGTCACCAGAGGAAAATATTGGTAATGATGATGAATCGTTTCTGATTGGAGAATTTTCTCCTGACGGGAAATGGTGCGTTACGTTTGAAGATAATGGCGAAACCGGGTATTTGTACATTCAGCATGTAAACGAAAAGGGGGAAACAGGCGATATATTTGATCATTTGTGGATATATAATAGAATTATGCCGCCTATTAGTGCATGCAAAGAAGTATATATTTTATGGAATGACGATTCAACGAAGGCCGGACTGATAGTTGACCAGGAATGCTGGGGCATTTTTGATCTGAAAAGCAGGAGAAAGCTAAATGCACCAAGAAATGGAAACGAAATCATCGACATTCCTTTTGAAAAATGGGAAAATAATCTGCTCAATACGGATGGCGAAGCAATGAAAAATATGTAGAATTGCGGCCCCAAAAGAAACCCCCAGGAAGAGAGAAGTTAGTCATGGCAAAAACCACAATTGTTTTTTGGATGTATATTTCAGCGATACTCTACGCACAGGATTACGATACCCCTGAGCAGCAGAACCGGGAAGCGGTTAAATCGATAGAAGTTATCAATAAGATTTTATCCACGACAGATACATCTTCATACGCACCTTTCGAAAAAACTCAACCGGGTTTAGTTGACTCGATATGCAATTTGTATAAATCGGTTCAGGATTACGAAGACGAAAAGGTATACAGAGGCTTCCGGGGAAATACAGAAGAACTTGGAAATCAACTTAGATATTACCATCATTCTCTGGGCAGACTGAATGTCAGTTATGTAACATATAAGATATTTTTATTTAAGATCAGTTTTGATTTCACCTTTACATATGCTCACGTTAATGGAGGATCTTTTTTTTATTCACCTGAAAAAGAGTTCATAGATTCCCTTATTGGTCATTCAAAAATTCCCGTTCAGATTTTTTATTCTAAATACGAAAATGAACCATACGGTTTTGGCTGCAGTTTCTATTTTAATTCGGCAAAACGGCAATTGCTTTCTTATAAAAAGGATATGGTCCTGGATATTGATTTTAACATTGCCGATAAAGTCCTGGTAAATGAAGTTAATTCTGTAAACGACCCGGCAAATTTATTAGAATATGGATTTGCGTGCGGCATAGGGGGCAGTCCACCGGAAGGTTTAAAAATTTTTGCGAAACTTGTTCATTTAAAAAAAATGAATATCATAGAGCAATTGTTATTTTCGGCGAACCCGGTTACAAGATTAATGGCGGTTGATGCAATTGAATATTATGCCGGTAAAAATTTTTACTCCCCACCTGAAAAGATATTAAAAAAGATGGAAGAAGTAAAAAACGAACAAATCGTTATTAATACCTGCTGGGGATGCTTTTATGAAAATTTAACGATGAAGGAAGCGAATGTTAAGGCAGCTGAAGATAAAAAACATCTTTATGATAACTTTCGGTTTTTTAAGTAATTTGAAGCAGAAATTTTGATCTTATTTTTATAACAATACCTGCCACGCCCGTGATACAAGGGCACCCGGCGGATTTTTTATTAACGTGATTGTTCTTCTTTTGCTTGTCCAAAAGAAGAACCAAGAAAAGGACACCCTTGAAAAACTGACTACGTCACCATTCGGAAAGCTAAAAATCCGGAACTCGTCCCGCTGATAGCGGGACTCAGACTGCCGGATTTTTTTAACGCTTTCCAAACGGTTCCGCTTAACGTCAGTTTTTCAAAAGGGATTGTATCTGAAAAATCTACAAAACGTTATACCCTGATGAAATTATATTGAAAATAGCTTTTTGTTAGATTACCTTTGTAAAAATCAATAACTTATTAATCAAATGAAAAAACTACTGGCTATTTTATTCTTTCTTGTTTTAATTATTGCAGCGCAGAATATTTTTTCGCAGAAAGCTTATGATGTTGAAGGCAGGTATGCGGTTGGTAAAACGTATTGTACTATTGAGTGGAGCGAAAGCTCAAAGGCTTTCCGCGTCTATTGGGATAACGGAACGGGCTACACGCTGCTTTTTTACAGCGATGAATATCCGAATGGCAACATTGTTTACACCGAATATGAAAATGACGGTGTGACATATACCGGTATGTTCACATTTACCGATAGCGCATGCAATACGGGTACATATGACAGGTGGGATGGGAAGAAGTTTTCGATAAGGAAGAAATAAAAAGATACTATTAGGATCCGGGTATTTCTAAAATTTTTGTGATGTTCTTCTTTTGCTTGTCCAAAAGAAGAACCAAGAAAAGGACACCCATGAAAAACCGTCTGCTTCGCAGCTTAGAAAGCTAAAAATCCGGAACTCGTCCCGCTTGCAGCGGTACTCAAACAGCCGGATTTTTTTAACGCTTTCCAATCTGCTTCGCTTTTCGCCGGTTTTTCATAAGGGGAGTTGTTTTGAAATGCGTATTTTATAAATATTCCATAGAGTATTTTGCAGCATTCAATTTGGTTAATTAGTTTCATAATTATTTTTTTTCTTCAGAAACAAACCGTCCTTGCGCCAAGTATCATATAAAAAAGGAGATTACAATGATTTCTCTGTTTATTTCTCTGGTGTTAATGTTTACAGTCTGCACGGTAACCGCGGAGCAGCGGAGCGTTAACAATATGCCCGGCGATACTTGCCGGACTATGGATGATGCCGAAAAAAATATGAACAAAGATGCCGTAATTTCGGGCAGGCTGCAGAAGTTCACTCCCTGGCAAAGCGGCAAAGGCGCGGGGCATATGTTCTGGCAGTGGGAAATAAAGCTTGCCGATGGTACCGCAATCCCGGTGGTGAATAAAAATAAATCCGATGGCGAATCAATTGTTTTTGATGAATACGAAAGCCGCAATGTCGTTATATACGGAAGGGTATTTTACGGAATCATAATCGGCGATAGCAATCCTGAACATCAGAGTATGACGGGATTCAGAATTGATGCAGAAGGAATTGATATCACGGGGAATGTAATAATACAGGATACATGCTGGGTCTATGCTGATATACAGTCCTTTGCGGATAAAGATGTAATTGTCGCCGGCAAGTTAGTTGAGTATGTTCCGCCGGGTGACGGCAGCAAGCTGGGCGATGAGAAGATTTGGAATTACGAACTCTTAACGCAGGATAATTTCCGTGTACCGGTAAGGAAAGATAAATATCTTAACCTTGAGAAATTCAAAGATAAAGAGGTGTTCATAAATGGGTATGTTAAGTACGGAATAATTTTCGGTGAGCCCAATACCGCGAATATGCAGGGCTACAGGATCGATGCATTTGAAGTGAGCCTGAATGAAACGGGTTATGGTAATACATTGACCGATGGAAAGATAAGAATTGACCTCACAAAATTTGATGATGAAGGCTACCGCGTTCACCCGGATGGCGAGAAGAGCGCGACAAGTTATGAGTTTTGTATTCCCGCAAATGATTCACTGCTTGCCGAAGTGAAAGCGATCGATCCAACCGCAGAAGAAATGAAAGGCTCCAAGGGGCGCTCAGGGTGCATAGATGAAGAGTGGCTTGTGATATCATCAACACGCAAGACGGGGTTTAAGGAAATTATCAGAAATCTCGCGGAGCTGAAGTATATAAGGAAGATTACAGAGACGTTTTGGGAATGAGGCAGTTGCAGGTTGCAGGTTACAGATTACAGATTGCAGATTGCAGATTGTCACGTAAGCGGGATTTCGCTTCGCTCATAATGACAGAACTCAAATGTCTAAAATATGGAGATATATGAAAGAAACAGGTTTGCGGGCTTTTTTTATAATATAAAAAGCATTATTTTTAAGTAACAGATAATTTCAGTACAATGACAACAAATCAAATTAAAAAACTTCTGATCTCGAAAATAGATGATACAAATGATGATGAACTTCTCAGAGCGGTATATAAGATCATGGACCATAACTCAACTCCCGGTAATGTATATAATCTGACAAACGAACAGAGAACAGAGGTTGACGCAGGTTTAAGAGAAATCGAAAATGGCGAAACGGTTTCTGATGAAGAGCTGCAGAAAGAAATTGATAAGTGGTTAAACGAATAGTCTGGTCCAGAAAGGCTGCCGCAGAAAAAAGGAATATACTTACTTACTGGTCAAAAAAGAACGGCAATAAAACTTACAGCAGGAAACTTAATTTAAAATTTCGTGAGACCTTAAGGCTCATATCTGACTTTAATTACCTTGGCAAAAATACTGATTATAAAGATATGCGCGTAGCAGTAGTAGAATCTTACCTTATCTTCTACAGATCACTTGAAACACAAATTGAAATAGTTACTGTTTTCGACAGCAGAAGGAACCCTGATGAACTTGTGATTTAATTTCATGATTAATAAATAGATGATAAAAAAAGTTTTTCTTGGAATATTTCTGCTTGTGCTTGCGGCTGTGATATTCCTTTTTTATTTCGCATGGCGCTCACCAGCCTTCTACGAAGGCAATGCTGATTACAAATTTTCTTTGCCTCCTATGACGATGGCGGAGTACGACAGCGTCTCCCAAACCCACCCACGCCCATTTATTATAGATATTGACGCATCAAAGAAAGACCCGAAGTGGGGGAAAGTGCTGTTTTATGGTGCCGCGCATACCCGCGATAAGAATGACCCGCAAATAATGGATATTGAAAAGCGGTGGGATAACTTTGATCCAACCGTGTGCCTGGTTGAAGGCAGGCTGGGATTCCTTGTGCCGGGATTAATGGATCCCGTTGAGGAGTATGGTGAAATGGGTTACGTATATAAACTTTCCCGCCGTGACGGCGTAGAGGCATTCACATGGGAGCAGCCGCTTGATAATGAAATTACCGCAGTGCTTAAAAAATTCAAGCCAGAGCAGGCAGCGATGTTTTACATATTACGTCCATATTTCAGTAACATTAGATTTGGAAAGCCGGAGAATCCCGATGAATATGTAAAAGGATTCATAGAAAAACGCACACAGCATCCGGCATTACAAAATACGATAAGATCAGTGGGTGATATTGATGCAATATGGAACAGGGAATTTCGCGGTAACGATAAGAACGGCAAACCTATTAAGGATTGGCGCGAAACATCCGATGAATACGGTCTGCCGCTCTGGCTTGGTGATGTTTCAGCCGAAAGTAATTTTGTCCGCAACGAATATCTGGCATGCGTGATAATAACATTGGTTAAGCAGGGTAAACGCGTTTTTGTGATTGGCGGTTCAAGTCACCCAGTTTGCATTGAGCGTACATTGAATTTGGAATTAAGATAATTTGAAAAATTTAACAATATAAATTATGTTTACAGTATCCACGCCGCATTTTTTGGTGAATGTGGTAACAAAACCCGAAGTTGCAGACCACCTGATACCGAACATTAAAAAATTCGCTATTGTATATTATGTGAGGGAAGATCTTAAAGGCTCCCGCCCTTCAGATGTGGGCGAGAAAGATATTACCAAAGTGCAGATGCTCTGCAGCAGGGGAATTTTGAGCGATGTAATGGGCTATATTAAGGAGTATTACATCAAAGGTTACGGCGCGGTGTGTTATTACGAAGAAGTTAACGTTCCGATGTAGGATTTCAAAAAAGATAATCGTGCCACGAAAACAGTTCATTCGGAGACTCCTGAAATTTATTAATAAATAGGTTTTTGCTGTTTCACGAAGGATGTATTCGTGGCACGAAAGACATGGTTTTTATTTAAATCCCTTATATAAAAAAATATAATTGATTATTTTTGTTTTATGGGAGAGCTTAAGGCAAAAGATTCCGTGCAGCTGAATTACCCGGTAGATTATGTTTACCGTACGGTGACAGATATTGCATCCTACAGCCAGTGGTGGCCGCATGAGGTAAAAAGCGAGCTGGAGTATCTTGATCCGGCGATAATTGGAACCCGGATAAATGTTCAAAACGGTCCGTTTGTAAAATGGAAATCGGTTGTAAGCGCATTTAAGACCAACAGGCTGCTTGCCATTGATTATGTAGAAGGCGCGTGGACAGGCAAAACCGCATGGCGGTTTGAAGAGTCTGCAGCAGGCGGCACTAAGCTTACCATGGAAATTGATATAAGCTGCAACAGGCTGTGGCTTAAGGCGGTATCAAAGATTGTTAATCTGAGCAGGATGCACTCAAAACAGATGAGCAGGATCTTTGCGAATTTGGGGAAATACCTGGAGCAGAATTTTGAGGAGTACAGGGCGCAGCAAAGCAGCGGCGGGATCTCAGTTTCGGGAATTGATCATTTAATTCTGCATGTACGTGATATGAGCAGGTCAGCCGCATTCTACAAAGATGTTTTCAGGGTAGAGAATATTTCAAATGGAAACGGCGAAACCTCGCTCAAATTCGGCAGCCAGAAGATCATGCTTGTTCAGCAAAACAGCAATCACGTGCCCAATAAAGATGAAGTAATATTCAGAATGGAGCTGAACACTCCGCTTGAAAAAGTGCGCTCAATACTGAAAGATAAAGGAGTTGAAGTCATTACGGGACCGCTTTACGCCAAGGCAATTAACACAAATAACGATATGTTCTTTATCAAAGACCCTGACGGATATTTAATAGCATTAAGATCAAATAACAGGGGATAGCGGTATTTCCGCAGACAGTTAAGTGTTGAACTAATATGAATAAAAAATCATTATTGCTCGTTTTATTTACGGCAATCCTGCAAACCGCAGCATACGGACAGGACGCGGCAACTTATTCCAAACAGGGTGATTCATTATATTATCTTCAGGAATACGAAAGCAGCGCCGCCAAATATGAAGAATCGTTAAAGCTTGATCCCTCAAACCGTGACGTTGTTTACAATGCAGCCTGCGTTTATTCATTGCTTAACAGGACAGATGAAGCATTTGGCAAACTGGAGAAGCTGCCCGGACTTGGATATGAAAATGTGAGCTGGATATCGGAAGATTCTGATCTTGAAAAGCTGCGTGGTGACCCCAGGTGGATAACGCTTATAGCGAAGCTGCAGGCAAATCTTGATAAACGCAAAAACATCGGGAATATGAAAATTGTTACTTCCGATATTGATAATTTCTGGGAAATGTATGATGTATACAAAACCACCGGTAATATTGAAGATATTCAGAAGCTTTATTTCGATAAAAGAAGCGCGGGCCTGGATGCATTTACAAAAGTGAGGGTTATTAATGCCGTTCAAATGGAAAAAGCCATCAAAATGTACCCGGAATACCTTGAATCAATAAGGGAAAATACATTAAAACTATCAGACATCGATGAAAAGATCACCGGTTATTTTGCGAAGCTTAAAGAGATATATCCCGATGTCTACTTTCCGGATGTTTATTTTACCATTGGATGTTTTAACACGGGAGGCACGGTTTCTGGGCGTATGCTGTTAATTGGAGCCGAGATGATGTGTGCCGATAAGTACTCTCCGAAAGATAAGCTGAACAACTGGTTAAAGGGCAACATCGGTAATTTTGATAATATTGAACAGATCGTAATGCACGAATCCATTCACACCATGCAGACACTCAAACAGAGAAACCTTCTTGGCGCAGCCATTCTTGAAGGAGCCTGTGATTTTATAGCTTCTATGGTGACGGGCTATGAACAGAATTCAGCTCATTATGTGTACGGAAACAGATACGAAAAAGGTTTATGGAAAGAATTCAAAAAAGAAATGAACGGTGATGATTATTCGCGCTGGCTGTATTCGGGAAATAATTCCATTGGCAGGCCAAGCGACCTGGGATATTTTATCGGTTATAAAATATGCGAATCATATTATGAAAACGCAGAAGATAAAAAGCAGGCAGTAAAAGATATCATAGAAGTTCAGGACTTTGAAGCGTTCCTTAAGAAAAGCGGCTATGACAAAAAATTTAAATGAAGAGTGTTTGAAGCCATAGAAAAAGGAGGCTCTAACGGCCTCCTTTTTTTATTATGAATTCCGGATGCAGATCATTTTAAAGGACTGTCTGGCGCCAGCAGCGGCGTAATATCTGCCTTTGTTAATGTAACTTCAATAGGTCCTGCGGCATACGGAGCAATTTCATACGGGTTATAATAGAAAGTCAGGCTGCCGTCTTTATTGACAAGCCAGTTATAATTAAATGTGATCTTGTTATCAAACAAACCGCCTTTATCGGCAAGATTATCGCCTGGCTTAAGGTTGTTGGCCTTGCGGAATGCAGCATCAATCAGTTCGTTAAGTTTCTTTTCAAATCCCGGGATAAATAAATTACCCAGCGAAATTGTATCGCCCGTTTCCCTGCTGATATTATAATATTCAAGATAGCTGTTTGGATGGGCGCCTCCCATGAATGATGAATTTCCAGCCGCCAGATTGATCATCTTCGGGTGGTCAAGATTTGCCGATACAGAAAGCTCTAAATACCAGTATTGATCGGATTCGGGAACATCTTTACGGAATGAAATATACTGAGCCATAAATGAATCAGCCGCTGCCTGCATTGTGGATGGTACAGTATCACCAAAAGTAACGCCGCTGTTAATTATGTTAGTAATAAGTTTGTTAACTTTATCTTTGTTATTCCCCGAAACCGCTTCTATATAATCAACTTTAAAATATGTGCATGTATCGTTTGGCGTGCAGTTGTTATATGATTTCAGGAATGATTTATCGGAAAATTTGATATCGCTGCTTTCTGTTGTTTTGGGGTCTGTGGTTGATTGTTTTTGCTCTGTGGATGAATTTTCGGTCTTCTTGCCGCAGGAAGAAATGAAAAACACAGCTATAAGAATCAGTAATAAGTATTTCATTAATGTAATTTAATTAGTAGTTCTACAAATATAACGAAAAGAAAAAAAAGGCTCTATTGCAAAGAAACCTCAGGAACCTTTCCCCCCGAAGGAGACCTTTGGACAAACGGGTCTGCCACGGCGGATCGGGGGAAGAAAAAAATCAAGTGAAACAAAGAAGCATCTACACAACATTAATTTTCAGTTCCGCGTAGGCTGCAGAGCAAATATAAAGCCTCCCCGTGCCTGCTTTCTTAAGCGCCCCGGCGCATTCAAGTATTGTAGCTCCTGTGGTGATAATATCATCAGTCAGCAGAATATTTTTTCCGTTCAGTATACCGGCGTATTTTTCATTAACGGTGAATGCGCCCGAAACATTAATTTTCCTTTCGGCTTTGCTTAGCCGAGTCTGCGTTGGTGTGAAGCGGGAGCGGATAACGGCATCATTTATTACTTCGGTTTTCATGATGTTACTGATGCCCCGCGCAATGTATTCGCTTTGATTGTATGTTCTATCCCTGTATCTTGCTTTGTGCAAAGGTACGGGAATAATGAGATCAATATCATTTAATTTTTTTGCAGCGGCCAGCTTGCCGATCTCTTCTCCCAGCATTAAACCCGCTCTTTTTATTTTCTGGTATTTCAGCGCATGGAAGAGCGGCTGAATCGCAGTACCTTCACGAAACCAATAAACGCTGAACGAACCATCAATTGTACCATCCGCAACATGTTCCGCCTGCCAGGGATGGGTTTCGCTGTACGGCTCAAGCCTGCCTTTACACGTTTTGCAAAGGTAGCTTTCATCAGGATCCATAACCTCATCACACGCCAAACAGGTGTTTGGCAGGATGAAATTGAGGAGGTTATTGAAAATATTGTTTAGCAAAAAAATTTGATTAACTCGTGGTTTTATTATCAATTTACAAACAATAATGTTCTTTTTGTCTTGATACAAAAAGAACCAAAAAAATCAAGGCTGTTTAAAAATTAGCTAAAATTATTCTCGCTTCGCTGCAAGAAAAAAACTCGTCCCGCTTTCAGCGTGACTCAAACAGTTTTTCTTGCTAACGCTCACTCGAATAATTTCTTAACGCTAATTTTTAAAAGGCCGGAAAAAACAGAAAAACCATTAAAGATCAACTCTATAAGATAACTTTTTGAATTTTAAATTCAAAGTAAAACTCATAAATTCAGGTTTTACGCAAAAAAGCACTTCATAAATGCCGCAGGAGCAAAAATATTAAGGCGGCTTTTACCAAAAAATGGCAAAAACACCATCCATCAGAACCCGGGGAATAATAGAGTACGATACTATAATCAGGCGTGAAGGTAAAGGTTTGCTGTGCGGGGTTGATGAAGCCGGGCGGGGACCCATTGCCGGACCCGTTGTTGCGGCTGCGGTTATCTTCAGTGATGATGTATACATTGAAGGCGTGTATGATTCAAAAAAAGTCACCCGCAAACGCAGGGAAGAGCTTTACGAAGAAATTACATCGCAGGCTCTAAGCTGGGGTGTTGGAATTATTGATAACCGGCAGATTGATGAGCTGAATATTCTGAATGCCACCAAAGAAGCTATGAATTTGGCTATCAGCAGGTTAAAGGAACTTCCCGGTGTAATTATTGCAGACGGGAATTTTTATTTTAACCCGGTAGCTGAAGTGCGCAACGTAATTAAGGCTGATGAAAAAAGTTTTTCGGTAGCCGCGGCATCAATTATTGCCAAGGTTACCCGTGACAGAATAATGTGCGAGTATGAGAACAGGTTTCCCAATTATTCATTCTCTCACCACAAGGGTTACGGCACACAGGATCACATAGAAGAAATAATAGAGTTTGGCTACACGGAAATTCACAGAAGATCGTTTAAGCTGAAAGCCGTGCAAGGAGAACTTTTTTAAGCCGTGGGTACGCTTACAGATCTGGGTAAGACCGGCGAAGCTATCGCAAAGGAACATTTTGAGTCACTTGGATTTGAATTTGTTGAGCAGGGCTTCAGGTATGAGCGCGCCGAAACTGACCTGATATTTAAGGATGATTCTAAAAAGATAATAGTGTTTGTTGAAGTTAAGACCCGGCGCAGTAAAAAGTTCGGCGAGCCGGAAGAATCGGTGACCGAAAGAAAAATGCAGCAGATGATACACTCAGCCCAGGGATATATTATGCTGAATCCCGAGTACGATGATTATGAAAAACGATTTGATATAGCGGCAATTATGATAGAAAATGGCAGGGCGAAGGTGAATCATATAATAAATTGTTTTTGAAAAGTAATTCAAAATTCAGAAAAATTAATGCCAACAGTATTACGAATCAGATCTTTCAGATTTCATTTTTATTCGGATGAGTTAAATGAACCTGCCCATATACACGTTAGTACACCAGATGGAGAGTGTAAGTTCTGGCTTGACCCCGTAAGACTATCCCGAAACAAAGGTCTGGCTCCCAAGGTAATAAGAGAAATTGAAAAGTTGGTTTTTGAAAATTTAGAGCTTTTAAAGGAGAAATATTATGAATTCCACAGTAATAGATAAACATATAGAAGTAGAACCTGCCGCAGTTAGAGTATGGGTTGAAGGAAAAATAATATTTATAGAACTTACCGACAGGAGAATTATTGGTTTTCCTGCAGATAGATTTAAGATCTTAAAGGATGCTACAGAGGAACAACTTGGAAAAGTTGAATTAAGGCTTGATGGTTATGCATTAAGGTGGGAAGAACTGGATGAAGATATTACAGTTCCAGGTATTGTAAATGGAAATTTTCAATTATCATAGATTATGCTTGATAGAATAAACCTGAAGAACATACTTGTGCTTGATATTGAAACGGTACCGCAGTACGCCGCATACGGGGAGCTGGCGGATGAGTGGAAAGAGCTGTGGAAGAAAAAAATGGCGCGTGATATCAAAGAGGGACTCACCCCCGACGGGCTTTATCAAAGGGCGGGCATTTATGCGGAGTTCGGGAAGATAATCTGCATCTGTGCCGGATATTTTTTTGAGAACGGTACGGGTCTTCAGTTTAAAGTGAAGGCATTCTACGGTGATGATGAAAAAAAGCTGCTTGAAGAGTTCAGTGAAACGCTGAACAAAAGTTTCAGTACCGATGAACATTTGTTATGCGGGCATAACAGCAAGGAATTTGACTTTCCCTACATTGCTCGCAGGTGCCTGATTAACGGACTGCCGATTCCCTACCTGCTTGATAATGCCGGCAAAAAGCCATGGGAGGTTCAGTTGATTGATACTATGGATATGTGGAAGTTCGGCGATTACAAAAGTTATACATCCCTTAACCTTCTTGCTGCGGTATTCGGGATTGAATCACCAAAGGATGATATTGACGGCAGCCAGGTCTGGAGTACTTACTGGATAGATAAGGACCTTGAACGCATAAAGAATTATTGCATGAAAGATGTTGTTACCGATGCGCAGCTTTTGCTTAAGTTCAAAGGGATGGAGCTGCTTAAACGGGAAAATATTAGTTTTACAAATTAACATAAATCATATGAGCTATAAGGAAAGAATCGAAAGTAATTACGAAGTTATGCTTGGTAAGCCTGTAATCAAAGGAACCAGAATAACGGTTGAACTTATCCTGAAAAAACTTGCAGGAGGATTTACTGTTGATGAAATTCTGAGTTCTTATGATCAGATAACAAAAGAAGATATTTATGCAGCAATTGAATATGCTGCATATGTTGTATCTGAAGAAGAAACCGTTGAACCGGTTAAATGATCATAGCGGATGAAAATATAGATTTCAAGTTGATTAGAAAATTGCGTTCACTTGGATATGAAGTTCTCTCAATTAAGGAATCTCACAAAGGAATAAGCGATCCGCAAATATCAACATTGCAAAAACATCAAGCGGGATATTAATAACAGAAGACAGCGATTTTGGTGAATGGGTTTTTGCTCACAGGATGGATGGATTTTCAGTTATTTTTTTGAGATACCATAATGTACGGGAGTATTTTGAAATTGAAGCTCAGTTAATTAAAGCGGTCGTATCTGCACTAAGCTCCGAAGAAAACAAGTTTATAACTATAACTAAAAATAAAACCAGAACCAGAATAATATAGGAGTTTAATTAAATGTTTGATTTAGATCTGATCAAAAAAGTGTATTCAGGATTCAAAGGAAAAGTTGATGCTGCAAAAAAAGTTTTAGGCAGGCCAATGACCTATGCGGAAAAAATTCTTTACGCGCATTTATGGAATGAAACGGTAACGCCTTATACAGGCGGCAAGGATTTTGTTGAGTTTGCGCCCGATAGGGTCGCGATGCAGGATGCAACCGCGCAGATGGCGCTGCTGCAGTTCATGTCAGCGGGCATCCCTAAAGTTGCAGTGCCTTCAACCGTACACTGCGATCATTTGATTCAGGCTGAAGTAGGCTCGGCAAAAGATCTGCTTAACGCGGAAAACGAGAATAAGGAAGTTTATGATTTTCTTGCAAGTGTATCAAATAAATACGGCATCGGCTTCTGGAAACCGGGCGCGGGAATAATTCACCAGGTTGTGCTGGAAAATTACGCGTTCCCGGGCGGTATGATGATCGGTACTGATTCGCATACACCAAACGCAGGCGGACTTGGAATGATAGCAATTGGCGTAGGCGGCGCAGATGCAGTTGACGTAATGGCGGGTATGCCGTGGGAGTTAAAATTCCCCAAACTTATAGGTGTAAAGTTAACCGGTAAATTAAGCGGGTGGACCTCACCAAAGGATGTGATACTTAAAGTCGCAGGAATACTCACAGTAAAAGGCGGCACAGGCGCCATTGTTGAATACTTCGGCGAAGGCGCTGATAATATTTCATGCACAGGCAAAGGTACCATATGTAATATGGGCGCCGAAATAGGCGCGACAACATCACTGTTTGCATATGATAAAAAAATGTATGAATACCTGGCTGCAACAGAGCGCGAAGAAGTTGGTAAGCTTGCCAACGAAATTGCGGATTACCTCAGACCTGATGAAGGCAGCGAAAAATATTATGACCAGGTAATTGAAATTAATTTAAGCGAGCTGGAGCCGCACATAAACGGTCCGTTCACACCTGATCTTGCGTGGCCGATCTCTGTATTCAAACAGGCCGTTAAGGATAAAGAGTACCCCGAAGAGCTTAAAGTCGCGCTAATCGGCAGCTGTACAAATTCATCGTACGAAGATATGGAGCGCTCCGCATCAGTTGCCAAACAGGCACTGGATATGGGGCTTAAGGTGAAATCAGAATTTACAATAACGCCGGGCAGCGAGCAGATCCGCGCAACAATTGAGCGTGACGGTCAATTGGAGATATTTGAAAAAGTAGGCGGGCTGGTACTTGCCAACGCATGCGGTCCGTGTATTGGTCAATGGAAACGCCATGATGTTAAAGAGGGCGAGAAGAACTCAATTATAACGTCGTATAACAGGAATTTTTCCAAGCGTAATGACGGTAATCCGGCAACAAACGCTTTTGTCGCATCGCCTGAAATTGTAACGGCGCTTGCCTTTGCGGGTAAGCTTACGTTCAATCCTTTAACCGATACATTAAAGAACAGCAAAGGCGAAGATGTAAAACTTGCCGAACCCAAAGGCGATGAACTTCCAAAACATGGTTATTTAAAAGGTGTAAACGGATATGTTGCCCCGGCTGCCGATGGCTCAGCGGTGCAAGTTGAAATTGATCCGAACAGCAAACGTTTACAGAGACTTTTCCCGTTTGTACACCCTGATTTTGAAAAGGATTACAGGAACATGCACCTTCTGTTAAAGGCTAAGGGAAAGTGTACCACCGATCATATTTCGATGGCGGGTCCGTGGTTAAGGTTCAGAGGGCATTTGGATAACATTTCAAATAATATGTTCATTGGTGCTGTAAACTGGTTTAACGATAAAACCAATTATGTAAAGAACCTGCTCACAGGAAACTATGATGAAGTACCAAATGTTGCAAGAGAATATAAAGCTCAGGGAATTCCCTGGGTAGTAGTTGGCGAAGAAAATTACGGTGAAGGTTCATCCCGTGAGCATGCGGCAATGGAGCCGCGCCATCTGGGCGGTAAGGCCATCATTGTTAAATCATTTGCAAGGATACATGAGACCAATTTAAAGAAACAGGGTATGCTGCCTTTAACTTTTGCGGATCCGGCTGATTATGACAGGATAAAGGAAGATGATATGATAGACCTTGATGTAAAAGGTATTGAACCCGGCGGCCAGGTTACAATGACGCTGAAGCACTCAGACGGAACAATTGAAACCGTTCTGCTGAATCATACGATGAATAAACAGCAGATAGACTGGTTTAAAGTGGGCAGCGCGCTTAATTTGATGGCGAAGAAATGATAACCTCACCCTCTCCAAAGGAGTCCTTCGGAGGTTAAAACAAACAAAATAGATTTCATTTAAGTAATAGTAGCGTTCAATTTTATTAATATTGATGAACAATAAAGTAATAATAGCAATAGCTGTAGTGGCAGTTTTGGTTTTTGTGTATATGTTCTTCTTAAGCGGTCCCAAAAGTACGGCTGAAGACGTTACCCCCGAAAAATTCAGTGAGCTTGCAAAAGAACCGGATGCGGTGATACTTGACGTGCGCAGCGCGTTTGAGTTCGGCGGGGATAAGATAAAAGGCGCACAGAATATGAGCTATACTTCAAGCGGATTTAAGGCGTATCTTGAAAAACTTGATAAAAAGAAACCATATTTAGTATACTGTGCAACAGGCTCAAGAAGCGTTGGCGCGGTGAAGCAAATGAAAAGTATGGGCTTTGAGCAGGTGTATAATCTGAAGGGCGGAATTGAACACTGGAAATCAGCAGGAATGCCTGTGGTGAGATGAGTTGGTTACAGGTTACAGGATGCAGGTTATGGAATTTAGTTGCTGTTGGATGTGTATCCGACACATTTTAATTTATTGAAAATAGTTTATTTTAGCTGATAAACATACTTTTCAATTTTTCTATGTATAAAATTTATGTATATTTAAAATTATGACGAAGTTAGCGAATAGAATAATAATAGATGATAATATCTGTAACGGCAAGCCCGTCTTAAATGGGAAGCGAATAACCGTTCAAAGTATTCTTGAATACCTTGCATCCGGAGACAGTAAAGAAAATATTTTAAAACAATTTCCTTCGTTAGTGCCCGAAGATATAGAGGCATGTCTTAAATTTGCCGCCAATATTCTTGACAGGCAATATATTATCAAAGAAGAAACAGCGTAATGGCAAAGTTCTTGGTTGATGTTAACCTCCCCTATTATTTTTCTTTCTGGAATTCCGATGAATTTGAACACCTTAAAGATATTAATGATGAAATGAAAGATGAAGAAGTATGGGAGTATGCGAAACGAAAAAATCTAACAATTATTTCAAAAGACTCCGATTTTTCAAACAGAATAATTATTTCAAACCCGCCACCAAAGGTCATACACATTAAAATAGGAAACGTTAGTTTAAAAGAACTATATAGAATATGTTCTTCTTTATGGGAAGATATAATGAAACTAAATCAGGACTATAAGTTGGTAAATGTATTTAAAGACAGAATAGAAGGAATAAAATAGATGACAGTTTTCCCTGAATTACAGGAACAGCAGTATATTAAGACCAGGCGGAGGATCCACTCCGTTGCGGAGCTTGTTGGCAGACTGCGCGAAGCGCTGGTACAGCCAATTGCAAAGAATGATAATATATGGCTGAGCATTGTAAGCAAAGGATTCTGCACGCCCCCTATGAGTGCATTAAATGAACTTGAAATTGGCTTCAACGCTGAAATACTTGCCGTTGAGATTGCGGATAATAAAAACCGATATGCATCGGTTACGGTAACAGGTAAAACTCTGAACGAACTTTGCGCTGAAGTGCTTGATGTATTGAAAGCGGATTTTGGTATAACTCCCAACGTAACGGCAGGTGAGTTTGACAATGAGCGCAAAATTGAAATTGATCCCGAAGCAGCGCAGGAATTCCTGCTGCAATTTGTGAATTTTTCTGAGTTGCTTAATGCTTTCCATAAGGACATCCCTTTCAATGATGGCATTAAGTCTCAAGTTTGCCTTTGGCCGCATCACTTTGATAATGCCTTCAAGTGGTTCAGCGGGCGCAAGATAGATGAAATTGATGAATTTATGGGAATAGGTGTCTCTAACGGTGACGAAATGTATGAGCTGCCTTATGTATATATGACAATTTATCCCGAATTGCGGAAGATGAATACACTCGAGCTTCCCGAAGGCGCGCATTTACACGATTCAGGATGGCAGGGTCTGCTGCTGACATACGAGGCAATCATGGAAAAGAAATCTGCCGATGAACAGGAAGATTTGATTAATAATTTTTTTGATGTTGGATTTAAGGGTATTAAACGGGGATTTTCGAAACGTTAAGGATATTAAAGCAGACACTAATTACACTAATTACACAAATTTCGCAGATAAGTCTTTACCGATTTGTACATCATAAGCTATGTAGAAATAGTTAATTTTCAATTTTAATTTTCAATCTTAATTTTCACCAGCTTCCTTATATTGCTAACCATAGTTTTACTTTTTACTTCAAGTCTTATGCCCCTGCCTTCGGCGTACGGTTTTGCTGCTTTCAGTTCATTTTTAATTTCATCTGATATATCACTTGCCATAATCTCCTCATACGCTTTTCTTCCAAAAACAAACGCAGCCTTGAAAAATCCATCACGCGGCAGGAGGTATATTATTACGCGCTTTTTATCACTGAT
This sequence comes from uncultured Ignavibacteria bacterium, assembly GCA_937873695.1. Classification (GTDB taxonomy): domain Bacteria; phylum Bacteroidota; class Ignavibacteria; order Tepidaquicellales; family OLB5; genus OLB5. The sequence goes on from CALMYL010000007.1 coordinate 146,952, forward strand.
GCGATAGCTCCACCCGAACTTTGCACCTGAAAAATACCAATCACCTTTAGCTGCAGGCTCAGTTTTTAGTGTAAATTCTTCGAGGGTTTTCCAGTAAGGGAATGTTTTACTTAATGCCGTTTTCAGTTCAGCTTCGCCGGGCTTTTTGCCCTTATTCATAAATATACTTTGCATACTTTACCAAAATTTTAATCTATGAATTTTGAACGCAAACAATTAATTTAGCGCTTTAAGTGTAAAAATAATTACAAATAAGTTAATTGGATACCCGCTTTCGCGGGTATGGATCAAATGGCAAAAAAAGAGATCAAAATATTCTGCTGGAATGTTAACGGTATTAGAGCAATATGGAAAAAAGATTTCCCGAAGTGGTTCAAAAAAACCTCTCCTGATATATTATGCCTGCAGGAAACCAAGGCGCAGCCGGATCAGCTTGATGACGAAGTGAAGAAATACTGCGGATGCTGGAGCGAATTCTTTTCAGCCGAAAAAAAGGGGTATTCAGGCGTAGCCACGTATTCCAAAATTGCCCCGGTTGATTTTAAAAAAGGTCTCGGTAATCCCTATTTCGATAACGAAGGACGCGTGCTGCAAACTGATTTTAAGGATTTTTCTATATATAATGTTTACTTTCCAAACGGGGGCAGGGGACCCGAGAGAGTAAAATATAAACTCGATTTCTATAATGAACTATTTTTTAACGTAGAAAAAAAACGCAAGAAGCAGAAAAATATTATTATATGCGGTGACTATAATACCGCGCATAAGGAAATTGATCTTGCCCGCCCGAAAGAAAATTCAAAGAATACGGGATTCCTGCCGGAAGAACGCGCCTGGATAGATACCATTATTAATATGGGATATATAGATATATTCAGGGAATACAACCAGAAACCGGAACAGTATACTTATTGGGATCAGATTACACGCGCGCGTGAGCGCAATGTTGGCTGGAGGATAGATTATTTTATGATAACAAAAGAAATGCGCTCCATGGTTACTGACGCCAAAATTCACCCCAAAGTAATGGGAAGTGATCACTGCCCAATTGAACTGGACATCAAAGTATAGCATGTGCTTATTCAGCACAGCACTTAATGCCTTTACGTTAGAAATAATATAATATAAATACAGCTATTTAGGCAATAAATTGCCACATCTACCATAATTACGGTATAGTATTCGCTAACCATATACCCTATTTTTGAAACGGGGAATAATTAACGATATAAGCTATATTAAATGAATCATTATACCGTAATATTCGAGGGAAGAAACAAGGAGTCTAATAGATGAAAACCTTTATATTTTTATTTCTGATAACAATTATAACAGTTGATGCCGGTGCGCAGGTTGGCTGCGATCCTTCGCTCAACTCCAATATTCCTCCATCACCATACGTTGACGGGTATTTAACTTTCGACGGCAAGGGCGATTTCCTGCGTTCAGATGATCTTAACCAGCTTGAATTCCCCGCCGGAAATACGGATAGTTTTTCAATTCACACAAACATGAAAATAGCGGTTCCCTACAAGGCGATGTACATATTTGGCAAGTACCGCTCAGCCGGATGGATGGTTGGATATAACACAAATGAATCAGGCTACATCAGCATTTATATCAATAATTCATGGAAGAGGATTTATCAGCTTGGCGCCGATACAAGCTGGCATGAATATGAAATAAAATATAATAAAGCCTCACAAAGCCTCAAAACTTATGTTGACGGAATACTTACCAATACATATAATAATTTTTCATACAGCACTATGGAAGATAATTGCGCTTTTTCTGTTGGTAACGTGGGATTTTTCGCACAGTACGGTCCGCAAACAGTTAATCTTTCTTCACTGTGGTTCAACGGTTCAATTGCTGAAATTAAAATACACGTAAATACAAACTGTATATTGAATTACGGCTTCAATGAAGGCGGGGGTCAGGTCGCAAGAGACTCTTTGACATATTTCTATTCTGATAGATCCTACCCAGGAAGCTCAACCTGCGGGATATCTCACATGATGCTTGGCTACATGCCATCGGTGGATACATGTGACCCTGAGTGGAGCGCGTTTGATAACCCGCTGCCATCAAGGTTTACACCTCTTGGCACGGGTACGCAGTATTGGTACAGCAATGCGGGTATGGAATTTTACGCAGAGCATTTTTCAACCGCTATGACAATCCACAACGGGGACCTGATAAACGGCGGTTACTTCAATCTTGCAGGCGGCAATGCCGCAAGCTGCATAGCCAAATGGAACGGCAGCACATGGTCACCGCTTGGAAGCGGGCTGAACCATGAACCGCTGGGACTTCTTTCATTTAACGGTGAGCTTTACGCGGCGGGATATTTTGATACAGCAGGCAGTGTGCCGGTTAACCATATTGCAAAGTGGAACGGAAGCCAGTGGCTATCTGTTGGCGAAGGTTTTAATAATGTTGTAAATACTTTGTTTGAGTTCAACGGCGAATTAATTGCAGGCGGGTGGTTTACATCCTCAGGCAATGATATCATTTCAGCTGTCGCAAGATGGGATGGCACCAAATGGACGGCTATGAGTACAGGAATGAACGGGACCGTTTACGCATTCTGTAATTACCGCGGCGAGCTTTATGCCGCAGGAAACTTCAACTTCGCAAGCGGTATCCCTGCAGGCGGAATCGCTAAATGGGACGGATACAAATGGAATCCCGTAGGCACAGGCGTAGCAGGCGGAGAAAAAACGATCTATTCACTGGCGGTATATAACGATGAGCTATACGCGGGCGGTTCATATATAAAAATGGGAGACGATTTCTGTTATAATATTGCAAAGTATAATGGTATTTCATGGCGGCCAATTGGCGCTGGCGCGGATGGAGCTTTCTGTAATACATCCAGAGGCTATATTAGTTCGATGAAGGTATGCAATGACGAACTATATATAGCGGGACACTTCAGTAAAATAAACGGCGTAATTGCCAATAAGCTTGCCAGGTTCAACGGCGCAAACTGGTGCAGCGTTGAGTACGGAGTTGACCTGAGGCCAAGGGCACTTGAAGTTTTTGATAATGATCTTATCATTAACGGTGATTTCTACAGCGCTTCCGGGGTTGAAAGCAATAATATTGTGAGATACTCTCCACAAAGAAACCTGACAGGGATTGAAAATAACAATACACCGCTGGGCTTTAAGCTGGAACAGAACTATCCAAACCCGTTCAACCCCAAAACAAAAATAGGGTTCAGCATTGCAAACCCCGGTTATGTATCGCTTAAAATTTTTGATATTACCGGCAAACAGGTTGCTGTACTTGCTGATAAAGATATGCAGGCGGGTTATTACAATTTTGATTTCGACGGACAGGATCTTGGAAGCGGAGTTTATATTTACAGGCTTGAGGCTTCAGGCAGGGACGGAATTAAGAATACCGAAAGTAAAAAGATGATCCTGATCAAATAAGTTTTCCACCTATATAGTACCACAGTATTTTAGTACCTCAGTTTTTTCTTCATGTTGTTGTTCTTCTCCATTCCCCCGACCGTCCGGCGAAAGCCGGACGGTCTCATTTTTATCTATAAATCATTAATCATGAATTCCCCCAACGGAGGCGTAAAGCATAAGTTTACTTAGTGTGATTGATTAAGTAATTTTTCATTACTTCAGCCCTCTTTTTAAAATAGTCTTCTTCGCCTTCAAAAACAATTGGTTCCGATAATGTAGCCAGTTTGAATTCTGTGACTAATGGCAATTCAATTTTTCCAATTGCAGGATCCAGGAAGTGAAGCGTATAACAGTAAAAATCCAGGTTGTCGATAAAGTGTTTAGGCTTTTCAATAAGCTCTCGTTCTATGAATGCAATTTCCGGACCGACACATGCACTTTCCCATTCCAGATTCAATCTGAAATTCGATACATTGTTAAACGTTGCAACACAGGGCTGATAAGAAATATTATTCTGAACGTTACTGATATTTAAATCTATACAGAAAGAAACACTGTTTTTTAAAACGTCAAACTCAATTGATATTAGCATACTATCGTGCCAATAGATGCTTTCAAAATCATTTGTTTCAGTTATCTCGTACATTTAAGTTTCAGTTCTCTTTCAGGTTGCTTTATCTTTTCGATAGCAATTTAATTCCATAATATATCTACGCTATCAACTTTTCCACAATCTTCAAATACCTGTCTCTCATTATTTCCCAGCTCAGCTTATCGTAATCAGCCCGCGCATTTGCGGTTTTACTTTTCACCATTTCTTTATTGTAGAACACTTCTTTTATTCTTTCGGCAAGCTCGCCTGCATTACCAGAGTTAAAATAGAACAGCGAGTCTTCGCTGTAATAACGCAGGTATGTATTCAGCCTGGTAGCTATTACGGGGATTCCGAGATAAATGGTCTCAATGAGCTTGATAGTATAAAAAAGATCACTGTATATATTTTTAATTGGCGGCAATATAAGCACTCCCGTTTTCAGCACTTCCCTTCGCATATCTGCAGGTTGAAGGTATCCCATATACTGAACTTTATCAGCCACTCCCCGTGATTTTGCGGCTGCCAGTATTTCTTCCAGCGCGGGACCATCGCCATAAAGCCGGAATACAATTCTGCCGAAATCATTTTCCGGCAATTCACTCTTCAGTTTTGCGAGGGCTTCAACTATCATTGTAAGGTTCAGCAGTTTTACAATTGTACCGTTGTATATAATTACGAATTCGTTTTCAACCGGCGCGGCCGGGTGCGGAAACTCACGCGGGTCAACTGAATTCATAACTACCGATATTTTTTCATCGCTCAGTTTGTTGCGGTTAACAAAAATATCTTTCGCATTATCGTGAATGGTAATGACAACATCAGCAAGCTTGATTGAATATTTTTCGGCGAATTTAAGCAGCCTGACCTTAAATGAATCATGCGCCGCGCCGGTTCGCGCCATATATAGCTCAGGAAATATCTCATGCAGGTCAAGAATCAGCTTCACGCCGAATATCTTATTCCACAGCGCGGCAAAGATGAGGAAGTCAGGCAGTGTATGTGTGTGAACAATCTTAAACCGGTATTTGATCTGCAGGTACAAAAGCAAAAAGGACGCCATCCACGCAAAGAGCAGGTATTCAATTAGTGTTAATAAAAAGCTGCCGCGTTTTTTGGAGACCGGCAGGCGGTATATCAGGTTTCCGTTTATGTTCTCAAAGTAAGAGTCATTCTTTTTTTTGCTGCATACCACAATGCATTTTTCGCCTTTTTCGTTCAGCGCGTTTACATACCTTCTCACCCTTGGGTCGCGGGGATACTCTTCGTACAGCAGGTGACACACAGGATATCCGGATTTACTCATTTTTACTCAAAAACGCAGGTTAATTTATCAGCAGTTTATGGTTATAAATAGCGGATTTTTAACAATTTTTATAGGATTTAATATAAATAAAAAAATATTTATTATTAATTGCAAAATTACGCAAAAACATAAATTTTAAAATAAGATATCGGGTTTGGATAAAATTTCCGTTGTAATTCCGGTTTATTATAATGCAGATGTACTGAGCGAGACCCACGCCACGCTTAGCAGCGTACTGGGCGGGCATTCAGCTAAATTCGATTACGAGATAATTTTTGTGGATGACGGCTCAAAGGATGAGTCATACCGCGTAATGCAGGAAATAGCGGCCCGTGACCCGAAAGTAAAACTTGTGAAGCTTTCAAAAAACCACGGGGCGTATGTGGCGATACTTTCAGGGATGAATTTTGCGACAGGCGATGCGGTGGTGTTTCTTGCAGCAGACCTGCAGGACCCGCCGGAGCTTATACCACAAATGTATGATGAATGGGTGCTTGGCAATAAACGCGATCTTGTTCTTTGCGTAAGGCAAAGCCGCTCGGACCCGTTCCTTTCAAAATTGTTTTCAGCGGCGTTCTACAAGATTTTCCGCGCGCTGGTTCTGCCCGAGTATCCCAAAACAGGGTTTGACCTGTGTATGATAAATAAACAGCAGGCTAAAATACTTGTTGATATGGACGAAAAGAATTCTCATTTAACCGTGCAGATAATCTGGCTCGGATTCGGCAGACGTTTTCTGAATTATCACCGCCGGGAGCGCAAGCACGGGAAATCAAGATGGTCGTTCTTTAAAAGGCTGAAACTTGCATTCGATACATTCTTCGGATTTTCAGCGCGCCCGTTAAGAATTGCATCGTTCATTGGAATGCTGACATGGGTTCCGGCATTCCTGCTGGCACTGTATGTTATTCTTCGCAAAATATTGCTTGATGCGCCGCTCTTTGGAATTCCCGCTTTAATAGCCGCGATATTTGTTACGGGGGGTTTGATATTGCTGAGTATTGGCATTGTGGGTGAGTACCTGTGGCGTAATTTTGACGCGACAAGAAAGCGCCCGACATTTATTGTGGAAGAGACGAAGAATATTTAGAAAAAATATCTGTTTTCTGCGAGGGAGATTTATCGCCCGTGGCAGTCTTGTTAATGCTGCCAAAATCCTTTTAATATCAGCACAATTTTAACTTCAATGATAGAGCTTCCTGTAATACATTTCGATTGTCTGCATTTTTACGGAGACAGACCATGCAAGCCTAATAAGGAGCATGGTGTCTTCTGCGGGAGCTGCAATTATTACGAAAAAGACAGCAGCATTACGGAACCATATCCGCCAATTCCTGAAGCGGATGAGCATAAGGATACCGAAGGCGAAAAAAAGATTATCATTATTAAGCTTGATGCGGTAGGCGACGTACTGCGCACTACTTCAATTCTGCCAAGCCTTAAGGAAAAATATACTGAGTCAAATATAACCTGGATAACCAAAGAACGCTCTTACGATGTTTTAAAAGATAACGATATGATTGATGAGATCTATTTTACATCCGATGAACTTGATCATGTATATAACGATACTTTTGATATTGCTATAAATCTTGATAGCGGTGCCGATAGCTCGGAAATTATGAACAGGATAAACGCAAAACAAACATACGGGTATTACATTGTGAACGGTAAACCATACCCGCTGAACAAAGCAGCAAATGAATGGTACCTGATGGGCGTGAATGATACTGTTAAAAAGCAGAACCGGAAAACATACCATTTCATAATACATGAAATATGCAATCTGGAATACGAAAACTCAGAGCCCTATATTTTCCTTCCTCCCGAAAAGCGGAAACGCGCGGCTGAACTGAACGAAAGATTTAAGTTATTACCCTTTAACAAGCTGATATTAATCAACTTAGGCGGCGGAAACCGCTGGCAGTACAAAAAATGGACCGCTGCAGGATACACCTCGCTTGTTGAAATATTAAGCGGGAGACACCCGGAAGCTGCCGTTGGCATAATTGCAGGTGATGAAGATGTTGATTTCTATAATAACATTTCCACTGAGCTCAGGAAGCTGAACAGAGACAATATAATTTTCTTTGGAACGGATAACACGATGGAAGATTTCATCTGCATCGTTTCACTTGCGCAGGAAATTTTCACTTCTGATTCACTTTGCTTTCACATTGCGACTGCACTGGGTAAGTACACCGTGGTTATTGTCGGGCCAACTTCAAACACAGAGCTTGATGTATTCGGGAACGGTAAAGTAATTTACTCAGGTAAGGTTGATTGTTTGTGCTGCTATTTAAACACCTGTGATAAAACCGTAACATGCATGAATACCCTAAAGGCTGAAGAAATTTCTGAATTATTCAGTGTAGTTAATTAAAATATCAAATTGAAAGTAGTTTACTTAACTTCCGAAAGCTATATTGACCACAGCTATACTGTTGTGCAGGAGCTTAAAAAACATATTGAGCTTAAGGTTTTCCTGCAGGCAAAGGAAGCGACTATTGAAATTGACCGCTGGTGCAAAAAGTTCGGCGCGGAATATGTTCAGCGCAGGCGTTTTCGCAATCCCCTGAGCTTTATCAGTGAGATATTTTTCCTTTTACGGATAAGGAAAATGAAACCCGATGTTGTATGGTTTAACACCATGACGGTTTACCAGGTTTTGCTTGCGGGTATACTACTGAAGAAATTCCTTGTTGTAATGCATGATGTTGATTTGCACCCTGAAAGTAAAGACAGGCACGGGATGTTTTCGGTAAGGATGACAATGAAGCTTGCCCTGAAGAAAATATGCGCTGCAAGCCAAACACAGGCAGAAATATTCAAGCGCCAGCACGGTTTTTACCCGCCGGTTTTCCGCCTGCCGATAATAAACTATTATAAAGAAACAGGCGAGCCTGCGGAAAAAAAACCGGTAAGCTCAAATACTTCGCGAAAAGTACGGTTTTTCTTCTTCGGGTCAGTGGAAAAATATAAAGGAATAGAAACCCTGCTTGATGCTGCTGAAATTCTGCAGAACAGGGGAATGGATTTTGAACTGAATATTTACGGCAGGATAAAATACGACACAGAAGCAATACTTGATAGAATACGCAATATTGTTAACGCAAGCATACATGATGAATTCATAGATTACCGGAAAATACACGGTATATATACCGCCAACGATGTATTGATACTGCCTTACAGGCAGGTTACACAATGCGGACCGCTGCTTATTGGCTACAGTGAGGGAGTGCCGGCAATATGCAGTGACCTTGTGGGGTTCAGGGAATATGTTACAGATGGCAGGGACAGTATGATATTTGATAATACTCCCGCCGGGCTTGCCGCCAAAATGGATGAGGTCATAAATGATCCTGCAATTGTAGATAAGCTTTCAAAGGGAATCGAAGAAATTGCCATGAAGAAATTTTCGATGGGAGCTCTTGCAGCGGAATACATGGATAATTTTAAGAAGTGTAAGGAAGCATAAAAACATAAACCGCAAAGAACGCAAAGAGCGGTAAGGAGGTGTGACCCCTCCGGGGTCAGAATGTTTGTTTACGAAGCAGTTATAAACGTGCGACCGCTCTGCGGTCAGAGATGAGTGTTGATGAAAGGGCGTTGCAATTTTTGTAAGTTTGTTGTTTTGGTAAGGGTTTTTTTAAGCGTGAATCCAGACTCCGTAGGAGTCTAACGTTTATAGATTTGAGTTTGCATTTGTGTTTCGACTCCATAGGAGTCGAACAAAAAAACACAATAGCTACATTGTTGAAGGAAGATAAAATCCGTAAAATAATTATATTTCAAATGCCTCAAGATATGGCTATTTTAGCGATTGTAAATAAAAATTCTCGGTCAATTAAATGAAAATACTGGTTACGGGCGGGGCGGGATTCATAGGCTCGCATGTTGTTGATGTGCTGATGGAACAGGGTCATACAGTGGTTATTTACGACCTTGAAGCGCCCGTTTACGGGCAAAAATGCGAAAATATTGTTGGCGATGTTAACGATACAACGAAGTTCAGTAAAGCATCAAAAGGATTTGATGCCATATATCATATGGCAGCGCAGGCTAATGTGAATATTTTCTTTAATGAACCGATAATATCAAACCTGAATACATCCAACTCCACAATAAATGTGCTTGAAGCCGCGCGGGAGAATAATGTTGGCAGAGTTTTGCTTTCATCAACAGAGTGGATCTACGGAAGCGTGGAAGGCGATGATGATACACAGATAACCGAAGAAACCATTTACGCGCAGAATCCGGACCATTTATATACATCGTCAAAGATTGCCGCAGAGATGTTCTGCAGGAATTACAAAAATCTTTACGGTGTAAATTATACCATCATGCGTTACGGCATACCATTTGGTGAACGCGCAAGAGCGGCAACTGTTACACCCATATTTATAGATAAGATCTTAAAAGGCGAAGAAATCACCATACATGGCACGGGAAGTCAGACCCGGCAGTTTATTTACGTACGCGATCTTGCCGAAGGCAATGTCAGCTGTCTTAGTAACGAAGGAGAAAACCAGATCTTCAATATTAACGGCAGGGAAGTAGTAAAAGTAATTGATATAGTTACCACACTCGAGGAAATAATTGGTAAAAAAGCAAAGGTGAAATTCATAGAAGACCGTAAGGGTAATTATAAAGGCAGGTTTATTTCGAGTGAAAAGGCAGAGCGGATGCTTGGCTGGAAGCCGAAGTTCACATACCGCGAAGCGATGGAGAAGTATGTGAAGACGGTTCTCAAATAACAAAAAACAAATAACAAGTATCAGATAACAATTATCAAGATATAATAAGAATTTTAAGATCAGTTTTTCCGGTGGAAAAATGAAAAATTGAATTTTTCACCGAGCAGGGCTTCTGCCCGAGGATATTTTGTAAATTAGAAATCGAGATACCCGCAGGTGCGGGTATAATAAAAAAATGAATAAAGTTTTGGTAATTGGCGGAGCGGGGTATCTTGGGGCGGTCTTAACAGACCGGCTTTTAAGCGAAGGATACCAGGTAAGGATACTGGACAGCTTTATATATGGTAAGCGTTCAGTAGAAAAATATGCCGGAGATAAGAGGGTTGAAATAATCGAAGGTGATATACGGAATATTGAAACCGTAAATCTTGCCATCCGTGACTCCGGCAGTGTTATACTGCTTGCCGCTGTTGTGGGTGACCCAGCCAGCAAAGCCAGACCCGAACAGACAGTTGAAACAAATTTTCTGGCAGCACAGGTTGTTGCCTCTTCAGCAAAGCTTGCGGGAGTTAGTAAGTTCATATATGCTTCAACCTGCAGCGTGTACGGAGTTGGCAGTGATATACTTAATGAAGAGGCCCCCTTGAATCCCGTGAGCCTTTACGCGAAGACAAAAATATCCAGTGAAGAAAGCATTATGGGAATTGCCGATGGGAATTTTAAGCCCGTTATTATGCGTATGTCAACATTATACGGCTGGTCACCCCGTATGCGGTTTGATCTGGTTGTAAATACAATGACGATGACCGCCTACACCGAAGGCAGAATAAATGTATTCGGCGGTAACCAGTGGCGTCCGCTACTATCACTGCCTGATGCAGCAGAAGCATACCTGAGGGTTTTGCAGCTTGAGCAATCAGCAGGCAGAATATATAACGTAGGTTCAGAAGAGCAGAATTATGTTATAGCAGATGTTGCGAAACTGGTTGCCAAGGGAATTAAAGAAGCAAGCGGCAAGGATATTCCCGTGAACATTGAAGGCGAGAGCGTTGATGCACGCGATTACAGGGTGTCATTTAAAAAAATACAGAGTGAGCTTGATTTTTCAGTAAAGCACTCCATAAGCAGCGCAGCTGCTGAAATATGGGATAAGCTTGAATCAAAGGAAATTAAGGACCCGAAGCAGAAGGTCTATTACAACCATTATTTTGATCCGAGTGAAGAGCTGATTGGGTGAGAAGTTAACAATAAATTTCATATAACAAATTAGACAATGCAAAATATATTTTGTAAGAGAAAAGATATAAGAAACGAAGCTGATGTAGAGGCATTGTTTGTGGAAAGATTACTTTCACTTTTAGGCTATAAGGATGATAGAATTCAAAGAAAAAGGTCATTAAGCGAAATAGTTATTGGGAGAGGAAGCTTAAAAGAAAAATACAAACCAGACTATGTTTTACTTGATTCTGCTAATGATCCAATTGTGGTCATAGACGCAAAAGCTCCAACCGAAAAGCTAGAAGATTATCATTATCAAGTATCATCGTATGCCTTACATTTAAACCAAGCCTTTAAAGATAAGAATCCAGTATTATATACCGTATTAACAAATGGTAGTTATTTCATTGTGTATCCTTGGGATAATAATCAACCAGAATATTTTTTAAAGTTTGAAGACTTTATACCATATAACGAAAACTTTATAGAATTACGTTCGAAGTTGTCATATTCTGTTTTTGAGCAAGCGAAAGCTACCAAAGGTGTTTTTGAATATCGTCGACCCACATTGTCGGAATTATTAAAGACATTTAATGAATGTCATGATTTAATATGGAAAAAAGAAAAAATTAGTCCAACTGATGCATTTTATGAATTTGCAAAGATTATGTTTATTAAGATACGTGAAGACAATAAAATACATGATTTAATCGCCAAAGGTAGAAAAGCTAGTTTAGAGGATTTCATTTTCTCAACTCATTGGCTTGACTCTCTAAAAAAGGCTGAACCGCATCCTTTTGATAGAATATTATTTCGTCAAATCCAAGAAGATCTCGAAATTCAAATAGAAAAAAATAAGAAGAAAAGAGTTTTTGAAAAAGGAGAGATATTAAACCTGAAAGCTTCAACCGTTTACGAAGTGGTAAAAAAAATACAACACTTAGATTTGTACGGTATTGATGAAGACCTGAATGGAAGAATGTTTGAAACATTTTTAAATGCAACAGTAAGAGGAAAAGGCCTTGGACAATTTTTTACACCACGAGGTATTGTACATTATATGGTAGAAGCATCATCTATTAAAATTTCAACAGATTCTACAAAACCACTCGATGAACAGATACCCTATGTTTTTGATGGATGTTGTGGTAGTGGTGGCTTCTTAATTGATGCAATGGCTCAATTTATTAGAGAAGTAAATAATAAAAATAATTTAACAAACAAACAGAAAGAAGCATATCTTGAAAGAGCTAAAAATCACCATATTTATGGTATAGAAGCAAATCCTAAGATGTCCAGAATTTCTAGATTAAATATGTATTTACACGGCGATGGTGGTAGTAAAATTTTTAAAGCAGATGCTTTAGACAAAGAGCTGAAAAGTGAAGCGGGTATATTGCCCGAGGATGAGGATGGATTAAGAGAATTAAGAAGTATTTTTAACAGGAAAGGATTGAAATTTGATATAATTTTATCCAATCCGCCTTTTAGCATGAGATACAATAGTAACGACTCTAATGAAAAGGAAATTTTAGATCAATATAGTATGGTTACCCTTGACAAAACTACGAAATCATCTTCTGAGAAATCAAATGTTTTGTTTATTGAAAGATATTTAGACTTATTAAAAGAAGAAACTGGACAGTTGCTTACTATTATTGATGATACAGTAATTAATGGACAAAAAAGTCAAAGATATAGAAAATTTCTTTTAGATAACTTTATTATTATTCAAATTATTTCATTACCGTTCAATACTTTTTTTGGAGCAGAAGCAAACATTAAAACATCTATTTTACATTTAAGGAAAAAGAGGAAAAACGAAGAGCAGGGGCACATTTTTATGGCAATAACAAATAATATCGGACACGATGACCATAAAAATCCAACACCAGAAAGAAATAATCTACGGGAAGTAATAAAGTATTACGAAAAATGGAAAAGCGATGGGAAACTTGAAAATATTGTTATACACAATGAAAGCAAAGATGAACCTTTAAGTTGTCCACTTCAAATTTTTACAATCTCACCAGAAGAACTATGCGTAGACCGCCTAGATGCATTTTATTATTCACCAGAACTTAGCGATTCTAAGAAAAAAATTCATGAGTTCAACGAAAAAGGAATTGTTGAAATTAAATATGGTAAGGATTTTAATATAATTCCGGAATTGAAGAAGAACGATGAGATATGTATGAAGGGACGAATTTTTAAGTATTTTGAAATTGGGGACGTTACCGTTGATGGTACAATTACAAAGTATAAAGAAGATTATTTTGAAAACTTACCAACTCGTGCAAGATTATTAGTAAAAGAAAATGATGTTATCTTTGCTAAAAACAATAGTTCAAGAGGAACTACCGTAATTGTCCCTAAGGAATTTGATGGTCAATTAGTAACAACCGGTTTTATCGGTATTAGACCTGAAAACAAGGATGTTGGATATTTGCTATGGGGTATATTTGAATCTGAATTCTTCAGAAAACAAATTTATTATCTTTCAATAACAGCATCACAACCAGAAGTAAGGGAAAATATATTTCGGGATGAAATTATGATTCCATTTCCCAAATCAAAAAAGGAAAAAACAAAAATAATAAACATGGCAAAAGTTGCTGAAGAATCTAGAATGAAGTTAATGTGGGCGGTCAAAAATTCATCAAAAGCAATAAACGATATTTTAAACTTATATGATTTATAAACTATGAATTTTTCAATTGGGTTTGATAAAAGAGATTTGCCGAAGGTGCATGAGGCATTTGATAAAATTGTCGCATCTAACAAATGGACAGAAGGCTATTACACCGAGCTGTTTGAAAACAAGTGGGCTGAGATGAATAAACTCGGCTCAGTCGCGTTTTCAAGCTGGGCTGGCGCTGCGCTTGCAGCTTTGGATTTCTACAACCTGAAAGGTAAAACCGTACTGTGTCCATCAAACACATTTATGGCAACTCCGCTTGCGACCCTGCAGGCGGGAGCCGAAGTGCAGTTTGTTGACTGCAATAAATTTGACCTTTGCATGAGCTTTGATGACATGAAAGCCAAAGCTGAAAAGTATAAACCTGCTGCAATATGGGTAGTGCATATTGGGGGACATTTAGCATTTGAAATAGAAAAAATTGCTGCATACTGCAAAGAAAATAATATCATACTGCTTGAAGATTGCGCGCATGCAGCCGGCGCATCGTGGAACGGTAAAAATCCTGGTGAGTGGGGTGATGCGGGATTCTATTCTTTTTACGCCACAAAGACAGTTACAACCGGCGAGGGCGGTATGCTTGTATCAAAACATAAAGATGTGATAGAGCATGCTAAAAAATTCCGCAACTACGGCAAGTTTGATTATGTTGTGCGCGGGCTGAATTACAGGATGACGGAATTCCAGGCGGCAATCGGCGCTATTGAAACTGACAGACTAAAAGATATAATTGATTTCAAAAATGATTATGCTTTAACACTTGACCCGCAGTATGGTAATCGTGTTAAACTGCCGGATGGCATGATATCAGGGTATTATAAGTATATAGTGTTTGATCCAATAGAAAAATCAACAGGCAAGGTTTACGATGAGCAGTGCCACCGCATATTAAAACATGATGTTGTATTGTCCAACAGCGACTGGGTTGCGGGTAATCACTGGTGTGTGCCGATTTATTATAATCCGTAATTTTGCCATATCTGCTTAGGCAGGTATGACATTCAAATATAGCATGAATCCATCTCAATATTACGATTACACTCCCGGCAGCGTAGATTTTTCGGGGTATGAAAGGGGCGAAGCGAGCAAAATTCCCTACGGATTTTTGGCGCTTTACTTCATTTTATCTATCGTAATATGTTATTTGTACCACAAAAAAATTGTGTCGCAGGCTGACTGGAATGCGCCGAACAGTCTTAACGCTGTGGCATCATTTCAAACGGCAAAGCCGTACCAGTTCCGCCTGCTAATGCCGGTGATATTCGATTTCTTCAGGCCGCTGCACGCCGTTTACGGTAAGTATCTATATAATGCATGGAATGTAGCTGCTGTTCTGTTAATTCAGGTGGTTTATTATAAATTACTTTGCGGCTATTTTAAGAACAGAAGATACCTGTTATGGATCGCGCCGGTGATATTGTACCCGGTTTTGTTTAACTATATAATACTCAACCAGTCTTTTCAGTATTACGATTTTACCGCAATCCTGTTTTTTACTATAGGGCTGTATTACATACTGAATCAAAAGACAACAGCTTTCATTATATTTTTTGTAATTGCAATTATTAATAAAGAAACTGCCGGCTATCTTATTTTTGCATACCTGTTGTTTAACTATAGGAATCTGTTCACCAAAAAAGTAATTGTTAATACTTTTATTTTAGGCGTTATTTTTATAGGTTATAAACTGCTGCTGAATTATATTTTCCGCAATAACCCGGGTGATAGTTTTGAAGTTGGATATTATGAAAATATCAGGATAGTTCAGGAGTTATTCAGCAACAGGATTCTGCTTAAAAACCTGGCGCTTAACTTTGGCGGGTTGTACATATTTGTAATACTGCTTTTTGTAACGGGCCTGTGGCTTAAGTATCCCGATAAAAGAAAGGTATATATGAACCTGGCTATAGTGCCGTATTACCTGTTCGGTATTTACATAACATATATTACCGAAGTCAGGGTTTATACGGAACTTATACCTATGATAACTACATTATTTTTAATATTTTTAAGCAGTTTCAAATTCTCAGGGTTAGAACCATGGGCTGCAGTTAAGCAAAAGCAGGTATAAAATAATTCATAATTTTTCATTTCTCATAATTTGAAGAAGGATCACGATATTACAAAGCAGCAAATAAATACTGATAACCAGGCAAAAACCGAAAGCCAGGTAAGTTTTGATGACTACGTTGAAACATACAGGACGGAAATTGATGATTCGATCGGTTTTATAGGTCAGGACGTAGATTTTTTTATTGAAATTAAAGCAGAGCTATTATTAAAGCTTGCCCGGAAAAACTTTGGTTCGCTGGATAAAGTTAAAGTTCTTGATATTGGCAGCGGGGTTGGACTTGTTGACCGCTTTCTGAAATCAGAGATAAAACAGCTTTACGGGGTGGATGTAGAAGAAGGCGTTGTTGAAAAAGCAAAAGTAAATAATCCCGAAGTGAATTATCAGATGTATGACGGCGCGAAGCTGCCCTTTGAAGATAATACCTTTGATATGTGTTTTGCCATAAACGTAATGCATCATGTGCCGCCCGGAATGTGGGAAAATTTTTCGCGGGAAATGTACCGGGTTTTAAAACCCGGCGGCATAGCCGCAGTGTTTGAGCATAATCCATGGAACCCGCTTACAAGGCTTGCCGTGGCAAGATGTGAATTTGACCGCGACGCCGTATTGCTTAACCATCCTAAAATAAAGAGCCTGTTCAAAGGCGCAGGATTAAGGGTGTTTGATGATTCATTTATCGTGTTTTTTCCCTTTCAGGCAAAGTTATTCAGAAGCATTGAAACAGCATTGGGCTGGCTGCCCATTGGCGCGCAGCATTACGTAACAGGCAAAAAATAATCTACAGGCGGAATATATATATTGATAAAATACTTAAATAAAAAATTTCCGAACGACAACTACCCTTCAATACTGATACATCTTTATTATATGATGATATCCTTTACACTGTGTTATGTTTATTACCATAAATTCATAACGCGGGCTGATTTTTTTTCACCGGCATCAAGCGGCGGAATATACGCCGTATTGAACGGCGAAGCCTTAAAACCCGTTCAGTTCAGGATCCTGATACCGCTCATTTTCAAAGCCGCACAGGCTGTTATTTTTCTTGTTAAAGCTATCCCCGATAAGGCTCTGTTTTTTCTTATAACGATCATGCTGTGCTATATGATACTGTTTTCATTCTATCTTTTGCTTGGGCAGTATTTTAAAGGCAACGCTATGAATTGCTGGCTGGCATCAATTATCATTTATCCCATGATATGGAACCTTGTAATAATGAACGGGCAGTTCTTTTATATGGATTTCAGCATACTGCTCATAATAATTCTTGGGTTTTACTGCATTGTTGCCGAAAAATATAACTCGCTGCTTGTGGTGTTCTTCCTTGGTGTGCTTAATCACCCCTCGGTTGGTTACCTTATAATTGCTTTCCTGCTGTATAACTACAGGAACCTGCTGAAGCTTAAAACAATAGGGTATGCCGCCGCAATGAGCGTATTGTACATTGGCATATACAGGCTGATGGATGCTTACTTCCCCAGTACAGCCGGCTATTTTGTAATTTATAATCTTCCAAGGAACCTGAACCTTCTGCACATACTCCCTATGCATATCATACTTCGCGATATATTCTTTAACTTCGGGGGACTGCATATATTTGTTATAATATTTTTCCTTTCAGGTGCATGGAAAAAGTACCGGAGCCCGCTGCTGTATATAAATCTTGTAATTATTCCCTATGTAATATCAGTATTGATCAACTTCAGCATCGAAGAGATAAGGAATTATGTGACCATAATTCCGTTTGTGCTTATCTTAACGCTTTTGTTCCTCAGCTCTTTTGATAATTCTTTCCTGAAACCTGTTGACAGGCTATTTGAAAAGAACAGCAAATGAAGGTATTATACGTTAGCTCAAACGGGGGAATACACGATTACAGGTTCTTAAAAAAACTTGTGGAAGACCACGAAGTTTTGTTCCTTCATTATGCCGCAGGCGAGATAATTGATGAGATAGATAAACTTGAACACTTACAGATAATTTCAAAAAAACCCGCATTCCGCTCAATGCCGCTTATCAGCGAGCGCGGGCACTTTAAAAAAGTTGTGGATGAATTCAAACCGGATTTAATCCACTCAGGGTATGTTTGGCAGGTAGGCATTCTTGCCGCCAATTCAGGCTTCCACCCGCATCTATCGATGCCGTGGGGATCTGATATACTTACAGAGCCAGATAAAAGCATGTTCCGCAGGGTCCTTGTAAAGAAAGTAATGAATACATGCGACCACGTGCAGTGCGATGCGGAGTTTGTGAAGCAAAAAATAATCAGCGATTACGCCCTGCCCGCCGATAAGATATCGGTCTTTCCATGGGGAATTGACCTCCAGCTATTCAGTAAAACAGACAAGGTTTCCGCCAGGAAAAGTTTAAAACTGGAACAGGATAAATTCATCGTTCTGTTTAACAGGTATTTTGAACCAGTTTACGGGGTGAACTTCCTTATGGAGGCATTCAGGAATTTTTGCGCAGCCAAAGATGATGTGCTGATGCTGATGCTTTCGGAGGGTTCGGGGAAAGTTGACGTTCTGAAATATATTACCGAAAGCGGACTGGATAACAAGATACAGGTTTTGGGCAGAGTGCCAAATCACGAGCTGCCGCTATTTTTGAACGCCGCCGATGTGTATGTTTCGCCCTCACTCAGTGACGGAACGTCACTCTCGTTACTGGAAGCAATGGCATGCGGAACAGGGCTGATTGTAAGCGATGTGCCGGCAATTAAAGAATGGGTAAATGCTGAAAACGGACTTATGGTCAAAAGGGGTGATGCAGCAGAACTGAATCGGGCACTTGAAGAGTATTACACAAACCGCACACTGGCAGAAACACACGGCGCAAAGAACCTGGAAATTGCCAAAGTGCGGGCAGACTGGGATAAGAACTATCTTAAGCTGAAGGAAATTTACAGCATGCTGGTTAAATAAGATCTCCGGGATAGACCCGCTTACAAAAAAAATCAATTCAAAAAATCAATATGAAAAGGATACTTCTGCTTCACGGCGCCATTGGCGCAAAGGATCAATTCGGGGTTTTACGGGAATTGTTATCTGCGGATATAGAAGTTCACACTATGAATTTCACAGGACACGGCGGGGGAGAAATACCCGACGAGCCTTTTACAATTGATTTGTTTGAACGTGATATTATCAGATATCTTGATGCGAATAATATAGATGAGATAAATATATTCGGTTACAGCATGGGAGGTTATGCCGCATTGTATGCGTCTTTGAATAATCCCGGAAGGATAGGAAAGATATTTACGCTTGCCACAAAATTTGAATGGACCCCCGAAATCGCCGCGCGCGAAGTAAAAATGCTGGATGCTGAAAAGATGAAAGTGAAGGTCCCAAAGTTTGCCGGAGAGCTTGCAAAGAGACATGGTGAAGATAATTGGGTTACTCTTCTGAAGAAAACAGCGGAAATGATGACAGGGCTTGGAAATAAGAATGTACTTACCACGGAATTACTGAAACAGGTAACAAACAAAGTGCTTGTTGGAATTGGTGACAGCGATAAGATGGTAACGCTTGAAGAGACTATTGCCGCATACAGGGCTTTAACAAACGCAAACCTGATAGTTTTGCCCGCCACGCCTCATCCCATTGAGATGGCGGATTGTACAAGGCTCGTTGCGGAAATAAAAAGGTTTTTTGGATAAACGTTATTTTGCTTTGATGCAACTATAACAACAAGCTGTTCATTGATACAGTAACAGCACTCAATAATATTACTTAACCAAGAGAGGTAATATCATTGCCGGCAAGATTATTCACATTAGCGGTTATCTTTTTGATATCCCAATCCCACCATTTTAACTCAAGAAGTTTGGCGATCTTATCATCATCAAAACGTTTGCGTATAAGCTTCGCGGGGTTCCCGCCAATTACTGAATACGGCTCAACATCCTTTGTGACAGTTGAATTTGCCGCAATTATCGCGCCGTCACCAACGGTAATTCCCGCCATCAGTGTGCTGTTGTAACCGATCCATACATCGTTACCAATAACCATGTCACCTTTATAAGGATACTGCCTGCCTTCCATTGCTTTCTCCCATCCGCTGCCGAAAATGGCAAACGGGTAAGTTGAAAGCGCATCGGTTAAGTGATTAGCGCCGTTCATAATAAATTTTACATCTGAGGCTATCATGCAGAATTTGCCGATGATAAGTTTATCACCTGTGAAATCGAAATGATACTTCACATTCTTTTCGAAGTTGTGAACGTCCTCAAAATCATCGTAGTAAGTATAATCACCAACCAAAATGTTTGGATTTGTTATAATGTTCTTTAAAAAGCACAGTCTGTCATATCCCGCAAGCGGATAAATTGTGTTTTTATCTGGTCCGTTTTGTGGCATAAATTGTATGATTATGGAATTTCAATTACTCTCCAAAGATTTAAGCCTTTCGGGATTTTGTCTGTTATCCCATACAGATTGAATATAAAGATCTTCCCCGTTAATCCTGTAAAAAATAGAATAATGTTTGAGAATGAAAAACGAACATTACTTCTGTTAGTTTTTTTACCTGCCAGTGGAAATTTTGAAAGAGTTACAGCAGAATTTTCAAACTGAGAATCCAATTTAATACTATATGTGTTGGATTTATTATTCTCAACCCAGAATCTGAATATTTCGAATCTGTCTCTTAAAGCCCTCTCAGTCCATACTATTTTTTTTGCCACTGCTTAGCAATTTCATGCGCTTCTTCATGTGAGTAGACTTTGCCTTCAGAAATATTCCGGTCAGCTTCATTCAGTGCTTTTTCCTGATCTTCATTCAGCACGTATATTTCAGAATCTTCTTCAATGTGAATAAGATGCGAAATGCCTTCAAGCATTTCTACATTATCAGATTTGCTTATTTTTTCAATGAGTTTAATTTTAAGTTCAGCTGTTGTCATATCCCGAATTCTATTTCAGTTAATTTAAAAATTTTTTGAATAATTTAACAGGAATATATTCTATTGAGCTTAAATTTGTAAAAACAGATACTTATCAACCCGCTGCCCGCATTATCAAAAATGCATTAAGTGAAATGTATATAATGGAAACTGAATAAAAGCTCAGCCTATCCAGTTTTTTTGCTTTGGCTAAATACTCCGGTTTTTCGGTCTCGTTCCATTTGAAGGATATTACCGCGACAACCAGAATTACAAAGATCGCGATAAATGTTATGTTGTGGATATTATCAAACAGTGTGTTGGATACAGTTGAAGGTACGACTGACTCAATAATATATTTATTACCCACGGCGGCAAAAAGGCCGCCAACGCAGAGCCCAAGTCTATCACTTGGCTTTACAAAGAATGCCAGCAGAACAATTGAAAACGCAACATACACACCGGTGAGCATTTTGAAAAGAGTGTTCCAAGAATTTTCACGGGTAAGGAAAATATCGGCTGTCACCGATGGATATGTGCTTGAGCCTTTTATCACAGGGTCGCCAAAAGTTGTATTGTAGGTTTGATTATTTACGTAAAATGCCAGTGAATCAATTTTCCAGTTGCTCAAAAGCAGGTTTGAATCAATGGCTGAATTTCCGGCATCGGTAATGAAGGCGAGTTTTTTGGTATCGTAAATAGTGTGATCAATATGCAGCGTTAATTTCTGCTTATCGAACGGAAAAGAAGAGACATCCCACTCCTTGAAAACAACGGCGCTGAATTTCATCATATCCCAATTGATCCCGTCCTTTTTCATTTTGGAATAGTTTGTAAAGGATGATGATTTGGAATTGGTAACTTCAAGGGCATCATTGAACTGGAGACTATCATTTTTGTAATTGAACCACATCCAGAAATCAGATGAGAAGCTTTGATCGCTGATGTTGAAATCGGTAAGAGAGTTGATGTATATGCCCACCTTACAGGTGTCTTCTGCGGAGCGGGTGAAAGAGCTGCCCAATACAAGAAGCAGCAATACAGATAAAATTTTATTCATTAAATTTATTGATTATTAGAATTAACTTGCCGTTTACATTTTGATGGCAAATTTAACAATGTAATATTATAATTGTTAGTTAATAATTTATATTAGTTTGAACTTATGGCTGAACCGTTAAAGAATATGTATAACAAGCCCTACCTGGAAAAATTCGCGGGTGTATTTAAAGAGATTCACCCGGGGTTTGATACGAAAAGATTCATGAAACTGGTTTTTGATAATGAGTGGGGTAACCGCGAGCTTAAAGGGCGGATGAGCCACATTGCGCGTCAATTAAATGAAGTTTTGCCAGGTGATTACAAAAGGAACGTTTCAATTCTTAAAAAAGCTGTGCCGCATTTTAAGGGATTTTTATCAATGATATTTCCGGACTATGTTGAACAATTCGGCCTTGAAGATCCTAAAACATCTGTTCCCGCGCTTGAGCTTTTCACGCAATACGGCAGCAGTGAGTTTGCGGTACGACCCTTTATAATAAAATACCCGGAAATATTAATACCTGAAATAATGAAATGGGCAAAGCATAAAAATCACCATGTAAGGAGACTTGCCTCCGAAGGCTCCCGGCCGCGCCTGCCGTGGGCAATTGCATTGCCGGAATTCAAACGCGATCCGCGACCGGTATTGAAAGTACTGGAATTGCTTAAGAATGATGAATCAGAGTACGTAAGGAAAAGCGTGGCAAATAACCTTAACGATATTTCGAAGGATAATCCGGCACTGGCATTTGAAACTGCCAAAAAATGGTACGGCAAAAGTAAAAACACAGACTGGATAGTTAAACATGCAATGCGGGGTCTGCTGAAAAAAGGGAACACCGATGCGCTCAGACTCTTCGGGTGGCATGGTTCTGAGGGAATAGAAACAACAAATCTGAAGCTAAACAGCACGAAAGTTCAACCCGGCGGAAAACTTGAATTTTCATTTTCAATTGAACCCGTAAAACCTGTAAATGAGAACGTAAGGCTTGAATACACAATAGATTTTATTACATCATCAGGAAAGATTAGCAGGAAAATTTTCAAAATTACCGAAGGTAAGTTTGAAAAAGGGAAAATTTATAAATTTTCGAAAATGCATTCGTTTAAAGATCTGACAATACGGAAACACTTTAAAGGTCAGCACTTAATTGGAATAATTGTGAACGGAGAAAGAACTGCTGAGAAGAAATTTTATGTTGTGTAAAGATATTATTTCGCCCTTTCAGGGCTGGTTAAAAATATTGTAATTTCATCGATCAAAAAGTCAACATTTCAGAATATTTATTTTCTCAATTCAAAGATCCTTACGTTATCGTATGTTGATTTGTGGCACGTAACACAAGCTTTGCCGTTTTTGCTTACACTGTACTCAACATCTCCCGAAGGTGAGTATTCTGCCCACAGCCAGTCCTTATTTGAATTTGGCGCACCTTTGAGCTTTACCATCACAGCAAGAATTTCAGCCGCACCCGTTTTTTCGGAGTAGATCTCTTTTACAATAATTGATGAATCGGGAAACATTATACCTTTGGGAAGATGTCCATCTTGATTCAGTACATCTGCAGCTTTTTTATTGAACCTGATACGCATAAAATTATCGTGTGCCCGCTCGGTTTCTTCGGTAGTTGGCAGAATTTCGGGATTATTCTGATAGTAATAATAACCGGTATCGGAAGTTATCCATTTGAATAACTGATCATCATCGGCGTTATTTCCGGCGGAAAACAGAAATATATAACCTGTAATTGCAAAAGCAATAAAAATAAATGCCAGATTCTGGATCACTTTTCTTTTTTTCATTATCTGAATGGTTTTATTTATGAATTCAGGCTTCTTTAACAGAGTAATACGAAAATATCAGAGCAGTACGAAAATATTTTACTGAACAGAAAGTTCAGTTATTAAGTCAATTTCCTGATATCAAACAGATTAACAAATCGCGAGACAGTTTTTTGCAGAAAAACGGGAATCCATGGATGGTAAATATCATACTTTCCGCACATTCCGGCAGCCTGCATAAAAGTTGGGGCACCGTTATTTTTGGTCTTTCCCAAAGAAGCCAGCGCAAAAATTTCTTCAAAAAACTCTTCAGTGTTTTTTGCAGGAATAAATCTGACATTGAGCTCTGAAGATGTCTCAGGGTTATTCCACCAGCGGTGCGGAATCCCCTTTTTCATTAGTATTGTTTCACCCGGTTTTATTACAAATTTTTTTGCCCCGACTTCAACATTTACCATACCGGAAATTACTCCGAATATCTCGTCCTGTTCTGTGTGAACATGTTTCATTGGCACGATACTGCCCGGTTTCAGCACAAGCAGAAACTCCAGAAATGCCCCGCCGGTCATTTGAGCGGTTTGCAAAAAAGTCAGTGTTTCACCTGTGATCGGGTTAGAAATGGTCTGTCCGGGAATAGCCATAATTTCATTAAAATGGTTTCAAAGTGCCCCGCATTTATTCAGAATCTTCAGGGGGTTCATAGGTCATAACCAGCCATTTTTCTGTTTCCATTTCAAGCTGGATGCCATTTCTTATATACGGTTTCTTAGCCGTTAGCTCACTAAAGACCCTGTTCATCATCGTGTTCGGATTCTTGCGGTACATAATAATGCCTTTGGGATTTTTCTGCATGAATGATTTGATCTCAGCGGTAAGTCCCTCTTTATCAACCGGCACGTTATAACTGCTGATAAGGATCTTTTCTGGCGGTGCCAGTTTTGTGCGGTAAGGCACATAAAATATACTGGAAGCGTTATCATCAGCATCAAATATCAGTGCCGGGTATTTATCAATAAAATGATCGACAAAATATATTAGTTTATCCGTTTCTTCGGGTTCATCGGCAGTAACTATGAACTGGATCACCTTCGGGAACATCTTGTTGTATTTTTCGGGAACCCATTCCTTTACGTACGAAAGCGGGATGCAGGATAGTATTACAACAGAAGCGAACGCACCCTGCAGTATTCCCGAGCGCATTTTTAAAAGATCAGTATTCAACCCCGCCGCGGCAATAACCGGGGCTATTAAAAATACCAGATACAGATAATGTGTGGTGTGGTAAATAGCAGACTTCGCGCCGGCAAGACCGTTGACCAGCGAAGGCGCCAGTACCGGAATGAGCAGTGCAATCAGGAAAACTTTAGGGTACCCTTTATAGAAATATATTGTACCTTTAATGAAGTAATAAAAGAGTATAACTGTTAAACCCAGCGCAAGAAAGTAGTAAGGAAGGAAAAATCCTTTAGCTCTTAAGCCAAGGCTTAAGCCTTGTATGTTTACCGTATCGGTATATTGATCAGCGGCGTTTATAGTTTTGAAGGGCTCGCCGTAAAGCGCATAGCTTATGGCAATCCAGATAACCTGGAAGAGGAGCGAGAGCCCGATGTAGTAACAGCATCCGTTCCTTCGGGTCATAAACGCAAGAATGCACATTGGTATTATTACAAAAATCGCCTCTGGTCTTGATGCGAGGGCAATGAAGGAAAACAACCCTGAGATAACAAAATATTTCACTGATCTATCAGAAGCCAGAGCCTTTATGAAATAATACAACATAATGCAAGCTGCGGCTAAGAACGTCTGCTGGGCATAAGGTTCAAAGTTCAGCCTGAATATTACAGGATTTAAAGAAGCTATAATGAAAGCAAGAAGCGCAGTTTTAAAATCTGTCAGTACAAGCGTCATTTTGAAAACGTATGTGCACGCAATTGTCATTACGGCTATCATTGTAAGCGCTGAAGTAAAAAACAGCTCTCCCGTTATTTTTAATATTGGACCCATGAAATAAAACCACAGCGGATGACCTGATTCAGGCAGAACAAAAAAGGGCTTCTGAGACCACCATAAGGCATTCCACACTCTTGTAGCTGAATCACCCATATCCATCATGTTAAACGGAATGAGATATATTTTTAATGCTATTGAAATTATGATTGCCGCGGCAAAGAGGCCCATTTGCATGCCTGAAAGTTTTTCAGGTTTCAGGGTAAACTCACCTGAACTTAGCAGCCCGGGGAAAAGAAACGGTTTTTTGATGTTTGTCATTAAGTATCCAATTTTTTAAACGATGCGTTAATTCAGCTGCAATTCAGCTTTATTTGATAAAATGCAAACGTGGTTTTCCTTTATGCCCAAATATTCCGGCATAGGTTCCTTTAATGTAATAAAAGCCCAGCTTAAGATCGCATACTTTTATGAACCACAGCAGCCTGAATGGAAATTTTATACTATCCGTTAAATACGATATCAGCAAATTGAAATATAGACCATGTTTGCGAAAATACAAATATTTATTTCTTTGAATAAGGTAATATTCAAAGTAATAACCCTGTTTGTTTTCTTTGCTCCATTTGTGGTTATGCCAAAGAATGGCTTTCTTTATGGCAGTACATTTATACCCGGCATTTTTAATTCGGCGGGCAAGATCTATTTCATCGCCGTACGCAAAATAATCTTCTTCCCACAAGCCCGTTTTTTTCAGCACATCAGCTCTTATAAATGTAGCAGCACCGGGCATAACATCAGCATAAGCCACGTCCGGAATCCGGCTTTCGTTCAGTTTATAGTCGGCACCCTCGTAATATTTCAGTATTTTATAGGTGTTAAAGTCAGCTTTCGCTCCGAATTCCTGAATCCGCCCCATTGTTCTGCTGCCTTCCCAGAAAAGTATAAGCGGCGCGGCTGCTGCTGCCGCGGGGTCATTTGCCAGTGATGCGCTTAGCGCGGAAAGGCAATTGCTTTCAAGTATGGTATCATTATTAAGAAAAAACACATATTCACAGCCGTCTTCAATAGCTACTTTTGCCCCGATATTGTTTCCGCCGGCAAAGCCTGTGTTTCCACCTGCTGAAATATATTCGATATTTAAATTAATTCCTGCATTCAGCGATACGGAAAACATTTTATCTGAATCATCAGGATTGTTATCTACAAAATAGATCTTAAAATCCTTTTCACTTTGTGCTGCAAGCGAATTGTACAGCAGCTCCAGATTTTGTTTCTGCCGGAACATGACCAATACTATACCTATCTTAGCCAATAGCGCCCCCGTCATAAACATTATTTATCAGACCTATGTAATAATCAGATACTTTTTCGATGGTGTGGTTTTGAACCGCAAAATCAGCTGCCTGAATGCCGAGCTTTTTCGCGGCAGAAGGCTCGCTGACAAGCTTTTTCATTGCTCCTGCAACCGCAGTACTGTTTAATTCAGTTAACAGGCCATTGGAAGAATTAATAAACAGACCCGTATCACCCGTACTGCTTGCTATAATAGCATTGCCGCAGGCCATTGCTTCCAGCACGCTTTGCGAAGGGTAGTTGGTACCTGATTGAAGCGAAACGAACACAGAAGTACGGCTGAAGATCTCCGGGGGATTCTTATGGAATGTGAAGTTTACGCTTTCCTGTAAGCCCAATTGAGCAATGTACTCTTTAATTACGCTTACAAGCGAGCCTTCGCCAAGCAAGTGAAATTTCACGTGCGGGTACTCATGCAATACTTCACGGGCTGCATCAAGGTACATCAGCGGATTTTTATCCGGCTCAAGCCGTGCTGCAAACGCAATTTCAAAATTTTTCTTTTCACCAATCACACATTTGCTGTAATCAATGAATGAACATGGCGCTATTGAAATTTTTTCCCCTGGAATTTCCACGCCGAGTTTTTTAACGCCTTCTGCAATATACGGACTGAGGAAATCAACCATATCAGCTAAGTGAAGTATATAGTTGAAGGAGTAATACTTTCTGTACCATAATCTTTTGGTATCGCTTAATACTTCGCTGAACCAGCTGTCCATATCAGAGAAGATGATTTTTACTCCGCGGATCTTGTTTTCTTTGTAGAACACAAGCGGCAGGCCGCCGGCATAGACCCCTATCAGTACTTCTATGTTGTTTTGTTTTCTGATACGTTCGATCTGCAGGAATATTTCTTTCTGTTTCCTTTTGTTCTTATAGAACCAGAAAATTTTTCTGGCAAGTGAAGTATTTCTGTCAACGTCAAACGGATCAGGGATAATATCATTATACTGATCGGGAATACCTGTTTCGGTCTGCGGCACAGTGTTACCGGTATTGCCTGTTTGGATAATATGAAGATTGTTAAGGGAAAGTTCAGGAAATGCGCGATTGATATGCTGCTGCATCAGCGGATTAATGATAAAATGAAATTTCCCCGGGTATAAGTTCTGCAAATGCGCAAAAAGATTTGTAAATCTCTTTTCAGCTCCGCCAAATGCGCCGCTGGGGAAGATAACAAACGCAGTATTAAGTAAACTGGAATTTGGCTTCGCGGTATTCAATATCCTGAAATTTATAAATTTTAGTTCAACCGGTTCAAATATAGTTTACTATATAATTTATAAATAGTAAAAAATTTGATATTTTTAGCTATTTGTCCTAAAATTTCACGTTTTAGGGCTATTAAAATCGACTTGCAGATAATATGAATGGTTTTTAGATTTATAGATTATGAATCATAAAAATGCAATGAAAATAATATCTTATCTTTTAGCGATTTTGGTTATAACAGGCAGTGTTTTTTATTATGGTTGTGATGATGCCGGAAAGATCCCGGTACAGGAGACTGCAGGACAGATAAAGTTTACGCAGAACGTGAAACTGCCTCCGCTGGATCCTGTTAATGACGGATATTATAATCTGTTCATTATATTGACAGATTCTTTTGGTACGCCAAGGGCCTCTCATTTGGGAAGATTCAACACGCTGACAAATGGTGATCTTGTGGACCCCAACGGGAATCCTATGACTTTATCTATAAACCCCAATGATACTATTGATCTTGGCAGAGCGTTATATTCAATAATAAGTATTGATATTGGTGTAGTTAACCAGCCGGGTCCGACAAGGATTGTTGCCGGTCCGGTTACCGTACTTGCGGATTCTGTTACCTCGAGACTGCGCATAAATGATACCGCAGCGATTGGTTCCGCAATGACCTCGGCGCTTGGACCCAACAGCGTATTTTATATTGTGAACGCGCCTACGGGTTCATCACCTGACTGCGGCAAAGGATTGTGGTTCTGCGATGAGAACGGAGCGCTTTCCTGGCCGGGCGGCAGCGCGCTTACACCGGGCTGGGGATGGCAGTATCACGGTTATGTGCGCAACAAAACAACCGGTGAACTTTATCATACAGGTACTTTCTACGACCCCGATAATTTTGATTCAGACGGCGCAGGTCCCTGCGCAGATACGCTTGGCACGGCATACAGCAAACCGGGTCAGGACTGGGTGAAGAGCGGCTGCAGCAACATTACAAATATTCTTGACGGGAACCATGAAACGTTTGTAACCCTGGAACCGGAATTCCGTTCAGGCAGCGTACCGCCGTTTGTGCTGAAGCTGTACTACCAGAACATTATTATCCCGGGGCTAAACTGCAACAGGCACGATAACATGTTTACACAGAGACAGAATATACCTGATGTAAGTATAAGGATAACAAGATAAAGATCTATTTTCTGCGGCTGCGTAAATAAACCGGCTGAAAACTATTAAAGCCGTTTCCGAAAAAGGAAACGGCTTTTCTTTTTTTCTTATATCAGAAATTATTTATTGCTGAAGAACCTTTCAGTCAAAGAAATAACAGTTTCAACCATTTCCAGGTTCATTTCAAAAAATATCGGAAGACGAAGCAGCCGGTCAGAATACATATCCGCATTCGGGAGTTTTCTTCTGCCATGTTTTTGGGCGTAGTAAGGTGAGCGGTGGAGCGAAAGATAGTGGAAAACCGCGACCACATCGTTTAGTTTCAGATACTCTGCCAGCTCGGTACGCTCCTGCTGGCTGCGGGTAATAAAATAAAATATATGCGCGTTGTTTGAGGCGTAAGCGGGTATAACCGGAAGCTGTATAAAACCTTTATCTTCCAGATGCTTCAATCTTTCATAATATGTGTTCCAGAGCAGTAATCTTTTTTCCTGAATTTCTCCAAGGTGCTCAAGCTGTCCCCAGAGATACGCCGCGTTTATTTCCGAAGGAAGGAACGATGAACCAATATCAACCCAGTTATATTCTTCAACTTCAGCCCTGAAAAAGGCGGCGCGGTTGGTACCTTTTTCCCGGATGATCTCAGCGCGCTTTGTCATATCATCCCGGTTAACCGTTATCATACCGCCTTCGCCGCAGATCACGTTCTTAGTTTCGTGGAAAGAAAACGCGCCAAAGTCACCAATTGAGCCCAAAGGTTTGCTTTTGTAATAGGAATCAACAGCCTGCGCGGCGTCTTCTATTACAAAGATCCTGTTTTCACCCGCCAAAGCCAGTATTTCATCCATCATGCATGCAATTCCGCCATAGTGAACCACCACAATGGCCTTTGTTTTTTCGGTTATAAGCTTTTTTATTTCTCCTGGGTCTATATTGGGTATATCGGGCATTGAATCGGCGAATACCAGTTTTGCCCCGCGCAGGGCGAAAGCGTTGGCGGTGGATACAAATGTATAAGAAGGGAGAATAACCTCATCGCCGGGCGCTATATCGCAAAGCAGTGATGTCATCTCCAGCGCGTCTGTGCAGGACGTTGTAAGCAGCGCTTTTTTGAAACCATATTCGTTTTCAAAAAACGACTGGCACTTTTTTGAATACTTTCCGTCACCTGAAATTTTTCCGAAGCGAACCGCTTCTTTTATATATTCAATTTCATTTCCCGCAAGGAAAGGTTTGTTAAAAGGTATCTTCATCGGTTAACTTTGTTTATATCAATTTAGATTAATCATAAAAGCTTTCAATTACATAAGCCTGTCTTCTTCTCACCTCGTCTAATGTACGCCAGAGGTACTCTCCTATTATTCCGAGCATGAGCATTTGGAAGCCCGAGAGCAGCAGCACAAGTATCATAAGCGGAGCCCAGCCCTGGAACGGAACGTTTCCGGTGAATTTTGCAATTACAATAAAGATAGAATATACAAACCCTGATAGTGAAATTAGCAGCCCCAGAATTGACATAAGCCTGATGGGCAGAAATGAATATCCCAGAACGCCGTCTATAAGGTACTTCAGCTTTTTTGAAAATGTCCATTTGGATTCACCAATTTCCCGTTTCTGGCGCGTATAAGGAATAAATTTCACTTTGTAACCTGTCCAGAGAATTTGTCCCTGCCAGAAAGCATTTGCTTCCATGTTGCTGAGAAGAAGGCTTTTTACTTTCTGGTCTATTAACAGGAAGTCAAATCCCCCGGCGGGCATATTGGAAAAACTCAGTTTTCGCATTGCCGCATAAAACATCTTCGAAGTTGTCCGGCGGGCAAATGATTCATCCCTATCTGAACGCGTGCAGATAACAATAGGATAATTTTCTTCGAAATAATATTTGAACATTTCGTTGATAAGCTCAGGGGAATCCTGCAGGTCAGCGGATATATTGACAATACACTTGCCTTTGGCCCGCGAGTATCCCGCATATATTGCATTTACCTGCCCGAAGTTGCGGGTGAATTTGATTATTTTTATGAGCCCTTCGTGTGACTTTTTCAGTTCAATAAGTTTTTCCAGTGAATTATCATAAGAGCCGTCATCAACAAATATTATTTCAAACATAAGATGCGGGTTTTTCTTTATGACCACATCGTTAATTTTGTTGAATGTTGGCTCAATATTCAGCTCATTGCAGAATACCGGAATAACAATAGAACACGAAATTTCGCTGTTACTTTCGGGGTTACTCATAAGCTTATTGGAATATTTTTAATTTTCACAGGGATCTAATTTCTTGTTTTAATTATTTTAGCGGGCACGCCTGCGGCAACGGAATACGGCGGGATATCTTTGGTAACAACAGCCCCGGCGCCGATAACTGACCATTTGCCGATGGTAACCCTTGGAAGTATAACAGCGCCTGTGCCGATGTTAACTCCTTCTTCGAGGTGCACTCCGCCGGTTAAATGCACGCCCGGCGAGAGATTACAGTAATCTTCAATTACAACATCATGAGCAATGGAGCACTGCGGGTTAACGTTTACCTGCAAACCCAGAACGGAATTCACGGTAACAGTGCTTCCGGCAAACATTATAGTGCCATCGCCAAAAACATTATCGTGACCAAGCTCAACAGAGCGGTGTATGACCGGTCCCGGGAGCCTGCATCCGCAAGCAAGGATCCTTTCGGTAAAACTCTTTTTTGCCTCAGTGGTGCCAATAGCCGGCAGAATAAAATCATAGTCACTGAACCCTGAACGGATAATGTGATCAAGGCTTCCGAGAATGATGAGTTTTGCTGTCACTGCGCCTTCTGAACCAGGGAGAACAGGCTTGCCGCGTTTAGATTCGTCATCATCCAGAAAACCGGTGACGGAATATTGACCATACCCTTCTTTTATTTCATTTACCGCCCACAGAGTCTCACGGGCAAAAGCCCCGGCTCCCATCATCACAATTCTTTTTGTTCCGGCTGTTTTGCTCATACGCCGCAGGCTTTATTTACAATTCGGGTAACAAGTTTTATTTGTGAAGCGGTAATATGCACTGAAAGCGGCAGGCACAACACTCTTCGTGAAATATCGTACGAAACAGGGCAGGTAATTTTTTTGCCGTAAACAAGCTCGAGACTCGGAGAAAAATATTCCCTTGGGAAAATATTTTCTTTGTTTAAAGCTTTAACTGTATTTTCGCGCAAAGTGTTATTGCTGAATATGACCGGAAAGTACGCAAAGTTTTGCGGAGCGTTGAATTCCTGGTATGATATCCTGAAATTATCTTTCAGCAGTTTCCTGTACAGTTCAAAAGCGGCTTTGCGTTTTTTTAAATTGTAGCCCAAATATTTAAAACCCGCAACTCCAAGCGCAGCATTCAGTTCGCTCATTTTTCCGTTAATGCCAAGAGAGAGTATTTTATAATTGCTATACCCAAAGTTACGTTTAAAGGCAAGTTCACGCGCAACGCGGCTGCTGTTTGTAAAAACAGCGCCGCCTTCGGCGGTATTTATGATCTTGGTTGCATGAAAACTTGTAGTTGAAACGTCGCCATAAGCAAACAGCGGTTTGCCTTTATAATTTATTCCAATAGCATGAGAAGCATCGTAAATAAGTTTCAGCCCGTATTCTTTTGCGATCTTACCGATGGCTGAAGTATCACACGGGTTACCGTAAACGTGCACTGCCAAAATAGCTTTAGTTTTACGGGTTATCTTTTTAACTATCTGCGACGGATCTATATTCAGTGTTCCGGGGTCTATATCAGCGTAAACCGGTTCAGAACCTTCCCAAACAATTGAAGATGTTGTTGCGATAAATGAATAGGGTGTGGTAATTATTTCACCGTTGATATCAAGAGCTTTTATTGCCGCCTGCAGAGCGATAGTTCCGTTTGAAACACAAAGCGCGTGGCTGCATCCGGAGAGTTTCTTCAGTTTCTGCTCAAGCTGCCGCAAATATTTACCGTCATTTGTAAGTACACCGCTTGCCCATATATCTTTGAGCAGTTTTGTGTATTCATCCAGCGGAGGAAGAAACGACCTGGTAACGTAAAGCGGTTTTTTCAATGTGTTCAACAGGAATAATTGATATTATACACGCGGTTCCGGCACACGTATCGCCATAATAAACCGCTAAATTTATGAAATATAACCAAAATAAAGTGTTTAAAACAGGAATTAGAACCGGGGCTGCCGTCAAAAGAAGGCTGACATTTCAGGGTTCGTATTATTTCTCGCCAAAAGCAGTTCTACTTTGATATACGGAAAAGTTCATGTTTATCCGTTTTGAATACCAGTTCCTTTTTGACCCCAAGAGAATCAATTTGCGAATAGATCTTTTCAAAGCCAAGGGGATAAAAATCGCGGGTAACTATCATGTACTTTTCACCGGGATTGGTGTTCAGCGATTCTTTCATTTTATCGAAGGTGCAGACCGGATTAGCAAGATAATACTGCGCAACCCATGTGCCGTTATAGACTGTATCTGCGGGTGTAATGAAATTATTTATCCCGCTGTAAAAATCTTTCTGTGAAGTATCGTAGACAGGTGATGCGAAAAGCCTGTTCCTAAAACCGTCAAGATCAAACTGTACGCCATCGTTATACCCAATGTAAGCGTATATAATATTTGCCGAAAAACCATAAGCCATTAACAAGATAACCGCAGATACCGAAAAAACTTTTGCAGCTTTCATATAAGCGGGTGATTTCATCTTAAGTTCATTGTACGCTCTTACGGCAAGTACTGCAGCCATGAGGCAAATGGTTATAATTCCCATAAAAGGATTCCTGTAGGTTGTAAGCGGATACAGGAAGATCCACCAGAGAGCCGTTACTACAGAAAAGAAGAACAGCGCCCGCTCAAAAAGGTTTCTGGAATAATAATAGAACGCCGCGGAGATAATTATGAACAGCGGAAGGGGGAAAAACCTGTTAAACAACTGGAACTTATCCAGTATAACCAGCCACGAAGCGTAAGCGGGTCCGGCAAAAATATCTGTGATGAGGATCATTCTGCGAAGCAGGGTATAATCAAAAATCAGAACGGGGATTGTTCTTATAAAAGAAATAAGCGCTGAAAAAAGTATAGTATATCCAAGCAGTTTTAATACTCCTTTTTGGCGGCTTTGAATATACAACGCCAGCAGGGTAAATGTAATAATAAACGCCAGCTGGAACTTTGTGTGAACAGCAAGCGAGATCAATAACGAAGCAAGGATCAGTTTTTTGTTTGAAGCAGTATTCCCGGGGTCTGAAAAAGCGAAGTAAAACCCATAGAGCAGAAAAGCGGCCTGAAGCAGCTCGCCGAAATATGAGGAAGCTATAAAACCAAAGCCGGGCTGCACGCCAAGAAAGAATATGAACAGCACAGCGGCGGCTGCGCCATACAGCCTTTTACTTATTCTGAAAAGAAAAAAAAGTGAAATTAAAGAAAGCAGCACCGAAATGGCTTTAAAGTACCAGAGAGCCGTCAAGTTAAGCCAGAAAAGCGGCACAGAAGCAATGTAATACGGCAGCATAGCGATGGTATCAACCAGAATGATCTTTTCATTGAGATTGATATATACCACTGCGGTTTTGGCGAAATACTTAGCGTACTCAAGATACACGGCTTCATCATAACCAAGATCGTAGTGAGAGACTGCCAGCGGAAACAAAACCGCAAGATAAATTAAGACTGCCGCAAGCAGCGTATATATATTGAAAAGCCTGAGCAGCTTATCAAAAGCCGCAGAGAGCAGTTCTTTCATTTTAGTAAAGTACGCGGTTTTTATAAACCACATAATGAACAAAACCGCCGCAGAAAGCACTATCAGCGCCAAAGTCTGTTTATAGAATAAATTATTTATTCTTTCGGGATTATTGATAGTATACTTAAAAAGACTGCGCAGTATATCAGCAGGTTTTACAAAGCGAATGAAAACATATAAGGCTGAAAGAAGCAGCAAAGCACCTGCCGCCAGCACGGTCTTTTTCCGGGAGATGAACTTTTTTATCATATAGCAGATAATGTAATAATATGTTTGATCACAGCTCGTACCGCTCTTTAATGTTTTCATACTTCACCACCAG
Source organism: uncultured Ignavibacteria bacterium (assembly GCA_937873695.1). Taxonomy (GTDB): domain Bacteria; phylum Bacteroidota; class Ignavibacteria; order Tepidaquicellales; family OLB5; genus OLB5. Next base: position 182,409 of record CALMYL010000007.1, read on the forward strand.
GGCGGCTATGTAAAAAGTAATTGACCAGAAACCCCACAGGCCAACTGAAAGGCCGGAGTATGAATAATTGATCACGGTATCAAAAAACAGCCTGGAAATGAACACAAGAACAAAGAACACCAGCAGATCGTTATAGACCGCGTTTTTCATTACTTTGAGCGATATAACAAAGTAATAGACCTGGAAGAGCACCGCAAGAATAAAGCCGATCAGTCCGTAGGCTGTCAGTACGGAGGCCCATCCGACATCAGAGAAACCCCAGGCGTAAATATTTTCCTCTACGGTTTCAGGTCTTACAACCCACAACGGGTGCATGCCTATTCCGATAAATATATTGCTGCTTTGCCACAATTTCAGCAGAGCGTCAATATTTGCAATGCGCGTACCGAATGTTCCTTCTTTATACTTAATATCTTCCTGTCCCTGTTCTACGCGCGCTTCTATAGCTTCGAAAAGATAATCTGACTGCGGAACAAAACGGGTAAAAGAGTAAAACAACCCGAATATAAGCACCAGCATCAGTACTATCTGCCTGATGGCCAGCTTAAACTCTTTCATTTTAAGGGAGTACCACACAAGCATTATAATGATTGTTAACGTAAAGTAAACCCACGCAGACCTGCCGAATGCGAGAATATGCGGGATGATAAAAAGTATTGCCAGAAACAACTGGTACACCCTGAACCTTTTTGTCATCCATTGATATATAAAACCCAGGAAGAAAAGCTCGCCATAGAACGTTCCGCCGTACACCCTGAATACCTTCAACCCGCCGGGCAGATTCTGCTCGGATATACCTATATCCGGAAGAAAGGCAATACCGGTTACCGCGGAAAGAATGTAAAGCAGGTTTGAGACTATGGCAACAGGAAGCATTATCTTTATCAGGTACCCGAGCGCTCTTCTTTTTATAAGAAGCAGGAACGGGAATATAAGGAAACACATCCAGATACCTTTTAGCCTGAAAAAAAGCTCAATGAAATTGTAATCATACATCATAGAGCTTACCACGAACTGGAACAGAAAATACAACAGCAGTATTTTTGGAATTAGCATAGCCCTGCTGTGATAGAGCCTGGGGAATTCCTTTACGTTGAACAGAGCATAGGCAGTCAGTCCATAGAGCAGGAAATCAGAAACGCGCATATTTCTGTAAACAAAATAGAACTGCTTGGGTATGAGCCCAAGGGTTCCGTTTTCAATGAAAAAGATCAGAAAGATACCCCAAGCCAGAAGTTTCGCGTTAAGCGTCAGGTAGTTTCTTTCTTCAAGGATCTCGCTGAAACTTTGTTTACCCGGCAGTTTTTTTCCTGCGGATACCCGGAAATTATTTGCAAGTCTTACAACCAAATTTTCAGTTCAGTTTTATTATTTCAGGATGCCTCTTTTTTTATAATCTTCATACATGTAAACAAGTACCGGAACATAAATGTTCAGTCCGGTGAAGAATCCCCACAGACCAGTGGAAACAAATACATATGAAAAACCAATAGTACTATCAAAGACCAATTTTGTGAACAGAAGCAGTATCATAAATGTATACAGATTTACCTGCGGCGAGTGCTTAATGATCTTAAATGAAAGATACATATAGTAGAACTGGATAATAAGTGTGATAAGAAACCCTATTGCGCCATAGGCTGCAAGCACAGCCGGCCAGCTTACATCGCAGAAGGCGCCGTAGATTATAGCCTCCTCCCTGGAATCAGGTCCGAGCACCCACATAGGGTGAAACCCGATACCCAGGAATATATCACTGTTCATCCAAAGATATACTAGCGCGTTGTTTTGCATTATAACGCGCGTGCCGTATGTTCCTTCATCATGTTTAACATCTTCCTGTCCCTGGAAAATTCTGGCATTAAGTGCATCAAGGTAAAAATCAGATTCAGGTATGAATTTCATGAACGCGTAAGAAATGCTGATGCCCATAATAATAAGCAGAACCGCCTGCCTGAGAAGTATATGGTAATTCCTTTTGTTCATGGAGTTGATAACTATCATAACCAGTATGGTAAAAATAAAACCAACCCATGCAAGCCTGCCAAATGCAAGCACATGAGGGATTATGAAAAGTATAACAAGTCCCATTTGCCAGAACTTGAACCTTTTGGTTATCCAGTAGTAAACAATACCCAGGAAGAAGAGCTCTCCAAAGAAAGTTCCGCCAAAAACCCTGTAAACTTCTATATCACCCGGGAGTCTTTGTTTGATAATTGAAACATCGGGCAAAAATGGAATTCCGGTAAGTGCGGTAATGATATACAGCGTATTAGAAATAACCGCGACCGGGAAAATGATCTTTATCAGAAAAGGAAGTCCGCCGCGCTTCATCAGAAGCAGGTAGGGGAAAACCAGGAACGAGGTCCAGATACCTTTAAGCCTGAAAAAGTATTCCAGCGGATTAAAGCCGTATCTCACGTAACTGACGGCGAACTCAAAAAGCAGGTATGCCAGGAAAATTTTCGCGATCAGAAACGGTTTGCTTTTGAAGAGGTCTTTGAATTCACGGTATTGAATAAAAGAATATATTACCATTCCGTAAAGCAGCAGGTCTGATATTCTGACACTGCGGTAAACGAGGTAGAATTTTGCGGGCACAAGCCCCATAGTACCGTTTTCAACGAAGTAATAAAGGAATATGCATATTGCAAGTACTCTTGCCCTTAAATTAAGAACCAGCTCTTCTTTGAAAAAATTTTCGCTGTAAAGCATCGAGTCTTTATCGCCTTTTATGGAGGGTAACCCGATAACAGGCATGCGTTTGCCGCGAAAATTATTTATAGATGTTCTTAACAATCAGATATATTATTATAAAGCACAGTAATCCGGCGGGTACCGGGCGGCAATATTTGATACCGCCGTGATTTTTAGCCGTGATATTTTTTTATTTTTTGTGAATATTCCTTTACCAGCTGCTCAGCGCGTTTATTGGTTTTTGCCTCTGCATTTACATGGAATATCTCCCTTTCGCTATCGGGGATGCAGAGCACCCATGTATATTCATCAAAGAATATTTTAATGCCGTCTATCATTTGTCTTTTTAATCCTTCGGAATCCTCAACCAGGCGGCGCATGATCCTGCCTTTTTGGTCAAGCGAACAAAAGACATTATTCTTTGCCATATGAAGCCGGGGGGTTTTCTTTTCAATTTCGCTCATTTTTTTATGCGATCTTGCGGCAAGCTCCAGTATTTTCATGATAGAGAACATGCCATCTGTGGCAAATGAAAACTCAGGGAAAATTACCCCGCCTTTTGTGCCGCCTGCCAGCTCTACATCAGGGTCAGAGGTCGCGTTCATTATTGCGAAATGAGAATCCTTAACGCGCACAATATCAGTGAAGTATTTTTTTGCGACTATATCAATTTCTCCGGAAGCCTGTATTGGTACGGCTATTTTTTTTGTTTTGGGGTACAGGTTAAGGTAAAGGTAAACAACCAGGCTTAAGAAGCGGTCATAACTTAGAATTTTGCCGGTATCATCTACAAGATATATTTTTTCTCCGCCGGCATCAATCAGAAAGCCCGCATCATATTTAAGCGATGTAACTATGTATGAAAGCTGCTGCAGCGCCGTTTTGAACTCTTCTGGTGAGCGCGATTGTTTGGCTGAATCAAGGTGCGAATCAAGCGTAACAAGCTCAATATTAAAATCACCCAGTATATTAGGCAGTATTGTGGATGTTATACCGTGTGAAAAGTTTATAGCAATGCGGAATTTCCGGCGGTTGATAATTTCTTTATCAAGCAGCGAAATGAAGCGCTCGCTGTAGCTTTCATAGGTTCTTTCGGCGTAATTAATGGAGCCGATCTTATCAAACGGAATAGGGCGCGCATCGTTTGAAATACAAAGCCGCTCAATTGATTTTATCTTTGCCGAAGAAAGATCTTTTCCGTTTGAATCAAAAAATATTATGTCACACCTTGATGAATCAAAAGGAGATTTCCTTACAAAGATCCCGCCGGAAGCTTTGCCTTTGCTAAGCTCCTGTCTGAGGATCGGGATAGGGGTTGTTTGGTAATCAAGCACGGTTACACCGCTTGAAAGCAGCCCGGATGTAATTGAACCTTTAATCATAAGCGATACATTATCAATATCGCGGGATATAAGTATTTTTGACTCAAGCCCCGCGAATACCCCGTATGCCATGCCCAGTTTTGCGCTGAAATCGGGGGTAATCTCTATGTTGCTTAAACCTGTTATGCGTGAATCCGTAAAGAGGGTATCTTTCCATCTTTCTTCCCAAATAAGATTTTTGGTTACAATGGAATTGCTGTCAACAGTTTTTTGCGGCCATATTTTTACATCGCTGCGTATGGTAACATTATTGCCAACTGCAACATTGCTGCCAAGGAATACATTCTCATTTATCCTGCAGTTAGTCTTTATCTTCACGCCGTCGCAGATAACATCGTGGGTAATTTTTGAGTTCTCTTCTATGGAAACATTATTCCACAAAATAGAATCCTTCACCACTGCGCCGGGCGCAATGTAACACCGTGACCCGATAACCGAGTTGATAACTTTTGCGTTTCTTGATATTTTTGTTCCGCCGGAAATAATGCAACCGTTCTTCAGCAATCCTTTTGCCAGCGGAAGATTAATTTTGCCTTTCAGCGCTTCAAGGTTTGTTTTGATATAATCATCCAAAGAGCCGATATCGCGCCAGTAACCGCCCAGCGTGGCGCCGTACAACGGCATTTTGTTCTTAAGCAGGTAGGGGAAAAGATCCTTAGAAAAGTCACAATCAGCTTTGCTGCCCCGGGCTTTGGGTACAAGCCCAAGGGTATCTTTTTCAAGTACATAAATGCCGGTATTAATGGTGTCGCTAAAGACCTCGCTCCATGAGGGTTTTTCGAAAAATTTTGTGATCTTTCCGTCTTTATCGGTGAGTACAATTCCAAACTGCAAAGGATTCTTTGCGCGGGTAAGCACAAGTGTAGAAACAGAATTTCTTTTTTCGTGAAACTTAATTGCCTGAGAGAGATCAAAATCGGTAACCACATCACCGCTGATTATAATGAACCGGTCATTGATAAGTTCATAACCGCAGTAAACTGCTCCGGCTGTGCCGTAATCAGCATCGGGTTTAACATACTGTATCTTTACGCCGAATTTTTTACCGTCTTTAAAATAATCCCGGATTATTTCAGCCTGGTGATACAGAATCATTATTATATCGGTTATCTCATGTTTTTTGAGAAGCTCAATAATGTGCTCAATGATAGGTTTATTCAAAAGCGGTGTCATTGGTTTAGGAATATTCGCCGTAAGCGGTCTTAGCCTTGTGCCGAACCCGCCTGCCATCACAACTGCCTGCATAGTATTTTTCCTTTAAGTGACCTCACCCCCGGCCCCTCTCCGAAGGAGAGGGGAGAAGATGTAAAAATTATTATTCTTCAATAAACGATATGTTTCACATTCTGGTGTTTTTTGTTCCAAAGGGGCTCTATCGGAGCCGGTCCTGCAATTCTGCGTAACGGGATAACGTTTCACCTTTGACGTTTCACGTTTGACGTTATTTATTTTCTTTCTTCTTATCGAAATCAAAATTCACATCAGGGGCTTTATCTGTTCCCGGGGCTGATTTGAAATACTGCTTTTCTTTAAAGCCCATTATCTTCGCTGTAATAAGCGTAGGAAATCTGCGAACAGATGTATTGTATTCCTGTACGGCTTCATTGAATTTTTTTCTTTCAACCGAGATCCTGTTTTCGGTGCCTTCAAGCTGTGACTGAAGCTGGAGGAAATTTTCGTTGGCTTTAAGCTGCGGATAATTTTCAGCTACAACAAGCAAACGGGAAAGAGCGCCGGAAAGTTTATCCTGGGCATCCGAGAATTGTTTGAATTTTTCTTCATCACTCAGGTCATCTGTGGAAAGCTTGATCTGTCCTACCCTTGAACGGAGTTCTGTTACTTCGGTTAAAACGCCTTTTTCAAAATCAGCGTAACCCTGCACGGTTTTTACAAGATTAGGAATAAGATCAGCCCTGCGCTGGTATTGGTTTTCTACCTGTGCCCAGGCCTGGTTAACTTTTTCATCCTGCTCTACAAGAGAGTTATACCCGCAGCCCGAAAGGGATGCGATGACTATCAGAAGTAATGTAAAATTGAAAATATTTTTAATTTTGGGCATAATTTTAGTATAATTTTAGGGAAAATTACGAAAGATAGTAATTAAATACAATTTGAAAAGAATTGCGGAAAATCAGGGGAATTTATCAAATTGGCGGATGAAAATTACCGGAGGACAGGTTGAATTACAGCGGCTCTTAAAGAATCTTATTTTTTACAGTGATATCTGTGCGGTAATACTCATTACTCTGCTCATTTACGTAGAATAGTGAAGCAAAAAACAAAAGCAGAAAAACCAGTACTTTAATCAATTCATACTTAAACAACTTAATGAATTTATAAGCTGATGATCTTGATATTAATGTTTGAGGGGCATCAAAAAAAAATGTTGTGTTTTGCATTGATATAAAATATAAAATATTTTTCACACTTTCAAATACAAATTTTGTTAAAATTAATAAACTTAGTATTATGATTATGTTAAGAAGCGGTTATTAAACCGGCCATATTGTTAGAACAATAAAAAATATGCTTGTGACATAACAAAAGTCCCGCATTTACCGTGCGGGACTTTTTCATTCAATTAACAGCTAATAACAAACTGTATTTTATTTTACAAGGACCATTTTTTTTGTCTCTTTATAATCAGGTGCTTCGAGTGTGTACAAATATACTCCGCTTGAAAGCTGAGATGCATCAAAATCAACCGAATAATTGCCAACAATTATTCTCTGGTTCACAAGTGTTTTAACAAGCTGACCTTTGACGTCATAAACCCTGATCGCTGTATTGCCATCTTTGGGAACCGAGAATTTAATAGTTGTAGAAGGATTAAACGGGTTTGGAAAGTTTTGATTCAGTTCATATCTTTTAGGAACTGAACCGCCTTCACCTTCTATGCCTACAAGCGGAGAGAAACCTGTAATACATACAGTTGTAGAAACATTGAAAGGCGCACCGTTACTGCCTGAAGGATGCTGTACGTTTATGAAGAAATTATTGTAATCCGGTGTGAAGTATCCGCCGGTTGCTTCTGCACCCTTTGGAAAGTTAGCGAATCTTTTTAAATCGTTTACGGTAGCGTTTGGTGTGCTGAGGCTTAAAGCATATACTTCGCATACCCAGTTTGATGATGATGTTATGTATGAGGGCTGTCTTCCGCGTGTGCCGCTGATGAGATCTTCCTGCAAATAGATGATATTTCTTGCACGGTCTATCTGGATATTATCAACAGATGCGAAATTTGTTTTTCCGTCTGATGCCGTGCCGCCTTCAACCAGAACGCTTAATCCAAGTGTAACGGGATCGAGTTTTAATACTCTGCCGTACGGATCATCGTACCTGTTGGAACCAACATGTTTCGGAACCAGATGATTTGCAACAACTCCGCCATTTGTTATGAATGATGAAAGATCAACTGAATCAGCACCGGTTTCGGCAATATAAATATTCCCCGCAGCATCCATATCGATATCTTCAAGCCTGATAAACAAGGTAGCGCCTAACCTTTGTGCAACAGTGCGCGCATTGTTTAAAGAATCCCTGTTCATAGGCAGGGGCAGCCATGTACCCGAATTACCGACCTGTTTATAAGCATATAACTGACCCGCGGTGTAGTCACCAAAAGTATTGGCAACAAATTTAAAGAAACATCCGCCTGAAAAATCATCTGTAAGGTATACTGTTCTGCCGTCAGGCATTACCTGTGCCGCTTCATGTGAGAATCTTCCCATCTGGAACATCTTTCTTAAAGCGGTATCACCCTGCACATTGCACTCAACCATCCACCCGAAATTCAGGTACTTTTTATAGCCGCCAAAATCTGTTGTATCACGGATACCTGCGCCATTATTATATAATTCCAGGTTGCTGTTTGGCGGAAATTCTTCCGTTGTCAGGATATTTCCGTTTGCAAGTATGCCGTTACCGCCTGCGCAGTTGGTTCTGGTTAATCCAATGTGCGCGAAATTCATATGCTTGAACGGTCCGGTAGGATACCACGAATTTCCGACTTTTGAAACAGTCATTGTGGTTGCGCCGCCGCCATCACCTAAAAAGGTATTTGTATCAGCGGTTTCATGGTTAATAAATAACCATCCGTTAGTGCTGGAGCCATTGTTGGGAACATACATAATAAAATCATTTACACCCCTGGAAGGTTTGGTAGTGCCGTTACTTAGTACAACAGGCTGACCCTGCTGAAACACTATAGAAAACTGGAAACCGGGGGGAAGAAGCAGATAATTTGTGGATGCAAAAGCAGTATCAATTGGCGTAAACGGGTAACCCTGGGCCAAAGAAGAACCCGCAGCCATAAAAACCAATAACAAAGAAAGAATGAATTTTTTCATAAAATTATTCACGGTTTAGTTTATATATATTTTTGTTTAACAAATTCTATTGTGGAGTAACAAAAATAACCGTGAACAGTTAGGGTTTGATTAGAGGAGATTTAACAGATTGTTTTCTTAAAGTTAAATTATTGCGCAGGGTTTAATATGGCATAAACAATTGTACATCAGCATGACTTTTTACCCTAAGATTACTGCATAAATTATTGCAGCAGCGCCCGAGAGCATCATTAAACCATCCAGGACAAAGTAGAACCAAAGTTCTGAGCGGGTTCGGGAACTGAACTTGTAGATTGCGGCAGCTATCAAAACAGGAAAATTAAGGATCGTGATTTCCTGCGCCGGAAAGCTGAAAAAGATCAGTGATATCCCGGCAAGCAGTGAGAGCAGCAAACTGAAAAAGAAAAGATTTTTTATACGACCATGAGAGAGTATGGTGATCAGACTCTTAATCCCCTGTTGAGTATCAAGCTCTTTATCCCGCAGGTCAAACAGAATACAGATGGCAAAAAGAAAAAAGAACCGGTTAACCAGGAAGATTGTATGTGATCCATTCCAGCCGGAATTACTTATTACAACAGGCAGATATACTGTAACCATGCTCCACATCAAAGCCAGGTATATCGTTTTTCCGATGAAATACTTTCTGAATAATACAAACGGCCCGCGGGGCAGCTTTCCGGAGGAATAAAGGAATGTAAGAATTATCAGCGGCAGCAATTCCCATATATGACCTGTTAGCAGAGTTACCGAATAAACCGATACTGCCGCACCGGCAAGGAACAGTACTGTTAGAAAAAGTCTGTGAGAAGCGCTCCATTTTTCCCTGGGTGAAAGCTGCGTGTGGGTTGAAGGTAAAAGCCAGTGAAGCGAATAACTGCAAAGCGTGCCCGCAGCCGTAAAAAGGATCAATTTGCTGCTTATTGCGGCTGAAAAGAAAACAGAAGTATACAAGCTCATAATAAGGGCACAAATGGTTATGAAGATATTAGAAAAAACAAAAAATCTCAGAGCCTTAAGCGGCAAAGGATATTTGCTGAGCTGGTTAAACACTCCGGCTTTGATGAAGTGATGTAACATTGGATGGATGCTGGATCTTGGGCTATGTTTTTAGTTATTCAAATCTAATTTGAACCGTACTTAATGATCTTTACTTTTTCCTCGGTTATAAGTGAGCTGCCTATCATGCCGGTTTCTTCAAACACACCCTTAAGACGGTTTATGTTCTCTTCGGTATCGGCAATTTCTATGACAATAGGCAGATCGCTTGAGAGCTCAAGCAGGTCGCTGGTATGGATCAGACTGGCTTTGCCAAAGCCCGTGATGCCGCGCAGTACGGTAATACCCGCGTATTGGTGCTCTCTGAGGTAGTTAGTTAAATATTTGTAAAGATTTTTTCCTTCATATTTATCGCTTTCACCGATAAATATTCTTAGCAGTGTTCCGGTGGATTCATTTTGCATGATCTTTATTCCCGCTTGTGCAGGAACCCATTAAGTTAGGCGTTTAAGTAATTTTTTTGCGCCAGGAATTAAAAATCATTTTGTTATTACAATACCACTATAAATAATAACAGATATTCGTTTTAATTTGTTGCCGCAGCGCTCATTTAGCAAGTATTACGGCAAGCTCTTTGCCGGCATAAACGGCGGCAACGCACAGAATAACATTCAGCGCAAGGTTAAGGGCAAACAGCATCATCTGGTTAAGCTCCATCAGCCTGAAAGACTCGTATGCGAAAGCTGACATTGTTGTGAATCCGCCAAGCATCCCGATAGTTATAAAATCGCGCATTTCAGGAGAAATATTCCTGCCAAGCGAAACGGAATAGATAATGAATCCTAAAACAAAGCTGCCTATTATGTTAACGGTAAGTGTTCCGAAAGGGAATGAAGGCAGCAGGTTATTGATATAGCGCGATACAAGATATCTGGATACCGCACCTATGAAACCGCCGACACCTATGTATAGTATATTCAGCATTGTTCAAAAATATGAATATATGTGAGAATATTAAAGGGTTTTAATTGATTACACTATGCAGCAGCCGGGTGCAGGCTGAACGCGCAGTGACTTTCTTTTTGCAAGCCCTGCCAAAACTCCCCCGTTGTTGGTCTTGTATGACTTAAACTGCTTCAGCAGGAGAAGTTGACCAACAACAAATAACTGCCCAATTCTTTTAACCCGTGCTGCACGCCGGCACAACGGGATGATTTAATGAACCGTGCTTTGCAAGCCTTGCCAAAACTACCATATTCACAAAAAACCCTATGATGGCAATACCGTTAAACATACCAGCCCACATTTTATAACGGGCAACTTCAGGAAATACTGCGACCACGCGGAAAAGCAGCGTAACATTAAGGAGTATATACCATATATAAAGCGATTTTCCGAAGGGGCTGATCTTAAGATTCAGTACGGCGGGCAGAATTACGGGAGCATGCGCAAAGATCATCATGAATACAAATCCCAGAAAAAAAGCATGAAGTGAAGCATCATAAAATGAACCAAAGTACGCACCGAAAGCGAAGAACAGACCTGTAAGCACAAGCCATACATATCCGGTTATAAGCAGCAGCCCGGAATAGAAGCTCTGCCCCGGTTTTTTAAGTGAATGTATTGCCATATCATATTTAAACAGCCACAGGGCGGAGCCTATCATTGAAACAGCAGAAAGTATACTGCCAACTGCCGAATGAAACGGGAGAAAGATGCCTGCAAAAAATAATGATATTAAAATTATCAGTGCAGACTGCTTAATAACTGTTTTCCTCAGCAGAATAAAACGGGAAAGTTCAAGACGCTCCCCCGTTATGGTCAAAAACAAAAAAGCTATCCACCACATTACAACCGAAGGATAAAAAGATGTTTTAAACAGAACAGCATTGCCGACAAGGTAACACAATGCGCCTGCCATCATGATCAATATATGTATTCCTTTGTGCTTAACGTAAACCATATAATAGATACCTGTTAATCCTGCGGCTCCGAGTACCAGGAAAACATAAGCAGTTTTTGGCATAGCCAGCAGAAAGAAAATAATACTTGCTGCATTCAAAGCCGGAACCAATAATGCAATTCTGTTCGGGTAACTTACGCTGCGCTCTATGCAAATGAGTGTTCCTAAAAACGAGCCAACCATCAACGCACCATGCTCGCCTGATGGCAGAGTTACAGGCAGGTTCCACCCTATGCGGAACCATCCGGAAAATATTCCGGTAAGTAAACTTATCAAAACCAGCGGAAGTATGAGTATGTGTTTGTTCTTCATGTTTATTTTTGTTTTACATCTGAACAAAAATAAAAACTTTCCCGGCCAGTTCAATTGACTTATATCAAGTGAAAATCAGCTTAAAAAGGGCAATTAAGGGATATAAATCATAAACTTTCCGGGCATTTGTCATTTTTCCGCGGGAAATACAACGTTATTTTTGAACTGAAAGGGGGGCTTAAACCATGTACCTTCTTCATAAAATAGATGTATGGTCAGAAAAACATCACCCGCTCTGGCTGGATTTCTTCCGCGTACTGCTTGGAACAGTCCTTGTTTGGCAGGCATTATATTTTATAGCAAACAGAAGCGCAATTGTGCAGATAGTTGACCAGTATGGCTTTGGATTTTATACCATGACTGCGGCGCACGCAGTAATTGGTATTCACCTGGTTGGCGGCGTGCTGATATTTTTCGGACTTCTCACAAGATTCGCTGCCGCTATTCAGCTGCCGGTTTTGCTGTGCAACATTATTTTTATCGTGATCCCGAACGGGTTCATGTCGCTAAGATCGGAAACTGAACTAACGGTCATAATTTCAGCGCTTGTTATGCTTTTCCTTTTCGAAGGCTCCGGGCATTACTCGCTGGATAGTTACTTAAAAAGTCAAGAAAAGTAACTTATTGAGATTTCTTTATTTGTAATATTTCGTAAAGTGACTGCGAAATTGCTGATTTTTTTATCCCGGGGTTCTACCGCTGTCCTTCTGTAGGGACACCATTTGCAATAAGCAAAATTGCGGAGTGCCTCGGGGTTTTTTATTTAAAAATAATGTAAAATAGAATTGAAACACTTCCATTAATTAGTTAAACTTGCGGAACCAAATTTTATGCAATGATCAAAACCACAGCAATCGTTTTTCTGCTCTTCGTAATTTTTCTTCAGAATAATTTCGCACAGTGTTCAGATGCCGGAGTTTGTACAATAGGCAGGCACCAGGTAAATGAAATGGCAGTACGAAAGAACCATATTTATTTCGGGGTAAATTTTGGCTCAAGCGGCAAAGAGCCCGATATTAACGGCAATACAAATGATCTGAGTATTGTATCGTTTAAACTTGAAGCGGATATTGACCTGAAGAATAATTTCAGGGTAAATGCCTCTGTTCCTTACACGCTGATATCCGGTCCGCTTGGTGAAAATAACGGGGTTGGCGATGTTGAAGCGGTATTTTCTAAAATGTTCAGGATAAAAAAGAAGCACCTGCTGACATTTTTCCTTGGCGGAAAGTTTGCAACGGGTAAAGTTAACTCAAGTGATTCACTGCCGCAGCGATATATGCCGGGACTCGGAACCAACGATATCATTGCGGGCGCGGTTTACACCGGTGTGAATTATTTTTTTGGCGTTGGTTACCAGAAACCCTTTGGCAGAAGCGCGAACTATATCACGCGGTTAAAAAGAGGCGATGATGTTTTTTTCCGCGCGGGTTTTTTTGAGGAATTCAGCAAGGTAAGCGTAAAAGCAGAAATTTTGACTATCTTAAGAATTCAGGAGTCGAGTGTGTTAAGCGGTGTAAGCACAGAAAATTTTGTTGATGTTTCTAACAGCAACGAAGCGCAGGTAAACCTGCTTGCTACGGTAGGTTATAAAGCATCTGAAGATATTTCGGTGACATTACAGGCAGCACTGCCTTTTTTGAAGCGCGATTATAATTTTGACGGGCTTAAGAGAAAATTCACAATCGGTGCGGCGCTATCGTATAATTTTTAGACTCCTGCATCGAAAATTATGTAATTGTACAGATTTACAGATGAATTTTTTTGGCTAGCGTTCGAATCTTTTGTAATTCTTTTAGAGAAAAAATCGTTATATATTGTGGTAAATACATCTGAATTATGAAAGAAACGGAAATAATTTTTGTCGTAGAAGAGTCAAATGAAGGTGGATTTGAAGCTAAAGCTTTAGGACATTCCATTTTTACTGACGCTGACGACCTGGAATCACTCAAATCCAGGATCAAAGATGCTGTTAAGTGTCATTTTGAGGATAATGAAATACCTTCGGTTATAAGGCTTCATTTCATAAGGGAAGAGTTAATAGCTGTATGAAATTACCCAGAGACCTTAATGCAATTCAGTTCATTAAATTACTTAGAAAATTAGATTACGAAGAAACACGTCAGTCGGGCAGTCACATTAGATTGACCCGTAAAACAACAGAGTCCGAACATCATATTACTATACCAAATCACAATCCTATAAAATTAGGTACATTAAACAATATACTGAAAGATATTTCGATGCATCTGGATATTAATAAAAATGATTTGTTAAGGGAACTTTTTGATTGATAGAAATATGAGGATCAGATAAGTGAGAATTATTCTTTTTCTAATATCGTTTATGTTCATCTTTTCCTGCTCCAAGCAGAATGTGAAATCTGATAACACAAACAAAACAGTAAATAAAACTGATTCGACTCTTTCAAACAAGATAACACTAACTGAGAACCAGAAAAAAGTTTTGGATGGCGCGAAGAAATGTCTTGAGGCGAAGTTCAGCTATGATATGACAATGGGCTATTATGTGTGTACTTACAAAGATGGAGAGAACACAGGTTCGAAAGTTTTCCCGGGGGGTGATGTTGCCCCTGATATGGGCGTATGCACTGATGTAATTATCCGCGCTTTGCGCTGGGGCGGGGTTTGTGACCTGCAGGAAGAAATCTATAATGACCTGAAGGCAAACTGGAGTGATTACCCGATGTCGAGATGGTCAGCCAAAAAGCCTGACCCGAATATTGATCAGCGAAGAGTACCTGTTTTAATGGTTTGGTTTGGCAAGTACTGGCAGAATATTGACGCGGCAAAAGAAAGTGACTTCCAGCCGGGTGATGTTGTTGCATGGGATATGAACGGTGATGGCTGGGGAGATCATATCGGAATAGTCTCAGATATGTATGGATCTGATGAATTGTTGAAGCTTATCCATAACTTTCCCGACCCCGGTTACGTAGCAGAAGAAGATGTGCTGAATGAGTGGACAATTATTGGGCATTATAGAATTAAATAGCTAAAATTTAGCCAGCATCTATCCTTTCCATCAGCCATTTTTTGTGAATGACGTTTTTTACCTGCAGTAAACTTTCCCTCAGTTCTTTAGATGTCTTTGAATTTCTTCCTGAACCAAATGCGGGTAATTTTAGATAATATGAATAGAAATTTCTGTACTGCTCGTTATATATCGGGTTCATCAGGCTTTCTTTCTGTACAAAATGCCTGAATGAATCAGCTGCAGAAATTGCCTGCTCCATTAATCCTGCATCGTAACAAAGCCTAAGCTGCAATGATCTGAGGTTAAATTTATACGAAACAGTTTTGACATTCCCTATTTTTGATAAATGCCCGAGCGCTTCATCATACTTGCCGCGTTTGCTCAATAGCTCGGCCAAAGAATAATTTATCCAGAAATTCTGTTCTTCGGGGTCAAGCTTCGGGCCGTATTCCTTTATGAATTTCTCCGCTTCTTCAATTCTGTCAAACTCTATGTAAGCGCTGAAAAGATTGTTATACCTGTTGTTATCAAAATAGTCATCTTCATCAAAAGAAGTTATTCCGTTATTGAGTCCGAATAACAGTATATCCAGTTTTTCTTCAAGGAATTTTACATCTTCCGTCAAATAGTAATTCTTGTGGCAGAAGTTTATAATTATAGAAATAATATTAAAACAATCTTTGTGTCCAAGTTCATTAAATGATCCGTAGAAAGCATTCTTTAATTTTTGAAGATCATCAATGTTGTTGTTTTTCAGCAGAAGAACCCGCAGGTATGCCATGTTTAGCGTTGGGAACTCAAGGTACTCAGGGTTCTTTTGAAGAAACGTAATTATTTCATCTAAAAAAATAAGTTTTGGCGTGTAGTTTATTATCTGGCTTTGGTTCAGATGGTAGAAATGGTCCGCAAGCATTCTGAGCAGAAAAAAATAGGTGAGGTATTTCTGTTCATCAAAAAGCTCTGTGTTTGGTTTATTGCTTTTTGTAGCCGCAAAAGCCCTGCTGTACAGATATTTCCTGTAGAATGACATAAAATATTTATCAAGAAAATCATCAGGATTTTCTGCTTTCAAAGCTTTGGCTTCCTTTAATCCTTCATTAAGTATTTTTTCAGAAAGTTTCTTCAGGTTCGGCACGCCGGCAATATTATCCAGCAGGAACCTTTTCTATAGAATAGATTCCCTGCGGAATGCATTTACAGCCAGATATTCTTCGGTTAGCTGCTGCAGATTGCTCATAAGCACCCTGAAAAATCCGTCATTATACTCCGCCTTACCAAAGAGTTTTTTGAAAACATATTCTTTTTCAAGTTTTTCAGCAGGGTATTCAGGAAATTGTTTTCTTATATATTCAAACAGCTTTATGAGCGCTTTGTTAGTATTAAAGTACGGTGATCTGATAAAACTATTCAGTTCTTTAAGCCGGGTTTTATCAAGACTTTTTACTAATAAAATCAAACCACTGTTGTTCATAACCGCATTAAATTTAATGTACTTACCAAAAACTTACCAATTTTAGTGATACAGATCTGTTAAACAAATTTAAAATTTATTCCTGAACGGGAATAGTTAAACAATAAGAAAAAAAATTTGTGTAAATATACTCAAAAATTTAATATTCTGAGCTTTTTTGATACAATACACCCGCAAAAAATCAGTAACAATTTTCAAAAAGATTCTTTGTTACAAGCGCAGTGAATGAAGTAACTTTGTTAAAAATTTTAGTGCTGATGAACGAATTTTATATACGGGGATTTAATGTAACCAGGGGAGATGAAAAAGGAGAAGTTAACATAAGCTGGGATTCTGTAAACGGGGCGCATTTATACATCATTCAGTTTGCCGGTGCGGGAAACAGATACAAAGAATGGAAAGTAGCGGATATAATAAACGAATATTTCTATACTCTTAATGGCTTAAAGAATAACAGATCTTATTTTTTCAGGGTAGCTGCTGTAAACAGCAGCAAACAAGGACCGTGGAGCAGAAAAATCAAAAAAAACATTATATAAATTTTATTTTAAATAGCATGATAAGTCCAAGAGATGCAATGAATTAATTTTTTTTGATTCAAATAAGCTGAATTAATCCTGAATAGCGGATTAATCCTGAATAGCGGATTAATCCTGAGTAGCCGGATTATTCTTTAATAACCGGATTAATTTTGTAGAGCTGAATTAATTTTAAAGAACGTAAACTTAATTATACAGAATATGAAATCATTAATAATCATTCTGGAATTTCTGATAATCTCTTCTTCCATTTCTCAGTGGCAGCCCATAAACAGCGGAATATCCGGTACTATAGTCAGAGGGATAACTTCAAACGGTCAGTATTTATTTGCCGCATCTGACGGCTATGGAATGTATCGATCAACAAACCAGGGAAACAACTGGATTCTGGCAAATTCCGGAATAACCAATAACAGTCTTTGGGCTATTCGGGAAATATCAGGGGTCTTATTTGCGGGATCTTTTTCGCCCAATTCAGTTTCCCGTTCATCAAATAACGGTGATAACTGGATAAATTTAGGTTTAAGCAGCATAAGAAATTTTATCTCACACAACAGTTATATTTATGCTGTTGACTGGAGCACCGGAGTTTACAGGTCCACTAACTCAGGAAACTCATGGATCCCGGTTAATTCAGGCATTTCAGGAGGAGGGTTCTGGCCGATAATTTCTGCAAACGGTATCCTGTATGTTGGAGGCGCAGCAGGTGTTTTTAAATCTACTAATAACGGAGATAACTGGGTTAACTCAAATTCAGGTTTAAATGCCGGGAATGTATACTCGCTTGCGGAATTATCGGGTGATATTTTTGCAGGTACCTCATACGGGGGAGTGTACAGATCAACAAACTCGGGTAATAACTGGAGTGTTTCCAATACAGGCATGGGAAACCTGACAGTTTACGCTCTATATAAAACAGGCAGCATTCTTGCTGCCGGTACATCAACCAATGGGGTATATTTTTCTTATGATAACGGCAGCACCTGGTCATTCAGCAATCCGGGCCTTACTTCAACAAACGTAACAGAACTGTACAGTGATAATAATTACTTATATGCAGGAACGCTTGGTGGAGGCATTTACAGAAGACCTTTAATCGAGATCATGTCAGTTGTTCCTGTTTCAGGTGAAGTACCTGAAAGCTTTTCACTTTCGCAGAATTATCCGAATCCTTTTAATCCGGTTACAAATATCACGCTGCACATTGCCGAAAGCGGGTTTGTAACATTAAGGGTTTTTGATCTGACCGGACGAGAAGTAATAACGCCGGTTAATGAAGTACTGCATTCCGGTATTTATAAAGTTGATGTGAATATGTCTGAATTCCCTTCAGGTGTTTATTTCTACAGACTTGAATCAGGGAAATTTTCTGAAACAAAAAAAATGATATTAACAAAATAAATATTAATAACTATGGGATATTTTGATAAACTTTCAGATTACTACAGATCAGAGCAGTTTAATAAAGACGGCAAAAGATTTGAAAAACAGGTAAAAAATTCCTTCCTTTCAACTGCAATAATAATTGGAGCCGTATTCCTGCTGATAGCTGTATTGGTAATTATCGGTGGATTGCAGTCGCTCTTTGGCTGAAAAACCGCGCCATTTTTATTTGTTATGATCGTTTTACCGCAGTTAAAGGGTACATACCCGTTGCAGCAGAACAAGGTCCGTGTAATTCACGGACTTTTTTATTTTCCGTCAATGATTTATCTTGCATAAAATATTTTTGATAAATGGAAAGTAAACCGCAGGATCAGTCACTGGCAAAAGGAATAGTTTCAGCGCTTGTTGGGCTCTTTTTCCTCTCGCTCATAGCGGTATGTGTTAAGCTTGCCGGAAAAACCGGCGCCCAGCTTGGCTGGATTGTATTCATGCAGTACACTGCTGCGTTTGCGCTTTCCCTGCTTCTAAGCGCAAAAGATAAATTCAGGAACATTAGACCCGCAAATTACCCTCTTGAAATTCTCAGAGGTTCCGCGGGAGTTATTTCATTCTTATTGTTTGCCGCGGCAATGACGGAAATACCGATGGTAGACGCATCGCTGCTGCAGAACACGGCGCCTATTTTTATCCCGATAATTGGATTAGTGTGGCTTAAGGATGTTGTTGAAAAAAGAATATGGCTTGGCATATTGATAGGGTTTATCGGGATAGTCCTTATAATAAAACCTGATGGCAATGTATTTAAGGCGGGCGATCTTATAGGGCTGGCATCTGGAATCCTGCTGGCGATAAGTTATGTTGCAATGAGAATAATAACAAAGTCAGATGGATTTAAAACGATACTATTCTATTTTTCTCTTTCAGCCATGATACTTTCTTTACCGCTTGGTATAATTTACTGGTCAGATCCGCCGATTGAAGGCTGGCTGTACTCTCTTGCCGGGGGAGTGCTGCTTGTGGCATATCTTAATATGCAGCAATATTCATACAAACACACAGAGGCCTCAAAGCTCAGTCCATTCAATTATTTTGTGGTTATTTATATAGGCTTAATGGATTGGTGGCTTTTTGGCCATGTGCCTGATACGCTTACTATTATAGGCATTGCCGTTGTTAGTATTGGCGGGATCATCGCAATATTAAAACATGAAGAAGGCAAAAAAGAACTTAAGCACACATGGCATTAAATGTTTATTAAGGATGTTTTGTAGTTAAAATGACTACAGCTATTTAAGCAATTTCGTTATTACCCGTAATGAGTAATTTGTGTTATTATTGCTCATATGGAACAGAAAAAATCAATAAGTATTACAGTATTAACGGCATTGTTTCTTTTATGTTTGCTTGCAATGAGCATTCAAAGCATGGTTATACAGGACATGACCCCTGAAAACGCTGAATTTGTTTCCAAAGATAGTGAAATAGCTTCTTTGAAGAATGAAATTGAGATGCTAAAAGCTGAAAAGGAACTTAAAACTGCAGGAATTGGATCTGCTGCCGTAAATGTTCTGGTATTGCTGCTGTTTTCAGCATCAGCGGGAATTTTATCAGCGTATTATGTGAAAAGAAAAACCCGGTCATTATGTCATTGTAATAACAGAAGGCTGAAGCTGATGAAAAAGATCTCTGAGGATAAACTGAATTTAAGGAGCTGATAACTGTCTAATTCAGTTCGTTTATTTTTTCAAGCATCCAGTCTTTATGCGGAGTATCTGTTTTTTCTACCTCCTGTTTCAGCAAGCCCGCAGAATAAATCACATCATTTTTCCCCTTCTTCAATTCTCTAAACGAGAGCAAACGGTTAACAATATTCAAAAATCCTGAAAATCTCAATTTCTTAAGATCAGATATTTTTGTATCATTTTGAATGAAATGTTTTGAGGAATCAATAAGGTATCTTATTTCCTCAAAATGCTCCAGTTCATATGCTGTGATAAGCTCCCACCGCCTGATGTTGAGTTTATCAACAAAATTAGTATGTTTTATTTTTGAAAGATATTTCAGGGTTTCATTGAATTTTTTTTGTTTCATTGTGAATTCGATCATTGCATGGCAGTAATAATTATCCATAACTTCAGGCTCAAGCATGGTCTTGTATGTATCAATAAAAGTTTTCGCCCATTTAATTTCGCCTGCAGATACTGCCGATCCTGCGACGTTTTTATAAAAAGCGCCGTCCATGTTTTTAACTTTATCAATACTGTAAATTGAATTATCTATCATAAAACGGTATATCCCGTATTCATGCTGCGCGAAATCTGTAATCCCTGATTCAATTTTTTTTTGGCAGAAATTTGCAAGCGCCACAAAGAAGTTATACTTCTGCTCACCGCTTAAACTTCCCAGATTATTTTCAAGCAGTTCTTTAAGCTCGTAAAAATATGATGCATCCTCTTCGTAAACCAGCATAAAGGCAAGATAATATATTTTCGTAATGATATCCTTTTCAACAGGGGTATTTCTGTAATACTCCAGAAATCTTACGAGGAAATCATTTTTAGCGGGTACGTTTATTTCACCCTGCATAAAGATCCAGTTGTAATTGTTATCAATGATATCGATAAAATATCCCATGGTTAAGTTATCATTCACTGTTTTGATGCTGCCGGCAGTTTGGTAATGCCTGTCCTGCTGTATCATATAATTCTGCTTAAGTACTTCAGCAAGATATTTGTTGCTGTGGTAGCCTGTTACATCTTTGTTTTTTTCCAGTGTGATCTCTGTTCTTGCCATTACTCTTTCAAAGACTTTACCAAGTCCGCGCTCAAGCAGCCCTTCGCAAAGGTTCAGTTCCCGGACGGCGGTTCTTCTGCCGTAAGTTTTCAGTTCAATGAATTTTTCGGCAAGCCTGGTAAGGTCATATATAAGATTCTTTAAAGTACCGTAATTGAATTTTTTCCCGGGGAAGATCTTTTTATAAATTATCTCACGCCCGGTCTCTTCAGAAATAAGCTTATCGGATCCTTTTGATACAACTTTCCATAATTTTACAACTGCAGATTTACGGTTGAAATATCCTGAGCACACTAAATCATCAAATTCTTTCATTTCAGTTTTAGTAAATGAACCAAGAATATCAAAAAGAATACTGTTTTCCATTTTATTTTGGGGTTAAATTTCAGTGAAAGATAATTGAAAAAAACATTAAAAAGGGCGCAAAAAATAAATAATTTACCGAAATTCTGAGTGAAAACCAGTGAAAAATTTCTTTTGAGTAATTTATATGATTAATTAAATTCGTATCTGAATTTTTAATATCAAAATTCATATAAGAAATTAAAGAATTCACATCATAAAACTTTGGCGGGTATTCGTACTTTCCCGGTTTAACTTAAAAATAATTTTAAAATGTTAAATAAATTAAAATTCCGGCTATGTACTTTTGTCTTTTTGTTTTTCCTGATTGTGCAAAGTGTTTTCAATGTTGAAAATTGTATTGCTCAGTTTCAGCCGGATTTTCGGCTGACAAATGACCCGTTCCCTTCGTCTACATCATACAATAACGCAAAATGTATTGCCGTAAGCGGCTTGATCGTGCATGTTGTATGGCATGACGCGCGTAACACTGTTAATAATTACGAAATATACTATAAACGCTCAACGGATGGAGGCTTAAGCTGGGGTTCTGATACGCGTCTGACAAATACGAATAATTCTTCATCGGAACTTGTTTCCGTTTCAGTATCCGGTTCCCATGTTCACATTGTATGGCTGGATTACCGTGATGGTAACGCTGAAATATACTATAAACGCTCTACGGATGAAGGTTCCACCTGGGAGGCCGATCTGCGGCTTACAAACAATACATTTGATTCACAAAGTCCTTCGCTATCAGTATCGGGGCAGTTTTTGCATACAGTTTGGTATGATAATCGCGATGGTAATTATGAAATTTATTATAAACGTTCCACAGATGGAGGCGTAAGCTGGGGTACAGATACACGGCTGACGAATAATACCGGTCAGTCATGGTATCCTTCAGTCTCAGTATCGGGCTCAGGCGTTCATGTTGTATGGTATGACGGACGTGACGGCAACGATGAAATATATTACAAACGCTCAACGGATGGCGGCGTAAGCTGGGGAGCGGATACGCGTCTAACCAATAACACATCTTTATCGCAACGTCCTTCCGTAGCTGCAGCAGGTACTGATGTACATGTTATATGGACTGACTTTCGCGACGGAAGTGATGCCGAAATATATTTTAAACGTTCCACGGATAGCGGCGCTAACTGGGAAACAGATACCCGTCTGACCAACAGCATTGGTAATTCATACTATCCTTCTGTAACAGTATCCGGTTCAGCGCTGCATTTGGTATGGTCTGATAATCGTGATGGTAACCAGGAAATATATTATAAAAGATCAACAAACAGAGGTTCAATCTGGGGAGCAGATACGCGGCTTACGATAAATATTCCGGGAATATCATTTCTTCCTTCTGTTGCGGTATCCGGTCCTGCAGTACACGTTGTTTGGTCTGATGACCGTAACTCAAATTTTGAGATATACTACAAACGCGATTCAACAGGAAATCCAACCGGAATAATAAACATAAATTCGGAGATTCCTGAACAATTTTCTTTAAGCCAAAATTACCCGAATCCATTTAATCCCGTTACTAATATTAAGTTTAGTATTGCAAAATCCGGCAAAGTAAAACTTGCAGTATACGATATTACCGGAAAAGAAGTGATGATTCTGGTGAACGTAAATTTAACGGCTCGTACTTATAATGCCGATCTTGACGCATCAAAACTGGCATCAGGCGTTTATTTGTACAGCCTCGAAACAGATGATTTTGCGGTTACCAGGAAAATGGTTGTGGTAAAATAGAAATGATTCAAAATAGTCCGGTTATCATCCTGTAAAGACAAAGGAATTGTTTTTATTAACCTTATATTTATCAATATTTTGCACAGAATCCTGAATAAACACTATTATATAGGGTTTATCAAAAACCTATACCTTGCTTCCAATCAATAAAACCGCTATATTTGTATGATAATTAATGTTTATGCATTGAAAACTGGCGCTCCTAAAAGCGTCATTTTTGTTCTATACACCCCACCTTAGACGGGAAAATAAATTCAAACACATAATTATTGAAAGGTTTCCGGTTTTTGAGGAATCTTTCTGTTGTATCCTGGGGTTCAGGATTTGTTCACGATCAAATAAATAAAAAAATATATACAAATGAGGCTTAACAAATGAAATCTGAGATAGTTGATTCCTTTTCACAAATGGTGAAGGATAAAAAAATCGATAGGGACCTTCTTGAAAGTATTATCAAGGAAGTGTTCGGCATGATGATAAAGAAAAAATACGGCCAGAATGCAAACTACGATGTGATAGTAAATATGGATAAGGGCGATATTGAAATGTATCTATCAAAGGCTGTTGTAGAAACAGTCGCTGACCCCGAGACTGAAATTACTGTTGAAGAAGCGAATGAGCGCTCAGGTGAGGAGCTTGAAGTTGGCGATGATTACACCGAAGTGCTTGATTACGTTACTTTCGGCAGAAGGCATATTGTTAACCTTAAGCAGAACCTGAACCAGAAGATAAGAGAAGTTGAAAAGGAAATTATCTATAACGATTACAAAGATCTTGTAGGCGAAATTATTGTCGGTGAAATATACCAGATAAAGCCTCACAGTATACTGCTAATTCATAACGGGCATGAGATACAGTTCCCCAAAGGCGAGCAGATACAGCGCGAGCGTTATAAAAAAGGTGAATCGGTAAGAGTGTATGTAAAAGAAGTTTCAAAAAAATCATCAGGTCCGCCTTCAATAATAGTATCGCGCTCAGCGGATGATTTCTTAAAGAAATTGTTTGAGCTTGAAATACCCGAAATTTATGACGGCGTTATTGAAATAAAAGGCGTTGCCCGTGAGCCCGGCGAAAGAGCCAAAGTTGCGGTGTATTCATACGATGACAGGATAGACGCTGTTGGAGCATGCGTAGGTATGAAGGGTATCAGGATACACTCAATAGTACGCGAGCTTGCCAATGAGAACATTGACGTAATAAATTACAGTGATGATATTGGTTTGTATATCGCAAGAGCATTGGCTCCCGCAAAACTTAAGGATATTTATCTTGATAAGGCCAATAAGGTAGCAAAAATTGTTGCAGATGAAGACCAGATATCACTTGTTATCGGCAAGAACGGACAGAACATAAAGCTTGCAAGCAAGCTTACCGATTACGAAATTGATGTAGAGCGCAACAGCGGCAGACCCAAAGATATTGAAGAAGCGCTTGAGCGCGAGCTTGAACTGCAGGCTGAAGAAGCTGAAGATGAGGAGCTTGATGAAGAAGTGGATTCAAACGAAGAGGAAAACGATAACATTCCCGAACTTCCTAAAGATATGAAGGATGCCGGCGATAATGACGATGAAGAAGAAACCGAAGAAGACACAGAAGATGATAATGACGATGAAGAAGACGAAAGTGATGAAGAGGAGAATGTAAAAGCAGAAGAGGAAAAGAAATAAGCTCCCGTCCCGCAGAGTTAAGTTAAGCGGGCTGCTTTTAAACTGAACACAACAAAGAAGCAATTTAATAAAGAAGGTAAAAAAAATTTAATGCCCGAAACAAACAAAGGTTCAAAAGGAATACAGATATCAAAGATTGCCAAAGAAGTCAACAGGCAATCCGGCGAAATACTTGAATACCTGAAGCGCATAGGTGTTGAGGTCGGCGGCGTTATGTCTAAAGTTGATGAAAGTGCATACCATAAGGTTTTAGGGCATTTTAAGAGCGATCTTGAGGAAGCCGAAAAGCATAAACAGAAGCTTGTTGAGTTTAAGAAAAAGCACAAAGGCATAGAAATTGCCGAGATTGAAGAAGAGGTTAAAAAGGAAAAAGAAAAGAAGCTTAAGGAAGAAGAAGAGAAGCAAAGGAAAAAGGAAGAAGAAGAAAAAGTTAAGGTTGACAGGGAGTCTCAGTTACAGAAGGATCTCGAAGAAAAACGCAGGCTTATTAAGGAAAAAGAAGAAGAGCTTGAAAAACAGAAGTTAAAGGAAGAAGAAGACAGAAAAAAGGCTGAGCTTGAGGCGCAGAAGCCCGGGATAAAATCAGCTGAAGTTAAACCCGCGGAAGAAAAAACTGACGCAGAAAAAACTCCCGGCGTAAAAACAGCCGGCGAAAAAACACCTGAGAAGGTTCAGCCTGAAGTAAAACCGGCAGATACCAAGCCGCTGGTTACAAAGACAGGAATATTTTCTAAGCAGGGCGGTGATTATAAAGGGAAAAGACATGATGACCGTTTTGGCAAAAAGCAGGGCGGCTATAAGGGTAAAAGCCAGGGTACAGGTACCGGCCAGGGAACACAGACGCCGGGCGGTAAAAAGCAGGGCGGTTACCAGGGCAGGAAAACCGGCGGTACATTTGAACGCGTTACAATAAAGGACGATTTCCGCAAGAATAAAAAACCCGCCCCGGGGCAGAAACCGGGATTTAAAAAACCGTTCACTTCCCGGGAAGATGAAAAGAAAAAAGATGATAAAGGAGTTGTAAAGCCGGCAACAGAAAATGCAGATACGCTTGCGAAGAAACGTGATTTTGATAAGAACCTAAAATCAAAGAAACAGAAATACCAGGATGGCGCTGAGGCTAAGAAAAAGAAAAAATTAGCTGATGAAGAGGTTACTGCGGAAATTGAAGAAGCAATTCGCGAGACAATGGCGAAGATGGATGAATCAGGTTCATCAACTGCGCGCCAGCAGTTAAGAAAAAGAAAAAAGAAAGAACGTTTAGAGCAGGAGCTAAAAGAAGCCGAAGAGACTTTAGCGCGTGCGAACATTATCCAGGTAACAGAATATGTTTCTACTTCAGAGCTTGCTGTTTTAATGAGCATTGAAGTTAGCGCGCTTATACAGAAATGTTTTGAGCTTGGCATGATGATAACCATTAACCAGAGGCTTGATAAAGACCTTATCACCCTTCTTGCCGATGAGTTCGGGTTCAAGATCGAGTTCCAGAAGGAATACGAAGTTGATGCCCTTGCAGATACAATTGATGACGAAGGCAAGCTTCTGCCAAGGCCGCCTGTTGTTACTATTATGGGTCATGTAGATCATGGTAAAACTTCACTTCTTGATTATATCCGCAAAGCCAGCGTTGTTGCAGGTGAAGCGGGCGGTATTACTCAGCACATTGGCGCATACCAGGTAAAACTTGATGACGGAAGACTGATATCATTTCTTGACACACCGGGTCATGAAGCGTTTACCGCTATGAGAGCGCGCGGCGCGCAGATAACGGATATTGTTGTATTGGTAGTAGCCGCTGATGACAGCGTAATGCCTCAGACAATTGAAGCTATCAATCACGCGCTTGCCGCAAACGTGCCTATTGTTGTTGCTATAAATAAAATAGATAAACCGGGCGCTGACCCCACTAAAATAAAAACACAGCTCTCAGAAAAAGGCGTGCTTGTTGAAGAATACGGCGGCAAATACCAGTCAGTTGAAATTTCAGCAAAAGCAGGAACCAATGTTGATAAACTGCTGGAGAAAATCCTGGTTGAAGCGGAAGTGCTTGACCTGAAGGCTAACCCTGATAGAAACGCGCGCGGAGCGATTGTTGAAGCCAAGCTTGATAAAGGCAAAGGTATCACCGCTACCGTACTTGTTCAAAAAGGTACGCTGCATACAGGTGATTCATTTGTAGCAGGTAACTTTAACGGCCGGGTGAAGGCAATGTATGATGAACGCGGGCATAAAGTAGCAAAAGCATTACCCGCAACACCTGTTCAGGTACTCGGATTCGATGGTATGCCGCAGGCAGGTGATGTGCTGGTCTCTATGGATAGCGAACGCGAAGCAAAGGAAATTGCGCTTAAGAGACAGCAGCTTAAACGCGAACAGGATTTCCGCCAGGTGAGATTCATTACGCTTGACGATATATCCAAACAGATAAAAGAAGGTAAACAGGTTGATCTTAATGTTATCATCAAGGGTGATGTTGATGGTTCAGTTGAAGCGCTGTCTGACTCACTGTTAAAACTCGGTACCAGCGAAGTTAAAGTAAGTATCATTCATAAAGCTATCGGTGAAATTACAGAGTACGATGTGCTGCTTGCAGCTGCATCAAGCGCAATAATAGTGGGCTTTAATGTAAGGCCTAACCTGAAAGCAAGAAAACTTGCTGAGAGTGAAAAAGTTGATATCAGGCTGCATAATATCATATATGATGTTATTAACGAGATGAAGCTTGCTCTTGAGGGTCTATTGGAACCTGAAAAAACCGAAGAGATACTGGCAACGGTTGAAGTTCGCGAAACATTCAAGGTACCTAAAATAGGTACAGTTGCAGGATGTTACGTGCTTGATGGTAAGGTTGTAAGGAATAATAAAGTAAGGCTGCTGCGCGATGGTTTTGTTGTCTTTGATGGTCATATAAACGCATTGAAAAGATTTAAGGATGACGTCAGGGAAGTTGAACAGGGATTTGAGTGCGGCATCAGTCTTGAAAATTATAACGATATCAAGGTTAAAGATATCATAGAATCATACACAATTGTAGAAACCAAGCGTAAACTGGAGCAGAAGTAGGTTTATAATTGCCAAAGCTATATGAATATTTGGGAATTATTGTATTGTTCTATTCAAACGAGCATACTCCAATACATGTTCACGGAAATTATCAGGGATCTGAATGCAGGGCAGAAATAATTGTAGTAGATGGCAGGATCGTTAAGATAATTTTTAAAAGAGTTAAAGGAAGAAAGCAATTACCGGCTTCAAAGTTGTCTGCATTTAAGAAACTGGTTAATAAATACTCAGAAGATATTGTTAAAAAATGGGTGGATTATTTTGTTTATAATAAACCAATAAAACCCAAAAGAATAACAAAAGTAATCTAAACAATGGCTGTTAAAGAAGAAATAATAGAGATAAAATCTGCAATTTATCTAAAAGACTACCAGTTGAAATTGTTATTCAATGATGGCAAAAGCAGAACGGTAGATTTCGGTGATTTTCTAAAGAAATCGCATAATCCGATGACAAAGAAGTTCCTTAAGAAAACTCTGTTTCAGGATTACACAATTAAATACGGCGATCTGGTTTGGGGTGATTATGAAATGTGTTTCCCAATTTGGGATCTATATGAGGGCAAGATTTCGTAAGTGGCAGTGAATTTGTGTATGTTTAGAATTATTATATGTCAATTAGAACAGAAAAAGTAGCGGAAGAAATTAAGCATCAGCTTGCGGGAATATTAAGCAGGGATCTGGCTGAGCTGCACCTTGGGCTGGTGACAGTCACACGCGTGCGCATAAGTAAAGACCTGAAGAATGCCAAAGTGTATGTCAGTTTTATAGGCAACAAGGAATCAACCGAAGTTTGCCTAGAAAAAGTGAACAGCCGGAAAAAACAGATAAGAATGCATCTGGGTTCAAGCATGCATTTAAGATATGTGCCCGAGCTGGATTTTTATTTTGATGATAACATGGAGTACGCCAGCAGGATAGATGAGATAATAAAAGAAATCCATAAGGATGATAGTGCTGACTTGGATACATCCGGGGATACAGGCAGCGGCCAAGAAAGCAGCGATCAATAGTTAATGATCCCGGGAGCAGAAGCTATGAGTATTGAAGTTATTGGCGATGAATTCTGGCAGCTTAGCTGGGATGAAAGACACAATGCCGCGAGTAAAGAAGGTATTGCACTGCTCTTTGATAAACCGAAAGAATACACCAGCGCAAGGATAGTAAATATTGTTAAAAAATTCCTTAATGTGAATAAAGCGGGACACTCAGGTACACTTGACCCCAAAGCGACGGGTTTGATGGTGGTATGCACCGGCAAGAAGACAAAGTCACTTAACGAACTGCTTGGATGCGATAAGGAGTATGAAGGTATTATGGTGATTGGTGAAAGGACCAAAAGTTATGATACTGAAACAGAGGTTTTTGAAAAGTCAGATATTTCGCATATCACAGATGAAAAAATTGCCGCTGCGGTAAAAGAGCTTACCGGCGAAATAAGCCAGGTACCTCCCATGTTTTCTGCGGTAAAACATAAAGGCAAGCCGCTTTATAAGATGGCACGCAAAGGTGAAACCATGGAAAGAGCGCCAAAGCAGGTAAATATAAAAGTATTTGAAGTTGGCCCCCTTAGCGGCGGTGAGCTGGCATTCAGGGTGCATTGCTCAAAAGGTACATACATAAGGTCGCTGGCAAGTGACCTGGGCGATAAACTTGGAGTCGGGGCGTATCTAAAAGAACTAAGAAGAACAAAAATAGGCGACCTGGATATCAAAAACGCTCTTGGCACCGAAGATTTTATTAACAGGAACAGAAAATAGATGAACGTATACAGGGATATAAAAGAAGTATCATTTGATAAGAAAACGGCGGTAACAATTGGCACATATGACGGGCTTCACCTTGCCCACAGGCAGATAGTGAATAAAGTAACATCACTTGCTAAGGAAAAAGGGCTTCGTTCTTTTATAGTAACATTCGAGCCTCATCCGCAGGAAGTTTTGAAGAACAAGACTCCCGATATTAAACTACTGACTGCAATTGATGAAAAGCTGAGACTTTTTGAAACTGCCGGAATTGAAAATGTGCTGGTGATCAAATTCACAGAGGAGTTTTCCAAAACCGACGCGAGAGAATTCTATAAGGATTATATAGCAGGCAGTATAGGTTTAAGCGATCTTGTAATAGGATATGACCATCTTTTTGGCAGGAACCGCGAAGGCAGCATTGAGACATTAAAATCATTGGCCGGCGAATTTGGTTTTGAAATACACCGCGTTGATGAAATTGATGTTGATGGCAGACCGGTAAGCTCAACCCGAATAAGGCATGCGCTGGCTGAGGGCAACATTGAAGAAGCCAACAAACTGCTGGGATATGAATACGGATTTGACGGTGTGGTTGTGGAAGGCGATAAAGTTGGCAGAACAATTGGGTATCCTACGGTTAACTTAAAGCCGGTTAAAGAAAACAAAGTAATGCCCAAAGAAGGTATTTACTGCGTAAGGGTTATACATAATAATACAGAGTATTACGGAATGATGTATCACGGTTTCCGGCCTACTTTGAGCGAAGGCATAAAACGCGCTCTTGAGGTGCATATATTTGATTTCGATAAAACGGTATATGGCGAAAAGATAACAATAAGTTTTCTGGTAAGGCTGCGCGGCGATAAAAAATTCTCAGGTAAAGAAGAACTTATAGCGCAGATAGATAAAGATAAAGAAGATTCACTGAATTACATAAACGAATTAAGAAAAAATAAAATTAAACAATAAATAATAATTTAAGGAGCAAAACCAAAGATGTTAACCAAAGAAGCAAAGCAGGAGATCGTAACAAAGTACGGAGCAAATGCGAAAGATTCAGGCAAAACCGAAGTTCAGATAGCTATTTTAACAACAAGAATTAACACACTTACCGAAAGCCATTTTAATACAAAGAAAAAAGATAACCACTCAAGGCTGGGACTCTTAAAAATGGTTGGTAAAAGAAGAAGACTGTTAAAATACCTGGAAAACAAAGATATCAACAGGTACAGGGCAATAATCAAAGAATTAAATATAAGAAAATAATTTCATACGGGCTGTTATAAGCAAAAGCGGTTATTCTGTAAAAACAGGGCGACGAAATAAAGTTCGTGCATCATTGGTTCCCGGGCTGTATTTCGCCATCCTGCTTTAGGCATAATAGGTATATTGTGTTAAAACAGAGTAACTCCTTGAATGCATAACAGCCCTTAATTAATTTAAGGAGATAAAAAAAACAAACATGGTAACAGTAAAAGAAATGGATCTTGGCGGAAGAACGCTGAGACTTGAAACAGGCAAACTTGCCAAACAGGCAAGCGGTTCTGTGCTTGCAAGGTACGGCGATACAGTAGTGCTTTGCACAGTAGTAGGAGCTGATGAGCCTAAAGAAGGAATGGATTACTTTCCTCTCCAGGTTGAGTTCCGCGAAAAAACTGCGGCTGTCGGAAAAATTCCCGGCGGCTTTTTTAAACGCGAAGCCAGACCAAGCGAAAAAGAAATTTTAACAGCAAGGCTTATTGATAGGCCGATAAGACCGCTTTTCCCTGAGGAATTTATGTGCGAAGTGCAGGTTATATGTACAGTGTACTCAAGCGACCAGGAAAACGACGCAGATGTAATTGCAGCCGTAGGCGCATCAGCTGCGCTGATGGTATCAAACCTTCCGTTCGAAGGTCCGATGGGTGAAGTAAGGGTCGGCAGAGTGAACGGTGAGTATATCGTTAATCCTACCCACACCCAGCTTAAAGATAGCGATATGGATATGGTTATCGGCGGAACGACTGATTCAATTGTAATGGTTGAAGGCGATGCTAAGGAATTAAGCGAAGCCGACATACTTGGCGCAATTAAATTTGCCCATGAGAACATCAAGAAGATATGCGCAATGCAAACGGAGTTTGCGGCTGAGCGTAACGTCACAAACCGCGAAGTTAAAGCGGCTGAATATGACCAGGAGCTTAAGAATGCTGTGAAAGAACTTGCAGCAAAAACTATCAGCGAAATTCACAGAAGTGATGTAACCAAGGATGAAAGAAGCCAGAAGTATAAAGAGCTTTATGAATCTATTACCGAAAGCTTAAAGGAAAAATTCCCCGAGCAGGATAAAATAATTGCAAAGCATTTTGATGATATCCAGTATTACGATATGAGAGAAATGATACTTACCGAAGGCAGAAGGCTTGACGGAAGGAAAACAACTGAAATAAGACCTATAACATGTGAAGTTGGATATTTGCCGCGCAATCACGGTTCAGCTTTGTTTACACGCGGAGAAACGCAGAGCTTAACCTCCATGACGCTTGGCACAAAAAGTGACCAGCAGATAATTGACGGATTAATGCCCGAAGATAAGAAGCGGTTCATGCTTCATTATAACTTCCCGCCGTTTTCAACCGGTGAAACCGGAAGGTACGGCTCAACAGGCAGAAGAGAGATCGGTCATGGTCATTTAGCCGAAAGGTCACTCGAAGGAATGCTTCCTTCGGAGGAAGAATTCCCGTATACAATCCGTATAGTAAGCGATATTCTTGAATCAAACGGTTCTTCATCAATGGCTACTGTTTGCGCAGGCACGCTTGCGCTGATGGATGGCGGCGTTGGTATTAAGCGCCCGGTTGCGGGTATTGCAATGGGACTTATAAAAGAGGGCGAGAGAGTCGCGGTGTTAAGCGATATATTAGGTAACGAAGATTTCCTTGGTGATATGGATTTCAAGGTTTGCGGAACATCAGAAGGTATTACAGGACTGCAGATGGATATTAAAATAAAAGGCGTATCATTTGAAATTATGGAAACTGCTTTGGCACAGGCAAAAGAAGGCAGAATGCATATTCTTGGTATTATGAAGGAAGCTATTTCAGAGCCAAGGGCTAAGATATCTGATTACGCTCCGCATCTTTATACAATGACAGTGCCTGTTGATATGATAGGCGCGGTTATAGGACCGGGCGGAAAAAATATCAGGCATATCATTGAAATGTCAGGTGCTGAAATTAATATTGATGATGACGGAACAGTGGTAATCGCGGCGCTCTCGGGTGAATCAGCAAGCATCGCTCAGTCAATGATTGCCAAGATAACCGAAGTACCCGAAAAAGGAAAGACCTACAACGGCAAAGTTGTAAAGACAACCGATTTCGGCGCATTTGTAGAAATACTGCCGGGCAAAGAAGGTTTGCTGCATATTTCGCAAATTGATAAGAAGCGTGTTGCCAAGGTTGAAGATGTGTTAAAACGCGGTGATATGATAACCGTTAAGGTTCTTGAAATCGACAGCAAGACCGGAAAGGTATCACTTAGCCATAAAGCAGTGATGGAAGATGAAGAAAAAGCCTCTAAGGGAGTAACTGAAGAAGCTAAGACGGAAGAAAAACCGGCTTAATTTCAAATAGCAAATAACGAAAAAGTAAATTTCAATTCACGAAAGCCTGTTCAATGTAAAATTGAACAGGCTTTTTTTATGATAATTACTCATGCAGTAGCTAAATCATTGCGTAAAATTTTAGATTTAAACCTTAAGAAAAGCATACAGCTTTAAAGATAATATTACGCTGTAGCGAAAGTATTTCGGGCTACATTACCAACTGCATTTGAACTTACTAAGTCGAAAGTTCCTCCAATTAATCC
This sequence comes from uncultured Ignavibacteria bacterium, assembly GCA_937873695.1. GTDB lineage: Bacteria > Bacteroidota > Ignavibacteria > Tepidaquicellales > OLB5 > OLB5. The sequence goes on from CALMYL010000007.1 coordinate 215,729, forward strand.
GCCTACTACTGGAATAGCTTTGCCTAAATTTAGAATACCCTTTTCCCCAAATTTTGTTATTAATCTGAAACCAATTCTTTGATTTATTTTCTTAATGGCTTCAAAGCTTATCTTTTTGATTGCAACTTTACTTAGTTTGTTACCAAATACAATACCCATGTTTTTTAATACATCCTTAATGCCATTTCCCAATAAACATGCATATACTAAAGTCCTAACGCGATCATCTTTGGCGTCATAGCCACCCATTACTGCAATAGTGGCACACATTCTAACCTGAACATATAAGACACTACTCACATTTGCAGGTATTGTAACTGGCATTGTTATAAGACCACCCAGTCCACTTAAAAAGCCGCTCGTAAAGCATTTAGTATTTTGCCAGCGAATAAATGAGTTTATTTTATCCTCAAGTGAACCTTCCCTTCTTAGGTAGGTTTGAGCTAACTCCTCAGCTGATTCTAAATGCCCTAAACCATTAATGGCTTTGTCATATGTCCAGTCAAGGACTTGACTTATTTTATTTTTTTCTTTCATATTTTCTCCTTTAAGAAATTATTGAACTATTTATTTCAAATTTATATTCATTATAATTTATCAACAATAGGTTCAGTTACTCATTTTTTTGGGTATAAGTACTTATATCACTATAGTTAAATTCTGATGCTATGTTTTTTCATCAAATATTTTTTTTACTGCCCGCAAAATTATTGGACTCAATAGTAAGCTTGTAGTGACAATTGGAGACAAAATCGGAATCAGAGTAGAAACGGAAGCAATGCCTACTACAACAGGTACACTTTTGAGTATATCTAAAATTGTTTCTTTTCCTTTTGGGGAGTCCAGGATTTTTTTCAGATTCATCAATTTATCAGCAGCTTTATTTTTTTTCCAAGTAATTCCATCTTTTTCCCACCGGATTAATGTTTTTGTCGAAATACCAATTATTTGAGCAAGTTGTTCTCTTTTCAGGCCCAGAATATCTCTTATTGCCTTTATATCTTCTTTTTCTAATTTCATATATACTTTAACTCAATAGTTTGATAAAGGTTCCCAAATTATATAATAAAGGTAGACAAATATACGTATTTGTCTACCTTGCAAGAGAATTGTTTGTGTAAATTATTGATATATAGTGAATTAATTTATATTTTGTAGCAGTGCACATTTTCTGCATACATTTGATTGCAAATTGTAAACCATTTTATATTAATTAAATTGTATATAATTTGATAAGTGTCCGAAACTTTAAGATTCTATTATTCCATTAAAATGATATATTTAATTAAAGAAATAGTTTCAGCAGAACCATATAAACTAAAACTTAAGTTCAATACCGGTGAAATAAAACTTATTGATCTTGAGCACAAACTGCTTGAATGGTCCAAAACCCCTGATAGTAAATTTAAGAAATTGTTAGAACCTGAATATTTTGTTACTGTAAAATATAATGATGAAATAGAATCTGTTTATTGGGATAACGGTATCGACCTCTCGCCGAATGTTTTATATGATATGGATTTAATAGAAGCATAAAAGCGCAGAAGAGTTTAGAACTTGGCCTCGATTTTCGGGGCTTTTTTATTTTATAAACCCTATATTTGCAGATAACTAATATTTGCAAATGAACTTCTCATATCTTGATCTGATAATTGTTGTAGTGTACTTAGGCGGTGTAACCGCTTACGGTATAATCAAAGGCGGCAAGCAGAAATCAGCCCGTGACTATTTTGTCAGCGATAAAGCAATCCCCTGGTGGGCTGTATGCTTTGCCATAGTTGCCACAGAAACAAGCGCTCTGACATTCATCAGTGTGCCGGGTGTTGCATATGTTGGTAATCTCAATTTTCTACAAATTGCTATTGGCTATATACTTGGCAGAATTGTCGTAAGCTGGTTCATGCTTCCAAAGTACTACGAAGGTGAGCTGCTTACAGCGTACGCATACCTTGGCAAAAGATTCGGCGCTAAAACAAAGAATACGGCTTCAACTGTATTTATGGTAACCCGTGTGTTTGCTGATGGCGTTAGATTGTACGCAACGGCAATTCCGCTGGCGTTGCTGCTTAAGGGGTGGAATGTTTTCCCAACTGCACCCGATTGGCAGATATATACATATTCAATAATAATTATTGCTGTAATTACTCTGGCATACACATATTTAGGCGGCGTCAGGGCTGTTATATGGACTGATGTGATACAAATGTTCATTTACATTGGCGGCGGAATACTTGCTGTTTATGTGCTGAGCGGTAAAATGACAATGGGATTCGGCGAAGCAATCTCGCAGCTTGGCGTGCAGGGCAAGCTTAACTTTTTTGATTTTTCGTTTGATTTCACCAAACCCTATACAATACTTGCGAGTGTTATTGGCGGGGGATTCCTATCAATGGCTTCGCATGGAACGGACCAGTTAATTGTACAAAGGTTACTTACTACCGATTCACTTAAATCCTCACAAAAAGCGCTTATTACAAGCGGATTTATCGTGTTCATGCAGTTTGCGCTCTTTTTGTTCGTGGGTTCGTTGCTCTATATATTCTTTAATGGCGAAGCAATGAAATCAGATGAGGTATTCCCGAAATTCATAATCAACTATATGCCAAGCGGCATATCAGGTGTAATCATCGCTGGATTATTAGCGGCGGCTATGTCAACTCTTTCGGGATCAATTTCAGCACTCTCATCAACACTGGTTGAAGATATTTATAAGCCGTACTTTGGCAAAGGTAAAACAGATGTTCAGCTTCTTAAAGTATCAAAAGTAATTGCATTATTATGGTGCGGGGTATTAGTACTTTCAGCATTTTTGTTTATGAATTCATCGCAGTCTGTTGTGGTGCTTGGATTATCAATAGCATCTTTTACGTACGGCGGTTTATTGGGTACATTCCTGCTGGGAGTGTTCTTTAAGCGAATCAGCCAGGTACCGGCAATATTTGGTTTTCTGTGCGGTATCACGGGAATGATATTCATAATCTACTTCACAAAAATCGCATGGACCTGGTATACATTGATAGGAGTAACCATAACTATGATTATGGCGAATCTGCTATCGATAGTTGTTAAACCAAAAAATACCGCTGAAGTTTAGTTATTGATCTGCAGAACCGGCAAGCATTTCTGCTGTTTTGTTCAGCAGCCAGTTCTTGTGGTTAACCATTTTTTGTGCCTCAAGCTTTGCTTTTATTTTCCGGAGCGCTCCTTCTTTTTCAGGAAAGCTCTTTGCTTTGATTAGACCGGTTAGGGCGTTTATGAAGTGAAGGTTCACCTCTTTAAATATCTCTGAAAAATCCTCACGGCTTGTTATTATATGTCTGAAAGAATCCAGCACATTGATGCATGATTCATAGTGTCCCTGCTCAAAATAAATGATCGCAATATGTGTTTTAACATCTGATGCGTAGAAAGGATTTTCGAGATCGACACTGCTTAGAAATTTTAATGCAGAATCGTAATCCTTTTTCACGTATGCTATTATTCCCCTGGCGTGGTTATAAATGCTTTCACGGGAATCTTTGTTTACCAGCCCGATATTATTTTCGATAAACTTTTCACTCCAGCTTATCTGGTTAAGCCTTACGGTAGTAAAAACAATATTCCTGAACGTGAGCTGGCTTATTGTACCCCCTGTTCTTAATGCAAGAGTGTTATATTTTATTTTGAGTTTTACCACTTCGAATTCATTCCAAACTCCGTCTTCTAAACCGTCATTAACAAGCTGAATTGCTATATTGTGCAGTGAGTCCAGCAGCGATGCCAGTTCGTAAATGCTGAACTTGTGCGCGTTTTCAAGGATGCTGTTCTTAAAATTATTGAAGTTTTCGGTATTGCTTTCAAGCATTGCCGCCAGCCTGTAGTAATAAACACCAATCATATCGCTGTACTGGTAATTGTTATCATTAAGGTATTTAAGTATATGCCTGAAATCCAGTTTATCCAGCACTTCTTTAACCAGGTCCTTTTCATGTTTAATATTGAACGATGACATGTTCGCATTGAGATCAATTGCAATTCTTGTCAGCTCTGTAATGAAATAATATATCAGGTAATCACCGGTTTTCATTACGTTATCTGCCGCATATTTTTGCCGGTCTCTTGAAAGCAGAAATTGTGTTTTTATGGTCTCAAGTTTATGAAGATGGAAGAATAAAGGATGTATCATGTGTGTTGTATCAAGCAGATCCTTTTCGATTTTTTTCAGTTTGCTGCCGAATATGTTATCAAGTCTTTTGGTGTTAAGCTCACTTAGTATATCCAGTTCCTTATCGTTAATGTTCTTATTCCGGTATTTGTTTATCCCCAGGAACTCCAGCGCAAGCTGTAACAACTGTGATGACAGGTTCTTCATTATCTGTTCATTATAAGGTTTCCCGGGGAAGAGTTTGCTAAAAAGAACTTCCTTTTCAATTTTCTCCTTTTCGGGGTCAGGATACTGCTTTCTGATGAGACCGAACAACTTAACAATATTACGGTTGGTGTTAAAGTAAGGCGAGTTTATAAAATCACCCAGCTCTCTGATTTCTGTTTGATCTAAGGAACTGATCACCTGAATAGCTTTTGACGTGTGCATTGTTATTACTTTTATTTGGCAAAATAGCTTAAAATTTACATTAAAACAACAAATTCTTTTCATTTCAACGGAGAAGGGATGTTACTTTCGGGTAATATTTTCAGATTGATGGGCGTGTGTGACTTTTGTGTGTCTCAAAATTGCAAATCAGCCCTGATTTCGCACAATTTATTGCATTTGTATTGCTGTGCATTTGTTACTTATGCAGGCTGAATTCTTTGTTTGCCTTAGCTATGAGGAATATCTTTGTATCACTATTAAAGTTCAGAGAGTATTTGCAATGAAAAGAAAAGACAGCAATAAGAAAGTGACCAATGAAAAAGTGAACTTCGGAAACCCGGAACTTGAACTGAAACTAATGGAGAATGAACTTTTCGGGTGGCTTATAAGCAGCGCATACCAGAGCTATAGCCTTGAGGATATTCAGATTAAGAAAAGGAAAACTAAAAATAATAAATCTAAAAAAATTAATAACAAAAATAAAAGGAGCCCGAAATGAAGATACTTAAATTACTGATTCTGATATTTGCGATCTGCTCATCTGTTTACCCGCAGTGGCAGCAGCAAAATACCCCCGATAATACAACATGGTATTTTGACCTGGAAGCTATCAGCCAAACTACAGTATACTGTGCCGGAGGAAAGATGCTGAAAACAGTGAACGGTGGCACTACATGGAGCCCGCTGACAATTGCAGGTTACACTTCCACAGTATGGGGAATATCATTTTACAACTCTTCAACCGGCTGGGGATGCGGATTTACAGGAAAGATATTTAAAACTGAAAATGGCGGCGGCCAGTGGAGTACTGTTACGGTCGGTACGGAAGCTTTCAGGGATATATTGTTTGTAAATCAATCAACCGGTTTGGTTTGCGGTGATATAGGCAGGCTGTACAAATCTACCAATGGCGGGGCTAACTGGACGGCAAAAAATCCGGGGACAACATTGACGCTGAGAAGTATTGCTAATTACAATTCAAATTGGTTCTGGATGGGCGGAGGTGACGGTTCAGAAGGCGTGATCGTGAGATCAACCAACGGCGGTGACAGCTGGTCAACAATGCAGACTTTTGATAGACCAATAGAGAAAATTCAGTTCGTTAATTCCACGACCGGTTTTGCTTCCAGCGACAGCAGGGTATATAAATCAACCAACAGCGGTGTGAACTGGGTTGATATAAATCTTCCCACTTCGGGATATTTTTTAACGTTCCACATGGCAAATGCCAATATAGGTTACGCATCTAACTGGGATAACACCTATAAGACCATGGATGGAGGAGCAACTTGGTTTGAACAGAATACAGTTCTTCCAAACACTTCAATGAATGATATTGAGTTTGCTCCCGGCAGCACTTCTGTTGGATGGATGTGCGGTACAGATGGTGCAATGGTTTATACCAATAACAGCGGGGGCGGAGCTATTGGTATTGAACCTATTTCAGGTAATGTACCCGATAAGTATTCCTTAAGTCAGAATTACCCGAACCCGTTCAATCCATCAACAAACATTAAGCTGCAGATCGCCAGATCGGGATTTGTGAAACTGACAGTTTATGATGTATCAGGCAAAGAATCTGCCGTTTTGGTGAATGAAAATCTCGCAGCCGGCGAATATGAAGTTGATTTCAATGCTTCAAAGCTGACAAGCGGAGTGTATTTCTACAGGCTTGAATCGAAAGATTTTACCGAGGTAAAGAAAATGGTTCTTGTAAAATAACAAACAATAGTTTTTAACCGAAAAAGAAAAACAAATGAAAAGAAAATTTTCAATAATAGCAGTTTTAATAATAATGATAACTTCGGGAGCGCTTATTTTCCCGGGGATAACTGCACCGGATGATGCGGGATCAAACAAAGCTGAATTATATACTGTAACCAATCGGGTTAAGGGTGCTGAAACGTATAAAGATGAAATACAATATTTTGCTGACTGGAACTATCCTTACGGACAGAATATACCGCCTGATGTTTACAACAGAATGTGGAACGATGTAAAAAGTGTACCAAGTGAAAATGAAATTGATGCTCCCGTGGTTGATAATTGGCGGGTATTGGGGCCGTACGGAATGAAAGATGATCAGTCTTCGGCTAAATACACCGGCAGAATACTTGATGTTGAGGTTGATAATACGTCTTCTATCAGGGTTGCAACGGCAACAGGCGGTCTGTGGGGTTACTGGGGACTTTTTCCGCTGCCTCTAAGCGATGACCTGAATACTCTTGCAATAGGTTCATTTGATACTCACCCGAACGATAACAACATAATACTTGCAGGTACCGGTGAATATTATACAGGCTCGCCAAGTTACCAGAAAGTGGGAACAGGGCTCTGGAGAACTTCAAATGGCGGTAATACATGGGGGCAGGTAACAATGTCACCCACTCCCCAGGGATTTTCCAGGATAAGATACTCAAGACAGAACCCGAATATTGTTCATGCAGTAACTGTTGACGGTTATTACCGCTCAACAAACGGCGGAAGCAACTGGAGCCGGGTACTTACCAATTCTTTTTGTTTTGATCTGGCAATTGACCCAAGCAACAACAATTATATTTATGTTACCTATAACGGGGGAATGAAAAGGTCCACTAATGCAGGCGCAAGTTTTTTTAATATCGGAACAAACGGAAGCGGGTTTCCGCAGAGCGAAGTAGGCAGAATTTCCATAACGGTTTGCCAGGCAAACCCGACCACCTTATACACGGGAGTTGAGCTGGACAGCAACGATGCGATGCTGGGTGTATTCAAATCCACAAATTTTGGCGCTAACTGGACTAATGTTTCGCCAGACTCTAATGTACTGGGCGGACAGGGCAATTATGATAATGTTATTGCAGCCTGCCCTACTAACTCTAATATAGTGCTTTTTGGCGGGATAAGGATGTGGAGAACAACCGACGGCGGATTGAACTGGGTAAGGAATCTCTCACCGGAAATTCATGCTGACCAGCATGCAATAGTCTGGAAAAACGGGAATGAAGTATATGCGGGCAATGACGGAGGTTTATGCTACTCAACAAATGCCGGTTTAAACTGGGTAAGCAATACAAACATTTTTCCTGTTACGCAGTTTGTGAATCTTTCTGTGGGAGATGATAATACAAATATAATTGCAGGCGGCTCCAGGGATAACGGAATGTGCGTTACTACAAACGGCGGTTTAACATGGACACAGACTCTTGCCGGTGACGGCAGCGGTGTGGCAATTGATCCTTTGAATGCGAACAGGATATTTATGACAAGCGGGGTTTATAACGGGGCTTTTGCGTGGAAGCGGTTTACATCAACAAACTATGGAATGAACTGGACCGAAGTAACTGACCCGGTGTTTGACCCCGCAAGAACAGGCTATACTAAAATGCGATGCGATCGCAACGTTCCCGCGAGGTTTTATACAAACCTGGGACCGCATATTTACAGAACATCAAACAACGGGGCAAGCTGGTCTAAACTGAATGCCGCAGCTTTTCCTGATTCATCAATTCTGAATTTCAGTGTTTCACAAAATGGCGGCCTTGTATATGTGTGCCTGAATGCGACTCCCCCGGTTGCAGGAACAAAACTGCGGGTTTTTGATAACGGCGTTTGGCAGGAGCGTTCAAGCGGCTTGCCTTCCGGACAGAATGTCAGAATGGTTGGAGTGCATCCATATAACGTTAATGATGTATATGCCGTTATGAACGGTGTGGGTACACCAACACAGAAAATTTACAAATCAACAAACCAGGGTATCACCTGGGCTAATATTACCGGCAATATTCCGGATGTTCCTTTAAGCGATATTGTTGTTCATCCTTCAAACCCCAATAAACTGTTTTTAGGCACGCAGCTTGGCTGCTACCGCTCAACTAATGGCGGCGTAAACTGGCACAGGTGGAATAACGGAATGCCTGACGCTACAGTTATTACAGAGCTTAGTTATATAGATAGCGCCAATGCCGGAAAGTTTTATATAGTGGCGGCTACTTACGGAAGAGGGATCATAATCCGTGAAGCATCCGGAGATGACCCCAACGGTATTCAGCCGATTAGCGGCAATATTCCAACAGCGTTTTCACTTGACCAGAACTACCCGAATCCGTTTAACCCGGTTACAAACATAAAATTCGGGATCCCGAAAGCAGGAAATGTAAAGATCGTGATCTATGATATCAGCGGCAGGGAGGTGACCAGGCTGGTGGACCGGGAGTTAAAAGCAGGTTACTATAATGCGGATTTTAACGCAGCTAATCTGGCAAGCGGGGTTTATTTCTACAGGCTTGAATCCAAAGATTTTACCGACGTAAAAAAGATGGTACTTGTGAAATAATTTTTAGACCATATCAATTAAACCCCCAATTTAAAAATATGGTTATTAGCACAGGGCTGAGTATTCAGCCCTGTTTTTTTATGTATCAAACCAAAATTTTCTGATCTGTACATTGATTATGCTGTTGTTGTTTTGACTCTGCAATTTAAAAAGATGTTCCCATTGCATGCCTGTTCGTTTTTTCCTTTTAAATATACCGGAAAACCAATTAAACCTTTTATGTATCACCTTGTCTTATAGGTACAAAAGGGTTATAACCACCTGAAAGAGCATAAAAAACATCAAAAATTGAAGAAAAACACAATAAATACTAAAGGAGACATAAAAATGTTTAAATTATTAAAACCATCAAAAAAAGTGTTGATTCCGGCTATAGCGGCGGTATTTTCACTTTACATGGCAGCATGTAACGATAACTCAGTTGAGGAATCGCAGACAGACGACCAGTACATAACTGAAGTGGTAACAAACGGATACTCGAACAGTGCGGATGACGACGATAACTTAATGAGATCTGAAGTCACAGATTTTGATGACGGCGGCGCTGTTGGCGACTTTGACGGAGATACACCCATTGATTCATTAATGAGGTGGGGCAGAATAGTAACAGGCTCTAGCGCAACAGTAACTATCACTACAGAAGGCGACAGCCTGAAGTATGCCAATATTACAAGAACTATTACAGGTAATTATGTAATAGTTGGTTTAGTTGGCGGAGTAGTTGATACAATATTCAAACCCTATACACAGGAATTCAGAAGGATCGCTGTATTCAGAAGGGTCAACAATAATCCGCGTCCCAGAAACAACTGGAGACTGTACAAAGTATCAATGGTTGACGGCAGAACAACATCACCGCAGAATAGTGATGACTACGTGCAGATGCAGCAGATACAGGTATATGTGAACGGTACATTAACATATACATTCGCAGGACCTGATTTTACACAGAATATTTTCATCACAAGACATCCTAACTGGAATGGTGCAGGTATACCGGAAGTAAACGCAGGTGACCAGGTAAGATTTGTTGTAACTACGCAATCATCACAATCAGAGCAGGATATAGTTGCATGGCACTGGGGCAAACGTAACTTTGGATTCCACAGGGAACCGTTTGTAATGACAAGCGAAACTCCGAGCGGTTCAGGCTGGATAAGAACATTTGATAAAACATTCACAATACACGCAGGTCATAACCGCGGCAGGTTCAACGGGTTCATAAGCGCATCAACACGCAAATCACTTTATGATGATTCACCGGTTGAATTCGCAAGCGATGCAGTGGGCACACCTTACAGAGTAAGGCCGTAAACGTCTTCTCTCTGAAATATATGCAGGCTCAAACAGTAATGACCTGCAGGCTGTAAAACAGTAAATAAAGCCTTCCGGCTCCCCCCGGAAGGCTTTTTATTTTGGCTCGCCTCACAGAATCATGATTTGCTGCATTCCGGAAACTGGTTTTAAAATATTTATAAACAATCATTAAACACATTTTATACAGTATTAAGGCTAATTATTATAGCTATAAGTTTCCTCTTTACTTACCCAATATTGCTAACTATCTTAGCTAAACACAAATTTAAATTATTTCATAATCAAAGGGGGACTTATGAAAGCAAATTTAATATTCAAATTGCTTGCCGCTGCATTACTGATCTTCTTTCTGACATTCACCACAACAAATTTGATTTCACAAAGCTGGACTGCACTTGGAACCGGCGCTAACAATTCCGTAAATGCATCGATTGTATTTAACGGAGAGCTGATAGTAGGCGGTGATTTTACATCTATCGGCGGCATAGGCGCAAACCGAATTGCAAAATGGAACGGTTCATCGTGGTCAGCATTAGGACTGGGAACCAACGGCAGCGTATACGCAATGATAATATTTAACGGAGAGCTTATAGTAGCCGGAAGCTTTACGCAAGTGGGCGGTGTATCGGCTACACGCATAGCAAAATGGAACGGCAGCAATTGGCTGCTCTTTGGATCAAACAATGGTTTTAACAATGATGTTCTTGCGCTTGCAGTATACAGCAGTCAGCTTTATGCGACGGGAAGGTTCACCAACAACGGGTTGAACCGGATCGCCAGGTGGAACGGTACAGCATGGCAGCAGCCCGGTCTGGGGTTGAATGAGCATGCACATGCGCTTGCTGTTTATAACAACGAGCTTGTTGTTGGCGGGGGATTTACAACAGCGGGCGGTATAAGCGCGAACAGAATTGCAAAATGGAATGGTACAGCATGGACTTCGCTTGGGCTTGGAATGAATAATGAAGTATATTCGCTTGCTGTACTGAATAACGAGCTCTACGCGGGCGGTGACTTTACGCAGGTTGGCGGAGTTGGTGTTAACAGAATTGCCAAATGGACAGGGAGCTGGAGCAATCTTGGTACCGGTGTAAACGGTTCGGTTGATGCTCTTTTCAGTTATGGCGGGCTGATATTGGCAGGCGGCGGATTCACCAGCGCGGGGGGAGTTGGAGCAAACAGGTTCGCTGCGTGGAACGGGAGTAACTGGATACCATACGGTACAGGAATGAATAACGATGTATTAACTATCGCTGTTTACACAAATATCATATATGCAGGCGGCGATTTTACCACTGCAAGCGGTACTACAGTGAACAGGGTTACAAGGTGGAGCATGCCTGTTGCGATACAGACAAACGGAAATGAAATACCGGAGAATTATTCGCTGGGACAGAATTATCCGAACCCGTTTAACCCGGTAACAAAAATTAAATTTGAACTGCCATCAGACGGCTTAACTTCACTGATAATATATGATAACTTAGGAAGAGTAGTGGAAGAATTAGTAAACAAGAATCTCACTGTCGGTTCATATGAGGTGAATTTTGATGCATCAAACTATTCCAGCGGTGTGTATTATTATGAGCTTACTTCAGGAAGTTACAGGGATGTAAAGAAAATGACTTTGGTAAAGTAACTAAGAATAACTCAAGTATCTGATGTAACTACTGCCCGGTCTTTTAAAAAAGGCCGGGCGTTTCTTATTTTGATTTATGTTAATTTCTTAACAACTTAACACAATCTTAACCACATAATTATATGAGATTTATCATGGTATTTTTTGACATTTATCATTGTTAAAAGTTTTGAATTTGGTTAGCTTTGTATTAAGATTCAGTTCAGAAACTGTTAGCTCAAAAAAAAGGAGCGGTGAACAATGAAACGAATTATTCTGATTGCTTGGATGCTCTTATTTTCAAGTATTGCGGCATATTCTTCAGATATAAAAAATAACCGCGAGCTTTTCCTGAAATTATACCAGGAAGAAAAGCTGGCTTATGACCTTTACGGAGAATTTTATGAAAGATGGTCACTGGGTGTTTTTAATAAGGTGCAGCAGCGCGAAGCAAAACATGTATGGTGCGTTGAAAGAATTATGGATAACTACGGTTTTGATTATAATACCAATACAATTGCCGGTTCATACCCCGATAGGGATATACAGAAGATATATGATGACCTGACGGTCAAAGGATGCATCAGCGATCTGGCTGCTTTGGAAGCTGCGGCGTACATAAAGGAAAAACACATTTCCCAGCTGCGCGAAAGGATCCGTTACCAGGAAGATGAATATGTTGTAAAAGTTATTTTCCTTATGGAAAGTGCTGCGCAAAGCCACCTGAGAGCATTTGTAAAAAGTATAAGACTCTCCGGTTCAGATTACAGCCCGGTATTTCTTACAGATGATGAGTTCAGCAGAATTATGGAAACGGATAAAACCATTGCCGGCGAGTGAATAGTGTAAACAAATGCTGAATTACAGACCCCAATTTGGGGTCTTTTTTTATATATTAACGGATTTTTTGGTATTTAATGAAATTGTACAAAAACGTATATTTAGCGATTAATTTTTCTAAAAACCATAAATTACTATTAAATCAGATATGCCCAATTTAGTACTAATCAGACACGGACAGTCACAATGGAACCTTGAAAACCGCTTTACAGGATGGATAGATATACCGCTTTCACCTAACGGTGAAGAAGAAGCAAGAAGTGCCGGAGAGAAGATAAAAGGAATGAAGTTTGACCACGCATTTACATCTGCACTTGTAAGAGCGCAGAAAACATATTCAATTGCAGCACAGGTTGCGGGATTTAATAACCTGGTTTGCGAAAAAGATGAGGCGCTGAACGAAAGAATGTACGGTGACCTGCAGGGGCTGAACAAAGATGAGTGCCGCGAAAAATTCGGAAAAGATCAGGTCCATATCTGGCGCAGAAGTTATGACATTCCCCCTCCGGGAGGAGAAAGTCTTAAGAATACCGCAGAGCGCGTTTTGCCCTATTATTACAAAAGGATTGAACCGATGCTCCGCGAAGGAAAGAATATTCTTATTGTTGCCCACGGTAATTCGCTCAGAGCATTGATAATGCACCTAGAAAAAATGAGCGGAGAGGATATTGTTAAGGTTGAAATTCCAACCGGCGTGCCGATATTGTATGAGCTTGATAATGATTTGAATATAGTTTCAAAGAAAGAACTGTAGTGATCTTTTCAACCGCCAAAACCGCTAAGAACGCAAAGTGTTTATAATTGGATTGCATTATCCGCAATGACATATTTTTTTTTGATTAGCCCCGCTCTTTAGAGCGGGAGTTTAAGCATACCCATGTTAAGGGCTTTCTTGACTTATTGAGCACTGCGAAAGAAGTAGACCTGAATTGTTTTAACGAGTATTGAATAAGTATGATAGAAACAAATTTTTCAATTAGATTGATTTGCCTTCTTAAGCTGACTCGCAGAGAATACTCATCAAATGCCTGGCGGTCTTTGCGTCTTTGCGGGAAATTATTCTTTTAAATATGACAGAATACGATAAAGCATTAGAAATAGTCCATGAATTTGTTAAGAACGAAAACCTGCGCAAACATATGTATGCCGTGGCGGAAGCAATGCGGCAATATGCCCGCAAGTACGGCGAAGATGAAGATAAATGGGCATCGATTGGGTTGCTGCATGATTTTGACTGGGAGATTCACCCCACTGCAGAAGAACACCCCATTAAGGGCAGCGCAATTTTAAAAGAGCGCGGTTACAGTGATGAAATCGTTCGCGCAATACTTTCACATGCTGACTATACCGGGTTTGAAAGAATTTCCCTGATGGAAAAGACTCTCTTTGCCGTTGATGAACTCTCCGGCTTCATTGTAGCCTGCGCGCTTGTGCAGCCCACAAAAAAACTTGCTGATGTGAAGACAGAATCAGTTGTAAAGAAAATGAAGAAGAAAGAGTTCGCGCGCAACGTGAATCGTGATGATATAATTAACGGCGCAGCGGGACTTGGTGTGCCCCTTGAAGAACACATTGAATTCACTAAAAACGCAATTGTTGGTATTGCGGATAAGATGGGGATGTAGGGGAAGTGCTTCCCGCAAAGCGGGACCGGCAAAAAACGCCGGGGTTACAAGTTGCAGGTTAAATATCTCTGATCAACAGAATGCCAGAAGAAATTAAGATAGACGAAAATCTCACTAAAGCGGAGCGGTATGAACAACTGCTGCCGCAGATAAAGGCGTTAATCTCAGGTGAAAGTGATGTTATTGCGAATCTTTCTAATATATGCGCTGTGTTAAAGTATAATATGCAGGGTTTCTTCTGGGTGGGGTTTTATACCATTAAAAATAGTGAGCTTGTTCTGGGTCCTTATCAGGGTCCCGTAGCGTGCACGCGTATTCAGTTGGGCAAAGGCGTATGCGGTGCTGCCGCTCTGCGGCGTGAAACCATAATTGTACCCGATGTTGATAAATTCCCGGGACATATTGCCTGCAGCAGTTTATCCAGGAGTGAAATTGTGATTCCGTTGTTTAACGGTGATGATGTAGCAGGAGTTCTTGATGTTGATTCCGATAGCCTTAACATGTTTGATGAAGTTGATAAGAAGTATCTTGAAGAATTGTGCGGTTGGGTGAAGATTTGATAACCCTCACCCGTAACTAGTGTAAACCGTTAAAACGGTTTATAGGTGTATTAAATTTTTTTATCCCACGGATAAATCCGTGGGCTGTAAATATGTTGAGGCTTAATTTTTATAAGTTGTGCTGAATGCTTATTCTTATTTATTTACTTTAGCCCATGACTTTAGTCATGGGATGATTGAATTATTAATTTTGGTGAACCGTTTCAACGGTTTACCGCAACTTAAATTTTCATTTCAATCCAACGGATAGCTTCGCGGGTTAAAAAATCAAAGCAACTGAATTTTAAATTGAAATTTGAAATTAACTCCAATAATACTAATTTTATTTACCTTACAATTATATTCACAGCAAACAGGTGATTCGCTCCTCTATGTCCCGATTAATGATTCATTAAAAAACGCAATTGATTCAACCCGCACGGGTGATATTGACGCTATTATAGAATACTCCGCAAGCGATTCTGCAATATTCGATGTATCAGGCGATAAGCTTATGCTTTATGGCGATGCACAGCTAAAACATAAGGAGTATGATCTCAAAGCAGCACGAATTACTCTTTTCCGCGAAAGTTCAATAATGGAAGCAAACGGAATACCCGATACAAGCAAACCAGGAAAATTCATAGGCATGCCAATCTTTATGGAAGGCTCAAAGAGATACGATGCCAACAAACTGCGTTATAATTTTTCTACCCGCAAGGGTGTTATTGATATGGGTTCAACCGAGCTTGAAGGCGGGTATTACCTTGGTGAAAAAATCAAAAAAGTTGATGAAGATATTTTCTTTATAAAGAATGGCCGCTACACAACCTGTGATAAAGCAGAGCCTGATTATTATTTCGGAAGTCCGAAATTGAAAATTATACAGGGTGATAAGGTCATAGCTGAACCCGTTTACCTGTTTATTGATGATGTGCCTATATTCGCGCTGCCGTTCGGAATATTTCCGAATCATTCCGGCCGCTCAAGCGGCATTATACCCCCGGCATACGGCGAAGACCCGACCTACGGCAGGTACTTATCGCATCTCGGATATTTCTGGGCAATCAATGATTATGTTGATCTTGCATTGCAGGGCAATTATTATACCAAGGGCAGAATAGACCTCAGCTCACGCTTCCGCTATGTGCTGCGGTATAAACTTTCGGGGAGTGTTGATGTGGGCGGCTCACGTATCAGACTGGGCGAAGTGACCGATAACGATAAAACTTTCAGTGATGAATGGCGCATTGGTGTCTATCACAACCAGACGATTAATCCGACAACTACGCTGAACGCGAATGTAAATTTTTTGAGCAGTAAAAATTATTACAATACTTCTACAAATAATCTTGATGACCTGTTAAGGCAGAACGCTTTATCAAATGTAACATTAAGCAAGTTTTGGGAAGGTACTCCGAACTCGCTGACATTGAATTACTCCCGTGACCAGAACTTAACTACGGGCGAAATACTGCAGACCATTCCGCTGGTTTCATTTAACCGCAGTCAAACCTTCCCGTTCCGCGGAGAAAATTCTTCTTTGCTTGACCCCAGGTGGTATGAACAGATATCGTATGCGTATAATTCGCAGTTCAAATATATTGATGAGAAGCGGTTGGTTAATTCCGCAATTATTGACGGTAATTTTAACAGGAATACAAGGGGCGGTTTAAGACAGGCTGTAAATATTAACGCGCCCTTAAAAGTTTCTGAGTTCAGTTTTTCGCCATTCTTTAATTACACAGAGATTTGGTATAACAAATCAGTTGAAAAAACTTTCAATCCTGTTGATAGTACGGTTACAATAAATAACATTGAAGGATTCAAAGCATTCAGGTATTTTAATACAGGTGTGTCGCTTTCAACCAGACTCATAGGCTTGTTTAATACAAGAATTTTTGGAGTTCGCGGGTTCAGGCATACGGTAACACCGGCTGTAACCTACAGCTATACCCCTGATTTCAGCGAACCGCAGTGGAATGCGTACAAAACATACACAAACCAGTTCGGGCAGGAAGTAAAGTATTCCATTTATGAGCGTGAAGTATTCGGGGGGGCGCCAATTGGTGAGCAGCAGGCGCTGAATTTTTCGGTTGGAAATGTATTTGAAATGAAAGTTAAAGATACTGATTCCACTGACAAAAAATTTCAATTGCTGAATTTAAGTGCCGGTATAAATTACAATTTTGCTGCTGATAGCTTAAGGTTTAGTGAGCTTGGTTTAAGCTACCGCACGCAGATAGGTGACTTCCTGAACATAGGCGGCGGCGCGACTTTCAATTTGTATAAGTATGTTGATGGGGTTGGCAGGGTTAACAGGTTTTTATGGAATGAAGATAAAAAAATAGCGCAGCTTACAAATTTTAATATATCGCTATCAACAACACTTGCCGGCGGGCAGATAGTTGATGAGGTTGATTCAACCACAGCTGAAGAAGAGCTGAGCGAAACAAGCACACAGGAAAGCGAGTATGTTGGCATGTATGGCGATAAGCCTATAGATTTTTCCATACCGTGGTCAGTGACGCTGAATTACAATTACAGCATTAGTCAGCCTAACCCAAGTGTGATCTCAAAATTTTCAAATATTTCGGGTAACCTGAATTTCAATTTAACCCGTAACTGGAAAATAACATTTTCCGCAGGGTATGATATATTCCAGCAGCAATTCTCAACTCCGTACATTACATTGTACCGCGACCTGCATTGCTGGGAAATGAGCTTTAACTGGGTGCCAACAGGTATTTACAGGGGATATAAGTTTGAGCTGAGAATAAAAGCTCCACAGCTGCAGGATGTAAAAGTTACAAGACAAACGAATTACAGGGGAGTCTTTTAGAGGCATAATGTCAAATATCAAAATCCAAATAACAAATTGCCGGAATCTTGTGACATTTAATGTATTAAATTTGTTCTGTTAGAATAACTGAATTAGAAATGTAAAAAGATTCCCGCTTTCGCGGGAATGATAAGAAGAAATGAAGTACGAATTATACAGCGGCGCGGGGAATGATTTTGTGATGATAAATAACATCACAGAAAAAATTGCTTTTGATAAGCAGATGGATCTTACCATTAAGATTTGCAATGAAAACTTCCCAAAGATCGATGGAGTAATTTTCGCAGATAAGCCTGTAAATGATAGTTCAGCGGTTAGAATGAATTATTACAACCGTGATGGCAGCTTTGGCGCAATGTGCGGCAACGGTGCAAGATGTATTGCTATGTTCGCCTTCAAGAATGATATTACAGATAAACGTAAGTTCACACTTGAAGCTGTTGATGACGTTTACTCCGCTGAAATTGTAAGTGATGAGATTGTTACGATAGGTTTTCCTGAACCAAAAGAAGTTAAGACTGATATCAGGATTGCCGATACTGCGGGAAAGCCGCTTAATGTTAGTTATACCAATGTTGGTTCAGATCACATAATACTTTTTATCAATGAGGATATTAATAAGCTTTACCTTAACTGTACGGATATGGATAAACTTGATGTTGATAATTTGGGCAGAATGCTGCGGTTCCACCAGGATTTTGATCCAAGGGGCGGGAATGTTAATTTTGCTGATCTTCTGCCGGATGGCACAATCAGGCTTCGTACTTATGAGCGGGGAGTTGAGCGCGAAACGCTTGCCTGCGGCACAGGGATTATTTCAACCGGTATCATTGCTATGTTGAAAAAGGGGATAAGCCCACCCGTGAAAATAAAAGTGCAAAGTGGTGAAGTGCTGCTGGTAAATGGCAGGATTGAAAACGGAAGAATAGCGAATTTAAGCTTAACCGGCAGCGCCCGAAAGTTTGGTGAGGGAAATATATACTAAAATTTATTTGCGAGACTGCTTTAGCGGTCGAAGCAATCTCATGGATTGTTAAGATTGCTTCACTAACGGGGTAAACGCCCCTTCGCTCCTCGCAAAATATTACATAATAATTATGATATTTTTTAAACGAATACTAGCAAGAATTTACAGGGTTATAAATCCGCCTAAGAACATAGAAGAGGAATTCCACGCTAAATATTATTACAGTAAGGTGTGGGCTGATACTTACTTCATGGGCAAAAAGGTATTTAAGTGTCCCAACGACCTGTGGATATACCAGGAAATACTCTGGGAAACCAAACCCGATGTAATTATTGAGTGCGGCACGTTCCACGGCGGCAGTACTTTGTATTACGCAAAACTGTTTGATATGATGGGGCTTGATGGCGAGATCATAACAATTGATGTTGACGCTATGCCCGATATGCCGCAGCATCCAAGAATAAAATATTTAATGGGCTCCAGTACTTCCGGAGAGATCATTTCACAGGTTAAAGAACTGATTAAAGATAAGAAGCGGGTTATGGTGATATTGGATTCAGATCACTCATGCGATCATGTATATAATGAGCTTGAGCTTTATCACGGATTCGTAACCACGGGGCAGTACCTGGTGGTAGAGGATTCCAACATCAACGGTCACCCTGTATATTCAGGCTTTGGACAGGGTCCCGGACCCATGGAGGCGATGGAAAAATTTCTTCCAAGTCACCCGGAATTTGAGACCGACAGCTTGAGGGAAAAGTTTTTTATGAGCTTTAACCCGAAGGGATATTTGAAGAAGATTAAGTGAGCATAAAGAGTAATTACAGATTTCTTAAGTCAGCATGCAATAAAAAACCCCGCTAAAAAGCGGGGTTTTGTTTTATCCTTGGGGGGATGTTTTTTATGAAATTGATGCTTTAAAAATTATTTTTCGCTTATCAGCTTCAGGTGATCCTTTACCATACCAAAATCATGTTCATTAACATTGTAGTCCCAGTCAATGTATGATATCATTCCGGATTTATCTATAATGAATAATGTCCTGTTGTTATAACCCAGCATATTAAAACTTCTGTATGCTGATGATATAGCACCGAACATATCGGCAACAAGCTTAACATTTTTTACCTTCATATCATGTTTCCATTTATCTATCAGCTCAAGGCTTGCATTGCTTATCATTAATATCTCAACATCATCAGTTGTACCAAGCTGACTATTGGAAATACTCTGAAGTGTCTGCTGCTCTGCGAATGCATCAAAGGAGGTCAGCTCCATCGCGCAGCTCATGCTGAATGGCGCGGGATAAAATGCTATGATAACATTTTTCTTTCCATAGTAATCACTAAGCTTGCCTTCAATTCCGGCAGCAAACGGAGTGTTATCGCCTAAGGCTGTATAAGTGAATTCAAAATCAACCGCTTTATCACCCGGGAAAAGTAACTTATCGTTAAATACCAGTTTGCTGTTCGGGTCATCAATGTTTAACTGCGCGAAAAGTTCTTTCTGTACTGTGCGCAATTTTTCTCCTTCGCCTCTATAATCATGGCTGGCATATGTGATTTTATTGTTTCTGTCAACAACATATACAAATGCGCCATCGGAAGCCGAATTCCATTTTGAAATACCGAACGAATTAGCCATATCCATGTTTACATCAGGTGCCATATCAAAATCATATCCATTATTGTTCAGGTATTCCCTTACTGCTGACTGGTCATTGTTTGTGACAATAAGTACTTTTAAGCTTCCACGGTAGAACTGCCACTCATACGGTTCGCCAAATGCCATTCCATCTGCAAAGTATGTTTCAAACGCTGAAGTCATAACTTCAGCATAGTTATTTTTAGCAGAAATATCAGGCATGAACGCTATCAGAAGAATTTTATCTTCTTTGTAATTGTACAGATGGGTTGATGATCTAAGGCCTGCGGTCAGATCGTAATTGTTTTCGTACAAAAACTCGGGGTTGGGAGAAGTTTCGCCAACATTCAGTCCGTTATTGCCTGAATAAGAAATACCCGGTAGTAATAAGATTGCCAGAATTGCCGCAAAAAAGCCCGATTTTAAAGGAATTTTGTTCATTTTACCTGATCTTTAAGTTATGTGTTTTTGTTTATAAGAGTTTTACTGTTTGAGCCGGGAATTGTTCCCTAATGCAAAAAATAATTACACCTGTTAAAAATATGTGAAAACTATATCAAGCATATGGTCACCCTGGTAGCGGTTCAAAAACGGCAGCATAAATCCATTGCGTATAATTACCTGAGAAAGGTCAGATGATTTCTTCATCAGCGCGTTGTAGTTCACGTTGGGGAACATCGCAATTATCCTGCCGATAGGGTAATAAGGATCTTTCACAAAGCGCTCTTTGTGCTGTTTTATTTTTTTCGTCAGTGTTGTTGAATCGATCTTAACGCTGTCATTTTGTGTTACAAATTCATACTTATGAATGTAAACGCTGTCGCCAATGTAAACAGGAAGTTCGTCCCTGGTTACTTCATCAAACACCGATAGATGCACATCATACAGGCCGCTTTCAAACGGTGATGATTTAAATTTCACGGAATAATTCAGCATCGCAAAAGGTTTAAGGATAAGTATATTTTTTATTTCTTCGGTATCAAAGAATTCTTCAACATTTCTCTCCGAAAAAATATTGGCGTAAGTATCAAATGCAGCGGTATCGTTATCAATTGGTGTAAGCTGCAGGTGTGTTTTATACCTGCCGAACTCCTCGTTTTCGGAATTTAAGCTATCAAGTATTGAAGCGTCAGCTATCTGCCACCGGAGAGTAATTGTCTGCGGGTTCATCCCAAAGTTTGAGTTATCGATCCGGAATTCGTTAAGCACAAGCTTCTTACCGAATGAAATTTCATCAGAGCCCAGTTGTTTGCTGCCGTTGGTTATTGGCACAATATGTTTTCCGGTTGAATCTTTATCACCGCCGCGCCTGTAATAAATCTTGCTATCGGATATATAGAAGATCCTGTAGTCTCCGATTGACTCTGATTTGTAGCTGAGTTTATTCAGCTTATCTATCAAAAGGTCGCTTCTTACAATGAAGAGCTTTATCTTTTTTTCCTCAATGAACTTTCTAACTTCAAGTATGTTCAGTTTAAGCTGCTCTTCTTCCCGTTTTTTCCTTGACATTTTTTTAGATACGGGAGGATCCACCGCGAAAAAGGTAGGGATAGTATCACTGTTAAACCTTGCAGGATCATTGGAAATAACCTGAAGCGGGTATATATCATAGTAACCCTGTACCATCTCGAAATAGATCTTATCGCCGGGCTCGAGGTAGTTTATATCTATCAGGCGGCGGGTAAGCTCGGCAACTTCGTAAGTATCCTCGCGGTATGCCTGCTGGTAATAAAAGCTCCATATCATATTTACAACAATGATTATTACCGAGCCTCCTATGAGGATATATTTCCTGAGGTCGCTTAACTGCCAGATAGCGAAAGGGAAAAACAGTATTGAATTCAGCACAATGTAGCGTGATATCATGTTGGTTCCCCCGGAACCAACGATACCCGAAAACATCAACAGGATAAGTTCAATTATATTAAACAGCAGAAACACTCTGAGCAGTGAAAAATTCCCTTTAAAGCCGTTATGTTTTTTGCGGATAGTACGGTAAATCTTCCATAGGCCAAGCACTGTGGTTACAGGCGCAATGTAAAAGATAAAGAATGGGTACTGGATACTCCTTTGTAAAAAACCCGCGCTGCTCAAGCCCGCGTATATCTTTGTGGTTTCTTTGATAAAGAAAAACATATCTCCGTAGTCGTGGTAATTTTGCCAAAGCCACCATGCGATACTTATATATGATATCATTGACCAGCCGAAGTTGATATAAAGCTCTTTACCCAGCCTGTACTTGCGGTAGGAAAGTATGATGACCATTATCACAAACGCAATCGTAAAAAACCAACCTTCATAGCGGAGCAGGTTGGCAAGATTAAGAGATACCGCCGCAATTATAAGATATATATGGCTTTTAGAGCGCATGTTGAGCTCATCATACCACTTGATGAAGTAATAAAACGCGGCCGTTACGAAAAAGAAGAACGGGAATTCAGGCATTGCCGATGTACTTAGCCATACCTGGAACGGAAATACCGCGTAGATCAGGCAGGAAATAACAGCAATTTCTTTGGTGAAGATCTTTTCTATCAGCAGGTAAAGGTACACAAGTGTTAGCACAGAAAATATTGTGCTTGAAAGCACAGGCGCCAGGGTAAGATCTTTAAACAGCCAGATGAACATGCCGTTCAGCCAGAAATGCGTACTTAGCCACACACCTGAATAAACCCGGGGCGACTGCAGCCAGTCCCATGAAATAACTGTCCTGCTGTAATCATCGGCCGTCAGCCATCTAAGCCCGCTGTTAATGACAACAAGCTGAAAAACGATCTTGAATAATATCAGTGAAGATATTACATAGATCTTTTCTTTAAAAAGCCGTGATATATATTCTAAGTACTTTTTCAATTAACAATGGAACTTCTTAAGATAATAACGGATGTTTTTCAATTAATACTGCTCCGGGTTTTACTTTCCGCTCTTTATTGTTTTGATATTTCTCAATATTATCAAACTACCGGTCAGTTTGCACCGCCGTTCAATTTGTGCTTCATCGTTCTGTTTTCTTTGTACAGTTCGTCAAGTTTTTCACCAAAGAATTCAAGGAATTTAAGAAGTGTTTTGTTGCCAAGCCTGGATTCTTTCTTCACCAGTTCTTCAAAATCGGGTTTAGCGAAGACGATCAGTCTCGTAATTTCCGAGGCGACAGCGCTAACGGTGTGAGTTGTTTCACTGAATAGATGCACTTCCGAAAAATAGGCGCCCTCTGCAAGTTCTTTCAGCAAAAGCTCTGAGCCGTTATTTTCTGAAATTATCCTGACCGAGCCCTTAACGATTATATAAAAACAAAGACCAATTGTTCCGTGCGTAAATATCTTTTCATTTTCTGAAAAATCACGGATATGAGATATTTCAAGCAGAGATCTTATTTCAGTGCCCGAGAGTTCACTGAATAAAGGGCATTCCTTTATTCTTGTTTTCAGCAGGTTCTCTTCTGAATTTTTTTTGGCGAACATTTTTAGTGTTGTTAAATTTTAACAGATTCACAGACTTTATACCGCGGAACTTTTATCCAGCCTGATGCGGAATGTTGTTCCCTTGCCGGGCTCGGATTCCTTCACAAACAGCTTTCCTTTGTGATATGTTTCTATGATACGTTTGGAAAGGCTAAGTCCCAGCCCCCACCCGCGCAGCTTTGTGCTGTAACCCGGGCGGAAGATATCTTTCTTAAAGCGCAGATCAATACCTTTGCCTGTATCGGTTACATCAATAAATATGTGGCTGCCTTTTTCTTCTATATCAAAGGTAATGCTGCCGGCGGAATTTTCTATGGCATCAAGCGCGTTTTTTGTGAGGTTTTCTATTACCCACTCAAACAGCTCGCGGTTAACAAGCGCGGTTGAAGTGGTGAGCCCTTTGATCTCCAGGTCAATTTTCTTTTTCTGGTGACCCTCAAAGGTACCTTTGCTGATGCTTGGAATTCTTATTTCAAAATACTTTACAACTTTTTCAATTATTTCGTGAATATTTTCAGGCTTCAGGTCAGGCTTTGAGCCTATCTTACTGAAGCGGGTCGCTATTTTACTAAGACGCTCGATATCGTTAGACATTTCTCCGGCAAGCTGTGTTACCTTTGGCGGATCTGCTGCCGCCGCTTTGATAAGCTCGTTCCACCCCATCAGAGAAGAAAGCGGCGTGCCAAGCTGGTGCGCGGTTTCTTTGGAGAGCCCCACCCATATGTTGCTTTGCTCTGTGCGCTTTATGTAATTAAAACCAAAGTACCCCAGGAAAATAAATATTCCCGCGACGGCGAACTGGATAATAGGCAGCTGCTTTAAGCGGTCAACAATTTTTGACTGCCCGTAATGCACATAGCTTAGCACAATGGAATCCTGAAAGGTAACTTTTATAGGGGGATTTATCCCGTCCATTTCCACAATCATTTCCTTTATGAGCTCAACCTGCTGCGCGCGGGGCAGGGTGCTGTCAATTTCAAGGTTCTTTGTGAAAGTGGGCTCCATAGATTTCGCGTCGGTAACTATAATAGGGAAGTTGATGGTGTTAGAGCTTACCACATTGCTCAGCACAAAGTTATATTCACCTGATTGCGACTCATCAGTGGCGATATACTCAATAGCCTTGGCGTAAAGGTTGGCTATTTCGCGCTCACGCTCCAATATATCAGAGACGAGCACCTGCGTATAAATAAGTGTAGCAATGATAATTACCACACCGGTTACAAGCAGCGCTATTTTTATATTTGCCGAGCCGTAGCTTTTCATAATAATTTAGAAAAATAACTGATAGGGTTAACAATAAAAATATATTTCCCGTTACCAAAATATGGCAGAATTTGCAGAAAATGCCTGTTATATGTTTTTCAATAATATGCAGACAAATGAGAGCATTATGTGTGGTTTGATCTTTTTGGAGTTTATTATATGATGGTGAGAAGACGGCATGTTTTATGAAAAGTTTATGCGGATAATCTTTCACGGGAATACTGCAAATAATGCATAAAATGGCGATATTAAACAAAAATTCAGCACAAAAAGCGCTGAATTCTTTCACAATTGCTTTTACTTTTCTTTGTCAGAATTGCTGTTGTTGGTTAGATTTGTATACAGAAAAAGATACTAAGTAGATATTAATGATCAAGTTTTATTATCCTCTCTAAAGCGTACCTGTATATTCAGTTAATACTAAATGCGGGTACGGGATAATGCTTCAAAACGGATAGCCGGGTGATAAGCCCGGTTATTTCATTTACGGCTGATTATTTTTTCGGCGGCAAGTTTGCCGGAAAGTATTACAAGCGGTATACCTCCGCCCGGATGGGCTGAGCCGCCAGTGAAGTAAAGGCCTTTATATTGTTTTGAGCCATTTGGCTGACGCAAAAATGCCGCATTCCGGCTGTTGGATGATATTCCGTATATGCTGCCGCTGTAGCTTCCGGTTTCTTCTTCAATATCCTGCGGCGTCATTATGGATTCGGTTTCTATTTTATCTTTTATATCATACCCGGTTAAAGCTTTTATTTTAGCGAGGATTGTTTCTTTGATTTCATTAAGACCCCCTTCCCGCTGAGGCGGGACAAGCTGTCCGGCAAAGCCGGACACTCCCCACCGAGAGACCGGTTCTTTGACTCGGTAAGGGGGAGACATGAATTGGGGATTTGAGCTTGTGCTGTTTGGAGCATTTATCATCACAAACCAGTTCTCTTTACCCGGGGGCGCATCAGCCGGTGAAAATTTAGAGGAGACGTAAATGTAAATTGTGGGATCAGTCGGATATACTTTTTTATCAAAGAGTTCTTCAAATTCCTTTTTGTAATCAGCGGAAAACAAAATATTGTGTGTATCCAGTTTTTGTGATGTTAGGTTAACGCCCCAGTAGAACACAAGAGCTGATGAAGAGGGCTCGAGTTTGTTATATTTTTTCGCGGCGGAGCTTTTGTTATCATTTAACAATTTGCCGTATGTTGAATACACATCAGCATTGGAGATCACTGCATCACTTAATATTTCTTTACCGCCGGTGAGAATTCCTTTAACATTTTTTCCATCCGTAATAATTTTTTCAACGGGTGAATTGAAACAAAATTTTACGCCTTTTTTTATGGCGAGCTTGTACAGCGCATCTGTTAATGAGAACATTCCGCCTGAAGCGTAATATCCGCCAATAGTATATTCAACATGAGAGATGATGTTTAATGTTGCGGGGCATTTGTAGGGGTCACTGCCGTTATATGTGGCGTAGCGGTTAAAAAGCTGAATTATTTTTTCATCTTTAAAGAATAAGCGGTTAGCTTCATTCATAGTGCGGAATGAATCAATTTTTGGCAGCTTAAAAAGGGTTTTAAGCGCCTTCAGGTTTGTGTAAGTCTTCGGACTGTAAAGATCTTTAAATAGAAAAATATCAGCGGTCAGCTCATAAATCGTTTTGCAGTATTCCAGATACTTATAAAGCGCTTCTTTTTTTTCGGTTGTGTTTGCTTCAATTTCAGTGACAAATTTTTCTTTATCTGAATACGCGTTTAGTATTGTTCCATCAGGGTAATAGTATCTGCAGAGGTTATCCAGTTTATTCAATGTGAGCCACTCGGCAGGGTTTTCGCCAACTGATTCGAAAAGCTCATTAATTACAAAGGGCATTGTGATAAGCGAGGGACCCGTATCGAACCTGAATCCGTTACGTGTTATTGAGCGGGCTTTGCCGCCGGGTGTTGGATTTTTCTCGTAAACGGTAACATCATATCCCGCATGCGCAAGTCTGATTGCTGCGGATAGTCCGCCGAGTCCTGAGCCGATGACGGCGATTGAGATGGTTTTCATTGAAAACGGGTAATTTGTTATAATGCATTGACACAGTCAATGCAGTCCAAAGGGACAACGTTTACATATCAAAATTCATGTTGGGGTATAATGAGCGAAGGCGCTCGTGATGTTTTGAATCAGGCAGCCGGGAATATTTTCTGCGCTCGCTGCGGTTTATAAGGTAAAGTCCCGTCAGTTTCAGCTTTTCGGCGGTGCTTACAAATCTTCTGTCGGAATAAACATCATAACCGTATGCTTCAATTTCGTTAAGTATGCGGGAATATATTTTATACATCAGCACAACAGTTGTCCTGGAGCCATCGTTGGTTAAGTAGGGAAAGCCGTGGGTTGAAAGCTCATAATAAGCGCGCGCTCTATCTATATTAAAGCGCATCATCATCGCGAAATTCTCGTTCATATTGCCGCGGGCAATATCACTTTCGGAGTATTCAAAACATTTCAGTTCTTCCGCCGGAAGGTATATCCTTCCCATCCGGTAATCTTCTTTTATATCGCGCAGGATGTTAGTTAGCTGCATTGCCTTGCCAAGATAAACAGCATATGGCAGCGCGGCTTTATGCGTGTACCCGAAAATCTCCGTCATAATGAGACCAACTACAGAGGCTACTTTGTAGCAGTAGTTTTCAAGCTCTGCAAAAGTGTTATAACGCTTATGTTCAGTATCCATGCAGACACCTTCAATGAGATCGTGGAAGTATTTGCGGGGAATTTTGTATTTGATCACTGTCTGTGCAAATGCGGAGCGGTTGATATGTGCGGGAATAACCTGTTTGATATCAAGGGAATTTATGTTTTCTTCTATTGTATAATACACTTCATCAAGAAAAGAATTAAGCTCGTTAAACTTTTCACGGATATTTTCGGCTGATGTCATAACGCTTCCATCAACAATATTATCAGCGTAACGGCAGAAGGTATATACAGCATACGCGGCTGCGCGCTTTTCTTTTGGCAGCAGGAAAGATGAAAAGTAAAAACTTTTCGCAAAGTTGCGCGTGTAATCTCTGCATTCATCAAAAGTGCAGTGCATCGGAGTTATGGAATCAACAGTGTGTAGTATTTCCTTCATTCGTGATTAGTTATTTACCAAAATCAGTTTTACCGGATCAATTAATCAGCTTTTCAACAATTTTTGCCGAAGAAAGCACGCCGGGCAAGCCTGCGCCGGGGTGAGTGCCTGCGCCGACAAAATACAGGTTTTCAAAATCTTCTGAGCGGTTATGCGGGCGGAACCATGCTGACTGCGTGAAGATAGGTTCCACCGAAAACGCTGAGCCAAGGTAGCTGTTTAGCGTACCTTCAAAATGCAGCGGATCGATGTAATGCTCCGCAATTATGTTCTCTTCCAGGTCCGGCAGGTATGACTCCTGAAGGAACCGCATAATTTTATCTCTGTACGGTTTTGCTTCAGTCCTCCAGTCAATCCCCGATGCCTGGTGCGGAACAGGCGAAAGTACGTAAAATCCTTCGCAGCCATCCGGTGCTATGGAGCTATCCGTGATGGTTGGCATATGCAAATATAATGAAAAATCTTCAGCTAAAATCTTACGTTTAAATATATCATTCAGCAGCTCTTTATATCTTGGTCCCAGTATAATATTATGATGCGCAATGCTGCCATCATTGTATCGTTTTTTTGTGCCGAAGTATATCACAAAAAGCGACATACTGTAGCGCATATTTTCAATTTTGCGGTCAGAATATTTGCTGCGGTACTGCTTATCGATCATGCTGCGGTAGGTGTAGGCAACATCAGCATTTGAAACAACAGCATCAGCGGGAATGAAGGTATTATCCGCAAGCTTAATGCCTGTAACTTTTTTATCCTTTACGGTAATTTCCTTTACATCAACATTGTAGTGAATTTTGCCGCCAAGCTCACCGAATAATTTTACAAGTCCTTGTACAACCGTTCCGGTACCGCCCATGGCGTAGTGAATGCCCCACTCGCGCTCCAGATAATGGATAAGAGCGTAAATTGAGGTTGTATCAAACGGGTTGCCGCCAACCAACAGCGGATGGAAAGAAAAACACTCACGCAGAAATTCATTCTTAATGAATTTGGACGCGTATTGATAAACTGTTTTATGTGATTTCAGCTTTATCATATCGGGCACAATTTTCATCATATCGTTAAACTTATTGAAGGGTTTATCAGCCAGTTCAACAAATCCCTTTTGGAAGATCGCCTTCGTTGTCTTTATGAAATCCAGGTAACCCTGTTTATCTTCAGGGCTGAATTTTTCTATCTGGCTGAGAGTAAAATCAGTATCTGAATTGTAATCGAAAAATTCCCTTTTATGATTGAATATCCTGTAGAACGGATCAAGCGGTTTAAGCGTGAAGTAATCTTCCTTCTTTTTCCCGGCGAGCTCAAACAGTTCATCAAATAAGAAAGGAGCTGTGATAACAGTCGGGCCGCCATCGAACTTAAAGCCGTTTTTTTCAAATACGTAAGCCCTGCCGCCGGGTTTATCCAGTTTTTCGAAGATTTCCACATCATAGCCTTTGACCGCAAGGCGTATAGCCGCGCCTAGTCCGCCAAATCCGCTGCCGATAACAATTATTTTTTTCTTCAAGATGACAACACACCCCGTCTCTGCCAGTGCAGAGCCACCCTCCCGCCTTTGGCGGGACAAGCTTCTTGAGAGGGGAATTTATTTTTTTAGTTTACGGGAAAAGAATTCCCACAATGAAATGTTCATAGTAATAAGTGAAAAGCCATATATAAAATCTTCAACGGGGATTGTAAATAGCCTGATGCCAAGATAAAATCCCTCGCCATACTGTACAATTGGCCGCCAAGTGAGGTACCCGTTGACAATGAATATCAGTACAAACATTACGCACCAGAAAATCCAGAACTTTTTGTTCACAAGAAGCTTTGTCCGTAGAAAAACATCAAATAATACAGCCAGTACTACGGATATAAATGCGAGAATTGTGTACTCCTTCATTTTTTCTCCGCTTTCATATTGCGGGTAAAGTATTTAACGCTTTCCCATGTAAAGAGTCCGCAAAATGGAATTATGATAAAAAAGAGAATCTCTTCAATGGGCAAACCGAATATTTTGAAGCCGACAGTGTAAAGAGGATTAAAGCTCCAGTGCCCGCGGGCTGTTACAAAGATATCCCAAATGGTGAATATTACAAACGGTATCAATATTGCGTACACTAGTCTTGAGGGATATCTGTAGAAATCCATTTTTTTGCTGAAGCTTAAGACCAGCGGAGCAGCAACACTTACGGCAAGTACGATGAAATATTCTGTTTGCAATATATTACTTAATTTGTTCCTTCGGGATCAATTGTATCAGTATGTTTTTTATCCTTAAATATTTTTACAAGCACAATTATTATTACAAAGTGAAGCAGTCCGAATACAGTTATTGTTATATAACTGCCGAATATGTTGATCACAGCAAAATTCAGAATATTTATCAGCAGAATTAGCGCAGGTATTTTGTATAACACTGAGCTGTAACTGGTACTTTTGTGCCATTTTATGAGCTGTGAGAATGTAACAATGAATAAAAGCCCAATTGCATACCAGCTTACAAAATTCTGCATGGGTATGGCTGAGCCGCTCCACAGCCAGAATTTATTCACAAATGCGGCGAACGGTTCAAGCAGTATATCAATAGCAAGAATGAACACGGAAGCGATAGCTATAGCAGAAATTTCAGAGCTGCCCCTTAGCAGGAATCTTGCGGCCAATAGCGAGCAGGCAGCAAGTGTAAACCATGCGAACATAATCGCAAGCGGTACGCCGCCTATGTGGGGAGCAAGTATGCCCGTGTAACGGTAATCACCAAAGGGGAAACCTGTGGTAACGCCCCAGTATTCAATGAACCATGATGCCATAAAAATTACTGCCGTTGTAATAACAACAGAAAGAAGGTCCGCCAGTTTGGATAGGATGATGAAGGTTATAAGAGCCTGCAGCCCGAGAAAAATTGTAGTTGTCCACAGGTAAGCGCTGCCGAACTCTGTAAACATGATAATAAACCCGACCGGGAACATTACAATTAAAATTCCCGTAAGTACTTTTAAAAATAGTCCTGCTAAAGTATTATTTTCCTGAAGTTCTGTTTGCAATATACATATCTTTTGTTGCTTTGGATATAAAGGTTTCCAGGTCGCCTTCCAGTTTATCTTTCATCTGCTCACTTAAGAATTTTTCACCCAGCACTCCCGCTAAAAAATGAATATCGCTGGCTTTTTCGCGTGTCATTGAAATTTTGAACAGGAAAACTATTTTGGTCTTTTTTTCAACCGGCTGGCTTAATATGCCCTGGCAAAAAAGATAATCGTTGGTTTTATCTTTTGATTCAAACAGCAGTGTATCACCTGAGCTTTTATCTTCAAGTACAAATGTTAAGTTGTAGGGTGTGGCAAGCGGAGCTTCTACTCTGTATAGCCATTCGCTTTCTTTATCGTTGAGCTTGCTAACGCTTACTATGTTCGGGAAGAACTTAGGATATATCTGGAGATCTTTGATGTAGTTTGCGACAAAATCTTTATCAAGCCCTATAGAAGTATTGCGCTCTACTTCGGCTGACATTGTGAATGATACGGTTTCTGACCTTAGAGCTGTAACGCTTAATACTAAAACAGAAACAATAAGTAATATACTTTTCATAAAAAAATTAATGTGACTATAAATTTGTTATTTGTTATCTTCTGCGGGATTGTAAACGCGGCCTTTCCATTTTGCGCCTGAGCCGGATTTTATCCACCGCCATGAATTCATGGCAATTACCGGAACCGATAATGCGCCAATGGGATGCAGAAGTGTTGAAATGAAACCAAGCTTAAATCTTGCTGAAATAATTGCCCTTATGAAGTACAGTATAAGTACCTGAAAACCGGTCAAAACGAGCAATAAATTTAAGCTGAATTGCAAAGATAGCTGAATAAAAAATAACAAAAAAGGAATAAAAAACAGCAAAAAATAGAGCAAATTCACAGAAAACAGCGCAATTGAGGAGAATTCAAATCCCGCGAAAATGTTCTTGCTGAAGCCATTCCATATCTCGCCAAAACTGCGGTACATTCTAACGCTTAGCATATGCTGGCCATCTTCAACTATCAGCTGCATGCCGTGCTCCTTAATTTTGCGCGCAAGCCATACATCTTCAACAATGGCGTTTTTTACTGAGTCGTGCCCGCCGATAGCCGCATATGCTGTTCTTTTAAACAGCATAAACGGACCAATACCGATTGAAAATTTTACAAATCCTTTTTTATCCACAAAGTAAAATGGCAATAGCAGCATTACTGTGAACCACAGCATCGGCATGATAATTTTTTCAGCGAAGCTGACCATGGTCATTTTAGGGAAGAGTGTAACCATATCGGCATTTCTGTGAAGGGCAATTGTTATGGAATCACGCAGTGAATTTGCGTTATGCAATGTATCGGCATCAGTGAACAAAATGTATTCACCTGTGGAAGCATCATATAGCTGTTTGCATGCGAAACATTTTCCCGTCCACCCTTTTTCAAGCGGCTTGCCGCTGAGTATTTTTAGTTCAGGGTGTGACCTTTGAATATCAATCAGCAATTCACCTGTTTTATCATCTGAATTATCATTCAGCACAATTACTTCATATGAAGGATAATCCTGCACCAGCAATGAGTTGACAATCTGTGATATGTTGTGCTCTTCGTTCCTTGCAGGAATTAATACTGATACAAAGGGGAGATCGCTATCCGGAATTTTGGAGTAATTTTTTCTGCGGAGGATATAGAGATTCCATATGCAGATGAGCATTAGCACGAAGAGTATTGCCGTTATTAGTATGTTGTAGTAAAGCAGTGAGATCCTTTATTTATTATAATTTAGTTTTGATAAACAGAATTAACCTTGTATTCGTTAAATATTATGATAACACACCCCGTCTCTGCTAAAGCAGATCCACCCTCCTGCCATGGCGGGACAAGCTTCTCGAGTGGGGAATTAAAACAACGTGATTTTAATCAAACGATTTGTTGCGTGAATCTTTTCCGCGGAAGATGGTTTTGAAGGGGTTAAGATTCCCTGCGGTCACATCATCGCGTAATTTATCAAGCTGTGCTTCCAGATTAGACCTTAAGTGTTCTGTAAAATCGCTATCTGATTTACCGGTAAACAATTCAGGTTTGCCTATCGAAATAAATACTTCGGGGCGCTGTTCCATCATGTACTCATACCTGAAGCATACGGGTACAAGGTTAACTCTGCCGGTTTTTTCCGCGATCTTTGTGATACCTGAAAAGAATTTTAACGGGCGCCTATCCTGCGGCACCATATCACCCTGCGGGAAGATCCACAAATACCTTGCTGAATCTTTTAGCAGCTCCGCTGCGTAGTTAAGTGATCTGATTGCTTCAGCCGGGACTTCCCGGTCAACAGAAAACACGCCTATATATTTAAAGAAAGAATACTTCTTCAATTGTTTTATATCCATCATAAGGTAGTCATCTTTTTTCATTACGCGGTTTGTAAGGTAATATGCAATAAAGCCATCCCACCAGTTTGAGTGGTTTGCATACATTATTACCGGCAGCGAACTATCTAATGATGCAAGGTTCTTTTCACCAGCCAAATGGATCGCATAAAAATGTTTCTTTTGCAGTCTTTTATGATAAAAAGCAAACAGGCTGCCGATGAATTTATTTTTCTTCGCGGCTATCATTCAGTCTGCTAAAATAGCTTTTAAGAAATTTTTAAAAAATCCAATATCAAATTGCTATGTAGTATATGACGGCTACTAAAAAAAATAAAAAAAATTGCTCATGTAAACTGCTCATAATTATGAAAATATGAAAACATACCGAAAAACCCGAGAAAATTGCTCTTGACAAACAGAAAATTATACGCTATTATTGCCGTAGTTAAAGGGACGGCAATTATTGCAATAATGAAAATCCCGTAAAATGGAACAAAAATAAACAATATTTAAGAAAATGAAATTTAATTTAACAACAGCTCTATTTTTTGCGTTATTAAGCATTTTTTCGGTTAATTCACAATCAGTGAATAATGTCGTTTGGGAATCACCTTCTTATGAAATGAGTTTTCGGGGTACAACCGGTTCAAACAAATCACCCGGGGAAGGATCAGAGCCAATATTTAATTCAGGTTTTGATTTTACCTCGGCGGGAGATTATTACAATTCACAATCAAACCTGAGTGTAATATCATTTACTCTGACTAAGCCCGGTTTTGTTAATATTAAGATATACGACCAAAAAGGCAATACGATAGATGAGCTGGCAAGAAGCAGTTTCGGTAAAGGGGCACATGAAGTAAAATGGAACAGCTCTAAAATGCAGGAAGGCTCATATTATTATTCCATAATTACCGAAGAATTTTCTGTTACAAAAAAAATAAAATAAGTTTATTTAAATATTCTAAATACACATCAATGAAAACAAACAAATCAATCAGGATCTTTTTAACAGCCGCACTATTCAACATCATCCCTTTTTTAATAACAGGCTGTGATATAGGCGGCGATATTGTTATTCCAAGCGGAGCTACCGAGCTGAGTGTAAACATAAAAGCTGATGACAATGCTTCAGATAATCCCATGGATGTTGTGGTAATTATCGAAGCAAAAGCTCTTATTACAGATATTCAGTATGAAAGAGAAAGGGACGGACTTAACCAGCTTCATCATACGGGTCCGTATGTTATAAACCTGGCGCTTGACGGAAGCCTTAAAGAGTTAATGAACGGGTATGTTGTAAGAGATATTTACACAAAAGCAAAATTCCAGGTTCATAAAGCTGAAGACGGACAGCAGGTATCAGACCCCGAGTTCAACGAAGGCTCAGGCGAAAACCAGAGGTATTCATTTATAATAAAGGGTACATATAACGGCGCGCCGTTTGTGTACAGATCCAAAAGGTCTATGGATGTAATTATTAATCTGAATGCTGCAAGCAATATAAAATTAAAGAACCAGAATTTTACGATACTATTCAATAAAACCGGATGGTTCATGAATGGAGCAACCGTGCTGAACCCGAACCTTCCTCAGAATGCAGATATGATCGATAACAACATAAAAGCATCATTCAGGAAGGCATTTATAGACGACAACAAAGATGGCATTGCAGATTAATAACATAATATCAAAAACAGGAAAAGAAAGAACAGATAATAACATGGAAAGCGTACAATCAAATGACAAATTCTTCAATGACCAGGCAATGTATATGTGGGTTTACAGCAAGGGGCTGCTT
This sequence comes from uncultured Ignavibacteria bacterium, assembly GCA_937873695.1. Lineage (GTDB taxonomy): Bacteria > Bacteroidota > Ignavibacteria > Tepidaquicellales > OLB5 > OLB5. The sequence continues at coordinate 251,029 of CALMYL010000007.1, forward strand.
ATCAGCACAAATAATCACGTAAGCAGATCATTTATAAATGAACCGGCCGATAACGAAAGGACAGGTAAACAGGAATCTTTTAACAAGACCAATTTTACAAAAAAAGATAATTAAAAAAAATAAATCAGGGGGATACAAAAATGAATAACAAAAATAATTTAACAATTTTAATCAGGTTCGTAATTTTAGTTTTAGCAGTTGTTTCAATGGTCAGGGGTACAAATTCCCAAAACTGGGTATCGCAATCAAGCGGAACAACCAACACCCTGCATGGCGTTTGGTTCCTGGATAACCAGAATGGTTTCGCAGTTGGAGACCTTGGAACGATCAGATACACCACAAACAGCGGTACAGTTTGGCTGGCAATAAACGGAGTTACAAACGAAGATCTGCATGATGTAACATTCTTAAGCTCATCAATTGGAATAATAGTTGGCGATAACGGAAGGGTTTACAGATCAACAAATGGAGGAACATCGTGGGTACAGCAGGCAAGCGGAGTAACAAATAACCTAAGGACAGTATCGTTTGGCTCTAATAACATGGTATATGCTGCGGGTGTTGATGGCGTCATAATCCGCTCAACAAATGGCGGTGTAAGCTGGAGCTCGATCACTCCTGGTTCAACCAGGTTCAGGGGTTCTTCTGCATCAGGCTCAAAAGTATGGCTGGTTGGCGATAATGGTGTTATTGCTTTAAGCCAGAATAACGGGGCAAGCTTCACACCGCAGACATCAAACACAGCAAGTGACTTTCACGGTATATATATGCTTAATGAGCAGACCGGATTTGCAGGCGGACAAAATGATATGCTGCTCTATACAAATAATGGCGGCTCAAGCTGGTCGGCAAGGAATACGGGAATCTTCCAGAGTGTAAACGCAGTGCATTTTCCGGCGGCAAATCTGGGTTCAGTGGTATGTGAAGCAGGAGCAATATATTTTACTACAAATGCAGGATTAACATGGGTAAACGATAACAGCGGTACTGCAACTGAATTGAACGATGTATATTTTCCTTCAACTTCAAAAGGATGGGCTGTTGGTGTTGGCGGTATCATAAAATACAGGGGAACCGCTTTAGGTATTACAAACATCTCAATTTTAACGCCGGATAATTTTTCATTAAGCCAGAATTATCCAAATCCGTTCAATCCTTCAACAAAGTTTAAATTCGCAATTACAAAAATGGGAAATGTGAATGTTTCTGTGTATGATATAAACGGAAAGAAAGCTGATGAACTGGTAAAAGGATTCTACAATGCAGGTGTATATGAAGTAAGCTGGGATGCTTCAAAGCACTCAAGCGGTGTATATTTTTACACAATTGTTACAAATGAATTCACAGAAACAAAAAGAATGCTTTTAGTAAAGTAATAAAACAATAAGGAATATCAAGAATAGCATAATGGACATTAAATTAAATAATTTAAAAAACAAAAAGGAAAAAAATTCAATGAAAACTAGATTTATCCTTATGGCCCTCGTAGCAATAATTTTTACAGTTTCATCATATGCCCAGCTGAATGATAACTGGAAGTGGTTAAATCCGAGTCCGCAGGGCAATACACTTAATGCCGTGGATTTTGTTGATAACAATACCGGTTATTCTGCGGGAACCTATGGTACACTTCTTAAAACAACGGATGGCGGCACAGAATGGACTCCGTTAAACAGCGGAACAGATAAAAACCTTATGAGTATGTGTTTTGTAAACTCAAGCACGGGTTACGTGGGCGGCGCAAGACAGCTTTTAAGAAGAACCACAGACGCAGGTCAAACATGGCAAAACCTGCAGCTGCCTGTACAGGGGCAGTGGGATACGGCATATTATGTAATGGATATAAATTTTGTTAACGCAAATATTGGATATATTGTTGGATTTTTCCAACTGGAAAGCAAGATATGGAAGACTACAGACGGCGGAAACTCATGGGTAACACAGGGTACAGGCGGAGCTGATTATCTAAAAGAAACATACTTCCTTGATGAAAATACGGGGTTTGCATTTGGCGGACCAACTTATAGCGAAGTAGTTAAAACCACCAATGGCGGCTCAACATGGCAGTCAGTAAGCCAGGAAAGCTACATTGCATACAGTATGTGTTTTATAAATGCAGCTACCGGAGTTTACGGCTGCGCTGACGGAAGAGTTTACAGAACAGTTGATGGCGGCAACACTTGGAATTTTGCCATGTGCCCGAGTTCACTTGATATTACTTCAATTCACTTTATCAACGCAACTACCGGTTATGGTTTTGGCTCAGGTTCTGTTTATATAAAGACTACGGATGCGGGTCAGACATGGAATGAGTATTCAATTGGTGTTGGAAGTGTTAATCAGTACTTTGATGCCGATATGACAGCGAATGGAAATCTGCATGCAGTAGGTACCTACGGAGCAATGATACGCTCAACAAATTCTGGTACTTCATTTATATCACAGCCATTTGTGACCGAGCATTCAATCACAGATATTGAATTTCTTAATGTTTCAACGGGTTACGCTGTTGCAGGATTTGGAGAAGGTGATATATTAAAAACAACCGACGCAGGTGAAACATGGGTCTCGCAGGTTAGTTCATACACACTTCCTTTGTACGGAATTGCTTTCACAAGTCCTGAAACAGGATATCTCGCAGGCAGCATCAATATCAAAAAGACAACCAACGGCGGCACAAACTGGATTGATGTTTATACAAGCAGCCAGAATGAAATATTCGGCGATATATTTTTTACAAATGTAAATACAGGTTATGCCGTGGGATCATATGGTAAACTGTTAAAAACAACAAATGCGGGTGCTTCATGGAATTCTTCAACAATCCCAAATTCCGGAACATTTTTAAACTCTATATTTTTTGTAGATGATAACACAGGTTATGCAGTCGGCGGTGAGAGTAAATCACTTAAAACAACAGATGCCGGTGCAACTTGGTCGGTAATGAATATTACTTCCGGATTCCTGAATTTTAATAATGTTTTCTTCATTGATATCAATACCGGTTATGTATCACATGGTGCGGGAATTTTTAAGACAACTAATGGCGGTACCACATGGTTTCAGTTAAATACACCCGCTGGCGGATATAATAACGTACAGTTCAGAAATAATTATGGCTATGCAATTGCAGGTGACGGAAAGATCATTAAATCAATTGATGGCGGCAACAGCTGGATAGTTCAGCCGACTGTAACATCAAATCCGCTGTATGCGCTTTATTTCAACTCAGATAATTTTGTTTATGCGGGCGGAGTGCGCGGTAACATGATGAAAACAATTCCGCAAGAGCTTCTTGTAACTCCGGTATCAGGTAACCAGAATGAAACACCCCGCAATTTTTACTTAGGTCAAAATTATCCAAATCCGTTTAATCCAGTAACTACTATCAAGTTTGGTATTATCAAATCAGGTAATGTGCAGATAAAGGTTTATGATGCTGCAGGCAGAATTGTTGATGAGCTTGTTAACAATGGATATAACCCCGGTTCATATGAAGTAAGCTGGGATGCATCAAAGTATTCAAGCGGAATTTACTTCTACAGCATTGTAACAAATGAATTTTCGCAAACTAAAAAAATGGTATTGGTTAAATAACAAAAATTCGGTCTACCGGGCTTCGAAGATCAGTTTTTTTGAAGCCCAGACTGAGTTTAATTAATATAAAAACAATACATTAAGTTTCGGAAATAATTATTTTATAAGGTATTGACAAACATAACATTTTACATTATTATTGCCGTAGTTAAACAGACGGCAGAAATTCAATGAAAGAAATCATCCAAAATCTCGAGGCTTTAGGGTTCACAAATTACGAATCCAAAGTATTTTGCGTGCTGTTTGAAGGCAACCTTCTGACAGCGAGCGAAATAGCTAAAAAAGCTGAAATCGCCCGCTCTTCTGCGTATGATATTCTGAAATCATTCACAGAAAAGGGCATATGCAACGAGATACAAACGAGCAGCGTAGCAAAGTATGAAATTATCGATCCTAAAGTAGTTCAGGATAAGATAGAAAAAGAAATACATGATACATATGTAAGCAAATCAACAAAACTTAAGGATTCTTTTGATAAGCTTACGCCGATCTTTAAAGCTAAGGAGCTTGAGGGGGAAAAGGTCGACGTGGAGCTTATCAAGGGATTCAATAAACACCGTTCGGCAAAGTTTATGCAGCTTTGGGAAGCTTCTGCTAAAGAACTCCTGCTTATGAATAAGCTGGAAGTTATGGCGGATACATCAATTGATGAATTTACCGCGAACTTTGTAAAAAACGGCGGAACGATCAAAACCATATATGAAGTAAGCGAGAACTTCAGGATTAACGAAGGCGGTAAGTGGGTTGTTGTAGGCGCAGAAAAACTTATAGACATATTAAAAGAGACAGAAGGCGAAGGCGGTGAAGTGAAACTTACTAAAAAAGTATACCAGAATATGGCAATATTTGACCGCAAGGTTGTATATATCAGCCTTGTAGACCCGACAGTTTCAAGGTACAACAGAAGTGATATTATAGTTAAGAACCAGAATTTCGCTGAGGCTATGGCTTTATATTTTGAGCAGTCATGGCGTGAAGCTGAAAAGCCGGAAGATTTTAGGGATAAATTTCTAACGGTTAATAAAGGATAATTTAGAGGGAATACTATTTTGAAGACAATTATTAAGATATTTTTCATTGCGGCGCTTATAACAGTATCAAACAATCTTTTTGCGCAGACATATACATGGCACGCCCTTGGGAGCGGTTTGGTAAACGGCACGAATGACACAGTAAAAGCTATTACATCATTCAACGGAAAAATAATTTACGGCGGGAATTTTTCCCAGGCAGGCGGAGTTAACGCTCAGAATATCGCGGCATACGACCCTGTAACAAATACATGGTCTGCATTGGGTTCAGGCATTAACGGTGAAGTTAAAGCTTTGTTTGTCTCCGGTTCAGACTTAATAGCAGGGGGAAGTTTCACGCAGGCTGGCATTACCAACGCAAACAATGTAGCAAAATGGAACGGCACGAACTGGAGCGCTATGAGCAGCGGCCTGAACGATGATGTGAATGCTCTGATAGTATATTCCGGCAGCATAGTGGCCGGGGGTAATTTTTCGATGCCCGGGGGTAACGATAATGTTGCAAGATGGAACGGCTCAAACTGGGTATCAATGGGAAACGGATTAACGGGCAGCGGAGACAGGGTAAATGCGTTCACACTGTTCCAGGGTAACCTCGTCGCAGGCGGCAGGTTCGAAGAATCCGGCTCAACCAATATCAGTAACATCGCAAAATGGAATGGTTCTTCATGGAGCGCTTTTAACAGCAATAATTTTGATGGTGATGTAAATGCATTGGTGGTTTATAACAATGAGCTTTACGCCGGCGGAGATTTTAACCACATTGGCAGTAATGACAGGAAGTATATTGCAAAGTGGAATGGTTCTGGCTGGTTAAGCGTCGGAGGGGGACTTGATGACGGGCCCGTTGAAGCGTTCAGTGTTTTCAGGAATACACTTATTGTCGGCGGAAACTTCAGGGTTACCGGAACAGGATTGTTTGTTGACAGAATTGCCTCATGGAGCGGGAGCTCATGGAGCAGAATGCTTACCGGGCACAACGACCATGTTTATGCTTTGTATACAAGGAATTCAACGGATACAATATTATATTCAGGCGGCGAGTACACCACTGCAGGGGGAAAGTGGTGTTATCACGCCGCGATGTGGGGACGATTTGATACAGTTTCAGTAAGCGGGCAGGTAAGATATGCTGATAATAACAGCATAGTAACCGGCGGACGCATCAAAATTCTCAGAATGGACGTTATAACAAGGGAAATTATAGCGATCGATTCCGCTAACGTTGATGCTTTCGGCAATTACATTCTAACCAGGGTGCCGCGCAATGACAGCACTTTAAGGGTTATGATCTTTCCGGATGACGAGTTAAATGACGGAATAGATACGGGTTTTGTGCCAACTTACTATCCTTCAACCATAGAATGGCTTTCAGCCGGAGTTTTGTATGCCGGCGGAAACCTGACGAACATTAACATAAATGTGATAAGAAGAAATACAAGCTCAATGCAGGACGGTATGGCTGCCAATATCAGCGGCAATGTTTTCCTGAACATACTGCCTCCGATGGATAACAGCGATCTTCTTGCGGGGCCTCTTCCTTACCTGAAGGGATCCATCCTTTATCTCAAAAAAGACACAAGTTTTGTTAAATCAGTTATATCAGATGATGATCAGCATTACTCAATTATAGGGGTTACAGCCGGTACGTACACACTTACTGTCCAAAGACTGGGTTACGAAACGGAAGCAAGACAGATAGTTATAGGCACCGCTAATCTTGATACGGTTAATTTCTATCTTGATACGCTGAATGTTATTGGCATTGTGAATATTAATACAGGCGTGCCAGGGAATTTCAGCCTGGAGCAGAACTACCCGAATCCGTTTAACCCGCAGACCAGGATAAAGTTTTCGATTACCGGGTCCACATTTGCGGAGCTTAAGATCTTTGATATCCTTGGCCGTGAGGTTAAGACATTGGTTAATGAAAATCTGCGGGCGGGCGAGTACGAAGTGACATTCAGCGCGGTAAACCTGCCAAGCGGTGTATATTTTTACAGATTAAAAACAACAGAGTTTACCGAAACCAAAAAAATGGTTTTGATAAAGTAATCAAAATTTTCATACAGGGAAGAAAATAAACAATACGGTTCATCTAAATTAAATTAGTAATAGTTCAAGGGGGATACTATTATGGATCTGAATTCAGTTATCGTTAAATCTTTTAAAAATATTTTATTCGCAATAGCAGTACTTGCCATGACGCTGCCTATCTTGCTTTCGCTGCCGGGATTTTCGGGGTACATAGTAAGCGCTCTAAGCATGCTGGGTATAGGGGAATGAAACACTCAGTATCAATAAAAACAAAATGGGATAAGCTTCACTTTTGGAACGCAAATACTTACATGTGGGTGTTTGTGGAAGGGAGAATGTTCGTGATCAATGAGGCAGAATATGAACATAAAAATGACAAATTAAACAAGAAAATTTATGATGGAAAATTCATAAATAAAGAGAAAGAGAGAAACAAATGAGAACAAAAAAATCAGTAGGCACAACAATTCTTCTTGGGATATTGTTTGTAATACTTCTTGCATTTACAAGCGGCTGCGGCGAAGAGAGTTCTGTTACAAATTCAAGCGGTAATGGCGGCACAACCGATAACACGAGCTTAAGCGTAAAGCTTGATGAAAGCGTAACCGGCGCAAATTACCCGGTGATAACCGAAGCTAAAGCGTTAATTACTGAAATTGAGCTTGAAACCGAGCCTTCAGGCACCAGCCAGGAAGTACGCATTTCACCGGTTGTGATATACTTTAACACGGGCGGCCAGGTAATTTCTGTTACAGCGGCAAATCTGCCTGCGGGAACCTGGAATAAAATAAAATTGCAGATACACAAACCGGAAGATACCGAATCAATTCCCGACCCTGAGTTCCGTGAAGGTACAAGCGGTAACCAGAGATATTCATTCATTATTAAGGGTACATATAACGGCAGCCCGTTTGTATATAAATCAAGAAAAAGGGCTGATATTATTATCAATCTTCCGGCGCCCCTGGTTACAGGGGGAAGTCAGAAGAACATCACAATTCTTGTTAATCCCGCCTTATGGTTCATGAATAACGGCAATGTGCTTGATCCTTCAAATTCCGGCAATGATGATATGATCGACGATAACCTGAAGAATTCATTCAAAAGGGCTTTCAGGGATGACGATAAAGACGGAAGATCAGACGATAATTAGCAGCAAGGTTTTCAAGAATGAAATTTTTTGATGGTGTGAAGAGGAGTTATTTAAACAGATTGTTTCAAAGGTCATGGTGACATGATTCTCCTCTAATATCCCATGGGGCATGGCTGTAAAAGGCTGTGCCCCTGTTTTTTTACAGTCCCGGATATTTGCGGCAATGGAAAAACAGTTTCCCGTTATTTCTGTCTGCCGTAAAGAAGAAATAGTCTTCACCTCCATCTTTAAGCTTATAGTTCTTCCTTATATCTTCCGGCTTCAGAGGAAAATTCCTGCACGAAATATTCGCTTGTGAGATCTTTGAATCAGAAAGATATTTTTTAAAAGCAGAGCCTGTAAACGGCATCTTTGCTATGGTGTAAAAAGACCTGCCCATTAGTCCTTTTGGTTCAGCGGCAGATGTATAATATAAACTGCCATCAAAAACATTTTCCAAACCGCTATTTACAGCATACTCACCGGCCAACCCTGATTTGATAAGACCGGCAGAAGGTTCAAAAAAATAATTAACTTTGCTGTTAACCCCCGCAGTCACTTTATTAACGGTACCGGATAAATATTCTTTTATATTCCCATTCTTTGAAATTTCCACTGCAGCAATCAGGGTTTGCCCTTTGAAATTTCTATCCAGCAGTACAAGTATTTCTTTTACCTCGTTTGCGAGTGATATTACCCTGATTTCCTTAATGTTCTTTAACGATCTTTCAAGGTAAGTTATATCAGCCAGGGGGGAGAGTTTGAGTAATATCAAAGGTGAAATTTCATACAGCCTATCCAGAATTTTCAGTATATCCGGCGAAGCGTTATGCAGTGTAACAGTACGTTTACCGGACTTATCGTTTCGCCTGTCTGCATCTATGTAAACCAGGTTTGCGGAAATGTTATTTATTATAAATTCTTCTGCGCGGGCAGTAATTCTTTCAATATTTATTATGCCCAGTTTTTCAAAATTTACTTCAGCCAGCAGGTTCAGCTCAGCATCAGTATCAACAGAAATCACTTTACGGAATTTTCGCGAAAATGCGATATCATCTATTCCTAATCCGCCCGTAAGATCAATTATCAAATCACCCGAAAATAGTGAGGCCTTATATTCTGCTAATGCTTCTGAGCTTGACTGTTCATAGCTCTTAGTTGTTAAGTAACAATACTTTGAAGTAAATTCCGGCAGTTTGGATACTGCCTTTGGATACAGCGAAAGTTGTGATGCAAGCAGTTTGTAGTCACGGGGGAATTTTTTCTTTAGCTGAAGAGAGGATAAACCTGAATATTCCTTCAAGAATGATTGTAAATCAAACTTTAACAGGTTATTTTTGTATTCTTCCGGTGAGCTCATCACTGCAATATTTGTAATTTCCGTAAACAATTAAATACATAAATTTTGATCATGAAAACAATCTTATTATTGCTGTTGTTTGTAACAATATCAGCGCAGGCGCAGGATGTAAAGAAATATTTTGATGAATATGATGTCAAAGGCTCGTTTGTAATGTATGATCTGAACAATGACAAATACTTTTATTATGATTCCGCAAGATGTAATACAGGGTTCAGTCCCGCATCAACTTCCAAGATCATAAACGCGCTGATAGGCCTGGAAACCGGAGTTATTACAGATGAAAATTTCATTATTCCATGGGATGGGATTAAAAGATGGGTTGACGCGTGGAATAAGGACCTTGACCTCAAAGAAGCGATGCGTGTATCAGGTGTTCCGTATTTTCAGGAACTGGCAAGAAGAGTAGGTTATGAAAAATTAAGGGATATGTACACTAAACTGGAATACGGCAATATGGATATTGACGGCGGTGTTGATCAATTCTGGCTTTCGGGGGCACTTAGAATTACGCAGATGCAGCAGATAGATTTTTTGAAAAGGCTGTACAAAGAAGAGCTTCCTGTTTCAAAACGTTCAATGGATATAGTTAAAAGCATTATAGTACTTGCAGATACCGGCGGGTATGTTATGAGGGGCAAAACCGGCTGGGCACAAAGTGACACGGAAAATATCGGGTGGCTTGTTGGCTGGGTTGAAAAAGGCGGCAATGTGTATTTTTACGCAGCTAATGTTGAAGGCGCTCTTGATAATAAAAAATTTGCGGAATCCAGAAGGGCAATTACTGAAAAAATACTCGGGGATCTTGGCATAATCAGCAAATAATGGCAAACACAATTCTGATTACTGGCGCAACAGGAATGATAGGCGGATATTTGATCCGCGCAATAGCCGTGCGCGGAGATAAGTATATAGCAGTTACCACAAATCCTGAAGCAGCGCAGAGGAAACTTAAGGACGCATACAGAATAGCCGGTTTGAAAGATATTTTTTCACTTTCAGGTGAAAGAATAGATGTTATGATAAATCTTGCCGGCTCAAATCTCGGCTCAAAAAGGTGGACAGAAGCAGCTAAGAGGGAATTTTATGATTCCCGAATGAATGTAACAAACAGTTTGGTTGAGCTTACCGCAAAAATGGAATTCAAACCCAAACTTCTCATAAGTACTTCAGGGGTGGATTACTACGGCGATACAGGCAGTAAAGATATGTATGAAGAAGCACCGCCTGCGGATAGTTACCTGGGCAGATTAACCAACGACTGGGAGCAGGCGGCATTAAAAGCTGAAGTTAACGGTGTGAGAACCGTTATCTTTAGAACGGGATTTGTAATGGCGGCGGATTCTGATGCGGTGAAGAAGCTTTTAATGCCTGTGAAGTTTTTTGTTGGCGGACCCCTTGGCAGCGGCAAACAATTTATGTCATGGATCCATATTGATGACCTGATAGCAATGTATATGTACGCAATTGATAATGATAATATTCGGGGAATATATAATGCATCAGCACCAAATCCGCAAATTAACGCATTATTCACTAAACACGCAGCAAAGCTGCTTAAAAGACCTGCACTCATACGTGTACCGGCATTTATGATCAAAGCAGTATTGGGGGAAATGTCAACTGTTGTACTTGCCGGCAGGCGTGCAATGCCGAAGAAAATTCTGGATGCAGGTTTTAAATTCAGATTTGAGCAGGATTCCAATGCCTGGAAAGATATCCTGAGACAGGAATGATAAATTATAATTATGACATTGCAGGTTTAAGTAAAGCGGATCTTGAGCCTTTTTTTGAAGATTGGCAAAAAAAACCTGAACCTGCGAAGAGATTGGAAATCCTTAGGAACAGTGACCATGTAATTATAGCTATGGATGGCACCCGTATAGCCGGATTTATAAACGCTGTAACAGACAACACTCTATCGGCTTACATTCCCCTGCTTGAAGTAATACCGGAATACAGAAATATGGGAATTGGCACAGAACTGGTTAAAAAAATGCTGGAGCAGCTTAAGGATTATTATATGATAGATCTCTGCTGTGATGAACATTTGGAGGGCTTTTATAAAAAGCTTGGTATGGTAAAGGTCACCGGAATGATAAAGAGAAATTATGAGAAGATCTGAGTTTAGTCTAAAAGCCTTTGTTTCCCAAACCGGAGTTTAGGAAACCGGGTGTATCGGAATATAATACTGCTTACTTTCGTGCCTTAGGTTCAACTATTAATCCCGCCGGCCCGTACCATTTTTTGATCACTGCCTCAAGTCTTCCGTTAATAATTGCGGGGTCACGGTTAATCTGCTCGCGGGCTTCTTCTTCTGTGGCAACATCAAGTATCACAATTCCCCGCATTTCGCCGCCATCCATAAACGGACCCGCAAGCCTTGATTTACCTTCATAATACATTCTTTCCAGGTTTGCCATGTGACCTTTCTGAATTTCGAAGGCGGTTACTGAATCAATAACGGGTCTATCCTTAACAGCATTAAGAAAAACGAAGTAATATATTTTCATTTCCCACTCTACTTTTTCATTGCTTACTTCTATTGAATCATTTGATGGTTGTGCGTTAACAGAATTCATGAAAGCCAGCATTAGAATTACGAACAGTGCGCAAAGATCTTTTTTCATATAAATAATCAGTTTATTGGTTTTTGTGTTTTTCTGGTTTCTTCAAACATTGTTATACCCGCTGATTCCGCTTTTGCCCATACAGTAAAGTTAAACATGCTGTATAGGCTCTGTGTATTGTTATCAGCCGGAAGTTTGTTAAGATTAAAATGCAGTTCTTTAAAAAGCTCTTTGTGTTCCTTCGGTTCGGCTTTTATCAGTCTTTTGAAATGTGTCAAAATAATACTTTCCGCTTTCTTAAGCACGTTTTTTTCCCTGAAGAATTTGTATGTGTTTTCAACATTGTATTCCAGCAGGTCAAAATTATCCAGTCCATAATGAATAACAAGATTCAGCAGCCTGCCGAACAAATAAACATCGCTTTTAAAATTCAACCCTGATTCTTCGGTCAGCCTGTTGTTGAATTTGAGCGCGCTATCAAAGCTTCTATCCATTACCAGGAATGATGCAATATTACTTAACAGAGAAATTCTTAATTGGGGCGGGATCTCATTTCCATACTTAGGCAGTTCGGATTCAAGCCTTTTTACAAGATTTCTGCCCCTCCGGGTATCGGCTGAATTTCTATAGACCAGCATTTCTGAATTTGCAGCGTGAAATGAAATTTGTAGCTGAAGCGAGAGAGGTACTTTGTTTTTGAGTTTCTTTCTGAGAGCATTCAGTTTTGTCAGCGCAGAAAGCACATCTTTTCTGTACCCGGTAATTTGAGAGAAGAGAAGGTAGTTAATTAGCGCGCTTGAATAATTTTTAGGGTTATGGTCAATAAAATGCCTGTTGTTTTCAAGCAGTTCAATTTCTCTCTCAAGAAGCATCTTCACATTAACAAGATCATTCTTTCCCAAATGATAGAATAATTTGGTATGAAGCCTGTAGAATTCCATATTAAGGTCTTCTGCCATGCTGTCATTGCTTATAAGCGGCATCTGCATGATCTTATCCATTTCCTTACCGCGAGCGGCGTCGGTAAAATCACCTTTTTGCTCAACGCAAATGACCATTTGGTCAGATAGCCAGCTGTATTCAAAATTTTTGCCGAGCATTCTTAATGCTTCAGCCTGTTCATCGTAGAGCTGCTTTCTGATCTCAGATATATTTTTATCAGGCATTACAGAAATGATATTCCGTTCCGCAATAAGGGTTTCAAGCAGTATAATTTGATTCGAGAACTTCCTGGCAAGCTCCTTGGCTTTTTTTAGCTGCTTCAATGCTTCGCGGTAAAGTGCTTTAGAAGAGAGTATCTTTGAGTTTTCAATGTACTCCTTCATTTTTGTACCGGCATCAATGATAACTGAATTCGGCGCAAGTGATCTTAAGATCAGGTTGAACAGGTAAACTTTATAAACAGGAAGCTGTTTTACGAACGATTCATTCTTCAGCTTCTTCTTAAGCAGTTCTTCGTCATACTCCTGCATTGCGTCAATGGCATCAAACAGAAGAATGTAATTCTGTTTGCTGCCCGCTTCATTTTTGGCGGCATATTTCTTAAAGTATCCTTTTTCAGACTTATTCAGGGATTTTATGAGCCTGAAGAGGTCATCACTTACTGTTTTCATTGGTTTTGGGTGTCCATTGATCCTTTCATATTGTTTTTAAGAACTTCCAGAAGCGCTTTTCCTTCAGCGTGTGCCCTGCCCCATGAAATAAGATCAAAGTAATTCAGTATACCGTATGTATCAGGCACACGCCTGATAGCAAAAATAAGTTCATCAAAAAGCGCGGGGTGTTCATCAATTGAATGACCGGTTACTTTGGCAAAAAATTTCAGCAGCAGCTGTTCCAGTTTAGATGATTTAGTTCCAAAATATTTTTTTGCCGAAGTCTGCAGATATTCAAGAAGGTCGTAATTCTTCATTTCGTAATGGATCACCAGCTGCAGAATTCGGGCAATTTTAATTACATCGGTTCTTATACTGAGCTCGGGGGTATTAAGAAGAGTATTAAGGAATTTAACCGCAGCCTGGTAATTTTCATCAATTATATTAAAACATGCAAGATTGAGCAGCATTAACGCTTTGATGTGGAACGGAACTTCATTACCGTATGTTCTGAAATCCGCTTCTATTTGTTTTGCTTTGGCTCTGCCTGAGACCAGGTCACAGTTCTTTTCGAATATGATCATTTCAATATTTGAAGCATGGAACATTATCTGTATCTCATTTTCACGGGCTATCTTGCCTTTCATCTTTTTCTTCACTGCTTCAAGTTTAGCAAGGGTTATATCTATCTGCCGGGTATCTTTGGCATAGTGAGAGTACAACAGAAGGTTGATAAGGGCATAAACATAATTCTGCGGATTTTCTTCTATAAAATGTTTATTCGCCTCATCAAAAGCTATCTGTTGTTTTAAATTTTTCAGTATTTCGGTATTATCCCCTTTTGAACCGCTGTAGATAAGGTGCGTATGATAGTAATTCATTTGAGCATAATAACCTTTTAATTTTTTTCCGGGTTTAAGTACGCTGCTGTTCATTATTTCATCAATCTGCCGGGATTTTTCGTTTGTCCTGAAATCTGCTTCATTATCAACCAGTATAGTCATCCTGTCACACAGCAGGCTCTGGTCGTAGAATTCTTTCATTCTTTCAATTAGATCCTGTTGTTCATTGTACAGCGCCAGGCGTTTTTCCGTGATATTTTTTACCGGAGAGAGCATCAGTATGTGCCTTTCAGCGGCAAGAAGCTCCATCATGAATTTATGTTTATCAAAGCGGTAAGCCATTTCTTTGGCTTTCTTAATTATCTTCCGTGCTTCGCGGTAATGATGTTTTGAAGTAAGGATTTTGATATTGGCAAGTAACTCACTTAACTGGCTTTCGGAGTTATCATACGCGCCGTATAAATTAAGCGCTTTCAAAATGAGATTGAACAGATATACCTTATAAACCGGAAGCTGTTTTAACAGAGATGGATCCTTTAGTTTTTTCTTAAGCAGCTCTTCATCGTACTCGCTCATAGCGTCAACTGCGTCAAACAGAAAAATATAGTTCTGTTTGCCGCCGGAGGCGTTTTTTGCAGCAAATTTCTTAAAATAGCCCTTTTCTGACTTATTTAAGGATTTTATCAGCCTGAACAGGTCATCGCTTACAGTTTTCAACCGGTTTTAAATTTATCCTTTCAAAAATTTACAAATATTAGGGAAAAATAGCGAATTTAATAGATTTTTGCAAATTAAAACCATTCAATTGCATCATCAGCCTTTAATTTATGGAGAAAATCAATTTTTTAAGGCTGGCATTAAAATATATCTTTGCTTCATAAGAGAACAAAAATGATCATCAAGATCATGAAAAAAACAAAAAAGAGCAGTAATAATCAGTAAGCAGAAAGGACAATAAGAAATGCATCATAAAATATTAAAACACCTGTTATCGCTTTTTTTCGTTCTGGCGCTGCTCACAATCCTGGGACTCCAGTGGGCGGTCGTAGAAAACGGTCCACTGATGAAAGAAGCAATGCAGCAGGAAACCGAAAATTACAGGTTCATAATGCCAAAGCACCCGGAAAATCCGCACATACAGGTGAAGATTTATTAAAACGTGAAACGTCAAATGCCAATGGTAAATCGTCAAATGCCAAACGCGAAGTAATGACACTCAAAAAAAATAAGAAAAAGAAAACAAATAATAGAAAATCAATAAATAACAAAAGAAAGAAGTAAAAACAAAATGATCACAGTAATAGCAATATTTTCGATAGTAATAACATTGGTAATAAGCGAGCTTTATCTTGTTTACCGAAATTACAGAGTTGGAGCAGAATTAAAGAACCTGAACAACGATGTTAAGAATTTAAATTACTCCTCCAGGTAATTTCTTTTGGAATCCCCCTTTGATAAAAATATTGAAGGGGGACGAAAAAAGTTTTCAATCAAAAACAACTAAACTAACTAACTAATAAAATTTATAACAATGAACATAATAAACAAAACAATTCTGATCCTTTTGCTGGCTGTTTCAGCAGTGTATTCACAAACGTGGGAATGGGTTAATCCCAAACCGCAGGGCAACAATCTTTCATCAGTAGTTATGAACAGCAACACCGAGGGTTTTGCAGTCGGTATGCTGGGAACAGTAATGAAAACCACCGATATGGGCTCCACATGGCAGGTACAAAATGTACCCACAAAAAAATTCATTTATGATATAACATATTCATGGTTAAACGATGTATTTGCCTGCGGCGATAGCGGTACGGTAATAAATACATGGAATCTTGGTGGTAACTGGGCGGTAACACAGACTCCCGTAACTACACCTTTAAGGGGAATTTTCTTCCCTTCACGTGATACGGGTTTTGCTGTAGGTTTTGGCGGAAAGATAATTCGTACAACCAACCAGGGCGCCGGCTGGCATTTGATAAGCGTGCCATATACAAGGAATTTTAACGGCGTACATTTTGTCAATAAAACAACCGGATTTATTGCCGGAGATATGGGTTTCTTCGCAAAAACCACAAACGCAGGTCTTACCTGGGATACTGTTTCAACCGGAACAACATCATCACTTTTCAGAATGTATTTCAATACTCTTGGAACAGGGTATGTTGTCGGAACACAGGGAAGAATACTTAAAACAACTAACTTTGGTACAACATTTGAATCGAGTATTTCAATAACCTCATCAGGATTGTATGATGTATCTTTTGTGGGAAATTTTGGCGCAATTACAGGCGAGCAGGGCGCTATATGGACAACAACAAACGGCGGTACTAACTGGACTCCTGTTTATTTTGGTCATACTCCTTTCAGGGGAATAACGAATAATTTCACCAATAGTTTTATTGCGGTTGGCGAAGGAGGAAAAGTTTATACTTCTACAAACGCAGGTGCAAACTGGGTGGCGAAAGTAACTCCCCAGACAGGTACAATTTATTCCAGCGCTTTTGCGGATGCCAATACCGGCTTTATAGGCGCATTTGGCAATAAAATTCTTAAGACTACTAATGGCGGAGATAACTGGGCTGAAATACCAACACCCGTTAGTGCATACCTGTACGAAATTAAATTTTTAAACAGCCAGTTCGGGTATGGTATATTCAACAGCGGGTATTTTATGAAGACCACTAACGGCGGAGCAAACTGGCAGGGAAGCCAGATCGCACAGGGCATGTACGGCTGGACGATTCATTTTACTTCACCGTTAAATGGGTATGCTGCAGGTGATCCGGGTAAAATATACAGAACTACCAATGGCGGCGATAACTGGACAATGACGACTCACAGCTCAAATGTATATTTAACCGGAATTAACTTCATTAATGCCAATACCGGTTTTATTACGGGTCATAACGGGTTGATCTTAAGAACAACTAATGCAGGTAACAGCTGGGATTCACTTGTAACAGGAACGACATCTATTTTAACTAAGATAACGTCAAATCAAAACGGTGTAATTCTGGTATCAGGTATTTTCGGCAGAATAATGAAATCAACAAATCTTGGATCAAACTGGGTATCCGTGACGGGCTTAACGCCATACACTATAAACGATGTTAAGTTCCTGAACAACAATACAGCTTACGCGGTAGGTTCCGGCGGCGAGCTTTTCATAACGCACAATGCAGGTGATACATGGGTAAAAGAGCAGTCAAAATCAGGAAACATTGTAAGAACCTTCAGCATAGTATCTCCTTCAAAGCTGATGCTTTTTGGAGAAGAGGGCAATATGCAGAAATATACACCGGACCTAACATCAACAGGCAACGGGAATAGCAGTGAAGTTCCTTCACGATACAGCCTGGAGCAGAATTTCCCGAATCCGTTTAACCCAAGCACAAATGTTAAATTCTCAATTCCGTCAGATGGAAACGTTAAATTAACAGTGTTTGATATCACAGGCAGGGAAGTAAAAGTTTTAGCCAATGAAAAAATGAATACAGGAAGTTATGAAATAAACTTTAATGGTACGGGAATTTCATCAGGTGTTTACTTTTACAGGCTTGATGTAACAGGCGATGAGGGTCTTAGCTTCAGTGAAACAAAAAAAATGATTCTGGTAAAATAAAAATTTTAAATCTAATCAACTAACTAAAAACTCAAATAGATTACAAAAATGAAAAAATTTAAAAAAATAATACTCATATTCCTTGGACTTGTAGTGGTCCTTGGAGTATCGGGTTATGTGTACTTCAATCAGCAGTTCCCAAAGGATATAGCGGTTGAGGAGATCAAAATTGAAATTACGCCGGCAAGATTGGAGCGTGGAAAGTATATATTTAATCATGCGGCAGCATGTGTAGATTGCCACTCAACCCGTGATTTCAGCAAACTTTCGGGACCTATAAAACCCGGCACAGAAGGTATGGGCGGTGATAAGTTTGATGAAGAACTCGGACTCCCCGGTACATTTTATGCAAGAAACATAACACCGTATGGTGTGGGTACCTGGACTGATGGTGAGCTTTTAAGGGCTATTACCGAAGGTATAAGTAAAGATGGTTCAGCGCTTTTCCCGATAATGCCTTATCTTGTGTACGGAAAAATGGACAGGGAAGATATATATTCTGTTATAGCTTATATAAGGTCACTGCCATCTATTAAGAATGATGTCCCTAAAGATGAAGTCAAATTTCCAATGAGCATGATAATGAAAACGATCCCGGAAAAGAACGCTTTTATCCGGAAGCCGGACAAAAAAGATATAATTGCATATGGTGAGTATATGGTAAAAGGTGCATCATGCAGTGATTGCCACACTCCTTCAAAAGATGGTGTGCCAATACCTGGCAAAGAATTTGCGGGCGGAATAGAGATCAATCTTCCCGGGAACACAGTTGTAAGGACAGCGAACCTAACACCCGATAACGAAACAGGATTAGGTTTGTGGACAAAAGAGCAGTTCATTAAAAGATTTAAGCAGTGCAGTGACCCGGCCTATGGCAATACACCCTATAAACCGGGTGAATTCCAAACCATTATGCCATGGACCATTTACGCAGGTTTAACCGAAGAAGACCTTGGAGCAATATATGAATATTTGAGAACTATCCCCGCTGTAAAGAACCAGGTTGAAAAATTTTCAGTGAAGCAGCAGTATTAAAAGTACTGTATATAATTACATCACTTAATTTTTTCAGCAGAGATTTCCTTTACAAGTTAGGGGGTTAGTTGATCAGCAGGGAGGGTAGTGCCTCCCTGTTTTTTTATGACCGATAATATATTGACAAGGGGCTGCAGCCCTTGTTCTTAACTGATTCCGTATTAACGATTTACCAGTGATTCATCATCAATAAGTGTTTCGCGGAGATCGATTCCATGCTCGAGCACGGATTTTAGATTTGTAAGGAAAAACACCCAGCATACACAGCAGTTAATATGCGCAAAATCGTTTTTTTCAGCTCCGGCAGTGTATTTTTGATGCAGATTTAACAAGCTTCGTCCATTATCTTCTTTAATTGAAATTGTAATTTCAAATAAATTTCCAAACGTAAAGGAAAACAATTCATCGCTTATTGTTTTAAGTACCTTTCCGCTTACACTCAGATCTTTATTCAGCCAATGCCAGCTAAAAGTATCACCTCTGCAGGCGGTATCAGCCGGATTTAATGTATTTCCAGCATAATCAGTATATACAGCTTTACCCATAAACCATTTGCAGATACCATCCGCTGAAGCAATGTAATAATAAACTTCACTCAGGTGAGAGCGCAGGTAAATTGAATGATGAAATTCAGATAAATTGAAATTGTCTTCTGTCATTATATGCGCAGGTTAATCATCATCTTCACACATAAGCCAGTTTACAGCTTCTTCAAAATCATCAAAAGCATTAACATTGTATCCCCTGTTTGAAGCGCACATTTCAAGGAAACGGGCTTTATCAATATCATGCTGAGAGCCCAGAAGAATAGCTATTTTTTTTCTGAAGGCCTGCCTGTGATTTCCGACTTCGGTAACAAGCTCATATATATCAGATAGCGAGAGCCCTGAAATTGTATCGCGTATATCAACAAGTATATCATGAATATCATCAGGGGTGTTAAGTTTCGCGATTTCTTTCAGAACTTTTTTGCTTTGATCCAAACTTAGCTGCCCCGAGGCAGTTGTTTTAATGAAATCCTTTGTTTTAACGAATTTTATTTCAGCTTTCATGGTAGTCTCATTGAAATTTGCTAAAAAGGCAGGTTGTTAAGATCAACATTGCCGCCTGATACAATTACGCCAATCTTTTTATTCCTAAATTTCTTTATGTTTTTAAACAATGCGGCAAATGCCACAGCGCTTGAAGGTTCAATTATTATTTTCATTCTTTCCCAAATCAAACGCATAGCGTAAATTATATCACTTTCTGTAACAGTGAAAATTTCTGTGACGTACCTTTTGATTATCGGGAAAGTGACATCCCCAAGAGAAGTCCTGAGACCATCTGCTATTGTATCGGGATTATTGACGGGAATTATCTTTCCCGCCTTTATGCTTTGATACGCATCATCAGCGTTTAAAGGCTCTGCGCCGTATATTTTTGTTTCAGGACTGAAATTTTTAAATCCAAAAGCCATTCCGCTTATCAATCCGCCGCCGCCAACGGGAGTGAAAACCGCATCAAGTGTATCTGTATCGCGAATAAATTCAATTGCGCAGGAACTATGACCTTTGATAACGTTTATATCGTTTGATGGATGTACAAATGCTGCGCCTGTCTCGTTGCGGACTTCTTCACATTTTGTTTCTCTATCAGCTGGTTTGCTGCCTGAATATATTATTTCTGCGCCGTAACCAAGAACAGCATCGCGCTTCGCGGGAACTACAGTTTCAGGCATTACAATTTTTGCATTAATACCTGCCTTTTTTGCAGCATATGCAAGCGCCTGAGCAAAGTTACCTGATGAATGCGTTACAACTCCTTTAGCTTTCTCTTCTTTGCTTAATGAAAGAACGGCGTTCATAGCTCCGCGTATTTTAAATGACCCGGTTTTCTGGAAATTTTCACATTTAAAGAAAATATCAGCACCTGTTATATCATTGATAAGCCGTGAAGTCAATACGGGTGTTCTGCGGATAAATGGTTTAAGATTATCCGCTATCAAGTCTAATATATTTTTTCCGGGGAGTTCAGCTGGCATTTTTGTTTGAGGATGATCTGTAAATATTGATTACTGCAAATATAGCAATTATGAGCCAAACAATATTTACAAATGTTGAGGGATATGCGCTGTAAAACATAGTATTAATTATAAGGCAAATACTGCCTATTATGTTCAGTATTTGGTATAATTTTGAGCGTGCCGTGATCTTGTGAATACTTAACAGGCCATATGCCGCCAATACACAAATTGAGCCCGTCCAGCCGGTTATATCTATTAATAGTCTTTCGATGTTGATTCGGTTTATACTTTAAAAAATGACCCCTAAAAAAAACATAAGGGGAATATTTCTCTACCAGCCTTTAAACTTCTTGAGATTTGTGATGTGTGCCAGGTGGTGATCTGAATGCCATGCGTATAAATGCAGAAGTGAAGCAATTGTCATTTGCTGTTTGCTGCCGGGGTGGTATAATTTTCGTTCTGTATCACCGGGCTTCATTCCCTTAAGCATTACAACCCACCTTTTATGCAGTGCTTCAAGCAAGGGGAGCGATAGATCTATTGCGCCCGTTTTCGCCTCTGGAAGCTCCGCCCAGTCAGCCTCTTCATACGGGCGAATAGTCGGGTTGTCTTCGGTAAGCGCAAGCTTAAATCTTGTGTAACTGTTTATGTGGCTATCGGTTACGTGGTGAACCACCTGCCTTATTGTCCACCCGCCTTCGCGGTAAACGGTATCAAGCTGCTCATTGTTTAAGCCGGAGATTGCCTGTTTTATTTTTGCCGGAAATAATTCAATAATATTAATGTACCATTTAATATCATCCGGAGTGTAATTTTCTTTGGGGCTGAATTCGCCAATCGGGTATTTGAGGGATTGAAGTTCTGTTTGTGTCATTTCTAATGATTCTATATTATATACTAATATTCGGGGGCTGAAGCCCCATATTTTTTATTTACTGTATCCACGACCTAAAGGTCGTGGCAATTCAAAAACTGTTTTATCTGAATAATTTGTTCGGATGATGCTCAGAGAGTTATTTATTATTTAAATATACTTTTTATTTTTTCCATGCGGTAATCAAAAATGTGTTCCAGTTTTTTCTTCACAGCAAGTTTATGTATCACGGGCTCTAAAACCCGGCCCGGCGGCAGGTATGATACTATATCTTTGACAAATGTATTGTTACCCTTTGACCCGAAGATATGTTCATGTATCCATACCCGGTATGGACCCTTAAGCTGAGTATCAACAAACCTGTACGGCGGAGACCAATCCGTAATTTCTGTTTTCCATTTAAATGGTATACCGTTAAGTTTTATCTTATAATCTATCAGTGTACCTTTTTTCATATCTATTGGAAGGGGAGTCGTGATTTTGAATTTCAGTTCAGGCGGTGTAATGATATTCAGATTTTCGGCTTTTGCGAAGAACGCGAACACTTCATCAATCGGTTTATTTACCGAAGTTTCTCTTGATATTATGCGCAATTTACTCATTGTTATGTACTTTCATGCTTACCAAGATTCTTTCCATTGCTTTAAGTTCTTTTCTTTTTTTGATTACAAAGATCAGTTTGTAGACTTTGTATTCATCAAGCCATAGTTTGAATTCCGGTTCATAAACTTTTCTTACAAGGTTCATAGCTTTGAACATCCGGATAGTTTTTTTCCAGATCCAGCTATTGGGCGGGTCATAGGGATTTTGTCTGAAAGTGTATTGTAAATGCCGCTTTGCGGCATATAAATAACTGTACCACGCAGGGTATGCAAGATAAATTATGATATCTGAAGCATCCATTCGTTTTTTCATAGTTGATTGATAAGACCAGCCTTCAACAATCCAGTTCTTTCCCGAGAGAACTCTTTCAAGGGTTTGCATATGCCGGTGCTCTTCATACCTATCCCAGTTCTTTTTAAATGTAATTTTATCGAGATGAGTTACAGGCAGCTGAAGTATTGTACCAAGCTTTTCTGCAAGTGTAGATTTACCCGAACCTCCGTTACCTGTGATGATTATTTTCAATTTATCTTTTAAGTTCTCAAAAGAAAGGAATTTGCCGGATCAATTTGCCATAAGAAAATCTGGTTGGGCTTAGAATATCGGTATCAACTTCATTTTTTTTGCCGCAAATGATATTTGCGAGCAGTTCACCTATCGCAGGGGAGTGCATCACGCCGTGCCCGGATGAACCGTTTGCGTAATAGAAATTATTCAGACTTTCAGCTCTGCCAAGTATCAAATGTTCATCCGGCGACATTTCATAATAGCCCGCCCATGAGGCGGCAGTATCAATACTGCAATTGTTAAGTGCGGGAATTTTTTGTCTGGCAATCGCATGCACTTTCTCAAGCCAGCCTGGCTCAACATTCAAATTATTATTGTTTTCGGGTTCATCGGGCATCAGAAGGATAAGATGTTCATCACGCATTCTGAAATGAAAGCGTGAATCCACCCAAATTGTCATTGGAGTATTTTGTGGCAGAGTGTTTTTCTCTTTTATTCTGCAAACCTGGCGTTTTAATTTTTTTACAGGCAGTGTTTCACCTGCAAGTGAGGCAATTTCTGCAGCCCATGCTCCCGCTGCGTTTACTATAACATCACCTTTTATTGTTCCGATTGATGTTTCAATGCTCATAATATTGCTTGGGCTGCGGTTGATCCCGGTAACTTTTGTGTTATATAAGAATTCAACACCGTTATTTTTTGAGGAATTAATATATCCCTTCAGAATATTCATGGGTTTTATAAATCCATCACTATGACAGAATGAACCGCCAAGAATATTTTCAGGGTTTATGTGAGGATTCAGTTTGCGTATGTCATCAGCTGATACAAGCGCTGCATCTCTTAAACCGCAGCTTCGCTGCAATGAATTAGCAAGCGAAAGTGATGTCATTTCTTCACTGTTACCTGCCAGAAAAAGATATCCGCAGGGTTCATATCCCGGATCAATTCCATGTTCGTATTTAAAATCTATTAATTTTTGACGGGAAATAAGAGAAAGCTGAACGTTTATCCTTGAGCCGAACTGAGCGCGGTACCCTCCCGTAGCTCTGCCGGTACTGCCTATACCTGCTTCTGGATTGCCGTCTATTACCAGGATGTTCCTGATGCCGTTCAAACAGAGATGATATGCAATGCTTGCGCCAATTACTCCTGCGCCAATAACAACAGCATCAGCATACCGGATGTTCATTGAATTCATTACAGGTTACTGCTGTACTTTTCCTGTTTAACATTCAGCGTGAACATATGTTCGGGATTTTTATAGCATTTTATTTCCAGTGAATTACCGCTGGGGTCTTTAAAGAACATAGTAGCCTGTTCACCCGGCTGCCCGGCAAACCTTATGGAAGGCTCTATTATGAATTCAACTTTTTCAGCATGAAGTTTATCTGCAAGTTTGTGGAATTCATCCCATGGCATTATGCAGCCAAAATGAGGTATGGGTACTATTACATGATCTACTACTCCGCACGGTATTGACTCGGGTACTTTTTCGGATACATGCATCGAAAGCTGGTTGCCCCCAAAATTGAAATCAACCCAGGAGTCACTGCTTCTACCTTCGGCGCAGCCAAGTATTTGACCGTAGAATTTACGGGTTGAAGTCAGATCTTTAACCAGGAACGAAAAGTGGAATGGATATGCAGGCATTGAACTGTTTAAAATTTATTGAAATGTAAAAATATATAATAAAGGGCAGAATATAAATACAAATGGAGGGTTTTTTAATAAAAAAAGGGATTTTCTGAATAAAAGAAAATCCCTTAAAAAACAAAAAAGTAAATTAATTACTTAAACCGCCTAATACTGTTACAAGAACATTGATAACTATGCCAACTGCAACGCCAATAAGGGCGAATGTGCAGGCTGACTTAGCTGCTTTCGGGTTCTTATCTTTGTTGATAAACCACAAAATAGCTCCCACAAGCGGGATACAGAAAGAGACGATCTTAAGTATCAAACTCAGATCTTCAGTCTGCTGATTATCTGTTGGTGCAGGTGGTGGTGTTGTTGGTTCCATGATTTGATTCCTCCTTTAGATTACTTAAATATACAGCTTAAATTGTTGTTCTTAAATATATTATGTTCAAAAACAGAAACTAAGTTAAAGCCAATATCAAATGACCGATCCACTGACCAAGCAAAGCGGCAAGTGCCATGCAGGCAGCGCCTGCAGGGATACCGGTTGCCAGGCGGAGCCAGTTATTGCTTTCCCTGTTCATGTATGCCTGTGTCAGGCCATCAACCAGGGCGGGCAGCATAAGGAGGAATATCCACAGAAAGCCCGGCATCCAAATAGAAAATGTGAAGATAGGCAGCGCAAAATATCCCAAATAAAAGCCTGTGCAGCGTGCGCAAACAGGGAATTGTTTACCCTTGTAAAAAAAGGAACGTTCGGGTTTGCGGTGGCAAAAGACGAATTCCATTTTTACCTTTTGTTTCGGAGTATTTATTGCGGCTTCCTGCAAATAATATGTAATTTATGGATTTAAAAACATAAACTAATAATGCTAAAAAGTAAAATCAATGTAATTTTACAATTACAACAATTTTATTCCGGATTGGCATCTTCCAGTTTTTTGAGCTCAGTTTCCACCCAACGGCACAAAATATCCTTATCTGACTGAGAGAGCTTCGCATCGCCGTGCAAAATCAGGTACGGCGGCAGAGGCATTTCGTCTGATTTGATCTCCTCGCAGATCTCATTAAGCCGTGCTTCCTGCTTTGCCGCAGAAAGCTTGTTCCACTGGCTGAAATTCATCTTTTTTCTGCCCTTCACAACATCATCGCCTACCAGCCAGCTTACCGGGGCAATTGATGAATACCATGGCCATACGGTATGATCGCTGTGACAATCATAGCAGGAACGCTTTAGTATGCTTTCAACATCTGCAGGAACAGTCATAACTTTAGTAATATGACCCGGTGTAATATCGGCAGTGCTCGACATATCAGGTCTGTTAAAGAACTGGATGGCTATTATGCCAACCAGCAGTAATACCAGGATTATTTTAATTATTTTTTTCATACTTGCTGTGGTTAAAACGGCAATTTCTAAATATCCATTTCAAAAAGTTTTTTACCTGTCCTATAATCAAACCCCATAATACCCTGACCCTTTAGCTGCAGTACAACAAGGTTTCCCGAGCGTTTTACATCAATATTTGATTTTGTAAAGAAGAGGCTTGAAAAGGTATCATCTTCTTCGTCAATTTTCATTTCGTCGAACATCTCGTCCGGCTGAACTGTCCACATTTCTTTGCCGGTCTTTACGTCTATGCATGTCATAAGTCTGTCGCTTTTTTTACCCAGCTTATCAAGATGTATTACAATCGCGCAGTCTTCATCATCATAATACATTATTCCTTCCAGATATACTTTTTCGCCGGGCTCTCCTACTTTTATCTTTAAATGATTTTCAAGGTAATCATCTTTGTCATCAATTCTTTCAACCCTTGATTTATTATCCTTTATGCTTGCCTTTGGACCGGTTGCCGTAAGGAACCTCTTTCGCGGTGAAGATGAGTTATCTTCAGCAGCCAATATTGGAATTGTTATGATGGTTGAATCCTTATCCTGTTTTTTGTTGAGCTCAGAATAATCTTTATATAGTTTTGAATCACCAAAGCTATAAAGTTTTTCTCTTCCGTCACGGGTTTTCATCCTCAACGCATTATCATCTTTTGAGTAATGGACTTCAGTGAGTCCCGCTGAAAGATCCGGATATTTTGAAATGAATTCTTTGGTATCCATCTCTTTATCGCCGGTTTCAGAATTGTAGGCTTCAACACGCGGCTCATTTTCACCGTATTCACGGGTTATCATCCAAACCGCGTTGTTATGATAGATCATATCTATCTGTGTGATAATATCCTCATACGGGGTTTTTGTCTTTTTTAATACCTTCTGGTCTTCGGGGTCTACTATATAGGTCCAGGTTTTGCAGAAGTAACACTCTCTGCCCGTTGAAGTTCTCCCGGGAGATTTGGTAGTCTGGATAAAATTAAAAGAGCCATCGGTTAGTATCCACATTTTTTCTTTGCCGTCTTTTGTGGGTACAATAACCATATTCAAAAAATCACCGCTCAGGCTGTTTGGCATCAAGGCGGGTAAAGCAAAATAATAGCCGGCAATTCCGATAATTACCAGGATAACCACTGCGCCAACAACGCCAACGCAGCTGAATTTAGCGCAGCCGGATTTTTTGCCGTAAATTCTTCTGCCCTGGTATGAATCTGACTGGGGATAAGATACAGGTGGTTCCATTACTTTTATATGTTTAATTTTTGTAAATATATGAAAAATTGTTGAATATAAAGGTATCTTATTATGGCAAAAAACCAGAAATTTTTTGCTGTTTGTTTCATATATCAGAAATGCAAACGGTAGTTTGCGCCTGTATTTCCATTAAAAGAAGAAAGCGAATCCAACACCCAGCGAAATATCGTTGATATTTGATTTAGCGGGGTCTTTTATGAATGTGTGCCTGTATTTTAGGTAAGGATTAAACATCAGGGGTTCACCCGGTCCAAGCAAGGCACCAACAGAACCCTGCACGAACCAGCCTTCATTTTTGGTATCTGTAAAATATCCGGCGCCCGGTGAAGCAATAATTCCCACAAAATCACCGGCTTCAAGTATTACATCATAGTTATAAGAAAACCGGAGATGACTGGTATTGTAACTTCTGAAAATGTAGGAATACTCAAGTGCAAGCCTTCCATAAGGAAATACCCCCGCAGAGATCTCTTTTGTCAGACCGAAAAATACCCTTTTGTCTTCTATTACAAGCATTGGATTAATGATAGCTGCAAGATACCACGAAAAAGGAATATCAGCTTTATTATATTCAGCAGAAGGAGTTTTAAAGAACAAGTTTCCATAAACAGGTTCTTTTAATCTTAGATTATTTGTCTGCGAATTTGATGGCCAGCTGTATAGAAAAAGGATAGCAATAACAAGAATTAATATGATTTTCATGTCTTTCTACTGATTTGATACGAATTTTAAACCAATAATTGAACTGATGAGTGTAAAAATAAAAAATATTCTCCAAAAACCGGCCGGCTCGCCAAGATAAAATATACCAATAAGCGCAATTCCGGAAGCTCCTATGCCTGTCCATATTGCATACGCCGTGCCCAGCGGAATTGTTCCAATGGCCTTATCAAGAAAAATATAACTAAGTATCGTAAATACTATGAATAGTACAGATGGCAATGGTTTTGAAAAACTTTCGGAATATTTAAGCGATATTGCGAAACATATTTCAAAAATGCCCGCAATTGCGAGGTAAAACCAGCTCATATGTTATTTTTTTAGTTTTACAAAAATAGAATATCAAAGAACAAATAGCAAAAACCAAATAACCACTGTATTAGCGGTATACCGGTTATGCAGATTAATATGCCGATGTAAAAATAAAAGGCGATCACTGAGATCGCCCGTATGAATTTTACATTTTTTCCGGCTGCCGGTTATTTTACGTTATCTTTTAGAAGCTGGGGGAATTCTTTATAGAACTTCTTCACTTTGGGTGCTATCACTACTGAACAATACCCCTGGTTGGGATTATTATTGTAATAATCCTGGTGGTAGTCTTCCGCTTTGTAGAACTTATCAAAAGCCGTTACTTCCGTTACTATCGGGTCATCCCATAATTTTGATGCAGTAACATCGGCAATGACTTTTTCAGCAGATGTTTTCTGCTCATCGCCTGTATAAAATATAGCTGAACGGTACTGTGTGCCAACATCCGCGCCCTGTTTATTCATTGTAGTTGGGTTGTGGATATGGAAGAATACCGTCAATAACTGCTCGTATGATATTACCGCCGGGTCGAATGTTATCCTTACTACTTCGGCGTGACCTGTATTGCCTTCGCATACATCTTTATAGGTCGGATCTGCAGTCGAGCCGCCCGAGTAACCTGATTCAACCTTTTCTACTCCTTTTAAGTCCTGGAAAATTGTTTCTATGCACCAGAAACATCCGCCCGCAAGTATTGCTGATTCGTATTTAGTTGTATCTCTTTTATCTGCAGCTGTCATTTTTTCTCCGCCGATTTTTTTATTTTCATCTGAATTTTGTGATACTTTTTCATTTTTGCCGCTCAACATAGAGCATCCTGAAACTGATGCTGAAACCAGCATCAATACCGCAAAAAGCAAAAATATTGCTTTATTTTTAAACATTATACAGCCTTTCTTAGTGATATAACTTAATAACCACTTTTACATACGAATCGTTTCAGGGGTTGGATTTTGGTATTTAATGCTGATGCCTGATGCCCTTTTTGACGAAAATGTAGTTAACAGGGAAGGCAGCTATGAAACCTGCAGTTAAACCAAGCAGCATACCAAGCCAGAAAATGCCATCTGTCAGACCTGCATCCATTACACCCGGGGTATAGACCTGTACCAAAACTTCAAAGGTTTCCATTACCGCAATGCTCAATCCTTCTGCAACAAGAACCTGCTTAAATGCAGCCTTCCATGTATAGCCTGCTTTTTTCAGGGGAATTACCCCCAAGCCAAAGCCGCCTACAAATCCTAAAATAATTGCAAGTATCATTGTTGAGTGGTTACTCATTAATAGTGTTGTCCCGATAACCATTCCGGCAACCTCACCAAGACCGCAGCCTATTAAACAATGCAGTGTTGCGCTGAAGGCTAGTTTGAATGTGCCCGGGTTTTCAGCAGTGTGTATGTGATGATTCATTGTTGTATTCATATTGTTTGATATAATCTTTCTAAAAATTTTTAGGTGTCATTAAACCCACTCCGTCTTTGCCTTCGGCAAAGCCACCCCTCTCGGGAGAGGAATTTGATATTATTACATGTCGGCGGGATTGAGTTTAATGTATATCTGTGCTGAAAGCGGATTTTTTCCGTAGATTGGCTGCAATTCCTTTGGTGTAAAATACATACTGCCCTGAATACCAAGCGATACATTTGTGTTCGAAAATTGGAGGAGCCTGAAATTTGTACCAAGTGTAATTGCGTTAATGTTGAATTTTGCATCGTGTTCAAATCCGTCGAGAGCAAGTTCATCGGGATCTTTCTGTACAAATTCGTACCTGCCGTAAATTGCCAGCCTATTTATCTGAAGATTACTTTCGAGTAAAAATGAATGTTCAGTGTGACCATGTCCCTTATCATTATATCCCCACGCGAAAGTGGTGTTGATATTTCTTGTTGAGGTGAAGTTGTGACTGTGAATTACTGAAGCTGTAGTTCTTGTTACATCAACTCCGGGTTCAAGGGCTTCAGGTGATTTGATGAATCCTTGAGAGAACTGCAGGGCAAAATTTTTAGTTGGATTTACCGAAAGCCGGTAACTGTAAGAATTCATATTCATTTTATCAAATCCCCATCTTTCTTCATCGGGCTCGCTGCCGTTAAAAATGGAGCCTTCCAATTTGAATATTTTATTACGAAGCCCTAAAGTACCAACCCCGAAAGTAATATGTGATGCATCCTGCCAGTGATGTGAAAGCGGCGCATCGGGATTGTTTGAGCTTGATACTCTGTGCATGAATGCTACAGGTCCAAGTGCAGGCTCGCCCGGATATCCGAAGTATCCCGTGATATCAATATCTTTACTCAGTCTTTGTGTATAACCCACGCTTAATTCAGCAAATAGATCATGCGGGTGCTGCCTGTTAACAAGCGGTTTTCCTTCCCAGGTTTCTCCTGATTGGTAAAGCAGCGGATATCCATCTCCTCCTTCTGTCAGACGGTCGAGCGAGAGCATCAGACCGAATTTCAGCAAACCATTTGAGCCGATCTTACGCTGTGCCATGCCCATGAACCAGTTAGGTGCGTCCCATTTGCTAAGACCTTTTGAGCCCTCTTTTGTGATATCAGTTGAAGTGTACCTGAGGAATACACTGCCATGAAACATCAGCATCCATTTTCCTGAATGCAGCATGTATCCGTTCATTGGCGATTCATCAGGCAGCCAGCCCGTGCCTGAACCATTGCGGTTCATAGGCAGGCTGAGTGAATACGAATGAGACATTGGGATATCAGACTTCATATTGTGTGTGCTGTGTTCATTAAGCTTGTTCTCATTGATATTATTTTCATTTATATCATGATTCTGTTTGTGTTGTGTATTGTTTGTATCTGCGTTTATGGTTGAATCCATAACCATAATGGAATCATTGTGATTCATTTTTCCGTGATCCATTGTATTATGGTCATGCTGCGAATAAAGTTTGCTTATTGTTATGCTTAATACAAATGCTATTATTAATATGTTTTTCATTTTATTTATCTCTTTTTTATTTAACAGTTATTACATTATTAACATTGCAGCTGCCATGAATACCATAAGCAGGTCTTCAATAAGAGTTATATTAGACATTGGCAGATTGAAAACTGTGCCAAGGCACGCGCATTGAATTTTCTTTTTGGCAAGCAGGCTTTGTATCACACCAATACAGCTTACACTCATTACCACTAAAGTAATTATGGTTGCTTCAAGTATTGCAAAGTGGAACAGGTAAGCAAGCCCAAGTGAAAGTTCAATTACAGGGTATAAATATCCCCACCCGATCCATTTTTTGGCAATGATATCATATGACATATATGAATAGGCAAACCCTTTAATATCCAGTAGCTTAAAAAATGAAAATACCAGAAAGAATCCTCCCATAAAAAGATGCATTGCTTCCATCAAATGGAAACTGCTTTTGGATAGTTCATTGAGTAATGTAATACCAATCAAATAACCGAATACAAGAAGTATAGGCTTGTAGGCGGCAAAAAAACCCCGATTTTCTTCTGATAGAGAATTCTCTTCACTTACGACTGTGCTCATTTCATGGTGAATACTCTCAGTTTCTTCAAGATTGTATTTACCGGCTGCTGCCAAATGTTTATTCATTATTGCTGTTGGTACATGAGTACTCATTGTAATAACAGCCTGCGGTGGGTCCAGGGTTACATCTGCTTTTTGTATCTCTTGAATTTTTTTTAAAACGGATTTGATCGTCGCCAGACATTTGCCGCAAGTCATTCCCGTTACTTTATATGTGTGTGTCATTTTTGTATCCTTTCTTATTAACGATACAAAGATAGTACACCGTGGAGCAGAGAGCGTTACAGAATTTTTTAAAAGATGTATATAATTATTAAAAGGGTGTTATTTGTGGATTTTATCGATAAAACGGCGTTTTTGTTCTTTTAATTCTTTAAAATAGCTGGGGGTGAAACCTGTAATTTTTTTAAACTGACCCGATAAATGCTGGGTACTGCTGTATCCAAGGCGGTAAGCAATCTCGCTAAGGGTAAGCTCGCCGTATACGAGGAGTTCCTTGGTCCGCTCAATTTTTTGTGCGATTATGAATTTTTCTATAGTACTATTTTCAACCGATGAAAATAAGCTGCTTAATAATGTATAAGGTTTACCGGTAGCTTTGGAAAGGTAATCGGAATAATTAATTTCTTCAGGCTTATTGCTATCGTAAATAGATCTAATGATAAGGGTTTTTACTTCCTCGATCAGTTTTGTCCTAGAATCATCAATAAGCTCAAATCCGTTTTCAAGCAGTGTTGCCCTGAGCTTCTCAAGTTTTTCGTTTGAGATTTCTCCGGCAAGCTCAACTTCTCCAAGCTGAACGGAATTGTAGTCTATACCCAGTTTCTGCAGTTCTTCGCGCACGACCTTGATACACCTGAGGCAAACCATATTTTTTATGTAGAGCTTATTCATTTATTATTATTTATATGCCGATTTTTTTACTGCGGCGTTCAAACAGAATTGTATCACGCCAAACACCATTCATGCAGCCTGCTTTTTCCATGAAGCCAATTTCACGGAATCCGCAGGAAAGGTGAAGTTTAATGCTTGCAGTATTTTCGGGAAATATTGCAGCGTATAATGTCCAGACACCATTCTTTTCACTTTCTTCGATCAGAGTGTTGAGTAATTTTTTACCAATACCTTTACCGGTCCCGGCGGCGGAAATATAAATACTCTCTTCACAAACGCCCTTATAAACTTCCCGGGTTGAAGTTGCAGATAATGCAGCCCAGCCGATTATTTCATTGTTCAAAACTGCTGCAAGCCTGCAAAAGGGCAGTTTATGTGTATCCCAATGATGCCAGTCTGGCGCAGTTTTTTCAAAAGTCGCATTGCCGGAAGCAATTCCTTCTTCATAGATCCCCCTTATAAGAGGATAATCTGAGACCGTAATTTCTCTTATAATAATATTTTCATTCATAACAGGTCTTCAATGGAATCCAGAATATTGTTCCATTCTGCAGCCGGGTCAAAACCTGTTTCAGGCATATTCTGTTCAGCGCGCATATACCAGTATTTTGCATTTATAAAATCTCCTTCTTTACGGTGAAGGTATGCATGGATCCATTTTGCAGCTTTGGAGGTGAGATCCTGAACAATTTCGTGGGCTTTATGCCAATCACCTTTTGCATCATACCATAAGGAAAGAATAAGCGGGTCAAGTCCTGCAGGAGGCGATGCGTTTTTTAAAGAACCAATAAGTTCAGCCCTGGTCATTTATGTATTACTCTCTTTCGGGCAGTGATTTAAAGAATTCCCAGATCATTTCTGTAGCTTTAAAATCTTTGCACACATTGCCAACAATAATTTTGGGCAGGTACTGAGATGCACCGGGCCATGTGTGACCGCCGCCCTTTATTGTTACAAGAATAACTTTAGTTCCATCTGCGCATTTGTAATATGTTTCTTTTTCAGCTTTGCAGTCATCATCTTCTTTATCATCAATTTCTTCCACTTTTACGCCGGGCATACATGAATTGTTTTCAGTCAGTATCTTAACAGTCCAGCTGGTTGATAGGCTTACGCCTCTTCCGGTTTCATCATCTTTAAATCCCACGGGACCCCCATCAAACTTCACCAGCGGATCTTTCGTGCCGTTTACCAGCAATACCGATATTGGTTTATCAGTTTTCCAGGAATCTTTAAGATTCTCCGGGAGGTTTGCGGTAACCGGCGCAATTGCGAGTATTCGGCTGGATAGCTTTAATGCCAGGTAAAATGAAAAAAATCCCCCGTTTGATATACCTGTTGAGAAGATACGTTTACTGTTAATTTTATAATTTGCAGTGAGCGTATCAAGCATCATTGAAATGAATTTTACATCATCTCTGTCCATCGGAAGTTTATCACCTATTCTGCCGTCGTTCCAGTTCTTTTCTATTGCGTTTGGATATACTACAATAAAATTTTCTTTATCGGCAAGTTTGCTGAATTTTGTATGATTCATAACCTGTTCGGCGGTGCCGCTTCCACCGTGAAAGACCATAACCAGCGGCAGCAATTCACTGCCGTAATTTTTGGGCAGGTGAAGGATGTATTCGCGTTCAATGCCGTCAACTGTCATTTTTCCGTTAATATCACCTGCGCTGTAAGCCACTGAAAATACAGCAAATAAAGCAATAATGATCAGTAGAATGTGTTTATTCATAAATTATATCTATCAAATTTGAAACCTTTTTTAGAAATTATTCCTTTTAAAATATGAAAATATTTAATAAAATGTTGCTGTAAAAATCATAGTCTGCTTTCAATCAATAAATGATAAATAAAGAAGAACATATTATAGAAGAAAATATACCGCTTTTTCCGCTTGGAATTGTTGTTTTGCCCGGTGAAACCAGATTCCTTCATATATTTGAAGAGCGTTATAAGAACCTGTTTGCAGATATTGAATCTGCGGGGGGATTTTTCGGTATTCCGTTCATTCGCTCCGGCTCAATTGACGGTACCGGCTCATATGTAAAGATAGAAAAAGTTCTGGCAAGATACCCTAACGGAGAGCTTGATATTGCAGTGAAAGGAATTGATATCTTTAACACGCTGGAATACAACGATGAGCATCCCGAAAGGCTATATCCATACGGAAACCTGGAGCTGCTTCAGAGGGACGGGATAGTGCCCAGCAAATCACTTGTTGAGGCTTTCAATAAATACAACAAACTGGTGTTAAAGCTTGATCTTGAAACATTGCCTAAACCCGGATTTTATCTGATCGCAAATTCTGTTGGACTGAGTGATCTTGAGAAGTATGACCTGGTGATAAGGGGAAGCGAACAAGCCCTGAATAAGACAATGACGAATCATGTTAATCTGCGGACACTTCTTGCGCTTCAGCAGAACTCCCTGCAGGAATATTATTGTTTGAATTAATAAAAAGAGAGGATCAAATCCTCTCTTATTTTTATTTCAATTACTCGCCTGCTTTTTCAGTTTCAAATTTTTTCCATTGTTCCCTTGCATAAGCAAAAAATCCTGAAGGTGCTTTATTGAATGAAGGATCCGTATTCATAGTGCCGCCGTATTTTTTACCATCCATTAACAGAATTCTCTCACCGCGGATTGCATACTTGTTCTCTCCTTCATGCATTATCAGCTTCATGTCATCAGGTGATACATCACCTTTGCATGACATCCTGTAAAGAAATGTATTTTCAGCTATTCCGTCTTTGTTGATATCTGTGACAGTTATAGATTTTGGTATTAGGCTCAGCATAACATCAACCGGGCAATCTTTGATGAAATCATTCACTTTCCAAAGCTGCTTTGCGTCTTCACCGTTTAGTATATACTGGTATGCAAACAGTTCTTTCGAGCGGTTATCACCTGAAGTTTTTTCATCTGTTTCACAGACAATCAAAACATTCTGCCCGTTTTTATCTTCCCATCTTGCACCTGCAACTATTTTGCCCTCATATTTAACTGATGCGGGCAGTTTACCCGGTTCATATGAAATGTTTTTGATCCCGCCGGCTGAATTGTTCCTTTCTGCCGTATCAATTTTTGTTAATGTTTCAGTTTTTGTTTGAGTGGTCGAATCTTTTTTCTGTGAATCTGTGGTCTTTACATCATCCTTTTTGCCGCATGATGTAAATATTACCGCTGTTACAAGTAATGTCAAAAGTAATTTCATTAATGAGTATTTTTTTGATTTTTAGATTATTTACCTGAGAGAATATTAAATATACTTCCCAAATCAGGTGATTGTTCCTGCTGCCCTTGGTTCTGCTGCCCGCCAAGCAATCCGCCTAAATTGAATTGATCTGATTTACCGCCGGTTAATGATCCGAAAATTGAATTGATATCGAATCCGTTATCATTAGGGTCGTTGGTACGGTTTACAAGTTTTCCAATAACCACGGGAACAAGCGACGCTGCTATTTGCTTTGCTACCGGATTTGAAACACCGAGTTTATCCATCAGGCTATTGGTTACATTTGATGTTAGGTTACCTACCATTGGATTCCCCTGAACACCGGACTGACCGCCAAGCAAACTTAACACATCGGCACCGTTGCCGCCTGCAATTTGTCCTTTTAAGCTATCCATAATACTTGATGTTGTAGTTTCTATTGCAGCATCGTTTTGTTCATTGGGTATCTGCGGATTATTGATTATCTGTTCACCTGATTCATTTGAAACCAGTTTTAATAATTCATCAAACATAATATTTTCTCCCTTAAAAAAAGAGAGGTCTTGTAAGCCTCTCTTTTTTTGTTATTTTTACAAATATAACCTATTTTTTCAATAGTTTAAATGCATGATTCCACTGGCCCTCTCTGAATCCGCGGGCGCACCATATTATACACAGCCCTTCCAGGGCATTTGATGCTTCGATGCCGCCGGAATCCATCACCTCCCAGCCAAATTTCTCAAGGATACCGGTAACTTCATTTTTGGCTTCTTCATTATTGCCGCAGATGAACATTGTCGGCTGACCATCATCAAACTTAGGCTTATACATATACCCGCTGCCAATACTATTGAATGCTTTGACCACATGTGAATTTGGCAGCATACTCTGTATATGCTCTCCGGCAGAACCTTCTGCTATTTTAACATATTTAAGCACTCCATTTACAGGCGGCTCTTCTGCTATTGGATTTGTAGTATCAATAACTATTTTGCCCTCAAAATTTTTCTTTCCTGCAAGCTCTATTACTTCATCAATTGCACGGTACAATGGACATAACACTATCATCTCTCCAAACTTTGCAGTTTCATCAAATGTACCTGCGGTTATCCCTTTGCCTGCTCCTGTAAGCCACTCAGTGATTTTTGATGCTTTTGGGTCACGGGTGCCAAGCATTACTTCATTTCCTTCAGATGTAAATCCGATTGCCAGCGCTTTGCCAACTGCGCCGGAGCCTAAAATTCCTATTTTCATTCTTCTACTCTCTAATTCTAATTGTTGTTATAAAACACTTCAATATTTGTGATTTTGCCGTCTTTAAAAATCAGCCATTCTATCATAGCTTTGGCTGTCCCATCCGGCATGGGAAAATCGTATTTGACGCAGACATTATCACCGCCAGAAAGAAATATCTTATTTTGGAATTTTACTCCGCTGAACTGCCAGCACTGATCAAGAAATTCCTTTGCACCCGGGAAACTCCCGTCAGGTGAAGTAAATTTAAGCTCAGGCGAAACATTCAAAAGTTCTTTGTTAGATGTTTCCCAGCCTTCGTAATATTTTTTTGCTGTTTCTAAATTATCCAAATTTTCTATTAGTTACTATCTAAATTATTTATGGGCTGTTGCAATGAATTCCGAAAGCGGTATTGTAAATCTGCCCGGTCCGAATTCCTTTATAAGTTCTTCCTTCAGCATTTTCTGGAAAACCGGAAGTATGGCAGGATCACGCTCCATTATCTGCAGATAAATTGGATTGCCCTCAGTAAATGCAGTTACCGCGTTATCTGGTGATTCAGAATAACCCTCGATCCTTTTATTTTCTATTTTAATATCACTGAATCCGGCTGTTTTCATCAAAGCTTCAATTTCCGCGGGATCGTACATAGAAAACGGAATTTTATAGAATGGGGGCGGGTCATCAGGAAAAACCCTGTTAATCACCTCTTCCGGAATCATACATATCCTGTTATTTTCAAGGCTATCCCACGTATTGAAAACAATTTGCCCGCCGGGCTTTAATACCCGAAATGCTTCGTTCATTGCTTTTTGCTTATCGGGAAAGAACATTACACCAAACTGGCATATTATTGCGTCAAAGCTGCTATCCTCAAAGGGAAGTTCACATGCATCGGCAGCCTGCCAGTTTATATTGCCTGAGGGGACAATTTTTTTTCCTACATCAAGCATACCGGGATTTATATCTGTGGCTGTTATCTTCGCCTCAGGAAAAACTTTTACGATATTTCTTGTTACCTGACCTGTACCGGCAGCGATCTCAAGTATTTTTACGGGACTTCCTTTTAAATGCGAGACCAGGTCTTTGGATGTTGATATGAAAAATACCGGTGCAAGGTATTTTTCATAGTTTTCGGCAATACTTGCCGTGAACTGAATTGAGTTTTCTGACATTGCTCTTTTTGGTTTAGTTGGATGAATGTTTGATGCGGTCAAAATTAGGGTAATATTTTCAATATTAAAACATATTTAAAGCATTACCCCGAAAAATCTTTCTTCAGAAGGTCTTTACTTCTGAAATATATGTAAGTTACAATTATCATTGTGACAGCTCCGCCTAATATTACTGAAGGCACTGTACCCATTAATTTGGCGGCTAAACCTGATTCAAATGCGCCTACCTCATTTGATGATGAAAGAAAAATACCGTTTATGGCATTAACTCTGCCGCGCATGTTATCCGGCACAAGCAGCTGCAGCAGAGTGGCGCGTATTACAACGCTTACGCTGTCAAAGGCTCCTGTGGCAAATAACGCGGCAATTGAAAGAATAAAATTTTCTGAAACAGCAAACACAAGTGTCGCTATGCCGAATCCCGCAACTGCCCACAACAGATTCCGCCATGCGCGCTTCATTGGGGAGTATTTTGAAAGCACAAAAAGTACCAGCACAGCGCCAATCGAAGGCGCTGCGCGCATTATCCCCAACCCTTCAGCGCCAACATGCAGGATATCTTCAGCGAACACGGGCAGGATTGCCACTACGCCGCCGAACATGACCGAGAACATATCAAGCGAGATGGAATAAAATATGATCTTCGTTTTATATGTGTAACGGAATCCCTCTTTGATCTTTTCAAGCATTGAGCCTGCATCCGAGGGATCAGGAGGGCGGTTCTTGATGAGTGATACAGCAATAATTGAAAGAAAAATTATGGCTATTACAAATAACAGGGTACCCGAAAATCCGAAAAGGCTGTATAGAAACCCCGAAATACCGGGACCTACAATTACGCCAGTTTGCCATGATGAAGAGCTCCACGTGGATGAATTTGCATAGACTTCTCTGGGTACAAGATATGCCTTCAGTGAGGTTGATGCCGGATAGAAGAACGCTTTGCAGATGCCGATAAAGAAAATTACTCCCCATATAAGATACTTAAACTCTTCGGCATGATCTGCGGTAAGCAGGCTGAAAGAAAGTACATACAGTACAATAGACGCAAGCGTTATAAATGCAAGCGACCACATCATTATGTTCTTTTTTTTGAGCTTATCTGAGTAATGACCGCCAAATAATGAAAGCAATATAAACGGTATCGCCTCTGCAAGTCCTATCATGCCTATTGCGAGCGGGTCATGCGTAAGGCGGTATAGCTCATATCCAATAATGACCTCCTGTATAAGCAGCCCTACGGTTACAAAAAAATTAGAAAATAAAAAGTAGCGGAACTCCGCGAATCGGAGAGCGAGAAAGGGATCTTGTTTTACCGGGGGTGTGTTATTCTTTATCAAACAGCAGGCAAGATTGAATATCTTCTTTTGTTATTGAAGGATATGATCTTAGTAGTTGCTCAGTTGATTCACCGAGAGAAATTTTTTCTAAGATCAATTGTACGGGAATACGAGTTCCTTTTATTACAGGTTTACCTAACATAACCCCAGGATTCGTATCAATATGTTCTCTCCAATTTAATTCCATTTAACAAATTTAATGAAATTTGCCAGCAAATTCTATTGAGTAAATTGAAGGAGTTTAAGATTTTTTTGGACGCTAAATTATGTTTAACCAGGTGACCACCCCTCAATTAACTTCCTGCGGGAAGTTAATTTCTTCCCCTCCTTAAAAAAGGAGGGGAGCTGTTATGAATTTCAATGATACCCGATGGTTTAAGTTCTCCGCGGCGAATTTAGATCTGGTGCTGTTTTTTTTACTTGTCGTTCCAGCAGTTTGCCGTAATCATTTCACCCAATTTTACCACCGGATGTCCTATTCCATTTTTCCTTAACTTTGTTCATCAGTTTTTCATTTCTTATATCTTCATCCCTGATGAACTCTTTAAAATATCCGCAGCTTGTGCAAACATACGTATCTACATTAAAACTTTTAGTAGCTGATACTATTATGAATTTTCTGTGATTAGCCGGTGTTGTATTGCGGTTATCGTACACTTCATTTGATCCGCAAACGGGACATTTGCCGGTTTTGATGGTTTCTACGTTCATTTTATTTCAAATTCTCCTTTATTGCGGTGAATTCTTCCACAGGCAGGAATTTTTCCGCCATTACAATAAGTCTTGTGAATTGCTCGGGAGCGTTAGCTTTCATACCGCCCAGCATCATAAGCAGATCGCTTTGTGTTATAGCAGGCATAATGTAACTTTGCCATTTTTCAAAGGCATCGGGTGTGAAGCGCCCGATAATTTTTCCGCGCATTGCATGCAGTTCCTGGTCGGTGAAGTTCTCCCACAACAATCGCTGGGTTTCGGTCTCTTCTTCAACGGTGTGCAGTAAATACTCACCGTGGAACCTTGAGAACTTCATGTAAAGCTCCGCTCCCGTTCCAAGGGCATCCTGCCCTTTGGAGTTCAGTTCTTTAATATCATCAAGCAGTTTTTCTATTGCATCCTGGTCATATTCAAGCCTTTCGTGATCATCCATATCATGTTTGGATGAACCCGGTACTTTTTCTTCAAGTGCTGCAAGTATTAATGTGTTTTCATCGTTGGCATGTGTGCTTAACATCATAAACAGATCTTTGCCAAGTCCGTGCAGTTTAGCAATATCAACCGGGCTGTTGAAATCACATTTGCCAAGCATAAATGAAAATTGCGATAAAGCATTCCGCAATCCTTTGTGAGCTGCTTCAAAAAGTTTTACACGCTGCATTGTAATTATTAATATTTAAATAGGTTAATGAAAATTATATTTTGCAAATTTAATGGGAATAGTAGAAAAATGAAGTGATAAAAGTATTTCGTTCCCAAACAGAAGTTTGGGAACGAGGAAGAAATGTGTTATTATTACAGTATTATGCTTTTATTTGAGACTTTGAGTCCGTTTGTTTTATATTGTAATCAATTTAAAAACCTATCTTTTCAAGCTGTTTAAAATCTTCCGGTGATACTTTTGTTTCATCACCAAGGTAGTTCCATTTTATATTTCCTGTATTGCTGGTAAATACACGGTTTATATCCTGTACCGTTACGGCATTGACCAGTGCTTCGAAATTATCGAAAGCGCTCAGATTTCCCCGCAGCTTCCATCTGCCGATATTTTGGGTCTGACTTGATGCTGTTTCAAGCCGCATAAAATAACGAGTTAGGTATGCATGCTTTGATTTAGCGAATTCATCATCGGTAAACCCGTTTTTGCGTACATTATTAATAATATCAACCATAACATTTATGGCATCTTTGGGGTGATCGGTAGTAATATAAAACACGCTGAACGGGTTTGTAATGGCATCACCGTTCATATACGCCGCGGGCGCGTAGCTTAAACCGCGTTTTGAGCGGAGCTCAACGAAGTATTTATCATACATAATACTCATTGCAACCATCATCGCAACCGCGTCCGGGGAATCCCACGGAATACCTGACATGATACCGGAGAGATAATTGGTTGATATTTTACGCGCCTCAATATCCTGCCCCGGCTGCTCAATTTTCGTGACCTGTTCTTTTGGCGAAGGTGTTCCTTCAGGCAGTTTTGCGAGCGTTGACCGTACTTTCTCGATCAGATCACTTTCAGAAACATTACCTGCCACAACAAGGAATGCCCTTTGTTTGCAGAGATTTGTTTTAATGAATGTTTTAATATCTTCAAGTGTTAAAGCGGCAAGCGTGTTTTCGTTTCCGTACGGGTCTTTCTCATAATTTTTACCTTTAAACGCTGTTTCAACCGTTATTCGCTCCAGGCGTGAATCAGGGTCGCCTTCATTTTGCCTGGCATATGAAATGTACTGCTCTTTTTTATTTGCGAATTCATTCGGGTCATACGCCGGGTTCATAAGCGCATCTGTGAATAGAAGCCATGATTTATCCCATGATTCCTTTAGACACTGCATGTTCAGCTCACCGAAATCCAGCGATGCATCACTGCCGAAAGTTGTACCCATTTTTTCGGCTGCTGCAAGAAAATCGGTCTTGCTCATTGTAGCTGTACCGCCTTTTATGATATAACTGTAAGCAACGGCTTCTATTCCTTGCTTATCCAGTGGATAATTTGCAGTACCGCCGGTTACGAAAAGTCTTGCGCTGATTACATCTTTGCCGGTATTCTTTATTATTACCTTAAAGCCGTCAATATCAATTTCTTTAATAGTGTTCTGCGAAAACAAACCAGAACCTGTGAAAAAGAGTATTGCTGCAAGTATTACAAAGAAGGTTTTTGATATTTTTAGTGTATTCATATTCATTTTTATTGAACTAACTTTCATTTGTTTAATTTAAGAGGTCTTCAAATTTATTTATGTTCATTTTATTTTTCATATCCGGCGAGAGAAGTATACCGTAAACCGCAGGTTTATCTTTGATGTATTTCCTTACGTACTTTCTTATATCATCGCGGGTTGTTTTGTTGATGTTATCAATGTAATTGAATCCATAATCCAGGTCCTTAATTGCCCAGTTATAACCAAGAGCGTGTGCGTATCCCGAAGTCTGTTCCATCCTGAATTTTTCCTGGATAGCAAGCTGGTTCTTTGCGGTTTCCATCTGTTCATCGGTAAAGTATTTATCTGTATCCCACATTTCAATATGTTCTTCCAGTTTCGCCATGCATTCTTTGATCTTAGCCGGGTTTGGCACTATTCTCAGTGATATGGGCCCCGTATAAATATCTGTTCCGTAGTACAGGCTTGCTTCCAGTGCAAGACCCGCATCAATGAGCTCTTTGCTGAACTTTGAGGATTCAAGATTAACAATATAAGAAAACACATCAGCGGTGTATGTTGCCTTAACATCGTTCCTTGTATCGGGTCCGTGCCAGCCTATATATATCACCGGCGCCTGCGCGTTTTCACTGGTGGTTACAAAGTATGTGTTTTCTTTTATTGGCTTAAACTCAGGTATCGGAAATTTTTCAAACGGGTCAAATCCGGATGGCTGCCAGTCACCGAAAATACTTTTCGCTTTGGTAAATGCTTCGGTATGGTCAACATCCCCCGCAATAATCAATATTGAATTATTGGGCCAGTAGTATTTCTGCTGAATGGTCCTCATTTTTTCGGGGGTTGCAGAAAGTATCACATCATGATCGCCGATAGGTATTTTGCGGCTTTTATCCTTGCCCCACATTTTTTCCTGGAACTCGTAGTATAAATTGAATTCAGGGTTTGATTCACCCCTCTGAAACTCGCCGTTCACAACTGGATGCTCATTGGTCATTTCCTGCTCAAGGAACAATGGATATCTTATGGCGCTGTTCATGAACTTTAAGCCGTCATCAAGATTGCTTGCAGGAAGAGTGAAGAAATAGTTCACACGATTTGTTGATGTTGTACCGTTCCACACAATGCCAAGCTCCCTGGTGCGGTTGATGTATGCTTCCTGTGAAGGGATATCTTTATTTGCTTTAAAGAACATGTGTTCGTAGAAGTGTGAGAGTCCGCTGTACTCAGGTGACTCGGTATAAGCGCCGTTTTTAACATTAATTTCAATTGTGGTAATCGGAACGCTTTTATCTTCAACCACCAGTACATCAAGACCGTTTGGCAGTGTTTTAAAGAAATACCCGGCAGGCAAATTTGCCTGCGCAAGCAGAAATGCAGAATTAAAAATGAAGGCAAGAAGCGCAATTAAAGTACGTTTCATGTATAGTATTAAATTAATTATAGATTATTTTGGTGCTGCTGAAGAGGACTGTA
The DNA here is from genome assembly GCA_937873695.1 of uncultured Ignavibacteria bacterium. GTDB lineage: Bacteria > Bacteroidota > Ignavibacteria > Tepidaquicellales > OLB5 > OLB5. Next base: position 294,891 of record CALMYL010000007.1, read on the forward strand.
TGCGCAAATATAGGGATTTTTGCTTTTATAGGAAACTGAAAAACATTAATGTCTTATATGCTTCTTTTAGATGATTATACAATAAATAACAAAACTCCTAAATGTACAAATTGAAGTTTTTTGAATATTGAGTTAATTATAGATGTATCTAGGCAGTATTTTTGTTCTTTTTGTCTTGACACAAAAAGAACCAAAAAAGTCAAGGCTGATGAAAAACGACTAAACTTTTCGAACGCTATAGATGCAAAAAATAACTCGTCACGCTTGATACGCACCATAGGTGCGATTTCCGTGACTCAAACAGATTTTTTGCATCTATACATGCGTTCTCAAGTTTTTAACGCCGTTTTTCATAGGCCGTTTATGATATGTTATTAAGGTATCAGGACTTTTATTGAATGTTTTTTTGTCAATTGCGCATTATTGAGCCGCGCTTTTTGCGGCGAAACCTTACTTCGAAGGAGGAAGGCTAATTGATTCAATGCCGCCATTCTTCGGCGGGATCCGCGTAATGCTCAATATATCCGCAGTTTGCGCATTTGTATGGAGTAACCGGATACTGCGGAGCATTGGCATTTGTACCCATGAATTCGGTTATTTTTTCTTTCTCGCCTTCAACCCATACAACATAATTATAAAATATGGGATGCTCGCTGTTGCGGACATAAAAAAATCCTTTTTTCATTTCCGCCATGCATTTGGGGCATTGTTTGTTGTTCATATTATTTTTTCTTTTTAGATCTGCTCTGTGTGACGGGATCAACTTTTCCTTCCAAAACCATAAGAACGCTTTCTTTGAGTTTCTTATAATCTACAGGTTCCTTCAGAACTAACGTTGAATACGTTTGATGAAGATATTCATCACCTTCATACTTGCCGGCTCCAATCACATAGATTATGTCCGATCCGGGCTTAAAAGTCAGAAACAATTCTGTTTGTACGGTGAATTCCTCATTCCAGTCCTTATCCAGTATAACATAAACCTGTTTGTGAAATCTGATATCTTTTTCCGGATCAGGAACATAGTAATCTTCATAGGCATGTACCCATTTATCGTTCCACTTAAATCTTTCAAAGCAGTACCTTTTTGATAACTTTCCTTCAAGCTGTCCGTTTTTATGTGCCTCGTACAGCTTTTTTTGATATATCATTGCTGAATCATACATTTGAAGAGCAAAATAATTCTGGATAATTGGAGGAAGTAAATTGTAGTTCCCAGGATCATTATTGACCAATTCCAGGATCTGTATTTTCGATTCTAAAAATTCGCCGCTTTCATATTCGATCAGATATATGTTGTATGTTATTGCTCCGTAATGTTCATCGTCCTTTTCAATTTTGTTTTTCCCTGAGTATGATATTTCGAGGGCTCTTTTATGATCTGCTTTTTCGTAATAATAGTCACTAAGCAGATAGAATGTTTTACCCAGGTACGTATTGTTGCCAATAGACTCTTCCAGAACTTTCACTGCTTCTTCATTTTTGCCAAGTTCAAATAAAATTTCAGCTTTTTCCGTGGGGTAAGTACGTTTTTCAGGGAATTTTATCAGGACTTCTTCTGTCAGGGAAAGGGCTTTATCAAATTGTTTTAAATGTTTGTAAGACTGTATGAGAAAATAATACATCTTACTTTCTTCGGGACCCTTTTTTTATTGCCTTATCAAAATATTCTATGGCTTCGTGATAACTTTTTCTGTCAAAATAAGCGATTCCAATAATATAAAGTGAAGTAGCGCTTAATGTCTCTTCGTTCAATTGTGTTTTATATGTAAGGATCTCATCAAACTTGTTCTGTTTAAAAAGCGTATCAAGTTTTTCGATCTCAGAATCTTGTGAGAATAAATGGAGGTTACCTAATAACAGTGCAAAAAATATTATTGTTTTCATTTTTGCGGTATGAAAGATTTTTATGAGAAATCAGTTGGTTAATTTCATACTTCCGGCAATCAAGCTATGGGCAGATTTTACAGCTTTGAGAACAGCTCCGATTTTATCTCAGGCCTGTTCCTCTGAAAGCTTTTCGGCTCTATCGGCAATTTTGAGTTTTTCGAAGAGCTCCGCAAGATCGCCTTCCATCACCTGCGATAGATTGTACATAGTTAAGCCAATGCGGTGATCTGTCAAACGGTTCTGCGGGAAATTATATGTGCGTATCTTATCGCTCCTATCACCGGAGCCAACCATTAATTTTCTTTTCTGCGAGGTTTCCTTATCATGTTTTTCAATTTCGGCTTCAAGCAGCCTTGAGCGCAGCACTTTCAAGGCTTTCTGCTTATTCTTAAGCTGTGAGCGTTCATCCTGGCACTGCACAACAACGCCCGTGGGTATATGTGTTATGCGGATAGCTGTTTCAACCTTGTTAACATTCTGTCCGCCTGCGCCGCCGGAACGGAATACATCAATTTTAAGGTCAGCAGGATTTATATCAATATCTACTTCATCCGCTTCAGGCAGTACTGCCACAGAGGCGGCTGAAGTGTGAACCCGTCCCTGGGTTTCAGTTTCAGGTACACGCTGCACGCGGTGAACACCGCTTTCATATTTAAGTGTGCCGTATATATCTTTGCCTGTAACGCTTACAATTACTTCCTTTAGGCCGCCAAGTCCTGAAGATTCATTATAAGTAACAATTTCCATCTTCCAGCCGATTCGTTCGGCAAAACGCGTGTACATCCTGTACAGATCTGCGGCAAACAGCGCGGCTTCATCTCCGCCGGTACCGGCGCGAATTTCAAGCATAGCATTCTTGGAATCGTTGGGATCTTTTGGGACGAGCAGTTCTTTTATTTCAGCTTCAAGTTTATCAAACCTGCCCTGCAGTTCTTCCTGTTCAGATGCTGCAAGCTCTTTCATTTCTGCGTCATTGGTTTCATACAGCAGCTTTTTGTTTTCTTCAAGCTGTGACTTCACCCGGATATATTCATCGTATGCATTAACAATATCCGTTAAGTCACTGTATTCCTTTGATAGCCTGCGGAATTCCTTCTGGTCGTTTGCCGCATCCGGTTTATTGAGCAGTTCCGCTATTTCGTTGTAACGCTGTTTTACTTTTTCTAATTTATCGAACATGATTTTTCTTTCTGATTGCAAAAATAGTTTTAATTGTATGCAAGTTCAATTCCAAATTAGACCAGGGAAGTGAGAGATTGATGTTGTTAAATGTCAAAGCTCAAATGTCAAATAACCTGCGTTAAATTTTTTTCAAGTGAGTTTGAATGAATAAATTTTTTATGCACGAAACTTCTTTGAAAGATATTGCTGATAATAATTTTCTAAAATTATTTTTTAAAAAATATTTTTCACTTTTTTGCGTTTACCTATTGACTATGATTGTTAGAATGTTATATTTGCAGTGATTTAAAAATGATGAAGTATATACCGTAAAAAAATTTTGTAAAAAGTTTTTGGAAGTATAAAAAAAGTTTCATCATAAAATTATAAAGGAGATAAGTAAACACTTTTTGCGGGTAGGATTTACTTACAATATAAAAAAAGAAACGGAGCACAGCTCCGCTGAACATTTATCCGAAGGACAGGATAAAAGAATTCAGAACGAAGCATATGTTGACGAAAATTTGGTCAGCAACTATTCTCATCGCCTGAGCGATGTTTACGCTGAGTGGGATGATGAAGAAACTATTTCAGCTGTTGAAGCCGCGATAAAAAAAGCGGGTCATGAAGTAATCAGGATTGAAGCAGACGAAAATGCTTTTGAAAAGCTTCGCAGCACAAGGCCTGATATCGTTTTCAACATGGCAGAAGGTTTTGGCGGCGCTTCGCGCGAATCTCACATTCCCGCTATGCTTGAAATGCTTAACATACCCTACACTGCAAGCGATCCCATCACAATAGGCAATTGCCACGATAAATCACGCTGTAAAGAGATATTAACTTATTATGGAGTGCCTAATCCGGGCTTTTTTATTACGGATAGCCACGTAAACGGTTACCCCAAGGTTAAATACCCCGCTTTTGTGAAGCCTTTGCATGAAGGCTCATCTAAGGGTATCTATAATAGTAGCGTTGTTTATAACAACGATGAGCTAAATCGCGAAATAACAAGAATTAAGGAAAACTACAGTCAGCACTCTATAATAGAGGATTATCTCGAGGGTCAGGAATTCACTGTGGCATTGCTTGGAAATGGCGAAAATGTGCGGGTTTTGCCCATAGTTGGCATAAATCTGGATTGTTTACCCGCAGATTTCCCCAAAATTTACTCATATGAAGTAAAATGGTATTTTGATACGAGGGAAAACAAGCTTGATATTTTCACATGTCCCGCAAAGATAAGCGATAAGCTGACAAAACGTATCGAAGAAATCTGCAAGCAGGCATATCATGCCTTACGCATACGCGACTGGGCAAGAATGGATGTAAGATGTGATGCAAATGATGAGCCGTATATTATTGAAATTAATCCATTGCCGGGAATTTTACCAAACCCGGATGATAATTCATGTTTCCCAAAAGCTGCAAGGGAAGTTGGAATTGATTATGACGGGCTGATACAGACTGTGCTGAATGGTGCGATTGAAAGATATCAACTAAATGCCAAATGACAAAGCTCAATTGTCAAATAGTAAATTACAAATATCAAATAACAAAATTGATATTAGTACATATTAAATTATAATCCCGCCCCTCTCCTTTGGAGAGGGGAAGTCAGCACCAATGGTGCTGAAGGGGTGAGGTCAATGAATAAAAAACTAAACATATCAATAATCTTCAATGATCCGGTGCAGTATGCGCAGGGTCCTATTTATGAAGGCACTGATGTTGATATCGATGCACTTCCGGATGCTATTGATATGAGTGAGTACGGTGTGCTTGATGAAGTCAAAAGCGTTGAGCGCGCTTTGGCACCGCTTGAGCACAACACTAAGATAATTCCGGTTGCGCTTGATATAAACAAACTTATTACAGAACTGAATGAAAACAGGCCTGATATAATTTTTAATTTATGCGAAAGCGTTGATGGCGATCCTACACAGGAAATGAACATTGCGGGATTGTTTGAGCTTCTGAAAATCCCGTACACAGGCTCACGGGCTTTTACACTTGGTCTGGCATTAAACAAGCCGCTGGTGAAATCAATTTTGAACCAGAACGGGATACCGACAGCGAAACATTTTGTTACTAATACCTCGGCTATACATCTCAACGGTCACAAGTTCCCGATGATAGTAAAACCCTCCCGCGAAGATGCGAGCATAGGGATAACAAATGAATCGGTGGTAACAAATGAAGCTGACCTGAAGAAAAGAATAGAATACGTGCTCGAAGAGCACAAACAGCCGGCGCTGGTTGAAGAATTTATTGATGGCAGGGAAATAAACGTATCGGTGGTTGGCAATGATGACCCGATAACTTTCCCCATAAGTGAAATTGATTTCACGGGTCTGCCTTCAGATTATCCGAAGATAATAAGCTACAACAGCAAATGGATGTATAAAACCGTTGAGTTTGAAAATACCAAGGCTGTATGTCCGGCTCAGAATTTAACGGATAAAGAAGTACAGGTCATACAGGATACTGCAAAGAAAGTATATAAACTGCTTGGTGCCGCTGATTACGCGAGGGTTGATATGAGATTAAAAGACGGTGTGCCTTATGTGCTTGAGATGAACCCGAATCCTGATATTGCAAGCGATGTACCCGAAGATACCGGCTTTACACGCAGCGCCAAAGCGCACGGGTGGGAGTACAGTTATCTTATCCAGCAGATAATAGGTTTTGCATTGAAGAGGTGGGGAGTTAAATAGGTTTCAGGTTAAGAAGTTACAAGTTTTAGGTTTTAGGTTTCAGGTTAAAAGTTTTTTCAAAATAATAGTAGCACAGACATTCCTGTCTGTGGGTTTTTGGACTGATGCTGATATGATACGGAAGTTAATACAGAGCGACAGAGATAAGATTCAAAGGATACTTACTGACACTAAGCATTTTAATGATGATGAGATAAAAGTTGCGATAGAATTGATTGATGTCTATCTGAACGATGCAAAGCAGAGTGATTACATTATTTATGTGTATGGATCAGACGATACGAATGAGACAGCAGGTTATATTTGTTATGGTAAAAGACCGCTGACTGACTGGACTTACGATCTTTACTGGATAGCTGTTGACCCCAATATTCACGGCAAAGGGATAGGCAGCAGGCTGGTAAAACATATGGAAGAAGACCTGGCGGCACATGGCGGAAAAATTATACTGATAGAAACCAGCGGAAAGCCGGAATACGAAAATGAACGGAAGTTCTACACAAAAAACGGCTATAATGTGCAGACTATCATAAAAGATTTTTACAGAAGCGGTGATGATTTATATGTTTACCGCAAATATCTTTAAAGAAAGCCTTTAAAGATAAGGTAACCTGAAAATATAGTAGGGTGCCCTGTGAAACCTTCCCCAAGAGAAATGGGAAGGAATCCAAAAAACTAAACAAGGAGTTAATATTTTATGGAACTATGGCAGCAGCTGCTAAAACAAAGCGTCAGCTCAGTAGATCAGCTTGTCGATCAGTTCGGAATCAAAAAAGAAGTTGCCGAAAGGCTGGATGATTTTTTCCAGGCGAGGATAAATCCATATTATCTCAGCCTCATCCGCTATCCCGGCGATCCTATCTGGCTTCAGGCGGTACCTGATGAAGTAGAATTATACGACATCGATGCACCTGAAGACCCGCTCAACGAAGATGAAATGAGCCCGGTTCCTAATATTACTCACCGTTACCCGGATAGAGCTTTATTTTTAACTACCAGCCAGTGCGGTTTGTACTGCAGGTTCTGCACGCGCAAACGCAAGGTTGGTGATTCAAGCAAAATTAACATGCGTGAGCTTGAAGCGGCATTCCAGTACCTGGAGCAGCACACCGAAATTAACGATGTGATACTCTCAGGCGGTGATCCGCTTATGCTTACAGACGCAATGCTTGAAAAAGTACTCATAAGGCTGCGCCAGATACCGCATATTTCTATTATCAGGCTTGGCACAAAAATGCCGTGCGTACTGCCGCAGAGAATTACACCGCAGTTATGCGATATGCTGAAGAAATATCATCCCATTTATGTTAATACACATTTCAATCACCCGTGGGAAATTACTCCCGAGAGCACAAAAGCATGTGAAATGCTGGTAAACTCCGGAGTACCGGTTGGTTGCCAAACCGTACTGCTTAAAGGTGTGAACGATGACCCCGAAGTGATGCGCGACCTGATGAAAAAACTGCTTGCTATAAGGGTAAGGCCGTATTACATATACCAGGCTGACCTGACCAAGGGCGCGAACCACTTCCGTACACCAATAGATGTTGGTTTGGAAATAATGGATAACCTGCGCGGTCACATTAGCGGACTTGGAGTGCCGCAGTTTGTGATTGATGCACCGGGCGGAGGCGGAAAAATTCCGTTACTGCCTGAATATGTTCTGGCGCGCGATAAGGAAAAAATTATACTGCGTAATTTTAAGAATGAAGTTTATGAATATCCTGATGTGCAGGAAGAGCATATTGTGCTTAAACGCGGAAGGAATATTGATAAACCGCCAAAGAAAAAGGCAAAGAAAAAAGTACAGCTCCCGGTTCTGCAGTAAAAGGGAAATATTTATTAAATTCACTAAGGCGCTTAATTTTTTAAGCGCCTTTTTTACTTTCTCAGATCCGCGGCTTTATCAAGCAGCCACCGGCGTGAAAGTACGCTTTCATCTTCCTGTAACTCTTTAATAAGTTTGTGATGCCTGAAATCATCGTATTTAAGTCTGATATTAATTAATTCAGTGTAGAACTTAATGAATGTGAGATGCAGTTTTTTAACACCTTCCGATATATTTAACCCTCCTGAAAGTAAATGCTTCGTGGCATCTATAACCGAAATTGCTGTTTCATAATAACCAAGTTCATAGTAGGTTTTCATCAGTATATTTTTAACATCTATCTTGAAAATTTCATGGTCATATTTCACTTTCATGATATACTCAAGTGTTTTAGAAAAATCAGAGATCTCAAATGATAGTATTCCAAGCGAGATATTTTCAAGAGAATCCTTATTATCTGCCCTTACATATTGCAGATACTCAGCAATAAATTTCCTTATCCATTCATACTCTTTTACTTCTATTGCTATATAAAGAATATTCCTGTAAGTAACCAGGTTCATAAATTTATTATGAAATGAAAGAAGATTGCCGTGCTCAAGAGAAAATTTATACAGGCTGAATAATTCCTTATAGCTTTCATTATCTTTTTTGTGAATTATCCTTGAAAGCCTGAAATTCAATAGGGCGGTAATAACCCTGCATGCGTAAGCGTGATCATACCGGCCGATATTTTCATAAAGCTGGTTTTTCAGTTCATTGTAAGACTTGAAATCATCAAGATCAGAGTTCAGTTTGATAAAAAGGTACGACTCCCGCAGGGAAAAATAATCGGGGTTATGTTTTGGATCTGTTTCCGCTGTAAAACGCTCAAGATCAAAGTTCCGGAAAAAAATATCGAATGCAGAATTGCTTTTTTCCTTTTTGTAGGAAGATATAACCTGGCTCTTCAGTTTGTAAATATCTGCAAAAGTCTGGAAAAAATGGCATAAAGTATAGTCGCCGTAATCACTTAAACTTTCAGAAGCTTCCTTAAACAAATTGTTATTGACACAGTAATTGTATTTTATCCTGTTGAGTGAAGCTTTATCCTTCAAATGATCGTTATTTATCTTTTTTTCAGTGATCGTAGTTTCAAGGTCACTCAGTTTGCTTTTGATGGTTGTACCGGAGCTGTATTGATTGATATTATCAAGTATAGTGATTTTTTTTAATGCTTTATCATTCCTAACGGAGTTAATAAAAATAAATTCCTCTGTTAAAATTATCAGATTAGATATCAATTTCCTGAGCAATTCATAATTATAAACCCTGCTGCCGTATACTGCCGAAAACAATGTTTCCCTGGAATAGTTTTTTCTATCAAAAAGCGGGTAGTACTTTTTAATTTCATCAAAAAGCAGTGCGGTAGCTTCGCTGGTATTAAAATAAGGTGAATTTACAAATCTCCCGAACTCTTTTATTTCTTCCTTCGAAAAATTTTTCAGGATCCTGGTTATGGATGAACTTTGCATAATATATTTTTCGGTTTGCTTTCACAGCTAAGTGCTGAATTCTGCGTAATTTTGCGGATTTTAAGCAATAAATCAAGCTATTTTGTTGTGAGATTCTTCACAACTTGTGAATACTTTCTTTGCGAAGGGTTAACAGCAGGCATAAATTTGTCTCGTAATAAAAACCAAACATAAGAAAGGAAACAAAAAAATGGCAACAGCAAATATTATCGTGGGTTCAAATGACTGGATTAACCGGGCATACAGGGCAATAAATTCAAAAAAAAGGATAAACCTTGTTTTAAAAGGAATAGAAGCTTCAACATTATGGACAGCTATTCAAAGAACGGTTAATCCGCACAGGGAAGTGGCTGTAGCAATTACCGCAGCTATTGTTATTGGGGTAATTGCGGCTTTGGGAATGGGAGTTTTGGCGGCAGTTTGCCTTTACGGCATGAACCGCGGGTATACAGTTAAGGCTAAACATAAAGTAAAAGGACCCCTGCCCTTTGATGACGAATTAACCTTTGAACTTTATCCGCCAAAAAGATAGTTGATTTCTTTTTTCCGCAAAGGAGGCTTCGGCCTCCTTATGAGGAAAGATTGAAAATTATATGGATGTATCTCTGAAAATACTGATGTTCGCATCTGACCCGGCTGAGGGAAAAAAGCTGAACATTCCCGGTGAAGTGAAAGCAATTGAATCTGCGATCAATGAATCACCTTTAAGAGGATCAGCTGAATTAAAAGTCGTATGGAATACAGGATACGAAGACATTCTTTTTGAAATCTGCAGATACCATCCGCGAATTGTGCATTTCAGCGGAAGGAGTACAAACCGCGGGCTGATCCTGCATGGCGGTAACAGTAAAAGCAGGCTGCTGGATTTCGGCAGGTTTGCGAAAATACTAAATGCGGTAAAAGAAGAAGTTGAACTGTTGTTTTTGAATTCCTGTTTTTCATCGGCAAGGTCAAAAACGATTGTAAACGAAATAGAACATCTAATTTCACTTAAAGGTTATGCCGATGATAAAGCAGCAGTCATGTTTCCCGGTTTTTTTTACAGGTATTTATTCTGCGGGTACTCCCCCTGGAAGTCTATGGAGCTGGCAAAAACAGAGCTTCTGCTCAGGAAGATCAAAGCAGGCTATGAACCTGAATATGCTGCAAAATGCCGGGATAATATCTGGCAGCTGTACAATGAAAATTCAATAAAATAAACTATAAAAATTATGCCGAATGTAATCAGTTTTCCCCCAATTGGCTCAGATACCGGAGGAACAGGTAATGTAATATCACCACCCGTAATTGATGTACCAAGAAATTTCGTTCCGAAACCGGAAGAAAGATATGTATCGTTTGTAATAGAGCTTAATAACCGCGCAGGCGCAGCAGAGCTGCGTAATCTCGAAGCGGAGATCAACCGGAAACTTTGCACAAAACTCTCGGGGTATTTTCCTGAGCTGCTGAACTATAAACCAAATATTTTCGATCTGCACAAAAGCTGGATAAAGACCAGAAAACTTAAGGAACCGCTGTTTTTCGGAAAAGCAAAGCTTGGTAAAACTCTGGTTGATATCCGCGGGAAAAAATATCCGAAACTTCCTTTTACTCTCACAAGACTGTTCCCGGGTTCAGAAAATGATTTCAAGGGTGCAAAAAAGTTCGGGCTGCATAAGTTCATTCTTTTAACACTGCCAGTATTTGAAAGACAGTTTGAACGAAGGACCTCAAAACCAAGATATTCAGCGGCACTTTTTGAATCGGCATATGTACTCAAAGAGATCAGAACTGTAAAAACGGTTAATCCTTCGTCGGAATTCAGAAGGTTTCAGCTGTTTTCGGGTGCACCTGGTTCAGGCAGCAACAATTTGCCAAAAAACTGGATGTTAGATAACATGAAAGCAATAAACATCCCGCCTGGAATTAACGGCAGCGGAGTGGTCATTGCGCATCCCGATAGCGGCTGGACACCGCACAGTGAATTGAATTTTACGAATATTCAAACGAATCCCGCAAGCCCGAACTTTGATCTGACCAAAGACTGGAACGTTTTCAACAATGAAGATACCGCTGAAGAACCGCTGGATTCAACAATGCCGTTTCATTTCCACGGTACATCTACCTCAAGTATAATTGTTAGCGGTGGTAACCCTAACAACCCTAATCAGTTAACCGGCATAGCACCTGGTGCAAAGATCATTTCCATCAGAACAATCCATGAACAGCCTGTTGACCAGACAGGAGTAGCGTTAATACTGGATACAGATGTTGCACGGGCGATATGGTACGCCACAGAGCAGAATGCAGACGTTATATCTCTGAGTGTAGGCGGATATCCAAATCCCGTGCTTGAGTGTGTTGTAGCTCATGCGGTATATAATAATACTATTGTAGTAGCTGCAGCGGGTCAATATTGGCCATTTTTGGTTTACCCGGCAGGTTACCCTGAGTGCATCGCTGTTGGTGCATCAAATGATCAGAACAGACCCTGGGTTGATTGTGTAAAAGATAAAAAAATAGCTATTTCTGCACCGGGTGAAAAAGTATGGTCAGCTTATTGGGATGATTCATCACCTAACCGCCGAGAAATAATTGATGGCAAGGGTAATGGCTGCTCATTTTCCGTTGCGTTAACTGCTGGAGCGGCATCTTTGTGGCTGCAGCGTTACGGTAAACAGAACCTGATTAACGGGCTAAACGGAAGGGCTGTACTGCAGGAACTATTTTTGGCTCATATTCAAAGCACAGCAACGGTACCTGCTGGCTGGAAAACCAACGAAAGCGGAGCAGGCATACTTAATGTTGAAAGACTTCTGGATACTGCAACGCTGCCTTCACTAAGTACTTTTAGCGGACAGGATTGGAATAACTGGCTCAGAAAAACCAACAATGAACTATTTTACAAAATGTTCGAAGATTCCGACCCTGTGGTATTAAGGAAACGTTTGAAAGATTTTCTTGATTCAAATGACCCTGATTCAATGCTTGACAGGTTCGGGCAGGAGATGATAAACCTGTTCATGGGTATAGAAAATGCAGTAGAAGATATGAAAAGATCAGTTGAGGAAACCGGAAGGCAGGCACAGGATCTGGTGGAAGAAGCGGTAGATAATGTAAATGACTTCGTTTCCGATACGCTGGGAACTGTTGCCGGCTGGTTTTCCTGATCAATTTGCAGGATTTTATTTACCGGCAGCTCTAAATAAAACTGGTTAAAGAGATTAGAACGACGGATCAAAGTTTGATAAAATGCAGAAAAAAACAAAAATGGGTATTCAGTGAATGCCTTTTTTTGTTAATACGCGCGTAGTTTGATTCAGTGTTTCTTAAATGATATATTTGTAGAATTTTTTGAACAATTTCTGCAAATAATGAAATACAACTATCCTGTTACAATAGAAAATGGTTTGGGTGAAACGCTCATCTTCAAAGCCTGTGAAATTGAGAACGGTGAAGAAAAAATTATCGCTGAAAATTTTGTAAAACCCGGAGCGGGGCCGCTGATGCATACTCATTTGCTTCAGGATGAAGAACTTACCGTAGTTTCAGGAGAAATGACGTATCAGATCCCGGGAGAAGAACCTAAAATAGCCCATGCTGGCGATACTGCGCTGTTTAAAAGGGGAGTTGCCCACAAATTCGTGAATTCAGGCACAACCGAACTACACTGTGTTGGCTACATAAAACCGGCTAATACCATAATTTTTTTCCTTTCGGGCATATTTGCAGCCCAGAAGAAGTCCGGGAAGCACCAGCCGGCGCTGTTTGACGCGGCTTACCTTATTTACAGGTATAAGAGCGAATATGATCTTCCTGAAATGCCTTCATTTGTAAAGAAGATCATGATCCCGGTTGTATATTTTCTTGGAAAAGTATTTGGTAAATATTCTCACTTTAAAGATGCACCTGAACCGCTTTAGAATTATTGAGCAGATATTTTTATTTCCTGAATGATTTTATTTTACAGCCAGAAGAATTATTATTAATAAAAAAAATTTTCAGCAATAATTTTTCCGTGAATGAAGAATATTCTGTGATTTTTACAAAGCTGATTTTTTATTACGATAGATCATAGCAGAGTAACCGGGAAAATTTATACAATTTTTTTCCCGGTCTTCATAAATCCTTACAAAATTATTTTTTAATATCAAAACGACTGTGGTCAAGTGATTTCTTGACGGATATCCTTGGAAAGAGCCAGCAATTTCCCTGCCAAAAAAATTTTTTTGTGTCAAAAAATTTTCCTGATTTTAGAAACTGCCTGTACAAGAGGGTTTACGGCTTGTCAAGAGATTTAGGAAATTTTTTTCTTACGATGTAATTTGCATTTATAGTTTTGTTCTGTTAATTTTGTTTCCAATCGTTAACGAAAGCTAATCAAGGTGAAAATAAGGAAAGCTTTTTAGATAAGAACAGCTCCAAAGGAGCTCCTTCGGAGAAGCAAAAACCCCTTCTGTTTTACAAGATAGAATTACGATGTTACTTCCGTGTTAACGATGAGTTAAATTTTAATAAAAGAATTCCGAAAATTTTTAATTACTTACCGCATGAAGATAGACAGACTGTTTGCCGGAGAATCGAACAATCCCTATGATAAAATTGAATTTGATAAACGCACATCTGTAATAAGAAATCCGGACGGCTCTATTGTTTTTGAAATGATAGATATTGTCGTTCCCAAACACTGGTCTCAGGTAGCAACCGATATTATTTCACAAAAGTATTTCCGCAAAGCCGGGATACCGCGCGTATTAAAAAGAGTACATGAAGAGGGTGTGCCCGTTTGGCTGCAGGCAAGTGAGCCGGATATGGAGGCCATGAAGGATATCCCGGAATCTGACCGCTATCTATCAGAAACAGATAGCCGCCAGGTTTTTAACCGTTTGGCAGGCTGCTGGACCTACTGGGGCTGGAAATATGGCTATTTTAACACAGAAAGCGACGCTTTGGCGTTCTATAATGAGCATTGTTATATGCTGGCTCAGCAGATGGCGGCACCGAATTCACCCCAATGGTTTAATACCGGCTTAAACTGGGCTTATGGTATTTCAGGACCCGCGCAGGGCCACTATTATGTAGATGGCAAAACCGGGGAACTGGCAAAATCAGAGGATGCGTACACACATCCTCAGCCGCATGCGTGCTTTATTCAGTCAGTAAGCGATGACCTGGTGAACGAAGGCGGTATTATGGATCTTTGGGTCCGTGAAGCGAGATTATTTAAATACGGCTCAGGCACAGGTTCAAATTTTTCAAACTTAAGGGGCAGCAATGAACCATTAAGCGGCGGCGGAAAGTCATCAGGCCTAATGTCGTTCTTAAAGATCGGCGATAGATCAGCCGGCGCGATAAAATCAGGCGGTACAACACGCCGCGCAGCAAAGATGGTTACGCTTGATCTGGACCATCCGGATATTGAAGAGTATATCAACTGGAAAGTTGTTGAAGAGCAGAAAGTAGCTGACCTGGTTACCGGCTCTAAATTGCTGAATATACATTTAAATAATGTTATCAAAGCATGTTTTGAAGTTCACCCTGAAAACGACCCGTTTGACAGGAAACAGAACAAACATCTTGCAAAAGCAATAAGTGATGCAAGAAAGTCACTTATACCCGAAAATTATATCGAAAGAGTTATCCACCTGGCTAAGCTTGGTGTAAAAGAAGTACATATTCCAACTTACGATACTGACTGGAACAGCGAAGCTTATCTCACCGTTTCTGGGCAGAACAGCAATAATAGTGTAAGAGCCACCAATGAATTCATGAAAGCCGTTGAAAATGACGGAATGTGGAATCTTTACTGGAGAGTTGAGCTTAGCAAAGCTAAAAAAGAAGGCAGAGACCCCGTTGCATGCAAAAAACTTAAAGCACGCGACCTTTGGGATCAGATAGCTTTCAGCGCATGGGCAAGCGCGGACCCCGGTATGCAGTATCACACTACTATTAATGAATGGCATACTTGCCCCGCAGGCGGCGAAATAAAAGCTTCAAACCCCTGCAGTGAATATATGTTCCTTGATGATACAGCATGTAATTTAGCCAGCTTAAACCTGGTTAAATTCTACGATATAAACAAAGCCGAGCTTGATATTGAAGCATACCGTCATGCGGTAAGACTCTGGACAATTGTGCTTGAAATAAGCGTACTTATGGCGCAGTTCCCCAGTAAAGAAATAGCGAAGCTTTCATATGATTACCGTACTTTAGGCCTGGGTTACGCAAACCTTGGCGCGCTGCTTATGATGCAGGGTATTCCATACGATTCCCAGGAAGCACTGGCTATCACAGGCGCGCTGACATCAATTCTGCATATGCGCTCATACGCAACATCTGCAGAAATGGCTAAAGAGCTTGGCACTTTCCCGCGCTTCAAAGAAAATGAACAGAACATGCTGCGTGTTATCAGGAATCACCGCAGGGCTGCGTATAACGTTCCTAACGAAGAGTATGAAGGTCTATCCATAACTCCTGTTGGGATAAACAAAAGATACTGCCCTGAGCCTCTCCTGCACGCTGCCAGAGAAGACAGCGATATGGCACTTGATCTTGGTGAGCGTTACGGGTACCGCAACGCGCAGGTAACTGTAATTGCGCCTACAGGCACAATAGGTTTGGTTATGGATTGCGATACTACGGGGGTTGAACCCGATTTTGCGCTGGTTAAATTCAAAAAACTTGCAGGGGGCGGTTATTTTAAAATTATCAATGAATCTGTTCCGCCTGCGTTAAAGAAACTTGGCTACACAGAAAACGAAATTCACGATATAGTAAAATACTGCACGGGTCACGGCTCTATTATCGGCTGCCCCGCAATTAATCCGCAAAGCCTTGCTGAAAAAGGCTTTACAGCCGATGTGCTTGCACAGGTTGAAAAATCACTTCCTTCGGCATTTGATATCAACTTTGTGTTCAATAAATACACTTTAGGCGCTGATTTCTGCAAAGATACGCTTGGATTCACGGATGAACAGCTTGATGACTACAATTTTAACATCTTAAAAACACTTGGCTTCACAAAAGAGGAAATTGAGGCTGCAAACGATTACGTTTGCGGTACTATGACGGTTGAAGGAGCCCCAAATTTAAGGGAAGAGCATTACGCAGTGTTTGATTGCGCCAATAAATGCGGTAAAAAAGGCACACGCTACATTTCAGCGGATGCGCACATAAAAATTATGGCTGCAGCGCAGCCTTTTATCAGCGGCGCTATCAGCAAAACCATCAACCTACCCAACGAGGCATCTATTGAGGATATGAAACACGCTTACCTGCTTTCATGGAAGCTTGGAATTAAAGCCAATGCGCTTTACCGTGATGGCAGCAAGCTCTCACAGCCGCTGAACTCAGTAAGCGATGATGATAATTTTGAACATGAGTCAGAAGAAATTGCCGATACAATGAGCAAACCCAATGATATTATCCGCATTGCGGAGCGTATCATTCACCGCTACATCGCAAAACGCCGCAAATTGCCGTTCCGCAGACGCGGTTACACGCAAAAAGCTAAAATTGGCACTCATTCAGTATATTTAAGAACGGGTGAATACGAAAACGGGCAGTTGGGCGAAATATTTATTGATATGCACCGCGAAGGCGCGGCATTCAGAAGCTTAATGAACTGCTTCGCTATAGCCGTATCACTGGGCTTACAGCACGGCGTACCCTTAGAGGAGTTTGTTGACGCGTTTGTTTACACAAGGTTTGAGCCAAACGGCATAGTTATTGGTAATCCCAATATCAAGATGACAACCTCGCTCATTGATTACATCTTCCGTGAGCTTGCAGTAACATACTTAAGCCGCAATGATCTCTCGCACATTTCCCAGGAAACTGAAATGAGAACGAGCCCCATTGACAGCATAAGCAAACTTGATACTGAAACCGATTACGAGGATGAGGAAATTTATTCAGAGCGTTTTATTGATGAGCCGGCAAACAAAAGCGCAATTAAAGCAGAGCAGTCATCACCTCATATTCAGCCGCAGAACGTGAATGTATCGGCGGTAAGCTCACAGCAGACCATTTCCGGCGGCGCCCTGGGGATACAGATGACGGGTCCCGCGGTAATTAAGGAAACAACCACACACAAGGAAGCCGATAAGATAAAGCAGGCTAAATTAAAAGGCTATACAGGCGATATCTGCCAGTCATGCGGCAGCTTAACCATGGTGCGCAACGGCACATGCTTAAAGTGTATAACCTGCGGCGATACGAGCGGATGCAGTTAAGTTTCAATTAGCAATTAACAATGTACAATGAATAATAGGGGAGGCGTGAGCCTCCCTTTTTGATTTAGTCTTGAGAGGATGTACAATGTTCGTGAAATTTGTGCAATTCGTGGTTAAAGCTTTTTGTAGTTATTTAGAAACAAGATTCCTGCTTTCGCAGGAATGACAATAAAAAAGGCATTACTTTGTGTCTTTGAGTCTTTGTGTCTGGCATTTATGTTTTGATTCATTATAATTATGAACTATAAAATAATACGCTCCAAACGGAAAACCATAGCATTGCAGGTTAACAGCGATGCAACGCTAACGGTTAAGATACCGTACGGTGTTTCCATGGGGTATGTTGAGCGGTTCATAGAAGAAAAGCGCACATGGATAGAAAAGAAGCTGGCGCAGTTCAGTGAGCTGAAAGAGAAACATAAGCCTAAGCAATATGTAAACAGAGAAGAATTTCTGTTTGCGGGTAAGCCGTATACGCTTGAGATCGTTCCGGGCAGTACGGCGCGTATTGCGCTCACTCCGGAAGGCAGGCTGCGCATTACAGAAAAATGTCTTGAGGCGCCGAAGCATTACATAGAGTGGTTCTATAAACAATTCGCCAAACGCCACATAACAACCCGTACTAAAGAGATAGCGGAAGCCTTCGGCTATAAGTTTGCATCGATAAAAATTAACAGCGCTAGGACGCGCTGGGGGTCATGTTCAATGCGCGGGAATCTGAATTTCTCATGGCGGCTTGTCATAATGCCCCCTGAGATGATAGATTACGTTATTGTACATGAGCTGGTTCACCTGGAAATTAAGGATCACTCAAAGCGCTTTTACTCACGCATGGGCGAACTTATGCCTGACCACAGACGCAGAGAGAAGTGGCTGAAGGTGAATTCAGGGATGACAACAATATAAGAGAAGTAATAACGCATGCTATAAACTTAAATCCAATGCCACAAAAATCTGCACAGACAGGCCTAAAGGTCACACAAATGTCTGTGCTACTAAAATAAAATTCGTGGAAATTTGTGAAATTCGTGGTTAACGCTTTTAAAATGTAAGACCCCCTCGGGCTAAAGCCCACTCCCCCTTGGTAAGATAGTATGTTAAAAAGTGCAAGCCTCACAATTGTTTATTAAATTTGTGTTT